>NZ_JBCDNA010000001.1:1378710-1679332 GCF_038433205.1 Lutimonas vermicola
GGCTGTTTGAGTCAGTGTACCAATAACTGCATTAGTAGCTTCCCAAACAAAGGCATTACCAGTATTTGTAACACTTCTTGGTGACCAGGCATTACTGGTGGAAGTTGTAGTAATTGACATAGTCGCAATAACAGGAGGTCCTGGAGCAGGAACATCAATACTCCATCCGTCATTAATTAGGTTGTCATAACCAGGCTGTGCATTTTCGGTGATTCCCTGATTTCCAGAAACTGTAAGAATCCCTCCGGTTTGACCAAAGGCATCTAGTTGATTAACAATTCCGTCCAAGGTATTCGACGTCAAAAGGTTGGCCGCAATTTCGACTCTTGTTAATAATGGATTATTCGTAATATCCAAATCTGTAAATAAATTAGTTCCAATTCTAAATAAATTCAAATTTGGGAGTGTTGAAATGTCTAAAGATGATAGTTGGTTGTTACCAACATGAATATTTTCTAATAGAGTGGCTTGGGTCAAATCAAGTGAAGTAAGATTAAGAGTATATGCCTGAAATCTGGTAAGTCCTGTAAATCCGTCATTACTTGTAACCGTTATATTGATAGGGCTGCCATCATTTGCACTAAAATCAAATGTTGGAATATTCGCAATTTGAACCTGAGTTCCAATCAATGCATTTGTTGCTTCCCATGTGAATGCATTTCCTGTATTTGTTATACTTCTTGGCGACCAGGCGTTACTTGAACTAGTAGTGGTCATTGTAATTGTCGCAGTAATCGGCGGCCCTGGAACAGGTACGTCAATCGCCCACCCTTTATCAATTAAACTATTGTAATTTGACTCTACAGCCAGGGTCAGACCTTGATTTCCTGAAAGGGTTAGAATACCATCAGTTTCATCAAAGGCATCAACTTGAATAAGTAAAGCATCAAGAACCGGAGAAGTCAATAAATTACTAGCCAACTCTAATCTGGTAAGTAACGGGTTGTTGATTATATTCAGAGACGATAAATTATTGGTTCCAGCTCTTAACAATTGCAAATTAGTCAGAGTACTGATATCTAACGTAGAAATCTGATTGTTGCCTATGTGAATATTTTCAAGTTGTGTTGCATCAGTCAGATCAATTGCAGTCACTTCTAAAGTATACACCTGAAACCTAGTTAATCCTGAAAAACCATCAGCGCTAGTAATTGATATGGAAATCGGGCTTCCATCGTTCGCACTGAAATCAAATACAGGAACATTTGCAGTTTGAGTTAATGTTCCAATAAGGGCATTACTGGCTTCCCATACAAGGTCCGCTCCAGAATTAGCAATACTTCTTGGAGACCAGGTGGCACTTGAAGAAGCTGTGGTCATCGTGATTTCCTGACCAAAAGTAATAGAAGAGGAGAAGACAATTAATAGAATTATGAGTAACTTTTTCATCATATAGAATTAAAATTTAATAATTTCAGAATATTAGACAAATATAAATAAATTAATAACCATTTAAATCAATTTAAATGAATTTAAATGAATTTATTAACACTAATCTAAAGCAATTATTCTAGTTTAAAATATCATAGCAAATATCTTACTGGAAAAATACAAAAAATCTTTTAAACTGCCATTTTTATTGGTTAAGAATAGCAAAAGGAAGCCAGCATTTACCATTTCGCTTCCTTTTTTAGATTCTAATGATTTTTACATATCAATACAAATCAAAATCCCATTTTCGTGGCATATTTTTTAAAGATATTTTTGTTTTTGTTTTTTCCATATCCGTAGCCATATCCATACGCGCCTCTCCTGTGATCGGTACCATTGATCAGCATCGCCATGTTCTCTAGTTTTTTCTCATGAAATAATTTCTCTGGAATGTGTAACATTCTTTTGTCTAAGAAATTAGATTTAACAACATAAATGGTTAAATCGGCATACTTGCTTATTTGCATGGTATCCGTGACCAACCCTACAGGTGCCGTATCAACTATAATATAATCATATTTTTCCTTCGCTTCTTTAAAAAGATGGCTAATTCTTTTACTCATAAGGAGCTCTACTGGATTTGGAGGCACGTCACCAGAATTAATCAAATTTAAGTTGTGTATTGTAGTATACTTTTCCGTGATTTCGTTCAGAGATAAATTTTCATTCTTGATATAATTTGTTACACCCAGTAAATCTTCTAGATCCAAATATTTATTAATTTTTGGAGCTCTCAAATCCATTCCAATTAATAAGGTCTTTTTTCCTGAGATGGCTAAAGAAGAAGCTAAATTAATAGCAGTAAAAGTCTTCCCTTCTTCGCTTTGAGTTGAAGTTACAAAAACAGTTTTACAAGACTCTTTATTATCAAGCATAAAGTTGATATTTGTACGAATATATCGAAAGGCCTCCGCAATATTTGAATTATCAATATCTTTAATAAAATATTCTTTTTTAGCGGATGTTAACGGTATGTCTCCCAAATATGGAATCCCCAATTTAGTTATGTCTTTTTCATCATGGACCTTTGTGTCCAATAGATCTTTAATATAGATAACTCCAACCGGTAAGAATAATCCGAATAATACAGACGCTAGATATAGTATGACTTTCTTAGGATAAACCGGAAGTCCATTGCTATAGGCTCTATCAATAACTTTGGCTTTTTCAACCCGAACGGCATTAGAGAGAATAGATTCCTCTCTTTTCTGCAATAAAAATAGATAAAGTGTATTTTTAGTCTCCTGTTGGCGAACAATGTCCTTATATTCTCTTTCTGTTTTTGGAACAGATGCAATTCTGGAGCTAATTTTTCCACCTTGGGTATTCAGCGCATTAATCCGAATGTCTGATGAAGATTTTAAGGATCTTAAACTGCTATTGAGATTCTTTTTTAAGACTTCAAGCTGAGAATCTATACCAACAATGATAGGATTGCGAACACTGGAACTTTTCAGCACTCTATTGCGTTGCAAAACGAGCTCGTTATATTCTGAAATTAAATTAATAATGCCAACATCCGATAAGCCTATATTTCCAGGCAAAAGTTCACTTCTATCTCGTTTCTCCAACTCTTCAAGCATATACCCGATCAATTGTAGCTGTGTATTCGCAGCCACCAATTCTCTTTCATTCAAGGAAGACGATTCAAGGTAATAGTTAGCCCCTTTCTCAGAATCAAGCATTTGATTCTTAGACTTAAACTGTTCAGCTGTTCCTTCAATAGCGACTAATTCATTTGAAATCAATTCCAATCTCAAATCCAAAAAGTCTGTTGTGGCCTGAGCTACCATATTCTTATCATTCATTCCATCAGCATTATATTGTTCAATTAGATTGTTAATAATGGCGATGCCTTTTTCCTTTATTGATTCTTCTAGGGAAATATTTAATACACGGGATAATTTTTCATTAATTGGCTTAATAGAAATATTAGTCATAAAATAATCTACTGCTCTGTCTACAGGAAACATTTTTACAATTATTGTTTCACCAATAAGTTCACCTTCAAAATTTGGATTTAGATCAATACTTATCCTGCTTTCATTTATAAAATCATCATTGCCTAAATTTGCCTGGAATTTTTCACCAAACAGTTTTCCACTAACAGAATTTCCGTCAAAATCAGTAAACTTCAATTTAGTTGCTGATAAAACCTTGATTTTAAATTCAGTTTTTATCTCATCCTCAGGAAAATTACTTGAACCAATATTTACAAGTATAGGGAAGTTAGGATATTGTTCCTTATCATATGGTGAATCTTCAATGAAATAAAGAACGTTCAACTTTAATTCACGTACTACATTCTGCATTAAATTTCTTGACTTTAAAATTTGAATTTCATTTTCCAAAGTCCTGTCTTCACTGCCAAAGAGGCCTAAATCTTCAAACGAAGATAAATCTGAAATAGATTTTCCCTCCTCAATCTCCTTTATCAAAATTGATGCACTAATATAAAATTTTGGTGTCAAGGTTCGCACCGTAATAAAAGTCACAATACCAAAAAACAAAACACTAAAGATAAACCACTTATAGTGAGACGCATACTTCTCAAGAACTTGTTTAAAGTTTTTGGTATTATCAAAACTTTTATCTGAAAAACGTCCGAAATTCATATATCTAATTTAATTACCCTCCTAACTATGTGTAAATAACGTATAAAATTAATAAAATTGTGATAAGGAGTGCTATTTATGACAATTATTGACGCATTTTTAATAAGATCTTTTTTTTATCATCATTTCAGCATCCAAAAAAAGAATTTCACATAACCATTCTGAAATAAACAAATGACATCCACTGAATAACAAAAAAAAAGAACCCCTTAAGGATTCCTTAATTTTTATATTAATTTCACTAAGCACTTCTTTTATGCTTAAAGACAATGTTAAAGATTGCACTAAAAAAATACCTCATATCAGTTGTATACGGATTTCTGATTTTTTCTTCCAAATACTCTTTTTCAGATTGGAGAACACTCATGACGTTACCATCTCTATTCAGTGCCACATAAGGAGGTATGCAACCAGGAATTTGCGTCAACCTCAATTTCTGCATTTCCCTGGGAATATCTTGAAAATACCTTTCAGAAACGGGTCTTACCCCTACCAGTTTTAATTCACCTTTCAAAACATTATATAACTGTGGAACCTCGTCTAGCCAAAACTTTCTCATAAATTTACCCCATTTAGGGATTCTAAAATCATTAGCCGGTTTACCAGTTTTTGCATAACCGTATGCATTTACCATATAATCCTGCAAATATTCACTATAAGGATGCATGGTTCGGAACTTATAAACTCCGATAATTTTTCCATTTTTACCCAATCGTGGCATTTTGTATACAGGTCCATAACTCGGATTCTCATCAAAATAAGGTTCTCTAACTTTCTTTACGACGAAATATAATAAACCGTCTATAGTTTTATAATCCATGATCCTGAATCCACAACTTACCAAGCGTCCTAAACCTTCTGCTTTAGAAAGCAATCTATCATTCCCTTTGGTAATATCAAAGTAATATTTCTTAGTCAATGACACTTTAGGGAAAATTCGCTTTATCAAAAATTCTGTTGCAAAATAAATACTTCCAAGAACAGGAATTTTGTTTAGAGCTATCCTCTCTCTTCTCGCAGTAAACGTTTCAAAGCAACCAACCATTACTCCTCCATTTTCAATCTTGGAATTAACCTTTTCCAAATATTTATTGATAAATCTTACGTCATTTAATTTTTGCAGACTTACCAAATTGTTGAGCTCATGTACTCTTTCCAAACGTCTACTGTTATGCTTTAAAATAACTAAAGAATCAGCGGAGCAAATATCTACGTAATTCTCGCAATATTTAACCACCTCTAGGCTAGAAACATTAGATATTAATTCTCTGTTTTTTTGATAAACAGGATTATTCAATTTGTGAATAATCGAATTTCTATTTCTTAACAATAAGAAATCTTCACACCAATTTAAAAATGTTTCTTGAGTAATATTTTCTCGCCTGCATATTTCTGCGACACTGGTTTCACCTGACTTTCCTTCAATCACTACGCGAAACTTATGATTCTCCGTTATGCCTTCTGTTTCCTTCTGTTGCTTAACAGCAGGAGCAGACAAAAACTCTTTAGTCCACAAATTAAATGTGCTAACTGCAATTCCTTCATTCCTACACAATTCCTCGATTGGAATAACATTACTCTGCCCATCCATAATGATTCGAATTTTCTCATCTTTAGTGAAAAATTTCTTGGTCTGAGGGCCTCTCATTGATTTTTTAACCGGTCCGAAGAAGTTACTGCGATAGCTTCGGCCATTTAAATCATCAAAAAAAATAGGTTTTTGTAATTTTGTTATCATAGCAATTATTTTAGGGGATTGACATGAAATATTCCTCCTTAAGGACAAATCTTTCCTGTATTAAATTCAAAACTATAACCCCTAAAATAAATTTGGTGAATTGCAATATGAATCGAGAGCCAATTTTCATCATGAGGGGTTGATAAAATTGAATAGATTATTTAATCTCTTTTTCTAGTTGGTAAATATACATTTTTTTTTTAAAAAAAAGAAAATATTTTATTCTTTTCTGCTGATTAATCCCCTATTTTTAACGAATAATTGGATTGATCAATATTAATCGAGGGCTGAAAAAAAATTGCTCTTCTATCTTGAAACAAAGAAGATTCTTTTAACCATATTTTTTGCATTTTGAATAACATATTCCTCTGCCCAATGCCAATTGTTATTATGCCATCGTTGGGGATGGAAATTAAACATGATTTGGTCAGGCAAACCGGACCTGTTTAATGCGGAAATAATATCATCAGTTGAATGAAAACTATGGTCATATTTTGATTTTACTTTATCTCTCACGCTTACTTTATGTCCATCCCACCTTCGTCCTGTATCAGTCAAGTACAAAACTTTGTCAAAATCAATATCATAATAAGGTTCTCCAATAAGATCCAAAGCCTTATAACCATATTTCATCCATAACTCCTTATTATCAAACTTGGATCTTGGGCTACCATGCATGCAGATTGTTGATACGGGAACCAATTTTCTTAGGGCCTCAAGATGTTGTTTAAATTGATCCCAGGCTTTAACCAAATTTCCATCTGCAGTATCCATTGTTTCATAATGATAGCCAACTTCATGACCGAGTGATGCTATTTTTTTAATAATCTTCTCGTTCCAACTTTGAGGAACAGCCCTGAAATAATAAACGCCTTGGATACCCAGGTTATGCTGAATCTTTGCAAATCTTAAAGAATGACTTGGTAAATCATCAACATCATGACGAAGCATAACAACCCTGTCATTTGGGTCTTTCAAGTAGTCGTCAAAAGTTTGAAACGAATATTTTTGCTCTAAAAGAGCTTCAAGTAGCTCCTTGTATTTTTTTACTGTAAAATCCATTGTCGGCCTCTTACTAATTATTAATTAATCACAATTTTTTTAGAAACTCTTTTTCCACCTATTATGTTCATGTTTATGATAAGGATTGATCCTTTTTTCACCTTGCTAATATTGATATTAATTTCTTTTAAATTAGCTTTTCTTTTGATTAAAATATTACCCATAATATCATACACTCGCAGGTCAACAATTGTATTAGTGGCTTTAACTATTAACTGCTCATCCTCCTGCTTAATAGTGATCTTATCTTCAACATGTGAATTATTTTCGAATTCCTTTTTAACTCCAAAATATAACCTAAACCTATCCTTAAATTCCCCTTGTTGATTCTCTTTAAAGTAATAATCCGATTCCTTTAGATCATGAAAAACTTTGAGTTTCCTATCTAAAAGCAATATTTTTTCATCACGAAGCTGACCTTCTAACCTCGAGATTCCAATATGGTATTGACCAACTTGTTTGGCATCAAATCCTATCTTAATATTTTTAGATCCACGCAATTGTCCAAGACTTTGTACAGCATATTTTTCATCACCAATCAAGGAATAGAACGTCAAAGGAATTTCTCGGTTAATCAATTTTCCATCATATCCGGTATCAAGCTCATCTGTTGCCGCTTTTTCAAATCCAATAAGAATTTGTTTCTTAATATTCTTGTCATTGGCTATCTCAAGCCAGATCCTGTCTCTTTCTTTTTCTTTGTCATTTTTAGTCTTTGAATTGGATTTAAAAAAGGTGTCGTTTTGACCACCTTGCATAATATTGTTTTCAAATCTAAAAGTAGAACTACCTTCGTTTGCAAGAATCATAAAACCTTGACCTGAGGCAATATAATAGGGATTTGGAATTTCACTACTATTAGATCCTGCTTTGGTATAGGTTATATAATCGTCTTCATATTCTCCAGAAACATAATTTGAAGCATGGGTCCAAAAATAAAGTGTCCCATCAAATTTTGAAATATTCAAATCGATCAAAGCATCTGCGTCAATCGCAGATGGAAAAGGGTTTCCCAAAAGGTTTGTGAGATCCGAATCGTCAATATATGGGAAAGTGGATATAGATACATCTATGTCTTCAAAGTTTGGTAAACCGGAAAAGTAATATTCAACTGTCTTTGGGTAACCCGCATCATCCGGTCCATCAACTGAGTAGCCCTTACCAGGATTCATTAAACCTGTGGCTTTAAACCAATGTCTATATTTTATTAAATTTGGACCTATATAAATAGGATTCAATTCATCTGGAACATAGTGAAATATTCTATTTGGATCAACACCTTCATTTGCAAAAGCTTCATTAAGTTGTAATCCATTAACCGGAGAAGACCAGTATGTAACGCTAAAATTACTATTGAGCAATGAGGTCTTTTCCTTTTTAGTAAAACTTCCAGTAACAACAACATTAGCATTCGGATCATCAATGATCAAAGATTCGGTATCACCAACTATCATACTACCTTCTACATTTAAATCTCCTTTTAGATTTATGGTCCTTGTTGTATTATTATCAAAATTAAATACAGCACCAGTATTGATTTTTAAATTTTTCGCATTAAAATTAGAATTCACCAAATTAAAATCCCCTGCAATAATAGCATTCATGTTTGAATTTGGATTCCCGTTAGTCCAACTTGGCTCCCATATTGTAATCCCTGAAAAATCAATTGGATATTGATAAAAGGAAAGTAATTCGGGTCCTGCTGAAGAGGTGTTTTTAATTAAATTTGAATTAACACCAGGTAAGGCACCTAAATTTGATATGGTCGCAGATTCCCCTGGGTAATTAGATAAGGTGAGAAAAATACTCTTGTTTGAAATTTTTAAATCCAAAATAGTTGCACCATTCGCATTCTCTAGTTCAAATGTTTTTAAGGCTTCATCTGCATCTGCTACAAATAAATTTTGATCAGTTTCAATGACAAGCGTTACATCATCTTCTAGATAAATTTTTACAATATCTGGAGACTTGAACAAATCAGGTAATAAACTATTATCACCCATATAAAAGTCATATTTGACAAAAGGAAATATTCTGTCGGCAAAATCTTTATATCCATTTATATAGGAAAAATGGCAAAAATTGCCATTATCGTTATATTGAGATAAGCCATCAACATTAATAACTTTAATATTCGTGAAATCATTTGACAACAATCTTTGAGCCTCCTTTGAATACATTATTTTAGGCATATTATCGGGATAATTACACCCATTGATCGTTTGAAAGATATAAATAAATTCAATATTTGGGAAATCACCAGACCCATTACCTATCCAACTATCAACTAAGGATAAAAACTGATTATAATAATTGGATAAGCTACTACTTGTATTTTCGCCCTGTGACCAGAAAATCGCTTTCACATCATTAGACAAACCTGTCTTTTCAAGACGGTATTTTAACCTAAAATAATTATTTGTTACTGGAGTAAGTTCACCTGAACCGCTATTGTTTTCCAAAAAGTATTGTATCGGCTTACCTCCTCTAGCACCATTAAAAACCGCTATTGGAACACCTTGATCTAATCTTATTCTATTTGCTAATCTAGCGCCCCATTGTCCAATATTCCCATTATCCTCTCGACCTCCATCAGCATCTGCCACATACCATTTGTTGTTTGATACTAAGTCATTATCATTATTTGATGTAGTCGCACTCTCTTCATAAAATTGAGTTCCACTGGCATATACTCTAATAAAATTATTTTCTTCTGTTGAGGCTGAACCATCATACAGTCTAGCTTCCGCATTAGATTGTCCCTGGATAATAAAAACATCTCCGGCCACTATATCATTTCCATAACCAACAGGCAGATCAATTGTAGTACTATTGCCTCCTTTAATTAATTCGATTTCAAAATAATGATTCGAAAATTCAGCATCAATTTCCGTCTCAATTGAAAAGGAAGCTGATCCTACAGTATATATCAATGCATCACTATACTCCTTACTATACGATCCATCTTCTAATTTCCTGACAGTGATTTTGATGGTTTGGTACTCTGGACTATTATCAACATATCCTGAGAAGACTACCTTTCCTTTGTTCTTAAGATCTCTGGCAACAAGCTGTTTATCTAAAGGGATTGTATAAAAAGTTATTGGTCCTGATGTAACCTGCGAGAAAGAGATACTTTGAATTAAAAACATTATACCAAAAAGAGCTATCCTAAAAAAATTAGGCACAGCACTACTCTTTATAATAAGATCAATCTTACTAAAAACAGGTTGTATCTGGGTCATTCCTTTTTCTATTATAGCTAGCATCATCTAATTGCTAAGAATTTCCCACCAATAAATTTAAAACAATATAATAGCTTTATATCATTTTATTTTGAGGGGAAAAGTAACTTATGTTTTATTATTTATTCATAAAATCTTGCATGTGAAAATAGAAAATATTTAAACATGGGTAAAACATATTAAGGAGTTGTAACAAGTTAACTTCATTCTTATGTTTATATTCTAATCTGCTTTTTTTACAAAAAATTTTCTTTTACCACTAGGCTCTCGCTCAATATAAGAGACAATATTTATCTTAAAAGAAATATCATCACCAATTTCTTTATGAAAGTATAATTTTATTAATGAGGACATGACTTCACTATACTTGGGTCCTTTTACCAAATCAAGTTCAAATTGATCATCCGCCTTTTGAACAAATCTAAACTGGTATATAGCTCCATCAAACGATTCGTTTAGTGCATCCCGAATAATGAACGGAAATATCGTGGCACTTTTTACGGTACCATCCTGACATTTTATAACATCAGAATTTCTTCCTTTAATTTCCTTAATAATTCTGGAAGTTCTACCACAAGAACAGAAGTCTTGTGAAATTACTAACTGATCTTCATTTCTATAATTAATTAAGGGCATTCTATCGTTATACAACTCAGTAACATAAGCATTGTTGTCCTCATCCACATGAATATACACTATTTCTTCATTGATATGCATTGATCCCTTTTCGCATTCTGCTGCGTAAAACCCGCTTTCAGCGGATCCGTATTCATTGGCCACTTTACAATTGAAAATTTTTTGAATAAACTCCCTTTCTTCTTCCAATAACATCTCAGATGTTACAATGGCAACTTTAAGCGAGTCTGATTCGATTCTTAGATTATTTCTATCTATTAAAGTGGCAAGTTCAAAAAGGCCTGACTTATACCCTCTAATAAATTTTGCATTAAAACCATTGATTTTTTTCACATAATTATGAATGGTCTTATCATTCAGGTTAAAAACATCTATATCAAGCCTGTTTTTAAACATCATTATCAATTTGTTGATAAAAGAGAGGGAGTTATCATCTTTTCCTTTTATCCTCCAGACCAATATATTCTTTTCAAAAAAATGAACACCCCACCATTTATGAAATCTCATTTTTGCCGCAAATCGGAAAGATTCCGCTAATCCCGAAATAACAATTTTCAACGGTGTTCCTGTGGAACCGCTAGTACAATGAATATAATTACTACCATTTTTCTCATTGGTCAAAAAATCACTATTATTAACAATTTGGCATTTTGTCAAAACATGAGAAGAATTATTGAAATCATCTAAACTTTTATAAGTCACGTGATTTCCATTTATCTTATTCTTGTAAAACAAGGTTTGATTCTGTGCTTTTTTTGTCAAAATATTTAGCCTTTCTAATTGATTAGCCTCAATTATTGTCCGATCAAAATATTGACTCCTCTCTAATTTCTTCAAAATAGAAAACGGGTTTACAGGAAGTTTTCTTTTTAAAAATCGAAAAGATAAAAAGATCCTATACAAATGTTGAACAAATATGTCTGAAAGTTTAACCATCTCAATAAATACAAAAACTTCTATTGTGAGAATATTTTATTTTGATTAAGATCTTCAATAAGTAAGTTCGTTCTTCTATCAACTCCTTTTTTAGACAGATGATATATTTGATCAAACATCATGTCGCTTTCCATAGCATATCGGTCTGGATCTCCAAGTATCTGAAGACCAGATGCCTCCAATTCTTTCTTCACCTGACCCACTTGTGCCTTTATTGTTTCAAGAGAATGCATATCACAACCCGGATAGGTTACAAACAAAGAACCTCCAAGCGCCTCAATTACTTTATCAAATGCTTTTATCTCGTTAATAAGCTCGTAATTAAATTGACCGCGGATTGGATGAACTTCCGGAAATCCCCTTGTCTCTAAATTCCAATGAAAATTTGAGTCTCCATATTCATTAAATATATGACGTCCGTAAACGTCCTTTTCTTTTTCGTAAAAATATTGACTGTAAATAAACTTCGATTGAAAATAAATTGGAATTCCTTTGATAAGGTTAGGAATATGCTCCTTTCTCAAAACAGAGAATCCTGAAGGTTGTACATCCATCAATAACCTTAACAAATCATTTCCTCCATACGCTTGTTTCCCAAAATAATGTTGGTATTCGGGCGCAAGAACCACAATATCTCCTTCTTTTAACCTCGGTATGACATCATCCATCATATAAACCAGACCGAAATTTATAGCAAGTGCTGCATTAATAGGGTTTAGCCCTAATTCACTTTTCACTTTTTCACTATCCAATCCAAAAACTAGATTTGAGCCTCCGACAAACACAATTCTCGGAGTAGCAACATGCATCAATAAAGAATCTTTTTCCGTCTTATAAGCGATCATGTTATTCTTTGAAGCAGGCGTCGCAGGCAACATAATTCCAACAAAAAAAAGCAGCCCAAATACAACAAAAAAGATGACTGTTTTAACTATAAATTTTCTCAAATCAGTACTCTATTAATTCTAAATTAAATTCGCTTGTTCGTTTCAAATCACTAAAACTGAAAGTAAATAAACTCTTGCTGGGCACCTCTCATATAAAACATCAAAAGAAGTATTCCATAATAAATTGCCCATCTAATAGGTCGTTTTAAATTTTGACCTAATCGAGCTATTGCGTGTTCCTGATCTCTTCCTAGCCATTCAATGACTATAAAAAAGATCAGTACATAAGTCATATTCATCAGATTCTCCTGACCTTCAAAATTCACACTCATAAAAAAGGAGGAAGAGAACATTTCAGCTAAATAATCAAAGGCATGTCCAATATCTCTAGCTCTAAAAAAGACCCAGGCTATAAGTGTTAAACCAAATGTTGTCAGCATTTTAAAGACATCGTTCAAACCTGGCAGCAATTTGCCCTCGGCTACCACTTCAATATTTTGTCTGTTTTTCTTGGCTAGTAGTAAGGGAAGAAAATAAATAGCATTCAAAACTCCCCATACAACAAAAGTCCAATTCGCTCCATGCCAAAATCCGCTGACAACAAAAATGATAAAAGTGTTACGAACCTTTTTCCAGGTTCCCCCTTTACTTCCGCCCAAGGGGATATATAAATAATCCCTAAACCAAGTTGATAAAGAAATATGCCATCTACGCCAAAACTCGGCAATATCTCTTGAAAAATATGGAAAGGCAAAGTTCTTCATCAAATCGAATCCAAATAGTCTAGATGTACCAATGGCTATATCAGAGTATCCTGAAAAATCGCCATAAATCTGGAACGCAAAGAACAGCGCTCCAATGAAGAGGGTACTTCCTGAATAATCTCCTGAATTATTAAATATTTCATTTGCAATTTGCGCCGAATTATCTGCAATAACCACCTTTTTAAACATACCCCATAAGATTTGTTTTAAGCCATCAACAGCTTTATTATAATTGAAGGTCCTTTTTTTATAAAACTGAGGTAGTAAATTGGTTGCTCTTTCAATAGGACCCGCTACCAATTGTGGAAAGAAACTTACAAAAGCTGCAAAAGCAACAAAATCCTTTGTAGGTTCAAGTTTCTTTTTATAAACATCAATAGTGTAACTCAAGGTTTGAAATGTATAAAAACTTATTCCTACCGGAAGTATTATATTCAAACTACTCATGTTAAACTCGCTTCCGAAAAATCTAAATGCTGTAACAAAATTATCAAGAAAAAAATTGTAATACTTAAAAACACCTAAGAAACCTAAATTTACACAAATACTAATCCAAAGTAAAATAGTTCGTCTCGAACTTCGCGTCTCATCTTTCAATTTCATGCCCACTGTGTAATCCACTAATGTGCTGAAAAGAATTAAAGATAAAAAACGCCAGTCCCACCATCCGTAGAAGACATAACTTGCTACAACGATCAGCAAATTTTGAAGCTTGACATTCTGATTTATCACAAACCAGTATAGTATAAATACTATAGGTAAAAATATGGCAAAATCCAAGGAGTTAAATAACATACTTTATCTATTTTCGAATTCTATTTGATGTTTTTTTAACAAAATACCTGAGTTTCCCATTTGATTCTCGGTCAATCTTATTGACATACTTAAAAAGTACTTTTAATTCACCACAAACTTTAGTATTTACATTTTTTCTTAAAAAACCTTCAATACTCGGTTCATAATTTATGTCCTTGATAATTTCGAAGATTAGTGAATTCCCATTTTGAATAACTTTGAATTGTTTAATAGACTTATTGAATTTAATTTGCAATTCATTGAACATACCAATAAAGATTAGGCTATGCTTTTTTGTCCCGTCATTACAGTCAATATAATCGGCCGTTCTTCCTACTATGTGATCAATAACTTTTAGGGTTCTTCCACATGAACAGCCTTTTTCAGAGAAAATTACTTTATCCTGGTTTTCATAGTTAATCAAAGGCATTTTGTCATTGTACAATTCCGTAAAACATAAATTATTCATGTTATCAGTTGTCATTAAGACTGATTCCTCGTTAACATGCAGGGAACCTTCCGGGCATTCAAAAGCAAATTGCCCGCCATCTGCTGCTCCGTATTCGTTAGCTACTTTAACACCAAATACATCCTGAATAAATCGTCTTTCTTCGATTAAAAGCACCTCAGAAGTAACTATAATTAATTGAATTTTTGAATCCTTTATTTTTAACTTATTATCATACATCAATCTGGCAAATTCTAGAACACCAGATTTATATCCTCTAAGATATTTCGGGCGAAATTTTTCAATTGCTTTCACATACCCATAAATCGTATCAGCATTCAGGTCAAACACATCAATATTCAGTCTGCCATTTAAAAAATATTGAAATTGCTTCAAAAAATTTTTTAAAAATGAAGCCTCCTTCTCTAATGACCTCCATATTAAAACATGTTTATCATAAAAATCAAGACCCCACCAATTGTAGAATCTCATTCTGTTCGCAATTCTATACGATTCTGCCCGGTTCGAAACTTTTACTTGTAAGGGCGTTCCCGTTGAGCCACTTGTTGCATGAACAACAAAACTTTTCATGAAAGGGTTTTCTAAATTTTTAGATTCGTTTACAATTTTTTCCTTGGAAATTTTTGGGAATTGTTGGTTGAAATAATCAAGATCCTGAAAGGGCAACCTTACTTTATCTTTAATACCATAATAGTATGGCACATTTGAGCATGACGTATTTATCAAATCATTTAATTTTGATAATTGAAATTCACGCATTACAGATCTTGTCCAATATTGAGAATCGTTAAGTTCCTTCAATAATTTCCATGGATGTTGATTAACACCTTTAATTGTATTTTTGCAATTAAGATAAAATCTATAAAAAAGTTTTCTCATTTGAAAAACGGATATAGCTTAATCATTAGGAAACGCTAATCTTTTAATTCTTGTGTTTTTGCTTGGATAATGAACTTATTTTGATAATCATCATTATCCTGAAGTTGTTTGATACTTTGTGGGAAATTTTTTACCATCCATTCTAAATAGTCTGTAAACGAAATTTTTTCAGATAGTAGTTTTTTTTGGTTAATGGTATAATCGTGATGACCACGTAATATTTCCACAGCTTTATCAATCGATTTTAATACATCTGATTCTGATTCCTTAAAATTATAGACGATTCCATATCGAGACTCTTCCTCATCTGTATAACTTCTGCCATCATCATCAATATATATTGCGGGAACACCTAAAACAGCACTTTCAGAAGCCATTGTTGCGCTTTCACCATATAACAAACTTGCCGAAGCCATAACGTCATGCATTTGTTCAGGTGGTATACTGATTCTATAAGCATCCAGTTCGTCTGGAAGTTCCTTTTCAGAAGTTATATAGACTTTTCCAAATTTGCTGAACTCTTTTACAGCCTTAACTTTATTGGTTTCACTAATCCCATTGTGACCATAATCATGATTTGCTTGCCAATTAACAAATCGCACGATAGTATACTTTTCTGAAGGGTCAATGTTAAGGATTTCATGCCCATTGTTCTTGTTTTCAAAATATTTTGGATGCAAATAGGCCAGTTCCATATAGCCCTTAAATTTCAAATGTTTTTTACCTAAATCATATTTAAAAACATCTGGTGTAAATATATTTGTTGCAAATGGTTGGTAAAATTTTCTATTTAAAACTTCACTATCGGTATCATCTATAACAATTGATGGAACATTCAGTAATTTTCCTACATGAGTAGTATAAGCACCTGTAAAAGAGATAAAAATATCTGGTCTGAACTTGACAGATTTAAAAAACAAAGCTAAATCTATATAAAACATATAGGAAAGTTTACCTATCACAGAATTTTTTCCCTTTCCTCTATTATAAAATGGAATATCATAAAAATCAAGAAGCTCCTTCACTGGATATCTATCCCTGGCAGAAACAAAAATTTCGTGCCCTTCTTTTTTCATTATTGAAATAAAATTTCTAAAATAATGAACATGAGCCGGATGACCAATGTCAATAAATATTTTCATGTTAAACGTATTTAAAAATTTAGACCCAACCAATCATTCCAAGTTTCTTTTTCGAATTAATCTCAATATCATATTCTTCACTCATAGCCTTGGAATTCTTTCCAAAAGTCCTTGTCAACTCATTGTTGTTACATAAAAATTCAATGCTATCAGCAAGACTAACGGCATCCCTCTCAGGAATGAGCTTACCATTGTAATTGTTTTTACAAATTTCAGGTATACCAGATACTTCTGTGCTAATTATTGGTAAGGAATAATCCAAAGCTTCCATGATAACAACAGGTATTCCATCCTGATCGTTTTTCAATGCTACTGAAGGCATAACAAAGGCATTCAGTTTAGTGAAAAACTCTTCCTTTTGCTCGCTATTAATGGTGCCTACAAACTCAATATAGTCACCAATATTATGAGTATCAATATATGTGTCAAAAGTATTCTTTAAAGGCCCGTCTCCTGCCAGCAACAATTTCATTTTAACAGATTCTCTCTCCGAAATAATTTTAACTGCCTCTAATAAGTATATGATTCCTTTTTTTTCTAAAAACCAACTTAGAAGTCCGATAATAAAACAATCACTATTGGATTCTTTTTTCTCCAACTCTTTTCCTCTTCTGAATACACCAAGTCTCGATAATGCTATTTTATTGCTAACGCCATAATTATCTTTTATATAGCGAATATTGTAGTCAGAAATACTAAATGCCACTTCACTTTCTGAGGTTAGCTTTTTGAACCACTTGTTCTTAAAATAAATGTCGTAGGCATGAAAAGTAAATGACACCTTTGGCTTATTTCCATAAAATTTCTTAATCAAAAGGCCTACCAAAGGGGCCTGCGTGGCAAACTGAGCATGTATATTAGAAGATTCTGAAAATAAAGACATATCCATTTTCAGAAACCACAGGATACTCTTCGTCCCTACTACAAAATTATAATCCCATCCAAATCTGTGTAAATTTCCGAAGAAAAAAAACAGCGTAATCCATATTTTTTTAATTAGGAATTTATTTGAACCAGGCTGTATATAAATGTTTACACCATTATTTTTAAGGGTATTCAAATGTTCATCATAGAAATTCTTTTGACTTCTTAAAAGAATGAGATCATATGTAATAACCCTGGAAAATGCTATTAATTCATCCATCATCCAAGGTGCTAAATTTTTTATGATATATTTCCGCTGCTCCATAGCTCAGGTCTTGTTGAAATGTGGAAATTTATCCGAGATAGATTCTTTACCAAGAAAATCTGCTAATTTTTTAAAACCCATTTTATCTCTAATATTCAATATTATAAAATCTTCGTTGGGTCTATTCCTGAAATAATCAAATACAAAATCTCGATGTGCTTTGAATTCTTTAATCTTATCATCAATATTCGGATAAACACCTGTTTTTTTATACGTCCAATGATACATTGAATTTTTCCAAGATTCTTCATCTCTTTCCAAATAAATAAATTTGCTGCTTGGAAATGTTTTGTCTAAAAGAGGAATCATATCTTCTTTTAGCCATGGAAGATCGTCAAAAGAATCAAATTTAGATGCAATTTTTAAAATATCTTCAATTCTATTATTGGCATATTTCCTCCTCCAAATGACTCTATTAAATGAAAAGTTTCGATATCCTAATTGAACTAATGATTTGCCCAGGCTTGTTGTGCCTGTTTTATTAAAACCAATGCAAAATACTTTTGCTCCATAATCTGATTTTCTAAGTTTTGCTTTAGCAATAACTGATTCGTGTTTAATCTCTAAATAAGTATCTATTATCCTTTTATTCATTGCGATTCTCCTATAAACTCCTGACAAGTGATATTAATATTTTACCGTCCTTCCTTGGCACAAAAGTTTTATACTTTGCTGCCTTATTCCAATATAAAATTGCCTTTTTATAGGCTTTCATTTTAACCAAATAATTTGCTTGTCTTCGGTAATGATTTGAAAAAAATAAATTTTGTTCTTTCTCTGAAATCAGATTCAAATAGGGTTGAATCTTATGTACATAAAATTCTCGTGTTTCGAATGTCTTTTCAGGGCTTGGGTCATTGTGTCCATATACTTTTAGACCTACAATCGAATTAGAGCATGCCATAAAATTCGAAAGGACTCTAACAAGAAATTCCAAATCCTGTTGGCGTTTCATCTCTTCATCCCATAGTCCTGTTGTTTTGATAACAGAACTTTTTATAAAAATATTAGAGCCACTCCCTATCCTGAATCGATCAGTTATTAGCGGTGCCAATATATTACCCTGATAAGACTGATGTTTTTTCTTCCATAATTGATTTTCTTCAAAATAATAATCAGCATGAACCAAACCATAACTATTATTTGACTTCTGAAGAATATCCCTTTGACTTTGAAGATAATCGGGTAACCATTCATCGTCATCATCCAAAAAAGCTAGAAATTTCCCTTTTGAATTAAGAATGCCAAAGTTCCTTGCCCCATTGGCCCCCTTTTTTCTTTCATTCTTGAACAATCTTATCCGGTCATCCTCCAGGCCTTTCAATAATTCTTCAAGATGATTCTCCAAAGGATCATCATCAATAACCAGAATTTCAAATTCTTGACAAGTCTGGCTAAACACACTTTTTAATGCTCTGAGTAATCTGTCTGGTCTCTTAAAAGTTGGAACAATGACACTAATCAAATTATTCATTGACTTTGATTAAAATTTGAAAATACAAGGATTTTTTTAGCGATAATTAGTAGAAAATTAAATTCCAAATTATTTAGGACAAAATCCTGTATTGTGATTTTTCTTTACCATCCATCTGTTAAAGTAAAATACTGCCCTCAATTTGTTATTGGCATAGGCAGTAATATCAACACCTTTAAATAATTTAAGGTATTTAGATTTTATATAAGTTCTCATGACATCGCTGAAAAATATTCTAAGGTAACTTTCAACGAATCTTGCTCTGTTTAGGTGCAAATATCGAATCATTAATTTACTTTGTATGTTCCAAAAAGCAATTTTGGGATTCTTGTTACGCCCCCCTATGGACACACTACCCTTATGCCATAAGATTGCTTTAGGTGTATATATAAGCTTAAATCCCTTCTCCATTGCCCGTAAAGCCCTATCAATATTGACTCCATTAATCCAGAAATACGGTGAATAACCTCCTATTTCTTTATAAATATCGACCGAATGAAGCACAAAAATATCATCAATCATATCACTTTCAACCACCTTATCATATTGACCTTCATCCTTCTCATCCACACCCATCCTTATAAAAGAAAGAGACCTTTTATTTATACATTTAAATCCTACAAATTGTAGGACTTCCGGTTTATCATAGTGATATACTTTTCCTGTAACAAGAGCTTTATCATTAAATTCCTTGCTAGTCTTCACCATTTCTGAAATCGCATACTTATCAATAATTGTATCATTATTCATGATCAAATAGTACTTTGGGTCCAGCTCCAACCCTTTATTTAAACCAAAATTTGACCCTTTTCCGTACCCAATATTGTCGACAATTCGATGATAAAGCAACTTATTATCAACAGGTAGATTTTTCTCCAATTGATCAGCATTTTCTGGCGTAGAACCATTATCGATAAGCATAATCTTAAAATTTTCATATTCAGATTCAAGTAATGATTCAATACATTTTAAAGTATAATCGTTTTGATTGTAATTTAATAACAATACAACAACAAGATCTTTCATCATTTAAATTTTTATTTTATTAAGACATTATTTATTTCTTTAGTATAGAATACTTTTCTTGCACCCAAATACATAGCAAGAAAAACATACCATGATTTATGTCCAGAATGGCTAAACAAAGACAAAGGCAGAAACCAATTCATATATTGAAGTAAATCATATAAATAATATACCAAAAACAATATCAGCATAAAAGTTTCTAATGAATTTGCATCAAATTGATGATTTCTCAAATATTTGACATCCAAAATCATAGTTTTTATCAAAATATAATATATGGGAATAAAGAAAACAAGTCCAAATATACCAGACATTGCTATGGCTGCCAAAAATGGATAATCAGAAGCCTCAAAGCCGGCTTTATCACCTTCACTTGTTCTCCATCTATTGTCGAACCCAGTACCAAACATTGTGTTTTCAATAATTAATTCTTGCATAAAGTCTTTTCCTAATCCCATTCTTGCATCTTTCTTTCCGGCACTTGTCTCGCCATGTTGAATAACATAAAGTGTTTCTTGACCTGCAACAATTCCTGCTTCTAAATATTTAGGAAAAGTCAATTGAATGATCCCAACAATTAGAAGAGCATAGACCATAAGTCCAATAACTCTGGATAAAGAAATAATAGACTTGTGCCGGAGATAATTATAAAACATTAGTGATAAAGCAATTATAATAAATGTCCCAAATATATTTCGTCTGATTATTGACAATAACCAGCAAATAAACATAAGAATAAATCCAATATAGATCAGTTTTTGATATTTGATTCTAAATTTAAATGTCATGCCAACGGCACCCATTGTAATCAATAAAGGCATTAATCCATAATTTACCATTAAGAGTCTTTGAGTATCCACAAAAGACCGGTCCATCACTTTTACGGGTAATATATCCAAACCCATCATATTCGTAACCAGAAAGAGTATTATGACAAAGATTGATAAAGAAATAAAATACTTTAGGAATAATTTATAACTTCTTAAATAAAATTCATAAACCATTATAAAAAGAACAATGTTAATTACACCATGTCTCATCTTAACGAATGATTTAACCAAAGAATAATTAAGATTGTTTTTCAGCGTAGGGACAAAGAAACCAAAGACTACCAGATAATAAATACAAAATATTATAAGCGCATTTCTCAAACCAATAAAGGATTGATCATTGTTCTCTTCTGAATTCTTCTTTATAGCTACATAGCATGCCATAAGAACGATCATGATCAAGTCAGTTACATTGATTCCTCCATCACCGCTATCTTCACCCAAAGCGAAAAGGATCCCTCCTGGATTAGTAAATACTAAAAACGAAATCCAGAATAAATGATCTACTATTTTACTATAATTACCTAATTTCTTCAATTATAATTCATTCTTTCTTTTAAATATTCCCCTTGCCTTTTGCATTATAAAATCCCTTTCTCCCTTTTTTAAGAAAAAATACAAATTTACAATTAAAACAAAACCAACTAATTGCAAATAAATCGGAGTATCTTTTAAAAACAATAAACTAACGGAACAAAAAAAGGCATACAGCATTATTTTCAAATTCTCCAACTGGATTTTCAATTTGATTTCATATCTCCAAAATAAAAAATAGGTAGCTAAAGTCAACAGTGGTATAATTGTGAATTTTGCCATGTAGCCATAAAGACCAATTATTGGAACCAAATAATAAACTAAAAAGAGGCTAATGGAATTAATTACCAGGCCGAAAATCAAATAACTTTTTAACCTTCCAGTAGCGTAAAACAACTGAGATAAAATGGAACTCCAGATAAAAAATATTAAAGAACCAAAATGAAAGGGCAGATATTTTGTGGCATCAATAAATTCCATGCTGTAAAAAAAAGGAATTATCCAGTCTCTTATCGAGATTCCAACAATAATAAAAGGCAGCGCAACAAAAGTGATCAATCTGATCACTCCATTAATAACACCAATTATTTCCTTATCTGTCTTAGATTCGCTGAGCCTGGGATACAAATAAGTATAAACAGATGGCAAAATAAAACCTACAAAAAGGCCCGCCCAACTTGTAATTGGTGTATAAACACCTAATTGATTAATTCCCAATTCGTTTACTACGATTGATCTTGTGGTAATTTCTATAAAAATAAAATAGGTGCCTCCAATTACTCCAACACCCATATATGCCAATAATTGTTTAAAATAGGGTTTGTCGAATATGGCTTTTCTTATGTCTTTAAAAGTGATGCTATATTTTTTCATGACATTTTTTCTCATTAAAGAATACGTCACAAAAAAAGCTGTTACAAATGATAAAGTAACATAAACAACGGCGCCTGGTATTTTAAAAAAATAGATCAAAGGCAAGAAAATTATCAGATTTATGATAATTACAAGTATTTCTGAAATTGCAAAAGATTTAATCTCTTTAAAAGCCTTTAATGGCGCTCTAGCCGTTGTTGTTAAAATAGTTACTGGAAAGGCGATAAAACCAATCTGGAAATATGTTTTATATTGAATATCCCCAAAGACATAAAGTGTTATTTCATCTGAAAAATAATATCCTAAGACCGTCATGACTATGGTTAAAGGAATAACCATAAGAATATAGGTCTTAATTATTTTCGAAATTTTAACTAAATCAAATTCTTTCCCATTCTGCTCCGCAATCAGTTTGACCATTCCATCTGGTAAACTTGATAACGAAATATTTCTTAATTGAGAAATTATGTAATGAAGCTGATCAATAATCCCTGCGCCAACCGTACCCAAAAATACCGCGATAAATTTTGCGCGCAGCACACCAACAGTAAATTTCAATACTTTTGGGCCAGCGAGCATTAAGGTGTTTTTCGCAAGAATTTTTAGTTCCATAAAATCAATGAAATAGCTTACTCATGAATACTATCCTTGCCATTGGAACATTTCCTCTTGCTTTTTCCATAATCTGTAAATCAGGGTGTCTTCATTACATTCTACGTCGTCAAAAGTCAATATCTGGTCTTTCAAGATGTCTCTTTTCACTCTAGCACCATTTGCCAACCCTAATGGAAGCAAATTTTCTTTACGACAAATATCCGAGTTATCACAAACACCAAATGTTTTATACCCTCCAATCTCATCAATATAATCTCCCTTTTTAAGGTTTATTTTTGCCTTTGTAATTACCTCAACCACCGGTCCTGACTTTGCAGAACAGATATCATCCTTCAAATCAATCATCCTGACGATAGATGTTGGGATTTCGAAAAACAAAAGATGGTAAGGAATATAAAAATTATACAACGGACCTTTTCCTAACTTTCCATAGTTCAAGTATTTTATCTTATGAGGATCATCTGTTGTGGCATATACAAATACACCTGGTCCAGGTTTGGCACCAACAATAAAATCAACAACACCCCCAAGTCTTCTCAATTCGTCAATATCATACAAATGAGTTAGATTATCCACATGCTCATTTGACTCAAATCCATACATACCTCTTTTACCTACTTTCATACCGGTTGCATTGGCAATACAGGCTTGTTCAAAAGCGACCTTGGTACCATCCGCAAAGTTTGTGGCCATATAAGGTGACATCCCCCATTGTTGTGCAAAATTTGCCTGTGTGTCTGGATTTCTATAGTGATCAAGCATTCCCTTTATATTACCGCAAACCAAAGGCTCAAAACCCATGTTTTTAACAAACCTGAACAGATTTAAGGTACATCCAGGTTGGTCTCCTTCAGCAATTGAATATTGAACACCTGCTCCAACGGCCATTTTTTTTAGAATAGGGCCAATTGTTGCATCAAGTTCCGCATTGAAGGATAGGATATTCCGCTTATTCATAATGGCATCATAGGTTAATTGGGTTGAAAACTCCATGGAACCGGTCATATCCACCAAAAGATCCAGAGCTTCACAATGAATCAAAAGATCAATATTTTGAGTAATACATGAAATTCCTAAATTCAAGGACTCATTTAATTCGTACAGTGTCTCAACTATTTTAAAATTCTCTATACCGGCTACTCGATAACATTCAAGTACCTTTTCCAAGTTTCGGCTGTAAGTAACAGCAACTTCCATGCCGGGTGTGTGCTTATAAATCTGATTGATCAATCCCTTGCCCATTTCACCTGCACCTACAACTCCAACTTTTATGTGATTATTGGTTTCTTCTCTTTTTCTTAAAAACGTATCTACTAACATCATTTAATATTTTTTAAACTAAATTTTGGATGGTTATTATCCTTATCAGAAATTTCATTTATTTCAATAGGCCATTTTATATTGATATCCGAATCGTTATAATGAATTCCTCCCTCATGCTCAGAACTGTAAAACTGAGTTACCAAATAATAAACCTCTGAATCATCCTCCAATGTTAGAAATCCATGAGCGAAATTTTCGGGTACATAGATCATTTTGTAATTATTGGCCGTCAGTTCCACACCACACCATTGTTTAAAGGTAGGAGAATCAGGTCTTAAATCAACAATAACATCGTAAACAGATCCCCTTGTACATCTAACAAATTTAGTTTCTGCATATTTGCCTTTTTGAAAATGCATACCTCTTAAGGTTCCCTTCTTTTTTGATAAAGACACATTTGACTGTACAATATTCGTCTTTAAATTATGATCTTTAAATTCCTTTTCACACCATAATCTTCCAAAAAATCCTCTTTGGTCTTCTATTTTATTAACTTCAATAACAAAAGCACCCTTTAATTCTAAAGCTGTAAATTTCAAGTCTAATTATTTAAATTTTCAAAAAATGTATCTGAATATCTATCAATTTGTTTATTGGTAACTTCTACTGCCAATTCAGGGTCTTCAGACACCAATTTATACCATGAAATAGTATTTTCTATCGTCTCTTTAAAATTCCAAACTGGACTCCATCCGAGAATTTGTGTTGCCTTATCAATGTTCAAGTTTAAGAGAAAAGCTTCATGAAAAGCATCTTCTTTTATGTAATTCCAATTGCCTTTCCAATGTGTTAAAACTTCATTCACCAAGGCTTCTACAGTCTTATTGGATGCACCATAAGGACCAAAATTAAAGGCGCTGCAAACATTTTCCAGGTTCGACCCATCCTTGACCAATAATGATCTTCCCAATAACAAATAACCTCCTAAAGATTCTAAGACGTGTTGCCAGGGCCTGGTTGATAAGGGGTTTCTAACCTGAATTTCCTTTTCATCCTGTAAGGCTCGGATACAATCTGGAATAATACGGTCTTTGGCCCAGTCTCCTCCACCAATGACATTCCCCGCTCTAGCCGATGACAATTTGACTTTATGCCTGGAATAATCCTTTGGATTGAAGAATGATCGCCTCCATGATGAAACAACAATTTCCGCTGCTCCCTTGCTCGCAGAATAAGGATCATATCCTCCTAATGCATCATTTTCACGATAACCAAAAATCCATTCTTTATTCTCATAACACTTATCCGACGTTATGACAACTATATTAGTCTCAAATCCAAGTTGTCTGACAGCCTCCAAAACATTCATTGTTCCGTTAACATTTGTTTCCCAGGTATAAACCGGATCTAAATATGAATCTCTTACCAAAGGTTGGGCGGCAAGGTGAAAAATTATGTCCGGTTCAGTGGAACGAATATAATCTTTTAAAGCATCGAAATTTCTGATATCATCTATCTTACTACTGATTTTATCTTTTAAACCCAGTTGCTCATGCAAACTAGGGCTTGTTGAAGGCTCAAGGGCATAGCCATAAACATCAGCATTGAGCTTCAATAACCATTGACTCAACCAACTTCCTTTAAATCCAGTATGTCCGGTGACAAGGACTTTTTTATCCTTGTAGCATTCAAAGTTTATCATATATATTTTTTATGACCATTTTTTCCATGGCGGTGAACCTTCCTTCCAAATACTCTCTAATACTGTCCTGTCTCTTAATGAATCCATACTTTGCCAATACCCTTCATGTTTAAAAGCATTCAGTTGATTTTCTTTTGCTAAGTCTTCCATGGGTTCCCTTTCCCACGTAGTGTCATCACCTTCAATATAATCAAATATTTCAGGTTCCAAAACAAAAAAACCACCATTTATCCAGGCTGTATCATGGCCATCTCCTTGTGGTTTCTCTCTGAAGCGCGCTATTTTATTGTTCTTATCTTCTAGATTGAATGCCCCATATCTTCCAGGTTGCTGAACTGCGGTAAGCGTTGCATAAGATTTCTGCTTCTTATGAAATTCCAATAACTCTTCGAAATTAACATCACTGACACCATCTCCATAGGTCAAAAAGAATGTTTCATTTCCGACATAATCTTTAATTCGCTTAATTCTGCCTCCGGTCATACTATTTTCACCTGTATCGATCAAGGTAACTTTCCATGGTTCAATATTATTCTTATGGATCCTCATTTCATTATTTTTGATATCAAACGTCACGTCAGAATGTCTTAAAAAATAATTTGCAAAAAATTCCTTAATCATATATCCTTTATAACCACAACAAATAATGAAATCATTGTGACCATAATGAGAATACATTTTCATGATATGCCATAATATCGGTTTTCCCCCTATCTCAACTAATGGTTTGGGCCTAACTCCGGTCTCTTCGCTTAATCGGGTTCCAAATCCTCCCGCAAGAATTACTGTTTTCATAAACTGTTTATAATTGGTTATCGTATTTATATTTTTAATATGAACTGCTCCCGCTTTTAAAGGGATGATTCGGCAATGGCAGCTTTGCCAGCGGATGATAATCACCTTCCATTGGAGATAATTCAGCTACCCGGATGTCATGAACGATTTCTATGGATTGTCTCGCTTCCTCTAATCCAAATCCTTTCCCGGCAACTATATTTTCATAACTTGCTGTATGAAGGTCAAAAAAACCATCACTAAATTCAATTTCGTCACCATCTACCGTAATTGAACGGTATGTTCTTTGCCCCTTAGCTTTGATCTCTTTCGGCAATACATCATAATTAATTGACAAGAACCACCTGACCCTTGCCTTTTCAAATTCTAATATGCCTGAGGCCCTGTCATGCTTGTGCAAATGTACCTTATTTGATTTAACCCCTCCAAAAACCCATGAAAGCATGTCATAAAAATGGATTCCTATATTAGAAGCAATTCCTCCTGATTTTGTGACATCACCCTTCCACGAAGTATAATACCAGTTTCCTCGAGAAGTCAAGTAAGTAAGGTCAACATCATAAATTTTATCTTTGGGTCCTTTATCAATTTTTTCTTTCAACGCAATAATACTTGGATGAAGGCGTAATTGAAGAATGGTATTTACGGTTTTATCATATTCATTTTCAATGTCTTTCAAGGCATCCAGATTCCATGGATTCAACACCAATGGCTTCTCGCATATTGCATGCGCACCACTTCTTAATGCCATACGGATATGTGAGTCATGCAGATAATTTGGGGTACAAATACTAATGTAATCCAATTGAACATTTTTTCTCCTTAGTTTTTCAACATGCCGATCGAATCTTTCAAATTCAACAAAGAATGAAGCATCAGGGAAATAACTATCCATAATTCCGACGCTGTCAAATTTATCCAGGGCAACCAATAATTGATTATTTGTGTCTTTAATGGCTCGCAGATGTCTAACAGCAACGTAGCCTCCTACTCCGATCAGGGCAAAATTTTTCATGGTTTATAATTTATTCAAATATCGTTATTTTTATTTCTAAAATTCTACGGCTCCGCTATTCTCAGTCACATTTTGATTGTAACAAAGTTCAAAGTTAAAGCCACTCTTAATCTTCTGAAAAAGAGGCTTATATTAACCTAAAATTTCCCTGTAATAATATAAATCGACCCTGAAATTTACCATCTATTTATTTACTAAATAAGTGATAGGCTAAGGTCAATCGAATTCGTGTAGAATCGAAAAACAATGTAATCTCAAAATTTTAAATGCAGTGTTTTTCATAGGGGAAAATATTAAGCTATTTTATATAAGATTGTAACTTACAATATTATTTAATTAATGATATAACGCTTGATTTTTGGGTAAATTGTAACAGATGAAATCATTATTTTACGAATCCAAAAAATCTGCTTAATCCATTAATTAAATCTATACATTTTAACTATTTTACGAAAGAAAAGAATTTATTTTTCCGTTTTTTTTATGACAGAAATTAATGTGTTCTTTAACGTTTAATTTCGCTAGATCAACACTACTTTCTTAACCTCATTTTGAGTTGAATTCATAAACCTAACAAAGTAAATACCTTTTGTATAAATAGAAAGGTCCAATCGTTTTGAAAATCTAGTGTTTTCAGAATTTGTTTTGTCGTTATATAGAATCTGACCATTTGAATTGATTAAATGAATATTTAGGTCAGGATGGGTATTGTTCGACTCAAGTTTTAGGATTCCTGTAGTCGGATTTGGATATACTTGAATTTCTAATGGTTTTGGCTCTTCAACTAAACTAACACCTTCACTGGCATCATCTTTTACCTCACTCCCATCAGAGACTTGTGAATTAACCGTAACCAAAACCTCATCAATATCTTTACAACCGTTTTTATCTACTGTTACTGTATAAGCTGTTGTAGCTTTAGGATCTACGGTAATACTCGATGTGGTCTCTCCATTACTCCATAAATATGTGTCTCCGCCTGTAGCAATTAATGTTACTTCATCTCCCTGGGCAATAGCTACATCCATACCTGCATTTGCTATTACTTCATGAACAGTTACTATTACCTGATCCTTATCCGAGGTATTCCCATCAGATACTATCACTTCAAAAGTTGTTGTTTCAGTTGGACTTACCTCAATAGACTGAGTAGTCTCTCCGTTACTCCACGCATAATGTCCCCCACCGCTTGCTGTAATGGTTACTGTTTCTCCTTTACAGATTGCCCTATCATCTCCTGCGTTGGCGCGAAGTGAACTTGTTGAATTATCGTAATATTCAAAAGCACCTATATCCGAACTTTTCCCTTGTCGTCTTGAATTTCTATAAAAATCTGATTTAACTTGATTAATTCTTTTACCCTTATCTATTAAGGGACTAGACGATTTAAGCCTGAAATCTAATTTAGGCAAATTCTCAAATTCAGGATCCTTAGATAAGTTACCTTCCCCACTCTCGGCTTTATTACTCCAAAAAGATTTATTAATACTATAAAAGTTAGAATATGAAAAATCGAACGTATAAGCATTACTGTTCTTGTGAAATTCACTTTTTATTTCATTCATTATAGAGTTAATTATTGCATTATTCTGACTTTTTTCATTAGCCTCAAAGAGGAACATTGATCCAGCAGCATTAAATATACAATTAGCGATTAGATTATTCTTTGGCACCCTGTTTTGACCGTCTAAATCTTCAATAACTTGTATATTAACCGAATTATCATTGAATATACAGTTTCTAATCAGGTTATTATTACCAGCATCCTTGGCGTCAGGATCTTCTGTGCTCCCTAAAAATTTAATGCCATACGATTTATTTTCGACGAATATTCTTTCAAAAACACTATTTTGAGCGCTTGTGATTTGTATACCCTTGCCATAATTTGATCCTTCGTTTGTAATAAATAAATCTTTGTAAACATTATTTCTACTGCCGCTATGTCTGGCTTCGAGCGACATACCAACATTTCTAATGATTGAATTCTCAACCAAACTATATCCAATCTCTCGTCCTTGCGCCTTCAAACTTATTCCATGGCCTGGATGTGTATCACTTAAATCTCTCAACACTTCGCAATTTCTAATAATATGTTCTCCTATGCCTACATTTCCTCCAACAATGACAATATAATAATCCATGTTTGGCTTCCCTTTAGAAGTTGCATAAACGTTTTCAATTAAATGTCTAGCCCCAGTCATATAAATGCCATTATGAGAGCCATTTGAAACATAAGAATTGATAACTCTATTTTGAACTGATTTATAATATGGAAAGTTATTAATATTCGTTTTCCCACCCCGCACGTACACATTATCAACAATACAGTAGCTCGATTTGGCTATATCAACACTATTATTATAACCCTCAACCTGAAGATTTCTTATAATAATGTACTTTTTGTCAATTGCTCCAAATCCACTCCCATTTTTACTGCTTGTATGGATAAAAGGCATTTCAGTCGATATAAATTCAGTGTTCTGATTTCTGTTCAATGTAGGTCTATCTCCAGGATTTTCTTTATAGCCAATGAATTTAATCGGATTTGAAGCAGTTCCACTATATTTGACAGATATTGTTTCATCTCCATAATCACCTGCCTTTATGTAAACCATATCTCCTGCTGTCGCCTGAGAAGCGGCATAGGCAATAGTTCTCCATGGATTTGAAATATTAGTTCCAGCACTATTATTATTACCATCAGTACTTACAAAATATGTATTCCCCTTTCCTTCAGGTTCAGAAATATTGTTGTCAATATATTCTAAATTAAATTCCATAAGTGGTATTGAATTATCATTTATCAAATCACTACCCCCTTCATACCTAATTGTATTGTTGTCCCAAAAAGTAAAAGGCCTTGAAACTGAAAAATAATGACCCGTTGTTTGACCTGCATTAATTTTTATTCCAATAATCGTATTCCCTGTCAATATAAAACCTGTAACATTTGATCCTATAATTGGTTCGCTACTATCAAAATAAACTCTTGCTCGTTGGTCATCCTCAATCGTGAAATTGGTTATAATTGGCGGAATATTTTGAGCAATACTTTTTAGAGAAAAAAGTGTTAGACATATTACAATTATTTTAATCTTCATAATTTTTTACCAAAATTTTAACATTACTGTTTCATAGCATAAATTCTATGCATTAATTGTTCTTGCTAAACTCAGGGAGATTAACACCAGTTTTTAGAGGGCTTTTATGGTGTTCATTGCATACTAAAACGAAGAATATAAGATAATATTGTAAAACTGCTGTGTGGTCATTATAGAGCAAAAAAAATACCATCATAAATGATGGCATTTTAAGTGCTGGAAAGTATCCTTATACGAATAGTATCTTACTCACTACATTTTGCTCCATATTATGCAATCGAAGCAGGTACATTCCTTTAGGCAATCTAGAAAGGTCTATATCCTTATTTATTTGCTCATAACGGGCATCAATCTTTTCTTTATGAATCAATCTTCCATTCATATCGAAAACTTCCATATCAAGTGTTTTTTCAGCTCCTGTTATATTTAATTTGACTAATCCATTCGAAGGATTAGGATATACAACCAGTTTCAAATCAGTAATTTTATTATACGTTCCAGGACAAGATTCCACATAGACTACAATTGTATCTGTAACTATAATATCTCCTTTTTGAGCTTGTACAGTATAGGTGGTAGTTCTTTTTGGACTTACTTTTACTAAAGAAGACTGATCTCCGGTACTCCATAGAAAAGAGCCTTCCCCGGTTGCATTTAGTGTTGTACTTTGGCCCGAGCATATAGTCACGTCTTCCCCTGCATCAACCTTAGGAATGATTAGATCATCAACCTTAATTTGCTGATTAACTGTTATTTGGACTTTAGATGTGTCATAACATCCATTTCTAAAAGCAGTTACAGTATAGATTTTTGTTTCTGTCGGGCTCATTGTTATTGACTTCGAAGTTTCACCATTACTCCACTTATAATAATCACCTCCACTAGCTGTTAAGGTAATTGAATCTCCGGCATCAATTGTCCTGTTTTCTCCAACATCTGCCTCAACTGTATTCACCGTTACTGTTACTTCGGCCTCATCAGTTGTTACACCATCTGTTACCGTAACCGTATAAGTCGTAGTCTTGTCGGGACTAACGGTGATTGATGAAGTACTCCCTCCTGTATTCCATAAGTATGTGCTTCCACCTGTTGCTGTTAAAACTACCTCTTCACCTGAACAAATACTAATATCTTTACCCGCATCAGCTACAACGGGAATGATGTCAGGATTATTATTTTCAACCCTAACCCTGATTTGATCGGTGTCTTCACACCCATTTGAACCAACGGTCACTTCATATGTTTTTGAAGCCTCAGGACTAACTGTTATGTTGGCGGTGGTTTCACCTGTTGACCATAGGTATATATCTCCTCCCGATGCAGTAAGGGTAACTTCATCTCCCTGATTGATCGTTACATCTTTTCCGGCATTAGCATTAACCTCATTCACTATAACCGTTACTTCGTCCTCATCAATTGTTACACCATCTGTTACCGTAACCGTATAAGTTGTAGTCTTAGTTGGACTAACGGTGATTGATGAAGTACTCCCTCCTGTATTCCATAAATATGTGCTTCCACCTGTTGCTGTTAAAACAACCTCTTCACCTGAACAAATACTAATATCTTTACTAGTATCTGCTACAACAGGTGGTAGCTTATTCTCAACCTTAACTCTAACCCTATCAGTGTCTTCACAACCATTTGAACCAACGGTGACTTCATATGTTTTTGAAGCCTCAGGACTAACTGTTATGTTGGCGGTGGTTTCACCTGTTGACCATAGGTATGTATCTCCTCCCGATGCAGTAAGGATAACTTCATCTCCCTGATTGATCGTTACATCTTTTCCGGCATTGGCATTAACCTCATTCACTGTAACCGTTACTTCATCCTCATCAGTTGTTACACCATCTGTTACCGTAACCGTATAAGTTGTAGTCTTGTCGGGACTAACGGTGATTGATGAAGCACTCCCTCCTGTATTCCATGAATATGTGCTTCCACCTGTTGCTGTTAAAACAACTTCTTCACCTGAACAAATACTAATATCTTTACCGGCATCAGCTACAACAGGTGGTAGCTTATCCTCAACCTTAACTCTAACCCTATCAGTGTCTTCACACCCATTTGAACCAACGGTCACTTCATATGTTTTTGAAGCCTCAGGACTAACTGTTATGTTGGCGGTGGTTTCACCTGTTGACCATAGGTATGTATCTCCTCCCGATGCAGTAAGAGTAACTTCATCTCCCTGATTGATCATTAAATCTTTACCGGCATTGGCATTAACCTCATTCACTGTAACCGTTACTTCATCCTCATCAGTTGTTACACCATCTGTTACCGTAACCGTATAAGTCGTAGTCTTGTCGGGACTAACGGTGATTGATGAAGCACTCCCTCCTGTATTCCATGAATATGTGCTTCCACCTGTTGCTGTTAAAACAACTTCTTCACCTGAACAAATACTAATATCTTTACCGGCATCAGCTACAACAGGTGGTAGCTTATCCTCAACCTTAACTCTAACCCTATCAGTGTCTTCACACCCATTTGAACCAACGGTCACTTCATATGTTTTTGAAGCCTCAGGACTAACTGTTATGTTGGCGGTGGTTTCACCTGTTGACCATAGGTATGTATCTCCTCCCGATGCAGTAAGGGTAACTTCATCTCCCTGATTGATCGTTACATCTTTTCCGGCATTGGCATTAACCTCATTCACTGTAACCGTTACTTCATCCTCATCAGTTGTTACACCATCTGTTACCGTAACCGTATAAGTCGTAGTCTTGTCGGGACTAACGGTGATTGATGAAGTCTTTTGACCAGAGTCCCATAAATATTTATTTCCTCCTGAAGCAGATAATACTACTTCATCTCCTTGACACATTACCAAATCCTCCCCTGCATCTGCCAATATTGTTCTCTTACTGGTATCATGAAATTCAAAGGCTCCGATATCATTACTTTTGCCATTAGGCCTATGGTTTCTATCATAATCAGATCTGATATTATCAAAAGATTTTCCTTTATCGATCAGTGGGCTATTAGATTTCAATCGAAAGTCCCCTTTTGAATAATTTACGAATGATGGATCAAAGACTATATTTCCTAAACCCGACTGTGCCTTTGAACTCCATTTCGAACCCGTTGATGAATAAAAATTAGAATAGATAAAATCAAATCGATCACCACTTCCTCGATTAAATTCATCTGTTATATTAAATAGAATTGAATTGACAATTTGATTATTCTTACCCTTATCATTACTTTCAATTGAATACATGAATAAGGCATTGTCAAATACACTATTTAATATCGTATTATTTCTTGGACTTCTATTCTTTTTACCTAAATCTTCAACGATGTTAATATTGACAGAGTTTTTAGTGAAAATGCAATTCCTAATAAGGTTCCCATTACCTGCATCCTTTGCGTCAATATCCTCAGTGCTTCCAAGAAATTTAATTGCATAAGATTTTTTTTCTACATGAATTCTTTCAAAAATACTGGTTTGAGCACTTGTAATCTGAATCCCAATACCTGATGTGGGCCCATTATTACCAATGAAAATATCCTTATAAACATTGTTCATACTTCCACTATGCCTAGCTTCTAAGGACATTCCCACATTAATAATCCTGGATTTTTCTACAAGACTATAACCAATATCCCTACCTTGAGCCTTCAAACTTATACCATGACCTGGATGTGAGTCATTTAGGTCTCTAACAACTTCACAATTTCTAATTATGTGCTCTCCAATTCCAACATTACCCCCAACAATAACTAAATAATAATCCATGTCTGGCTTTCCTTTAGAACTTGCAAAAACGTTATCTATCAAATGCCTCGAACCTGTCATATAGACACCGTTGTGTGAACCGTTTGAAACAAAACTATTAATAACTCTATTCTGAACTGAAGTAAAATGGGGAAAATTACTAATATTTGTTCTGCCATTTTTTGCGTAACAATTGTCTACAATAGTATAACTTGACTTCCCAATATCTATGGAGTTTTCATATCCTTCAACCTGAATATTTCTTATTATTATATAGCTCTTGTTAAAAGCACTAAACCCGCTACCTCCATTTTTTGAAGAGTGTATATAAGGCATTTGAGATGCTGAAAATGAAGTAGTTTGGGATCGTTTTAGGGTAGGTCTATCACCTGGAGTAGTTTTATACCCTATAAATTTTATCGGATTATTCGCCTTCCCAGAATTCTTGACATCAATGTTCTCATTTCCATAATCACCAGCTTTAATATAGACGATATCTCCAACTTTCGCTTTGTTCGCGGCATGAGATATTGTCCGCCACGACTCTCCTTGACTAGTTCCAGAATTAGAATCTCTTCCACTTGTAGATACATAATATGTATTGCCCCTTCCTTCAGGTTCAGGTATCTTGTTTTCAATGTATTCTAAAGTAAATTCATTTAATAAACCTGAAGAATTGCTTTTTATATTACTTCCACCTTCGTATCTTATGGTATTATTATCCCAAAAATCGAAAGAGCCAGCTATACTTATATAATGACCTGTTTTGCTTCCAGAATTTATTTTAATTCCATTAACCTTTTCGCCAGTTATTTTGAACCCCTTGAAACTCGATCCTGAAATCGGTTCACTGCTATCAAAATAAACTCGATTTTTATTATTATTCTCAATTCTAAAATTTGATAAAACAGGTGGTATATTTTGAGCAAGTCCTTTGAATAAGCCAAATACAACAAAACATAGAATTAATACTAATCGAGAATCTAGGTACTTTTTCATTTTAAATTTTTCCATAGAAAGTCTTAGAGCAATTACTTTACTTTTTCTTTAAATAATCTATTATTGTAAAAACAGGAGGGATCTTTTTATAGGAAATATTGATGGTTAAAAAGTTTAATCAATGATGGTTTACAATTATTTCTGAGGCGAAACTATCCTTTAAATCTAAAGAGATTCTAAAGAATTAAGGGGGAATCTGAAGCTTTAAAAAAGGGATGAAATTTTATTAAAGAATTATTAGCAAGCTGCTAAAATAGGGACCTTAAATAGAAGAATAAGATAATTAAATACACAATAATTTATCGAATCTATAAAAGTTATGAGTTATGAACAAAAATAATAGTTATAAACAGAATAATTTCATTTCAAATCATTTACATTTAGAAACACCTCCGCCATCATACATCTGGCGCTTCCACCCCCACAGGTTTCAATCGTACTGAGGTCACTTGATAAAAGTGTTGCCTCATTTTCTAAGATCCTCAGTTGATCCGGACTGAGACTGTCAAAGGCAGCCTGACTCATTACAGTTAATGGTTTGTTATTACCATCCAGTACCTGAAGCATATTTCCGGCAAAATGTTCAACCTGTTCTTCGGTGATCTCTAAAATTTTTTTACCACTGTTGATGACGTGATCGATAAAATTTTTCTTCTCTTTTTTGTCATCGATACAATCCAGGCATACAATAAGATTCTTTTGTGTAATTGCCATCATGACATTGGTATGATAGATCAGTTTTCTTTTGCCATTTACGGTTTGATACGCATGGAAAATAACAGGTGTGTATTCAAAATCCTCACAAAACTCAATAAAGAGATCTTCGTCGGCTCTTGCAGATAAGGCACAATAAGCGATCCTGTTCTCACGATCCAAAACAATGCTTCCGGTTGCTTCCAAAAAGACACCCTCTTCCTCTGCCGAAGAGTAATCTATGATCTGTTCTATGATAAAACCTTTTTCCTCGAGCAAATCTAATATATCCTCTCTTCTTTCCAGCCTTCTGTTTTCTGCAAACATAGGATACACGCCTACTTTACCATCATAGTGAAAAGAAATCCAGTTATTCGGGAAAATTGAATCAGGCGTATTCGTCTCAGGCCTGTCTTCGACAACGATAACATTGACGCCGTGTTCCCTAAGTTTTGATACAAAATCATCGAATTCCTTTAAAGCCTTGTTTTGAATCTCCTGAGCAGACAAATGCTCAGGGTCTTGCTGATAATAATTGTTAACCGCTGTTTCTTCATTCATTCTGAAGGAGACGGGTCTTATCATCAATATCGTATTGGTAAGTTCTTTCATAACATGTTTTTTATTCTCTGATCAAAGGTAGGGTTGAACATCTTAGTAAACCCTCTTGTTTACCAATTTCAGCATAGGGAATTTCTTCCACAGTAAAGCCCTGTTTCCTTAACCAAGAATTTAATCTTTTAAAACCTACCTCTGACACAACCACACTTTCAGAAATAGAAAAAATGTTTGAATTCATATCGTACATTTCATCTTTTGAAATTTCAAATATATTTTCAACACCAAAGTAATCCACTAAAAATTGATATTCCTCTTCAACAAGAAAACCGTTTTTATGTAAAATCGCTTTGTTTTTGCCCACAGGCTGAAAACAGCAATCGAGGTGCAAGGCATTTTCCCTGGGATTGGTATTCGATTTTCTGAGTTCAAAAGACTTAACTCGCTTATCGGGAAAAAGTTTCGTTAAAAAGTGGACCGCTTCCATATTGGTTCGAGCCGTAATAAAGTCTGCATAATCTTTACCGGAATACACACCGACAAATATATAATCATTCCAAGGCATAACATCACCACCTTCAATATGTACTGATGCCGGGGGGATAATCCTTTTCCCAGGATCTATCTGTTCGTAAACGTGGTTAATGGCATCCAATTCATTGATTCGGTTAGGAAGTATATTGGATCTGATAAATTTATCCTCGATTACAAATCCGATATCCCTGGCAAAGATCTGGTTAACATCCTTCATAACCTTTGGCCGAAACACCTGAACATCATATTTTTTTAAAACCCGGTCAAAACCATCCATTTCCTTAATCATATCATCTTCTAGCGGATAAGTGCCTGCGAGAATGTTTTCAATTGATTTAGGGTCGTAGCAATCCTCTATTTTAGGAACAGGACCATTTGACTCGGCCGTACCGAGAACCACTGCCTTTAACCTTGATGTTTCATTGCGAATGTGAAGCTCCATAAACAGATTATTTTCAAACAAAAATAGATAAAAAAATCGCGCCAAAAATAAGATTATTCCTGTGCGCGATTATTTATTTTTTTCAACTATGTAAAGAGCTGTTTTTACACTCCTGCCATGCTCTATCTTTCCTCGAATGATTTAAATTTTCTCAAGGCATAACCAGTGTACAATTGCCGTGGTCTGCCAATAGGCTCTCCGTTAAGCCTCATCTCTTTCCATTGGGCAATCCATCCAGGTAATCTGCCGATAGCAAACATAACCGTCATCATTTCCCTTGGAAAACCAAGGGCGCGATAAATTATACCTGAATAGAAATCAACATTGGGGTATAATTTCCTTTCAGCAAAATATTCATCATTCAAAGCAACTTCTTCCAGGTGCTTGGCAATTTCTAATACAGGATCATTGGTCCCTAAGTCAGCAAATAATTCATCTGCTGCTTTTTTAATGATTCTCGCTCTTGGATCAAAATTCTTATATACCCTGTGACCAAATCCCATTAACCTAAAAGGATCTTCTTTATCTTTAGCTTTATTAATGTATTTCTCTACATCTCCACCGTCTTTCTGAATATTTTCCAGCATTTCCAAAACAGCCTGATTAGCACCACCATGAAGTCTTCCCCAAAGTGCCGAGACTCCTGACGATACAGACGCAAATAATCCAGCCTCAGAAGAGCCAACAATTCTTACTGTCGATGTTGAACAGTTCTGCTCATGGTCTTCATGCAAGATCAGTAATTCATCCAGTGCCCTTACAGCAATCGGGTTCATTACATATTTCTCTGTAGGTATCCTAAACATCATCTGCATAATATTCGCAATATAGTCCAACGAATTATCTGCATAATTTAAAGGAGTTCCTAAATTCTTGCTATGCGCCCAGGCAGCGATTACAGGAAACTTACCCATAAGCTTTGTTATTGCTCCATAGATCTGTTCTTCTTTTGTGATATCAACTGTTGCAGGATTAAAAGCGGTCAAAGCAGATGTTAAAGATGACAACATACCCATTGGATGTGCCTTCTTTGGAAAGCCATCTATAATATTTTTCATTTCCTCGTTGAGCAAAGAATGATGCTTAATGTCCTTTTCCCATTTCACATATTGTTCTTTTGTAGGAAGTTCTCCAAAAATAATCAAATAAGCCACTTCAAGAAAACTGGCTTTTTTTGTCAACTCCTCGATGGCATAACCTCTATGCCTTAAAATCCCCTTTTCACCATCTAAAAAAGTGATTTTACTTTCACATGAACCCGTATTTTTAAATCCGGGGTCAATAGTAATGATTCCATTGGTTATAGCTCTTAATGACTTTATGTCAATGGCCACTTCATTTTCTGTTCCTACAACTACTGGAAATTCATATTCTTGTCCTTTAACAATCAATTTTGCAACTTCTGACATCTAATAATGTATTAAATTTTTAATATTTATTCTTTGAGCGAATTTACAAAATAACTGCCAATTTTCCTCGGAAATTAGTCTATTTTACACAGCAAAAAAGCCGGATATTCATCCGGCTTTTTAAATTGTATCTGAAAAGACTTTACCCTACTTTGAATGCTTTTAGCTGAGGATAGTAAGCAGTGCTATGCAGCTCTTCCTCAATTCTCAACAACTGATTGTATTTTGCCATACGATCACTTCTTGAAGCAGATCCGGTTTTAATCTGACCCGTATTTAGAGCTACCGCAAGGTCAGCAATGGTGTTGTCTTCAGTTTCACCTGAACGGTGCGACATGACAGAAGTATATCCTGCATTATGCGCCATATTAACCGCTGCTATTGTTTCGGTTAACGTACCTATTTGATTCACTTTGATAAGGATTGAATTGGCAATTCCATTATCTATACCTTTTGACAAACGTTCAACGTTGGTTACAAAAAGATCGTCACCGACCAACTGTACCTTGTCTCCAATTTTTTCGGTTAGATACTTCCAACCGTCCCAGTCGTTTTCATCCATTCCATCCTCTATAGAAATGATAGGATATTTACTGGCTAGTTCGGCAATATAATCGGCCTGCTCTTCACTTGATCTTACAACTCCTTTGTCACCTTCAAAAATGGTATAGTCGTACTTCCCGTCTTTATAAAATTCTGCTGCGGCACAATCTAAAGCCAACATAACGTCATCACCGGCCTTATAACCGGCTTTAGAAATCGCGCTGATAATGGTATCAAGGGCATCCTCGGTTCCATCAAAAGTAGGTGCAAACCCTCCTTCATCTCCAACAGCAGTATTCAGACCCCTGTCGTGCAATAATTTCTTGAGGTTGTGGAAGATCTCACTACCCATTTTAATGGCTTCGGTAAAATTCTTGGCTTTTACAGGCATTACCATAAATTCCTGAAAGGCAATCGGCGCATCAGAATGCGATCCACCGTTTACAATATTCATCATCGGAACCGGCAAAGTATTGGCACTTACACCTCCAACGTATCTGTACAAAGGCTGGTTTAATTCATTAGCTGCTGCTTTAGCTGCTGCCAATGATACTCCTAAAATGGCATTTGCTCCCAATTTCGCTTTATTCGGAGTTCCATCAAGCTCGATCATGATCTGATCAATCGTATTTTGTTCAAACACCGAATATCCTATCACTTCCTTTGCGATAATTTCATTGACATTTTCTACTGCCTTTAAAACACCTTTACCCATATAATCATCTCCCCCATCTCTTAATTCAACCGCTTCATGTTCACCAGTAGAAGCTCCTGAAGGAACTGCTGCTCTTCCCATTACACCGTTTTCGGTGATTACATCAACCTCTACAGTAGGATTTCCTCTGGAGTCAAAAATTTGTCTTGCATGAATGTCTAATATAATGCTCATTTTATTAAAATTTTAATTGTTTTATCTGTTGTAAATTTACAAATTATTAAAGGTTTTCGAGCCCTAATACGTATTTAAGTACGATATCGTTTTCGATGAAAAATACTTTGTTCTTTAATCATTTGATTCCTTTATCATGTCGATAAACTGATCGAACAAATAGGAAGAGTCATGGGGCCCGGGACTGGCTTCGGGATGGTATTGAACCGAGAAACAGTTTTTGTCCTTTATCTTCATTCCTGCCAGGGTTTGATCATTTAGATGTTCATGGGTTATCTGCAACTCACTATGCGATTCCACAGCTTTTTTATCAACTACAAATCCGTGGTTTTGAGAAGTAATCTCTCCCTTGCCCGTTAACAAATTTTTTACCGGGTGGTTAATTCCTCTGTGGCCATTGTGCATTTTATACGTAGGAATGCCTTTAGAAAGAGCAATTACCTGGTGACCCAGACAGATTCCAAATAGCGGTAAATTTCGATCAATAATCTCTGATGCCAGTTTCTGGGCATTTTTAAGCGGTGTCGGATCTCCAGGTCCGTTAGACAAAAAGTACCCGTCCGGTTCGAAAGAACTTAAATCCTCAAAAGAGGCATCATAGGGAAAGACCTTTACCAAACAGCCTCTCTCATTCAGATTTCTTATAATATTTCTCTTAATTCCAATATCAAGGGCAGATATTTTATACTTTGCGTTTTCGTCACCAACTGTATAAGGTTTTGAAGTTGATACTTTTGAAGCTAACTCCAAGCCATCCATGGAAGGGACAGCTTCAAGCTGCTTTTTGAGTCCATCGATGTCCGTGTCGGTCGATATAATAGCATTCATCGCACCTTTATCGCGAATATATCGCACCAAAGCACGCGTATCAACATCCGAAATGGCTACAAAATTCTGTTTTCTAAAATACTCGAGCAACGAATCCTGCGAATTCGGCCTGGAGTAATCAAAACTAAAATTACGGCAAACTAAACCTGATATTTTAATTCCCTCCGATTCTTCCTCATCATTATTGACACCATAATTCCCAATATGGGCATTTGTCGTTACCATGAGCTGTCCGAAATACGAAGGATCAGTAAAGATTTCCTGGTATCCTGTCATTCCGGTATTAAAACAAATCTCTCCAACGGCAGTTCCATCAATTCCAACCGATTTACCTTCAAACATGGTTCCATCCTTTAAGATTAAAATTGCCTTTTTGTGTGCTTCGTACTTCATACCTTATGATAAATTATTTTAACGGGTTAATTTTGTGAAAAATATACATTTTCTTTTATCCAAAAAAAAAGGATAAGCTAAAAATTAGCCCATCCTTTTATGGTTTTAAAAACAAAAATCGAATTTATGCTTCATCTTTATTTTCAGCATCTTGTGATTTTGGTTCTTCAATTTTCTCCTCTACTGCAGTTTCAGAAGCCACAGTTGCTTCAGCGGATTTTTTACCACCTCTTCTTCTTGTTGCCTTTTTCTTCTTAGCCTTAGGATTGTAAATCTCGTTGTAATCAACCAGTTCCACCATTGCCATAGAAGCATTATCTCCCTGACGATTTCCCAATTTGATGATTCTGACATAACCACCTGGCCTGTCTCCAACTTTTACAGCTACATCCCTGAACAATTCAGATACTGCATACTTATCTTTCAAATTACTAAAAACGATTCTCCTGTTATGCGTGGTATCATTTTTTGATTTAGTAATTAGCGGTTCAACATATTGACGCAAGGCTTTTGCTTTAGCAACAGTTGTATTGATACGCTTGTGTTCAATTAATGAACAAGCCATATTTGCCAACATAGCTTTTCTATGCGCCGTTTTTCTACTTAAATGATTAATTTTCTTTCCGTGTCTCATCTTTCACTTGACTATTTAAAATTTGTTATCTAAATAACAAATTTACTCCTTATCTAATTTGTATTTTGTTAAATCCATACCAAAGGTCAATCCTTTGTTGTTTACCAGTTCATCCAACTCCGTTAGTGACTTTTTACCGAAGTTTCTAAACTTCATCAAATCACTTTTGTTAAAAGAAACCAGGTCTCCTAAAGTATCAACCTCAGCAGCTTTCAAACAATTCAATGCTCTTACTGAAAGATCCATATCGATCAATCGCGTTTTGAGCAATTGTCTCATATGAAGAGATTCTTCATCATAGGTTTCAGTTTTAGCAATTTCATCTGCCTCAAGGGTAATTCTTTCATCAGAGAACAACATAAAGTGGTGAATCAATATTTTCGCCGCTTCAGTCAAAGCATCCTTAGGTGTAATTGAACCATCGGTGATGATATCAAAAACCAATTTTTCATAATCGGTCTTTTGCTCAACACGGAAGTTTTCAACCGCATATTTTACATTTTTAATCGGAGTATAAATTGAATCGATAAAAATCGTTCCTAAAGGAGCCGATACTTTTTTATTCTCCTCAGCCAGGACAAATCCTCTACCTTTTTCAATAGCAATTTCCAAATCTATTTTAACTTTAGGCTCCATTCGGCAAATAACCAATTCTGGATTTAATACCTGAAAACCTGAAATATAGTTTTGAAAATCTCCGGCAGTCAATTGTTCCTTGCCTGTAACAGATAACATAACCGTTTCATTGTCGGTTTCTTCAATCTGTTGTTTGAAACGCATTTGTTTCAAATTAAGAATGATTTCCGTTACATCCTCTACAACTCCTTCTATTGTTGAAAATTCATGCTCAACTCCTTCAATTCTCAATGAAGTAATTGCATATCCGTCTAAAGAAGATAACAACACTCTTCTCAAGGCGTTACCAACTGTTAATCCGTAACCAGGCTCTAAAGGTTTAAATTCAAATCTACCATTGAAATCTGTAGATTCAATCATCAATACTTTATCCGGTTTCTGAAAATTTAATATAGCCATAAGTTTGTTACTATCTTTAAAGATTATTTAGAGTATAATTCAACGATAAACTGTTCGTTAATGTTTTCTGGAATTTGAATTCTTTCAGGAACAGTAACAAATCTTCCTTCCATGGTCTCCTGATTCCAGGATAACCACTCATACACATTCGATTTATTTGCTAAAGAACTTTCGATGGTTGTTAAAGACTTTGATTTTTCTCTCACACCCACTGAATCTCCTTCTTTTAAAGAGAAAGAAGGGATATTCACGATCTCGCCATTAACAGTAATGTGCCTGTGTGACACCAACTGGCGCGCTCCGCTTCTAGACGGTGCTATACCCAATCTGTATACCACATTATCCAAACGTGATTCACATAATTGTAGCAGCACTTCACCAGTAATACCTTTGCTTCTCTGCGATCTTTCAAAAAGATTTCTGAACTGACGTTCCAAAATACCATAAGTATATTTTGCTTTTTGCTTCTCTTTCAACTGAACAGCATATTCAGATTGTTTCCCTCTTCTTTTATTGGCTCCGTGTTGCCCTGGAGGGTAATTTCTTTTTTCTAACGCTTTGTCATCCCCGAAGATTGGTTCTCCAAACTTACGAGCGATTTTTGATTTTGGTCCTGTATATCTTGCCATCTTTTGTTTTTATATAAGGGATTATGAATTAAGGCAGTCCTTCGATAATCTTTATCCTCAGTTATTAAAAAAATTTATTAAACTCTTCTTCTTTTCGGAGGTCTGCATCCGTTGTGGGCGATTGGCGTTACATCTATGATCTCAGTAACTTCGATCCCATTATTGTGTAAGGTTCTGATGGCAGATTCTCTACCATTACCAGGTCCTTTAACATATACTTTTACTTTTCTTAATCCTGCTTCATGTGCAACTTTCGCACAATCTTCAGATGCAGTCTGAGCAGCATATGGAGTATTCTTTTTAGACCCTCTGAAACCCTGCTTACCTGCACTTGACCAGGAAATAACATCACCTTTCTTGTTTGTCAAAGAGATAATGATATTGTTGAAAGATGCAGTGATATGCGCTTCTCCAACAGCGTCCACGATAACTTTACGCTTCTTTACGTTTTTTGAACTTGACTTTGCCATGTTGTTAACTATTATTTAGTTGCTTTCTTTTTACCTGCTACAGTTTTTCTCTTTCCTTTACGGGTTCTTGAATTATTCTTAGTTCTTTGCCCTCTTAATGGAAGACCAGATCTGTGTCTGATCCCTCTGTAACATCCAATATCCATTAAACGCTTGATGCTTATTTGCACTTCAGATCTCAATTCACCTTCAATAGTCAATTTTCCAACTTCACCACGAATATTGGCGATTTGATCATCAGTCCAATCCTGAACTTTGATGTTCTCATCAACTTCTGCGTTTGCTAAAATTTCTTTAGACTTACTTCTTCCGATTCCAAAGATGTAGGTTAATGCGATAACGCCTCTTTTATTCTTTGGGATGTCAATACCTGCTATTCTTGCCATAATTATCCTTGTCTTTGTTTAAATCTAGGATTCTTTTTGTTGATTACATATAATCTGCCCTTTCTGCGAACTATGACGCAGTCGGCACTTCTTTTCTTTACTGATGCTCTTACTTTCATCTCGTGTTATTCTTTAATATCTATAAGTAATTCTTGCCTTCGTTAAATCGTAAGGACTCATTTCTAATTTCACCTTATCTCCCGGTAGCAATTTAATATAATGCATTCTCATTTTTCCAGATATATGAGCGGTTACAATATGTCCGTTTTCCAATTCCACACGGAACATAGCATTTGATAATGCCTCTATTATTCTACCGTCTTGTTCAATCGCTGGTTGTTTTGCCATAATTAATAAGCTACTTTTCTTTTTGACCCTGATTTCATCAAACCATCGTAATGACGATTTAACAAATGGGCATTAATCTGTTGTAAGGTATCAATTGCAACTCCCACCATGATCAATAGTGATGTACCTCCGTAAAATATAGCCCATCCCGGTTGTACTCCAGCTTTCGTAATGATTGCAGGAAGTATGGCCAGCAAGGCTAAAAATAAAGAGCCCGGAAGGGTAACACGAGATAAAATCGTATCCAGGTAATCCGCAGTTTCCTTTCCGGGTCTGATCCCGGGAACAAAACCACCACCTCTCTTAAGATCGTCAGCCATTTTATTTGTCGGTATTGTAATTGCAGTGTAAAAATAACTAAATATAATGATCAAAACTGCAAATAAAATATTATACCATAATCCGAAAATATCTGTAAACGCCACTCCTATAGATTTGATTACCGAGTTCTCAGAACTCGCCATCAAGCCAGGAACAAACATCAACGCCTGAGCAAAGATGATTGGCATTACTCCGGATGAATTTAACTTCAAAGGAATATATTGTCTGGCACCCGCTACATCTTGAATATTTCCAGCTACCGTTCTTCTCGCGTATTGAACCTGGATTTTGCGTACCGCAGTGACTAATAGGACACTTGCAAAGATTACAACAAACCAGATGACAATCTCAATCAAGATCATGATCAAACCTCCGTTTGACTGATTGATTCTCGAAGTAGCCTCTTGCATAAATGATGCAGGGAAACGAGCTATAATTCCAATCATGATCAGTAATGAAATACCGTTACCTATTCCTTTATCGGTAATTTTTTCACCTAACCACATGGCAAATACTGTACCTGTGGTAAGTAAAAGAATGGAAGAAAAATAAAACAACGGACCAGTTCCTAATAAAAATGCACTTTCCGGTATACCCAAACTCGGCAAACTTATCAAATACGTTGGTGCCTGAATAATCAAAATAGCGATGGTCAACCAACGCGTAATCTGATTTATTTTCTTCCGTCCGCTTTCACCTTCTTTTTGTAACTTCTGTAAATAAGGAACCGCGATTCCCATCAACTGAACAACAATCGAAGCAGAAATATAAGGCATGATCCCTAAAGCCATCACCGAGGCCTTTGCAAAAGCTCCTCCGGTAAATGCGTTTAACAAGCCCAGCAAACCATCTGAAGTATTATTGGCCAATCCGGTCAACTGCGTTGGATCGATGCCTGGAAGAGGCACCTGCGCAGCCAAACGGTAAACAACCATTAAACTTAATGTCAGAAGGATTTTACTTCTTAGTTCTTCGATTTTCCAAATATCCTGGACAGTACTAATAAACTTTTTCATTTAATTTTTCTCATTAAATAGTTACAGCTTCACCTCCCGCTTTTTCAATAGCTGTTTTAGCCGAAGCAGTAAATTTATGTACAGTGATATTCAATTTAGCTTTTAACTCTCCTCTTCCCAATATTTTTACCAGGTCATTCTTGCCTACCAGGCCATTTGCCATCAATATTTCTAAAGACACTGTATCTTTGATTTTTCCATCATCAACCAATTGTTGCAGGGTATCTAAATTTACACCCTTAAACTCCTTGCGGTTGATATTTTTAAAACCGAATTTAGGCACACGTCTTTGAAGAGGCATTTGACCACCTTCAAACCCGATCTTTCTGGAATATCCAGAACGAGATTTTTGTCCTTTATGACCTCTAGTAGCAGTACCGCCTTTTCCAGACCCTTCACCTCTACCGATTCGTTTACCCGTTTTTACGGATCCCTTTGCAGGTTTTAAGTTATTTAATTCCATAACCTTTCTATCTTAATTGATTTCCTCTACAGAAATTAAATGATTAACTGTTTTTACCATTCCCAGAATCGTCGGTGTTGCATCGTGCTCCACTACCTGATTCATTTTGCGCAATCCTAAAGCTTCCAGCGTTAACTTTTGATTTTTAGGACGTCTGATTTGACTGCGTACTTGTTTTACTCTAATTCTTTTCATCGCTAAAAATTAACCGTTAAACACTTTTGATACTGAAATGCCTCTTTGTTTGGCAACAGTATATGCATCTCTAAGATTCAATAAGGCATCAAATGTTGCCTTTACCACATTGTGAGGATTTGAAGACCCTTGAGATTTAGAAAGTACATCGTGTACACCAACCGATTCCAATACCGCTCTTACAGCACCACCGGCAATTACACCGGTACCGTGAGAAGCTGGCTTCAAAAATACTTTGGCACCACCGTATTTCCCTTTTTGCTCATGTGGCAAAGTCTGGTTGATAATAGGTATTCTTACCAAATTCTTTTTAGCATCCTCGATAGCTTTTGCAATAGCTGAAGCTACATCCTGAGATTTACCCAATCCATGACCAACTACTCCATCACCATTTCCAACAACCACAATGGCTGAAAAACTAAAAGTCCTTCCCCCTTTGGTTACTTTGGTAACTCTTTGAACTCCTACCAAGTGATCCTTAAGCTCAAGTCCGCTTGGTTTTACTCTTTCTACGTTATTATATTTTTTGTACATGGAATAATCTTAAAATTTTAAACCTCCTTCTCTAGCACCATCTGCTAGGGCTTTTACTCTACCATGGTATAAATAACCATTTCTATCAAAAGCTGCGTTTTCAATTCCAGCCTTAGCTGCTTTTTCAGCCAATGCTTTACCTACTGCTGCTGCAACCTCAATCTTGGTTCCCTTAGCATCTTTCAATGCTGCAGATGAAGTAGCTACTAAGGTAATTCCTGCAACGTCATCAATTAATTGAGCGGAAATTCCTTTATTGCTTCTAAAAACTGATAATCTAGGTTTTGCCGCAGTTCCTGAAACAACCTTTCTGATTCTATTCTTGATACGGTGTCTTCTTTGAAGTTTTGTTAATGCCATAACCTTTATATATTATGCAGTTTTACCCGCTTTTCTTCTTAATTGTTCTCCTACATACTTAACTCCTTTTCCTTTATAAGGCTCTGGTGCACGGAACGAACGAATTTTCGCTGCTACCTGACCAACCAATTGCTTGTCATAAGAAGTTAATTTAATTATTGGATTTTTTCCTTTTTCAGACACTGTCTCTACTTTAACTTCCTGAGCAACATCTAATACAATATTATGAGAAAATCCTAAAGCCAGATCCAGTTTCTGTCCTTGGTTTGAAGCTCTGTAACCAACTCCAACCAATTCCAATTCCTTGGTCCATCCCTCAGAAACTCCAAGAATCATATTGTTGATTAAAGCTCTGTACAGCCCGTGCTTAGATTTGTGATTATTTGTCTCAGATGGTCTGTCCAATGTAATGGTACCATCCTCAATATGTATCGCAATATCTTGTATTTCCTGTGTTAACTCACCTAGTTTACCTTTGGCAGTAACAACATTGTCCTTTATTTCAACAGTAACTCCTTCCGGAATCGATATTGGGTTTTTTCCTATTCTTGACATCTTACCTATCTTTTAATAAACGAAACATAAAACCTCTCCACCAACATTCTCCTGACGCGCTTTCTTGTTCGTCATCACACCTTTTGAAGTAGAAACGATGGCAATTCCCAATCCGTTCAATATTCTTGGCATTTCATCAGAACCGGCATATTTTCTTAAACCAGGTGTACTCACTCTTTGAATGTTCTTGATCACGGGTTGCTTAGTATCTTTGTCATACTTTAAAGCAATCTTAATAATGTCCTGAACTTTGTTATCAATGAACTTATAACTTAAGATATAACCTTGATCAAACAAGATCTTGGTCATTTCCTTTTTTAAGTTCGATGCCGGAATTTCCACAACTCTGTGGCCAGCACTTGCAGCATTTCTAATTCTTGTTAGATAATCTGCGATTGGATCTGTATACATATATAAATATTTACGGTTTTGGTTTTCGATTGTTTATTGTTCAATCAAACCTGAAACCAATTAATGATTCTACCAACTAGCTTTTTTTACACCAGGGATCAATCCTTGATTCGCCATTTCGCGAAAAGTAACACGTGAAATTCCAAATTGACGCATATATCCTTTTGGACGCCCAGTCAATTTACATCTGTTGTGCATGCGGATAGGCGAAGCGTTCTTTGGTAATTTTTGCAAAGCGTCATAATCACCAGCCTCCTTAAGAGCCTTTCTTTTTTCAGCGTATTTTGCAACAGTTTTAGCTCTTTTCACTTCACGAGCTTTCATTGATTCTTTTGCCATCTTATTAATTCTTTTTAAATGGTACCCCTAATTCGTGTAATAATGATTTTGCCTCTTTATCAGTACTGGCAGTTGTTACAAAAGTGATATCCATACCACCAATTTTGTTTACTTTGTCAATATTGATTTCCGGAAAAATAATTTGTTCGGTAATACCCAAATTATAATTTCCTCTTCCGTCAAAACCAGTGGCTTTTACTCCTTTAAAATCTCTTACCCGAGGTAAAGAAGCGGTAACCAGCCTGTCTAAAAATTCATACATCCTGTTCTTGCGTAAAGTTACTTTGGCACCAATTGGCATCCCTTTACGCAACTTGAATGTTGCAATATCCTTTTTTGAAATTGTTGATACAGCTCTCTGACCGGTAATCTGAGTCAATTCATCCACTGCATATTCAATCAATTTTTTATCTGCTATAGCAGCACCAACGCCCTTACTGATCACTATTTTCTCCAATTTTGGAACCTGCATTACATTTTTGTAACCAAATTCTTCAGTCAATGCAGAAATAATTCTGTCGTTGTAGTCCTTTTTAAGTCTTGGCATATTTTCCATAACTATAATACTTCTTTAGATTTTTTTGAAAACCTAACTTTTTTATCTCCTTCCATACGGTATCCAACTTTTGTAGTTGTTCCATTTTCAACCAACATAAGGTTTGAAATATGTAAAGAAGCTTCTTTTTTTACAATACCCCCCTGAGGGTTCTCAGCACTTGGTTTGGCGTGTTTTGAAATCATATTCACACCTTCTACGATTGCGCGATTCTTATCTCTGAAAATCTTCACAACTTTTCCTTCTTCTCCTTTATGATCACCGGCCATTACCTTTACGGTGTCTCCTGTTTTAATTTTTAGCTTTGTCATATTTCTATAAATTAAAGCACTTCAGGTGCCAATGATACAATTTTCATGAATTGCTTTTCACGAAGTTCTCTCGCAACAGGACCAAATACACGGGTTCCTCTCATTTCTCCGGAAGTAGAGTCTAATAACACACAGGCATTATCATCAAAACGGATATAAGATCCATCCTTACGTCTGACTTCTTTCTTAGTTCTGATAACAACCGCTTTAGATACCTGACCTTTTTTAGCTGTTCCGTTTGGAGTTGCTTGTTTAACCGCAACTACAATTTTATCCCCTACTGAAGCGTAACGTTTCTTTGTTCCACCTAGCACTCGAATAACTAGAGCTTCTTTAGCTCCGGTATTATCCGCTACTGTTAATCTTGATTCTTGCTGTAACATAATTATTTAGCTCTTTCTAAGATTTCTACTAATCTCCAACGTTTTGATTTACTCAAAGGACGTGTCTCCATGATTCTCACTTTATCCCCTTCGTTACAATCGTTGTTCTCATCATGCGCCACATACTTTTTGGTGTTCAATACGAACTTACCATACATCGGATGCTTTACTCGTTTCACTTCAGATACAACTATGGATTTCTCCATTTTGCTACTTGAAACTACTCCTATTCTTTCTTTTCTAAGATTTCTTTTTTCCATCTCTTCAAATCAATTACAATTATTGTAATTCTCTATTAGTTAATTCTGTGGCAATTCTTGCAACCGTTCTACGCACATTTCTTAATTGCAATGGCGTTTCCAAAGGAGAAATGGCATGAGCAAGTTTTAAATCAGTATAATTCTTTTTGAATATGGCTAACTTTTCCTGCAGCTCTTCTACTGATAATTCTTTAATTTCTGATTGTTTCATGTGTTCTTTGTTTAATTTAATTCAATGCCATCCTCCTGTTTAAAGGATTTCATATGATTAAAAATTAAGCGTTGTCAAAATCTCTTGCTACCACAAATTTCGTTTTTACAGGTAACTTCTGAGCTGCAAGGCGTAATGCCTCTCTGGCAACTTCAATCGGTACACCTCCTACTTCAAACATAATTCTTCCTGGTTTCACCACTGCTACAAAATATTCAGGGGCTCCTTTACCTTTACCCATACGAACCTCAAGTGGTTTTTTGGTAATCGGCTTGTCCGGAAAAATCTTAATCCATAAACTCCCCTGTCTTTTCATATATCTTGTCGCGGCAACCCTTGCTGCTTCGATTTGACGAGAGGTAAGTAAATTCTGCTCTAATGATTTAATACCGAACATACCATTTGAAAGCTGGTGGCCTCTTTGGGAATTCCCCTTCATGTTCCCCTTGGCTTTCTGTACTTTACGATATTTTACTCTTTTTGGTTGTAACATTTTCTACGTCTTAAAAAATTTATCTACGAGATTTATTCCTACCTGGCCCTTTACCACCACCACCGGTTTTACCTTTCTTAGAAAGTCCAACTAATGGAGATAATTCTCTCCTTCCAAAAACCTCACCTTTCATAATCCAAACTTTCACACCTATCTTTCCATAAGTAGTACTCGCTTCTTCCAAGGCATAATCTATATCTGCTCTAAAAGTAGAAAGTGGAATTCTTCCTTCTTTATAAGACTCAGATCTAGCCATTTCAGCACCGTTTAAACGACCTGAAATTTGTACTTTAATACCTTCGGCATTCATACGCATAGTTGCCGCAATACCCATTTTAATGGCACGTCTGTAAGAGATTCTGTTCTCTATCTGACGGGCAATACTGGCTGCTACCAACTTCGCATCTAGTTCCGGACGCTTAATTTCAAAGATATTAATCTGTACTTCCTTCCCGGTGATCTTTTTGAGTTCCTCTTTTAACTTGTCTACCTCTTGTCCACCTTTCCCAATAATGATACCAGGCCTTGCAGTAGTGATAGTAACGGTTACAAGTTTAAGCGTACGCTCAATAATCACACGTGAAACACTTGCTTTAAATAATCTAGCATGGATATATTTACGGATCTTGCTGTCTTCAGCAATTTTGTCTCCATAGTCATTTCCACCGTACCAGTTAGATTCCCATCCTCTGATGATTCCTAAACGATTTCCTATTGGATTTGTCTTCTGTCCCATGCTTAAATTAGTTGCTTAAATTATTAGTTCCTAAAACCATGGTTACATGGTTTGAACGTTTTCTGATCCTGTGCGCTCTACCCTGAGGTGCAGTACGCAGCCTTTTCAACATCGATGCACTGTCAACATAAATCTCCTTCACAAAAAGGCCGGCATCTTCAATGCTTTCCTCTTCATTCTTAGCCTGCCAGTTGGCGATTGCTGATAACATTAACTTTTCAAGATTGATTGATGCCTCTTTTGGATTGAATTTTAAGATTTGAAGTGCTTTTTCAACTTCAACTCCTCTAATCAAATCTGCAACCAAACGCATCTTTCTTGGAGATGTAGGACAACCATTAAGCTTAGCAACGTAAGTGCTCTTTCGCGCTTCTTTGAGTTGATTGGCTCTTAACTTTTTTCGAACTCCCATAACCTACTATTTTTTACCTTTATTTCTTGCTCCTGCATGTCCTCTAAAGGAACGTGTTGGAGAAAATTCACCTAATTTATGACCTACCATATTTTCAGTAATGTATACCGGTACAAATTGACGGCCATTATGCACACCAATGGTCTGACCCACAAAATCCGGTGTGATCATAGATGCTCTTGACCAAGTTTTAATTACTGATTTCTTTCCTGCGTCTATATTTTTTTGCACTTTTTTCTCTAAAGCGTGAAAAACATAGGGTCCTTTTTTTAACGAACGTGCCATACTTTCTAACTAATTATTTTTTTCTACGTTCAACGATTTGCTTATTACTAGCCTTAGTCTTAGAACGTGTTTTAAATCCTTTTGCAGGAATACCATTCTTAGATCTTGGATGTCCACCTGAAGCTCTACCTTCACCACCACCCATTGGGTGATCGACAGGGTTCATCGCTACAGGACGTGTTCTTGGACGTCTTCCTAACCATCTGCTTCTACCAGCCTTTCCGGATACGGTCAACTGATGATCAGAATTAGATACTACACCGATAGTAGCCTTACATGTAAGAAGAATCATTCTGATTTCCCCTGAAGGCAATTTGATCGTTGCATATTTTCCTTCTCTCGCCATTAACTGTGCAAATGTACCTGCACTTCTCGCGATCACAGCTCCTTGTCCCGGACGTAATTCAATACATGAAATAACAGTTCCAAGGGGTATATTGCTCAAAAGCATCGTGTTTCCAATTTCCGGAGTCACTTTTTCACCAGACATTACTTCCTGTCCTACTTTTAAACCGTTTTGAGCAACGACATATCTCTTTTCTCCATCTACATAATTCAACAAAGCGATATATGCCGTCCTGTTCGGATCGTATTCAATGCTCTTTACGGTTGCAGGAACACCATCTTTATTTCTTTTGAAATCTATAACACGGTATCTTCTTTTATGACCACCTCCTAAGAATCGCATGGTCATTTTTCCTTCACTGTTTCTACCTCCGGATCTTTTGATCGGTGCCAAAAGACTTTTTTCAGGTTTATCTGTCGTTACAACATCAAAATCCGTAACAACTTTAAATCGTTGTCCTGGAGTTATCGGTTTTAATTTTCTTAATCCCATCTTCTTATCTTAGATATTGCTATAAAAATCAATGTTCTCACCTTCTGCTAACTGCACGACGGCTTTTTTATATGCACCTTTCACACTTGAAACCAATCCTTTTTTCGTGTACTTCGTACTTCGCTTTACAGGATAATTCAAGGTTCTTACATTTTCCACAGTAACGCCATAAGTATTTTCTACAGCTTCCTTAACTTCTATCTTATTAGCCGTTTTTCTCACAACAAAACTAAAGCAGTTATTCAACTCGCTCAGGTCGGTTGCCTTTTCCGTAATAATAGGTTTTATCAATATACTCATGACCCTTATTTGCTAAAATTAGATTCAATTTCTTCCAAACACGCTTCAGAAATAATTACTTTATTTGCGTTTAGCACTGTGTAAGTACTTAATTCTGAACCATTTACGACATTCACTCTTTTTAAATTTCGTGATGACAAATATACATTATTATTTGACCTGTCCAACACAAACAAAGATTTTTTGTTTTCCAACTCAAGGGCTTTTAAAATATCTGTAAAAGCTTTTGTCTTTGGTGCTTCGAAATCAAATTTTTCAATAACAAGGATATTATCCTCTTTTGCCTTAACTGAAAGCGCTGATTGACGTGCTAATTTTTTCAAACCTTTATTCAATTTAAACGAATAACTTCTGGGTCTTGGACCAAAAGCTCTTCCTCCTCCTCTGAATAATGGAGATTTAATACTACCAGCCCTTGCAGTACCGGTTCCCTTTTGTTTTTTGATCTTTCGGGTACTTCCAACAATATCAGCTCTTTCTTTCGCTTTGTGTGTACCCTGGCGCCTATTTGCTAAATGCTGCTTAACATCTAAATAAATCGCGTGGTCATTTGGTTCAATACCAAAAACAGCCTCCGAAAGCTCAACATTTCTTCCGGTCTTTTTCCCGTTGATATCTATAACAGCTACTTTCATTATTTCTGAATAATTACATATGAATTTTTATGACCAGGAACAGCACCTTTTACTACTAAAAGATTTTTATCCTTTACCACTTTTAAAACTCTCAGGTTTTGAACTTTCACTTTATCTCCACCCATTCTTCCAGCCATTTTCATGCCTTTAAAAATTCTGGCAGGATAAGACGCCGCACCAACAGAACCAGGAGCTCTGTTCATACTTTGCTGACCGTGAGTTCTTTCGGAACCTGCAAAACCATGACGTTTTACCACCCCTTGAAAACCCTTTCCTTTGGATGTACCTGATACATCTACAAATTCACCTTCTTCAAAGTGATCAACTAAAACCTGATCACCCAATTTTAAATCTTGCTCAAATCCTTGAAATTCAACGACACGTCTTTTAGCAGTTGTACCGGCCTTTTTAAAATGACCATTAAGCGCCTTGTTAGACTGCTTTTCTGCTTTGTCATCGAAACCAAGTTGCAAGGCTTCGTACCCGTCAACCTCTTTGGTTCTGACTTGGGTAACTACACAAGGACCAGCTTGGATAACGGTACATGGAATATTCTTTCCATTCTCGTCATAAATACTGGTCATTCCAATTTTTTTTCCTATTAACCCAGACATTTTCTATTATTTAATTATTATTTCTCTTATCTAAAAAAACAGGGTCAAAATATCTTCAACCCTGAATCTATTTTTTCCGTTTTTCCCTCGTCAATCGCTCAGGACAAGTAACTGAAAGATCCCCTTTCAGTTTTGGATCATACTGATCCTTTTAATTATACTTTGATCTCTACTTCCACACCACTTGGCAACTCAAGTTTCATCAAAGCATCAATTGTTTTTGATGAAGAACTGTAGATGTCCAAAATTCTTTTGAAAGCACTCAATTGAAACTGCTCTCTTGACTTTTTGTTTACGTGTGGAGAACGCAATACTGTAAAAATCTTTTTACGTGTTGGTAAAGGAATCGGGCCATTGACAACAGCTCCGGTATTCTTTACTGTTTTTACAATCTTCTCAGCAGATTTATCTACTAAATTGTGATCGTAAGACTTTAATTTTATTCTAATTTTCTGACTCATTTTATCTCGTTTTAGTAGCTTAACCTTGTGCTTTTTTGATCACCTCTTCTGATACATTGGCCGGAGTTTTCTCATAATGAGAAAATTCCATTGTAGATGTAGCCCTACCTGATGATAACGTTCTTAATGTGGTAACATAACCGAACATTTCTGATAAAGGAACATGTGCTTTTACAACTTTTGCTCCAGCTCTGTCATCCATGGCATTAACCTGGCCTCTTCTTCTGTTTAAATCACCAACGATATCACCCATATTTTCTTCAGGGGTAACAACCTCTAATTTCATGATAGGCTCAAGGATAACCGCTCCGGCAGCCTTTGCCGCAGACTTGTATCCCATCTTTGCTGCCAATTCAAAAGAAAGTGCATCAGAATCCACTGGGTGGAAAGATCCATCTTTTAAAGTGATCTTCATGGTATCCATTTCATAACCGGCCAAAGGACCGTTCTTCATCGCCATTTCAAATCCTTTTTGAACAGAAGGCACATACTCTTTAGGAATATTACCACCTTTGATCACATTATTGAATTGCAATCCGGTTCCTTCGAAATCTTCATCTGCTGGTCCCATCTCAAAAATAATATCAGCAAACTTACCACGACCACCTGACTGTTTCTTATAAACTTCCCTGTGTTCAGCAGATTTAGTAATCGCTTCTTTGTATTCTACCTGAGGCTCACCTTCATTCACCTCAACTTTGAATTCTCTCTTCAAACGATCGATCAAAATCTCAAGGTGTAATTCACCCATACCTGATATGATCGTTTGTCCCGATGATTCATCAGTTCTAACCTGGAACGTTGGATCTTCTTCAGCCAATTTGGCCAGCCCCATTCCTAATTTATCAACATCAGCTTTAGTTTTAGGCTCGACAGCAACACCGATTACAGGATCTGGGAAATCCATGCTTTCCAGTACTATAGGCGCATCTAGCGCAGACATTGTGTCACCGGTCTTGATATCCTTAAATCCAACTGCCGCACCAATATCACCTGCTTCAATAAAATCAACTGAATTCTGTTTATTGGAATGCATCTGATAGATACGTGAAATCCTTTCTTTTTTACCTGATCTGTTATTCAAAATATAAGATCCCGCGTCTAAACGACCCGAATAGGTTCTGAAAAAAGCCAATCTACCTACAAATGGATCGGTAGCAATTTTAAAGGCAAGTGCAGCAAACGGCTCATTTACAGAAGGTTTTCTTGACACCTCTTTCTCAGTAACAGGATTGATACCAATAATCGCTTCTTTATCCATTGGTGAAGGCAAGTATCTGCAAACACCATCCAATAAAAACTGAACACCTTTATTTTTAAAAGCAGAACCACAAATCATTGGGATGATCGCCATATCCATGACGGCAGCTCTTAAAGCATTGTGTACTTCTTCCTCAGTAATTGAATCTTCATCCTCCATGAATTTCTCCAAAAGGTTTTCATCATAAGATGCTACCTCTTCGATAAGCATAGCCCTGTACTTTGCAGTCTCTTCCTTCAATTCTTCAGGAATCTCAATGACGTCGAAAGTAGAACCAAATGATTCTTCATTCCATACGATTGCCCTGTTCTTGACTAAATCAACGATCCCTTTAAAATCAATCTCATCACCAATAGGAAGAACAATAGGAACCGCATTGGAACCTAACATTTCTTTTACCTGCGTACATACTTTTAAAAAGTCTGCCCCCTGTCTGTCCATTTTGTTGACAAATCCGATTCTGGGTACTTTGTAATTGTCAGCCAATCTCCAGTTAGTTTCAGATTGAGGCTCAACGCCATCAACTGCACTAAAAAGAAAAACCAATCCATCAAGTACTCTTAACGAACGGTTTACCTCAACTGTAAAATCAACGTGACCAGGAGTGTCAATAATATTAAAGTGATACCCTTGAGCATCTGGAGTCGGAACTCCGTTTTCAGTTGGAAACTGCCAGGTACAGGTTGTTGCAGCTGAAGTAATGGTAATACCCCTTTCCTGCTCCTGCTCCATCCAGTCCATAGTGGCAGCGCCATCATGTACTTCACCTATCTTGTGAGAAACTCCTGTATAATATAGAATTCTTTCAGTAGTAGTGGTTTTACCGGCATCAATGTGCGCAGCAATCCCAATATTTCTAGTTAATTTTAAATCTCTTGCCATTCTATATTTTTATTAAAATCTGAAATGAGAGAATGCTTTATTCGCATCCGCCATTTTATGTACATCCATCCTCTTCTTAACAGCTGCTCCTTCTTCCTTCACTGCGGCAAGTACTTCACCGGCAAGTCTTTGAGACATACTTTTTTCATTTCTCTTTCTGGCATAAAGAATCATCCACTTAATGGCCATAGAAATTTTCCTGTCTGCTCTAATAGGCATTGGGATCTGGAATGTTGCACCACCAACCCTTCTGCTTCTTACTTCCACGTGAGGCATTACATTCGACAAAGCCTCTTTCCATAATTCCACAGCAGACTTCTCTTCATCTTGTTTTTTCTCTTCAACTATCTCCATTGCATCATAAAAAACTTTAAATGCAACCGATTTTTTACCATCCAACATCAGGTTGTTTACAAACCTTGTAACCATCTGATCGTTAAATTTTGGATCCGGTAAAAGGATCCTTTTCTTTGAAACTCTTTTTCTCATTGTTCCTTACATTAAAGCTTATAAATTATTTCTTTGGACGTTTGGTTCCGTATTTGGAACGACGCTGAGTCCTTCCCTCTACTCCTGCTGTGTCCAAAGCACCACGAACAATGTGATATTTAACACCAGGTAAATCTTTTACTCTTCCACCTCTAACCAATACTATCGAGTGTTCTTGTAAATTATGTCCTTCTCCCGGGATGTAAGCGTTCACCTCATTACCGTTAGTTAACCTTACCCTGGCAACTTTTCTCATTGCTGAATTTGGTTTCTTTGGTGTAGTAGTGTAAACTCGCGTACAAACTCCACGACGTTGGGGACATGAATTCAAAGCAGCCGATTTATTCTTCTTGGTTGTTTTGGTCCTTCCTTTTCGTACTAATTGTTGAATAGTTGGCATTCTATTTTATAAAATTTTAATTTTAGTTCACTCTGTTTTTTAAGAGTTTGCAAATGTAGGACTTTTTTCTCGTTATTCAAACTATAAATTATTGATTTTTTTAGCTTTATCTCAACATTCAAAATCAGAAGCATTAAATCAAAGCCATCCCATAGCCACTACCCATACCCGTCGAAAGCCATTTTACAATTAAACCATCATTTCTTTTCCATATGGCAAGGTCCTAAATATTGAAGTGGTACTTATTTGTAAATCGCTAAAATTGACAGATATTTACCGTCAAATTCAAAGGCTTTTGAACAGCAAGTTTACACCATATATATATATACTATTTTTTTTTGTACAAGTCTCGTGTGTTCTGGCTCAGGGTTATAAGCTTGAAATCAGAACAAACCCAAACGATCCCGAGGAGTTTGCAAGGCCTTTGGCTTTTCAGAAAAACATCATTACAAAAGATTCGGTTGCCGTTGAACTGAATTCGCACTTGAAACAAATTGAGTTAAAAGGTTACCTCAACGCTACTATTGACAGCGTTGTGCAAACGGATTCTGTTTATACAGCCTTTCTCGATCCGGGAGAAAAATTAGAATTTATCAATATTTACTACGGTCATATTTCAAAGCTGCTGCTCAGTGAAAAAGACCTGAACTCGATTTCTAAAGAAGTAGACAGTTCGCGGATCAGGATTCCTTTTACAGAAATTCCGGCCTTTATGAATGCACTGGTGAGCCTTTTTGAAAATAAAGGCAATTCTTTCGTGATGGCATCTCTCGAGCAAATTGAACTTGACAAACAAGATGCAAGAGCAATTCTACGACTAGATCAGAACATCGTTCGTCATGTTGATAAAGTAATTATCAGAGGATACGACAATTTCCCAAAAAATTATATTGATCATGAACTAGGGCTCAAGCGCGGTACTGTTTTTAACAGTGAAAAATTAGAAATGGCATCCAGGGCCGTAAATAACCTGCTTTTTGCAGAGGAATTAAAACCTCCGGAAGTTCTTTTCACCAATGACTCCACAATCATTTATCTGTATCTCAGCAAAAAAAGGTCGAATGAGTTTGATGGTATTGTTGGATTTGCTTCAAAAGAAGAAGAAAATGGACTTGAATTCAATGGCTATCTCGACCTTTCTATAAACAATATCTTTAACAGTGGAGAAACAATTGCACTTTTCTGGAAGAATAACGGTCAAAACAGACAGCGCTTTTATCTCGAAACGGAATTGCCCTATATCTTTAATCTCCCGCTAAGTCCAAAAATAAACTTTGAACTCTACAGGCAGGATTCTACCTTTAATAATGTAAAAGCCAATTTCAGCTTATTGTATAGCATTATAGGTAAAGGCCAAATTACTGCAAATATCAATACCGAAAACTCGAATGACCTAACCAATGGAAACACTGCCGGCATAGGGTCGTATTCGAATCTGTTTTGGGGTTTGTCTTACACTTATAAGATCCTAACAGCCGATGCGCTTTTCCCGGTTCGGTTTGATGTAAGGTTCAGTGCCATGTTCGGATCTCGAAGCAATGAACAGGAAAGTGTCAGCCAAACTAAATTTATGTTCCACACAAGTTACCTGTATCCGATCAATCGAAAGAATTATATCTTTCTTCAAAACGTGAGTGGCCTTTTGGATTCTGATAATTATTTTGAAAATGAATTGTTCAGGTTCGGAGGCATTTACAATCTGAGAGGGGTGAATGAAGAAAGTATCTTTGCTTCGTCGTATACCGTTTTTAATTTAGAGTATCGTTTCAAACCCAATCTTTCAAGTTACTTTTATACCATTACCGATTATTCCTTTTCAAAGAATGAACTCATCAGCCAAAATACGAATGTTTTAAGCTTTGGCCTGGGTTATGCTTTTCAAACAAAAGCAGGTATCTTAAACCTTAGTTATGCCATCGGGAAATTTGAAAACAGCCCATTCACTTTTGATAATTCCAAGGTGCACATTAAAATCGTGAGTAAATTCTGAGTCAACGCAACCTATATTTTTTTTTACATCCTATAGATAGAAATGCCATTCTTATTAACAAAGCATTAACCTTTTTTTAAAATTTTTATGTTAAAAACTTGGTATATTAACTTTTTATTAAGATTTTTGGCTCAAATTAATTCAAATAATTTATATAATGAAAACAAAGTTAAGTGGAATTTTGACGCTTTTACTAGCGTTTGTAGTGCAAGTATCTTTTGCACAAGAAAGAACTATCACGGGTACAGTGTCGGACGAAACCGGCGCATTACCAGGTGTTAGTGTTTTGATTGAAGGTACCACTTCTGGTACTGAGACTGATTTTGACGGTAATTTTTCTATTGAAGCTAGCAGCGGTGATGTACTTCGCTTCAGTTTCGTAGGGATGACTACTGTGAAAAGAACAGTTGGAGCAGAAAGTTCAATCAATGTAACGATGGTCTCTCAAGAAAACACCCTGGATGAAGTTGTGGTAACAGCTTTGGGTATTGAAAGAGAGAAAAAATCATTAGGTTATGCTACTCAGGAAGTAGGTGGAGAAGCAATCAACACGGTTAAAGATCCTAACTTCGTTAACTCTTTACAAGGTAAGACTTCTGGTGTTGATGTTAAAGCGAGTGGTACTATGGGTGGATCAACCAACGTTGTTATCAGGGGTTATTCCTCGATGTTTAACAGCAACCAGGCGTTGTTCGTAATTGACGGTGTGCCGATTAGTAACATTAACAACAACACTTCAGATCAGACAACTGGTAGAGGTGGTTATGACTACGGTAACGCTGCTCAGGATTTGAACCCTGATGACATCGAATCGGTAAACGTTCTTAAAGGTGGTGGTGCAACTGCACTATACGGATCCAGAGCGGCTAACGGTGTAATCTTGATTACGACTAAAAAAGGTAAAGATCACGGAACCAAAGCGATCGGTGTGACGATTAACTCAGCTGTAACGATGAACGTTTTTAACCCTGATACTTTTAACCGTTATCAAAAAGAATACGGTGCTGGTTATTCTGACTATTATTACGATGCAGGTGGGCCAAGCGATGGTGGTTTCTTTGAAAGAGATTTAAATGGTGATGGTATTCTTGAATTAACGACTCCATCTACAGAAGATGCTTCTTTTGGTGCTGTATTCGATGAAAACTTATTGGTTTACCAATGGGACTCCTGGTATCCTGAACTAGAAGATACTTATTTAGTACCAAGACCATGGGTAGCTGCTGAAAACGACCCAACTACATTCTTCAAAACAGGTGTTACTATGTTTAATAGTATTGACCTTAACGGAGCGAATGAAAAAGGTGATTTCAGATTAGGTTATACAAATTTAGACCAACAAGGTATTTTACCTAACAGTCAAATTAGAAGAAATACTATTTCTTTCAATGGTAGCCTTAAATTGACTGAAAAATTCACAGCCAGTGTAAGAGCAAATTATACAAATACGGCTGGTAAAGGACGTTATGGAACAGGTTATGATTCTCAAAACCCTTTACAATCAATGAGACAATGGAATCAGGCTAACGTTGATTTCAAGGATCAGGAAGCGGCTTATTTTGCTACAAGAAAAAACATTACTTGGAATGCAAATGATCCATTGACAAACAGAACTCCTATTTATACTGATAACCCTTATTGGACTCGTTATGAGAATTTCCAAAATGATGTGAGAGACCGTCTTAATGGAAACGTTACTTTAAACTACCAGATCAATGATTGGTTAGGAATTATGGGTAGGGTTACTATGGATAATTACAGCAGTATTCAAGAAGAGCGTATTGCTATTGGTTCAGTAGACGTTCCGAATTACACTCGTTTTAACGAACGTTTTATGGAAAACAACTATGATTTGATGTTGAATTTCAACAAAACCTGGGATAAATTATCTTTGAACGGTGTTATTGGAACAAACATCAACAGAATCAATTATTCAAATATCAGAGCGAGCACAAATGGTGGATTAAATGTACCACGTTTGTATTCTCTTAGCAATTCAGCCAGTTCATTATTGGCACCTGCTGAATATCAATATTATTCAGGAATCGATGGTTACTATGCGAATGCTTCGCTGGGATGGAACAACTTATTATATTTAGAAGGTTCTTACAGAAGAGATGTTTCTTCTAATTTACCTTCAGATAATAATACCTATGATTATTAATCAGGATCTCTTAGTTTCTTATGGTCTAGTTTGTTTGATTCAAACGCGATTTCATTAGGTAAACTTAGAGTTGGTTATGCTAAAACAGGTAACACTGCAAGACCATTATCAGTAAATAACGTTTTTATATTGGGTAATATTACAGGTGGCCAGCCAACTGCTTCTTTACCAAGTAGAAATAACAATGCTAATCTTAGAGCTGAGACTTCAAATGAATTTGAAGTTGGTTTAGAAATGGCATTATTCAGAAACAGGTTAGGTTTAGATGTTTCGTATTATGACAAAACATCTGAAGACTTGATTACTCCTGTAACGATTAGTGCTGCTACCGGTTATACCGGACAATGGTTGAATGCCGGAGAAATTCAAAACAAAGGTATTGAAGCCACTGTATACGGATCTCCTGTTAAGACTGAGAATTTTGAATGGAGAATTGACTTAAACTATAGTAAGAACGAAAGTGAAGTGTTATCATTGCCTTCAGGTCTTAGCAACTTATTGTTAGCAAGTCCTCAAGGTGGGGTTTCTATTAATGCAACCGTTGGAGAACCTTATGGTATGATCCAGGGTAGAGACTTCGTTTATGTTGACGGTCAAAGAGTGATCAACCAAGACACTGGTCGTTACGAAAGAACGGATAGTTCAACTGAGAACTTAGGTTCTTTCCAGGCTAACTTCAGAGGAGGTATTAACAACCGCCTTACTTGGAAAAACTTAAGCTTTCAATTCTTGATTGATATGCAAGATGGTGGTAGTGTATTCTCATTGGATACCTGGTACGGTTATGGTACTGGTGTTACAGACAACACTGTTGGTCTTAATGACCTTGGTAACCCAAAACGTCTTCCTATAGATCAAGGTGGAGGTATCGTTCTTGGTGGTGTAGCTCCTGATGGAACTCCAAATACTGTAAGAACAAGATATGACTACTACGCACATGCTGAAGGTTGGACGAGAGCTCCACAAGCATTACACGTATATGACGCCAGTTTTGTAAAACTAAGAGAAATGTCTTTATCATATAAACTAGGTAGTGATGTATTCAGAGGACACGTACAAGCCATGACTTTCACAGCCATAGGTAGAAACTTACATATATTCAGTAAAAACACTCCTTACTCTGATCCTGAAGCTGGATTAAGTTCTGGTAACGTTCAAGGTTATCAGTCAGGAGTATATCCAACAACAAGAGATATTGGATTTAGTGTTAAAATCGACTTTTAATAATGAAAAAAATGAAAAAAATGAAGAATTTATTTTTAATAATTCTACTTCTAGCTATCTCAACCTCTTGTGAAGATTTTGAAGGTTGGAACGTAGATGAAAAAAATCCGTCGGAAGTACCCGCTGATTTTTTAGTGACAAGCGCTGAATATACCATCTTTTTAAGAATGACAAGTATCAGTGTGAACTATAATATTTACAAATATTTTATCCAGAACGTTGGGTCTACTACTTATCAGGATGAACCAAACTATGATTTGAGAAACCGTGATATTGGTGGTACGATGTGGACTTATTTTTACAGAGACATATTGAATGACCTTGCGGAAGCAAAGAAAATTGTTACAGAAGGTAATGATCTTCCTTCAGACAAAGCGAACAAATTAGGACAAATTGAACTTTTAGAAGTTTTTGCATGGCATGTGCTTGTGGATACTTATGGAGACTGTCCGTATTCAGAAGCTTTAAACGTGAATGACGTCCTTCAACCAAAGTACGATGATGATGAAGCAATCTATACTGACTTATTCAGACGTATCGATGTGGCTTTGGCAACATTGGAAGCTGGGGGATCTGGTTTTTCAGATGCTGATTTGATCTATCACGGTGATTCTGATGCCTGGATTAAATTCGGTAACTCATTAAAATTGAAATTAGCTGTTCGTACCTCTAATGCCAGCGCAGCTTCTGAAGCTATGGCTGCAGGTATTTTTGAAAGTGATGCCGACAACTTTGCATATCCATTTGAGGCTGATCCACCAAATACAAATCCATTATGGACTAGTTTGGTACAATCCGGTCGTTCAGATTTTATCGTTGCAAATACGATGGTGGATTTGATTGTCCCATTGAATGATCCTAGAACTCCTGTTTATTTAGATGATAATGTGACTCCTTATGCCGGCGGTATTTATGGTGTTAACAGCCCATTTGCAAATTATACGCATATTGGTCCTTATTTCCAAGAATCTGACCTTCCTGGTTTGTTAATGTCTTATTCTGAGGTTCAGTTCTTAGCGGCTGAAGCTATTGAAAGAGGATTAGTGGCCGGAGACGCAGAAGCTTATTATAACGAAGGGGTAACTTCTTCTATCAAGTTTTATGGTGGTTCTGATGCTGATGCTGCAGCTTATTTGGCACAGCCAACTGTAAGTTATGCATCAGGAGACTGGGATGAAAGAATTGGTGTTCAAAAATACCTTGCTCTTTATATGATCAATGGTTTTGAATCTTGGGCATCCTGGAAATTGTTAGATTGGCCAAAAATGAACATTGCCGGACAATCTTTGTTGCCAGTACCAAGACGTTACGTGTATCCTAATGATGAGCCTAATATTAACGGAACCAATTATGACGCAGCTTCGTCTGCCATGGGTGGTGACGAACTAGACTCTAGAGTTTTCTGGGATATTACTGGTCAAGGAAACTAAAATTAAATATATAATTTAGATTAGACACTTTTTATATGTTGATACCATCACGCCTCCGGCGTGATGGTTTTTTTTATACAGGTTGTGTAGAAGTAAATACATGAATCGTTAAAATATCTTACCTTCGCAGCATGGATAAAGACACTACTAAAATATTCGGATTACGCGCCATTATGGAAGCGATCGATTCGGGTCAGGAAATAGAAAAAATATACCTTCAAAAAGAAATTCAGGGCTCATTAGCCAAAGCTTTGCAACATAAAATAAATGAGCATAATATCTCCTTTAGTTATGTTCCTGTTGAAAAACTCCACAAACTTTCGAAGTTCCAGAATCATCAGGGAGCGGTTGCCAAAACCTCTTCAATTACTTTTAAAGACTTAGATGAAGTTCTAAGTGCCCTATCAGATGTAAAGGCCAGCCCCCTCTTTTTATTGTTAGATCAGATCAGCGATGTACGCAATCTTGGTGCGATTTTAAGAACAGCAGAATGTACGGGTGTGGATGCCGTAATCCTTCCTTCACATGGAAGCGCCCCGATCAACGCCGATGCCATAAAAACATCTGCCGGAGCTGCTTTCAGCCTGTCTATTTGTAAGGTGAACCATGTGCTTGACGCCATTTATCAGCTCAAGGCACACGACATACAGATCGTTTCGGTAACTGAAAAATCTGATAAAAGTATTTTTGATATCGATTTTACCGGGCCGACGGCCCTTGTGATGGGTTCGGAGCATAAAGGAATCTCTACTTCTGTTTTAAAGAATTCCGATCACAAAGCTAAACTCCCTTTATTTGGTTCTATAGAGTCTTTGAACGTTTCAGTGGCTTGTGGTGCCGCTCTTTATGAAATAGTACGTCAAAGAGGCTAAAATCAGGATTAGATCACCCTTTGTGATCAGATTCTAATTGCTCACGCTCTTCAAAGAGTGAATCAAAATCATCAGCTTCGTAATTTTCTTTCTCCCATTCGTATTGAAACTTTTGAGGCCCTGTGCCTCTGTAGAAAAAAGCGAAAATAAGCCCGAAAACGAATCCCGAAAGATGCCCTTCCCATGAAACATTTTCCTTAACGGGTAACACGTACCACACCATACTCCCGTAAAGAAAAATGATCATTAACGAAACCGCCACCAAACGGTAGTTGTTTCTTATGATCCCGCTAAAGAATATAAAACTAAACAACAGGTAGATAATGCCACTGGCGCCGATATGATAAGATTTTCTTGCAATAATCCATGTCATGACCCCGGCACAGAGGGTCCCATAAATAAAAACTTTCCATGCGATACTCCTGTAGAAATACAACAGGCTGAACAGCAATACAAACAAGGGCGCTGAATTATGGTATAAATGTTTGATGTCGCCATGAATAAAGGGCGATAAGACAATTCCCTTCAAGCCGCTAAAACTCCGAGGGTATATTCCATAACTGTTAAAATTATAACCGTTTCGCACTTCAAACCAGTAAATCAACCATAATGACAGTACAAAATAAAGAGGAACCGCCAGGATCCATGGTGAAAATTTAAACTGACTTTGTGCGGTCATAGCTACGTTTATTTTCTGTAAAAATACAATATTCAAATAAACGGGATCTGTCAAAAAAATATGATTACAGAATTCTTCTCTCACTTTCAAGGTTAGTCAATTTAGTTTACTTTTACGGTATGAATGAACCATTGGCAGAAAGAATAAGGCCGAGAACAATTGAGGAATATATTAGCCAACAACACCTTGTTGGTAAAGAAGGTGCCCTGAGTACCCATATAAAAAGTGGCTTTATTCCTTCATTGATCTTCTGGGGGCCTCCGGGTACAGGAAAAACCACCCTGGCCAATATCATCGCTCAGCAATCTGGGCGGCCATTTTATTCGCTCAGCGCCATCAATTCAGGGGTTAAAGATGTTAGAGATATTATTGAAAAAGCGAAGAGTAGCGGAGGCTTGTTTACAACAAAAAACCCCATCTTATTTATTGACGAAATTCACCGTTTTAGCAAATCGCAACAGGATTCTCTTTTAGGCGCCGTCGAAAAAGGTTGGGTGACCTTAATTGGTGCCACCACCGAAAATCCAAGTTTTGAAGTGATTCCGGCGCTGCTTTCGCGTTGCCAGATTTATGTTTTAAATCCATTCGACAAAGATGACCTGATATCCCTATTGCACCGGGCCATTGAAAAAGACATTTATATATCAAAAAAACAAGTGGATCTTAAAGAAACTGATGCCTTGCTTCAATTATCGGGAGGAGATGCCAGAAAATTACTGAATATATTCGAATTGGTGGTCAATTCACAAGATGGGGGTGCCAGTATTACCAATGACCTGGTACTGAGCAAGGTTCAAAAAAATACAGTGAGATATGACAAGACGGGGGAACAGCATTATGATATTATTTCGGCCTTTATCAAATCAATAAGAGGCAGCGATCCGAATGGAGCTGTCTACTGGCTTGCCAGGATGATTGAAGGAGGTGAAGACGTCAAATTCATCGCAAGAAGGTTGCTCATTTTAGCATCCGAAGACATTGGAAATGCGAATCCCACAGCTTTGATCCTTGCCAATAACACTTTTCAGGCAGTTGCGGTTGTTGGAAATCCTGAAAGCAGGATCATTTTAAGTCAATGTGCCGTGTACCTGGCAAATTCAGCAAAAAGCAATGCCTCATATATGGCGATTAATAAAGCCCAGCAACTTGTTAAAAACACCGGAGACCTCTCTGTCCCATTGCATTTGAGAAATGCCCCGACAAAATTGATGAAGGAGCTCAATTATGGAATGGAATACAAATATGCCCATGATTTCGAAGAAAATTTTGCGGAACAGGAATTTTTACCCGAAGAAATAAGCAATACAAAGCTATATGATCCCGGAAACAATCCCAGGGAGCATCAGTTCAGGGAGATTCTCAAAAAAAGATGGAAATCAAAGTACGGTTACTGATCCTGAACTAGCCCTATTTTACTTCTTTAAAAGTAAGCACCTCCAATTTGCCATCGCGGTGAATGTCGATCTTTAAATCTCCTGATTCATCGAAATAAGCGGTTGTTTGATCAATATCCTTTTCGGGCTTTTTCCAGGCCACCCTGAACACATTGGGTAGCGATGTTTTTTCAAACGTTCCAATCAATTCCCCTTGTATATATTTCTCTGACGTACTTTTGGTTACATAGGCCTGCAATTGCGCACCCTGATTGACAAGTAAAAAAGTAATCTTCTCATTTTTATACGATTTGGCTACCACCGGAGCTTCCATTTGGGATGGCGCATCAGGCTTCTCCTCTTTAACAGCAATCGGAGCTGCAACAACAACTACCTTAGCCTGGCTGCTTTCTGTAACAGGAACGGGATCGGTTTTAACGTCACCAACCGTACTCTTAGGTTTTTCTTTTTCAGCGGCACCGGCTGCTACTACCGGAGCAACCTCTGCTTTAATGTCATTTTTTTTATTTTCAGCTGTGGTAACTGTCGCAGCTGATTGTGAAAGTGCCTTCGGGTCATACTTGTAATCAAGTTCCTCAATCGTAACAAAACATTTCTTCAGGGCATCGATATAGGTCTTGTCATATTGCTTGATTTTACTCTTTCCTTCAACGGTTTGAAGAACAACCTCACCACTACAATTTTTTAAAACCAGGACTATTTTGGTCGTAAAAGCATTTGATCCGTCAATGACATTGGCTGTTAGTCCCAAACATGGATTGGCTCGCAAATCATCAGGGTAATCATCACCTTGGTAAAAAGCCTGATAGCCGTTCTGGTCGAAAAGGTATTTGGTAAAAGAATTCACCCGGTACTGATTTTCCTTTTTTAAAAAATCATATTGTTTGGGCACTACGATGTATTTATAGGGATCCAATTCATTCTGAGAAGATATCGGGGCTATAAAGCCCAATAACAAAAAAAGTAGGATTGCTTTATGCAGAATCATAATCAGGGTTTGTTAAAGGTAAAATTCATGCCAAATTGAAAAGACTGGTAATTACTGTTTTTTACGGTTGGTAAAGCTACTAAATTATCGGCTGTCAGATAAAAATTAAAACTTTTTATATGGGTTGAAACCCCGATCCCTATGTTGTAAAATGAAAATTTATCAACAGTATAGGTGCCTTTAAGTGACAGGTATTTGTTCAATTCTCTCGAATAAAATCCGGTTACGGCCCAAACCGGGGTACTTGGCCTGAATGCAGTATAAACCTGAAGGCCAAAGGAGCTCGTTAAATAATCACTTGAAAGATCAGCCCTGACATTTCGAAAGGCTATTTTGTCATATTTAACCTTTCTGCGCATGTTGTATCTTACTGAAGCATTTAATCTGGGTGATCTCAAATAAGAGAATGATCTTTCGTCAGTGCTCAGGGGAAGTTCATCTTTAATATACAAGGTTTCCCAGTAATCCAGCTCAGCTCCTGCCGGATCATAGAATTCATCAGATGGAATGACAGCATCATCAAAGTCTATGTTGGTTAGCTTATGTTTAAAAGAAATCATTCCGATATCGAGCAAACTGCCCGTAAAAGTCCATTCATCACTGTGATCATAGGTGAATCCAAGATCCAATGAAGCGCCCATACTTCCATTCATAAAAAAAAGTCCGGCGAACAACTCCGATGACGTTCCTATATCTTCGCTCAGGTCAAAAGGATCCAGAATCCCTGCCGTATTTAACTGGACACCAATATTCTCATAATTATGAACATAGGGTTCATTTGACAAGGGGTTTCGACTGAGGTAATAAGTCCCTCTGTTAGAGCTTGTTTCAAGCCCAATGGATCCGGATAATAATTTTAGCCTTCCTCCTATGGTTAATTTTTCATTGACCTTCTTGTTTATGCCTACGTGGAACACCCCTAACAACTCAAAAACGGTGTTCACGTCGTTAGCATTGTAATTTTTCTCATACTCAGGGATCCCATCCTGATCCTGATCGTCTCCATAAAAAAAAAGATCCGCAAAATCCTGGGGGTAGGCCGAAAAACCATCGGTCTGCTGATACATTCCAAAGCTTAGGTAATAGCTTGGGTTTCTTAAGCGCATTCCGAAATTAAGGACTTCAATTTGCTGATGGAACAAAAATATTTCACCGCTTCCAAGCCTGAGTTCATGAAGGTTTCTCAAAACGTCCCCGGTGTCTTCTGTTCCGGCAACAAGATTATTGTAATTCACATCCCTGCTCGATGAACCTGCAACCCCATAAACATTCGATAGAAAAGGGATACCGAAGTGCATGTCATAATCAATTTCCGATCCTGGATTCAGCATTAAGGTTTGAGGCAATTGATCAAAATCATATAAAATCTGCATGTTCTGAGCCGTGGTTTTGGCACACAACAGTACAAACACAAGGTATATACAGCATGTTCTGATCATGAGGGGATTTCAAGCAATCTTGTTAACTACAAGTGCTAAATATACATCTATTTTCTGAAATCCTTTACCTGGGCAACTTAAAGAAGATTTTTGAGTTGGGTCAGGTTATCAACCATAGGCACGTCCCTGGTTGCAATTTCACCATTGAATTTACAAAATATGACTTGCATGCCCACATTCATGGCTCCTAAAATATCCGCTTCAAAATTATCCCCAATCATCATGCTTTCCCCAGCTCCCGCACCAGTAACATTCATTGCATATTCAAATATCTCCTTATTAGGTTTTTTAACGCCTACTTTTTCCGAAGTAATGATATGATCAAAAAACGGAAGCAAATTTGAGTTTTGAAGCTTTCTGTGCTGTACTTCTTCAAAACCATTCGTAATGATGTGCATCTTGTAACTTTTCTTTAAATATTCCAATACGGGAATGGCATTTTCAAATAAGGCATTGTGATCGGCCAAATAAGTGATATAATCAACTGAGAGCACATCGATCATGGCATCACTTATCTCAAAATCAATAGCGTCAAAAGCTTCCAGTAATGATGATTAATGGGTTGATAGACCTCAATAAATTTGTCAAATTCTACTTCAAGTCCATTTTTTTGAAAAATAAATGAAAATGTTTTGTTCGAATTTGTTTCAAAATCCCATAAGGTATGGTCAAGGTCAAAAAAAATATGTTTTATATCCATCTGTTGTCAGTTTGCCGGTAGCTCCATTTTTGAAATTGCTTTTCTAAAATAAATAAGAAAAAGCAAAGCAAAGATAAATCCTATACCCATTCTTGTTCCATTTTGTATGTTCATTTTATCAACGAAAATAATGTAAACCATGTATTGAATTGTTAATAATACAATTAATTCGATTAAGATCTTGTGTTTCTCTTTTATAATACCCAATACCATGGGGTCGCCATAAACCAGCATAAGAATCATAACTGTGTAAGAAATAACCGTTGTGTGTGCAGCCCATTCATATCCGAATGAACTTACCAGAATCAAGTTGAATACAATATTCAATAATGCCGTAATCAGGGCAATTATAACCAGTTTCTTAATCCTGTCAGAGAATTTTAATCTCAATTCAAAAAAGTTTGAAAGCCCTTGTAAGAATGTTGCCATAAAAATAGAAGGCATCAGTATATAGCCAGCTCTAAAGTCCTTTCCCAATAACAACCAGGCCAGTTCCTTAGAAAACAATGAAAGGTAAAATACAATGGGGAGTCCAAAAAAGATAAAAATAAACAAGTATGACTTTGTAAGGGCAAGCGAGCCTTTAAAGTCTGATTCCAGTCGCTTCAATAAAACCGGGTTGACCGTATTGAAATATATCGCTATTAAAGCCATAATAGAAATTTGTGATATTTTGTACACCTGGTCGTAAACCCCTACCTGATCGAGATCATAAAAAAGGGCGATAATGTAACGGTCACTATATGATATGCTCAACAGGCTCAGGTTTAAAATCAACCCTGCACTTCCGTATTGAAGCAATGCTATCAGCATGGATTTTTTGATGTCTTTTATACCAAACATCAGTTTTGCCGGATTTGTCAATGTTAAAAATATCAATGCACAAAGGTCTATAAAAGCCAGGCTGCTCACCAATGCAACAATTCCCCATTCAAAATAAAATACGAAAATCAAGGCTGTAAACAGACCTAGCAAAGATTTAACACCCTGTATAACAGTGTAATACATAGATTTTCCAGTTAACCGTATCACCACCATATAGCCAAGATAAAGTTGATTAAAAATCAATTGAACAAAAGAGTAGCCTATTAATTCTCTAATCAGGCTATTCCCTGAATTCAAAAACCACCCGGCAGTGATCAGACTGAGCAACAGCATTGATATGGAAAACAGAAAGAAGAGGTTGCTATAAAGGAATCTTAATTGCCCCGAAGCTTCATATTTACTGTAATAACGCCACAGGCATGAGCTTATCCATGAAAAAAAAATCATGCCTAAAAACGAAAATGTAATCGTTACCAGACCTAACTGGCCAAAGGATTCTTTGTCAAAGTATCTCGTAAAAATGGGCGTCTTTACAAATCCAACCATCATCGGCACAATGGAACCTAAAAAGTACCATAGGAAATCCTTTTTAAAAGTGGCTCTTTTATGTTGGTCTTTATCTTGCATCCAAAGCCTTGTTATAATAACTCATCAGTTTTTCAAATTCCAGTTCCCACCTGTATCTTTCCCGGGATACCCTTTTGCCATTGTCGCTATACCTTTCATACAACTCATGGTTAGTTAACAAGTCAACAACAGCTTTTGCTATTGCCTCTGTATCCGTTGGATCAACTGCTATCCCGCAGTCATCATTTTGGATATAAGATTTCATATGTCCAAAGTCACTCCCTATAACCGGTAAACCATGGGCCATATATTCGAACAACTTTATGGGCATACTGATCTCAAAAGTTTTGATACGCTGCAACAGTACCAATCCAATCTTGCTCAATTGATAATAATGGGCCACTTGCGGATATGGAACTGCTTCGGCCAGCTCAATATGATGAGCCAGATTATGGCTGTCTATAAATGATCTGAGCCTTTCTTTAAATTCGGGAGGATAGCAGTTTCCAAGAAACAAGGCTTTAACCTCAGGAATTTCTTCTCTTACCTTTTTGACAGCCTTGACTATTTCAAAGGCCCCCCTTAGGGCTGTAATGGCACCGGTATAAATAAGATCATACTTTTTTTCCATCAAGGGTACCTCTTGATGATCTGCTGCTAAATCGGTGTAATTATACAATACTACTGCTCGTTCCTCCCCCACCACGTTGGCAAAATTTTGTTGAACAATGTTTTCATTAGCAATGATAAGGTCATAGTTTTTTGACTGTTTCTTTTCCCAAGAGTTGATCCAGGAGGCAAATATCCTTAGCAACAACGGAAAATGGGTTTTCACATACGACATATAATCCTCTGCATAAGGCTCCCTGGCATCATAAAAAACAACAGGATGATGGCGAAGGTTTTTCAATTTTACGGCAATCCTGTTGATCCACAGGTCGTGAAAATGGTAAATATCAGCCTCTAACCGCTTGGCTTCCTCAAACATTATTCGATAATTATTACGGGGATTGAATCTTTTTAAAAAAAAATTTAAAAATCTGTTCGGCGCAAATGTTTTGAGTTTCAAGATTTTGAAATGTACACCTTCATCAGTGGTTCCTGATGCAGCTTCACCGCCAATGAGCAGATAATGAACAGTATACCCCCTTTTTACCAGGGGAACTGCCATTTTCCAATAAATCCTGTCGTCAAACAGATTATGTCTGTCGGCCAAAAAACAAATTCTTATGGGTTTAGACATTTTAAATGATTCTTTTTTTTAAATAAACGTAGCTTTCAGGTTGTGCTCCAAAACTCTGATAGAATTTTTCGACGCCTGAAATCATCGATCCTTCAAAATCCAAAATAATGTCCTGAGCCTGAAAATCCCTGATCAATTCATTGATGATAAAGGTAGGAATATGAAGTTGCCTGGCCTTCTCATCCGAAACAGGAACCAGATAAGTAATGCGGCGTGCATCACTCAACCAAACCAAGCCTCCCCTGAATATGCCCTCATTAAAAACATTCCAAACATGAACATGTTTGTTGTTAGCATGGCATAAACATCTCAATTGAATTACAGCCAGATCACTTATTGAATAAGGCTTGTTCAGTTTTTTATAGTTTTCAATAAAAACATCCGCATCACCTTTTTTATCTAGGTAAAGACCTTCAGGTGTTTTACTCGAAATTCTCTTTCTGTTTTTGTTATACCCCTGTTGGATGTCTGTGTGCTCTCCTTGGAGGGAGAGCACATAATTTAGTTTTGAACTACTTGATTTCAAAGAGATTTGATTGTCAGCATTCAATTGATAATCAATCCAAAGGAATTTATTAGGAATGGCTCCTATGAATTCCAGCACTTTATTTTCTGAAAGTTTTTGTTTTGAGAATACGCCTAATTGCTGAACCCAAGATGGCGTGAAAATATAAGAAATACCGTATTTAACCTTTCTGGGCAAGGGCATGACCGATTCATAATCTCCCTCAACCAACAGATCCCAGCCTTCAGAAACACAATCTAGATACCAGCTCAATGCATAGACCCTGCTGTTGATTGATTCTTGTATGCAAATATCATATCTGTTTTTATCAATTTGCCGATATGGAATATACTTGATCATGAAATGAACATCTTTTACGGCCTTAAAAAAAAGTATGAGAACTGATAAAAAAAATAAAGATCATAATACTTTGTTTAATTCGATCAGCAGGCTTTCATATATTTTTCCCCAACCTCTCCATCTTCCGGATCCACTCAGTGATTCATTATGAAAAATGGTGATCAGGGTACCATCCACTTTTTTGACTTCTTTAGCCAGTTTTATGATGGTATTGAAAGCCCTTTTCGGGGTGAAATTCAAATAATCGTTCAAGGTTGCATCCATGGCTGCAAAAGGAAAGACCTTCAAAGGTGTTTGAATCTCAAAATCCAGGTCGTAAAAATAAAACGGGGTGCAGGTACTGGCCCGAAAGCCAAAATGCGAGGCATATCCCATTGAATATTCTTCATAAATTTCAAGGTCAACCAGGTTCTGATAAGTCTCTGGCAACTCAATCCGAAGATAGTGCTGCCTTGAACGCCTTATTGGAAAATTGACGATTCCTTCAAGTATTTCCTTTTCCTTTTTGATCTTCAATTCATTTTTCATACTGAAATAAGAGGGGTGAATACCCACTTCTGCGTAATCAGCTATATTTTTAATGAGCAATTTATAGTTTGTGTTCCCGGGAGAAATATTTTTGTCAAAAGTGCTGTATTCACCGAGAAGAAAGAAAAAGATGGTTTTTATACCGTACTTCTTTTTCATGAACAATAGTTTTTTGTACATATCAAACGGATCTCGTCTTATGCCAAAAATCACTAAAAAACGCATCCATATATTCGAGACATCAAAATGAATGATATCTTTTAGTATGCCCCCAATACTCCTTGTAAAACCTTTGTGCTTAAACTGATAAGCATTGTCGATATCTATGGTTGAAATATAGTTGAATTTTCTCTTGTCACTTTTCAATTCCTCTGCAAAGCTCTGAAAATGACCTGTTAAAATGTCTCTGAATTTATAGGCCCAGATGTCTATCATGGGGCGGTCCAGAAATTTATGTTGAAATGCCAGGCTTTCGGAAGCCGGGAAACGTTCAAACTGGTCCTTTACATGAGGCAGGTATTCTTCATAGCGACTGATCAAATAGAAACTTGCTGCGAAAATATCACACGACATTTCTGCAGAGAAGTTTGTTTGGAAAAAGCAGGGCACATCTTCCCAGGTTACCATATTCACCTCCAAATAATCTATTCCCTGATTGAAAAGCAGGTCATTGCATTTTACAAATAATTCACTGCCCAAAGGTTGCTTCGTATATGAAAACTTGGGGCCGTCATGTGCTATAAATTCTTCTATTTTAGTGGTAAAACTTACTTCCACATTAAGAATTCTGACAAACAAATGTCTGAATGTATAGGTTAACCTGGGCGTTATCTTATGGGTATATACTAAGAGCATATTTGGTTTGTTTGACTACTCAAATGTAAACTTTATAAAGCGTATTAGAAAATCTCTTTTCAAAAGACTTGTATCATGAAATTCATTGAAAAAGCCGATCCATTCACAAAGCTCCTTCGTCTGCAAAACTGTAATACGCCTTGCCGGCTACAATGATGTGGTCAAGAACTTTGATATCCAGAATACCTCCTCCTTTGATCACTTTTTTTGTCAGGACGATATCTGACTGACTGGGTTTTCTGTTTCCTGATGGATGGTTGTGGCAGAGTATAATGCTGGTAGCGCCATGTTCAATGGCTTTCTTATAAATTAATCGTACATCCACCAGTGTCGCGGTGATACCACCCATACTTAAGCGCCATTTGAATTGAATTTTATTGGCATTATTAAGAAGTAAAATCCAAAATTCTTCATGATCCAATTCTCCTATGAGTGGTTGCATCAACTCAAAAACCGATCCCGAACTGCATAGTTGCACTTTTTTCATGTTTTTTGACACCCTTCCTCTCCTTCCCAACTCCAGTGCCGCAATGATCAGAATGGCTTTAGCTTTTCCAATTCCCCTGAATTTAACAAGATGCTGAACACTGTATTTTGACAGGACTCCCAGGTTATGACTTGTATCAGACAATATCCTTCTGGATATGGACAAAGCAGAATCCTCTTTGTTACCTGATCCTATTAAAATTGCAAGCAGCTCGGTATCCGACAAAGCCAAACAACCCCTTGAGAATAATTTCTCCCTGGGTTGGTCATCCTCGTTCCATTCTTTTATGATCATGGTTTTTCTAATTTATTGTCATGAATGTATAAAGATCAACCTTAGCATATGAAAGAAAAATAATACATTTGTACTTTCAATATCATGAATTTGAGTCTGACTATTCTGTTTATTGAAATGTTCAATCAATAAAAATTAAATGAAAATAATTATTGCCGGTGCCGGAGAAGTTGGATATCATTTGTCAAAACTACTTTCCTATGAATCGCATGAAATCATACTTATAGACAAAGACAAGGACAGGTTACTTTATGCAGATTCAAAATTAGACATCAAAACGTTACAATTTGACGCTACTTCAATTCAGGCACTGAAACAGGCTAATATTCAGAATTCGGATCTTTTTATTGCAGTTACATCTTCTGAGACAACAAATATCACAGCATGTGTGATCTCAAAAAAACTTGGAGCAAAAAAAACCATCGCCAGAATCAGTAATTCTGAATTTACAGATAATAAAGATGAAATTAATTTCTCAGAATTGGGTATAGATGAACTGATTTCTACAGAAGAACTGGCCACCCATGAGATAAAGTTGCTTCTTGAAAAAGTTACTTTTAACGAAACACATGAGTTTGAAGGCGGAAAACTGACCATGGTAGCCCTGGAACTTTCAAGATCGGCACCTTTCGTTGGAAAAACGGTTAAAGAAGCCGCTGGTATTTTTGCAGGGATCAATTTTATGCCCATTGTCATTAAAAGAAAAAATACCGTCGAAACCATAATCCCTCGTGGAGACACTAAATTCAGAGTGGGGGATCAGGTGTATTTTATCACGCTCGAAAAAGGAGTGGAAGAATTGAATCGACTATCTGATGTAAAGAACAAACCTATAAAAAATGTTCTTATCCTTGGCGGAAGTAAAATAGGTGAGAAAACTGCAAGAGACCTTTGTAGTAAAAACCTGAATATCACCTTGATAGAATACAATAAAAAAAGAGCCATTGAGTTAGCCGATTTGCTTCCCAATGCCCTGGTCATATACGGCGACGGAAGGGACGTAGACCTGCTTGAGGAAGAAAATGTTTCCGAAATGGACGCCGTGGTCGCCGTTACCGGAAGGTCAGAAACCAATATTATGTCTTGTTTAGTGGCACAATCAAAAGGTGTGGAACGAACGATTGCTCTTGTGCAGAATGTTGACTATTTCAGCCTTAGCAAGAACATCGGAATCGATACACTGATCAATAAAAAGCTCCTTGCCGCAAATACTATATTCAGATACATCAGAAAAGGGGAAGTACTGGAAATGACGATTTTGAATGATATTAATGCCGAAATTCTTGAATTCAAAGCACACAAAAATTCCAAAATCACGAAAAAACCCATTAAAGACCTGAAATTCCCCAGAAATGCTATCATTGGTGGGGTCATCAGGGATAACACCGGTATAATTGCCCTTGGGGATTTTAAAATTCGAGAAGATGATAAAGTAGTGGTTTGTTGTTTTCCAAAGACCATTTCCAAGGTTGAGCGATTCTTTAACTGATCACTAAATGAGAAAATTCAATTTTAAGATCATTCTGCAGCTCATGGGTATTCTGCTCCTGTTTAACGGAGGGTTTATGCTTGTTTCAGGGCTTGTAAGCTGGTACTTTAATGACGGAGCGTTGAACGGTATTCTTCTCGCAGGTGGCCTGACCGTTTTTATTGGCATTGTTTTGCGTTTTGCAACCAAAGGCTTTGAAAAAAAGATTAAAAAACGCGAAGGATACCTGGTCGTGACTCTTGGTTGGGTTACCATGTCTTTATCAGGAGCGCTACCCTATATATTGTCGGGTGCGATCCCTTCTTTTACGGATGCTTTCTTTGAAACAATGTCGGGGTATACGACTACGGGAGCTTCCATTTTGAATGACATTGAGATCATCCCTAAAAGCATACTGTTCTGGAGAAGCACTACACACTGGATCGGAGGTATGGGAATCATCGTACTGGCCATTGCCATATTGCCTTTGCTGGGAATTGGAGGTATGCAGATGTTTGCTGCTGAAGCCCCAGGGCCTTCAGGTGACAAATTGCATCCGAGAATCACAGACACGGCCAAAAGATTGTGGTTTCTCTATTTCGGCCTTACCCTTGCTGAAGCTGTGTTGCTCAAGCTCGCAGGAATGGGTTATTTTGATGCGATCAATCATGCTATGAGCACTTTATCAACAGGAGGGTTTTCAACTAAAAATGCAAGTATTGCCTTTTGGAACGATCAACCTCTGATACAGTATATCATCATTTTCTTCATGTTTATAGCGGGTACCAACTTTGTGCTAAGTTATTTTGCCTTTAAGGGTGACTTTAAAAAATACACCAAGGATGAAGAATTTAAATATTATTTCATCATCATCGTTTCGTTAACAATAATTGCAACGATCATTATTTATTTTTATGCCAGTGTTTCGATACATCCAACGGATATTCAGGTCATAGCCCACCCTAAGGTATTTGGAGAGCTGGAGAGCTCCTTCAGGCATGGCTTGTTCCAAGTACTTGCCGTTGTAACGACTACAGGCTTTGTGTCTGCTGATTATACCATATGGACGCCTTTTCTTACAGTTATGTTCCTGATCATGATGTTTCTGGGTGCCTCTGCAGGGTCTACGGCCGGTGGTGTAAAGATTGTCAGGCATATTATCATGATCAAAAACGGGTTTCTTGAATTCAAAAGAAGCCTTCATCCCAATGCAATAGTACCTGTGCGTTACAACACTAAAACAGTTACACGCGGGATCGTTTTTAACATCATGGCCTTCTTTATTCTTTACCTTATTGTTTTTGCTGTCGGTTCGCTGGTATTCAGCCTTATGGGGATCGATTTAATTACTTCTGTGGGAGCTGCCGCCTCTTCGCTTGGTAATGTGGGTCCTGCTTTTGGCGACTTGAGCCCAGTGAACAATTATTCGAGTTTACCTCCTTTTGGCAAATGGTGGTCAACAATGCTTATGCTCTGTGGCAGGCTGGAATTATTTACCGTTTTAATAATATTTACACCATATTTTTGGAAAAGCAACTAAGCTTAATCTAATTAATGATCGTTTTTTTCGAATCTGTTAATTTGATCAAAATTTCTCCTGAGATTTATTTTGTAAATTCAGTAACTTGCACCTTACTAATTGAACTTATTTATGAAGATCGTTAAGCCTTATATTCCTAAAAATAAAATTCGAATTGTTACAGCTGCATCATTATTTGACGGGCACGATGCGGCGATCAATATCATGAGGCGAATTATTCAGTCAACAGGTGTTGAAGTAATTCATCTTGGACACGACAGAAGTGTTGAAGAAGTTGTGAATACGGCCATACAGGAAGACGCGAACGCTATTGCACTGACCTCTTATCAGGGAGGGCACAATGAATATTTTAAATACATGTATGACCTTTTACAGGAAAAAGGCGGCCCCCATATTAAGATCTTTGGCGGCGGCGGCGGCGTAATTCTTCCCAAAGAAATGGATGAACTGATGGCTTATGGCATTACACGCATCTATTCTCCTGATGACGGAAGACATATGGGGCTTCAGGGAATGATAAATGATATGATCGAAAAATGTGATTTTGATCCTTCCCTTTTGGATGAAAGAAAAGGTGATACGGAGGAACAATTAAAAAAGAATGATAAAAATACAATCGCCAGGCTTATCTCTCTGGCAGAAAACCATCCAAATATCTTTCAGGACACCTATAAAAACCTAAACAAAAAAACAAATCCTACCACTGTTTTAGGGATCACCGGTACCGGGGGGGCCGGGAAATCTTCTTTGGTAGATGAACTCGTGAGAAGGTTTCTGGCAGATTTTCCTACAAAAAATATTGGCATCATTTCAGTTGATCCTTCAAAAAGAAAAACCGGAGGAGCTTTGCTGGGAGACCGAATAAGGATGAATTCTGTCAATAATGAACGTGTGTATATGCGCTCGCTGGCAACCAGACAATCAAATCTTGCCCTTTCGAAGCATGTCAATGAGGCGGTTAACATTTTAAAAGCAGCTTCTTTTGACCTTATCGTTTTAGAAACCTCCGGTATCGGTCAATCTGATACTGAGATACTTGATCATTCCGATTTTTCCCTTTACGTGATGACGCCTGAATACGGTGCGGCAACACAGCTGGAAAAGATTGATATGCTTGATTTTGCGGATGTGATTGCCTTAAATAAATTTGACAAAAAAGGAGGACTGGACGCCCTTAGAGACGTTAAAAAGCAATATCAGAGAAACCATCAGCAATGGGACAAATCAATAGACAGCATGCCGGTTTTTGGCACAATCGCCTCTCAGTTTAATGACCCCGGCACAAACAAGTTGTATAAACATATCATGGATCAACTCGACAACATTTCGGAATCCTCGTTTGTTTCGTCTTTGGAAGTATCCAGTGTCTTAAGTGAAAAACAGTTTATTATACCGCCCAAAAGAGTCAGGTATTTATCAGAAATATCAGACACGAATTCTCAATATGACCAATGGTGCAAAGAGCAAAGTAGCATAGCTCAAAACCTTTATGGCATCTACCTCACTTTACAAAGTTTAACCGGTGAAATCATTGACCTGAATGCCAATGGCATAAGCTTATCTGAAGCCGGCAGTAATATTGATGACAAGAGCAAACCTTTGATTGAAAGACTGATGCTTGAATTTAAAGAAGCAAAAATGAATTTAACCCCCCATAACTGGGAACATATCAGGGGGTTTGAAACCAAAAGGAAGGCCTATCAAAATGAGGTTTTTAAATTCAAGGTAAGGGATAAGGTCATTGAAATTCAAACGCATGCCACTTCCCTATCCCAGTTGAAGATTCCAAAAATCTCCCTCCCGAAATACAAGGCCTGGGGTGATCTTTTACTTTGGATCCTTCGGGAGAATGTCCCCGGTGAATTTCCATTTACTTCGGGGATTTATCCTTTCAAGAGAACGGGAGAAGATCCAACCAGGATGTTTGCCGGTGAAGGCGGGCCTGAAAGAACCAACAGAAGGTTTCATTATGTCAGCCTCAATGCACCGGCAAAAAGACTTTCGACAGCGTTTGACTCGGTCACTCTTTATGGAAATGATCCTGATCACAGACCTGATATTTATGGTAAAATTGGCAACGCGGGAGTGTCTGTATGTTGCCTTGATGATGCCAAAAAATTATATTCAGGATTCGAACTGACAAACCCGATGACATCGGTTTCCATGACAATAAATGGTCCTGCACCCATGCTTTTGGGCTTCTTTATGAATGCTGCCATCGATCAGGAATGCGAAAAATATATTATCGCCAACAAACTTGAACAAGAAGTAGCGCAAAAAATTGATCAAATCTTTAAAGAAAAGGGCATGGAAAGCCCTCAGTATCAGGGCAAATTGCCCGAAGGCAATAACGGCCTCGGATTGATGCTTTTGGGTGTAACCGGAAACGAGGTATTACCTAAAGACATATATAACAGCATTAAGAGAGATACCCTTTCAAAAGTTAGAGGTACGGTTCAGGCTGATATACTCAAAGAGGATCAGGCACAGAATACCTGTATCTTTTCTACGGAGTTTGCCTTAAAAATGATGGGCGACGTACAGGAATACTTTACAGAAAATGCGATTCGAAACTTTTATTCTGTTTCGATTTCCGGATATCATATTGCAGAAGCCGGGGCAAATCCAATTTCGCAATTAGCCTTTACCCTGTCTAATGGGTTCACTTATGTGGAATACTATCTCAGCAGAGGGATGGATATTGATAAATTCGGGCCCAATTTATCGTTCTTCTTTTCGAATGGGCTTGATCCTGAATACGCCGTTATAGGAAGGGTGGCGCGAAGAATCTGGGCCAAGGCCATGAAACTTAAGTACGGCGCAAATGAAAGGGCGCAGATGCTCAAATACCATATCCAGACCTCGGGAAGATCGCTGCATGCCCAGGAAATTGATTTCAACGACATTCGTACTACTTTACAGGCTCTTTATGCCATTTACGACAACTGCAATTCCCTGCATACCAATGCCTATGACGAAGCCATTACGACCCCCACTGAGGAATCAGTAAGAAGGGCCATGGCGATTCAATTGATCATCAATAAAGAACTGGGCCTGGCCAATAATGAAAATCCTTTGCAAGGTTCGTTTATTATCGAAGAATTAACCGATCTGGTAGAAGAAGCCGTTTATTTGGAATTCGATAAAATCACTGAACGGGGAGGTGTATTGGGTGCCATGGAAACCATGTACCAAAGATCAAAAATTCAGGAAGAGAGCCTTTATTATGAAACCCTGAAACACAACGGGGAAATTGAAATTATCGGCGTAAATTCCTTTTTAAACAGCAAAGGTTCTCCAACAATTCTTCCACAGGAAGTTATTCGAGCCACGGAAACAGAAAAACAACATCAAATCGAAGTCATTGAGAAGCTTCATCGGGCCAACAAGGAAAAATCTGGCAGAGAGCTTATAAAACTTAAAGAGACTGCGATCAAAAATGAAAATATTTTCGCACAGCTCATGGAAGCAACAAAGGTTTGCAGTTTGGGTCAGATTACTTCTGCCCTATTCGAAGTCGGAGGACAATACCGAAGAAATATGTAAAACATATATCTGTTCCACAAAAAGATTTAAGTTTAAGAAAAAGAGGGCAAAAAAAGGGAATTAGCATAACTTTTGTAGATTTACGGGAAATAATTCAAAATCTATGAAAAGAAATCAATTTGCCTTTGTAATCCTGTTGCTCTCAAGCTTCCTGATATCATCATGTTTTGAACGAACTGACACAGAAATACAGGGTACAGATCAAAAGAGTAGTTATGTAACAGATCATTTCAATAAACAGGAAGTCACCATAGAGATGAGGGATGGAATCAAGTTACATACAAGCATTTACAGCCCTAAAGACAAATCAAAATCATATCCCATTCTTTTAAAAAGGACACCTTATAGCTGTAAACCCTATGGAGAAAGCGAATACCCAGCCACGCTTGGCCCGAATAAATACATGATGAAACAAGGGTATATCGTTGTTTATCAAGATGTAAGAGGCCGATGGATGAGCGAAGGCACCTATGACAATATGAGGGCATATATTCCAAATAAAGAGTCAGATCTCGATATAGATGAAAGTTCAGATACGTATGACACAATTGATTGGCTGATCAAAAATGTGGAAAATAATAACGGCAATGTTGGTACCTGGGGTATTTCTTATCCCGGCTTTTATGCTACCTATTCTGCCATCGATGCCCACCCGGCACTAAAAGCTGCTTCTCCACAGGCCTGCATCGGTGATTTCTTTTTTGATGACTTTCATCACAACGGGGCCTATTTATTGAGTTATTTCAGGGTAACATCCTTGTTCGGAACGCCTAAGGATAAACCGATTGATACGGCTTGGTACAAAACCCCTGATTTAAAAACCGAAGATCAATACCAATTCTTTCTTGATGCAGGACCTCTAAGCAATTTGAACAAATATTTTCAATACGAGACCGTGGACAATCCGGGTTTGAGAAAAGAAGATATCGTTGATGACTTTTTTTGGCAGGAACTTATAGATCACCCCAACTATGATAGTGTTTGGCAAAAAAAAGGAATCATACAGCACCTGAAAAACATCAAACCCTCGGTGGCGACCATGATCGTTGGTGGCTGGTTTGATGCAGAAGATCTATACGGACCTCTCGAAACCTATAAAACAATAGAAGCCCATAACCCTGATAATTACAATACTATTGTTTTCGGCCCCTGGGACCATGGTGCCTGGTCAAGGTCAAAAATAAAAAATGTCGTGGGTAACTATTATTTTGGCGATTCCATTTCCGATTTCTTTCAGCAGGAAATAGAATCCCAATTTTTTGAGCATTTTTTAAAGAATAATGGCGATCACAATTCGGGACTTCCGGAGGCCTATGTTTTTGACTCAGGTAAAAAGACTTGGCGTACTTTTATGAGCTGGCCTCCTGAAAACGTTTCTAAACATAAATGGTACCTAACCGGGAATCAAAAACTCTCGAGGAGTAATCTGAACGAAACAAAGGTTTCATTCGTCAGTGACCTTAAAAGACCGGTTCCCTACTCCGAAGACATTAAGACAGTATTTACACCAAGAAAATATATGACTGATGATCAGAGATTTGCGGCCAGAAGACCTGATGTATTGGTTTTTGAAACTGAAATTCTTAATGAAGACATGACACTTGCAGGTCCTATAATGGCCAAACTTCAAGTAGCTACAACAGGAACAGATTGCGACTGGATCGTTAAAGTGATTGATGTTCACCCGGCAGATGCTAAAAATGATCATGAAGGACTTCAGGATCACTTAAAAATGAGTAATTATCATTTAATGGTAAGAAGCGAAGTAATGCGTGGAAAGTTCAGAAACAGTTTTTCTGAGCCAGAGCCTTTTGTGCCCAATCAAAAAACGACGGTCCCTGTCAAATTACAGGATGTTTTTCACACATTTAAAAAAGGCCACAAACTGCAGATTCAGGTTCAAAGCACCTGGTTTCCGTTGATTGATTTAAATCCCCAGACCTATGTCCCAAATATATTCAAAGCAAAAGAAAGTGATTTCCAAACACAGACACACACAGTTTACTCTTCTTCTTTTATTGAATTAACCGTATTGAAATAATCCGTGCATAACAAAGATCATAGAACCATGGGTCAAAGCATTAAAACAATGGTTTTTTTGGCTGCACCGGTTCTGTTTTTTTATCTTGTGTTTTTTGTCGAATTAGACAAAAATAACCCTGCGATTACATATACCCTGGCAGTTGCATTGTTAATGGCATTATGGTGGGTCACAGAGATTATCCCTCTGGCTGTTACTTCGCTCCTTCCCTTTGTGCTTTTTCCTATTCTTGGCGTTATGAACGGGAAGGCCGTTGCATCCAATTATTTCAATGATGTTATTTTTTTATTTCTTGGTGGTTTTTTATTTGCCCTGGCCATGCAAAAATGGAATCTGCATAAAAGAATAGCTTTAAAACTCCTCTTGATGGTTGGAAGCAGTCCTGCAAGAATCATGCTGGGCTTTATGCTTGCCACTTCGTTTTTATCCATGTGGATATCAAATACGGCGACCACCATGCTTATGGTTCCTATCCTCATGTCAATTATCTTAAAGTTCGAAGAGCTGAACAAGAATAGTAACATCAGGTCTTTTTCAACAGGCCTTCTTCTGGCTATTGCGTATAGTGCATCCATAGGTGGTATCTCGACTTTGGTCGGAACGCCTCCAAACCTTTCGTTTGCGAGAATTTTCGCCATCTATTTTCCGGATGGCCCTGAGGTTTCATTTGCATCCTGGTTTTTTTATGCATTTCCGATTGTCATAGTATTGCTGTTGATCACCTATGGGTATTTATACCTGGTTTTTATTAAAAATCAATCTGTTAAATGGACACATATTGATACGGGGGATATCGAAATTGAATACAAAACACTTGGGCCATGGATAACAGAACAAAGAATTATTGCCGTGCTTTTTGGGTTGCTCGCAGTTCTTTGGTTTACAAGGGCCGATGTAGATGTTGGCTTCTTTGAGCTTAAAGGCTGGTCTAATATTTTTGAAAATCCTAAGTTTTTAAATGATGGAACTGTGGCCATAACAATTGCAATCGCATTGTTTCTTATCCCTTCGAAAAACTCCAGCAGTAAATTTATAATGGATTGGAAAACTGCTGAAAATATCCCTTGGGGAATTATTCTGTTATTTGGAGGAGGGTTTGCCTTAGCCAGTGGATTCAAGGAGTCGGGACTATCTCAATGGTTTGGTGACCAGTTGATCTGGCTCAAAGAGGTGCACCCGTTTCTTATCATCTTGTCAGTGTCTTTTTTGATTACTTTTCTTACGGAGTTAACCTCGAATGTTGCTACGGTTGAAACTTTTCTTCCTGTCTTGGCAGGCCTTGCCATGAGCATTGAAATCAACCCGTTGCTGTTTATGTTACCTGCAACCATTTCGGCTTCACTGGCATTTATGTTGCCTTCTGCCACTGCCCCAAATGCCATTATTTTTGGCACCAAAAGATTAAAGGTTGTGGATATGTCGAGAACAGGCCTGGCCCTTAATTTCATTGGAATTATCATAGTAACTTTAGTGACCTATTACCTCGCGACTTTTATTTTTAACATTTCGGTGAATGATTTTCCTTCATGGGCAGCGAAATAATTAAGAGCTATTTAACAAACTATATAGAAGACTTTTGATATCTTGATGTATCAATTATATCCCTATTGAAAATCTTAAGTGTTATATCGTTTTTTTTTCTTTCAATCAACCTGTTTTGTCAGGGTGACCTATACAGCAAGGGTGTAATTATTGATAGTATATGGCTCGACAAAAAGCTTGAGGAAAGCTTCGCTTTTTATGCTCCCGAATCCTATGAAGCCTCAAGGCCCAGCCCCGTAATATTTATTTTTGATCCTATGGCAAGAGGGAAAACTGGTATAGAACCATTTATCCTGACCGCCGAGACATACGGCTATGTCCTTATTTGTTCCAACAATTCTAAAAATGGGCCCTATGACCGTAATTATGCAATTGCCACAAGGTTATTTAATAAAATCACCTCCGACCTAAATATCAATCCCAAGCTGTTCTATACTGCCGGTTTTTCAGGAGGGGGCAGGTTCGCTTCGGCGCTTGCTGCAAACAGCGATCAAATTCAAGGTGTTGTTTCCTGCGGTGCGGCGTATAACATGGATTCAGGAAATTTACCAGGTACACAGATGTTTTCCTTTGCCACCATTATGGGGGATGAGGATATGAACTATTATGAATTGGCCTTTACCGATAAATATCTGGATAAAATCAGCCTCTCGCATGAGATTTTTACTTTTGAAATCAATCATCGTTGGCCGGACGATGAACACATACTAATGGCCTTTGACTGGATGCAACTCGAAGCGTACAAGAAGCTGCTGTTACCGTTGGATACAAGTGTTGTTGACAGAATATATAAGAAATTCTATCATCAGGCAAAATTAAAAGAAGAACGCAATGACCTCCTGGGCTCGGTTGCTGAATACCGGCGTATCCTGAATGGCTTTAACCGATACTATCAATTAGATTCAATAAGGGAAAAAGTTGACCGCATAAGTCAAAGTAAAAACTATGGATCACAGAAAAAAATGAATGATTCATTCTTGGAAACGGAGAAAAATCTTACTTATGACTATTTAAATAGATTCGGTTCTGACTTGGAAAAAAAATCCTACAATCCGGGTTGGTGGAACAATCGCATTGAAAAACTCAAAAAGAAACAGGAATCTAAATCAAAGATGGAGCAAAAGATGTATAAACGCCTGTTATATCGCTTATATGCCCATGCTATCGAAACAGTAAATTATACCGACCAGATCAAGACCTTGGAGCAAAGAATGTTTTGCTACGACCTGTGTATTTTTATTTATCCTGGCAATCCTGTTCCGTACCTAAGGCAAATTGGAATTGCCATGGCCCTGGATAAGTCTGATCTGGCCCTTGATTATTTAGAGAAATTATTGGATTCAGGTTACGAAAACAGGGATTATATAATGGATAATCTACCGCTTCAGGCACTCCGGAACAACGAGCGATTTGAAAAACTGATGAGACAAAACTAAAAGATTATGGACGTAAACAATTTAACCGATGTTTTTGGAAGGGCAATCATGGATTACCATAATGGCAAGGCGGCTGTGATTGAAACCTATTCGACCATTGGAGGCTGGGATGAATTACCGGTCGACTATTTATTTCGGTCCTTTGGCGACATGCCCGACATTGAGCAAACTGCTCTTAATATGGCTTCAGGAAGCGTGTTGGATCTGGGATGTGGCGCTGGAAGTCATGCGCTATACCTGCAAAATAAAGGCCTGGAGGTCAAAGCTATAGATATATCTGCAGGTGCTATAGAGGCTTGTCGGCTGAGAGGAGTAAAAAACGTAGAATTGGTCAATTTTTGGGATATCAAGGGGGCAAAATTCGACAGTATTTTGTCTTTAATGAATGGAGCCGGCATTTGTGGTTCCATGAATCGGGTTCCTGATTTTTTAAATCATTTAAAATCCCTGCTTCAGCCGGGTGGTCAGGTTTTAATCGATTCTTCTGATGTTATCTATATGTTTGAAGATGAAAATGGCGAAATAGATTTGTCGGAAGTTGAGCACTACTATGGAGAGGTTGAATTCCAATCAAAATATGATGGCGAAAACAGTGGCTTATACCCCTGGCTGTATATTGATTTTTACAATTTACAACAACAGGCCTTACATGTCAATATGAAATGTGAACTGGTTAAAAAAGGCTCTCATTTCGACTATCTGGCAAGGTTAAGCTTTTCTGAATAGGTCATTAAGATTCCTTTCTTTGTAATCCCAGTAAAATTAAACATGCCAGCAGGCAAATACCGGCCATGAGGTACCAGGTGGCCTCATATCCATATCGGGCAGAAAATTGCATTCCTAAATTGGGGCCCAAAATATGAGCAAAAGAAAAAGACATACTATAAAGAGCCATGTAGGATCCTTGATTTCCAAGTTTTGACCTGTCGAGGGCATATGAATTGGAGAAAGGAAAACCGAGCATTTCGCCAAAAGTCATAAATATAATGCCCATTACGGCCAGTCCGATCCAGGGCCCGGCGTTTAATACAAGAAAACTAAGCAGCAGCAAAAATGATCCGCCTATGACTATCTTTAAATTTTGCAGTTTACCCTTTTCCAGCGAATGAACGATGGGCATTTCCAACAGAAAAATTAACATCCCGTTCATCGCCAGCATCAGTCCGATTTTATCTTCAGTCAGCCCTAGCCTTTGACTGTAATAAAGTGGTATGGTAGAAAAATACTGCATAAATGTAAACCCAATCAAAAACATGGCAAACCAAAATATAAGATAACGCCTGTCTTTATACGGTGACAATTTTGGAAGTGCTGTTTCTTTGTTTTGGTTTTTGACCTGGCTTTTCTGACTCAAAAACCTCAAAATGATCATTCCTGCAATCAAACATGTTATTCCGTCAACCCAAAAAAGGCTTCTGTAGCTAATATAAGTGATAAGCAAACCACCAAGAGCGGGCCCCATGGAAAATCCCAGGTTAATCGCCAATCTTATCAGGGTGACTGAACGGGTTCTGTTATGGTCTTCACTGTAATCATCAAGAGCCACCCAAACTGCGGGTCTAAACGCATCTGCAAAAATAGTTAATGCAAAAATCCCCAGGCATAAGGAGTAAAAATCAGTAATGAACTGGATGGAAAAAAAAACCAGTCCTGTGCCAAATAAACTGGAATACATCACCTTATAATAGCCAATTTTATCCGCCAATTTTCCTCCAATAAAAACCCCCGCTACCGATCCGAAACCATAGCAAGACATGATCCATCCCACTTGCTCTAACGAGAATTCAAGAAAATTTGTAAGGTATAATGACAGAAACGGTACCACCATCGCTCCGGCTCTGTTGATGAGCATCGTAAGCGCCATAAACCAGACTTCTCTGGATAATCCCTCGTAGGGTTTGATGATCGTTTTTAGCATGCTGTAAAGATATATTTTATCAAAATCAAAATCGTGTGCCTAATTTCCAAGAAATAAAATTTATTCAGGTGTAAAAACCAAAGTTCTTATGATTTTTTATAGGTATATTTGGATAAAAGCCAAGTCATGAAAATACACTTTTTCCTTATTTCATTTTTATTCGTTTCAGTGCTGTACAGCCAGGTTTCAAAAGATGTTGAGGCAGCCCTGAAATTTCAGCAAAAATTGAATAAAGAATTTGCCAGTAAAGAGGAATCCCCCCTGACAGATGAAGATCTGGCTGTTTTTAAATCCCTAGAATTTTTCCCTGTTGACAGTAATTACATCGTGAATGCCAAATTGACTTTTTACAAAGACAGCAAGCCTTTTCAAATGAAAACTACCACAGATCGATTACCTGTATACAAGTTATACGCCACGGCAAGCTTTAAATTAAAAGGGAAAAACTATACGTTAGAAATTTACCAAAATGAAAAATTGCTCTTAACCCCTGACTATGAAGACTATTTGTTTTTACCTTTTACCGACCTGACCAATGGAGAAAGCAGTTATGGAGGTGGGAGATATATAGATCTCCAATTACCGAAGAGTGAAACGATTACTATCGATTTTAACCAGTCTTATAACCCCTATTGTGCTTACAACAGTAAATATTCATGTCCGATTCCGCCAAAAGTAAATTATCTGGATACAGAAATCAAAGCCGGGGTGATGTTATTTAAGCATTGATCAAATCAACTTCACCAGGTAAATCCCCAAAAATACTGCGGCAATGCCAAATACAAAGGTTGCGGCGAGATAGGGAATCATGGTAAAATAATCGTTCCCTTTTATAAAGAGGTGGTTTTCATAGGCAAAGGTAGAGAAAGTGGTAAACCCCCCGCAAAATCCGGTAGCGAGCAACAAGGAATGATTTTGGTTTAACATGCCAATCTTCTCAGAATAACCCAGTATCATTCCTATAAAGAGGCTTCCTATTACATTTGCCAACAGGGTTCCAAAAGGGATGGCATTTTCAAAATTATTTAGTTTTAAACTGAGCCAATATCTTGCAACACTTCCTAATCCTCCTCCAAGAAATACCAATAATACATGCTTCATGTTCTAATGATCTAAAATTATGCTATCGGCACGTCTCCAGCTCCACTTACCCGTGATCGTGCCTTTGTTGAGGGTCACAATTCCCGGGTTCGATCTGACGATGGTTTTTAAAGTTGTTTCATCGCAAAATAAAAGGTCAAAATCCAAATTATATTCCTTTTTAATAATGTCATAATCTTCTTGAGTAGATGCTGAGAAACAATAAACTGTATAGCCCATTTCCATCGCGCGTTCAGACAGCTCTTTGATTTGCTGCATTCCTTCCTGACTCGCCATTTTGAGATTATAGGCTACGATCAGCATGAGCTTTTCCTTTTCCATTAATGTCTCAGTAAGATCTTCACCTTCACGTTCCATTGTAAAATCATGAATAGGTGGTATATAGCCTTCCTTTAAGGTTCGCGTTTTTCGATCAACAAAAGTGGCTCCCTGAATATTCCAAGGCTTATCTTCGGTTGTATAGACTTTATTTTCTCCATCCACTTTATAGATCCAGGTGTCTTCATAAACAGGTACTTCGGCATCTTCTGGAATACGCATGCCCTCCGGAATGTTCTTGCCTATGGCATATGGCCTGAAATCAATGATAGGTAAATACCGCAACACATAAAATGCAATGCCAACAAATACAATAAATGATATCATACTCACCCTTCTGGCAAATACATCAGACAAAATGGGATGGATATCATATACTCTTATCAGTAAGTAAACCACCAGTACAATCAGTATAACATTTTTATAAAATGTCTCCCAGGGTGTTAGTTTTATAGCATCCCCAAAGCAACCACAATCAGTAACTTTATCATAATGTGCTGAATACCAGGTTAAAAAAAGAAATAACAAGCTTATAAAAAATAAGCTCCAGACTGTAATTTTTGGTTTATAGCCTACTAAGAGCATCACTCCAAGCATAATTTCTGCAAGAATGAGTACGATAGAGAATTGCAATGCAAAGGGGCTTAAAAACTCAAGGTTCAATACATCTGCTCCAAAATATTCCTCAAATTTATAGGCTGAGCCCAAGGGGTCCACCAATTTTACAAATCCCGAAAATATAAAAGTTACAGCAACTAGAAAGCGGGCGATATGGGTTATAATACGCATGTCATGGTTTTATTCATTCATTAAAATCAAGGCAAAAATGGCATAGTTGATCATGTCCTGATAATTGGCATCTATCCCTTCGGATACCAGTGTTTTCCCTTGATTGTCTTCGATCTGCTTAACCCTTAATAATTTTTGAAGAATCAGATCGGTTAAAGAACTTACCCTCATGTCTCGCCAGGCTTCTCCGTAATCGTGATTCTTTTTTTCCATCAAATCCTTTGTCTCCTTCATGTGCTTGTCATATAACCTGACTGCCTCATCGACATTAAGATCGGGCTGCTCAACTACCCCAAGTTCCAACTGAATAAGGGCCATGATAGAATAGTTGATGATTCCTATGAATTCAGGAATTTCATCTTCATCCACTTTTCGTGTTGTATTCTCCTGAAGTTGTCTGATTCTTTGAGCCTTGATGAATATCTGATCGGTTAATGAAGGGAGTCTTAAAATTCTCCAGGCACTGCCATAATCAGTCATTTTATTTATAAAAAGAGAACGGCATTTAGCCATTATCTCATTATATTGCTTGGATGTGTTCTGCATGTAAGTTGAAATCAGGATCTTTAGATTTTTTGTCAAAACGAATTTATAAAAATCTCATGATATAATATCCCCGGTTTGCTTATTTTTACAAATTATATACATGACAAACCCCTATAAAATGAAACGTATAGCTGTATTTTGTGGTTCGAGTAAAGGCTTCAACGGAGATTATGCCAAAGCCGCTGTCAATTTGGGTAATTATTTCTCCAAAGAAGGAATCGGATTGGTTTATGGTGGTGGGAAAATTGGAATGATGGGAGTCATCGCAGATACCATGATCAAAAACAACTCAGAAGTCATTGGCGTGATCCCGGGTTTGCTGAAACATGAAGAAGTGGCCCATACCAGAATATCACGGATGATTGTGACCAGAAAAATGTCAAAAAGAAAAGTCAAAATCAGTAAGCTGGTTGATGGTTATATAGCCTTGCCCGGTGGCTTCGGCACTCTTGACGAAATTTTCGAAGCTCTTACTTTAGGGCAACTTGGCATTGAGAAAAAAGCCATAGGCATTTTGAATATCAATAATTTTTTTGATCATTCCTTGTTACAATTGGATCATATGGTTAAGGAAGGGTTTTTAAAACAGGAAAACCGCGATATGATTATGGTAAGTGCGTCAATTGAAGATCTCCTGTCTAAAATGAAATCATATAAGGCGCCTGAATTAAGCAAAGTTGTTAATACCGTAGCCAGCTGATAAAGAATATTGAATATGCTCATCAATTGTAAAGGCCATTTAATAGACCTCGATTCACCGAAAGTGATGGGAATCATTAACTTAACTCCTGATTCTTTTTATGATGGCGGTAAATACAAATCAGAAAAAGGCATCATTGAACAAGTTAAAAAGATCCAAAACGAAGGTGCAACTTTTATTGACCTGGGTGCTTATTCTTCGAGGCCTGATGCAAAGGATGTTTCAGAAGAGGATGAACTTTACAGGCTCTTGCCCGTACTTGAGGTCCTGATGCAAGAATTTCCGGATGCATTGATCTCAATTGATACATTTAGAAGCCGCGTTGCGAAAGAAGCCATTGACAGGGGAGCCTGTATGATCAATGATATTTCAGCCGGGGGCCTTGATGATCAAATGTTCTCCACAGTTGCCCAATATCAGGTACCCTATATTATCATGCACATGATTGGTAACCCGCGAACAATGCAGCAAAATGTTTTCTATAAAAATCTCATAAAAGAAATTATTTACTATTTCTCTCAAAAAATATTTCAGCTTCGGGAACTTGGCATCAACGACCTGATTATCGACCCCGGATTCGGATTCAGTAAAACCCTTGATCAAAATTTTGAATTACTACAGAAATTAGAACTTTTTAAAAGTTTGGAACTTCCTGTACTCGCCGGATTATCGAGAAAATCAATGCTGTACAATTTATTGGATGTGAAACCCGAGCAGGCTTTGAATGCGACAACCTCGGCCCATACAATCGCCTTGATGAAAGGTGCTAATATACTGCGCGTACACGATGTAAAAGAGGCCATGGAAGCTATAAGGATCGTTGAAAAAATAACAAACAGAGTTTCCTGATGAACAAAAGATCTTGCTTTGCGCTGCTAACGATGTGCCTCATTTTGATCAACTGCCAGAAAAAAACGGTGCAATTACCCCTGATCGATATTCCCGGTATCTCAGAAATTCAAAATCATTCAAGTATATGGGTATTTATGGAGGCCAATAATGGAGTTACAACAGCTCGTTTGAACAAGAATAACAAAATACTGAACACACATTGGATATTCAATATTGACAGGAGGTTACCAATGAAGGAGGTTGTTCCTATCCTGATAGAAATGCAGGAAAACAGGAACAAGGATTCCATGCACAAAAAGGAAGGAATGAACAATTATTTTAGCTATGCCGATATATCTTCAGAGAAGGTTTCCTTGGCTCCTTTCACCCAGATCAATTTCAAATTCAATAATGATCAGGATGATTTTTTGGATTCTATAAACGAAAGTTCTTGTTCTGTATTAGTCAAAATTGAGGATCAATCAATTAAAATTAATGATAAGGTCATTGATCAGGAAACTCTTGAATCTATAATAAAAGAGCAAAAAACTTGCAAAAATTATGAAGAATTAAAAGTTATTTTGGCTTATGATGATCAAACCCTTTTTCAAAATTATTTGCAAACCAAAGTCTTTCTTATTCACAAGGAGATTCTCTGCGATTCGATCGAATATTTATATACTGTAAAATAATTCATACATTTACAAAAACCGGCTTAGAATTGGATCAAATTAATTTTTTAAACATCAGCTTCTTAGATATTCTTGATATTGTTTTAGTCGCTGTTTTACTTTTTTATATTTTTCGATTAATTAGAGGCACTGCAGCGATTAATATCTTTATAGGAATAGCGATAATCTATCTTATTTGGAAACTTACACAGGCCCTTAAAATGGAATTGCTGAGTGACATACTTGGTAAATTTCTAGGAGGTGGATTTATCGCATTGATCATCGTATTTCAACAAGAGATCAGAAAGTTCTTACTGATGGTGGGCTCCACGAATATTGCCTCTAAAAAAGGCTTCCTCAAGAATTTTAAAATTTTTAAGACCGAAATATCGGCTAACACCTATATTGATGATATTGTTTCTTTTTGTGAGGAAATGGGAAAAAGCAAAACAGGTGTGCTTATCGTATTGCAGAGAAATAATAGTTTGGAATTCGTCAAAATGACCGGAGATGCTATGGAAATAAAGGTGAATAAACCCATTTTAAAAAGTATATTCTACAAAAACAGCCCGCTTCATGATGGCGCCATTGTGGTTGAAAATGACATTATTACAGCCTCCAGGGTTATTCTTCCTATAGAAAACAACATAGAAATTCCGGCCCATTTCGGTTTAAGGCACAGAGCCGGCCTTGGAATTACAACACGTACAGATGCCCTTGCGCTTATCGTATCCGAAGAATCCGGACAAGTATCTTATATCAATAACGGTGCGTTTATCCTGTATGAAGATTTTTCTGAACTGGCCGAGATCATAAAAGACGACCTCAGCTAACTTATTGAAAGTATTAACTTGCTTGTTTCTGAACAAACTGGATATTGTATAATTTACTATAATACCCCTTTTTATCAAGCAACTCTGTATGGTTGCCCTGTTCTACAATTTTACCATCTTCCATTACGATGATCTTATCTGCAGTTTGAATTGTTGCAAGCCGATGAGCAATGATAATGGAAGTTCTGTTCTTGGTGATCATTTCGGTTGCATCCTGAATCATTTTTTCTGAATGTGAATCAATTGACGACGTAGCTTCATCGAGTATCAGAATTCCAGGTTTACTGACAGAAGCCCTCAGGAAAGCGATCAGCTGCCTTTGACCCACCGATAGCATAACACCTCTTTCTTTTACATTATAGTCATAACCGCCTGGTAAGGACATGATAAATTCATGTATACCAATAACCTTTGCTGATTCTTGTACTTCTTCCATCGTTATGGAATCATCCTTTAACGTTATATTGTCAAAAATACTCTCCGAAAAAAGAAAAACATCTTGCAATACTACTGCGATCTGATCTCTAAGCTCATGCAACCTGTACTTAGATATATCGACATCATCAATTTCAATACTTCCTTTATCAATTTCATAAAAGCGATTGAGCAAATTAATAATGGTTGATTTTCCAGCACCTGTAGCTCCTACAATGGCAACAGTTTCACCAGGTTTAACATCAAAAGATATACCTTTAATTACTTCTTCATCAGGAATATAACTAAAATGAACATCCTTAAAACTCACTTTTCCTTTAAAAGTATCAATCACCACGTTACCCGTGTCAATTTCACTTTCCTTCGCATCGATAATCTTGAACACCCTTTCGGCTGCGACCATTCCCATCTGAAGCGTGTTGAATTTATCCGCAATTTGTCTTAATGGTCTGAACAGCATGTTGTTCATCATGATAAAGCTAATGATCTCGCCTGCCGAAACAGAATTGCTGGTCGCAGCGTTCAAACCTCCGTACCAAACCACCAACCCTATGGCTATTGAGGGTAAAACCTCCGCAACAGGAAAGAATATAGAATTGTACCATACCGTTCTGATCCATGCTTTTTTGTGCTTTTCATTGATCCTTCTGAATTTATCATATTCAATTTTTTCACGGGAAAACAATTGAATAATTCTCATGCCGGTAATACGCTCTTGTACAAAAGTATTCAAGTTGGACACCTCTGTTCTTACATCCTGAAATGCAGATTTCATCGCCTTTTGAAAAATTTTGGTGGCGAAAACAAGAATAGGGAGAATCGCAAACACAATTAAAGCCAATTGCCAGTTCATAAAAAGCATCACCATGGCAATGACGAGCATTTTTAAAATATCACTGATGATCATGAATAAACCCTGTCCGAATACGCTTGCAATGGTTTCAATATCCGAGACGACTCTGGTCACGAGTTTACCCACTGGGGTTTTATTGAAATACTGCATTTTAAAATACAGCAAATGCTTAAAAAGTTGGGTTCTCATGTCTCTTATGATGTTTTGACCCAGCCAATTCGCAAAATAAATAAATAAGAATTGAAACAAAACTTCAAACAGAAGTGCCAAAAGCATCAAAATAGTGAAAAACACAAGTTGCTCCGAATTCTTGGTATAAATAAAATCATCAATGATCCTTTTTAACAGAATGGGCCTCACTGCCGCGAGCATCGCCACAGACAAAACCGCGATAACTGAAACAGCAAATTGGAGTTTGTAAAATCTGGCATATTTCATTAGCCGGGAGAATAACTTTACGTCATACACCTTTCCAATTACTTTTTTATTTTCTTCCTTGTTTTTAGACATGCTATTCTATGAAAATTTCGTTTGGATAACTCACTTTTGTGAGATACAGCCCTTTGGCTTTTGCCGATGCACCTGCCCTGGTTCTATCTCTCAATTCGATCACACTTTTGAATTCATGTATACTCATTCTGTTTTTACCTACCTCAAGCAAAGTGCCTACAATAGCCCTCACCATATTTCTTAAAAACCTGTTCGCACTAATGTGAAAAGTTAGATTCTCTCCTTCTCTTTCCCAAAAGGCTTCACTGATCGTGCAATCAAATGTTTTAACATCCGTTTTGTTTTTAGAAAAGCTCTTAAAGTCAATATAATCCATTAAGAGTAGTGCTGCTCTGTTCATCTTGTCTATATCAAGATGGTTTTCAGACAGCTGTAAACTCAAGTCATTTTCAAAAACATTTTTAACCAATGAGATACGGTATTGATAACTTCTCGAAACCGCAGAAAATCTTGCATGTGCATCTTCCTGCACCCTAGTTATGCGAAAAATAGCTATATCCTTTGGTAAAAAAGAATTTAGCTTAAATTTTAACTTTCTTTTATCAATTGTTGCATCAATATCAAAATGAAAAAAGAACTGACTTGCATGTACTCCTGAATCTGTTCTTCCACAACCCACTATTGAAATCTCTTGTTTCAACAATAATGAGAGGGCCTTTTCAATGATCTCCTGTACCGAAATTTCATTGGGTTGTATTTGCCAGCCATGGTAATTTTTTCCATGATAAGAAAGTTCAACAAAATATCTCAAAAACCTTTATTTTTACGACGAACAAAGATACTTAATTTAATCAATACTCCTTTGGCGCTTAAAATTTTGCTATTATCCGACACCCACAGCTTTATCGATGAAAAAGTGCTTAATTATTGCAAAGCCTCTGATGAAGTATGGCATGCCGGTGATATTGGAAGCATTGAAGTAACAAATAGAATCCGGGAAGTCAGTACCCTAAGAGCAGTTTACGGAAATATAGATGACAAAGATATACGCAGTGAGTTTCCTTTGGATAATAAATTTAAGGTGGAGGAGGTCCATGTTTGGATGACGCATATTGGAGGTTATCCATACCGCTATAATCCCAGGGTCAGGGAAGCTTTAACCTTACATCCTCCTAAATTGTTTATATCCGGCCATTCTCATATACTCAAGGTTCAGTTTGATAAAAAACTGCAATTATTACATATGAATCCTGGCGCTGTCGGTAATCACGGGTTCCATAAAGTAAAAACAATGCTGCGTTTTGAAATAGACAAGGCCGATATAAAAAATCTTGAGATCATTGAGATAAAAAGATAAAATCAAATAGCCTCTGCCATTTTCGCCTGGTAGATAGGAACTGATATAAAAATGCTTGTGCCCTCACCTTTTTTGGAATTGATATTAAAAACACCATGCATCATTTTGATTCTGGCTTCGATATGACTAAGGCCCAATCCATCTTTTTTTCTTGCTTTATGAACTTCGAATCCTATTCCGTCATCAATAATTTGTATCAGTAATTTATTGCCATTCCTTTCCTTAAGGTTGATTGTAGCGTTCTTGGCACCACTGTGTTTTAGTATATTATTGATAAGCTCTTCAATAATATTATAAATTTTAATTTCAAACTGTTGGTTGTATCTTTTGATCCCATTGTCATCACTCATAAATTGGATTTCTGAGTTTGAATATTTTTCACAAAGGTCATGTACTGCAAAGGCAAGTCCAAATTTTAGCAATACAGATGAAATCAATTCATGTGACAAATCCCTGATCTTGACCGAAGCTTCATTCACGATCTCCTGTGCCTTTGAAATTTCAATAGGGACATGGGAATTCAATTGGGCCTTTGAAGCCTGCAAATGTAAATTAGCAGAAGACAAAAGTGCGCTTACACTATCATGAAGAATTTCTGCAATAGATTTTCGCTCCTTCTCTTTGGCGTCAATGGTAGCATTGATAATTCTGTTTTGCAGGTTGCTATGGATCTGTTCAAGTTTGTTCTGTTGCTTAAGCTTATAGTTTTTGTAAAAAATAAAGGCCAAAATCACAAAAGTAAGTGTAATAAACGCCAGTCCATAGAACAAAAACTGGGCCCTTAATGTCCTGTTTTTTTCTTCTTCCGTTTTTCGCTCTTCGACTGCAAGATTGTATTTGGCCTCAACTTCGGCGATATTTTCTGCCAGTTGCTCGTTGGTTAATTTAAACTTAAGCTGATAAGATTTATGTAAATAATTATAGGCATTTTTATAGTCATTTATGGAGTCATAAGAAACAGACAGATTTTCGTAGATGATTCTTTTCAGGTATTGGGAATCTCTGGAAGTATCTAATTTTATCTGCTCAAAAGCGTCTAAATAATTGTCAATGGCCGTCTCGTAATGTTGATCAAAATGATAAATATTTCCCAAATTAACATTAGAATAGGCAATTCCTCTATCGTCCTTTAATTTGATTCTCAATTTTAAAGCCTCTCTAGCCCAGGTTTTGGCCAAATCAAAATTATCGTTATTCTGAGCAATGACACCCAAATTATTTAAGGCATCTCCAATTCGTTTCTCAGTAAGCGGTGTTACCGGAAAACGAGCCATTTTCCTAAAGTACATTTTCGCGCTATCCTCCTCATCTTTTGAGTAATAAAAACTACCCATACGAATTAGTCCCTTGGCGATACTAGTCGTATCTTTGATCAAATAAGCTTTTTGTAAGGCTATCTTATTGTAATAAATGGCCTTATCAAAATTTTGAGAATTGGCAAATATTTTAGACAGCATATTGGCATATTCGATATTAAGAGGAGAAAAAGGTTTTGCTTTTAAACGGTCCAATCCATTTAAAAACTCTTTGAGGCTCTTTTCTTTGTTGCCTTGCAAATACAAATTCTTAGCCTTCCTAAAATCAAAGGCCAGCTGCTCTTCTGAATTTTTTTTAAAAGAAAAGGTATTTAAAGTAGTATTGATGATTTTAGTTACTTGTTTGTAACTACCGGCATCGAGCAATGAATCGATCTGATTTAATTTGTGCTCAATATAGGCCGCTTCCTGATTTCCATTCTGTGCTAACACAAATGAAGTAGAATACAAGAATATGACAAACGTAAGTATACGGTAGCTCAATTTGTTTTCTGATATCAGATTATATAACCTCATTTTTTAAAGCAAAAATAGCTAAACCAACACTGTTCTTTACTTTAACTTTTTTCATCAAGTTTTTGCGATGCGTTTCAACGGTACTTTCACTTATATGCAATTCATCACCAATTTCCCGCGTACTGTATTGCTGGGCCACAAGCTTTAACACCTGTACCTCTCGTTTGGTAAGCGAACTGATTAAAACCCCGTCCTGACTCCCTTCGTTCTTAACCTGGCCATTTAACAAGGTTTGCATCATTTTCTCCTTAACATCATCGGTAAAGTACTGATTACCGGCAGAAACTTTGTATACTGCGTTAACAATATGTTCCCCGGCAGACTTTTTGGGCACAAAACCTTTAGCTCCCATCTGAAGTACTTCCTTGACGAGTTTTACATCGTCATAGCTGGATAATACAATGATTTCGGGTCTTTTTTTAAGGTTTTTCAACTTTTTCAATACTTCAATACCATCCAGTTCCGGCATATTGATATCAAGAATAAGCACATCTGAAGTATTTTCTTCATACCAGTCCACAACTTCAATCCCGTTAAGGGAAAATCCTGTAACCTCAATATTGGGTTCTAAATTGAGTACCGCTTTAACCCCATCAATCAAGATCTGGTGGTCATCGGCAATATGAACTGTAATCATTTTATCCATGTACAAAATATTTTGTTCAAAACTGGGTTTAAAAAAATCCGAAAAAAACTAATTTTTCGGATCTTTACCTAGTTTATGAAATAAACGTTTTAAATCTGTAAATATTGTACAAAGAACAACACTAATCCCACATGATAGCTCCTTTAGGTCTTCTTTCCGGCTCTTTGGCATTCAATAAAGCATCCATGGCAGCAACGTCATAATTGCTTTCATAAATGTTGTTGAAAGTAGTTTCAACTTTACCGTTTACGGGTTTAAGATCAAGTGTCACTGTTTTTGATGAGTTGGAATCACCATTTTCCACTAGAAAGATTTCGTTAGAAGATCCAATCAAAGCAGAAGAAACCATTACATTTTCATTAACAGTGAATGTCACAGAAACGTCTCCACTATTGTTTTCCAGTATAGGAGCAGATTCTAATAAAGTTCCTTCGTAATCAGATAAAACAACTGATTTTGAATTAGTTAAGTTGGTTGTAAATGATGCCATAACCAACAATACGGCAATTGCTAAAGTAAAATTTTTCATAATAATAAACTTTTAGATTTGTTTTGTATGTATACGTATATCAGCCAAAACAGGCTAACACATCAAATGTATCGGCAAATGGTATACAAACCAATAGCGAAATCAGGTATTTTTTGATATACCTGAAAACCACTAGGTTTATACCCAGAAACCACTAATTTAATGTTTCGAAAGATATAAAAAATCTATTATTATGTATTTTTATTGTTTTTTTACTTCATTTGCTTATTTTTTTTAACCGTATGAATCTGAATGTCAATTATTTAAGTTTTATGTTCTAAAAAGTATCTTCATTTATATTTGAATCTTTCAAATTCTTTTTTATCTTGCATGTTCGTTAGCGTTGAATTTAATTTCAATAGTTGAAATATTTATAGTAAGGAGAGAAGTTATTTGTTTATTAGAAAACTTGTTTCACTTCTCTCCTAACTCCCTTTCCTTTTTCCTCTTAAAAAGAAGAATATTGTCGTTTCTTCTTAAAAAATACTCAAGTTTACAGATTTGGGTATTTTTTTTGTTTTAAAAAATAGTAAGGAGAGAAGCTATTTGTATCATTTAAGTATATTAGAAAACAATGTGCTTCACTTCTCTCCTTTCTCCCCTTTCTTCTTCTCCAATGATTATGGAGTATTTTATGTCGATTTCAAGTTTTTATCAGAAATTAATCTGCCAGACCTCTTGTTAAATCCTTTTAGAGCAGGCTGCCTTTTTTCCTTTGAAAAATAGTAAGGAGAGAAGCTATTTGTATCATTTAAGTATATTAGAAAACAATGTGCTTCACTTCTCTCCTTTCTCCCCTCTCTTCTTCTCCAGCAATGGAGTATATGATTATGATCTTAATTTGTTAATCCAGATCAATACTTTTTATCTAAAATGATGATAACATAACTGAATTTGGAAAAAATAGTAAGGAGAGAAGCTATTTGTATCATTTAAGTATATTAGAAAACAATGTGCTTTACTTCTCTCCTTTCTCCCCTTTCTTCTTCTCCTCGATATATAATATCAAGGAGTATGTTACAACGTCAAGATTTTGCCTTAACGCCATCATTTCTTTGAGAAATTTGATGTCTTTATGTCAATTTAGGAATCTATAGCAATTTTCCCACTTTTTGAAAAATAGTAAGGAGAGAAGTAATTTGTTTAAATAGAATGACAGAAACAATGCGCTTCACTTCTCTCCTTTCTCCCCTCTTTTTTCTCCTATATTAAAATTAGGAGTATATCATATCATTGAGACCAAATGGTCCTCAATGGCATCTCGATTAGAGAAATTTAATTTTCAAAATGTCAGTATTAGGAATTCATAGCAATTTATTCCCGGAGTTTAAAATAAGGAGAGAAGCTCTTTTCTTCGTTGAAGTGAAAGTTGACTCCTCTCCTTTCCCCCCTTATACCTTTTTTCAAAGGCTGTTTTTTCATAACAGTAACTATTACTTGAATAATTACACTACAAATATATACACACATCATGGTTCTCACAATAGAGGAACTTGGGATTTTGAAAATTACCCAAAAACCGTTAGATGGTAAACGGCCAAAAAAAAACTGTCTGAATTGAATTCAGACAGTCTTAACACACTATAACTAAGGTATTAGTATTATCGTAACCTATCTACAGATTTTACAAGTTTTTCATCCTTAATGATTGCTTTATTGGCTAATGCCAGAAAAACAATTACGATTAAAGGTATGAAAACGCCAATACCCTTCTTTGAAACAACAGTTTCTCCAGGTAACATTAATAAATGGTAAACAATAACTCCTAACAATAAAAAGTTTATCACGATATTCAATCTATTGAATACGATTTGTCTTGTTCGGGTTTTAAATGATAATATGGTAATGACCGAGATAAGTCCCGACATCATAAATAGGACAGGCACAGCCATAAGTGTTACTTCTCCTGTTTGAAACAACGAATCCAAATAAACATCCTCCATCTCCTGATCTGACCAAAATGGAAGTAAAAAAGATACAATCCCTGATAGAATGATTGCAACTAATAAATAAACAGTTTGAATTCTTTGTAGCATTTCTTAAAAATCAAGCGCAAAAATACATTAATCTTTTTAAGAAATAACTTTCTATATTAATTTTATTTTGTAATATTGTGCCATCAAATCGAAACCTATTGTAAAATTACTTCTTTTACGATACCCTATTATATTATCAAAACATATTCATTTAAACAGATAATCCTTTCCAAAGAATTGATATCATTAATTAACATTTATATATGATGTTTGACATAGACAAACTCAAAGAGATGAAACTTTTGGAGTTGCAAGAGATTGCGCAAAAAATTGATGTCCCAAAGTTCCGTCAATTAAAAAAACTTGATTTGGTTTATCAAATATTGGATGTACAAGCTGCAAATCCAAAACAAGTTGTTGAAAAAACAACTTCAGACAATAAACCTAAGAGAAGAAGAATTTCGAAAAATGAAGGCGCACCTGAAATGGCTCCCCCAGCCAGCGACATAAAAAGAGAAATCCTTCCAAAAAAAGAAATTACAAGAGAAGAAGCAAAACCTGTAATCGAACAGAAAAAAAAGGTCAAGGTTGAGCCAACTCATGAAAAAAAGAAATCACCTGTTGATACCGGACCCGTTGTCGAAGACAAAAGGGATCCTAATATCCAACAGAAAAAACCAGCTCAGAAACAAGAGCCTAAAAAACAACATCCTGCACAAGCAAAAGATCAGAAGACTCAGCAGAATCAGAAAAATCCACAACATAAGGATCAGAAACATCAGCAAAAGGATCAAAGAAATCAAAATAATAATCCCAACAATCAACATCAAGGTCATAAGCAACGTGGTAATGAAGCGAATAAACAGGCGAAATACAGAGACCCTGATTTTGAATTTGATGGTATTATTGAAAGCGAGGGTGTATTGGAAATCATGCCAGACAGCTATGGCTTTTTAAGATCTTCAGATTATAATTACCTCTCTTCACCTGATGATATTTATGTGTCCCAGTCTCAAATCAAACTTTTTGGTTTAAAAACGGGAGATACCGTTAAAGGAAAAGTGAGGCCCCCAAAAGAGGGAGAAAAATATTTTCCATTGATCCGTGTAAGTCTTATTAACGGACTCAATCCGAGTATTGTAAGAGACAGGGTATCTTTTGAACACCTTACACCTTTATTTCCTGAGGAAAAATTTAACCTAGCTGAAAAGGGAAGCAATCTTTCTACGCGAATTATTGATCTTTTTTCACCACTTGGAAAGGGCCAAAGAGGTATGATCGTTGCACAACCCAAAACCGGAAAAACAATATTATTAAAAGATATTGCTAATGCAATTGCAGCTAATCACCCTGAAGTTTATCAATTGGTTCTGTTGATTGATGAACGTCCGGAGGAAGTTACCGATATGCAACGCAATGTTAAGGGAGAAGTTATTGCTTCTACTTTTGATGAGTCGGCAGAAAAACACGTAAGAGTTGCCAATATCGTACTTGAAAAAGCCAAAAGGCTTGTAGAATGCGGACATGATGTGGTAATTTTACTCGATTCAATAACACGTCTGGCCAGGGCTTATAACACAGTGGCTCCTGCTTCGGGTAAAATATTATCTGGGGGAATCGATGCTAATGCCTTACACAAACCAAAAAGATTTTTCGGTGCAGCCAGAAATATTGAAAATGGAGGATCTCTCTCTATAATAGCGACTGCGCTTACCGATACAGGTTCTAAAATGGATGAAGTGATTTTTGAAGAATTCAAAGGAACAGGAAATATGGAACTTCAATTAGACAGAAACATTGCTAATAGAAGAATTTATCCTGCTATTGATCTTGTTAAATCAAGCACACGTCGTGATGACCTGCTTCATGAGGATAAGGTGAGACAAAGGATTTGGGTATTGAGAAAATACCTGGCTGATATGAATCCGATAGAAGCCATGGAATTTGTTAAGGACAAAATTAAATATACCAATAACAACGAGGAATTCTTAATGTCTATGAATGGATAAATTTGTGGGATTCTTTAAATTTTAAAGATAATCCAACGTAGCCATGGATAATGAATTGAAAGTCAGATATAAAAATATCTGACTTTTTTTATGGAAAAAGCTTTGTTTATATCTATAAATAATATGTATCTTTGCACGCAGATTAAGTGAAAAATGAATAGCTTTTTCACCATGGTCATTTGGTCATCAGACAGACGCTGGTTTATACCAAATTGAAATATTGAAAAACGTACATAAACATATATCGCGGGATAGAGCAGTAGGTAGCTCGTTGGGCTCATAACCCAAAGGTCGCTGGTTCGAGTCCAGCTCCCGCTACTAGAAAAACCTTTCAGGAAACTGGAAGGTTTTTTTGTTGTAAGAAATTCGTAATGCTTGCATTTAAGAATTTCGATCAACAAAAAATAAATTGCAGAGCAATTTGGTTTTTCTAGTATAGCTTCCCCCTTTTGGCCCATTTTGAAGCGTAGCGGAAAAATGAATCCAGCTGTTCTAATAAAAATATCATTGCGTTAGCCAAATGGTTTTTCTAGTACAGCAACCCTTTTTGGCCCATTTTGAAGCGTAGCGGAAAAATGAATCCAGCTGTTCTAATAAAAATATCATTGCGTTAGCCAATTGGTTTTTCTAGTATAGCTTCCCTCTTTTGGCCCATTTTGAAGCATAGCGGAAAAATGAATCCGGCAGGTCTTACAAATTTAATTAGTTATAAAAAAATCACTAGCAAAGCAGGGTATGTCTTAGTTTTCCTATATTTAACAATTATTAATCAGTTTTGACATCCTTATGAACGACTACGGTATTCTATCCGTTCTCCCCCCTGTTATTGCCATCATATTAGCATTAAAAACCAAACAGGTTTATGTGGCTCTTGTTTTCGGAATTTGGTTTTCATGGCTTATCATCAGTGACTGGAACATCCTTGACGGGACTCTCGCAACCATTGAAGGCATGGTTAATGTTTTTAAATCTGAGGGGAATACGAGAACCATTATGTTCAGCGCTTTGGTAGGTGCCCTGCTCCTTTTTATTCAATATTCAGGAGGTGTAGAAGGGTTTGTTAACCATCTCAACAAACTCATCCAATATTTTGAAAATAAACATATCGGATACAGCAGGGTGATTATACAATTATTAGCCATGCTTACCGGGATTGTACTTTTTGTTGAAACAAGCATAAGCTCACTAACCGTAGGTACTCTGTACAGACCTGTTTTTGACAAACTTAAGATTCCGAGAGAGAAACTGGCTTATATTGCAGATTCGAGCTCCGCTCCAACCTCTATTCTCATTCCCTTTAATGCATGGGGAGCATTTATAATGGGCCTTTTGATAACCCAGAATATAGAAAATCCTTTTAGGGTAATGTTATCATCCATAGCCTATAATTTTTATCCAATACTGGCACTGGTCATACTTTTTATAGTGATTGTGTCGAAAAAGGACATAGGTCCCATGGCAAAAGCCGAAAAGAGAACACGAACCTCCGGTAAATTAATGGATGAAGGTTCTAAACCAATGATTTCAGATGTGATCACATCACTTAAACCAAAAGAAGGTATACGCGCAAAATCATACAATATGGTGATTCCTCTTTTGACCATGGTGATTATGATGCCGGTGAATCTTGTCTATACAGGCTGGTCGAAAGTCGAGAATGCCGATTCTTTCTTAAGCCATGCCTCCAAGGCCATTGGTAATGGGTCAGGATCATCTTCAGTTTTATATGCAGTGATTGCCTCTATTCTGGTTGCTATGATATTGTATCGCTCTCAGGGTATCATGAAATTAAAAGAAATGGTAAATCTTATTCTAAAAGGAATAAGCGAATTAATGCCTCTGGCCCTGTTGATGCTGCTTGCCTTTGCCATTGGTGATGCTTGTAACGAATTAGGAACGGGTCAATATGTTGCGAATTGGTCAAAAGATTGGTTGTCACCCGAATTTTTGCCGGCTGTCGTTTTTGTCATTAGTTCTTTTATAGCATTTTCAACAGGAACTTCATGGGGAACCTTTGCCATCATGCTGGCAATATCCATTCCCATGGCGAAAGTACATGGAACAGAACTTACACTGATTATTGCTGCAACTTTGGGAGGCGGTATTTTTGGAGACCACTGTTCACCCATCTCTGACACGTCTATTATCTCGTCTATGGCGTCGGCAAGCGATCATATTGATCACGTCAGAACACAACTTCCCTATGCACTTCTGGGTGGCCTTATCACCACGATGCTTTATTTAATCCTGGGTTTTGCCATGATCTGATCAAATCACATAAAAAATACAATCCAGCGCGAACAAAGGTGAAAACCTAGTACCTTTGTATTCAAATACAAAGCTAAATGAAACACAAAGCCGGATTTGTCAATATCATCGGAAATCCAAATGTCGGAAAATCGACGCTGATGAACGCCTTGGTTGGCGAACGATTGTCAATTATTACGTCAAAGGCCCAAACCACAAGACACCGAATTTTAGGGATCGTAAATTCAGATGATTATCAGGTGGTGTTTTCGGATACTCCCGGAATTATTAAACCTGCCTATGAACTTCAGGAATCCATGATGGACTTTGTAAAAACTGCATTTGAGGATGCAGATGTTTTGGTCTATATGGTCGAAACCGGTGAGAAAGACCTGAAAAATGAAGCTTTTTTTAATAAAATTAAAAATGTCAAGGTTCCGGTATTGCTGCTGTTAAATAAAATTGACCAGTCTTCGCAAACGGATTTAGAAAATCAAGTTAGTTATTGGAAAGAAACTTTACCAAATGCCGAGATTCACCCTATTTCTGCGCTTGAAAATTTTAATATTGAGACTGTGATGAAGCGAATCGTCGAATTGCTGCCTGAATCACCTCCTTATTATCCCAAAGATCAGCTCACCGACAAACCGGAAAAGTTCTTTGTAAGTGAAACAATAAGAGAAAAGATTCTTATGCATTACAAAAAGGAAATTCCCTACTCCGTTGAAATTGAAATAGAAGAGTTTAAGGAAGAGGCCAAAATAATAAGGATTAGAGCTGTAATTATGGTCGAAAGAGACACGCAAAAAGGAATCATTATCGGCCATAAGGGATTGGCCCTAAAAAGAGTTGGTACTGAAGCCCGTAAGGACCTTGAAAGATTCTTTGCCAAAAAAATATTTATGGACCTTTACGTGAAAGTCAATAAGAACTGGAGGAGCAGTAACAGTCAATTAAAAAGGTTCGGATACAAAGAATAGCTATAGCAGTTCTTTAACTTCTTCGAAATCAAGACCTCCGTAATTACCCGAACTCATCAAAAGCACTGCTGAATCTTCCAGGTTCTTGCTGAACAAAAAGTCTTTAAAAGCTTTGGGATCTGTATAAACAATCAGGTTGTCTCTGTTAAAAGCTTTTGCTATCTGCTGCTCACTAACTTCTTTTAACCTTTTGATCTTCACTGCGTGTGGAGAATAAAACACAACGGCCTCATCAGCTTTGTCAAGTGTGCCCACATACTCTTTGAGAAAATCTTCGTTGAGACTGCTGTAAGTGTGCAATTCAAGACAAGCCAGTAGTTTTCTGTTTGCATATTGCTCTTTTACTGCATTGGTAGTCGCTTCAACTTTCGATGGAGAATGCGCAAAATCCTTAAAAATAACGGTTTGCTCATTTTCACCAATTTTTTCAAGTCTTTTACTCGCTCCTTTAAAATCGGCTATAGCTTCGTAAAACTCTTCCTCGCTCACTCCCAAATGAAAACAAATGCTTCTTGCACCTTCCAGGTTCTGTAAATTATGTTTGCCAAATATCTCCAGCGGGATTTCCCCTTCGGCTGTATCCAGTAATGTCATGCCATTCTCTATCGAATACTCAGGGGTTTTGTAGGGATATTTTTTAATCTGATTTGAAGTTTCTTCAACAACTTTTTTCACCTCCGGATCCTCTTCATTATAAACCATCATTCCGCCTTTAACCATTGTATCTACAAATATTTTAAACTGATCCACGTAATTCTCAAACGTAGGAAATACGTTAATATGATCCCAGGCAATACCGCTTATCAAACCAATATTTGCTTTGTACAAATGGAACTTGGGCCTCAAATCAATGGGGGATGATAAATATTCGTCTCCTTCCAGAACAATGACCTCGTTTTTATCCGTGAGGTGAACCATTCTATCAAATCCGTCTAGTTGAGCTCCTACCATAAAATCAACCTCTATACCGTGATATTTCAACACGTGAAGAATCATTGAGGTTATTGTCGTCTTGCCATGCGAACCTCCTATAACGACCCTGGTCTTGTTTTTGGCATGCTCATACAAAAATTCGGGATACGAATAGATCTCTATCCCCAATTCCTGTGCCCTGATCAGTTCAGGATTATCAGCTTTGGCGTGCATTCCTAAAATTATGGCATCCAATCCAACGTGTATTTTTTCGGGAAACCAACCCAGAGCATCCGGAAGCAGCCCCTTCTCTTTAAGTCTTGATTTTGATGGTTCGAATATTGCGTCATCACTACCGGTTATATGATCGCCTTTGTCATGAAGTGCTAAAGCCAGATTGTGCATGGCACTGCCACCTATAGATATAAAATGTACGTTCATTCTTTAGAATTAGTTGGGTAAAAATACAAATTTAAGTGGTTGAATCAGGCTATTTGATATTGAATTTCCAGAGCTTTTTCTCAGGATCAATTGATTAAAAACATCCAAAATAATTAGTTCCGATCCTTTCGCATCAAAGGCCTGGTCAAACAAGTCGGACCGCCACCTCCCATAACACTTATATGTTCTCCTTGATAGGTAAATACCTCACAACCATGATCAGTCAATCCCTTTTCGGTTTGGGGGTTTCCTGCAAGTATTAAACATTTTTTTGGGCCCAGGGCAAGTACATTACATCCCATCGAATCAAACTCATCCTCAGGAACTTCAATAAGCCGATAACCCCTCAGGAGCAGTTCATTTCTAAAAGCAACAGGCATCAAAGGTGAATAGACAACAGCAAGATCCGCATCGACCGGGCTAAATATTGACATCAGGTGAAATACATCATCAGGTCCTTTGTGGTGTGGTAGTTCAGCCACAATAATCTGAATTCCTTTAGGCTCCAAAAGACCTTTCAACTGATGTATTCCTGCTGTATTCGTTCGGTAAGTATGTCCAACGGCGAGTGTATTTCTATCAAGCCAGGCGACATCTCCTCCTTCAAGTGTTCCCGGGTGCAAAATTTCACCCAACACTTTTATACCATGCTTTTTAAAATATGCCTTTTGGGCTTCAGGCTCCCGGGATCGTTCTTTTTTTCCCATAGCACATAAAATCATACCAAAATCAGTAGCAATTGAAGCATCTCTGCAATATATCGAATCCATACTCAAAGTCTCATTTTCGGGCAAATGACTCACTTCTATGTACTGGCTCTTCAAAATAGATTCAAATGTACTGTATTCTTCATTGGCAATTTTAAGATCAGGTTTATCCAGAAAATTTAGTGTTTTCCATTGTTCAGAAATCAAAAGATCAGAACGGAAAGCAGCAGCTGCCGATTTGATTAAAACCGTTTCCAGTGTAAGATACTCTGTATGGGATGTTTTACTCATTATGTCGATTTTTGGCCTTAGTCATTTCTGTATAATACGGGATACAAAGCATGACTAACAACAGGCCAATATCCTCTTGATCATCAGACCCATTACAAAGATGCCACTCTCCTTTAATCCTGCTTTTTTGAGTCGATTTTCACAGTAAGGTCAGGTTTTAATTCTATTTTAATTACTACTTTAGTCGCAATTATACAACAATTTAAAGTATAAACCTTATGCGGCATAAATTCACTATTGACCCTGATATAACTAAGGCCAGTACCCTGCCTTCTTCCTTTTACAGAAGTCAGATTGTATTTGAAGACATCAAGGAAAAGATCTTTTTAAAATCCTGGCAGTTTATAGGAGATGAAGCACTGGTGAAATTGCCTAAATCGGCCCATCCTTTTGTTTTACTGGAGGGATATTTAACCGAACCTCTTCTGCTCACAAGAGATGAAAAAGGAGATATCCATTGTATGAGCAATGTATGTACCCATAGGGCCAATCTAGTTGTTTTGGGCGATGGAAAATATAAAAAGCTAACTTGCATGTATCATGGGCGCAGGTTTGACCTCAAGGGGAATTTTGAACATATGCCCGAGTTTCAAAACGCCAAGAATTTTCCCCGTGAATGCGATGGTTTGCACAGGTTTAATTTGCGTCATTGGGGTCAGTTATTGTTCACCGGATTAGACCCTGCTTTTAATTTTGACGAAGTCATCAGTATCATGCAGGAACGCATCGGGTTTCTCCCTTTGCATGAATTAAGATTTGACGCCTCCCTTTCAAAAGAATACCTGGTTCAGGCGCACTGGGCCCTTTACTGCGATAATTATCTCGAAGGCTTTCACGTTCCTTTTGTGCATGAAGATCTAAACAAGGTTCTTGATTATGGGAGTTATACAACCGAAATTTACAAATACTGTAACCTTCAGGTTGGTTATACTAATCATGCCGGTGAAACCTTTGACTTACCTCAAGGGCATACAGATCATGGCAAAAATGTAGCGGCCTATTATTACTGGGTCTTTCCGAATATGATGTTTAATTTTTACCCCTGGGGCCTTTCGGTCAATATTGTCAAACCAGTTAGCCTAAACAGGACCAAGGTTTCGTTCATCAGTTATGTACTTGATCCTGAAAAGCTTGAAAAAGGGGCAGGGCAGGCATTGGATAAAGTAGAGCGAGAGGATGAATTTGTGGTTGAAAATGTTCAAAAAGGAATAAATTCCTCCTTTTATAAGGCAGGGAGGTTTTCACCCGAACGCGAAAAGGGAGTGCACCATTTTCACAGGTTGCTTGCAGAATTCATAAGCCGTTAATTCAATTTAAAACTCCATTCATTTTCACTGAGTTCGTCAAGCAGTTCTTTGGTGATATTGATCTTGGAACTTCTGCTCGGCATATTGAGCTTGAGTTTTTCTTTCTGATCGAATATCAAAAAATTGAGATGCTGGTTTCCCGGATGTTTCTTAAAAACCTCATCAAATTCGTGAATAGCTTTTTCATTAATACCGTCAATCGGTACCTGTAAAGTTATTTTTTTAGCCATTTTCCCTAAAACATCCTGCAACTGCTGTATTGTTGTGATTTGCACCCTTACATCTCCATTCTGCCATGCCCTTCGCATTACTGTTTTAAGATATAAGAAAGTGTTTGGGATCAAAAAATGCCTGTATTTTAAATAATCTTCATTAAAAAGCCTGAATTCATAGGCGTCGCTGTAATCTTCAAAAGTAAACATCCCCCATGGTTTTCCGTTTTTACTTACCCTGTGCTGTACATCGGTGATGATCCCGGCAAATGCCAATTCCTTACCTTCCAATTGGTTGATGTTCTTTAAGCTGTCAACCCTTGCATTGCAGAAATACTGTATTTCAGTTTTAAAATCGTCAAGGGGATGACCCGAAATATAAATCCCTATCATTTCCTTTTCCTTGGAAAGTTTCTCCATCACATTCCAAGGTTCACAAGGAGGTATAACGGGTTCTTCAAACTGCACCTCAGATGCCTCCCCAAAAAGGGACACCTGTGCCGAATTCTTGCTCTCCTGAAACTTATTCCCGTATCGAATGGCTTTTTCAATAAAAGTGATTCCTTTTTCGTCGAGCGCAAAGTATTGAGATCTGTTGGCGGTTTCAAAAGAATCAAAGCCCCCTGCCAGTACCAAACCGTCAAAGGCCTTTTTATTCGCAGACCTAAGATCTACCCTTTTGGTAACATCAAAGATCGAACGGTAATTGCCGTTCTCCTTTCTCTCATCGACAATGGCGCGCACAGCTGCAGCTCCCACCCCTCTGATAGCGCCCATACCAAATCTGATCGCTCCTTGTTTGTTTACAGAAAACTTATAATAGGATTCATTGATGTCAGGGCCGAGCACTTCAATCCCGGACCTCCTGCATTCCTCCATAAAAAACGATACCTGTTTAATATCATTCATATTATTACTGAGCACAGAGGCCATGTATTCGGCAGGATAATGTGCTTTCAAATAAGCTGTCTGATAAGCTATAAAGGCGTAGCAAGTAGAGTGCGACTTATTGAAAGCGTAAGCGGCGAATGCCTCCCAGTCTTTCCATATCTTCTCTAAAATTTCTTCGGGATGGTTATTCTTTTTTCCACCTTCTATAAACAGGGGTTTTAATTTTTCAAGCAAGGCAAAAATCTTTTTTCCCATCGCCTTACGGAGCATATCCGCCTGACCCTTGGTAAAATTTGCCAGTTTTTGCGATAAAAGCATTACTTGCTCCTGATAAACTGTAATTCCATATGTTTCCTTGAGATACTCTTCCATATCCGGTAAATCATATGCTATTTCTTCTCTGCCGTGTTTGCGGTCAATAAAAGAAGGAATATATTCCATTGGCCCCGGCCTGTAAAGGGCATTCATGGCTATCAGGTCTGCGAATTCAGTCGGCTTGAGCGACTTCATGTGCTTCTGCATTCCGGGAGATTCATATTGGAATATCCCAATGGTTTCCCCTCTCTGAAATAAGGCATAAGTTTTCTCATCATCCAACGGGAATTCATCCGGTTCAAGATCAATATTGTGCAGGGCCTTCACGATCTTAACAGTATCCTTAATTAATGTTAGTGTTTTTAACCCCAGGAAATCCATTTTAAGCAAACCAGCATCCTCTACTACTCCGTTATCAAACTGGGTAACATACATATCTGTTCCTTTGGCAGTTGCAACAGGAATCAGGTTCGTAATATCTTCAGGTGTAATGATCACTCCACAGGCATGGGTACCAGTATTTCTGACCGAACCTTCAAGCATTCTGGCCTGTTTGATGGTTTCTGCTTCAACCCCGTTCCCTTCAGCCATGTTTTTCAATTCATCCACATTTGACTTTTCCTCACTTCGCAAAGCCTTTACCTTGGAGACACTTTTTTCATCGGTTCCAAAAATATTATTCAACTTCAGGCCAGGAATCAATTTGGCAATTCGGTCGGCATCCGAAAGAGGAAGATCAAGTACCCGGGCCGTATCCCTGATCGAAGATTTGGCAGCCATAGTTCCATAAGTAATGATCTGGGCTACCTGGTTCGATCCGTACTTATTGATTACATAGTCGATCACTCTTTGTCTTCCTTCATCGTCAAAATCGATATCAATATCCGGTAATGAAACCCTGTCAGGGTTGAGAAAACGCTCAAAAAGAAGATCGTATTTGATAGGGTCAATATTCGTAATACCCAGGCAATAGGCAACTGCAGACCCTGCGGCAGAACCCCTTCCCGGCCCGACAGAAACACCCATCCTACGCGCCTCTTTAATAAAATCCTCTACAATAAGGAAATAGCCGGGATAACCTGTCTTTTCGATAATCATCAATTCAAAATCAAGCCTTTCCTTTATAGCCTCACTAAGGTCTTTATACCTGTGCTTCGCTCCTTCAAAAGTTAAATGCCTTAAATAGGCATTCTCCCCTCTTTTGCCTCCATCCTCCTGATCTTTGGGATTGTAGAACTGCTCCGGCATTTCGAACTTCGGTAACAGCACATCTCTGGCAAGGTCATATATCTCAACCTTGTCGATCACTTCCTGAATGTTGATAATCGCTTCGGGAACATGCTGAAAAAGAGTTTTCATCTCATCCTGCCCTTTAAAATAATATTCATCGTTAGGCAGGCCATATCTAAATCCGCGACCCCTTCCTTTTGGGGTTGCCATCTTTTCGCCATCTTTTACGCAGAGTAGTATATCATGAGCGAGTGAATCGGATTTTTTGAGATAAAACGTATTATTCGTGGCGATCAGCTTTACTTTATGCTTTTTTGAAAACCCGACCAGGACCTCATTAATATGCTTTTCATTTTCCTGCTGATGGTCACTGATCTCCAGGTAAAAATCATCTTTGAAGTTTTCCTTCCACCACAACAGTGCCTGCTCAGCCTGATGTTCTCCTATGTTGAGTATTTTATTCGGTATTTCTCCATTGACACCGCCGCTTAACACAATTACATCCTCCTTGTATTTTTGGATCAATTGTTTATCTATTCTTGGAACATAGTAAAATCCATCGATATAGGCTGCAGACGCCAGCTTTGCCAGATTATGGTATCCATTTTTATTCTTGGCAAGGAGCACCACCTGATATCCATTGTCTTTAAAAGATTTGTCCAAATGATTCTCACAAACATTGAATTCACACCCAACGATTGGCTTTATCGCCTGATCATTATTCTTGTTGTGATTCAATATTTCCTTGACGAAAACAAAAGCGCCCATCATATTACCTGTATCAGTCAAGGCAACCGCGGGCATCTTATCTGCACTGGTGGCATGAACCAGATCTGTGATACTGGAAGTGGATTGTAAAATGGAATATTGTGAATGATTGTGTAAATGCGCAAATGAAGCCTTTTGAAGGTCCTCCTGCCTGTGTGAACTTATAACTGCGTCTTTGGCATCTGATTTCTCCTTCTTTTTACGGATTTTTTTACTTTCCTTCTTTAAGTTCAAATGATCCAAACCTTCAGGAGCAATAACACCTTTGTTATGTTCTGTAAAATTGACAAAATAAGAACTGTCAACTTCCAATTCCTCCTTTGAATAATGGCCGTTCCTCAATAACTCCAAAAAACACCTGGTGGTGGCCTCAACATCTGCGGTTGCATTATGAGCTTCTTCAAACGGCTCCCGAAAAAGTTTTTCATGGAGTTCTGTTAAGGTCGGAAGTTTGAACTTTCCAAACCTCCCTCCCGGAATTTCACACAATAATGCCGTTTTCTCTGTACAGGTGTCTAGTACGGGCAAATTGTTCAGCTCGGTCCTGATATCAGACCTGTGAAATTCAGCACCCATAATATTCAAATCAAACTTCAGGTTCTGGCCGACGATAAATTTGGTTTTCGACAAGGCTTCGTTGAACAAATTCAATACCTCAATAAGAGGTTTTCCCTGCTGAAGGGCCAGGTCTGTCGAAATCCCATGAATCTGTTCGGCATCATAAGGAATTTTATAATGATCAGGAATAATCAGAAAATCCTGATGAGAAATCATTCTTCCCATGTCATCATGTAACTGCCATGCAATCTGCACGCAACGAGGCCAGTTGTCAACATCCGTAATGGGGGCATTCCAGTTCTTGGGCAAACCTGTAGTCTCAGTGTCAAAAATCAAATACATGCAGTGAAATGTTTTGTGAAGATTTTAAAGCCATAAAAATAGGTATTTACACCTTTCCCATGAAAGGATAGGTGGGTAATTTTATCAACAATGATCCACAAGTAATACGAGTTTCTTCTCAATGTTGAATTCTGATTTATAGATAGATAATAAATCATATTTTTAATTTGAGATTCAATATTATTTAGTAATTTTGCGCCCTACTTCGAGAAAGTAGCAATATTATATTAATAACTTAGGTCGTGAACCTAAAAATTTAAAACAATTATGTCAGTAAAAATTAGATTACAAAGACACGGTAGAAAAGGAAAACCATTTTTTTGGATAGTGGCAGCTGATGCTCGTTCTAAAAGAGACGGTAGATCTTTGGAAAAACTAGGGACTTACAATCCTAACACAAATCCTGCAACTATAGAATTAGATGTGGACGCATCGGTTAAATGGCTTCAAAATGGCGCCCAACCAACTGATACTGCCCGAGCGATTTTATCTTACAAAGGTGCAATGTTAAAAAATCACCTTGCCATCGGTGTTAGAAAAGGTGCTTTAACTGAAGAGCAGGCAGAAACAAAATTCCAGGCCTGGCTAGATGAAAAAGCTTCAAAAGTTTCAGAGAAGGAAGGAAAGCTTGCCAAAGCTCAGGAAGATGCAAAAAAAGCTATATTTGAAGCTGAAAAAGCTGTAAATGCAAATCGTAAAGCAGCAGCTGATGAGGCTGAAAACGAAGCAATTAAAGCAGAAGCTGATGCAAAAGCCGCAGCTGCGGCAGCTGTAAAGGCTAAAGAAGTAGTAGAAGATGAGGCTCCTCAAACTATTGATGAAGCTGCTCAACAAGCTAAAGAAGAAGAAAAATAATATATTTTTCATATATTTTTAAAAACCTGATATGAATGTATCAGGTTTTTTTATTTTAAATTTGCTTCAATACAACAAACAGGTAAATGAATAAAGAGGATTGTTTTTATCTTGGAAAGATCGTTAAGAAATACAGTTTCAAAGGAGAACTTATCCTAAAACTTGACACTGATGAGCCTGAGATTTACGAAAACCTAAACGTTATTTTTCTGGATCTGGGAAAAAATCTGGTACCCTACTTTATTGAAAAAAGTTTGTTCCAAAAAGGAAATCATCTTCGCATTCAATTCGAAGATGTATACTCAGAAGCAGATGCAGAAGTATTATTAAAAAGAGATGCGTATTTACCGCTAAATCTCCTTCCAAAATTAAAAGGAAATAAATTTTATTTCCATGAGGTCACGGGATTTATTCTTGAAGATGTTCATTATGGTAAGGTTGGAGTAATCGATTCGATTAATGATGTATCTGCACAAGCCTTGTTTGTTGTCAAAACAGATGAAGGCGAAATTTTCATTCCTATGGTCGATGATTTTATAGAGGATATTGACAGGAAAAACAAGAAAATTACGGTAAGAACTCCTGAGGGTCTTATTGACATGAACAAGGCTTAAATTTTTACTGATGTCAGAAAAACCCTTCCATTTTAAGGAGTTTAGTATTTCTCAAGATCAATGTGCCATGAAAATAGGAACTGATGGCGTATTGCTTGGTTCCTGGGTAAATATTCCGGAAGATACAGAATCTATCCTCGATATTGGAACCGGTACCGGGCTTATTGCTTTGCAAATGGCTCAAAGGAGCGAGGCGCTGATGATTGATGCCTTGGAAATTGAAGACAAGGCTTTTGAACAAGCCGTTGAAAATTTTGAAAACAGTTCCTGGGCCGACCGACTATTTTGTTATCACGCTTCTATTCAGGGATTTGCAGAAGAAATGGAGGAACAATATGACCTGATCATTAGTAACCCTCCATATTTTAATGACACTTTTAAAGACCTGGCTCAAGAACGAGCCCTTGCAAGACACACCGGCGAACTCAGTTACGAGGAACTCTTAGCGTCGGTCTCCAAACTTTTATTACCGAATGGGAGTTGTGCCTTTATCATACCTTTCAGGGAAGAATCCGAGTTTCTATCAAAAGCCTCAGAAAACAACCTTTATCCATTAAGGATTACAAGAGTACGCGGAAACAAACAGAGCCCCGTTATCAGGAGCCTTGTCCAATTCACAAAGAAGCCTCAAACAACGAGTACGAACGAACTCGTCATTGAAACAAAGAGGCACGTATACACAAAAGAATATACTGAGCTTGCAAAAGATTTCTATTTAAATATGTGATTCCTACTGCTCCCTTGAACGATGTCTGAAGATAATGATCAGGGCAACCGAAGCAAACATGAGCAAGCTATAGGACAAAGGAACAATTGTACACGCAGGATTATTTAAGGGCAGCGTGGCAATAGTGATTGCCAAAGTCCCGCTTTGAATACCGGACTCAATTGATATAGTAACCACTTGATTTCTAAGTAATTTAAATAATAAAGCCAAAATAAACCCACCTTGTAAGCTTTCCCGATACCATTAACGAACCAAAATAATACTATCTAAGCTCCAAGATTATTTGGGTTGTATCCCAAATACGGTACTTCTTTCTCATTGAATCTTATGCCGTGATTTTCCAGCTCCTTTAAAATCGGATCGTAGACCTCTTTGCGGATAGGCAACTGAACTCCAGGGCTTTTAATACGTCCATTCAAGATAGCCAGTGTGGCAATCGCCACGGGCAATCCAACCGTCTTTGCCATAGCCGTAAAAGTTTGATCCTCACCGATAACCACCATGTTTGATTCAATTTGTTTTTTTATACCATCCTTTTCATAACCGAATTTATGATACATCACTATCATATCCTTATCCTCTTCTTTCAGCGTCCAGCTATCCATGAGAATGCGTTGCAGAACCTGGGCAGGCGTCGCATCTTTTAGGCCTACCTTTTTTTTGGCATTGAACAAATCCAGTTCCAATAATTTATCCCAAATCACGTCATCCTGATCGATCTTTAGATAATGCCTTAATTTCAGTTCAACAGAATCATGCGGTTTATAGGGTAAAAAAGAATTGGTAAAATCCCGGTAACTCATGTTTTCAGAACCTTCCATAATAAAGCTGTCATCGGTCATCCCCAGTTGAACAAAAATATTCCAGGCTCTCGAAAAACCTACCCTTCTTATGGTCCCCCTGTACAGGGTTAGAATATCTTCCAGGCCATATACCTCTCTGTAATTCAAGGAGTCACGATTGGCCAGGGCCTCAAACTTGCCATAACCTTCAATAGAAAGAAACTCAGTTCTTCTAAACAATTTGTGATAAGGTATATATTTGTATTTTCCTTCCTGTATGAATTTGGCAATACCACCTTGCCCGGCAATGACAACGTTTCTTGGATTCCAGGTAAATTTATAGTTCCATAGATTATTATCACTTTCAGGAGCAACCAAGCCTCCTGTAAAAGATTCAAAAAGCAGCATTTTACCACCTTGTGCCTTGATTCGGTCAATGACATGCATAGCACTCATATGATCGATTCCCGGATCCAGGCCAATTTCGTTCATAAAGACAAGTCCTTTCTCAACCACTTCATTGTTCATTGCCTTGAGTTCTTTTGAAATATACGACGCCGTTACCAGGTTCTTTCCAAACTCAAGACAGTCTTTGGCAATTTCCAAATGAAACCTGGCAGGCAGCATGGAAATCACAATATCGGCGCACTTTACTAATTCTTTGCGGCTTTCAATATTAAAAATATCCAACTCTATTACTTCGCAATTTTCATGATCAGCAGCAAGTTTTCTGGCATTTTCTACCGAAATATCTGCGATGACCACTTTTAATTTCTCCTCAGCGGATTTTTCTAAAAGATACCTCACTAAAGCAGCAGAAGACCTGCCGGCACCTACGATTAATATACGTCTCATGACTCTTAACTTGTTTGCCCAAATGTAATTAATTTGATGTGAATTACCCTTGAGAAAACCCTAATCTTTAACACATTTTTTTTGTGCTAAAACCCTCAAAAAATAATTTCTTCGCTTGAAATACTGTTTTTTAATCTTACTTTTACCAATATCAATATTTGATCATATGAAAAGTAAAATTATGGCAATGGCGGCCTTCTTAGGAATGCTCACCATCATTCTTGGAGCATTTGGGGCACATGCCTTAAAAGAAAAACTCGATGCTGAATCCATGCAAAGTTTTGAAACTGGCGTTCGCTATATGATGTATCATGTATTAGCCGTACTTCTTATTCAAAACAGTGCGTTGCTCACGGAAAAAGTAAAGAATAAAATTTCCCTTTTATTTTTTACAGGTATCATTTTCTTCTCCGGTTCGATATTTGTAATTGCCCTTGATCTTATCCCCGCGGGTGCTATCTGGTTTGTAACCCCTTTAGGAGGTTTGTTTTTTATTTTAGGATGGTTGATGGCCGGAATAACATTTTTTAAATCCGGGGATAAAAATCGCAAATAGCAGTTCTTTAAAAAATCAAATTGCTTTTATTATTACCTCATTTATGATGCTTAAAACCAAAATAGTTTTTATTAGATTCTGATCTCTTTTATTTTCTGATATTTTTAACATTTTATAGTGAATTATTGTTGCATCCCTTTGTTATTCTTAGTACTTTTAGGATGTAAATTTTTTGCTTACCTAAACGAAAACGTTATCGTGAATATCCTTGCAAATGCTGATAATTGTCATAAAAGTGAGGTTATGTTTATGCGTAAATTTGCTAAAGAAATCAAAACAATTAACACTTAAATTTTGACCTATGGAAGTTCTAACAAAATCAGTAATCAGCTCATTAAATGACTTAGGAATTAAAAACCCAAAAGAGATTATCTACAACCCATCATATGACGAATTATATGAGTACGAATTGTCCCCTGATTTAGAAGGATATGAAAGAGGATTCAAAACAGAATTAGGTGCAATCAATGTAATGACAGGTAAATTCACGGGTCGTTCTCCTAAAGATAAATATATAGTCAAAGACGACATAACCAAAGATACGATCTGGTGGACTTCTGAAAAAGCTAAGAATGACAACAAGCCAATCACTCAGGCTGTTTGGAACGACCTCAAAGAATTGGTTGTTGAAGAGCTTTCAGGTAAAAAATTATTTGTAGTTGATACTTTTTGTGGTGCTAACGAAGACACGAGACTTAAAGTTAGATTCGTTGTTGAAGTTCCATGGCAAGCCCACTTTGTTAAAAACATGTTCATCAGACCGACTGCCGAAGAATTGGAAACTTTTGGAGATCCTGATTTTGTGGTCCTTAACGGTTCAGAAACCGTAAATAAAAAATGGAAAGAGCACGGTTTAAATTCAGAAGTATTTACTGTGTTTAACCTTACTGAAAAAATGCAGGTGATCGGTGGAACATGGTATGGTGGAGAGATGAAAAAAGGTATGTTCGCCATGATGAACTACTATCTTCCTCAAAGAGGAATGGCATCTATGCACTGTTCTGCAAATGTTGGCGAAGATGGAGATACAGCAATTTTCTTTGGACTTTCCGGAACCGGTAAAACAACGCTTTCGACAGACCCAAAAAGAAAACTGATTGGTGATGATGAGCACGGCTGGGATGATCAGGGTGTCTTTAACTTTGAAGGCGGATGTTATGCAAAAACAATAGATCTTGACCACGAAGCAGAACCAGATATCTATGAAGCCATTACAAGAGATGCTTTATTAGAAAATGTAACGGTTGATGAGAATGGTAAAATAGATTTTACAGATGGTTCTGTGACACAAAATACCAGAGTATCTTATCCTATTTATCACATTGACAATATAGTAAAACCAGTTTCCAAAGCAGGTCATGCCAATAAGGTGATCTTTTTGACAGCAGATGCTTATGGTGTAATGCCTCCAGTATCTAAACTGACTCCGGAGCAAACCAAGTACCACTTCCTTTCAGGTTTCACAGCTAAACTTGCGGGAACTGAAAGAGGAGTAACTGAACCAACACCTACTTTTTCAGCTTGTTATGGTGCAGCTTTCTTAACACTTCATCCAACAAAATACGGTGAGGAACTGGTTAAAAAGATGGAAGAACACAATGCTCAGGCTTACCTGGTAAACACAGGTTGGAACGGAACCGGAAAACGTATCTCTATTCAGGATACCAGAGGTATCATTGACAGAATTCTGGACGGATCAATTGACAGAGCTGAAACCAAGGTGATCCCCGTGTTTAATCTTGAAGTACCAACTTCTTTAAAAGAAGTACATGATAATATCCTTGACCCAAGAGATACCTATGAAGATGTTGCAGAATGGAACAGGAAGGCTCAAAAATTGGCTGGATTATTCATCAATAACTTCGAGAAATATACAGATAATGAAGAAGGAAAATCATTAGTTGCTGCCGGACCGCAGTTAGGCTAAAGAATCGCTTTTCTACAAAAGTGTGTATCAGGAAAACCCTGGTGCACACTTTTTTTATTCCTAAAACTCAAATTTTAACTGAACATCCATCACTTTTTCATCGTTGTCTGTGGCATTGTTTAAATTGGATACTGAGATTCCCAAAAGCCTGACGGATTCCTTTATTTTTTCCTGATACAGCAGTTCCCTTACTGTATTCAGTAAAACGCTTTTATCCTTTACATAATGAGGAAGTGTTTTGCTTCTTGTTTGCAAAGAAAAATCACTGTATTTAATCTTTAAGGTTATGGTTTTACCCGCAATTTTTGAACGAATTAACCTGTTTTCAAGTTCTTCGGCTATTGTTTCCAGTCGTTCCATCATAAATATTTCGGAAGTAAGGTTCTTGCGAAAGGTATGCTCTGCTGCAACAGATTTCTGAATCCTGTTTGGCTTGACTTCGCTAAAATGCTCTCCCCTGACCACCTTAAAATAATGTTCACCTGAATTCTTAAAATGCTCCGTAAGAAAGTCAAGAGATTTCGATTTCAGATCGCGTCCTGTAAAAATTCCCAACTTAAACATCTTAGCAGCCGTTACTTTTCCTATTCCAAAGAATTTCTCTATGGGTAAGTCTTCCAAAAATGCTTCTACTTCTTCGGGAGGAATTGTTTTTTGTCCGTTAGGCTTATTGATGTCCGAAGCAATCTTTGCCACAAATTTACTGTTGGAGATACCTGCAGAAGCTCTTAAACCAACCTCTTCAAAGATACGGTTTCGTATTTCCTTTGCGATTAGTGTTGCCGAAGGATGCATCATTTTATTTTCGGTCACATCCAAATAAGCCTCGTCAAGAGACAAAGGTTCTACCAAATCTGTATACTCAAAAAAAATGGCCCGTATTTGTTTAGAAATCTCCTTATATCTTGAAAATCTCGGTTTTACAAAGATGAGGTCAGGACAGTTCTTTCTGGCCATAACACCGCTCATGGCCGACCTTACCCCATATTTTCTGGCCTCATAACTAGCCGCTGCCACCACACCTCTTTCTTCTCCTCCACCTACAGCAACAGGCTTCCCTATTAGTTCGGGTTGATCCATTTGCTCAACAGAGGCGTAAAAGGCATCCATATCAACGTGAATGATCTTTTTATGTGCTTGGGTAACCATGATGATAAAACTACAAAATTAAGTAATGACAAAGCCCTAAACATCATGTAATCGCGATTGAAAAATGATAAAAATGACTTACTTTTGCTGCATGTCTAGAAAAAAGAAATTTCACTTATTTGAAAATATTGAGGTGGTCGATACAGCTGCCAAAGGTAAATCTGTGGCCAAATCACCTGACGGACGCGTTGTCTTTCTCAGTAATGCTGTTCCGGGAGATATAGTTGATATCCGGACCGGGAGAAAAAGAAAGTCCTATTTTGAAGGAAAAGCAGTTAAGTTTCATCATTTGTCCGACAAAAGAGTTGAACCTGTTTGTGAGCATTTTGGAGTTTGCGGGGGCTGTAAATGGCAGCACATGAATTATAAAGACCAACTAATTTACAAACAAAAGGAAGTGACCAATAACCTCCTTAGAATCGGACACCTGGATCTTCCTGAAATCACGCCAATCGCAGCTTGTAAAAGTATCTATTTTTACAGAAACAAAATGGAATTCTCTTTTTCAGATTCGAGATGGCTAACGGAGGAAGAACTGAAAAGTGATATTGAATTTGAAGACAAAAACGCATGTGGCTTTCATATTCCGGGGATGTGGGATAAGATCTTAGACATTAAAAAATGTCATCTTCAGGAAGATCCTTCCAATACTATTCGCAATTCTGTAAAAAACTTCGCCATAGAGAACGAAATATCTTTTTTTAATCCAAGGCAAAGAACTGGATTGTTAAGAACCCTGATGATCAGGATCAGTTCAACAGGAGAAATCATGGTTGTGGTTCAGTTTTTTAAAGAAGATAAGACGAAACGTGAATTGCTGTTAAATTATTTAAAAGAAACATTTGCAGAAATAACCTCCTTACAATATATCATCAACGAGAAAGGAAATGATTCAATCTATGATCAGGATATTTTATTGTTTAGCGGGAGAGACCATATTTTTGAAGAAATGGAAGGGCTTACATTCAAAATTAATGCAAAGTCTTTTTATCAGACAAATTCGTCACAAGCCTATGAATTGTATAAAATAGCCCGGGATTTTGCCAACTTAACAGGCGATGAGATCGTTTACGATCTCTATACCGGAACAGGAACAATTGCACAATTTGTTGCTTCAAAAGCAAAAAAAGTCATTGGCGTGGAGGCTGTACCCGAAGCCATTGAAGATGCAAAAGAGAATGCCAGATTAAACGGAATCGATAATACGGTTTTTTACGACGGTGATATGGCCAAGGTGTTTACCCAGGAGTTTATTGAACAAAACGGACAGCCTGACCTGATCATTACAGATCCGCCAAGAGATGGAATGCACAAAAAGGTAGTGGCCCAAATTTTAAATATTTTACCTGAAAAAGTTGTTTATATTAGCTGTAATTCGGCCACTCAGGCGAGGGATCTTGCGCTGATGAAAGAAGAATATGTCATAGAAAAATCTCAAGCTGTAGATATGTTTCCACAAACACATCATGTTGAAAATGTAGTGCTTTTAAAACGCAGAAAATAGAGATGAGAAGTTTTTTAAAACTGATATTGATTCTTATGGTTTTTGTAATTCAGTTGAGTTGCGAAAGGGATGAAATATGTCTTGAGGAAATAACCCCTAAACTTGTCATTCGCTTTTACAATGAAGCCAACCCCAACGAATTAAAATCGGTTCTCGGTCTTACAGTTAAGATAGAAGGAATCGAAGGCGATTACTCGAATGAAACCATCAGTAATTTTACTGATTCTATTGCTATTCCAATTCCCGTCACCGAAAACAGAACCAATTTCATTTTGAGAATTCCAAGCAATGATCAGACTATTGAGATTAATCCCGACACGCTGACTTTGGTCTATTCGCAGGAAGATGTATATATATCAAGGTCCTGTGGTTACAAGACCATCTATAATGATGCCTCTGCATCCATTGTGCAGGATGATGATAATTGGATAAAAAACCTTGATACGAAAACCGATGAATTTCAAGTAATTGACGAAAATACAGCTCATGTTAAAATATACCATTAACATCATCCTTCTATTGACCTGTTCCGCTTTATTCGCTCAATTAGGGGAAAAAAGTCAAGACACTGTTACGTATAAAGACAGGTACGGGCTCAGAGTGGGTATAGATGTTGTTCGTCCCATATATTCTGTTTTCAGTGAAGACATGAAAGGTTTTGAAATAGTGGGTGACTACCGCCTGACCAAAAGATTCTATCTGGCTACAGAACTTGGGTATCGAGATCAAATACGCCAGGAAGATTTTTTTAATTTTTCAACCAAAGGTCAGTACATTAAGCTTGGGGCGGATTACAACGCGTATAAGAATTGGTTGGGAATGGAGAATGTTATCGTGGTCGGGTTGAGATACGCGTTTAGTACTTTTAGCCAAACCATTAATGAATATACCATAAATACGGATCCATTTTTACCTGTAAGAACCGAAACAGAAGGAACAACCTATGAAGGATTAAACGGTCAGTGGGTTGAATTGGTATTGGGATTAAAAGTTGAAGTTCTGCACAATGTTTTTTTGGGAGTATCCTTTAGAGGAAACACACTCATCTCATCCAAACAACCGGATAATTTTAAAAATCTTTATATACCCGGATTTGAGCGTGTATTTTCAAATAATAACGGGTTTAGTTTTAATTATACGGTATCCTATTTGATTCCACTCTATAGAAAATAAGGTAGTTGCAATGGATAAAAACATCATCTCTTTGTTTACTTTTGGCCTGGTTCTCCTTACAATTGGAGGTATTGGTACTTTTTTTGACTGGGATCAATCGATGATCTTTATTGGACTTGGCCTGACCCTCGAATCACTGGCACTGCTTTTGTTTGCCTGGAAACGTATAAAAAAGAAATGAATTATTCCAACCCCGTTACCATTGTTCTTGCCTCTGTCATGGTTACGGTACTATCTTTAAAAATCAAGGAAGATTGCTATTATTGTTTTTTAGGCGTGTTTTTTATCGGGCTTATTTTATTTATCTTTGGACTTGTTAAATTCTGGAAACGACGCAATGGCTAAGAAAAATTTAAACAGTTTGTCTGACCTTGGAGGCTTTGTATTTTCAACCAACCAAGAGGAGGATTTCTCTGAGTATTCAGAGCAATCGGAAATATCGCTTAAACCTGAGGAACAAAGACTTGAGGCACATTTTTCAAACAAGGGAAGAGGAGGAAAAACGGTTACGGTCATTTCAGGTTATCAGGGAACAGAATCCGACCTCAAATCCCTGGCTAAATTGTTAAAAACAAAATGCGGTGTTGGAGGAAGTGTAAAGGAAGGAGAAATAATCATTCAGGGGAATTATCGCGATAAGATCATGACTATCCTTAAACAAGAGGGATATCAGGTTAAAAGGGTCGGAGGATAAAACAGAAGACACTTTTCCCTGTTTTCAACTATTAATATCTTACTATTTCATGCGAACTATTGGCCCTTCTGAACTCATCATTAACCCTGATGGCAGCATTTATCATATCAATCTGAAACCGGAGCACATTGCTCCGACCATTATTTTCGTAGGCGATCAGGATCGTGTTGAAAAAGTTGCCAGACATTTTGATCATATTGAATTCTCAACGCAGAAGAGAGAATTCAAAACCATTGTAGGCAGCATAAAAAACAAGAGATTTACGGTGATTTCCACAGGAATTGGCCCTGACAACATTGACATTGTTCTCAACGAGATAGATGCCCTTGTCAACATCGATCTTAAAAGCAGGGAGATTAAAAATCAGCTTACTAGTCTCGAAATAGTTCGAATAGGCACTTCGGGATCATTGCAACACGACATTCCGGTGGATTCCATTGTTCTTGGAAAATACGGGATGGGATTTGACGGGGTACTGCATTTTTATCAAAATCAAGGCATATTTGAAACCAAACTGGAAAACGCTTTTATTGATCATAGCGGCTATCCAAAAGAAAGGTCGAGACCTTATATTGTGAAAAACAATCCAATTCTGGAAGAAAAACTGTTATCTGAGCAGATATTTGCTGGAATTACGGCTACTGCAGGGGGTTTTTATGGCCCACAAGGCAGAGTTCTCAGACTGTCGGTGCAAGACAACCTGATGAACAAAAAAATTGAAAACTTTAAGCATGGTCAATTGCGAATAACAAATATGGAAATGGAAACTTCTGTGATTTACGGGCTTTCCAGGCTTCTTGGCCACCGGGCCGTATCAATGAACGCTATTATTGCGAACAGGGCAGATCTCACGTTCAGCAAGGATCCATACGCTGCGGTCGAAAACCTTATCAGGTATACCCTGGACAAGCTTAGCTCATAATTTTTGCGTTTTTTTATACTAAAGACATTTTTCAAACGTTTATACATAGATCTCCCTTGATTAATATAAACCTAAAATTAACCCTATGAAAAAGTTAGTCTATTTATTAGTTTTTGTTGTTGCTTCGGCAAGTTTAGCTTCCTGTGGTGGATCAAGTGCGAGTTGTGCTACATCTGACAAGTACATTATTAAAAATATGAAATTTGAGAATCAGGAAATGGTTCTTTCAAAAAAATTCAAAACAAGCGATGAGATCATCAACTAATTTGAATTTATAAATCACCTAAAACCGTCAATTCACATTGACGGTTTTTTTTTGTTTTAAAAAATAAAAAAGAAAAGGCTTGTCAAAATTATGAGACTTTGTAATTTTACACAAACCAAAACACAATGCCAAACACCAAGTATATTTTTGTTACAGGAGGAGTTAGTTCATCTCTTGGGAAAGGAATTATAGCTGCTTCTCTAGCAAAATTATTACAATCAAGCGGATTTTCTGTTACCATTCAAAAACTGGATCCCTATATCAACGTAGATCCAGGAACACTTAATCCCTATGAACATGGAGAGTGCTTTGTGACAAATGACGGAGCAGAAACAGACCTCGACCTTGGTCACTATGAACGCTTTTTAAATATCCCCACTTCTCAGGCAAACAACGTCACTACCGGAAGAATCTATCAAACTGTTATCAATAAAGAAAGAAAAGGTGATTACCTCGGAAAAACCGTTCAGATCATTCCACATATCACCAACGAGATCAAAAGACGCATAAAAATTCTTGGTCAAACAGGTGAATATGACATTGTGATTACCGAAATTGGAGGAACTGTGGGCGATATTGAATCATTGCCCTATGTTGAATCTGTCAGACAATTAAAATGGGATCTGGGTAAACACAATGCGATTGTAATTCACCTGACCTTAATTCCCTATCTGGCAGCAGCCAAGGAATTAAAGACCAAACCAACCCAACATTCGGTAAAAGAGCTCATGCAAAGCGGTGTTAGTCCTGATATCCTGGTTTGCAGAACAGAACATCACATCGGAGATGATATCAAAAGAAAACTTGCCTTATTCTGTAATGTTGATAAAGGAGCGATTATCGAATCCATTGATGCAGATACCATATATGATGTACCTAATTTGATGCTGAGCGAAGGTTTACATAAGGTTGTTCTTGAAAAACTCGACCTGGAAGCTTCCAAAGAACCGGTGTTAACCCGTTGGAATGAATTTCTGAGTAATTATAAGCATCCTCAGGGCAGCGTTGAGATTGGACTGGTAGGTAAATATATTGAATTGCAGGATGCCTATAAATCGATATTGGAGGCACTTGATCATGCAGGTGCCCAGAACAAATTAAAGGTGAACATCCACCCTATTCATTCTGAAGATCTGAATGAACAGAATGTCTCCGAAAAACTAAAAGGCCTCCAAGGACTGATAGTCGCACCGGGTTTTGGCGACAGAGGGATAGAAGGAAAGATCGCCGCGGTTCAATACGTAAGAGAAAACAACATTCCTTTTTTGGGAATTTGTCTTGGAATGCAAATGGCGGTTATTGAATTTGCAAGAAATGTTTTACATCTTAAAAACGCGAATTCGACCGAAATGAGCAGGTCCACACCTCACCCTGTTATAGATATCATGGAAGATCAAAAAATGGTAACAGAAAAAGGTGGAACAATGAGACTGGGGGCATGGGATTGTCAATTGGAAAAAGGTTCAATGGCCTATAAGATCTATGGGAAGGAAATGATAAGTGAAAGACACAGACATCGTTATGAATACAACAACGACTATCTTAAAAAACTAACGGATTCCGGTTTAATTGCCACCGGTTTAAATCCAAAAACGGGCCTGGTTGAAATTGTTGAAATTCCAGAACATAAATGGTTTATGGGTGTTCAATACCATCCTGAATACAAAAGTACTGTCTTAAATCCACATCCATTATTCGTGGCATTCGTATCAGCCTGTTCTGATAAAGCATAAAAAAAAGCGGCTTAAAGCCGCTTTTTTAATATCCAGTTGTATAATTTATTCTTTGGTTTCCTCAGCTTCAGCTTCCTCTTTTAAAGGCGTTTCTACTTTTTTAAGGTCCATTTTGCATTTCGGACAATTTCCTTCTTCAGTATAGGTCTTCTCTCCTTCACATTTCATTGGACACTGATAGGCACCCATCGCCATTTCATAACCGTAATCGTGACCGTGTTCTCCAGTTTGATCTTCTTTGTTAAGTTCTTTTTCGTCATTAACAACCTTATTTGTTTCAGCCTCGTTTTTAACCTGCTTACACGCTGTAAAGACAAAAATGAAGACAATTAACCACATTGCTATTTTGCTCACTTTATTCATATTTAAATTTTTTGATTTTGCTGTACAAATATACCCGAAAATAGCAATATTTATCATCAGTCATCCAAGGATTGTGCAGTTAATTTTTAATTCGCAATTTTTAAGCCGGCGGGTTTAGGTTTTAACATGGCCATCAGATGCCACAGGCTTTCTGTCAAAACTCAAAAGCCATGATGTAGTCTCATCAAAATTAGAACTCCAGAAGCCTGATATTCAAAACATGTACAACATAGTTGTGAATAAAACTGCGAGGGAAATAATGAGGGTAACTATTTTTTCTAAAACTTGTAACATACATTCAAATTTAGAACAAATTGATAAACAACAGGAAGGTCGGTTTTTAAATTTTTGTTAAATTATTTCCCTTAATCTTAACTGTTTGTAATAAAACGCCGGAAGGAGTAACAAGACAAAAAGAGGATGAATGATAAATCTTCTAATGTAAAAGGCAAATAAATATCCATGAGCCAATTCACCTTTTAAAATTATAAAAAACACAATGCTTAAAATGATAAAAGCAATCACATAGAATTTTATAGAAAAGATCACAAAACTCTTGTTCTGAAAAGCAACAAAAATGATAACCAAAGAAACAAAGGTGTTTAATCCATACCTGAAGATCAGGCTCATCAATAATTTTGATCCGCTGAATAAGGGTATCGGATCATAGAGATAATCATTTTTAAAATATTCAATAAAGGGGTCATAGAACAATTGCTGTTCAAATGCCCTTATCAGAACGAGAACAAAGAAGAGCACCAGAATAATCATGATGCGGTATTTTTTATCCATTTTTCCCAGTTTTCAGATTTGAAAAAAACTTCACCCAAGTGACCCATAAAACAAAAGTCAGCCCATAAATCACTGATGGAAACAAAAGGTCGTGCAGGATTGTCTGATATTCCGGAAACTTGTGATACAAAATACTCAATGCGATAATCCTAAGCACATTAACGATATATATCAGTATACTTCCAAATAATCCAAATAAAAATGTATTGAGAAAACTTCCTGAAAAGGCAATGATAAATGCCAGAAAAAGAATGATAATACTCACAGAGTTACACCCTTCGATAATACGTGAAACATAATTTCCGTCCAACATAAATTTGATGGATAATTCGTCCGGATGTTGTTCGATTGAGGCATCATAACCAAGCATTTGTGAGGTTTTGTAAACGTGTTGAGCCACAGTTGCGGTTAAAGGAGAACATACAAAAACATCTGTTTTCTGCTGGGTTTTATGCAGGTAAAAAGAATATGCACCGAAAAGAATAAAATAGGTAGCAAAGAATTTTACTAAAAAAACAATTATGGCTTTATTTTTATGCAAAGATTGAATAGTTTTACCTTTTCAAATTTATAGGAAAGATTTAGAATAAATGATAATTGAGAATAAAATTACGCAAATAATTAACAGTGAAGTTTCCAATGCTGAAAAACTCCAGCAAATATGTAATCTGTTAAAAAAAAACATTCCCCATTTTCATTGGGTGGGATTCTATTTTATAAATGGAGACAAGAAAGAACTCAAATTGGCTCAGTTTGCCGGGAAACCAACTGAACATACCATCATTCCATTTGGAAAAGGTATTTGTGGACAGGTTGCATTGAGCAATGAAAACTTTGTGGTTCAAGATGTTACAGAACAAGACAATTATATTTCCTGTGGAATGGAGGTAAAATCTGAAATTGTCGTCCCAATTTTCCAGAATAACAAAAATATTGGACAGATAGATATTGATTCACACGACGTGGCTCCATTCTCAAATGACGATGAATCTTTACTGGAATTCATTTGCAGCGAAGTGGCTTCACTCAATCTGGATACTGTTCTCAACCGGGATCCATCCTAAACCTAATGATCAGGGCAGAAACAAAGGTTATAATCGCTATGAGCCCAACCGAATAATTGATACTCAGGAGGTCTGCTACAATGCCCGTCAAAATGGCTCCAACAGCATAGCCTAGATCCCTCCACAACCTGAAAACCCCAATACTTTCAGCTCTTTGAACCGGATTGGTATGGGCAGCTATTCCTGCCAAAAAAGTAGGATAAACCATGGCGGTACCGATTCCCAATAAAGCTGACAACACTATAAACTGATTAAAATCAACGGTAATCGTCATCAACAACAAAGCTATAGCCTGCAGTAGCATGCCCCAAAACAAAAGACCTCTTTTAGAAAGTATATCGGCCAGTTTACCGGTAAAAAGCTGACCCAGTCCCCATACGGCCGGATATACTGAAACGATAAGGCCAATTTGCTTCAAGTCGAAATCAAGACCGGCAAGCAGTATCGGGAACAAGCCCCAGACCATGCCATCATTGAGGTTATTAACCATTCCTGCCTGAGATATGGATCCCAGGTTATTATTTCTCCATGTCGTTTCCCAGAATACGTGTTGCAGCATATCTTTCTCACTTGCCTTTGATTCCATGGCAACATGATGTTTTGTATCTTTAATAAAGAAAATTGAGAACAACAATCCTAATACCGAGATAAGGATCCCTATATAAAAGGGATATGGCATCAAACCGTAATTGGATGCGATCCAACCTGTAAAAAAGGCTACTCCTCCTACAGCTATATATCCCGCTGCTTCATTAAATCCCATGGCGAGCCCTCGATCTTTTTCCCCAACAAGGTCAATTTTCATCACAACAGTGCTTGACCATGTCAAACCCTGATTGATTCCCAAAAGTAAATTTGCAAAAATTACCCATGACCAATTAGGTGCATGGATAAGTATAAAAGGTATTGGAATAGCAATTATCCATCCCAGAATTAATAAATTCTTTCTTCCTAACTTGTCGGCAAGGGCTCCGGTAAAATAATTGGTTATCGCTTTTGACACCCCGAAAATAATGATAAAAGACAAAATTGTCGTCTTTACCTTTAAACCGAATTTCTCTTCAGCCAGCTGAGGTAAAATTGTTCTTTCCAATCCGACCATGCCTCCGACAAAAACATTCACAATGACCAGCAATAGAAATTGCTTCCAATTATACTTTAATCCAAGTCCAATCTTCTGTGCCAAATTAAAACAATTACGTTAACAGCAGTTTTAGAATACTAAGCCAACCAAAGATAGACTTTCTTTCTAAAGTTTTTCTCAGTCCCTTTCTATTCTGTTCAAAAGTTTCGGGCAAAACTCAATAATATGTCGATCAGTTCGGTTGTTGATCAAGATTGTTTTCTTACTTTTGGGGCATATTTTCACCACTAATTATGAACAAAACTAAAAAAGTAAAATCGGCCCTTATCTCTGTATTTCACAAAGACGGATTGGAGCCTATCGCGAAAAAACTGGATGCTTTAGGTGTCACGATTTTTTCAACCGGCGGAACAGAAAAATTCATCAGGGATCTCGGTATAGATGTGGTTCCTGTGGAAGAACTTACCAGTTATCCTTCAATACTTGGGGGCCGGGTGAAAACCTTGCATCCAAAAGTATTTGGAGGTATCCTTGGCAGAAGAGAAAACGCCAATGACCTGTCTCAACTCGCTGAATATAAAATCCCTGAAATAGACGTCGTAATTGTTGATCTCTATCCGTTTGAGAAAACTGTTTCCAGTGGTGCTGAAGAACAAGATATTATTGAAAAGATTGATATCGGCGGGATTTCACTAATCAGAGCGGCAGCCAAGAATTTCAAAGACGTAATCTGCGTCTCGAGCATGACACAGTATGACGAGTTTTTGAATATCCTGTCGAAAGATGGAGGAAATATCGGCCTTAATGATCGCAGGAATTTTGCCGCAAAAGCGTTTAGTGTTTCCAGTCATTACGATACGGCTATATTTAAATATTTGAACCAGGAAGCCGGAGAAGTGGAATTTAGGGAAAGCTATGACCAGGTAAAAGCCTTGCGCTATGGAGAGAACCCACATCAAAAAGGTTACTTCTTTGGAAATCTTGATGCCCTTTTTGACAAATTACACGGAAAAGAACTCTCTTATAACAACCTGTTGGATGTAGATGCAGCTGTCAACTTGTTAAACGAATTTAAAGGTGAGTCCCCTACTTTTGCCATATTAAAACACAATAATGCCTGTGGCCTTGCCCAAAGAGATACAATCGAGCAGGCCTATAAAGATGCTTTGGCCGGCGATCCTATTTCTGCCTTTGGAGGAATTTTGATCTCTAATACCGCTATAAACACTGAAACAGCAAAAGAAATCCACAAGTTATTTTGCGAGGTTGTGATTGCGCCTTCTTATGATGCGGAGGCACTGGAAATATTAAAAGGAAAGAAGAACAGAATTATATTGGTTCAAAAAGATATTGCATTGCCTGTTTTTAATTATCGGACAGCATTAAACGGGGTCCTTTCCCAAGAAAAGGATGCTATTACTGATCAGCGCTCAGACCTTACAAATGTTACTGATTTAAAGCCTTCTGACCGCGAGGTCGACGATCTTCTGTTTGCATCAAAGATCTGCAAACATACCAAATCAAATACCATCGTTATCGTAAAAAACAAACAGTTATTTGCGAGCGGCACGGGGCAGACATCCAGGGTAGACGCTTTAAATCAAGCCATAGCCAAAGCAAATCATTTTAAATTTGATCTTAAGGGGTCGGTCATGGCAAGCGATGCTTTTTTTCCTTTCCCTGATTGTGTGGAAATCGCTGACAAGGCCGGCATCACTTCAGTTATTCAGCCGGGTGGCTCGATAAAAGACCAGTTATCAGTTGATTACTGCAATGCGCATCGTATGTCAATGGTTTGCACCGGAACCCGACATTTTAAGCATTAAACGCTGCGGTAAAAGGCCGGTCACATTCAAAAAATTCCCTCATTTTCTGATCTTAAACTGATAAAAACATTGCCTTAAAATAGTTCCAACTATTTTAAAGCAATGGCTTTACTAATTGCTTAAATTTATTACATTTGTGACATTCACAATACAAACAAGTTAACACGAGATCATTTTATGGGGTTTTTTGACTTTATGACCGAAGATATTGCAATCGATTTAGGGACTGCAAATACTTTAATCATTCACAAAGGAAAAGTTGTTGTCGACAGTCCGTCAATAGTTGCGATTGATAGAACTACCAACAAAATCATTGCTATCGGTAAAAAGGCAAATCTGATGCAGGGAAAAACTCACGAAAATATTAAGACTATCCGACCTTTAAAGGATGGTGTAATAGCTGATTTTGAGGCCTCTGAACAGATGATTCGTGAGTTTATCAAGAATATCCCAACCATTAAAAAACGTTTTTTCAGACCTTCACTCAGAATGGTGATCTGTATTCCCTCAGGAATTACAGAAGTTGAAAAAAGGGCGGTTAGGGATTCTGCTGAACAAATGAATGCAAAAGACATCTATTTGATCTATGAGCCTATGGCGGCCGCTATAGGTATCGGCATAGATATCATGCAACCCAAAGGAAACATGATCATTGATATTGGAGGCGGAACCACAGAAATTGCGGTTATCGCTTTAAGCGGAATAGTTTGCGACAAATCAGTGAAAGTAGCCGGAGATGTTTTTACCAGTGATATAGCTATGTACCTGAGAACACAGCATAATCTTTACATTGGTGAAACCACGGCCGAAAAAATAAAAATCCAAATAGGAGCAGCAACCGAAGAGCTTGAAACTCCTCCGGATGATATTTCCATTCAAGGTCGTGACCTTCTCAGCGGAAAACCAAAACAAATCGAGCTCTCTTACAGGGAAATAGCCAAGGCTCTTGAAAAATCTATCCTGCGTATTGAGGATGCTGTTATGGAAACCCTTTCACAAACTCCTCCCGAATTGGCTGCCGATATTTACAACACAGGGATTTACCTGGCAGGAGGTGGCTCCATGTTGAGAGGATTAGACAAAAGGTTATCTCGAAAAACAGATCTTCCTGTTTATGTTGCAGAAGATCCCCTTAGAGCAGTTGTGCGAGGTACAGGTATTGCTTTAAAGGATATTGAAAAATACAAAAGTGTTTTAATGAAATAGTAGCCTGATAAAATATTATGCAACAAATTATTTCATTCCTTTACAAGAATAAATTATTTATACTGTTTTTGTTGCTTGAAGTGTTTGCTGTTATTTTTACGATTCAGAGTCACTCATTTCACAAAAGTAAATTTGTTAATTCGGCAAATTTCTTGTCCGGAGGCATCTACAACAAAATCAATAATTTTAAAGAGTTTTTACTTCTTAAAAAGGAAAATGAACGTCTTAACGAAGAAAATGTCTATCTGAAAAACCTGCTGAGCCTTGAAGAAAAAGACATTGTTCAACATGACATGACAGTTATTGACACCCTAATTTTTAAGCAAAAATACCAATATACAGGGGCTAAGGTCATCAATAACAACTATAGAAAGAACAATAATTACTTAACGATAAACAAGGGTGCGAATCAAGGCCTTGAATCTGATCTTGGGGTCATCAACAGTAAGGGGATCGTAGGAATTACCAAAAGTGTTTCAGCAAATTACGCTACAGTGCTTTCAATTCTTAATGTAAACTCAAGAATAAATGCCAAATTACTTAATAGCGATCATTACGGCAGCCTGAGCTGGGATAACAACGATTACAATGTGGTTCAACTGCTCGACTTACCGATTCAGGCAGCCATCTATAAAGGAGATACAGTAGTTACAGGAGGAAAATCAACAATATTTCCTGAAGGAATCCCTATTGGAACTATTAAAGAATTTAAAACGCTTAACAATAATTACGAGTATATCGATATCTTGCTTTTTAATGACATGAGTTCTATAGGCTATGTCCAGGTAATTAAGAACTTTGACAAAATGGAAATCATAAACCTGGAAGAAAAATCGACAAATGAATAGGGAAACCATAAATAGCACCTTACTTTTTATCGGACTGATATTGTTACAGGTCATTGTACTTAATAATATCAACTTCCTGGGCTATATCAACCCGTATTTTTATATTTTTTTCATCTTTCTGTATCCAATCAGAAAAGATGATGTATTTATTTTAATTTTGAGTTTTCTTCTTGGACTGTCTATTGATATTTTTTCTGATTCAGGGGGAATCAATGCTGCAGCAACATTGTTTATAGCATTTATAAGAATCCCTGTTCTGCAAAGTGTCATTGGCAAAAGAGAAATTGAATACGGAACGATGACCATTTTTAAACTTCCATTTCCAAAAATGTTCCTCTATGTTTTGGTTCTTACATTCATCCATCACTTTATCGTTTTTGGAATGGAGTATTTTAAATGGAGTAAGTTTGGGATCATATTGATCAATACAGTTTTAACGAGTATTTTTACAATAATATTAACCTTGATAAGTTTTACCTTTGTCATGCGCAAAAGATAAGAGATGCCCAGGAAGTCATTATTATATTTTTTAATACTATCGGTTGGAGCGATATTTATAGGGAGACTGTTTTTTTTACAGATAGTTGATTCCAAATATCGTCAGAACCCTCTTAATAACTCGGCGGTAACTGTAAAATTTGCCTATCCGGACAGGGGGTTTATTTATGACCGTAACGGTAAACTGCTCGTTGCAAACCAGAGTTCTTACGACATCATGATTATCCCTAAAGATGTAGAACCCCTAGACACACTTGAGTTTTGTGACTTGCTCAAGATCACCAAGGAGGACTTTTTAAAAAGATACCATAAAACGAAAAATTACTCGCCGAGGATCCCATCCATTTTTGTTGGGCAGCTCTCAAAAGAGGATTATGCTTTTTTGCAGGAAAAAATGTACAAATACAAGGGATTTTATATCCAGAAAAGATTCTTGCGCCAGTATCCGGAGAACACAAGCGCCAACATAGTTGGTTATATCAGCGAGGTCAATGAAGGCTTGTTAAAAAGAAATAAGTATTACCAGCTTGGAGAACTTGTGGGATACCAGGGCGTTGAAAAGCAATACGAAAATGTGCTGCGAGGTCAAAAAGGCGTGAATTTTATTCAAAAAAACCGTTTTAACAAAGAAATCGGGGCTTATAAAGATGGTATCTACGACACCCTCCCTGTTCCCGGAAAGGATATCACACTTACACTTGACATGGAACTTCAAATGTATGCCGAAAAACTGATGACCAATAAAAGAGGCGGAATCGTTGCTATTGAACCAGGCACAGGAGAAATTTTATCCCTGGTTTCTACACCGAGTTATGATCCGAAAATGCTTGTTGGACGAAAAAGGTCTAAAAATTCATTTTTGCTCTTTAATGACACTATTAAAAAACCAATGCTCGACAGGGGCTTGCAAGCACAATACCCTCCAGGATCTCCTTTTAAAATCATCAATGCACTCATAGCACTGCAGGAAGAAGTGATTACACCCACTACAGGATTTAAATGTTATCACGGCTATAAATACGGGCGGGGAGGATTCATGAAGTGTCATTGTGGAATCGTTGGCACTCCGATAAGTATGAATACCGGAATTTACCGTTCCTGCAATTCTTATTTTTCAAATGTATACAGGAGAACTATTGAAAAATACGATTCCCCGGTTAAAGGAATGGACGTTTGGAGTAAACATGCAAAAAGTTTTGGTTTGGGCAATTACCTGGGCTATGACCTGCCAGCCGGTCAAAAGGGTTTGATCCCTGATTCAGAACTATATAACCGATACTATCCTAACCACCAATGGAAAGCCATTACGACAATTTCCAACGCCATAGGCCAGGGGGAAGTGCTGACAACCCCGATACAATTGGCCAATATGACGGCTGCCATTGCCAACAGAGGTTATTATTTTACGCCCCATATCCTTAAAAAAGTTGGAGACAGCCTCAACCAAAATGAAAAATTTACAACGCCTCGATATACAACGATTGCTCCTCAGCATTTCGAACCTGTAATCGAGGGGATGTTTAATGTATTTGAACTCGGAACCGCAAGGGGCTCCAAAATACCTGACATTGAGATTTGTGGTAAAACAGGGACTGCCGAAAATTTTAAACGAGTCAATGGCGAAAGAATTCAGTTTACAGATCATTCCATATTTATTGCCTTTGCTCCTAAGGATGACCCTAAAATCGCTATTGCTGTTTTTGTTGAAAATGGTTATTGGGGATCAAGATGGGCTGCCCCCATTGCGAGTTTGATGATTGAAAAGTATCTAAAGGGTGGCATAACAAGAGACTGGCTAGAAAAAAGAATGCTGGAAGGCAGTCTTGAAGAAGAGTACACCAAACAAATTGAAATAGAGAACTACGTTGCGCAAAAGGAAGAGTAATATATTCAAAGGGGTTGACTGGCCCTTGATCATTATGTACCTCCTGTTCGTTTTTCTGGGCTGGCTGAGTATCTATGCGGCGACCTTTTCAGAAACTGAGTTCGAAGTATTCGACCTTACTGCGAAATACGGAAAACAGATGATATGGATTTTGCTGAGTTTCGTGATCATCATTTTTATCCTGGCTATCGACAAAAAGTTTTATGAACAGTTTTCAGGAATTTTTTATTTGGTTTCCGTTCTGTCACTTGCCGGCCTGTTTATTTTTGGAACTAATATCAACGGAGCAACTTCCTGGTACAGTTTTGGCTCTTTTGGAATACAACCTTCTGAATTTGCCAAGGCGGCAACTGCACTGGCTATTGCCAATTATTTGAATGAACGAAACCAGGACCTTAGAAAATTACCCAATCAACTAAGGGCTTTTGGAATTATATTCCTTCCTGCATTGTTGATCACACTTCAACCTGATCCGGGATCTGCTCTGGTGTATGGCTCTTTGATTTTGGTTCTTTACCAATTTGGTCTGCCCTTGTATTATCTTGTTATCGGGTTTTTAGCCTTAATTCTGTTCGTGATCACATTGTTTTTTGGTTTTCTAAATACAATGATCATTGCATCAGTGATTATTTTGGGACTTCTTGTTTACATGGTATATAAAAACAAAAAATATCTCAGGCATAACTGGCTGAGGTTTGTTGCCATTTACCTGGTTACAAGTATCTTTATACTTAGTGTTGATTATGTGTTCAACAATGTGTTCGAGCAGCGCCACAGAGATCGCTTCAATATACTTTTAGGAAAAGATGTGGATGATCAGGGAATTGGGTATAATACCGCTCAGTCTGTAATCACTATAGGGTCGGGCGGGCTCAATGGCAAAGGTTTTTTACAAGGTGACCGTACCCAGGGAGATTTTGTCCCAGAACAACAAACTGATTATATTTTTAGCACAGTTGGAGAGGAATGGGGCTTTTTGGGAAGTAGTTTCGTTATTATTTTGTTTGTGACCTTTTTGATCAGGTTACTTTTTATAGCCGACAGGCAAAAATCAATCTTCAGTAAAGTATTTTCCTATGCCACCGTGGCCATTTTCTTTTTCCATTTTACAATCAATATCGGTATGGTAATAGGTTTGCTGCCTACCATCGGTATACCCCTTCCATTTTTTAGCTATGGAGGCTCTTCCTTATGGGGGTTTACCGTACTATTATTTATTATGATCAGGCTCGATGCCGACCGGGTCTATGAATGGTAAATGATCATGATGTCATAAAAGATTGCTGGTTTTTGCTTTTGAAAATCCTCTTGACTTTAGTTCAAAAAAAAAGCAACCCGATTGGATTGCTTGTCTGTTTTTAATTAGATTCTCTTATAATGAAGCTACGTGCAATGTCAGTTTTGAATTGATATTTGCAGCCTTATTTTTGTGAATCACATTATTCTTAGCCAATTTGTCGACCATAGAGATAACATTAGGCAATAAAGCCTCAGCATCCTTTTTAACTTCAATAGATCGTAAGTTTTTAATAGCATTACGAGTGCTTTTGTGCTGATACTTGTTTCTTAAATGTTTCGACTCATTGCTTCTGATTCTCTTCAGTGCCGATTTATGATTTGCCATACTTCTATAATTAAATTGTTATTTAAACAAATTCGTAGCCCGTAGGGGAATCGAACCCCTCTTACCAGGATGAAAACCTGGCGTCCTAGCCGATAGACGAACGGGCCAAGAGTGTGCTTTTATTTATTAAAGCGAGTGCAAAATTAATACAAAATTTAAACTCTGCAAGTACTTTTCAATCTTTTTTTCATTTTTTCAGTAAGCTTTAGCAAACAATACCCTTTTGTCAGATGGCTTGCCACTAAATACGCAGAAGCCTTCCTCCGCTTTAGCATCAAGAGGAATACATCTAATAGTAGCTTTGGTAAGGCTTTTAATCTTTTCTTCTGTTTCTGAAGAACCATCCCAATGGGCTGAAACAAAACCCCCTTTTTTATCCAATACTTCCTGAAATTCATCAAAATTATCGACTTCAGTGATCAAATTATTCCTAAAATCAAGCGCTTTATTAAAAAGATTATCCTGAATTTCAACCAATAGGTTTTCTATTCTTTTTACAAGGACATCCTGATTGATATTTTCCTTCTCAAGCGTATCTCTTCGCGCTAACTCAGCTGTATTGTTTTCAAGATCCCTCGGGCCCATTGCTACCCGCAGAGGAACACCTTTTAATTCGTATTCAGCAAATTTCCAACCCGGTTTATAGGTCGTCCTGTTGTCATATTTAACAGAAATGCCTTTTGCCTTTAATTCGGCTGTCAATGCTCCTATCCTTTGGTTTAACATATCCAATTGCTCCTCACTCCTGTAAATAGGAACTATCACTACTTGTATCGGTGCCAGTTTAGGAGGCAATACCAAACCGAAATCATCACTGTGCGACATGACTAAGGCGCCCATTAACCTGGTTGAAACACCCCATGAGGTTGCCCAAACATAGTCAAGCTTCCCTTCCCGCGTTGTATATTTTACATCAAAAGCCTTTGCGAAATTCTGTCCCAGAAAATGAGACGTTCCTGCCTGAAGGGCCTTTCCATCCTGCATCATCGCTTCTATGGTATATGTATCAAGAGCTCCGGCAAATCGCTCGCTTTCCGTCTTGGTACCTTTGATTACAGGCATCGCCATAAAACTTTCTGCAAATTCTGCATAAACACCCTGCATTCTTTGTGTTTCCTCTATAGCTTCTTCCTTAGTTTCATGAGCCGTATGCCCTTCCTGCCAAAGAAATTCTGCTGTTCGCAAAAACAAACGCGTACGCATTTCCCAACGCATTACGTTGGCCCACTGATTAATCAGTAAAGGAAGGTCGCGATACGATTGAATCCACTTTCTGTAAGAATCCCAAATAATCGTTTCAGAAGTGGGTCTAATAATTAGTTCTTCCTCCAGTTTTGCATTTTCATCAACTACAATACCTTTGCCATCCTCATCATTTTTTAAACGATAATGAGTTACCACGGCACATTCTTTGGCAAACCCGTCAACGTGACTGGCCTCTTTACTAAAATATGACTTTGGGATCAACAATGGGAAATATGCATTTTCATGGCCTGTCTCCTTAAACATCCTGTCCAACTCAGCTTGCATCATCTCCCAGATAGCATAACCATAGGGTTTGATTACCATCATACCTCGAACCCCTGAATTCTCGGCCAGGTCGGCTTTCATCACCAATTCATTGTACCATTTAGAATAATCTTCCGCTCTTTTAGTCAGTTTGTTACCCATAAAAATAAATTTTTGGCATAAATATTGTAATATTACTTTTAACTCGAAAAAATTAGTTGCAAACTTAGTTTTTTTTTGCCTTACAACCATAAAAATATATGACTATGAAAAACATTACTCAATTTAAAAATATTCTTTTTAACAGTATGATACTGGGATTGCTGCTAGTGTTTTTTTCTGCCTGTAGTTCTTCTCAGCAAGCCTATAATGAGGACGATGGTATATATGGCTCAACACAGTCCAAAGATGAGGTTGTGATGGTAAGAGACACCAGGTCTGATTATTATCAAAACTATTTTTCAGGTGAAAAACAAAATACAGAAGAAATTTTTACAGATATTGACGCCTACGAGGGAGATTATGATACAGACACTGTGTATGTTGAAAATCAATATGTTGGAAATCCTCCATGGGAGCGCACAAGCTCAAGCGTAAGCATCAGCTTTAATGTAGGTGTAGGCGCTGGCTGGGGCTGGGGCGGACCTTGTTATGGATGGGGTGGCTTTTACGGTTGGGGTAATCCTTGTTATGCTTATGGTTATGGATGGGGATATCCGCGTTGGGGATACGGATATGGATATGGTTATGGATGGGGTTACCCGAGATGGGGTTATCCGGGATGGGGCTATTACCCTCCTTATTATCCAGGATATTATCCTCCATATCATCCAGGTTATAACGATAGAGCGACTTACGGAAAACGATATGCTAATAATACCGGTAGGTTTAATACCGGAAGAGTGAACCGGGCAGATTCATTCAGTGCTGATCGCAGAAGATCTAGCAACAGGAGCGTTGCTTCCAGTTATTCAAATAGCAGAAGCGGTCGAAGCACTGCAACACAAAGTGGAAGAACGTATTCGAACCGTTCGAGTTATAGCAATTCCAATGCACGATCAAGTTCAAGGAACAGAAATAATTCAGGAACCAATAATTCCAACAGTTATAAAAGATCTTCCTCTGCTTCTGGCAGATCCTATTCTCCAAGTAGCAGAAGGAGTTCTTCAGGTATGAGAAGCGGTTCCTCCGGAATGAGAAGCGGTTCTTCGGGTATGAGAAGCGGCGGATCTTCAGGAGTGAGAAGCAGTTCAGGCAGAAGGCAAATGTCGTATAACAATATGAATCGCGATACTAAACCTTCAAACAGAACTTTTGTAAAAAGAGCTGAGCAATTTGATAAAAAAGTTTCTAAAAATAGAGTTTCCTACGCCAACTCAAGAAGTAACGGAAATATTCAGCGCTATGAAAAATATGTTCCTTCGGCAGCTGCCAGAAATAACTACAGTTATTCCAAGTCCTCAAAAGGGAATGCCAATGCTACGGGAAGATCAAATTACAGCAATGCAAATAGATCAAGCAGCTCAACCAGGTCTGCTTCAAATAGAAGGAGCAGCAGTACGACCAGATCTTCTTCTGCCCCTAGCAGAAGTTTTAAACCGGCCGCATCTTCCGGTAACAGAAGTCAACCTGTTTCAAGAGGTTCAAGAAGCCCAAAATAATATAAAAAAACATGCACTATGAATCATAAGATACCTTTGGTTATAATATACCTATGCAGTTTTACGATTTCTGCACAATCGTTAAGTTACCTTGACCAGGCAGTTTTATTTTCAACCGAAAGTAATTTCGGAACAGCAAGATACGTTGGAATGAGTGGTGCCTTTGGGGCCCTTGGTAATGACATGTCTGCGGTAGACATCAACCCTGCAGGTTTAGCAGTTTATAATGCCGGTGAGTTTTCTACAACTTTTACATACAGGGATACAGATATAAATTCAAATTTTTACGGAACAAACACCTTTAACAACGATGATTATTTCAGGTTTTCACAAATCGGTGGCTTGAATGTTTGGGACAGTTTTGGCAATCCGGATATTTATAAGATTGCCTTTGGATTTAATTACAGTGTAGTGAATCATTATAACAACAACTATGTTATTAATGGAAATAGTGGAATTCCGGAATATCCGGATGATCCCGATTTTAATTTTGACGACGATCCTGATAATGATATTAATTATATCAATGTTGATGACCAATATTTTTACAATTACACTTCCGGTATCAATGATAAGTTTAATTTTAGTTTTGCAACCCTTTACAAGGAAATAGTCTACCTGGGTGCCTCCATGGCTTTTCATCACATAGATTTTTACCAAAACACCGTATTTGAGGAAAGCAGTAATGACGGAGCTGGAAATACAATGGATGTAAGAAATACTGAGTATCTTTCAACCTATGCAAGTGGTTTTAATTTTGGCATGGGAATTATTGTAAAACCAACCGCCGGACTGAGGTTAGGTGCCTCCTATCAATCACCTATATGGTATAATCTTTCAGAAAGGTATGAGCAAAGACTGAGCTATGTATTTAACGGCGAATTAGATCCAAATCCTGATTATCCATTGCCAAACTACTATGATTATCAACTGAAAACTCCAGGTAAGTTTACGGGAAGTTTTGCCTATGTATTCGGGCAGTACGGACTTATTAGTTTTGATTATATCTACCAAGGGTATAAGAAGACCAAATTAAAGCCCTCCAGCAATTTTAATGATGAGAATGCAGATCTCAATGCCGGCTTAAGAAATACTAATTCATTTAAAATAGGAACTGAGTGGAAATATAATATATTCAGTTTCAGAGGCGGTTACAGAATTATACAGTCACCCTTTGTTGATTCCTCTGCTGAATATGATATAAAGGGTTATTCTTTAGGTCTAGGAGTAAAGTTTTCAAAACGATTCAAGATGGATTTTGCCTACGATAATTCATCATACCAGGATCAGTATCGCTTTATGGGTGCACCGGGCGTCAATCCGGCTCAATTTGACATTACAAATAATAGGTTTACTTCTTCTTTAGTTCTGTCTTTTTGACCGGTAAATATTTCATGATAAAAGCCCTGTTTGCAGCAACAAACCGGGCTCGTTTTTTTTAAGCCTGGACATCTTTCCTTAACATGACTTAAAATAATTGTGATACTTAGTATTCTTTAAGTATTTTTACGAGGAAAATAATTTTCATTCTATGAAAAAAGACAAACTCGGGGTCAATGAAAACACCCAGGAAACCAAGGAAGATGATGTAGATATAGGACAACTTTTTGTACTGATCGGAAAAGGGATCACAAACTTCATCAATTTTATTATATTCCTGTTTAAAACTGTTTTTGAATGGTTCTTGCTTCTTTTGCTTTTCATTAGGAGTAATTTGAACAAAATGTTACTTGCAGCCCTGGTTGGGGGGTGTATAGGAGCAATTTATCAATATGTTATCAAGGATGTTCAGTATGAATCGTCAATGACCGTTGAACCAAATTTCGGTTCAACCGTACAGTTATATAAGAATATTGAATATTATTTGAGCCTGGTAAAACAGGATGATCTTGAAAGGTTGGCTTCCAGTCTCAACATTAGTCAGGAAGAAGCTGAAAATGTTTCCTGGATTGAAGTTGAACCTTACTCAAACGAGAATCAACTGCTCCTGTCTTATAAAAGTTTTATATCAGAACTTGATAGCAATGCCGTAAAGCATATCAAATACAAAACTTTTGCTTCAGAACAACCTATTGAATCCTTCAGATATCACATCGTTAGGGTCACTTCAAAAGATAAATTTATCTTTAAAAAACTTGAGTCGCCCATTATTAATTCTGTCATAAGCAATAGCTACTACGATAAAGTTAAAAATACAGCCTATAACAATTTAATTCGCAAAAAATCAGCACTTGAAAGTTCTATGTTAGAACTGGATTCTCTCAGAAACTTGTACAAGCAGGTAATGTTGGCAGAAAGTGTTAAAGAAAATAGTGGGACTAACATTTTCATGTCCGAAACAGGCGGCGGAACAAAAGAAGTAGATATTTTTGACAAATACATGGTTATGAACGAGGAGCTTATTGAAGTAAACAAACAATTAACTGCTGAAAATGAGGTAATCAATGTGGTTTCAAGCTTTAATGCCGTTGGGATGAAAGTCCAGATCTGGTACAAGAATTTTGCTGTAATTGGACTCATTGGCGGCTTTGTTTTTATGTTTCTTATAATAAGCATCAGAAAACTGGATCAACATCTGCTAACCTATAAAAATCAACGATCAAATCATTGATCTGGTGATCCTTCCTGAAATTACTATAATTGCAGGTTGCTGGTAATCATTACTTTTTAAGTGAAATTGTTAAATAAAACAAACCTAAGCACCGAAGGAAAATTAGTATTTAAAAACTTTTCCTTTTTCTCCCTTCTCAGGGCATTTAACATCTTAAGCCAATACCTGCTTGTTTCCTATCTCGTAAGAACTTTGGGTGCCCAAACCTATGGCGTTTTTGTATGGGGCTTCTCGATTATTCAATATCTGATCATCATCATCAACTTTGGATTTAACACCTATGCTGCAAAATATATAGCAGAAAACAAAGACGATCAAGTTGAACTCAACAGAATATTTTCGGCCATTACGGCCATAAAGCTATTGCTCTTTATAATAACAGTATTTTTCTTTATCGTTATTATTTATGCTGTCGGAGTGTTTGATTCAAACCGAAGTCTTATTTTGATCCTTCTCGGGTTTGTGCTTGGTGAAGTGCTTTTCCCTATATGGTTCTTCCAAGGCAAGGAAAAATTGGACATCCCCACAAAGATCGTATTCAGTTTTAAATTCCTGCTGATTGCCCTTACGTTTCTATTGATCACCGGTCCTGAAGATCTTTTGCGATATGCGCTTTTATTGAGTGTCAGCCAGTTGCTTATCGGTGTCACCGGGTTTTATGTTGCCAAGAAAAAATTAAACATAAACCTTGTTAAAACTACATCAAACTATATCTTAAACAAGATTAAAGAAGGGTTTATGTTTTTTGTTGGAACTCTTTTTAGCAGGACCTTTAATTTGGCTGTTATTTTTTTAGCAGGAATTTGGTTTACGATGGAAGATGTAGCAAGTTTTGATATCTCATTTAAAATTATTGCGGCATTCCAACTTCCATTTGAAACCCTGTCAATGGTTCTCTTTCCAACTATTTCGAGAACAAAGGATGTAAAAATGAATGAACGGATCATTTTTATGGCTAGTGCTTTTTCTTTGTTACTCTGGGGATTCACATTTTGGCAATCAGACCTGCTGCTGACTATTATGGGTGGGAAAGAATTATTGATTTACAGCTCTTTACTCAAAAATTTAAGCATATTGATCCCAATCGTTGTCGTTACATATTTTTTAGGAACCAATACCCTTGTAGCCTTTGGCTACCAAAGAGAATTCAATTTAAGCATCATTATACCATCGGTATTGTATATCTTGACTCTGGTTTGTCTGTGGATTTTGGATTTGATCTCTATTGAAGCGTTAATTTATTCCAGAATCATGGTTGATCTATTAGTGATGGCCATCAGACTGATTATTGCCTATAAGCATAAATTGATATTTAGTTCCAGATGAAATTGATTTCAAAAAAATATCCTGTTTCTGACATTGTTACTGCTGGTCTGTTCATTATTTTGCCATTCTGGACGGTGCCAATAGCCATATTTCAGTTCATTAAAACAAGACGTGTTTTCTACGCTTCATTGATCTCATTTTTCTTTGGATTAACAGCTTCTCTCCTGGCACCTACAGGAGATCTATACAGGCTGTATATCGTCTATTTTGATTTCCAGGACAGTAGTTTTCAAGACTTTCTCAATTACATAGAAATCAAACCCGATTTTCTGTTCTATTTACTGTTATACACTTTTGCCAAACTGGGGCTATCTATTCGCCTTATTATTTTCGCTATCGTATTTTCTTATTTCCAATTATCTTTTAAGTTGCTTTTGAAACAGGTAAACACAGTAAGCGCGGGTGTAATCATTCTTTTTGTCATGCAGTTCGACTTTTTGCTACAAGGGCTGTTCCTAAGATTTCCTATGGCCATTCTCATCGTTATTTATGCGTTTTTGAGAAATCTTGAAGGACGAAAATATGTACTGATCTGGCTCATTATTGCATCCATGGTTCATTTTGCCGTTCTTATAACCATTCCACTATTTTTTCTATCGAAGATGAGGCTAAAAAACCTGAATATCCTGTTTTTGATATCTCTGTTTGTAATGCCTTTTGGGAGCTACATCTTTATTTTTTTAACCACTCATTTACTGGATTATTTCCCCGAAATTCCACTTAAATTGAAAATTGAAAGTTATTTCCTTGGTTATTGGGCACTTGAATATTTTGATGACAGAACCTGGAAAGCCTTACTTCAATTTTACACAGAAAGATTGTTGTATGTATTCGTGTTGCTTTATTTTTTGCTTACCAAGAACTCAAATAAATACCGTCTTCAGGTCATTCCTTTTTTAATATTGGTCAATATATTCTTTTCTTTCCCGAATCTGTTTAGCAGGTATTCGACTCTGGCCATTTTTTTCGGATTGTATACTTTGATTATAGAACAGCGAAAAAGCGCTATTTCCCGTTTTATTAAATTCGCGGTGATCCTTATTATACCGGTAGTCTTTGGCATAAGGATTGTCGCCCAGCAAAAAAACATCCGGGCAGGATATATACCACAGGTATTGTATACAAATGTTCTGTCTTTATCATTTAAAAAATATGACAAACAATGGATCCAAAAAAATATTGACAAAGAAACGGCGAGGCCAAAAAATATAGAGTCATTATGAAACCAGAGACTGTTTTTAACTATTTGTTTATCCTGCTGCTCCCTTCGGTTTTGATTTCATTTGCCGCGAATTCTATCATTTTTGTGCTTCTCTCCGTCATTGTTGCTTTCTCTCAGCTTACGTTAGGTTATTCAAATGCCTTTTTTAAAAAATATGGTTGGTTTTCGACATTCATCATCAGTATATTTATAGCCTTTTTACTTGACATAATTAATCAGCATGGCTTTAACACCAGGCTTTTAACAAAACGACTGGCCTTTGTACTGCTTCCGTTTATTGTATTTTATTCAAAAAAGAGCCATCAAACCCTGGCCCTGAAAATGCTCGTATACTCTATGAGTATTTTGAGCAGCTTATTTATCGTCATCGGATTGATCAGGTCATGGTTAAACAAAGGTGAAATTGTTTATGGTAATTGGGACAGCGAAACCACTGAAACATTTTATGCCAATGACATGCTGCTGAACTGGGGAGAATTAAGTTACAAAAGAATCTTTCTTTTTTTGGATATTCATCCCACTTATTATGCTTTTTTTTCGGCGGTAGTGATTTTGATTATACTGTTTACACCATTTATAAAGCTTGGAAAATGGCAAAAATGGGCTTTGGTATTTCTCCATTCATTGATGATCCTGCTGATTAGTTCAAAAGCGGGTATTATTTCTTTGTTACTTATCATGGGGATCGAATTTTTTAAGGCGAAAAATCCTAAACAAATGATTCTAGGCTTATCTGTTTTATCTTTAATCACCATCATTGCCCTGAGTATTCCTTCCACGCAGTTAAGAATTAAAAGAGCATATCAATCAGTAGTTTTAAAAGATACATCTGTAAAAAAAAGCAGTTCGGTTGGCAGGTTACAACTTTGGAATTCACTCAATGATTTTAGTACCACAGAATTGATTACAGGTTTGGGAATTAAGACATCTCGGGCCAAGGTTAAAGAATTTACAGGCCAGGATAAAAATATGCATAATCAGTTCTTACAAGCGCTGGTAAGCTCTGGTATTATTGGCCTTATCCTGTTAATTTGCTTTTTAGCCATGCCCTCTTTCTACCATAAAAATATTTTTATATATTCATTTACTGCCTTACTGGTGGTCAACCTTTTCCTGGAAAATATGCTGGATCGTGTTTCGGGAATCATGATGGTTGCATTTTTTTACAGCCTCTTTATATTCGGGGATGAATCACTCTTCAATAAAGAGCCGTAATACTTGAAATTGATGCAAGAAGGTGCTAATTATTCTGTTGATCAGGCTTAATCAACTACCTTTACAGACAACTAAAAAACAAAGCCAAAAGAAAATCAAGTTGCGTCAAATGAAAAAGATCAAAATACTTTATCTGGTTTCCACACTTAAAAAATGCGGTCCGATAAATATTTTATACGGCATCATAAAGGGCTTAGACCAAGAGTTGTTCGACATTACAATACTCTGCCTTTCAAGTGAAAAAAAGATGTCGATGAAAATACAATTTGAAAATCTGGGTTGCAGGTTGATTAACCTTAACAATTCAAGGTTAAAAGGAGCTTTAAAAAACAAAGAAAGAGTCAATAAAATTCTTAGTTCAAACCAGATAGACGTCGTGCATTCTCATGGATTGAGGGCTGATATGATCAATGCTGATTTAAAGAGTGTTTGTCGTTTTACCACCATGCACAATTTTCCCGGAGAAGATTATGTTCTTCAATATGGCAAAATTAAGGGCTCTATCATGGCCAATAAACACACAAAAGCCATTGCCAGGATTGAGTATCGTATCGCATGCTCCGCATATATAAATGAAAAATTTTCACGTACGTACAATCTTAAAAGCAATTGCATAAAAAATGGAATCGTTACCGGTTTGTTTCAAAACAATCTCAGTCATTCAAAAACGGATCTAAGGAAAGCATTGGATTTGCCCTTGAACAAAAAGGTATTTTTGGTAAGTGGTTCACTGATCAAAAGAAAAGAACCTGAAACTATCTTAAAGGCCTTTGATCAGTTCAATGACAATGATGCCATTCTGGTGCTTATTGGGGGAGGGAAACTTGAAAACAAGTTAAAATCAAAGTACAAGAGCAAGAGAATAATTTTCAAAGGAGTTGTAACCAACGTATCTGATTATCTTCATGCCTGCGATTATTTTATTTCAGCCTCAAGTTCTGAAGGCCTTCCTAACTCGGTTATGGAATCGATGTATTCAGGTTTGCCGGTTGTATTGTCCGACATAGATTCTCACAGGGAAATTGTGGGCCCCTCATATCCATTTCTTTTTAAAACATCAAGCGTTTCAGGATTGAAGAAGAAATTGTCTTTGATCACAAAACTGGATAACACATCATTAATAAAGTCGAATTCAGCACTGATCATATCAAATTTTAATGCTGAAAATATGGCAAAGCAATATCAAAAAAAATATCTTGATCAATGTCGGAGTTCGGAAAAATAGAAAAACAAATTGCTTCTTTATTGATGCGGCACCCTAAGATCAAAAATCGTTTGAAGCTGGCCTATCAAAAGATCAACCACACCGTATACAGGAAACCTTATAACTTTAAATTGGCAAAAGGAGTCAAAATGAAAAGACTTCTGGAAAACAACGCTTTGGCCGATTTCTGGGGTTACTACGACAGCTCCCCCATTCTGGAACAGAACTTCCTTACGCATTCTTTCAACCACATGGAGCGTGAAGCAAGTTTTACAACACAATTGGATATCTTAGTCAATGGAAGTAAAGTGTCAGAAACCAATGCCTGGAACTGGCAACAGGGATCAAGGCTTTTTTGGATAGATACAGATACGATCGTTCATAATGTCTATAAAAATGATTCCTATAAAAGTAAAATCCTAGACTTAAAAACCGGGAAACAGCGGTTCCTTGATACGCCAATATATGCTTATCACAGAAAAAGCAAGGTTGCTCTTGGGCTTAATTTTAAACGATTGGGTCACCTGGATCCGGCTTATGGTTATTTTGCACATGAAAAGAATGAAATATCCCAATTTGACGATCAAGGAGACGGAATATTTAAAATTGATACAGCCAAAAATATAAAAGAACTGATCATCTCCTTTGATACAATTAAAACATTTCATACAAAACCATATATGCATAAGGCGATCCACGGCATCAATCACATTCAGATTTCTCCCTCTGCAAATCGTTTTATGTTTCTGCACAGAACCTATCTTGGCAATGGTCAAAAATTTAGCAGATTGATTACTGCTGATTTAGATGGTTCAAATTTGCACCTTTTATCGGATGATGACATGGTATCACATTGTAATTGGAAAAATGATCATGAAATTATCGGATGGATGCATAAAAACAAGTCAGGCGATGGATATTATTTACATAAGGATCAAACAAATCATTTTGAACAGCTTGGATCCGGAATACTCAAAGAGGACGGGCATCCAAGTTTTAGTGCTTGCGGAAAATATATGATTACAGACACATATCCGGACAGGTCGAGAATGAGCCATGTACTGCTTTACGATCTGGTTAAAAAAAGGCTTTCGGTTATAGGTTCCTTTTATACCCCGATACAGTTCAATAACGAAAAAAGGTGCGACCTTCATCCAAGATTTTCAGATGATGGAAACATAAGTATCGATACTGTTCACGAAGGTGTCAGACATCAGGTTCAACTGGATATTTCAAAAATATTATGAAGAAAGTATCGGTCATAATGTCTGTCTATAACTGTGAGAAATTCTTGAAGCAGGCAGTCGACAGTATATTACAACAAAGCTATAGTGACTTTGAATTAATCCTTATAGATGATGGTTCTCAAGATGCTACTGCAAAAATGATCGAGTCATATGCATCAAAAGATGCCAGAATCATCCCTGTTTACAATCAAAAAAACCTTGGCCTCACTGTTAACCTGAACAAAGCCATCGGGCTGTCTCAAGGCACTTATATTGCAAGAATGGATGCAGATGATGTGGCTTTGCCTCAGCGGTTTGAAAAACAAATCGATTATCTGGACGCTCATCCGGATATTGACCTGGTTGGTTCAGCAGCAATAGATATTAATGAGAAAGGTGTTGAGTTGCAGTTGCGAAAATCGCCGAAAACTCATAAAGAGATCATAAGCCTTTTGCCAAAGGCCAACCCAATAACGCATTCAACGGTTATGTTCAGGAAAGATCGATTTGCTGCCATTGAATTCTATAATGAGTCTTATCGAACGACTCAAGACTATGAAATGTGGTTCAGGGCAGCAGGCAAAGGCTTGAAATTCCATAACCTCCAGGAAGTGCTGCTGATGTACCGAATGGACAATAATTACCACAAGCGAAAATCATTGAGATATCGACTTTATGATTGTAAACTCAGGTTGCAAGGTTTCAAACATATAAATCTTCCGGTATATAAATACTATTACGCGTTTATTCCGATCATACTGGGTATTCTGCCTGAAAACTTATACGTATCAATCAAAAAATTAGACCCCCGTGTAAACGATTTAGATTGATTTGGGATAAAATTAAGCATATCTTTGCCTTAAAGTCATTTAAATTGAATTCAATTACCCAGATTCAGCAAGTCAATAAAAGGAGTCTCTCCTTTACAAAATTTGGCCTTTGGCATAAAAAAATGCTGCTAGCCATTTTAGATATGGCTATTTTGGTTTTTTCTCTTTTCTATTACCATAATTCAATTTCTGCAAATCTTGGTTTTTATCATTTCCTTAAATTGCATACACTGAATATCCTATTTGGTATCGGCATTTTTTGGGTGCTTACCATCATTTTTAATTTTTATGATCTCGACTATGTCAATAAAACCCGAAAAGTTCTTCCTTTGGCATTTTTTATCGGCCTTATCTTTACACTGAGCTATATCTTTACTTCATCACTTACTCCAGACAACAATGAGGTCAAGGGCAGTGTCATTGTTTTTGTCTTTGGGTTTACATTACTACTGATCGTATGGCGTGTAATATATGCATCTGTGATCCACCACAACGTTTTTGTAAAAAACTGTATCGTCCTTACCACTGAAAAAAACAATAAAAAGCTGATTAGCCAGATCAAAAAATCTGTAGAGGGCAAAGACTTTGAGCACGGACTTAAAATATTGGGTATTTATGGAGTATCTGAAGAGCTTAAACAAATTGACCGGCTTTCTAGGGCCCTTGAACGAATGGCTTCCAAAAAACTTGTTGATACCATTATTGTGATGGATAAGGATCAGGAAACTATTTCAAATTCGTTGAATACTACTTTGGTTAAAGTCCTTGGGAGTGGAGTCCAGGTGATCACATATTTTAAACTTTATGAAGAAGTCAAAGAGGCCCTGCCTCTTCAATTTGCCGGAAATCAATTTTACAGTATACTTCCTATTTCCAAATACAACCATAACTACCTGTATCTGTTATGGCATAAGCTAGTTGATATTCTTGCCTCGATAGCGGGGCTTTCAATAATGCTCCTTCTTACTCCTGTCATTCTTTTACTGAATTTATTTTTTAATCAAGGACCCCTTTTTTACAAGCAATACAGAGTAGGAAAAGGTGGAAAAGAAATCCTGATCACCAAGTTCAGGTCGATGATTGTCGAAGCAGAAAAGCATGGAGCACAAATGGCTGAAAAAGGAGATTTGAGAGTGACCAGCTTTGGAAAGATTCTTCGGAAAATTCGCATAGATGAACTGCCTCAGTTTTGGTCGGTACTTAAAGGAGAAATGAGTTTTATTGGGCCAAGACCGGAAAGGAAAGTTTTTATTGAAAAGCTAATCGAAAGTATCCCTCTTTACGATTCACGGCATCTCATAAAGCCTGGAATTACAGGCTGGGCGCAGGTCAAATACGATTATGGTGAAAACATTGAAGATTCTTACAAAAAACTTGAGTATGATCTGTATTATATCAAGAACAGATCTGTAACGCTCGACATTAGAATCATTTTTAAAACGATCAATACCATTGCTTTTTATAAAGGGCGATAATGAAAAATAACAATAACTCCTGATGATGTTTATACATGAACATCCTTATCCTCCATTTATCCCTGAATCGGCAACCAAACTCATTGTAGGAACGATTCCGCCACCAAGATTCTCTTCAGGGAAACTTTTTCAAGAAGATGTGGATTTTTGTTATGGGAGCAAGTATGGTTTGCTTTGGCCTATTTTAAATGAGATATTCGATCTTAACCTCATCTATGAAAATACCCTGGAAGCCATTGATCAGAGAAAATCGTTTTTGATGACCCATGGAATCGGGATATGCGACATGGTAGATCGTTGTCAAAGAGAACATATTAATGCATCTGATGTTGGAATGCAGCACATTAATTTGAGAAATTTACGCGCATTTATTCAGGAAAACAAACAAGTCTCAACGCTACTTTTTATGGGAGGAAACAGTAAAAATGGTCCTGAGAATTTATTTAGGACACACCTTCGTTCTTATCAATGCGATTTAATCCCGGTTTCAAGTGAACGTCCCAAAATTCATGAATTTATGCTTGAGGACCGAAAAATAAGAACAGTTACCTTGATTTCACCTTCAAGTGCTGCAAATCGTTCTATTGGAGGTGATCCTTTTTACAAACTCCAAAAGCAGATGAACTCAAAATACAGCACACTGGATTTTAGAATAGAACAGTATAGAAAGTTTTTTAGCTAAGTCGCCTTTTTTGTATTTTAGACAGTAACAACAAGCAAATGTGAAAGAAACCTTCAGTATGCAAAGAGTCGTGATGTCAATGATGATTGGTTACATCTTATGGGAAAATGTGCATTTGGAATTGGACGCCAAAACTGCCTCCATCAGATCTTGTTTTAAGATTTGATGCTGTATTCATCTATCCTATTATGATAGTTTTAATCCTAATTTCGGGGTGTCAGTACATAAAATTGCCCTAAATATTTAAAATGAAATCATTTTTATCTATCCTGCTTTTCCTTATATTATTTGCGGCATGCAAACAAGAAAAAGGAAGTCCAGCTGCTAATGACAAACAGTCTGAGACAAAAACAACACTCAAAGAGCAAGACCGATCTGTCATTACAAAACCTTCCATTTTTAAAACTTCAACAGGTAAATTCATCAAGCTGATTACGGAAGAGAAAAGCAGTAGTCTCGTTGATATAAAAATAATCCCAATTGATTTTCAAAACAACAAAGACACCCTAAGGCTCACTGATATTGATCCACTTCAACATGCATGGATCAGGGATCTTGACGGTAATGGCTATGATGAACTCTATCTGATAAGCGCCTCTGCCGGATCGGGATCATACGGAACAATTTATGGTTTTGCCTCCAATCGCGACCTGAGCATGACACGCGTTTATGTTCCCGAAATTTCAGAAAAGGATCTGTTACCTGACGGCAACTTTTACGGATACATGGGCCATGATTCAATTTACACTGCAGAGAACAGGATCTATAGAAAATATCCTATTTATAAAGAAGGAGATGCTAATTGCTGCCCGAGCGGAGGAAGCAAAACACTAAGTTATCATCTGAAGGCGGGAGAAGCTACCTGGATATTAGCGATTGAAAAATAATTTAAATCTTAGGGGCAGGTCTCAGCTGAGTAGCTGCCATATAAAACCGGCTATATCACAATCCAATGTATCAAATGATATTTATTCAATCTCCTGAAAGTATGGATCTACAGTTCCAATGCCTTTTTCTCGTTCCCATCCATCAACAACTCGACAGGATTTTCCAAAGCTTCTTTGACTGCTACCAGAAATCCTACGGATTCTTTCCCGTCAATGATACGGTGATCATAAGACAAGGCAACATACATAATCGGTCTGATTTCCACCTTTCCTTCAATGGCTACAGGTCTTTCCACAATATTGTGCATACCGAGAATAGCACTCTGAGGCGGATTAATAATCGGGGTGGATAACATTGAACCAAAAACTCCTCCGTTGGTGATGGTAAAAGTACCTCCTGTCATTTCATCAACAGTGATCTGACCATCCCTTGCTCTTACGGCCAATCTTTTCACTTCACTTTCAACACCTCTAAAAGTCAGTTTATCAGCGTTTCTAATGACTGGCACCATCAATCCTTTGGGTCCTGAAACGGCTATTGATATATCTGCAAAATCATAGGAAATTTTAAAATCACCATCGATCATTGAATTCACATCCGGAAACAATTTCAGAGCCCTCACAACAGAAAGTGTGAAAAAGCTCATAAAGCCCAATCCGACTTCGTGCTTTTCTTTAAAAGATTCTTTGTATTTCTTTCTCAGATCAAATATAGGTTTCATATCAACCTCGTTAAAGGTTGTAAGCATGGCTGTTTCGTTTTTTACCGAAACAAGTCTTTCTGCCACCTTTCTGCGAAGCATGGATAATTTCTTCCTTTCACTCTTTCTGTCTGTCTCATTCAAAGGTTCACCCATTGATGGTACAGCATTAATCGCATCTTCTTTGGTAATCCTACCATCTTTTCCGGTGCCCTTCACTGTGCTGGCATCAATATCCTTTTCTGCCAATATTTTTTTTGCAGCCGGTGAAGCAGATCCTGTTGCATAAGTAGTATTTTCAACCGGGGCTGCAACCTCCTCAGCTGTTTCTTTCACTTCCTCCTTTTTTGCCGCTTCCTTTTTATTCTTTCCGGATGGCTTGGCTGCACTCGTATCTATCAAGCACACCACAGCGCCAACACTAACTGCATCGCCTTCTTCAGCCTTTAAGGTTATGATTCCGCTTTCTTCTGCAGGTAATTCAAGCGTTGCCTTATCAGAATCCACTTCAGCAATTGCCTGATCCTTTTCTACATAATCACCGTCTTCAACTAACCAGCTTGCAATTTCCACTTCAGTAATAGACTCCCCTGGTGAGGGAACTTTCATTTCTAAAATCATTTCACTTCCTATTTATAATGATATTATTCTGTTGTTTAATTGTCAAATACACTTTCTATCACCCTGCGTTGTCTCAACTTAAATCTTGTCGAAGACCCTGCAGCGGGAACAGCATAGTATTTTCTCGATCTTACCTTAAGATCCTTTAATTCGAAACGCTGCAGCATATAACTCCAGGCTCCCATATTACGAGGCTCTTCCTGTGCCCAGATATAATCTTCGGCGTTGGTATAACGCCCAATAATCTTTTCAATTTTTTCTTCGTGTAATGGAAAAAGTTGTTCAATTCTAACTAAAGCCACATCGTTGCGCCCGTTTTTATTTCTTTCTTCCAGTAGGTCAAAATAGAATTTCCCTGTGCAGAATACCAGTCGCTTTACCTGATCGGGTGCAACAGTATCATCTATGACTTCCTGAAACTCTCCTTCAGTAAAATCTGACATTTCCGAAACGGCCAGATGATGCCTCAACAAACTTTTTGGTGTAAACACGATTAAGGGTTTTCTAAAGTTCCGCTTCATCTGTCTCCTCAGTAAATGAAAGAAATTTGCCGGGGTCGTACAATCGGCTACAGTCATATTATCATTGGCACAAAGCTGCAAAAAGCGTTCCATCCTTGCTGAAGAATGCTCAGAACCCTGCCCTTCATAACCATGAGGCAGAAGGATCACGATGCCATTCTGCTGTTTCCACTTGTCTTCGGCAGCAGAAATATATTGGTCAAACATAATTTGTGCCCCGTTCCCAAAATCCCCAAATTGAGCTTCCCAAATGGTCAGTGTATTCGGGGCAGCCATGGCATAACCATAATCAAAACCCAGTACACCGTATTCTGATAAGGATGAGTTATAAATACTCATCACTCCTTTATTCTTGGGGTTGGAATTCAATAAATTGAATTTTTTGGAGGAGATCTCATCTCTTAAAATGGCATGCCTGTGTGAAAAAGTCCCTCTTTCTACGTCCTGGCCCGAAATTCTAACGTTAAATCCTTCTTCTAAAAGACTGCCAAAGGCAAAAATTTCTCCCATGCTCCAGTCCATCTTATTGCTCTCAAAAACCATTTTTTCGCGATCTTTAAGAATCCTTTCTGTCTTTCTGAGGAATTTAACTCCCTCGGGCACCGTTGAAACGATTCTCGCAATTTTTTCCAGTTTTGATTTAGGGTATTTGGTCCCGACACTGAGTAACAGGCCGTCAAGATCCTGATGCATAAAGCCACTCCAAACATTTGACATAAAGGGATTGACCTTGCTGGCCGAATCATCTTTTGACCTGTTGAATTCCTTTTCAAGCAAATTCCTGTAATCTTCAATCAAAGATGGCAGGTAGGCTTCATCTATTACACCTTCCTTAATCAGCCTCTCGTTATAAATATCTCTCGGATTAGGCTGCTTTGCAATCGCTTTGTATAAAATAGGCTGGGTAAATCTCGGTTCATCTCCTTCATTATGTCCGTATTTTCGATAGCCCAAAAGATCAATAAATACATCGCGTTTAAATTTCATTCTAAAATCCAATGCCATAAGTACCGCATGAGTCACAGCCTCAACATCGTCTGCATTGACATGTAAAACAGGAGACAAGGTCACCTTGGCAACATCGGTGCAGTAGGTACTTGATCTGGCATCCAAATAGTTTGTAGTAAAACCTATCTGATTGTTAACCACGATATGCACTGTTCCCCCAGTGGAATAACCCTTGAGTTTACTCATTTGAATGAGTTCGTAAACTATTCCCTGACCAGCTACGGCAGCATCTCCGTGAATAACCACGGGTAAAATCTTAGAGGAATTCCCTTGATAATCATCTTCTATTTTTGCTCTGGCAATTCCCTCAACAACCGCTCCGACAGTTTCTAAATGGGATGGGTTAGGCACCAGATTCATTGTGATCTGCTTATTGCTTTTAAGTGTTTTTTTGATTGTTGAACCCAAATGGTATTTTACGTCGCCATCAAAATCATCTTCATCGTAATCTTTACCGTCAAACTCATTGAACAATTCCCTGATAGGTTTTCTGAAGATGTTCACCAATGTATTTAACCTTCCACGATGCGCCATACCCAAAACAAACTCATCGACGTCAAATTCTTCTGCAGCAATCCTAAAAAGCCCTCCAAGGGCAGGAATCAAGGTCTCGCCTCCTTCCAGTGAAAACCTCTTTTGCCCAACATATTTTGTTTGGAGGAACTGCTCAAAGGTAACTGCCTGATTCAATTTTGACAGGATATATTTTTTTGTGCTGTTTTCGTAATTAGGATGGTTATCATTTTCATTGAGCCGTTTCTGCCACCATTGAATTTCTTCAGGGTTCCTAATGAACATGTATTCAATTCCTATTGAATCACAATAGATCCGCTCACAATGACGAATAATTTCCGACAAAGTTGTTGGTTGAAGCCCAAGAATGCTACCCGCATTAAAAATACTATTCAGATCATCTTTACCCAATCCGAAATTTTCAATTGCCAGCGTTGGGCTGTAAGGCCTTCTGCTTCTTACAGGGTTTGTCTGAGTAAACAAATGTCCCCTAGTCCGGTATCCATTGATCAATTCAATGACCTTAAATTCTTTATAAACCTGTTGGGGAATTTCAATATCCGACTCATCATTCTCCAGACTATAATCTGAATTTGCCAGATCATAACCTTGAAAAAAACTTTTCCAACTTGGCTCAACAGAATCAGGATCAATCAGGTATTGTTGATACAACTCTTCTATAAACCCAGTATGTACAGTATTCAAAAAGGAAAACCTATCCATTTACAAATGCTTTCAATTTTTAAGAAATCAGTCACAAAAATAAGGTCTTTATCCATAATAGTTATAAAAAAAATGATATTTATCATTTTTCAATATGCTTAAACCGAGGTAAAAGCATAATCATCAAAAATTAGCTAAAAAATACCAATTTAAATGGAGTTTATGTGCAGTCCTGTTAAAACCAAAAAGCAACCTCAACGGAGATATAATAACCTATCAAAAAATGATAAAAATCAGCTCAAACTTTCAATAATTTTTTTACATTTGTTCTTTATTTAGATTTAGTTTAAATAAAAATAAGCTCAGGAACCAATGACCACAACACATTTTTATACCGTTTTTGACTACAGCTCTATCGACATCGATGGCCCGAAAAAGAAAACAAAATGCTGTAAAAAGTATAAAAAAAAGGGTAAATTCAACTGTGGCAACTGCCCCAGGCTCTAGTGATCTTTTTGAGTTCCTGTTATTACTTATGATCATTCCCTAAATTACTCAGACATTTTACTCGGTAAATAAAAATATAGCTTTGGAACATATTTTGGTCCATTCGTCCTTAATCGTTTTCTGAATTCCAATATCTTTCTTTACTTAGATCTTAGGAATTAATCGGTAACAACTAATCAAACCTTTTACTTTTTAATTTTCACATTTCGTATTCATTTTAACTAAAATCAATAACCATGAACAAAAAAGTACTTTCATTTCTTATTTTGACCTTTCTTGTATTAGGACCAATCGCGACTTTGCATGCTCAGGACGAGCCTGCCTATGCCATGTGGGAGAGTTTCTACATCACTCCCGACAATACAAAACTCAAGGCTTTGGGTGAAGCCATGTCTAAACACAATAAAAAATACCATAAAGAAGGGCCACACAGCGCTGTTGTTTACAATGTTGTTTCAGGGCCAAATATTGGTAAAATAGTATGGCAAATGGGGCCATTGAATTTCAAACACTTAGACGGTCGTCCTTCAGCAGGTGGCCATGATGAAGATTGGAGAGACAATGTAATGCCAAATGTCAAAAAACTGTCTTCAGGTGAATATTGGAAGCAAGATGACGATGTATCCAATACAGCCATGCTTCAAGGCACCGTAGGCTCTTATCCGATACTTCATATCAGATTTTGGGAAGTGGCGGATGGTCACGGTTATCAAATTGATCATTTGATGGATCAAATTAGCAAAACAGTAAAAGACATGGACGGCGAAAACCCATGGGGTCTTTACGACAATCAATTCCGTCAGGGAAATATAGGCCGGCATCTTGCTACGGTTATGTTTCACAAAAACTGGGCAGATTATGACAAAGAGCCTAAGTTCAAAGCATCATTTTTAAAGCTTCATGGTGAAGATTCCTGGGATCCCTTTGTCAAAGGAATGACGACTGCATTTTCTAATAGTTGGGATGAAATTTGGGAATACAACGCCAATATGAGCGGACAATAAAATATCAATTAAAATAGCTTATAAAACCAATAAATACATTGTATTTATTGGTTTTTATTATTATAAACTCTTTATCTTATTCCATACCTTGATCTCATCTTCTTCATTGAGGCCTTCTTTTACCTCGACATTTAATCCGTCACTGATGCCAAGTGTAACGTCTCTGCGTTCAAAATCTTTTTCTCCTGTTTTTACTTCAACATAGGACTTCTTGGTTTCCGCATCGAATTGAACCAGTGCTTCTTTAATAGATAAAACACTGTCTGCACGTGCCAAAATAATGGAAGCATTGGCACTTAAACCAGCTCTGATAAATGTTGTATCCGCCTTGTGCAAGGTCCCTTTGATTTCAAACTGAATTGCTCCATTTTCAAGCTTTCCCTTTGGGGCGATATAATCAAGTACCGCATCAAACGTAGCATTTTCAATCGCACCCACAGTAATTTCGAGTGGGTAACCTTCCTTGATCTTCCCTACTTCCGATTCATCTACTTTGCCTTCAAATATCATGCTGTTGACATCAGCAAGGGCTGCAATAGTTGTTCCTTCATTAAAGTTGTTACTAAGGATTACCTGATTTCCAACTTCAACAGGCATTTCCAAAACCATTCCGGATACTGTTGAACGCACCAAGGTATTCGCAGAGCTACCCAAACCTTTAGTCGAGCCCGTTTTTACAATGTCGTAATTCTGCCTGGCTGCAGTATAAGTCTGTTGGGCCTGCTTATAGCTTACTTCTGCCCTCTCCATTTCCTCCTTGGAAATCACACCTTTTTCAAATAGGCCTTTTTGTCTTTCGTGCCTTCTTTTTTCATCAGACAGCGCTATTTGAGCTGTTTCAATAGCATTTTGCGCCTGATTCAAGGCCGCCAAATTTGGAACAACCTTAATTTTTGCGATAAGATCATTCGCTTTAACCAGATCTCCGCCTTCAACGTAAATCTCTTCAATGATACCCGAGATGTTAGGCTTTATAATAACTTCTTCAAGAGGAAGAATACTCCCTGTTGCGACTGTTTTATTAATAATCGTTTGAACGGATGGCTTTTCAGTATCATATACAACCGGATCCTCCTTATTCTTTGAATATAAATAATACATGGCTCCTCCAAAGGTGATCAGGATAAACACTAAAATAAAAATGGTTACGGATTTCTTCATTGTTCTTTTTTTTCAATATTGATTTTATTCAGTTCTAAGTGCCTCTATAGGCTTTAATTTAATGGCATTCTGAGCAGGTATCAACCCTGCAAATAAACCGGACACAATAAGTATAGCTAATGCAATACTTACAACACCCAGATTTACGCTGGGGTTCGCAAACATATCAATTGGTTCTGTCATTTCCAGTGCATAATTAAGGCCGAAAATTATAGTGGCTCCAAAAACGATGCCTGCCATTCCCGAAATAATTGTAAGAAAAACAGACTCGGTTAAAATCTGAGCCCTTATTTTTCCCGGGGAGGCACCCAGGGCCCTTCGGATTCCAATCTCATTTGTGCGCTCTTTAACTACGATCAGCATGATATTACTCACACCAATTACTCCAGACAATAACACCAGGATCCCGACAAAATAGGCTATCACTTTTAAGGCCATAAATAAACTTTCCACCCTATTAAATTGTGCAAAAAGGTCAAAATGACCTACGGCCCGATTATCTTCAGGATGAATCTTATGATTTTTCTTTACTATATCAAAGATGCTTTGTTTGATATCAGTAATCGGCGTGCCATCAACAGCTGTTATTGCCATCCATCCTACTTTATTGCCGCGATTGAATGCCTGCGAAAATGCCGTAAAAGGAACAAAGATCTGTTTCTGTTGTCGTTCACTGTCGCCACCTCCGCTTTTTTTGGTATAAACCCCGATGACCATAAAATTCACACCATTGATCTTGATATAACTGCCTAAAACCTCCTCGCCTTCATCATACAAACTTGACTTGACGCCTAGGCCAATAATGGCCACCTTTCTTTTATCATTTATATCATTATAATTGATAAATCTTCCTTCTATAATATTCATAGGCTCCTGACGAATAATCTCCGGATAGTCGCCGTAAACATCAAATGCCCCGGAATTCAAACCTCTAATCACATTGCCACCTCCATTAAAACCACCCAATTGATTTCGCGGCGAAATAAATCGCAGGTCATCAACATTGTTTCTGATATCCCGCACATCATCAAGATCATAACTAAAGCGTCTCCCCTTGGCCATACCTTGATATGACTTACTCACAGGCATCGTCCACATAAACATGGTATTGGTGGCTATATCGCCAAAATCCTGCCGAATACCGTTTTCCAGACCTTTTCCTGCTGCAAGCAAAAGAATCAAAATAAAGATCCCCCAGAAAACTCCGAAAGCGGTAAGAAGGGTTCTCCACCAATTTGTAGTCAGAACCTCAAGAATTTCATTCCATTTATCTCTATCAAACATGCCTTTTATATTATTCGTCTCTTAAAGCTTCGATGGGTTGTATATTTGCTGCACGCCATGCAGGAATGAATCCAGCCAGTGCACCGGCAATAATCAATAAAATTACCATAGTCATGGCAATTGAAAAATCTACTGATGGATTCAATACGTAATCTACTTCGACATTTGGGCCCACAATCTCAAGAAGTCCCATACTAAAGATCAACCCTGCAAATCCAGATACAGCAGTTACAAAAATTGACTCCTGCATGATCATCCCTATAATTGACCATGGTTTAGCGCCTAAGGCTTTTCTGATTCCTATTTCCCTGGTCCTGTCTTTAACAATGATCATCATAATATTGCTCACACCAACAATTCCCGCTATAATTGTACAGATCCCAACAAACCAGAAAAAGAAGGCAATACTGCTTGTTAACGTATAAAAACGTTTGGTATCTTCCATTACATTATTGACATGAACGGCAGCATCATCATCAGGAGCTATTTTGTGTATTTCCTTTAAGTATTGCTTTATTTCTTCTTCAAAAAGCAAAGACGCTTTGACGGCAGTTTCAAAATTTTTCTCCGGCTTCATCGTAAATGCCAGATTATTTATCAGATCAGACCCGTTAAAAACACTTTGAGCTGTTGTAAATGGAACAAAAACTCTATCCTCTTCTCTTTCACCGGCAGGATCAGTATAAACCCCGATAATTTTAAAATTGATCCCGGAAATTTGCAGGTATTCCGTCAATGGATCTTCAACATCTTTTAAGAGTTCCCTTTTAATCTTATTGCTAATCACCACAACTTTGGTTTTGTTATCGAGGTCAACTTGGTCTATATACCTTCCGGCCATCATATCCTGATTCTCAATTTGCTGATAATTAGGATGAACTCCCCAGATGCCGTAGGTAACTGATTCATTTTTATAGTTCACAGTCGTCCCAAAGGCCACTCGATATACACCTGATCTAAATTCTATTTTATCTCCATAAGCAGCGACCAGATGATTGTAATTTTCGTTATTTAACTGGATTCTTCTTCCAGGATTCAACCCTTTATATTCTTTGGTGGTTGTTTGCGCCCATATATATAACAAATTAGTCGCATCGCCTTCAAATTCTTTTCGAATTCCATTCTCCATACCACGTCCGAATCCCAAAAGGATTACAAGGATAAAGATTCCTGAGGCAACAGATAAGCCTGTGAGAAATGTTCTCAACTTGTTCTTAGCTATAGTGTCAAAAATTTCTTGCCAGCTGTCAATGTCAAACATAGATGCATCTTTTCTTTAAGGTTTAAACTAACCTCTTTCATAATATAGACGCTAAGATGATAGCTTTTGTTACAATATTTTTTTTTTAATTCTTAAGATTTAGGGAGTCTTAAAAAATAGCGTGTGAAGAACAAAATATGCCAAGTTTTTATGGAAAAATTGTGGTATGAATCCAATCAAACTCGGATTTTAATAATTCAATGATCAATTCATAAAATTCATCAATAACAATAATGAAGACTTTCGTGAAAATAAATTCATTTTTAAAATATAAACGAATATTCTATTACGAAAAGCTTATTGAATACGGATATTATAAAAATAATAGGGAAATATTATTAAAGTGATAATTATCATATTATGCTTTTCCATTTGATACTAATTTTATGGTCATATTAAATTTAACCGTCATGTTAGCTAAAAAATCCCATAAAGCCGAAATAGGAGCCTACAGTAAAATCTTTTTTCAGTTAGGCTTACTTTTGTCATTGGTTGTCATTTATATTGCTATAGAATGGAGAACTTTTGATCGAACTGTTAGTGAATTGAGCGCTACCAATATTCAGGAAGAAGAAATCATGGATATTCCTATTACTGAAAGAATCCTTGAGGTAAAACCTCCTCCTCCTCCTCCTCCTGCACCGGAAGTGATTGAAATTGTCGCTGATGAAAAGGAAATTGAAGAGACAATTCTCGAATCAACAGAAACAGATGAATCTGAATATGTCGAGGTCATAGAGATGGATCTAATAGAAGAAGTGGTTGAGGAAGAGCAGGTAGAACAAGATATTCCGTTTGCTATTATTGAAGACCCTCCGGTATTCCCTGGTTGCAAAGGCACTAAAGAACAAAAGAAAAAATGCCTGCAAGAAAAAATCACCCAGCATGTCAGCAAAAATTACAACACTGGATTATCTCAAGACCTCGGATTAACACCGGGTAAAAAGAAAGTTTATGTAGTGTTTAAAATTGATAAGACTGGAAATATTTCAGAGGCAAGAGCAAGAGGGCCTCATGCGAGATTAGAAAAAGAAGCGCTTAGAGTTGTAAACATGCTTCCAAAACTAACACCCGGTAAACAGAGAGGAATACCCGTAAGTGTATCTTACACTTTACCGATTACATTGCAGGTACAAATATAAATACATTAATTATTGTTAGAGCTTAAATAAGTTATTAGTTGAAAGGAGGTCGACTCAGGTTTTCCTCCTTTTTTTGTGCTTCAAGAAATCTGAATAGGTTAGAAAATTTTTTGGTCATATGACAGTACCTATCATATGAGTTTCAAATAATTACCTTAAATTTGCGCTTTCTTATAAAAAGTAATGAAAAATTTATTCGTTTTATTTCTATTTATTTGGGCTGCAATCCCTGTTTCGTACAGCCAACAAATTATTCCTTTCCCGGATCTTAGTGAAATCCATATCACTATTTACAATGAGGCTGAGATCGTTGATGGCCGTAATTACAGCCTTTACACGGATCATTATCAGGATGCCTTAAAGAAAATCGATCTTGAAATTGAAAAAGTAAATGAAAGGATTCAAAATGAAACGAATTCGACGCTGAAAACATCCTTAAAGAATAAAAGGTCCTCTCTTATTGACAAGAGGTCCGTTCTTCTCGAAGAAGCCGTATTAGTACAGGATCTTAATAAGTTTTATTGATCCTGTAATAGCATACAGTATTTGTGGAGAAAGTTATTTCAGCCGAAAGATTTACGATCTGTTTAAATTTCATTTGATAAGTCTAATAGCATATCCGGACACTAAATTGATACTTTGGTCCTTAATCAATTGCATATTAAAACTCTTTATCCCATTTTAGCCTGATAAGAATTTACTATGACATTCAGACATTATGCTAAAAAAGAGTCCTTGATTTTTGGACTTTTATTTTTTCCCCTTTTTATCCAAATGACTGCCTTTTCACAAAACAACATTCAAGGAAAGGTTGTTGGAAAAGAGTCGGTTATATCTTTTGCCAATACTATTCTTTACAATGCCATTGACTCCAGTTTTGTCAAGGGCAACCTAAGTGACGAAAACGGACAATACACCTTTAATAAAATCAAAGACGGAAGCTATTATGTTACCGCGAGTATGATGGGGTTTACCAATGTCTCATCTCAAGTATTTGAACTGAGCAATGGTGTAACATTTAATGTCCCCGATATCGTACTCGGTGAACAAATTGTTCTGGATGAAGTATTGGTTAAGGTTGAAAAACCTTTGTATGAGCAAAAGGTTGACAGGATGGTTATCAACGTTGAAAGCAGTATTCTTTCGGCAGGTTCAACGGCATTGGAAGTCTTGGAAAGGTCTCCCGGTGTTATGGTCAACAGGCAGAACAGCAATATCTCATTAACAGGAAAAAATGGCGTTACGATTATGATTAATGGGAAAATAAGTTATTTGCCCCAGGCCAGTATTGTACAAATACTGGAAGGAATGAGTTCGGATAATATTCAAAGCATAGAACTTATCACGACGCCGCCAGCCAATTTAGATGCCGAGGGAAATGCGGGATTTATCAATATCGTCATGAAAGAAAGGAGTGACGTCGGGTTAAATGGTTCCTATTCATTGTCGGCTGGAGTTGGAAATGGAGCAACTACAAATAATAACATCAACTTCAATTACAGAAAAAATAAGATTAATGTTTATGGTAATTATTCTTTTTTACTCAGATCGCAAGGACAAGTGTTTGCATTTTCCAGGACCTATCTCGATGAAAATGATGACCTGATCAATTTATCCACTGTATCCGACAGGGATCCCATCCAGAGAAATCACAACGCAAGAATTGGTCTTGACTATAGTATAAGTGAAAAAACCATCATCGGTATGATTGTAAGCGGCTATGACAACAAATGGACCATGGATGCGGTTACCCCAAGCGAAACAATGACCAATGGTACAACTTCATCATTATCAGAATTGCTTATCGACGAGCGGAATCAATTAAGCAATATTGGAACGAACTTCAATATGAAACACAATTTTAAAGAAGATGGCTTTTTTAGTATTGATTATGATTTTTTATATTACTACAACGAAAACCCAACAAATTACGTGAATAATTATTACGATTCAAGCGGGAATTTCGTTGTTGAGGAACTGATAAAAAGTAATAAAACCACCCCCATCAATATCTCGGTTGTTGCGGCCGACTACAGTAATCAAATAAACGATAAAATCAAGATTGAAGCTGGTGCGAAAGGGGCATTTTCAAATTTCGAAAACGATGTTTCTGTTGAAAATTTTGATGGTCAGGACTATATTGAAGACCCGACCCTGACTAATTTTAGCAATTTGGATGAGCGAATTTTAGCAGCTTATACCTCGGTTGATTACAAAATATCCGATAAACTAAATGCTAAAATCGGGCTTCGTTTTGAACACACTGATTCGAAACTTGATTCCGACAAGGATGGAGTCGTTGTCGATCGATCTTTTGGCGAATTATTTCCAAGCGCATTCTTTACATATACCTTGAATGATTCTCTGAATATGAATGTATCCTATTCACGAAGGATCACGCGTCCTACGTTCAATCAAATGGCACCATTTGTCATATTTTTTGACCCAAATACTTTTTTTGCAGGTAATCCGGCCATTCAGCCCGCCATCTCCAATGCGTTTAAATTTGGGGCCAATTATAAATCATTGGTATTATCCCTGCAATATACCATGGAAAATGGCACAATAGCCCGTTTTCAGGAAAGATTCGACGAAGAAAATCAAAGGCTGATTTTTATCGCGGATAATCTCGATGAACTGAACACCTTTTCATTGACCCTCGGACTACCCTTTAAAATAACTCACTGGTGGAAAACACAAAATACATTGATATTTCTCAATACTAGAATTTTAAACACGATCAATGAGAGCCAATATGAACAAAAACTCAATTCCTTCAATATTAACAGCACACAGTCTTTTACTATTGCAGATAATCTAACGGCAGAAGTCAATTTTAATTATAATAGCCCCCAATTATTTGGTTCACTAAAAATTGAAAGCACCTATTTTTTAAATGTCGGCATCCAGAAAAAACTTGGAGAAAAATGGGGCACCCTAAGATTTAACGTCAATGACATTTTTGATTCATATGAATTCAGAGGAGGAACTGATATTCCCGAAGAAAATTTGAATACATCCAATAGTTTTGACTTCAGTAACAGGACTTTCTTATTGACCTATACCAGAAGTTTTGGAAATAAAAAACTAAAATCTGCTCGTGATCGTCAAACAGGTGCAGAGGAAGAACGAAGAAGAGTCAACTAGTTTAACCCTTTTGTCTGTCAAGACCGCCGACTCTCCTAGCTTCCAACCCTGCCAACCTAATGGTTTCAACAGCATCATTGAGGGCTTGCAAACCCAATCCAGAGCTACATCAGGAATTTGGAATATCTTGTATGAAATTTTAATTTATAACGATAAAAGGTTTAAACAGGCTCTTGCTTCGGGCCATGGGAACTTCCGAAATCAAGGCATAATGCCCGGGCGCAAGATCGACTTCAAAATAACCTGTTGAACCGGCCACCATATCATTAACACCTCCCAAAAAAGTAAATCCCTCAGGGGCCGGAGAAATCAATCCTTTAGGATCTGCCCAGTTCATCCAGGACTCGAGAATAGCAATGTCTGCATTTTCATCAATTCTCACCAGATTGACGTCATGCCCGACAAAATTCTCATGAGTGATTTGATCTTTAAAGTAGACAGAAAAAACCTGGCTTCCACTCGATACGGTATCCTTAAAAATGATGCCATCATTACTTGATATCAAAACATTCAAAGTTGGTTCGGGAGGAGTTACCTGGCTAATTTCATTTGTCACAACAAGTGCTTTTGCCATTCCCATGCTGGAGTGAAACTTTCCATTCTGCATTTTCACATAACATTCTATAATATAATATCCAGGGTCCAATTTCAAAGTAGTCAGACTGCTGTTCTGTGGTGAGACCAAACCTGAACCTCCTACAAAAGCAACTTTGAAGAACCATTCAGGCAATTTATTAAAGGCTTCAAAACCTTCTTTTGCTTTACCTTCATTGATCAGGTCCATTCCCAATTGAAATACCGGTCCTATTTCCTTTTCAGTATCTTCTATGGTTCGGCCCTCGGGATATTTATCGAGCAGGAAAAAATGTGTTTCGCTGGACCTGTTATCATATTTAAAAGTATGCCAGCCCGAACTAATACTATCAGCTACTTGAAAATCCATGCTATTTGTTATAATTTCAACAACCTCACGAACCGGTTTCGCTTCCAGTTCCTTATCAACTTCTTTTTTTTCGGTCTTACACCCGATGAAAAGATAAAACAAAGCGAACACAGCAAGTCCGGCTATTTTATTTTCTCCTTCTTTGATGTATCTGAATAATGCCATAGTATATATATATTAATTTAAGTCTCAATAAATGAAAAAATCGAGTACTGTGCAAAAGACTTTGGACCAATCTACCAATTCTCTTTCCGAAGGCACTTATTTTCTTTTCAAAATATTTGTTTAACTTTTTTTGTTATAAGTTAAACATTTAGTATCTTTACCGGGAATTTGATTCATAAAGTATGATTTTAAATACCACGTATACCAATAAAGAACATGATGCTCTAATCAATAATCTAGTAGGATCTCCTTATAGTTTTTTGAAAAAGTTTAAAATGAAAGGTATTGGTTCAAGTAGGATGATTATTGATAAAGTAAGCCCAAAACTTCAAAGAGCATTGCTCAACGGACCCGACATCAACTACGCTAATATTGAATTAAGACCAAAAGGTATCCTTGTAAGGATCACAAGAAGACTGGATAATTTCACTTGGGCGATCCCTTATTATCAGCTGTATACCTATATGACAAGCGGGTTTAGTATTCATGGACAGGGTGAATTTTTGCAGTTTAAAAATGATAGATTCCTGAAAAACAACAAAGAGTTCATAAAAAAAATGTTAGACCTAAAAGTGGTATTTACAAAAGACTATTACATTTAAAAAGAAACCAAAATGAAAGTATTAAGCCTCATCATTATTTCAGTAACCTTATTCGTTTTTTATAACCTGGCCATTTACCAACAAGGTCTATGGGAACAAAAATCTGAGGGTAAATTAGTTTCACCCATAAATACAGAAGAATTAATTACCGAAGCACTTACTGATCACAAATCATACTGTATGCAAACTGAGGTTTTAAACCATCATTTCGAAATAGTTGATGAACACCACGGCAGTGAGGATGAATTCGCGATGCAGGTTTCGGGCAAGGATCACAGGTATTTAAATACAGGCATATCATTTATTGAACCTGTAAAAAAATCACACCGAAATTTGGAAATAGCTAACACAGGCAATGACACTGACTCTCAAAAAATAAAACTCTAAGATTCCTGGAAATTCGTGACAATATATTTTTTAAACTAACATACAACACACACCAACAGGTAAGGCCTTATAGAAATCTTGAATGTTGAGGGGCATTCAAACAATGTTTATAAAAGTTCAAACTATTTTATAAGGTCTTTCTGATTTCATTTTTCCTATTTGATCTGACCAGATATATAAATCTAAAAATAAAAATTGTCTTTAAGATAATTCCTGTAATGATCAGGTATAACGGATTTATATAGTTTTGCGGATGTGAACGCAAATATAATCCCGACAAAAATATCAGTAAGCCAGTAAACAGAAATATTAGTTCTCTGCCGGGTTTATATTCTCCACTTTTTACCATGCCGATAATGTAAATCGTTTTACACAGAACACCGGATATAATTAAAAAGAGCCCAAAAACTTCCAAAGAGCTTATTTTCCTAAAAACTATTCCCAATACCAATAAAAAAATACCTGTAAATAAAAGAAATTTAGACTTCATACGAAAATATAATTAAGCTGAAATATACACGTAAAAAGATATACAAATCATGACTTCTATCATCTGCCATGACAAAGTGTTTTTTACTGGCGTAACTTTGAATTCCTATTTAAACTCCAGCTCATAACCAAAAATAGGGATTTCAAGACCAACTATAAAACGCCAGCGAGATACTATAATCCTTGACGGATCTTGGCTGCCAGGAGTTTCAATACCCTCAAAGGGAAAATCAATGGGTTCAGCAAAATCACCCGAAGCACTTGAATACGTCGTCCCCAAAATAAGCTCCACTTTGTTTAATTTGATTTCCAAACCAAAACCATAATGAAAATAATCGGCATCAAAATTAGCATCAGTATCTCTATCCCCATTAGGGATGATATCAAATATATTTGCACTGGCTTCTACTGGTGAAAAATCTGTTGAAAAACTTGCATAAAGGCTCATGCCATCATTGATATAAATTTCAGCTCCTGCCCCAAAATTAATCACTGATCTCAATGATTCTTCAAAGGAAAACCCCTCTCTTCCATCCTCAGCATCAGGAATTATCAAACGGTTGTATTCCGACAAATTCCCGTGCCAGTCTGCTTTTAAATGTAACATGTTTTTACCCAAAGGAACTCCGGCACCAACTGATATACCTAGAGGTTCCTTTCTGTTAGATTGTATATCTTTGAAATTATAATAAGCAAACTCGTCTGACCCATCAAGGGTACCTGATAAAAACCTTTGGTACCTGAATTTTCCGTTTTTTATAACCTCGAGGTAAGGAAAATCAATATTAAGGCCTAAATCAATTTTACTTAATTTCCAGGCAAAGCCCAATTTCCAAAACATTCCATAAGAATTTTGACTCAAATTAATCTCATTATTGAAAAAATCAACATTTTGCGATCGATCAAGAGAACTTAACCTTAAATCATAGAAAGTACTAAAATTAAATACAGAAACAAAGCCGGAAACACCAATGCTAAAATTTTCACTAATCTTCATCCCCCAGGTTCCTCCAAACCACTCATCCCTTTCCTTGCTGTTTAGTTGAAGGTTTCCTACCAATCGGTCAAAATCAATTGTACCATCATTTAGGTTCTCCACATCCAATTCCCTTGAAATATTCACCCCGGCACTTGATCGTTGCCTGGAAATAAATGCATAAGCAAAATGATGTTTTTCCCATTTCTCAATTTTATAGGTTCCGGATACCAAGCTTGGCACTCCTTCAAATTGAGAATCACTTAATTTATCGTCCCTTCCAAAAACATTTTTCAAACGGATAGAACTCAACTGATAGGCCTTTGCATTTATAGAAAAAACAGGATTTTCAATAAGTGCAATTCTTGCAGGATTGTAATAGGTCAGGCCCAGGTCATTTACGCTGCCGGTTACATTTCCCCCCAGCAACAATGATCTGTTTCCGAAATTTTCATTGTTGTAATAGCCTTGTGCATATATTAAAACAGGTATGAAAAATACAAACAGCGATATAAATTTTACTTTAATATCCAAGGTGATTAATTTTAGGCTTAGATAAATTTACTTTTTTTTTCTTAAAATTTGTAACGATACGATTAAAATTATCCTGATCAAACCAGATATTGGAACGTTATGATCATAAATACCAAAACAATTTTGCTCCGTATTTTAATTCAGTAATTAATTTCTTACCTTTAAGAATTAAATGTAAAGACTGTCTTGTATCTAATTTACAAACGGCATATTATTCACTAATTAAATTTTATAAAATGAGATTGAAACTTACTATTATCGCATTGTTTCTTGTTGCTTTCTCTTTTAATGGCTACGCGCAAAAAGATGTTTCAGCCAAATCTGCAAAGGCTATTAAAGAATTAAAAAAAACAAATGATAAAATCACCAAATACTTTAACTCGGCCTATGGCTACGCTGTTTTTCCTTCTATTGGAAAAGGTGGTTTAGGTATTGGAGGTGCAACCGGAAATGGAACTATTTACAGAGGAGGAGCTATTGTTGGAGATTGTAGAATGACTCAGGTAACTATTGGTTTTCAAGCCGGTGGACAGGCTTATTCTGAAATAATCTTCTTTATAGACAAGGCGGCATTTGATCGATTTACAGGAGATAACTTCGAATTTTCAGCCCAGGCAACGGCAGTGGCAGTAACTGCAGGAGCCTCATTTGACGTCGATTACAGAGACGGTATATTAGTTTTTACCCATGCTAAAGGAGGTTTGATGTATGAAGCTTCAGTTGGTGGTCAAAAATTTAAAACTGAAATGCGTTAAGCATTTTATTTTTTCTAAAACCTGCTTTGTTTTTGTTTGAATAAGGCAGGTTTTTGATGCCTCATTTTCACTTTAAAAAGTCTCTTTAGACAGGGTGAAATCTTAGTTGGATCTGTTCAACAGAATCCCTACACTGAAGAAGACCCTTACTTTATTGATGTCATTCACATAAGAAATGTCAAAATTCAAAGGCCCAAGAAACGAATCATATCCTACATTAATCCCCGCCGAAACAATACTGCTCGCCTCAACCCCATCAGACCAGTCTCCATCAGGTGAAAAGGCATTTTCAATGTATTTGTCAAACTCTGTAAAGCCAACCGTTGCCATATTTACATGAGGTATAAAGTAAAATTTTGAAAACGGATTGATCTGAACAGCTGCATTTATCCTCATCATTTGATTCACAAAAATTTCATCCTCATGCAACCCCGGAAAAACATATGAACCTTTTCTTGGAGCTGTTACTATTCCTCCCAAGGAGTATTGTGCGGCATATCCGTAATCACTAAACCACCAGTCGTCCGATTCCAATTTGTCCTCGAAAATAAAAGCTGCATTAGCTCCTAAAATACCTGTAATCTTTTCCGTAAAGGCCCATCGATGTTCAAAATCAAACATGGCCTTGGTAAAACCATTCGTAGATCCTTTTATATCTTCAAATTCTTCATCTGCAAAGAGTACACCCAGGTCATGAATCAATGAACGGGCTACTCCAACTCTGATATAAGTACCTGTATTTGGGTAATATACCTTATCCATTTTGCTATATACATAATGGGCATCAATTTCCAAATTACTAAATAAATAGTTATCAATTAGATTATCGTTAATCTCTGTATTATTTTTTGGTGACAGGGAACTATACTCATAACTGATCCCAATTCCTGCATAACTATGGAGGGAGTTTAAATTCTTATTAAACTGATTATCAAATTGAAAATAATTTGATTTCCACTGATCCGAAACTTCCCCTTTATAAAAGAATTTTTGCTCTAAAAACTCCCCTAACACTTCAGATCTCCACCACCAGGTCTTGTCTGAGCCAAATTGTTTTTGATATTGTACCCTGAACTTGGGTTGTTCCGCAATATCCAGAGTTACGAGTATTCGAGATGATTTACCAATGAGGTTACGACCCGTGTAATTAGCCATAAGGCCAACCCCCCTGTAACTATCAAAATGAAGAGATCCTTTTATGATGCTCATAGATCGTTCATGGCCAGTAAGATGCAACTCCGTCTTTCCGTCATTTACAATTCCGTCAAAGGTGATCTGGTTAAAAAGAGTTGTACCCATCGCTCTGTCAATTCTATTTATAATCTCCTCGGATGAATATTTTTTACCGGTTTGCAGATTCGAACGTGCTTTAACCAGGTCCAAATTTGCCTCACTTATATCTTTGTAAATTATCGTATCAAGAATAATTTCATCTTTTACATCAGGAATGTTGTGCTCCCGCTGTTGGTAATTTTTTAGCTTAGCTGCTAATTCAGCCAAGGCATTTAACTGTAAATTGGTGGCGATCTTCCCTTCTTCATAAATATAAGGTGCCTTCGTAAAATCTCCTGTAGAGTATGTCAAATAAGGCATATGATCTATTAAAATATCGCAGTTGGCTCTATTGGAAGGATTTTTTAAATTACTGGTCAGCATCGTAGCCTGAACCAACTGTGCTGAGATGCTCGTAAGCTTGTCTTTCTCTTGCAAACCTCCCCCAACGTCACTTCCAATAATGACGTCATAACCCATTTTTTTCGCAACATCTACCGGGAAATTGTTCATTACGCCTCCATCAACCAAAAGGGTGTTATTATAGGGAATGGGTTGAAATATAGCCGGAATGGACATTGTTGCTCTCATTGCCAGCGCCAAAGAACCTTCATCAAGCAAGACTTCCTCACCATGAATAATGTCTGTTGTCATTGCCCTGAATGGAATAGGTAATTCATCAAAATCCTTAATGTTAATAACCGGATAGGTATGAGAAGAGATAAATTCGCGAAGTTTCTGATCTTTCAATAAACCAGAATTAACCTTCGGTTTTCCTTCAATAATATCAAAATCCACCAAATGCCTTTTGAACTCGCTCTTTTCTTCCATGCTTACATCATCCAAAGAAATATCGCCTCCCAATAATTCAGACCAATTTGCAGTTAAAGCGATCTCCTTTATACTATCCCCTGAATACCCAACGGCATAAAAACCGCCAACAACACCCCCCATGCTGGTCCCAATGACCAAATCAGGAACAATACCCAGAGAGTCAAGTGCCTGCAATAGAGGTATATGCGCTACGCCTTTGGCTCCTCCTCCACTTAAAATAAGTGCGACTTTTGGTTTTTTCTCTTGAGCGGATAGTTGTTGACAACATATGAATACCAATAGAAGCAATACAAAAAACAAGGGTTTTTTCATGAAAGTAGTTTTATAAAATCAATATTGAGGCAAAAATAAGACTTAAAGTCTAAAACCGGATCTTTCAAAAGAATCTTTATAAATAGTTTAAAATCTTAAAAAAAAGACCTAAGGCCTTGTATAAGTATTTATGATTCGATCCATAAATTCATTGGTTTTATTTTTAATGATCATTCTTTCCTGTTTTTCTTCAAACCAATGAATCGTATTTCGAATGCCATCCTTAAATCTGATCACAGGATTGAATTCCGGAACAAAACTGCGAATCTTACTGTTATCAAAAATGGTACTTACTGCCTTGTCGCCAAGTAAACTGCCTCTAAGGTTTTTATCAAACGTCCCGAGATAATCCGAAGGGATATACACTTTCATTGCCTGCTTTCCGGCCGCCAAAGCCACTGCATCATAAATTTGATTCCAGGTAAGAATCTCATCCGAAGTAATGTGAAAACTTTGACCAATGGCTTGTTGATGACCTATTAAACCAAGAAATCCAATGGCAAAATCATTCGCATGAGTTATTGTCCAAAGCGAAGAACCATCCCCATGGACTATGATTTTTTTACCCTTTTTTATCCTGTCAATGATTGTATACTCCTTCCAACCACCAATTGGGACAGGAATTACAGTATCATATGTTAGAGAAGGTCTCACTATGGTAATCGGAAAATCATGTTGCCTGTATAAGTTGGTGAGCAGATCTTCACAGGCAATTTTGCTGCGAGAATAATCCCAAAAAGGATTGATCAGAGGTGTGGATTCTGTAATGACCGGATAGGATAAGGGTTTTTGATAACAAGAAGCTGAACTTATGAATATATATTGATCGGTATGATCTTTAAATAATTCGTAATCTCGCTGAATATCTTCAGGAGTAAAGGCAATCCAATTCACAACTACATCAAAATAATGTTCCTTTATGAGTGATAAAACTTTTGACTTGTCGTTTATATCCGCCTTTAAATTTCTGGCACCTTCCATGGCTGTTGATGTATTGCCCCTGTTGAGGAGATACAGATCCATGCCTCTTTCAATTGCTAAAGCTGAACTCGCCCGAGAAATATTTCCTGTTCCGCCTATGAATAAAATTTTCATCTCCTGCTTAATTAGTGATAACTGTAGTTCGCATTGCATCTTATTTGAAGATGCGTTATTCGTTTAAAACCCGTTCTCTCCGATAATTGTCCTTTTCCTTGATCAAAATATCTATCACTTCCATTACCCTCCCTTCAACATAAAGGTTTATGATGTCCTTCTTTTGACAATAGCGAATAAAGGGTTCAATATGAACTTTTGGAATTCCCATTTGCTGAACAAAAACATCATCGCCCAACTCCTTCCTTAAATTGGCTGTGGCTTGCTTCTTTTTCGCTAAAAGATCTGCTGCTTCTTTATTTTCTTTTCTTCTTTTCTTGCCTATCATTGAAACCAGATTAACCAGGTTTGCGGCAGGAACCACGTAATTGCTGGTTGTGGGATCATCATAGCCCTGATTTGAAAAATCCACTGCTTGATCAGACACAAGGGGCAAGGAATCACGCATTCTTTTGGTATCAATATAAAAAAGCCCATCCAGATCATGCCCTCTTAATTCAATTTCGGTCAATTCCTCAATTTTAGGTTTGAGTTCAACTTTAAGGGTCTCATTTTGCAGGGTCTTTTCATCAACAATCAATCCGAGGGTATGAAATTGTATCCCGGAAAAAATTAATGTATCATTGACAGACATGGTAATTCGAAATACCCCGTTTCGATTCGTTATCGTTCCCTGGCGTGTGCTTAAATTTAGAACATGGATATCCTGTAATTGAACCGAGTCTGATTCCACCAGGCCGGTTACCAAAACAGGTTCCTGCGCTGACAGCCTAAAACATGCTGTCAGGAGAAAAAAAAATAACATGTTTTTTAAACCATTATTCAAAACTGAATGAATTAGCAGAAGCCCTGAATCATCAGAACTAAAAAAGAGAACCCTATCTATCGAATTTCCAACAATAATACCAAATTTCCTTTGATATTCTGCATTCTCTGGCGATTTAATTAAGCAAAGATTAGCCCCGCTCATGATGAATTTGATCAGGGCCTCATTTCAAAATTCTAACTCAACCGTTGAGATCATCACAAATTACAGGTATCAAATTAGAATCTGATTACATGTACAATCGAAAGCACCGGCATAAAAAGTTAGTTTCCTTTTTTACTAAACCAATGACTTAAGTATTTCCCAAATATTGTCGGCCAGGATCTTTTGGCCTTCAACCGTCGGATGGATTCCATCGGCTTGATTCAGATCAGGAATTCCTGCCACATCCTTTAATAAAAACGGTACAAGATCAATATTATTCTTCTCTGCCAATTGAGGAAAAATCAATTTAAATTCACCCGTATAATCTTGCCCCATGTTCGGAGGTATTTGCATCCCGGTAAGTACAATTTTTACTTTCGGGTTATACCTCCTTACTGCATCGATTATCTCTTGAAGGTTTTTTCTTGTTTCATCTAAAGGGATACCCCGAAGTCCGTCGTTAGCTCCAAGTTCGAGCACAAAAATATCCACTTTCTGTTTCAGCACCCACGATAATCTATTCTTTCCACTTGCAGTGGTTTCTCCACTGAGCCCGGCATTGATTACTTTATAATTCAAAGAGAGGCTATCTAATCGCCTCTGTATAAGTGCAGGAAATGCATCTTCTACCTCAAGACCCATTCCCGCCGTCAGGCTGTTCCCGAAAAACAATATGGTCTTCTGAGTTGATATATCTTCCTGCTCCTCAATTGCCGGAATTAATGTCTGCTTTGTGTCGTTCTTTTTTGATTCAACCCCATCACAAGACAAGAACAAAATGCACAAAGACAAATAACAAAACTTTAACATATCACTCATAAGTACCTAAAATTAAACTTGTTCATTTTCCTTATCTTTCTCGACGTTAAAAAGAAGCAACGAAGAATGACAAATATATTAAATGTAAAGAACCTGGAGAAGACTTATAAAAGTGGTGAGAAAGAATTAAAGGTTCTCGACAACATATCATTTAGCATACAAACCGGGGAGACTTTTGCCATTGTAGGTCCTTCAGGAAGCGGTAAAACAACGCTGCTTGGTCTATGTGCAGGACTTGATCAATCGAATAGCGGAGAAATAGAGCTTTGTGGAACTAAAATAAATACGCTGAATGAAGATGAACGCGCTTTATTGAGAAACCAAAAAGTTGGATTTATTTTTCAGGACTTCCAGTTACTTCCAACACTTACTGCCCTTGAAAATGTTACGGTACCTTTAGAATTGCAGGGAATAAAAAGACCCGAAAAAATAGCCAAGGACCTATTGGAAAAGGTAGGCCTTGCTGATAGGTTTGATCATTATCCATCTCAATTATCCGGGGGTGAGCAGCAAAGAGTAGCATTGGCAAGAGCATTTTCAAACAAACCAAGCATATTGTTTGCTGATGAACCAACTGGTAACCTGGATGCAGAAACAAGCGAAAAAGTTGTTCAGCTTCTTTTTGATCTTAATAAAGAAGCGGGTACTACCCTGGTTATCGTAACACATGACATGGATCTTGCAAAAATGAACCAGCGTATCCTTAGACTGCAGCGAGGGAAAATCATGCAGGAACAAAGCATATTGTAGGGTGAGAAAAACAGCAAAATCAAATGTTAAAGCACAATGGCTCTTCAAAATGGCCTGGAGAGACGCCAAAGCGAGTTATAAAAGACTATCGCTTTTTATGGCTTCAATCGTATTGGGAATTGCAGCGGTGGTTTCCATTCAGTCATTCAGTGAAAATTTAAAGACAAATATTGAGCTGCAGTCAAAATCCCTTATGGGAGCAGATTTTATAATCGATAGTCGTAATCCCCCAAACGAAAAAGTTCAAAAAATCATTGATTCACTGGGAGGGGCCGATGCGAAAGAGATCAATTTTGCTTCAATGGGCTTGTTTACAAAAAATGGAGGTACTAAGCTAATTCGGGTCATAGGGATGGAAGGTGCATTTCCATTCTACGGTGATTTGGAAACCACTCCTGCAACTGCAGCAGAAAAATACCAGGAATCGGGTGCGGCACTTGTCGATGCCACCCTGATGTTACAATTTAATGTCAAACCAGGTGATAGTATCAAAATTGGCAATATAACTTTGCCGATAGGCGGTTCTTTAGATGCTGCCCCTGGAACAGGTGGCTTTTCAAGTGGTATTGCACCGCCGGTTTATATTCCTTACAGGATGATTGAGCAAACTGGCTTGATACAAACTGGCAGCCGCCTTGAATACCAATATTATTTTGTTGCTTCAGACAATACGGATCTTGATGCACTTGATAAAAAACTTGATCCAATTCTGGATGCAGAAGATGCCGATATGGATACACATACCAGCACGAGTCAGCAACTAGGCCGTAGATATGATAATTTTGGCGTTTTTCTAAACCTGGTTGCCTTTATAGCCCTCTTGCTCGGTTGTGTCGGAATTGCAAGCTCTGTACATATTTATGTTAAAGAAAAATTGCGTGCCGTTGCCGTGCTCAAATGTTTAGGTGCCACGCGGAAACAAAGTTTTTTGATCTTTTTGATTCAAATTATAGGCATGGGATTTTTAGGGGGATTATCGGGTTCCATTTTGGGAATAGGACTACAAGAACTCTTTCCCTATCTTCTGAGTGATATGTTGCCTTTTGATATCGAAACAACCATTTATCCGGCTTCTGTAATTCTTGGCATCGTTCTGGGGATATTTATGTCGGTCATGTTTGCCTTAATTCCGTTGTTAAGCACCTGGTATGTTTCACCCCTGCGCGTGTTGAGGATAGATGAGTCGGCAAATAAAAAGTCACGTAAAGCCAATCTGGTTGTTGCCGGGATTATTTTGGTTTTTTTATACCTATTCTCGTTTTGGCTATTGAATAACTGGAAATATGCCTTGTATTTCATTATTGGGATCCTGGTTACTTTTTTGATCCTTATGGGAATAACGACCTTGTTTATGTGGGCCATTAAAAAGTTTTTCCCCAGTTCGTGGGGATTTATTTCAAGACAAAGCCTTTTAAATTTATTCAGGCCCCAAAATCAGACCATGACCTTGATTCTGGCCATAGGCGTAGGAACCTTTTTGATAAGCACCTTGTATTTTACCAAAGATATGCTGCTGAGCAAACTATCATTTGAAAGTGGTGAAAACACGCCGAATATCATCCTTATGGATGTTCAAAATAATCAAAAAGATGCTGTGGCAAATACCCTTGGTCATGTGATAGACAATATTCCCATTGTTACGATGAGGGTTCACAGTATCAAAGGAAAGCCGGCCAACGAGATCCGCAAAGACACGACGAGTAAGATCAATGAATGGGTACTCAATCATGAATTCAGAGTTACCTATCGGGATTCCCTTATCGGATCGGAATCGCTGGCAAGCGGGACCTGGATACCTGAAGAAACTTATGACGGTGTGAATCCGGTATCAATCTCGATTGCTGAAAGTATTTCAAGGGATGCTTTACTGGAGGTTGGTGATACGATTACATTTAATGTTCAGGGCGTTTTAATGACCACCAAGGTTGCCAATATCAGGACCGTAGACTGGGGAAGAATGCAGCTCAATTTCTCAATCGTATTCCCTAAAGGCATCCTTGAAAATGCCCCTCAATTCAACGTTCTGTCGACACATGCTTCAGATGAAAAATCATCTGCTAAATTACAAAGTGAATTGATTCAAAAATATCCGAATATTTCCATTATTGATTTCAGGCAGGTTTTGGTCCTTATTGAAAAAGTACTCAACAAGATATCCTGGGTCATCAATTTTATGGCCATATTCAGCATTTTTACCGGTATCATAGTGCTTATCGGTGCTGTTCGAACCAGTAAATTTCAAAGAATCAAGGAGAATGTATTGCTCCGGACCCTCGGAGCTACCAGTAAGCAAATCTTGAAGATCACTGCCCTTGAATACCTTTATCTTGGTGTTTTAGGAAGTTTAAGTGGTATTTTGCTATCCTTGATGAGCGCTCAAATACTGGCCTATTTTATATTTGACTTAACATTTCTTCCTTCGTCCTTTCCTTTCCTGGTATTATTTCCGGGAATCACCATACTGGTCTTGTCAATTGGCCTGATGAACAGCAGAAGCGTTTTAAACAGCCCTCCTTTACAGGTATTGAGAAAAGAAAATGCAGGTTGAGATTGCATAATCCTGTCCATAAAACATTTTGTAATTGGACCTCTTGTGTTTTTCTGGTCATATGATTTCTAAATGAATTGGACAGATTTAATTCTTTGATCCATCGCGCTTGAATTTCTTTGTTATTTTTTTATCATTCCATTGATCTGGGTTATTCAAATCATTGATTTTGGTTAATGCATATATCATTTCTTAGAATTAATTTTATGGTCAGGCGTATTTGAAACAATTGATTGACTCCTGCGGGAATTGTTATTTCCTGATTCAGAATAATTCTTGTTTTAAACAAATCATGAAAACGGATCAACAGAAAAGAATAACATTTAAAAATCCTTATAAGAAGAATGGGAGAAATTCTCCGAATAAGAAACAGCCCCTTTTATGGTTTTATATTCTTCTTATTTTATTTATCATCTTTTCCCTAATCACGAATTATGGCTACAGACCCAAGGAAATTAGCTGGATGGAGTTTAATCGGGACATACTAAGTCAAAATGACGTTGAGAAAATTGATGTAATCAACCAATCAGTAGCTAGAATTTATATTAAAAAAGATCGGTTATCCGCACCTGAATACAAGGATCTCGAAAGTCGATTCACCTCATCAAATTCAGGGCCGCACTATTTAATTCAGCTTGGGACCCTTGAAAATTTTGAACGCAAATTAGAAGAGGCCCAAAAAGACCTTCCCGTCGAAGACAGAATTCAGATCAGATATGTAAATGAAATCAGTTGGACGAATATCCTTTCGTGGATAATTCCAATTGTTTTGATTTTTTTCCTTTGGATCTTCTTACTGGGCAGTATGGGTGCAAGAGGCAGGGCAGGTTCGATCTTTAATTTCACCAAATCGACAGCTAAACTTACAACCAGAGAAACTAAAAGCAGCACGACCTTCAATGATATTGCGGGCTTAAAAGAAGCTAAGGCCGAAATAATGGAGATAGTTGATTTCCTTAAAAATCCTAAACATTATACCAGGTTAGGTGCAAAAATTCCTCGGGGTGTTATGCTTGTCGGACCTCCCGGAACAGGAAAAACGCTGCTGGCTAAAGCTGTAGCGGGAGAAGCCCAGGTCCCCTTTTTCTCTTTATCCGGATCTGAATTTGTTGAAATGTTTGTAGGTGTAGGAGCTTCCCGTGTAAGAGATCTCTTCAAACAAGCCAAAGAGCATGCCCCAAGCATCATATTTATTGATGAGATAGATGCAGTCGGTCGATCGCGAAATAGGGCAAACCTTTTTCAGGCTAATGACGAGAGAGAGAACACCCTGAATCAATTGTTGGCAGAACTCGATGGATTTGGGGTCAATACAGGTGTTATTGTTCTTGCTGCCACGAACAGAGCTGATATTTTGGATAAAGCTTTACTTCGCCCTGGTCGGTTTGACCGACACATTTATTTGGAATTACCCAATAAAAAAGAAAGGGTTGAAATATTCGAAGTCCATATTAGGCCCCTAAAAAAATCAAAGGATATTGACATTGAAACCCTGGCAACTTTATGTCCCGGTTTTTCGGGAGCAGACATTGCAAATATTTGCAATGAGGCTGCCTTGATAGCCGCACGAAAAAAAGAAAAAGAAGTTCATCAGTCAGACTTTATGGCAGCCAGGGACAGAATTGTAGGTGGGCTTGAAAGAAAGAACAGGATCACATCACCTAAAGAGAAAGAAATCATAGCTTATCACGAGGCGGGTCATGCGGTGGCGAGCTGGTACTTAAAAAATGTGGATTCTCTGGTGAAGGTGTCTATCATACCAAGAGGTAAATCTTTGGGCTCGGCCTGGTATCTTCCTGAAGAGCGTCAATTAGTTACCAAAAGCCAATTTCTTGATCAGATATGCGCCTCCCTTGGAGGTCGTGCGGCAGAGGAAATCATTTTCAAAGATGTATCCTCAGGTGCTTTGGACGATCTTGAAAAAGTCACCAAACAGGCTTACAGTATGGTCGCTTATTTTGGGTTGGATGAGGAGATCGGCCCTATCAGTTTTTACGATTCCACCGGAAAAAATGAGCAACTTTTGGTAAAGCCTTACAGCGAAGAAACCGCAAGGAAGATTGACAAGAATGTTCGTGATTTGATTTGTAAAGCCTATGACAGGACCACTAAAATCCTTTTGGAACATGCTGATGAATTGGAAAAGCTTACACGGCTTTTAATAAAAAAAGAAGTCGTTGAAGAAAATGAACTGAAAAAAATACTCGGGAAAAGAAATGATAAAAGACCGGTTTCTTCTACCAAAAAAGTAAAAACATAATGAATAACAAGAACCCTTAATTGGCAAAAATACTTGAACCACATAAAATCGTTACTTATGAAAAAAGAAACTATTTACAATGCTGACCTTCATTTTGAACATGAAAATTGGCAAAGAGAAATCAACTTTTGGGAAGATGAATTAAAATCGTTTCATAAAAGGTTGGAAGAGCTTGTTTCGAGATGGACAGATAAATCTGTTTTAGCTGAAATTGAAAAATTCCAAAATAAATTTATGATCCAGGGAAAAGAATTTGATTCTTTGAAGGATCAGATTGCCATGCATGAAAAAAATATGGCTGCACACTATGAGAAAAATGAAGATGTTCTAAACAAAATGTTTGTTAACCAGCACCTTGATTTTAGAAAAGTATTGGAAACAGAGAGAAACCTCTATAACGATCTTAAAAAAGATTTTTTTCGCTTTTTAACAAAATACATGTAAGTACCCAATCGGCCAGCTTCTTTAAGATTGTCAATCATTCAAGTCATGCGTTGCTGAGGATTGCATGAACATTTCACTTTTGGCAACAGTGACTGACTTTGATTTGTTTTGGTAATGCGATGCAATCTCTTGAGATAGCACTTCGGGCAATTAGAAAAGAGTTCAAGATCCCAGGTGTCGGCAAATACCCGCCCGGCACCAAGGGATACGCCATAATCCAGTACCTCTTCGAGTGAATTCAGTTCGGGCTTTTCAAATTCCCCTTTTTTCATCAATATATCCATTGCACCATTTCCGGGCCGAACGGGAATAACGGTACAACAATCAACCCCTGCCTTAAAAGCAAGGTCTATTGATTTTTTAGCCCAATAAATCCCTTCTTCTTCATTCATAAAAGGTGGTCTCAATAAAATAAAGGCCCTTGTTCTAATTTGGTGCAGGTCCAAATACTTTACGGCCTTTACAAAATCAGCCACTTCCATTTGCTTGTTCAGCTTTCTTAAAACTTCAGGGTGTACCGTTTCCAAACCCAGGGCAACCTCCAGCTCGGTACCGAGCATATCCCTGAATTCAATACATCTGTTATCAATTAGTTTGGGATGTGATTCAACAATTACCGTGTCAAAACCAGATACCAGATCAGCTATATCCTTATAATCTTTAACCGGTACTGCCTTTTTATCAAAAAAACTGCCACTGTTGTATAACTTGATTTGTTGCGCCTCAGGCATTTTTTCCAGGGCCCATTTGATCTGATTTGTTATGGCACCCGACGGGACCGATTCTTTGAACGTGTTTTTCCAAAGATCACACATTAAACAACGAAAGGAACATTCTTTGTTACTCAGAAAAATAATTCCTGTATCCTTCAAGCTTCCCGAAGCACTTCTTTCCTTCTCTACCAAGCATTCATAAGGCCTGTATGGATCCAGATGGTTTCGCTCAGGTCTTTTCGAAACGATCCAGTTACTGTTCATGAAGCTATCCTCGCCTTTACTCATATTTTGACATGAATTCCTTTCTATATGTGATGTCTTTTTCGGGAAAATGCTTATTAAAATTATTATGTGAAGCCGCTCCGTGCTGGAAACGACGCTTTTCAAAAACAGGCATATCCATACCCGTAATCGCCTTAACCCCAGCAGCTACAATCCGGCCTTTTAGGTCATATAATTTCTGATGATCCCAATCAGTAAGATCAATATATGGAATCCCTTCGGATATTTCGATCACATTTGGCAAGGTATACGGGCTAAACCCTTCAAAACCCAAAAGATCCGCCGGAGAAAAAGTACGCATATATCCCCGGCTCAAACCGCCTGAATAAGTTAGGGAATGCTTGATGGAGTCAACACCCCAGCCCTCGTGATATAACATCAAATTATTCAGTACGCTTCTAATGGTTAATTCAGGATTGTCTTCAATCGGATAATCTTTGAGGTTTTCATCTCCTCCGTCACCATCGATGATATATTTCCAATCGGGGTAACGCGACCTGATCCCTTGAAGCAAGGACAGGTTCATGGTTGCCGACTGTATATCAAGAGGCTTATAATCTTCAACCACATCTATGGCTTCTCTCCAGTTAAGAGCGGCATAATCAAGCTCAATGGGCTCCAAAAACAGTTCGAGATCTAACTTTTCCAAAAACTTTCGCGCCTGTATAAGGTCAGCTCCTTCTCCTTCAATAGACAAGGTAAAGGCCTTTAATCGTGAAGGACTCTCCCCAAGCTCCCTCAGGGCATGGTACATCAGGATAAAAACAGAACCGCTATCGATACCGGCCGAAAAAGTAACGCCAACCGGGCCCTTGGTTGCCCTGAACTGAAGCCATTTTTTAATCTCGGAATAAACGGCTCCAATATAATCTCTGCCAATCTGCTCGATTTGATCGGGTTGGTATTTGTTGCGTTTAGGACTAAAGAATCTTTCATAAATCGGATTTGGATCCGGACAACCCAATAACTCTATCCTGGTTACATAATGGGCAGGCGCCATCCTGGTATAAGATGGATGGAATTGATCGTCTAATCCTTCTTTTTTCAGATGCTCATAAATCACATCAATCCTTTCAGCAATAATCAATTGAGGCCCAACTGCCTGTTTCGCTATAAAATATCTAATAGGCCTGCCTATGGACCTGGCCATTCTGATTGTTTTACCTTCAACAGATATAAGACAAAACTGTCCGTCGATCTTTCTAACTGCCTCCAGGTCTCCGGACCGAACAACCTCAACAGCCTCTTCATGACTCATGTTGTAGATGATATTTTTCTTAGGGTCGGTCAAATCGACTACTTTACTTATATATTGACTATTCATGCTAAATATTTAATACTGTTATTATCTTCTTTAGAATTTGCTGCTAATTTAATGAATTGACCCAATTATGCCCATGGCTGTAAGCCATAAAGCTTTAAATGATCATCTTTCTCTATAAATATCCCTTTCCTTTGACAAAATTGAGATACTGATTCACTTTTACCTGTTTGAATACTTCTTCATCACCATCCGGCCATAGTATTTTTAATTCATCGATCATTTTATGATCACCTAATCCAACATGAACCCGGGGTTCTTTATTCGAAAGATAACCACTTGTCCATTGATTGACTATTACCTGTGTTTTATCTCCGGTACGCACAGTTATTCTCGCACCAATACCAGAAGCAAGTCCCAGTTCCCCTCTCAAACTTAAGCCCAGCCAGTTATTTTTACTGCCCCCGTCATTTCTAAGCAAGGTAGCCGAAGCCTCCAGGTCAACATGAGAAATGGCAATGTCTAAATCGCCATCGTTGTCAAAATCCAGAACTGCAAGGCCTCTTCCCGACCTCTTATTTGAAAAATAAGCTCCATGCATTTTGCCTACATCCTTAAAATTACCCCTGCCGTCATTTTCAAGGAGCAAAGGATATTGTAATTTTAGTTCCTCAGCGGTTCCGTTGGCTGTGATCAGATCCAGGTCTCCGTCATTATCATAGTCGAATAAGGCGGCTCCCCAACCTCCTTTACCTGCCATATGCCCGGCTATACCGCTCTTCTCAGTGATATCCTCAAAAAACCCTTTCCCTGTATTGCGATAAAGAGCCCCGTATTTTAGATCTGAAACAAAAATATCAATGAATCCATCACCATCTATATCACCTATGGTTGCGTGCATTGACCCGGTCTCCTGACCCTTGCTGTTTGCAGCAACACCAGTTGCAACACCCATTTCTTTAAACACACCACCATCATTTATAAACAAGAAATTATGCTGATGGTCATTGGCCTGAAAAATATCCATGTCTCCGTCATTGTCATAATCTGCTACGGTAAGGCCCATGCATTTTGAATCAGGATAATACAAAGCATTTTTCTCTGTAACGTCTTGAAAAGTACCGTCATCCTGTTGTTCATACAATATGGAAGCCTGACCTTTATACTCTGTAGGGTGAGGCATCATTCCAGGCGTCTGGGTGGAAATATAATCGGGATCAAAAGCCAAAAAATTACCAACCATCGCATCTAAGCGACCATCAAGGTTGTAATCCCAAAAAGAAACACCAATACTCCATTTGGTAAAACCATTTAAGGTCTCAGGGCCTGCAAGCCCAAGTTTTGGCGTAATATCCTCAAAAGTCCCGTCACCATTGTTGTGATAAAAAACATTGGAACCATAGTTTAATAGAAAAAAGTCTTCAAAACCATCATTGTCAAGATCAATGGCACCTGCTGCCATGCTCCATTGCAGATCATGTATACCTGCCTCATTGCCGGTTTCGGTAAAGGTTCCGTCACCATTGTTTTTAAACAATTTGTCACGACTGTTCTTAAACCCTTTGCCCCCTTCATCTGATATACCTTCGAGGTATGTGCCATTCATCATCAAAAGATCCATAAAGCCGTCATTGTTATAATCAAACACGGTAATCCCCGAACCACTGCTTTCAAGAATATTTTCGTAGTTATAATCTCCGAAGGTGTACTTGAAATCCACTCCCGATTCCTTTGCTACATCTCTAAATATAACTTTTTGCTGTGCTGACAGTACTAAAGGGAGCACTAACAAGATCAGGCCGGAAAAAAACTGCCATCTATTATTCACTTGAGTTTGGTTTTATCGAATTCTGAAAGGTCTCAGGGCCTATCATTCTTGTGTTATATGATTCATGGTATATTTTCAGATCCGGGTCATCGGGGTAAGAATCTTCCTCATTTGGAGGATAGGCCTTCATGTCATGAAATGGCAGGGGAAGTACGGTACTGCCGTCAGCAGTATTGAAATCTCCATCTTTAACCCAACCCACACTGTGTATGAGAAAATCTCTTTTCCAGCCAGGCTTTAACTCAGGCAAACTACCGGCATCAAAGGAGATGGAGGTTTCATCTCCGGCATTGGAAATAATATATTTGTTATCTGCCCCTTGCAACAAGGGCAAAACATCACCATATTTGGTATAATGCCCTGTAAGATCCCGCCATTTACCATTTGTAGTGACTTCTGAATAATCGAACCAATGAGGTCCATACCTTCCTCCCTTGCGATAGGTTTTTGAAAACCCCCGATAATGAAGGTCAGCCTTAGTCGGTTGCAATACATTAGTGATGATGCTATTTTTATTTTCGACATTGGCAAAGAATATTTCATCCCAATAAATTTCCATATTGGTTCGAATACGCAAACGATGATCACTACTTAAAAATTTACCCCTAAGATCAACAATAACGGTTTTATCCTTTCCCATCGGAAAACTAATATCGGTTGCTATAGGCTCCCATTGGCCCTTTTTGTTCACAACCTGTATCTCCGGAAATTGCAGCTTTAAAGCTGCTGACTGCGACAGAGCCACATTGATACTGGCATCAGTAGGAAAGATCCATCCTCTTAAAAACAAATGAAGGTTTTCCAATTGACCTGCTTCTCCGGGATCCAGGATCAAATCATGCAGTTTGGTAATTCCCTGGTATCTGCCAGGAGTTAAATTAGAAATATATTGATCATCTTTTTGGAGAATCTCAGGAAGCACATCGCGATCCAGCTCATCTTTTGCTGAAACAGGAGGGTGCTTTTTTTCCACCTGCAAAACATTCATTCCCTGAAAAGGCGGGGGAGTAAACTGTTCCGGAACAAAAATATCTACCTCCACAGGATGATCAACCGCCACTAATTCAATCTGATCCATATAAATTGTTTCCCACAATTCTGAGGTGACCTGGATAGCATAAGTATTATTCTTAGGTTTTAATTGACTCTCGTCAATCTTGATATAGTCATCTGAAGCGTCGGCAAAAGCATATTTGGTAGTGCCTCCCATGATTCCTAAAGGCATGCCCAGTGCGCTCCTCCAGGTGATGTCTTTTACGAACTCATATTCCTTTCCGTTCCAGGTGTACAGAAAAGGGCAGGAACCTTTTAAGGTTTGCGATTCAATCAGGGCCTGATCGGCATCCGGCAATAAAATATTTTGCGGCACTCCGTTGGTCCAGGTAATCCTTATGATGTCGGCTTTTGACCTGTTCCCAAGTCCGAAGTAAATATTTGGGTCGGTAACAACCGTACTTTGATACAGGTCTCCGGCACGCATCTCAACTTTTGCTCCAATTCCAAAGTAATTATTTTTGGCGCTGCCTGTTCTCAGGCCCACAAGTTTCATATTGACATAATGGTTCATGTTTCCACCATCATTTCTCAACAGGCTTACACCTCCATCCTTTAAACCCAGTAAAATGTCCTGATCTCCATCATTATCGTAATCCAAAGAAGCCAATTTCGATCCTGTATAGGAATTCTCAGGTAAAATATCGGAAACGTTCGTATAAGCCCCTGAACCGTTATGATGGTAAAGCAACAAACCGGAGCCGTTCTTTTTTATGGCCTCACCAATGAAAAAGACGTCCTGAAAGCCGTCGTTATCAAAATCAACAAATGCAACATCCTGTAGGTTGATATTTTCGATTCCGGGAAACAGATTTTCAGAATCTGGGCTTTGTTCGAATTTCCCTTCTTTTGTATTGGTATAAAGCCTGCTTTGTTTTGCTTCTCTGGCTGCTTTAAAAATATCCAGAAAACCATCATTGTTAAAATCTCCGACCTTTAATGTCCTGCCGCCTTTATTTGACTGCAGGCCCGTATCAGTTTGCTGCTCGAATTTTCCTTGCCGCTTATTTGTATAGAAAGCGATCGTGCCTTTGTCATTTAAGGTGATCAGGTCCACATCCCCGTCATCATCAAAATCGCCAAATGCAACATCAATGGTATTCATTGCTTCCTCAAGGGCAAACCCCATCTCCCTGGTCATTTCAGTAAAAGTTTCATCTCCATTGTTTCTAAACACCCGGTTCCCGGTTTTTAAAGCTTCAAAAAGATCGAGGTCCCCGTCCTGGTCCATGTCGAAGAATAAAGCTTTATTCACCTGATCACTTTTGATTTTAGCTGCCTGGGTCCTGTTTTCAAAAACCCCCTTATCAGCATTTTTATACAAGAACGATCCTTCATCCATATACACATAAAGATCTAAAAACCCGTCATTGTCATAGTCTGCGAATGTCGCTCCATTTTCTTTTCCAACATGTTCCAGGCCTACAAGGTTCCCTACGTTTTCAAAGCCCCCGGAGGTATTGTTAAAAAGGAAATGCTCATAGGATTTTCGTGAAGTATCATAACTGCCTATATAAAGATCCGTTTTACCATCCCCATTATAATCTGCAGTCTTAAGGTGAGTTGTGTTCTTAAAATTTACATCTCCATTTTTATTAGAAGGAAACAGTATGAGCCCCATTTCGGAAGTAACATCTTTGAATTTTAAAACGTCTAAAACAGGCTGGTCCTCAAGGGGTTGTTCATTGAGACTTCGGTTATAGGTAATCAGCGGGAATCCTATCTGTGAACCGCCTGGGCCCTTTAACTCATTAATCCCCGATTGATACGGAAAAGAAACCCTGAGATAATTATAAAAAATAGTATAATTGATGATTGCCTTTTCGTTTTCGGATAACAGTAAATTTTCTTTGGCCTTATCATAAAATTCTTTGGACTCTTTTGGAAACTCAGGGAATTGTTTTTCCAGGATTTCCAGTCTTTCTATAGCCGCATCCGAGCTCCCTTCCCTGATCAATATTTCTGTGAGTTGTAACTGAGGTACTATGTTAGCCGGGGCGTATTTTACAAGTTGTTCCAGATAGCCCTTTCTGATTTCCTGAGCAGCATCTCCGCTTTCAGCCGAGTACAATTCAGAAAGGTCGTAAAGGATTTTAACCTGACCGGGATCCGATTTAAGGGCCGTTTGCAAAGTCCTGATCGCTTCCTCACGTCTTCCATCCAATTGATATACGGTAGAAAGCAGCAAGCTGATGTCACCATCATCCGGATCAATATCCATGGCTTTAAAAATCTGAGCTTCTGCGTCTTTGTATTTTCCCATCCGGAGGTATACCAACCCAAGATTGGCATAACCAAGTTTATCATCGGGGGCCAATTCAATCAACTTAAGAAATTCCCTTTCAGCCTCAGAAAGCTTAAACTCCTCAAGATAGGCCAGCCCAAGAGTCTGGGTCGTCATTATTTCGATTGATTTTTTACGCCTGTCTTCTTCAGACTCTTTACAGCCGGACAAACTCACAAATATCAACAATAACAAACCTAAAATACCAATGTTCTTCATTGGATCAAAGTTAAGTAATAAATAGATAATTGTTTGAAGTTTTTTTGCCGGGCAGGGTAGATTTATTCCTTTAATATCCTTAGTTCTCCCGGATTTTTTACTCTTCCCTGAGAATCAAACTGAACCTTAGCTCTAAGTCCTTGATAATTAATTTGAGACATGGTTTGCTGCAAACTGAGATCGTGATTTTCAGACTGCTTCAAGGCATCAGCTAAAATCAAGATCCCGTCATAAACAAAGGTGGCCATCGGTCCTGGCTTTTGATCGTATTGTTTTATAAAGGCACTTTCAAAACCATAGAGATCCGAATGCATCCCCTTTCCTGAACCAATGACATAAAATCTATTTATGTATTCAATCCGGTTCGAAATAAACTCCTGAGATCCTTGCACCGAAAGATGGGTATAAATAGGAATGGTCTCGTTTAACTCCTCGAGTTGATTTAGGATTTTTAACAGGGGAAGCTGCGTTCCTATAAGAATAACTGCTTCTGCCCCGTTCCTGTTTACCTCAGCCAAAAAGCCCTCTGATCCTGATGCTGTGGGCGGGTAACCGAATGATCTGATTTTAAGCCGATCTCTTCCTTTCGTACCCTCAATCAAACTTTTTAAAGCTTGTTCTGCATCATAGGTATGATCATGAACAACAAATATTTTTTGAAACCCATTCTTCACATTAACTTCATCAAGAAGCAGAGTTGCCTGCTGATCATCGGTAGGTACAAGAGAAAAATACCATGGCACATAAGCTTTAGAAAGGCTGGGGTCACTTGACCAGGCAGAAAGATACAGAACTTGCGTTTTTGCGATGACCTGCTCCGCCAAATGAGAATTCCTGCCATCAATGGAACCCAGTATGGCTGTCACTTTTTCGTTAAAAACCAAATCAACCACTTCGCCCGATCCGGCTCCCCAGGAACCCTCAACAGATCGGGTTATTAATTTCAGGGGTTTTCCGTTAATACCACCATGATCATTTATGTTTTTCACGGCCAGCTTGGCAGCGAACCCTGCCTGAAATTCATTAAGGTCATTCACCAAAAACCCAAGTGGCACAAACTCATGCTCCTCAACTTTCTTCTGACCGTGTAAATTCAAGGAAAAAACAGCTCCTGACAAGAGTATAAAGAACGATATCTGTCTGATATGTAAAAACTTCACTTTGGTGTTTTTATATTGAGTATAAAACCGAAAAGGAACTGCTAGTATCCCACCATTTTCCCGGAATGGCTTCTTTTTCCCAAATCGGGACCGGGACTGAATACAAACTGTCCGTTTTTAACTTCAGCCATCCAAATATCCCCAATATCGTTCCAGCTTTCGTCTAAAATAATTTTACCTGTAACCCCTTGGTAACCCTGAAAAGTATTCAGATCTGTCAGTACATCTCTTATGAGCACGCGATTAAGCCCTACTTTTTGAATCGCCGCAATGATCAGGTTCATTCCATCAAAAGCATGAGCTGCAAAGACATCAGGTTCCAAACCAAACCTGTCTGAATAATCCCTCCTGAAGTTTGCTAATTTTTTACTTGAAGACCTTGGGTTATAAGGACTGGTACTAACAACACCTTCGGCAAGATCACCCGCTATATCAAGGAATTCATTTGAAACGATCCTGTCTGAAGCATACACAGGTTGCTTCATGCCCATTTTTCTTAACTGGTTCAGGATCAGGGCAGATTCCTTAGCATTCGCCCAAATCAGAATGGCATCTGGAGACACTCTTTTGATATTATCCAATTGCATGGAAAAATCAGTTTCCCCATCATTGAAACGCTCCTCAATCATCATGGGATGTCCCAGCCTCACGGCTGCACCCGAATACTCCATAATACCGACCCTTCCGTAACGGGTATTGGTTCTAATCACGGCAACACGCTGATGCTTCTTTTCCTCAAAAATATGTGTGGCCAGGGCATAACCGCTCTGTCGATCATCACTGATCACACGAATGGCCCAGGGGATATTAGTCTCCGTAAAAGTGGGGTCAGGATCACCTGTATTCACCATCATGATCTCCATTTTAAGGGTAGCCCTGAGCGCCACATGCGAAACAATATCATCAATTGACCCGAGCCAGGCCCAAACCTTTTCTTCATCCATTTTAACCACTTCATTCGCTGCGGCTCCCCAGAGTCCAACATCGTTATGAACCATAAGGGTAAAAGGGAGGCCTTTGTATCCTCCGGCAGCATTCGCCTGTTCCAGGGCTAAAGTTGCGCCATTGAGCATTTGCCTTCCAAGAGGCACCAGTGATGATCCTTCAAGAGGACCTAGAAAACCTATCCGAACCTCCTTAAGATTATCCGGTGCCACTTTATTTCTTCCGGCTCCATAGAATTGAACGGGCTCGACAAAATGATACTTATAGGCCTTTTGAAACTTCTGATAAGGAAAGAGTTTATCAGGTGTTTTCCCGTAATTCAAATCTTTTTCCTGGGCATGTAATCCTGCCAATTGAAACAGTACAACCCATACATACCAAAGTCCTATTTTGAAGCTAGCCCGCATCGTCATTGTTTTAATTTTTCTTACATACTGCATATACTTCAATCTCCACGAGGAGTGTCTCCCAACAAAGCCTTGCCTGAATACCTGTACTTGCAGGAAGTGGGTCCAGATTCAACCATTGGTAGAAAGAGGTACGAATCTTATTAAATTCTTCATAGTCTCTTTCTATGTCTCTTAAATAATTACTTGTTCTTACCACATCATGCCAGGTCATTCCTTCGGCCTCGAGCAGGTTCGTCACATTGACATAGGTTCTCCACAACTGGGCTTTAAAATCTCCTATGTGTTCAGGTTTTCCTTCTTCATTTACACTTGCTGTTCCTGAAATCAACAGTACTTTATAGTCGCCAAAATCAAGTCTGAGGGCTCTCGAAAAGGAAGAAGGTTTTTGGTAATCATAGGCTTCATTTATGGTATGTGGCGCATGCACTACATGCTTTTCGATGGGAGGTCTTTCTTTATGAATAGGAGGGTATATTGACTCCGTGATATGATTCGCATCAGACAGGATTCCGAGTTTTCTCATTTCAATTTTTTCTCCATCCGTTAGTTTATTCAGATCAATTAGTAATTTTCTCTCTTGAATGTCTGTTGTATTTCCCATAATATTTATTGTTTACGATTATTTATCTAATTATTCTTTTGTTTTTTTTACTTTACTACAAGGCCTTTGCCTTCTTTGCTTAAAGCTTCTCCACGGCAAACCCCCTCAGAAGTCGCTACCCAAATCACATCATCTTTTAGATCAACTCCCAGAATATAGTTATGCGAGACAGAGGGATACATATCGATTTCTGATTTTACACCTGCTTTAAGGATAGTAGCTTTGCCGTTATGGTCATCTTTGTTTCTGGTATATGTAATCCAGTTTTCGCCATCTGTGCAACTTAAACCTTTATCAGTACAAATTAGAACCTGATCGCCTGAGGCCTTTATGAAATTGATGAAGTTACTGGCCAAACCACTGTCGTGGTCAAAATATCCTTTCCATCTTGTTCCGTCATAACGACTCAAACCAAAATAAGTGCCTACCCAGAGTTTACCATTGGACCAGGAGGTCCCTGTTGTGATATCATGAACAATTCCGTCATCAGGAAACAAATCTATTTCCATGTTTCCGTCAGGATCGGTATAATCTCTGAATTGTTTTGTTTTCTTGTTGTATTCCACAACACCTCCCCCCCAGGCCGCAATAAAAATTTTATCGCCTCCACTACAAACCCCGTAGGTCCAGGGTTCATGCATAGGGGCATTTTGTTCTGTGAATATTTCCCATTCTTTGCTATGCGTATCGTATTTGCCAGCTCCACCACCCGTGGCGACCCAAACGTCTTTCTCATCACAAGCAACGGCGTAAATAAGGTCATTCGGCATTCCGCTGTTTAACTGGTTAAAATTTTCAAACTTTCCGGCTGACCAGCGCGACAGTCCTCCCATGGTCCCCAACCATACATCACCTGTTTGCTCACTGACATCTATGGCTAAAACCCCATTATGGGCGAGTCCGTCATCTGTTGTATAAGTCGACCATTTTCCTTCTTCGTAAACTGCCAGGCCATTATGTGTGCCAACCAAAACCCTATCCCCATCGATTCGCACGCAATACGTTTTATCTCCCGGCAAACCATCTTTTGTCGTAAAATTCTTCCAGTTACCGTAAACAGGCATTCCGGTCGATTCTTTTGTTACAAAGGGTTCAGATGAAGCTTTGATGCTCCTGGACTCGTCAATGGTAGTTGCATCCTTTTCAAAAAAGAGCATTGGGCCCTTTTGCTTTATTCTGATAAATCCTAATGAAACCAAGACTGATCCTATTAAAATCAGTAGTACTGCAAAAGGTCTAATATTTTTAATCAGGTATTTCATAAGCCAGTTTTTAATTTGAATAAAATAATGAGCCATGTTGGATATTGGGAGCCTCCTGATCATATTCGGGGCTCCTTAAGGATTTTAAATAATTTACCAGGTCATTGAGTTCCGATTTACTCATATCATTCACATATCCATGTTTGTCATCCGTGCCATAAATGGTCCATATTTCCTCCAGGGTTTTGGCCCGCCCGTCATGTAAATAGGGAGCCGAAGCAAACACATTGTTCAAATGAGGTGTATCAAAGGGTATGGAATCATCAGAATCTGCCAGAGTACTCACATCGGCCAATTTAAGATTGCTGTAAAGCGGCGCCGGATGACAGGTCACGCACCTGTTGTTTTCGGGGATCGGATTCCCTGCATGATCTTCAGTTCTCTCGTAAAGCAATTTTCCCCTTTCCTGGGAAGCTGTTAATTCTCCTGTGGGATTATACATTAAATTTGGTGGCTGTTTGATCCCTCTCATGATATAAGCCGATATGGCATCCAGGTCAGCATAACTGAATTGCTCTGTTCTGGTCAGAACAGTTGAAAATCGCATACCGTCCTGCTTGTATACGGTTTGATTCATTCCGTTCCATTTAAAAGGTGCCGTATCTCCAATTTCCCTAAGCGATTGTGTATTGGTCAAATTACGACCCATGCCTTTAGCTGCCATATTATAAATCAGGCCGTCTTCGTGATTATCGGGGTGGCAGGTATAACAGGAATACTGGTTTTGAAAAGTATGGCCCGCATTATTAAAAAGCCTGCGGCCTTGCCTGGCTACCGTGATTCGGATCGGGCCACCAAGGTCAATTGACAGGGTCTTTTCAAGTGTTTCGGTATCGATCACAGATACCATGTCATTCAATTGTTCGGCCACATACAGTTTTTTACCATCCGCAGAAAGGGCCATCCCTTTCGGGTTTTCACCTGTTCTTATTCTTTTGATAACAAAGCTCCTGCTTAAATCAAGGTTATTTGCATAACTTCTTCTAAGCTGGGGATCTGTTACTTCGAGCATTTTTCTAATTGAATCAATAGCGATTACAGAAATCATATCAACCCCCGAACTAGACACATAAGCCCTTTTGCCATCAGGTGAAATTTCTATATCAAAAGGATCGGGATAATAAGCATTTGGTTCATCCAGCAGAAACTGGCTGATCCTGCCATTTTTGTTTCTCTCGATCACTCCGATGCCATGGGTCATCATCCAACCACTCTCAACCTGAACAGCAGGTAATTGATTCTTAGGCCTGATTAACGTGAACATCGCAAGATCCCCTGAGGGCGTGTAGGCTGCATTTTCCATGAGATAGGCCTCTTCCACATTCATTTTTAAAGCGCGTTGTTTTTGCGTATTGATCATGGTAAGCTCTGTGATCAAGGGCTCATTAAAAGCTGCGATATTAGCTCTTCTTCCCGTTACTAAAATTTCTTCATCAACCGGAGACAAGGCAATTCCTGTTGGGTTGTTTCCTGTACTCAGCCTTTTGACCTCCTTTTTCTCATTCAATTCGATTAAAGAAACATCCGAACCAAAACAATTGACGATATAGAGATGCTTTTCTTCGTGGTCAAGGGCCATCCCTGCAGGTCCGTTACCGGTTGATATCGTATCTGCCACTTCGAACGAATCCAGGTTTATAACACTGACGTTGTCTGACCATTCATTACTCACATAGGCCTTTTGCCCCTTCTGATCAATAATAACAGAATGAGGATGTTTCCCTACCGCTATATTTTTGACAACCCTGTTTGTTTCGAGGTCTACAACAAGCAATTCGTCGCGGTCCTGGGCCACTATATACAGCCATTTATTATTATGATCCACGGCCAGGTTAAACGGAGAATAATAATCGGCATTGATCATTTTCGAGATCAATTTGTTCTTTGAAATAGGGATATGACAGGAAGTACATACCAATGGATGGTCGGTTACAGCCGTTCTTTCATTTACATGTTCTCTTGCAAGTTGTTTGCCCGGATAAAACACAAGCAGCCCCAGCCCAAGCATTAGTGCAAGTATGATATATGTTTTATTCCTATTCATTTTAATATTATTGACTTTTTGCCATTAATTGCTTTTCCTGAGGCATTATGAGTACCGGTGGCTTTAACACTGACAGAGGTTGCCTGTTTTCGGGTACCATCTCATTTCCCTGATGACAACCCACACATGCCCTGCGTTCATTTGGTCTCAGGTTGATCCAGCTGCTCGGCCCGTTAACAATGTTACCTGATTTATCAAGCGTTTGTATTTGAAAAGGCATATCCGCCTTAATTTTTAAGTAAACAGAGCCATCACTTTCCACATCAACAACTCCCAGTGAAGATTGGGCACCAAGTAACTCAATTTTAACGGCCCTTTCGTCTTCACTAATGATAGAATCACTATGAAACCCCATAAAATTTATATCCTGACAAAGCAAAAGAGCCGTCTCCTCCTCCATTTTAACCTCGCTCGGAATCTTTTTAGGCCTGTTGCGCAACTCTACGGCCACAGCATCCAGCATTTGATAATGGCTGTCGGTATAAACAGCTTGAACACCGCCAGAATTTCTATAATCCAATTCATACAATCCGTAGTTGTCGTTTTCACTTGCCTTATAACAAATGAGCAAGTTTTCATTTGTCAAGGGACTCAGGCCCAGTATTTCTCCTGATAATCCTCCATTGATGTGTTTTTTGCTGTTCATCGGATTGTTATAAGAAACAGTGAACAGGTTATCTTTGCCTTCTTTGCTTTTTTCAAGTAACAAAATTTGACCATCTACCGTTTCCCTGCCTGTAGCGATCAATTCATCCAATTCCCTGCTCTGATAAAATAATGTTTCCTTGGTTCCATCAGGTCTCATAACCATAAGGTTTCTTTTCTCTGTCTCACTGCCAGCTTGTCGGTTCAAGGTGATTATCCGGCCATCGTGGAGAAGCGTACTTCCAAAATAAGATCCGGGGCTAAAAGTGATCTGTTGTGGCTGCGAACCATCAGCCTGCATTACCATCAGTGAATGGCCTTTAAATACTGAATCGTGACCAGAGGCTTTGCTGAAAGCAATCTTCTCTCCCGGAAGATAAAGAGGGTCAGTGCAATTCTCAGTAGCATTTGTTAATTGCTTATATCTTAAACTGCTTAGATCCATTTCATAAATCTGCCAGGTATCACTATCCGATTTTTGCCCTGCAAAAACCATTTTACGGGCATCGAATGAAATATCAGGAGAACAGGCAGAATAAAAATCCTTTGTGAGCAGCAAAGCCGATGTGGTTTCGCTTTCAGGATCGATGGCCAGTAATTTTGCACTTTTGAGAAAGCCCGTATATGTCGGGGATTTAAATTCTAAAACCCGCTCTTTATTGTTGACAGCCGTAATGATGATATGCCCCTGCATGGAAGCATTGTTGCACGAAGTCAACAGATACAACATTGCAAAAGCAAGGATCACAAAAAACGACTGTACTTCTCTATACATTTGCTTCTATTTTTTATTGTGGTTCGACGACTTTTATTATTTGATTCGCATTAACTTTTTCCAGAAGCTGAAATTGCCCCGAGGGCCACTTGATTTCAATTCTGTCTACAACTTCGTAATCAGCGATTCCGAAATGAATTCGAGAGTCATTCTGAGAAAGGTAACCTGTCGTACTTTTTTTCTGAGCAGTTTGCACCAGCGTGTCTGTAACAATTTTAATACGGCACCCAAGGCCATCCTTGTTACTCACAGTTCCCTCAAGATCCAGCATAAGCCAGTTCGACAGATTCCCGAAATTGTTTCGCAGGAATTTTCCCTTTCCATCAAGGTTCACAATATAAATATCGAGATCTCCATCATTGTCATAATCACCTATGCAGGCTCCTCTCCCAACGTGTTCCTCTTCGAAGTAGCCGCCTAAATCAAGAGAAATATCACTGAATTTGCCATTACCCAAATTATCGAACAACTGATCTTCCTGCCCGTATAAGTGTTTCAATTCACCGTTGGATTTGAAAATGTCAGCATCCCCGTCATTGTCATAATCTAAAAAGGAGGATGACCAACCCACAAATTGTCCTGAAGCCATGGAAATGCCCGAAGTGTAAGAATTATCCTTAAAAATTCCGTTGCCCAGATTTTCATACAGCGAGCAATAATTATCATCTGAAATAAAGATATCGAGAAGTTCATCCCTGTTGTAATCTGCAAAATCAACCGACATACTAACGGTTGCTTCCCCTGCCTGGCTAAAACCTGTCCCTGATAAGGTTCCTTTATCGGTAAATCCCTTTCCCTGATCATTATGCCAGAGATAATTCACCGTATGATCGTTTGCCACATAAATATCGACAAATCCGTCATCGTCATAGTCGGCGGCACCAACCCCCATGGCCCTGCCATCAATATCTATGATCCCCATTTGATCTGTCACATCCTCAAAACTTCCATTTCCAGTATTCCTAAACAGTTGATCCTTCTGGCTATCATAAGCCAACGGACCGGGAAAACCATCAGGAGCGTAGTAATATGAATATTCTGGGTCAAAATTCAGGTAATTACCCACATAGAGATCCAGCAAACCGTCATTATCAAAATCGAGCCATACTGCTCCTACACTACACTTATTGGCTCCACCAACCCCTGCCTTATCAGTTATATCTTTAAAGGTGCCATCTGTCAAATTCTGATAAAGCGTATTCTTTCCATAATTAGACAAATAAATATCCGGATAGCCGTCATTGTTAAAATCACCAACTGTAATCCCCATACTGTATGATTCGCCCTGAACCCCCGACTGGCTGCTAACATCCATGAATGTTCCGTCCTGCATGTTTTTATACAAATGGTTATAAGGAAGTTCCTGTGGTTTTTCGCTTTTACTAAAACCCTCCAGCCAGGTTCCGCTGCAGGTATAAATATCCATATAACCATCCTTGTCATAATCGAGAAAAGCAGCTCCCCCTCCAACTGATTCAACGATATTGTTCATCTCTTCGGCACCTATGGAGTGAACAAAATCCAGCCCTATGGATTCGCCGATTTCCTGAAAGAATTCCGAATTGGATTTGGCAGGAACGAGCAACAAATTGTCATTTTTTTTATTGGTTTTGCCCCCTTGCTCACATGCCCCAAGCATAAAGAACAGCGCAAGCACCAGATTCAGTATACAGAAGTTTTTAAGTGTGTAAGGCTGTGCTTGCTTATTGATTTTTTTTATATTGAAAAGTAGGCTTCCCATCTAAATTATTGACATTTAATGATTAAACCACAATAAATCAATTGAACTGACATAATAATCACCTGTCAATGATCAAACTGCTCAGGCTTTAAAGGTGCAATTCAAGGTCGAAAGCGGCAATTGTATTTACTTGTCAAATTTGGCGTAGTTTTGGCTGAAAAAGAATGATATATGTCATTAAAAAAAATCTTGATTTCTTATTCCTTTACAAAGATTTTTCAGATTTTTATCAAAAAATTTAAGACTGTTTAACAACCTTATTTTGCAACAAAGCAATTCGCTTAAGTTTGACAATTCTATTTCATTCATTTTGAAAAAACTTTTTACATGAAAATTCAACCTATCGGTCTGATCCTTGGATGCTGCTTTTTGATTTTAAGCTGCAACCGAAATCCGAAAAAGGATCTGTTCAAATTTGTGGATGCTTCGAGGTCACATATAGAATTTGCCAATACCATTATTGAAAACGACAGCGTAAATCCCACTGACTGTTTAAATTGTTTTAACGGAGGAGGCACGGGTATAGGTGATTTTAATAATGACGGCCTGTCGGATATAGTTTTTACAGGGAATCAGGTTTCTTCTGCGCTGTACCTGAATAAAGGATCCCTGGTGTTTGAAGACATCTCTTTGGAGGCAAATTTCAAGACCGACAGTTGGGTTACCGGAGTTTCTATTGTGGATATCAACGCCGATGGGCTGGATGATATCTATTTGAATGTAGCAGGTGTAAACTGTGACAATAATTGTCCTAATCTATTATTTATCAACCAGGGCTTGAATCAAAATGGGATTCCCACCTTTATTGAACAGGCAGAAGCCTATGGACTCAATGACCCAAATTATGCCACTCAGGCTGTTTTCTTCGACTATGATATGGATGATGATCTGGACGTATATATTGTTCATAACAAAAACAGCATTAAATTCAACAGGAATTTCCCCAGGCCTAAAGATGTTTGGCCCGATTTCCTGCAGGATTACCTTTTAAAAAATGAAACCCGTGAAGGAATTGATCATCCTGTTTTTGTAAATGTTTCAGAAGAACTCAATATAATTCACAAAGGTTTTGGCCTTGGAGTTGGCATCACAGATTTCAATGATGACCAGTTGATCGATATTTACGTTTCCAACGATTTTATTACCGAAGATTTTCTGTATATCAACAAGGCGCATCACGATAGTTTGAATCCGGGTTTTGAAGAGCTCAATAAAAAATATTTAGGGCATACCACCACAAATGGTATGGGCATGGATATCGGCGATATCAACAATGATGGTTTTTGGGATATTATTGTTTTGGATATGTTCCCCAATAGTTATTACAGACAAAAACGCGTACAGGGTAAAATGAGCTATGCTGAGCACATGAATACGCGGAACATGGGTTACAGTGCCCAGTATATGAGAAATACTATGCAATTAACAAACGGGTATTTGAATGGCGAGCCCGTAAAAAGCAGTGAAGTTGGGTTATTTTATGGTGTTTCAAGCACAGACTGGAGCTGGGCTCCCTTGATGTTGGATTTTGACAATGACGGAGATAAAGACATTTACATTACCAATGGATATATCAAGGATGTGATCGATCGGGATTATATTAATTTTATGTCTCAGACCAATAATACTTTTACAAAGAACAGCTCCCTTGAAAAATATCTCAAAGACCTTCCTTCGATCAAGGAACCTAATTTTTTCTACGAACAAAAGAATCCTGATGAATTTGAAGATGTTTCCAATACCTGGATAGAGGCGGTACCTTCACTGTCAAACGGTGTTGCTTATGCTGATTTTGATTTGGATGGTGATCTGGATATGGTCGTTAGTAACATAAATTCCAAGGCCTTCCTCCTGGAAAACAAAACATCATCCAAGCTTGAAAACCATTATCTGAGGATTAAATTAAATAGTCATCCCAAAAACAAGGACGGGATTGGTTCAAAAGTCACCCTGTGGAACAAAGGGCGCGAACAACATTACTTTCAATCTGTCATCAGGGGCTATTTGTCATCTGTTGATCCGGTTGTTCATTTCGGAGTTACAGGAACAACTATTGATTCGCTGCAAATAATCTGGCCAAATGGGAACAGAACCTTTATGAAGAACCTCCAAGCCGATCAATTGCTGGAAGTATCATATGATTCAAGCAAACCTTATAAAAAACCTGAGAAGAACCTACCCTATACCTTCCGGTCAGCAGACAGTTTATTGGATTTTACCCATATAGAAAATCTTCAAAACGAATTTTTTAAACAACAAATGTTAATGAGACAATACTCCAGGTCAGGGCCTTGTCTGGCTGCGGCAGATCTAGACGGTGAGCCAGGTGATGAAATCTTTATTGGAGGAAGTTTTAACCAGGCAGGTTCTGTATGGTTTCAGGATGCATCAGGGCAGTATTACCCCAGGCAGCTACTCGATTCAATTTACGAAGATACAGATGCCATTTTTATTGATGTGGATAATGACAAAGACCTGGATCTTTATGTGAGTAGCGGAGGAACTGAATTTAGCGAGAATTCTCCTAATTATGCAGACCGAATTTATCTAAACAACGGAGCAGGTGAATTTTCACTTTCTCCCAGTGCATTACCTGAATTATATGCCAGTAATGCTTGTGTAAGAGCAATTGATATTGATCACGATGGTGACTTGGATCTGTTTATTGGTGCCAGAATAACGCCCGACAACTATCCAAAAACTCCAGAAAGCTCCATATTGATTAATAATAATGGGGTTTATAAAAAACAGGAAAATAACGATCTGTCAAATCTTGGAATGGTTACAGATGCCATTTGGTCTGATATTGATGGTGATGGATGGGAGGATCTTTTGGTTGTTGGAGAATTTATGCCAATCAGGGTATTTAAAAATCATGAAGGGGTTTTGAAAAAGATGCCTTTAACCTGGCTCGACAAAGATGATGATAAAATCACCACTGAAGGATGGTGGAATTGTATTGAGGCTGCTGATTTTGACAAGGATGGAGATATGGACTTTATTATCGGAAATCAAGGACTTAACGGATATGTAAAACCATCTAAAAACTACCCGGTTTATGTGTATAACCAGGATTTTGACAAGGATGGAAGACTCGACCCTTTATTAGGCCAGTATTTTGATTTTGAAGGCAAGAAAACTTTGTTTCCCATCCATACAAAAGACGATATCAAAAGGCAGTATCCTGAAACCGTCATTCATTTTTATTCTTATGAGGAATTCGCGAAAATCACATTTAAAGGCCTTTTAAAGATCAATGATCTCGAATCAGAAACTTTAAAAGTAACAACTTTTGAAAGCTCCTATGTCGAAAATTTAGGAGGAGGTATATTTAAAGTCAGAAGCTTGCCATCTGCTTTGCAGGTGTCTCCTTTGAATGACTTTCTTGTCTCTGACTTTGATAAGGATGGTCAAACTGATATCCTTGCCGTTGGAAATGATTTCACTGCCGAATCCAATTACGGGCAGTTCGATGCCCTGACCGGCTTGTTTATAAAAACAAACGGGACTGATTTTGACGTGATCCCAAGCAGGAATTCAGGGTTCTATGTGCCCGGTCAATCAAATCATATGATCAAAATCACTGATAAAAGAGGAAGGGATTTTGTAGTTTCCGGACAAAACAATGACAGGCTGAAAATTTTTGAATTCAACCGGTAAGTAGTCTTACGTGGTCTATAATTAATATTAATTTCGGTAAAACAGTCCTTTCATGATTATTTAATGCCGGATAATGATGGGTTTATAATCAATCCTGCTGAAAGGCCTTCCAGCTTTTGGCAAATTCTTCATCAATAAGCCAGGAGGCTTTTGTTTTGTCCCCTATAAATTCGCTGAAAGGATGAATCTCCAAAGTGGAGGAATCTCCCAACCAACCATCGGATTCATCAAGGGCATATAGCTCGTTTGAACCTTCCTTAAGTCTTGTTGCCAGTACTTTTTTAAACAGCATCCGAATAAAGATATCGGGTTTTATCAGTTCTCCGTAATGATCAACCCCCGGCTCTTTTAACAGGCTCCAATTACCCCCTGCACTTCTTTTTTCCTCAACGGTCGAAATGATCCTGCTATTTCTTTGAGGCGCATCATTTTCACCGTAAATCATCAATCCAGGTATTCCTTTATTGGTATCCTGAGTGAAGTTTAACCCCCCTCCCCTGATATTGGCAAAGGCCAGGACGCGTTCATTTTTGAATCCTGAAAAACTGTAACTGAATACACCTCCGGCTGAATAACCCCTCAGGAGCAAAGGTAAATCCTTTATATATTCATTTCCGCTTCCTTCTGCCAGTTTTTCCAAGGCATTTAACAATGCCTGTCCACTGCCAAGATGTGCTTCAGGATAATAACCCGAAACATCGCTGATTGTTTTAAAATTCACTCCAAGAAGGGCAACGTTTTCCAAATTTCCAAAAGCCTGCCATTCAAAAGTCTTTACAAGCCCCAGACCATTGAAATTATAACTGCCCAACAAGATGGCAACGGCACGAACCTGCTCAGTTGATTCGGGTACCCAGAGCCTAAATTCCGCTACACCAAAATTATCCTGTTTCTTTGGAAAAACCCGATAGGTATTTTCGTCAATAAACTCTCCCAAAGGCTGATCCTGAAACGGGTCAGGGTCGTTATTTTCCTCATCACAGCCAATAAAGCATGTAAAAAGTACGATAAAAACAAGATGCGTAAATAGTCTCATAATTATTTTGTCAGCCATCTAAAGGTATAAAATATTGATAAGACACATCGTATAGAAAATCAAACTCCCGTTTAATTGACCGGAATTCGTCGTTTGATGGGTCCAAATCATTTTATTTCTCATCTTATTATCGCATATTTGTTGTTATGATGTTTATATATGTCAAAAAACCGATTGAGATGCCTTGGATTTATATCCCCGGTTTGTAGCTGTACTTCCAAAATTGAGTATTAAACACATCATAAACCCTTTATTTAGAAAAATATGAGCAAAGTAATTGTAATTGGTGCCGGCATGGTAGGCAGTGCCATGGCCATAGATATGGCAAAAAAACACGAAGTAACCCTAACTGATATCAGCTTATCAGTTTTGAAGAATGTTAAAACAGAACATAAGGAGTTGCAAATTCTCACTCTTGATGTTACTGATAAAGATACCCTGCAAAAGACTGTAAAAGAATTTGACCTTGTGATCTGTGCGGTTCCGGGTTTCTTGGGTTTTAGCACCTTGAGAGCCATCATTGAAGCCGGGAAAAATGTAATTGACATTTCATTTTTCTCAGAAAATTCGCTGGAACTTGATGCGCTGGCAAAGCAAAAGAATGTTACTGCCATAGTAGACTGCGGGGTTGCCCCAGGAATGGATAACATCATTTTAGGTCATTATAATGAAATCATGAAACTCAGCGATTTTGAATGCCTTGTCGGGGGGCTTCCCAAAGAGAAGAAATGGCCCTTTAGCTATAAGGCCCCTTTTTCGCCAATTGATGTGATCGAAGAGTATACCAGGCCCGCCAGATATGTCGAAAACGGCCATAAAGTGGTTCGGGAGGCCTTAACTGATTGTGACTATGTTCAATTCGAAAAGCTCGGTACACTGGAATCATTTAATTCTGACGGGTTAAGATCAATTATCGACACGATGCCGCATATTCCAAATATGAAAGAAAAAACCCTGAGATACCCGGGACATGTTGAATATGTGAGGGCGCTTAAGGAAAGCGGCTTCTTTAGCACGGATGAAATTCAAGTGAATGGCGTGGGTGTTCGTCCTCTGGACTTTACGAGTAAAATCCTGTTCAATGAGTGGAAACTGGAAAAAAACGAGGAGGAAATTACCGTGATGCGAATTACTTTAAAGGGAGAAAATGCAAATGGTCAAACAGAAGAAATAACCTATGACCTTCACGACGAATACTGCCACAAGACCAGGACTTCATCTATGGCGAGAACTACGGGCTATACGGCTACTGCTGCCGCGAACCTGTTTTTGGACGGCTTATTCTCCGAAAAAGGTGTTTTCCCTCCTGAATTGGTTGGGAAACACGAGGCTTGTTTTAAGTATTTTTTAAATTATTTAAAGGACAGGGATATTCACTATATAAAAACCGCAAAAATTTTGTCGTAAAAGAATAGGCTTATTCAATGGTGAAGGCAATATAGCTGTTACCGGAGGGGGTACCCATCTTACCTCCTCCGCAGGCAACAACAACGTATTGTTTATCTCCCACCATATAGGTGCTAGGTGTTGCATAGGCACCGGCCGGAAGTTTATATTTCCAAAGTTCATCCCCGGTATCTTTGTCAAATACCCTGAAATATTCATCCTTCGACGCACCGATAAAAATAATTCCCCCTGCAGTAACCACAGGGCCGCCGTAATTTTCGGTACCTGTTTTTGGAATCCCTTTTTTAGAGAGCTCCATATACTCTCCTAAAGGTACTTGCCAAAGGATTTTACCTTTATTCATGTCAACCGCTGAAAGTGTTCCCCAGGGAGGTTTTACAGCCGGGTAGCCCTTGTTGTCAAAAAAGCGGTTATAGCCCGTATGGGTAAAGGGCACTTCGTACTCGTCGCGGGCCCCGATATCGGGTATATGAGTCGTTTCCGTAATTTCACCTCTTACATAGGATAAAATATTTTCCAATTCCCTTTGATCAAGATGTTTAAAGGAAGGCATAAAACCTTTGCCATCCATCAGTATTTTGAGCATTTCTTCTTTGCTGTATTTTAGCTTCACCTGAGTCAGGTTTGGAAATGTCCCTGAGGGATCCCCCTTTCTGTCTTGTCCGTGACAAACCGCACAATTTTTAAGAAATGATCTTTCTCCCTCTTTCCCTTTAGACGCACTTCCCTGATCCAATGGAACCATCATATGGATCCAGGGCATGATATTGGAATTGACATAAAGTATTCCCTTTTCAGCTTCAGCGGCGGCACCTCCCCATTCTGCACCTCCGTCAAATCCCGGAAAAATAACCGTCCCCTGGGTACTTGGAGGGATATAGGATTTTCCCGTCCTCAAAGTCCGGAGGATACTTGACACATAAAGCCCTGAAACTGAATCTATGTCAGTTACCATTTCCATATCAAATACCTGAGGAATTAGAGGAGGCGGTAATTGGGGAACCGGTTGTGTGGGCCAGGCAACTTCTCCATCAAGATCAGAATTGGGTACCTCAAGCTCGTCAATAGGGAAAAGGCTTTCTCCGGTACTTCTGTCAAATAAAAAAATATATCCTTGTTTGGTTATCTGAGCCACTGCATCAACTTTTGCTCCATTTCGTCTTACCTGAATAAGATTTGGAGGAGCAGGCAGGTCCTTGTCCCAAATATCATGATGTACCGTTTGGTAGTGCCAAATCCTCTTACCGGTAGCTGCATTTAAGGCAATTAGGCTGTTTGCGAATAAATTCTGGCCCTTTCTGTTGCCACCCCAAAAATCATAGGCAGCAGAACCTGTAGGGCAATAAACGATCCCTCTTTTGACATCAAGGCTCATTCCGGCCCAGTTATTGGCTCCACCTATACTGCGATAAGCCTCCTTTGGCCAGGTATCATAACCAAACTCACCCGGTTGTGGAATGGTGTGAAATATCCATTCCAATGCACCTGTCTTTACATTAAAAGCACGAATATGCCCCGAAGCCGCGCCCATGGTTTCTGATACCGTAGACCCTATGATCAGCAGATCCTTATAAATGATTCCCGGGGTTCTGGCCACGACATAACTTTTTTCTGAACGTTTCCCCAATCCTTCCTTTAAAGAAACAATACCCGAATTTCCAAAAGTATCAATCAGTTTTCCCTTTTCGGCATCGATGGCATATAAATTTGACCCGGCGCTAAAGAATAATCGTTTATCATCTTCCTCCTGCCAGTAACTGATTCCTCTGTTTACATGCAATGAAAAGTTTTCATTGACATTTGAATCAAATTGCCAGATCTGCTTTCCGGTAGCAGCATCAAGGGCAAAAAGTATGAGTTCGGGTGAGGTTCCATACAAAATCCCGTCGATGATGATAGGATTACATTGAATCTGCGAGAAACCAAGACTATCTCCTGATCCTGAGTTATATCTCCAGGCAAGTTTCAACTGAGTCGCATTCTCTTTGTTGATCTGATCGAGCGGTGAGAATTGATTGCTGTTTTTACCTCCCAAATACACCGGCCAATCTCTGCCTGCCTCCTGTAATTTAAGTTCGGTTTTGCCACATGACAAAACAAGGATTGCTATCAAGAAAACAAAAGCAGCAATAGAGGATTTTTTACAACAGGTCATCGCACTTATATGTGAATTAAAGTTCCAAAATCCTTTGACCAAAATCCTTTACCCGGCCCCAATCAGTATATTCTATTTTTGTGTTCTTATCGGTAGGACCCTTGGTCATCCACATAATGAACTGTATCATGATCCTGTCAGAAAAAGGATACTTTTTATAATCCAGCTGACCTGCAAAAACCTCGACCAAGGTTGGCCTCCAGGTAATTTCCTTAAAAAATTTGATCACGTATGGATTCGTGTCTGCCTGATTCTTTTCCGGTTTTCTCGCTACGAGGTTTACAGAAAAAAAGGCTGTTTTATGTGAGTCAAGCTCTTCCTTGTGCAGATTAATAAAATCGATCACTGCTTTGTGATGAACGCCATACCTGATACTGGACCCAATGATCACTTTATCAAAAGTTTCCAGGTTACCGTCAAAATCACTCACTTCATACAAAACAACCTGCTTCCCTGTTTGTTTTAACTGGTCGGCCAGGATATTTGAAATTTTCTTTGTTTGTCCGTCTACCGAAGCATAAATAAGTAAAATAGTATCTGTCATTGAATTCAATTTTACCTATTTGTCTGGGTAGTTTTTATCTTCTCGAGCTGTTCCTTAAGTTTTAAGGCTGCAGGAGTAATGGCCAAACCACCCAACCCTGTGCATTTTACACAGGTGGGCATATCGGCACTTACTCTTTCAACGGTTTCCAGCACCTGATCGAGTGGTATAAGATGCGCAAAGCCTGATATTGCCATGGTTGCAGAAGACAAAGCATTAACTGCAGCACTTGTGTTCTTTCCCAGACAGGGTGCCTCAACCCTGTCGGCTATAGGATCGCAAACGAGGCCAATCATGTTTTGAATCGCCATAGAAGCTGCACCCAGGCCCTGAGCTGCAGTCCCTCCAAAAAACTCAACGATTCCGGCAGCTGCCATACCGGCAGAGGCTCCGCATTCTACCTGACACCCGTGTTCCTCTGCTGAGAATCCGGGCCCCATCGCGAAATAAGCCCCAACAAGTCCTGCTGCGTAATAAGCCATAATCTTGTCATCCATTGAAGCTTTAACTTCATCTGAAACCGCTTTTAAAGCAGCACCTACTGTACCGCAGGACCCTGCTGTAGGATTTGCCACAATGACCTCCAAAGCACTTTTAGATTCCATGATCGCAGCAACGTTTTCAATAATTTTATTGATAATGGATCCTTGAAGTATTTTCCCTTTTTGTTCAGCCCTCGCAACCAGATTCGACTGTTGTGGTAAAATCCTGTCTTCATATTCGGTTCCTGACAAACCCCTTTCAATGCTTCCTTCAATGATCTGAATTATGGTTTTCATTTTATCTTTCAAAACCTCTTTAGAAAGTCCGCTTCGGTATTGTTCATAAAGTAAACCTACAGATCCCAGCGACATCCCCTCAGCCTCGGCGTATGCGATAAGCGATTCGATCGTAGAGAAGGGAAGCTCTCTGTCTTTCCCCGAAATAATAGGCATAACAGGTAACACATTTGCCATTTTAAAGACCTCATCAACTTGTAAAATACGATCTGTTAATACACCGTCAAAAGGCTGATAACTCTCAAAGACATAAAGGTTGAAGTCAGTCGATTCGATACATTTTAATTGAACCTCCGATGATTTAATTTTTAACAAATCCTTTTCTATATCGCCATGTGACCAAACCAAAAGTTCGTGATAATCTCCTTTCATCTTCACCCTGCATCCATCAATTTTTTGAATCTCAAAAGAACCTCCACCTAAAGATGCGGCCAGGACTTCAACATGATCTCCGCCATCTGAGGTCAAGGTGAGCTGCATACTGTTGGCATGTGTGTTTTCAAATGTGCTAATCTTATAGGAGATGTCGACCCCTCTCTCAGAAGCTATTCTTTCGGTTTGTTTCATCAGGTCATCTGCCATATCAATTTCTAGCAAACCACCGTTCATTCCTAAAACCGTACCCTGTTCCTCATAATTCGTTACCCATGCTCCATCCTTGTCGAAAGCAATTGAAGCATGCTTAAGATGACCATCTATCATTTGCACGGCCATCCTTGCAACCCTCCAGGAGGCTGCAGTATGAGAACTAGAAGGCCCTCTCATTACAGGACCGATTACATCGTTGAATATACTTGGTAAACTATTCATGTCATTTTGTATTTATTCTGTTTAGATACAAGGGGAAAAGAGATTGCTTTTCTTCCGATTAAAATTACACATTAATTTTTAAATCAATATCGAGACCCAAAGCCCGTAAAAGTTCATTTTTTACTTTCGGCCCAAACACTTATTTTCGTATATCATTGATTTCTTCAACCAAAACATATGATATCCAAAAAATATATCCCGCTCCTTGTTAGTGTTATTTTTATTTCAGGAATCCACGGCCTGCTTGCTCAAAAAGACCAGATCCCGCTTGATCCTAAATTGGCGAACCACAGTGAGAGGTTATTGCTCAAAATCGGTATGATCTCAAAAGACAAACCTGCAAGGCTTAAGTTTGGTGATTTTTCTACAGACAAAAGAAACGGGCCAAGTATTTTAAAACAAAATGATGCAGCATCCGGAATTCAATCAAAAGATCCCTCTTCCCTGTTATTTTCTTTCGAACTGACAAATAGAAAGGGTGACATTGCGAAAGTAGAGGCAGCCTCTAACAATGAGGCAAATCCCGATATCGATTCGAATACTTCATCAGATGATGTAAGTGCCTATATTACCACAAGTATCGACCCTGAAGATCTTTGGGTACTGCTTATGACAAAGACCCCGGGAACTGAGTCTTTTTCTTTAAAGAATCTTTTTCTAACAAATGGCAACGACGAAATTTATTTTGAAATGGCTACAGGCGAACCCACAGGCAAATTGGAGAATACCGCTCCGAAGGGAATTCAAGCTTTTATTAATGGAAATCCCATAGGAGCCTTGCAATATTATTCAGGAGGTTCTTTTAGCTATAAAAAATTCATCTGGATCACAGACCAATCAGATCCTCAAATGCAACTGGTCACTGCAGCAGTTTTTTCGGCTATGATCGAGATAGCCGATTATTTTGAAGAAAGTAGTTTCACTGAGTAAAAACTGAATGTACCTGTTTTAAATCTTCCCGAGAATTTTATCCATAAACCAACTCGTATGCAAAGCTGTAGCTCCTGTTGAAGGATGCATGTAGTGATCATCAAAAAGTGCCCTTTTCATTTCCTGCACATGTGGTAGCTGTATGGTTTGAGGATGCTCTATATACACTTCCTCCCTGCCTTCTTTTTTTTCACATACCAAAGGCCCATCCTGAAAAACAGAAAAAGTGATCTTCCCGGAACTTCCGTATATGTCCACTTTATCTTCATTGCCAAAACTCCCAAAATTCCAGCTGGCAGATCCTGTTGCACCGCATTTATGAATCCATGAAGCTGCCACCGCATCCACGGCCGAATACAAACCTTGCTGATTGATACTGAATCCGGAAGCTTCCTTGACCTCACCCAATAAAAACTCAAACAAATTGAGTCCATGGCTTGCAAGATCATCAAAATAGCCTCCTGGTGCCACCCGGGAATCTGTTCTCCAATTTTGTTCTTTCGACAGATCCGCGACGCTGGGTCCAGCGTTCAAAATCCAATTGATGTGCCTTAACTCCCCAATTTGATCCCCATCCAACATTTCCTTTACTTTTTGAAATCGTGGCAGGGTTCGTCTGTAATAAGCTACAAACAAAGGCAGCTTTTTTTTGTTAAAGGACTCGTGGATTGCAAGACATTCCTTATAGCTTGGAGCCATTGGTTTTTCTATACAACAAGGCTTTCCCGCTGCTGCTACTTTTAGGGCATAGTACATATGTGAATCGGGAGGGGTTGCAATATACACAGCATCAATGTCTTTATCGCTGATGAGTTCCTGAGCATCATTATAAATTTTTTTAACATGATGGCGATGCGCATAATCCCGAGCCTTTTCGAGACTTCTTCTCATCACTGCTGCCAACTCAAAGCCTTCTGTTTGCTGATAAGCCGGCCCGCTTTTTACTTCGGTTACATCACCACAGCCAATGATACCCCAGCGAATTGATTTTAAATCCTTGTTACTAAAATGCACCTGCCTTTTGAATTATTTTGAATAAAAGTAAATATACTAAAATCTGTGCTTTAGGACTCTAAAGGTTTATTTTTAACAGTAGTTTGTTTGCGGTTCATTCGATATCCCAGCATAAACAAGATTCCCACAAGTATAAATGGAAACGTAATGGTTGCGATGATCAGCAGGCTCATCCCTACTGAACCATTCATGCGGTAATTGTGCATAAAAACCAAAGGGCTTAAACCAATACCCACAAGCAGGAAGATAATTCCTCCGACCAGTTCCCATCTCCAGGCAATAATCAGGATGAGCAACAAAATAAAAGAAGGAATCAAATGCATGGCAAAAGCCTGTATCTGTTGCCAGACAGTTAATTCGGGCTGAAAAGCATCCAAGGCGAATACACTTATAAAAAGAATTGCAATAATGCATATAATCCTGGGAAGCCAGAAGATAAAACGAGGATTGATTGTCATAACCTTGTTTTAAGGTAAAACTAGTTATCGTCAACCAGAGTACAAATGACTTGGATCAATGGAAATCTTGACGCCTGTCAAAAAACAAGATTCCTATGACCTACATTTTGTGCAGATAAACCAGCCGGTCATTCAATGGCTGTTCATTCCTGTAATTTTCCAAAGGCATATTATCCTTTAATTTTAAGACCTCCTCCAAGGAGACCACAATAGGTTCTTTAAAAATGACCCATTGCACATTTTCTGTACAAGGAGGAGTGGTCAATGAACCCTCATATGCATAATATGATTTGTTAGCAGGGAACAATCTAGAAAGGTCAAAGGCCCTTTCTATTTCTTTTTCCTGTCCTTTTTGCAAGGGAAGAAAGCTTTCCATATCTTCCATGGTTTGGCTTTGTTCTCCCTCAAATCCAAAAATACTTAGCACTGTATAATTTTTTTCCTGACTTTGGTGAACCAGGTGGATCTCAATAGGATATCTTATCCCATTGATGGTATGTTCAGAAGGTTCGTGAAAATGAATTTGAACCAAATTAAAATTCGTTTGATTATAAGCGATTGAATCTCCCTTGTCAAAAAGAAACTGAATCGAATGCCCGTTATTTCGTACCTTATTTAAAATGGTTTTAGGAGAATAAAACAATTCAATGGTACTTTCCTGATTCTGGTCCTCAACAGTGTGGATATCAATAATATTAACCGGAGATTGTCTTTGCCCTGAACAATCAGAATCTTTTTCCAGCTCCGCCCAGTGTTCAGGCGATGTTTCTCCCTCATAACTCCAATGACTTTCTTGTGATCCTTCGTGGACCTGTTGTTTCTGATCTTCTCTATTGCAGGAGTAGGACATGCTTAACATAAGTATCACTATGGCAATTCTTGGGTATAATTTCATGAGCTTGCTTTTGAATATTGTCTTTATAACTAAATACTTTAGGTTGATTTGATAAATAAGATGATCTGGTTTTATAAAACGATATAAAAAAACAGACGATCTGATTTAAAGCTATAAAGGTATCTACCTGAAAGGAAGTTAAACATGACAAAAATCAAATTTAGCCTCAATGATAACAATTATTTATATCCATGCTACATATTTCGGTCATTGCCTGGGCAAGTTTTTGTGTAAGCTCTTTAAAAAACATTTCACCCTTTTCTTTGCTTGCCAATTTTGGATCCCCGATTCCAGTATCTGCCGTTACCTTCGACCATTTCCTCTCGGTCCAGAGCCAGCTTTCTGAAAATGCTTCAATCTTGTGTTTTTTCTCCGCTCCATCTCCCCATGATTCTTTAGGCAATACCAGTTCAGGTTTTAAGTATAATAACAGGCTCGTTTCCATTTCTTCGGCGTGATCTCCATCCAACTCAAAATATTTTTTACGTTCCATGGCTTGAAACCAATTCGAGGTGGCCAGAAACATTTCAGGAAATTCAAGTCCAAGTTCTCTGAGCATGGTTTTAAAATCATTGCCTCCATGACTGTTGAATATCAATAATTTATTGATTCCCTGCCTGTTTAAAACTGTTATGATATCCCTTAGGATGGCCAACTGTGTAGAAGGATTCAAGTTTATATCCAGGTAAATATCACTTTGCCCGGTATTTACCCCAAAAGGTATCGTGGGTAAAACAATGAGCTTTGCCCCTTTCTCCCAGGCGAGTCCTGCCGATTCTGCCGCAAGGTAATCGCATTCAATATTATCTGTGGCATAGGGTAAATGATAATTATGTGCCTCAGTTGCACCCCAGGGCAAAACAGCAAGTTCTATCTTTTCATCCTTAAGGTGCTTCCAATTTGTTTCTGCTAAAATATAGGGTCTCATATTATTGTTTTATATGAAGTTAAGATAGTGCTAAAATAGAAATTTGAAAAAGGATTTTGACAGAATTAATGACATTATCTATGTATTGGCCTTAAACTTTGCAATATCAATTGCTCCTGCTATAAACAGGATTTTTACATAGAAGATCCTCAAAAAAAATCCCATGAAAACATGTCCATGGGATTTTTACAATTTTTAATAGAGCACATACATTAAATTAGTGCTACCATCCTGATAAAATGCGAATGTTTTTAAAGATCAAAAATTATTCTTCAACACCTACTTTTTCAAGCTCTACTACCATCGCTTCGGCATAGGTAAGAATCAATACTTCACCAATGTGAAGTTCGGTCATTAACTTTTCATCTTCCATGGGTATGCTCACGTAGTTTCCATTAGGACCGCTTACCGTTGCCACCATAAAAGGCCTGTTCAGTGCCTCAATAGTTACTACAGCCTTCACAACGGCACCAACAACTGCTGCCGGATCTATCCCTTCGGGAGCTTTTCCTGCTTCAGCCATAATCTGGACAGGTTCGGCGACCTCCTCAGGGGTCGGATCGCGAAACTCAGCCTTTAAATAGGTATAATAATCAAATTTAATAACGTCGTCTACAGCAATTTCATCAAATCTTTCGACCTCTTCTCCTGCTATTACAGTCATTAATCCTCCATCATTGCCCATAAGGGTAATTTCTCTTGTTTCGGCATCAATCTCTGTAACGGTACCCTGCATGCTTACCTCATTCCATTTTTCCCGTGATGGTCTTTTGTCCTGGGCATAAGCACTAAACGTTAGTGAAGTCATAACCAATAGTACAATAGCATAAATTTTTGTTGCTTTCATAATTCAATTTTTAGTTTAAAATTTGGTTTTGTTAATGTTGCTGCTAAGGTAAGGTATTCATTCAATTTTTAAACCTGTGAGTCATACGATAAAAAATGAATTAATCGCTTTTTTGGCTAGATACGATTATTAATTCATTGACTTCTCTTTGTAATATTTCTGTAATACAAAAAAGGCCTTTTTCTTTTGACCTGTTTCTGATATAAGGCCCTTTCTATTCCAGAAATTCTGATATACAGGATGTTGCCTTCTTGGCGATTTGAAATCTACCAGGATCCATGGAGTCATTCCTCTTAGACCATCAATTTTTTCGAGCATCTCAATTTGATTTTTATAAAGTAATTCCTGAAATTCTTCACTCCAGACGGTATCATCATCGGCGTGAAACCCTGCCAGGGCACCTCCTCCAAACTCAGAAATAATAACCGGTTTATTGTATTGAATAACAAAATTATATTTTGGCAGCTCTTTAGGTTCTGACCAATACCAGCCCCCGTATTCGTTAAAACTTGCAAGGTCGATTAATTCGCCTAAAGGATCTTCCACTGTAACAGTGTAACCTTCCCTTTCCACTTCCAAAGCAGCAGCAATTAAACGGGTATTATCAAGACTTCTGGCTTTTTTAATAAGATTACCCATAAAAACATTTCTGGGTTCGGTCACCGGAGTTTCATTACCTACGGACCAAATAATAACACTTGCTCTGTTTTTGTCCCGTTCAATCCCAACGGCTAATTGATTTTCTGCATTCTGAAACGTTTCCTCTTTGGTCCATGAGATGGTCCAGTATACAGGAACTTCTGACCAAACCATCAGCCCCATTTCATCCGCAAGCCGCAACATTGTTTCATTGTGCGTATAATGTGCCAGGCGAACATAGTTACAACCTAGCTCCTTTGCCCAGTTCAACATCATCCGCATATCCCCTTCACTTCGCAACCTGCCTCCGATAAGGGGGTTTTCATCATGCATCGATATCCCTTTTAAAAACATGGATTTGTTATTCAGAAAAATATTCTTTCCCTCAGTTCTGATCGTCCTTAAACCAATCTTATCAGAAACATCGTCCAGGCTTGACGAAATTTCCACCTGATATAATTTTGGATCCTCAGGCGACCAGTAACGCACATTTTTCACAGGAATCTCAAATTCAACCCTGCCGCTCTCATTGGTATTAAATCTGTTTTTTATCTTTAATTCCGGGATTTCCAGGACAACAGGTTCTATTGCTGCGACCCCTTCCATTTGAATAAAACCTTTAATCAATTGCCTGTCATTCTTTGCCAATTGGACTTTGTAATCTCTTATAAATGTTTTTGGGGTTTCGATCAGTATAACATCCCTTGTAATACCTCCATAGTTCCACCAATCTGTATTTACAGTAGGAATCTCGTCTTTCTTCCTGGTATTGTTGACCATTACGACGACAAAATTATTTCCTGAATTTAAGTGATCGGTAACTTCATATTGAAAAGGCGTAAAACCGCCTTTGTGGGTGCCCAATTTCTTGCCATTAAGGTACACATGAGCCTCATAGTTCACTGCACCAAAATGAAGAAAATATCTTTTATCATTTTCCGGACTCAATTGAAATTCCCTGCGATACCATAATGTTCCCTCATAAAACTCTAGTTTTTCCGATTGAGAATTCCAATCACCCGGCACTTTTAAGCTTGGTTCATAATCAAAATTATACTCTACTATTTTTGATTTTTCAACTTTGGTGATGTTATCAAAGAACCCGCCATTCCCTGATTTTCTCTGATCGTAAGGTTCTTGCCTGTAATCCAGGTACCCCATCTGATAAGGATCTATAATATAATTCCAACGCCCGTTAAGGCTCATCTGATCCCTGCCTTTGATATTTTGAATATTACTTTGAGACTCCCGTTAAAGAAAAATGTTAATAGTAATACTACAACGATGATTAGTTTGGTAATTTTGAAACTCATTGGCTTTTTTGGTTTTATTAAAGATAACATTGCATCAATTCTAACCTTTTAAAATGGGATAATTAAGAATATCATATATCCTTTAATATGGGTCTATTCGTGTAAATGACCTGCTAATAAAAGTTTTAAGAGGATGATATAAGCAGCTGCCCGTTATGAGGAACCATATCATACAAAATATACGACCCTTTTTCATCCCTCTGGATATCCAGTCCTTTTAAAACAATATTTTCCCCTTTTTTAACTTCAACTTTTTTCCAGTTTCCCGGAATATAAGTTTTGAAGCTAAGGGGCACGTCATATATTGCAGGGTCAAGATCAGATGACAGCGACAAAACTATTGTCTCATCCTCCAGCTTACCGGATATATCAATATTTTTTCTTTCCCTGATGTATTTCGTCACATCAGCAAAAGTAGCCACCCAAAGATCATGCTCCTTTTCTTTGATATAAGTGAAGTATGTTTCCAATTCCTTTGCTGTTTTGGCTTCCCATCCAAAATTATCAACCCCGTGAAAAACAAGTACCAGCCATATATTTTCGTTAGCCTGGCATGTATCTATCCATGATTTCATCACATCCATACCGGTATCTGTTAAAGGCCCTCTTTGCCATTGGACGTATTCATTTTCCGAAGCCTCCGGGTCCTGATCACTTGACCTGTTCAACTCATCAAGCCACTCCTCCGGCATCCGATTGCGCAGTGCGGGATACACCAATCTTGCGTACTCCATTACCCTCTCATTTTCTGTTCCATAAGGGCACTCTACCGAAAATGTGTACTTTTCACCCAGGTTCTTGTATATGTCGGCTTTACTCTGTTCGAGTTCATATAACAGGTTGACCTCATCTAAAACCGCCATTCGCGGATGTGTGATACTATGGCTTGCTATTTCGTGCCCTTCAGCGGCAAATTTTCTTAAATCTTCCCATGACGTAGTATCTTGAGGGTTATCGTGATATACAACTTCATCAGTATTTTTTAAGGTTCCGTTTCGTAATTTTTCAAAAGCATCATCTATGGTTTGATATGCCTCTTCCACTTTTCCCGATTCAAAAAGCGACCCTGCATTCGAATGCGCCAGCATTGCTTCGCTCGTGCCGGTATACCCAATCAAGGAAGCGCGTTCAAAGAAGTTTTCGGCATTTGTTTTGGTCAATGCAGTTTCTCGGATAATTTCATCTTGTGGTCTTCCTAAAAACTTACCGTTTTCAGATCCGTTTATCTTTCCGGTTAGCACAAAAAAAGTAGCCGGGAGGTTCAATTTGTTCATGATGGGTCTGGCAACGGTAAACTGCGTAATGATGCCGTCATCGTAAGTGATCGAAACGGCTGATTTCTTGTTTCCCTGCCATTTGCTTACTTCAGTTTGCCCCACATGTTGATTCGGGCTTTTCGTGCAGCCAGAGAAAAGTATTCCCGTTAAGATTGTCACTATGATCCATTTTGTCGTTTTGGGCTTGCTCATATTCTTTACAATTAAATTATGTATTTCAATGTTTATAAAATTCCATTCCCTTATTTGCCTTATTGTCATGATCAAACAAGGTGGCGTTGTCCCAGTGGGAGCCTTGACCCCATAGTGTATTGCATTTGGTCGATACCCAGGCCGGTTCCCAGTACACAAGGCCTTCGCCCCCTGCATCCTCAATACGCTTTTTCAAGAGATTCAGATAATCCAGCTGACCTTGCTCAGTGGCAGGAAAACCTGAAATCAAAGCCTCATTACCAAGGATATTGTTAGCCGAATCAGCATTGTCCATTGTAAATGGGTAAGCAGTTTCAACGACCATCAGTCTCTTTTTATAGGTGTTAATCAATGTTTTAAAAGCATCCCCTACCTCATTTAAATCATATTCAGACCACAAAGGATAATACGATAAGCCTATCCAGTCATAATCAGTTAAACCGTTTTCTGTAGCTTCTTTAAACCACCACAAAGCATTTTCGGGCTGGGCAATGTGCAGCATGACCCCAATCTCTCTATTCTGCTCTTTTGCAACCTGGCGCACCGCCTCTATACCTTTGTTGATCAGATAGGAATTTCTACCCCAGTTAATGGGCCATGCCAATTCTTCTCCTTGCAGTATCATTGGATTTATCTCATTACCCACTTGAACAATTTCAGGAAGTAATTGCTCCTGTGCCAGATCAGTCAATGTTTTGTAGGTATAATCGTACAGCAAAGAACCAAGCTTCTCCTTATCATTAATGAAAGTTTCCCAGGCTGCGGGTATTTGCTGCTTGGCCGGATCGGTCCAGGTATCTGAATAATGAAAATCCAACAACACCTGCATACCCTTTTCTTTTGCCCTTCTAATTGTTTTTAAAACATCCTGATAATCTGAATAGGCTGTCCAATCCGGATTGTGCCACAAACGAACACGAATCAAATTAGCTCCCGCATCACTAAAAATGGAATAGGGATCTTTAACAATATTCTCAGAATTTCTGTAGACAGCTCCGCAATCGATCATTTCATTCACATATGACAGGTCGGCACCATAATAAAAATCGGTTTTTATTTCAGGAACATCAGGGTTATTATAGTCAGGAGGTATTATAGGGTCTAAACCACCCTGCGGTATTTCTTGACTATCGCATGAAAGGAAAGCCATCCAGATAAGAAAAAGTAAATTCATCAGACTTTTTATTTTCATGGATTCATATTTAATAGAACAAATCAGACTAAATAACCTCTCAGCAGATTTATTTTCAAAGGTAGTAAATAACAAAAAAAAAGCCCATCATCAGATGGGCTTTTAATTTGTAAAAAAATTCTTTATTATGAGATAACTCTTACGTTAACTGCATTTAATCCTTTTTTTCCTTGTTCTAATTCAAACTCTACTTCGTCATTCTCACGAATTTCGTCTACAAGTCCTGAAACGTGTACAAAATGTTCTTTACCTGTTCCTTCCTCGCTTATGAAACCGAATCCTTTAGCGTCATTGAAGAATTTTACTTTACCTGTATTCATTTTAAAATAATTTATTAATTTAGTGCAAAGATAGTATAATTTGATGAATAAAATATTTTTTTTTAAATAAAATTCTATTTTACTGCTCATCCAACCTAAAGAAAATCATTAATCTAGAGGATCTAATTCAATTTTCAGACCCAAATAGTTTCATATAAAATAGTAAACAAAGACAGTCTAATATACAACTGCTTGAAGGGGTTGTTCCATTGATAGCGCATGAGGATCATCTCAATTATAAAGTTTCCACTTTATCAGTTTTAATGATATCGTTTTTCTTTGGACCTTATAAAACAGTTTCTCTTGTGTAATGCAACTGTACAAGCCCTGTGTCAAATTCTCTTACAGGCAGGGCCTTTAGCTTTAAGCTGAGTGTTCCTCCCAAGAACAGTCTCTTCCCTTGTTAAAACATAACATTCCCACTGTTCGGCTTGTGGGAAACCCTTCCTGTTAATTTCAAAACAAAGTCATAGGTAACCCTTCCGGCTATATAGGTATCGACTTTACTGCTGTAGTCGGCATAACCATAATCTTCCTCTTTTTTCTCTATAAATGACATCCACGACAAATCATCGTCTTTGGAGGCTAAAAAGCCATCCAGGCTCATACTGATAAAACAAACTCAAGTTACGGTTCTTCATTTTAAATTTATGAAGTGTATCAGGTGATTTGATTCTTGTGCTTGGTTCATGATGGTTTTTCTTTTTTTAGAAATTGTTAAAGTTACATATAACAAAAAAGCACCCATCAGATGGGTGCTTTTTTGTTTATCAGTCCAGGATTATAAATGATGCTTTTCTCCGGATAAAAATTTAAACGGCTTATGCTGTGTTTTTCAACAATTCAAATATGGCCATTTATTCATTTAAAATCTGCTTTCACCTTTTAAGCCCACTACAAATGCATCTTCAAATCCATTTTTCCTCATCTTCTTCATATGATTTCTTGCCTCAGAGGAAGATTCAAATATACCGGCATAATACCTGTTTAAACCATCGTCATATCGATAATTGAAGAGATCAGTTAATTTGTTGAATTTATTATTTTGCACATCTCCTTTAAATGCCCCAAGCTGAACCGTATAAACCTCTCTGTCATCGCTAAAATCGTAATTCAAATAAGCTCCTGAATTTGGGACCTTACTATTAACAGCATAGTTGCCAGATGCAGCCTTGTTAACAGATTGAGCAATTACGGCATCCGAAAATTTATCTACAATTAGAAATTCCGACCTCCTGTTTAATTGGTGCTGCAAGCCTGTGCAAGGCTTCTCTTTGGTGCATATTTCAGCTACCTGGGTTTCTCCATGGCCTTCTCCTGAAATTCTTTCAACTTCAATTCCCTTGTCGAGAAGGTATTGCACCGTATTGTAGGCCCTGTTATTGGATAATTTTAAATTATACCCCTTTTTTCCCCTGATATCCGTGTGGGCATTCACCTTGATTTTAGTTTGTGGGTTTTGTTTTAAAACGACGGCGATCTTGTCTAATTCAATTCTCGCATCGAAACGAATATTGTATTTATCAAAATCAAAATAAATGGTATTGATATGAATCGGAACATCATTTGGTTTTTTCGATTGAAAATCATCTGTTCCGTCATCAAGAGTCTCCGCTGTTCCAGACACGTCCATGGCAATTACCTTCTGTGATTCGGTTTTTTTTAGGTCCTCTTTTACAGGAGTCATATCTTGATTATCCTCAGCATTTGCCGCAATCACTTCATCGACCTTTTCACTTTCTTTTTCAGACGCAATAATTGCTGCGGCAGTTACTTCAGGCACCATTTCTGTTTTTGAGGTTGCCTTTTCCTGCTTATCCTCAGCATTGACGGCAATCACTTCATCGGCCGTTTCACTTTCATTTTCTGATGAAACAACAGCTGCTGCCGGGACTACAGGTGCCATTTCTGCCTCTGAATTATTTTTAGTAACTGCAGTTTCCTTACTGTTTTTTTGTCCCACATTTGAATGACCAGTTTCTGTTTCAGAAACAGAAGAGACCACAGTGCTTTCATCCTCATTTGAACCTGGCACAGGTTTATCCTCTTTAAACGGCGAATTTGAATCCGCAAGGACTTCCTGTTTTTTATTAGGATCCGAAATCAAATTCAGTATAATCTCAATAGGCTCGGCATTGAGGTCATTTACTGTTGTAATATCCATTTCCCCTATCAAATACCCTTCCAGATAACCTTTGATTGTATACGAGGTATTACAGGATTGCTCAAAACTGAATGAGGCCGCATCCTTGCTCGAAATAAAAGATTCCAATTCTTTGCCTTTGGCATCGTATAAAATAATCAAGGCATCCGGAATGAGCTCCTGTGTATCAATATCTTTTACAACACCTGTTATTTCCTGAAGACATTCGATATAAATAGGCGGAGAAGCAACAAATGTGTAAATATCATCATCTCCTTCGCCACCTTCCCTGTTTGAAGAAAAGTATCCTCTGTGCTTGTGGTCATCAATGATATAGGCAAAATCATCATGTTCGCTGTTCACGGGCTCCTCCAAATTGATGGGGGTCGAAACGGTTGAATCAAATATTTTACTGGCGTATACATCCAGCTCACCATGGCCTGAATATCCATCTGAAGAAAAATAAAGCACATTATCCTTGCCTATAAAAGGGAACATTTCTCGTTCAGGCGTATTGATTTTAGCACCTAAATTCCTGGGGGAGCTAAAGTTGCCATCTTCATCAATGTCTACTACAAAAATATCTGTTTTGCCTATGGATTCCGGACGATCCGACACAAAGTACAATTTACTGTCATCCCTGTTCAGTACCGGGTGCCCGGTTGAAAAGTTCTCACCATTAAACGGAAGTAATTTCGAATTGGTCCATTCGCCTGTTTCTGATACACTCGCCATAAACAATTGAACATAACTCGTCCCTTTTTTCTTATTTTTACCCTTTTTCTTTTTTACATAATTATTGGCGCTGAAATACACCGTTTTCATGTCTTTGGTAAACGACACCATTCCTTCATGATACTTAGAATTGATGTCTCCTGGCAATTTTTGTTTTTTTACAATCTGGCCATCTTCAGTGACCTCTCCAATATAAAGATCCAGAAACGGTTGGTTATGATATTCTTCTCTGTTAAAGGTTAGCCCTTGTTTGGGTGCCGCAAAAACAACTTTGTCGTCACCAAAAAAAGCGGTTCCAAAATCTGAATTCTGAGTATTTATCTTTGCATTCTTGACAGTGTATACACCAGGCGAATCTTGAGCATTTATCCCGAAAGAAATAATTGCCAGCATTATCATTAGTAACTTTTTCATCAATAAGTAGTTAGATATATCATGGCTAAATCAACTTGATCTATATATGAGTACAAACTAATGACTTCCTTTGATATATTTTATAAAGCAGGTGATTAGTTGTTAAGATATTTATTAACGACAAAAATTGCTGGAGTAAAGTAAAAATTAATACCGTTTAGATGCATCAGTTGCTCATGCGCAACTTTTTAACACATTCATTAAAAGATCGCGAAATATATAAAAACCAAAGAAATAAACTCAGTTACTCAATAGCCTTTTTAAAAACTATCAGAGCTGCAAAGTGCGGCCTTGTAGTCAAATGGAGTAATTTCTTAATTGATTTCTGATAAAATCTCAGTAACTTGATCAGGAAAATAACATTCGTCAATCCACAAAAAAAGTTTAACCACAAACCTTGAATCATGAAAAATCAAAATTACAGCAACCACAGACGTTTTGTTTTCGGCTATCATTTTTTTGCCATGTTAGGATCACTGATCTTAGTGATAGGGTCAATTGTTAATTTAGTTAAAACAACTCATGAGGGTCTTTACTCTGCATCTTTAATCACCTTCGGCTCTGTTATTTTGCTCTTCACTACTTTTTATGCCAGGGCATTTGCTATTAAAGCCCAGGACAGGGTCATACGCGCAGAAGAAAATTTCAGGTATTTCCTCCTTACTAAATCAACATTACCTGAGGCCTTAACAATCCGTCAGATCATAGGGCTAAGATTTGCCTCAGATGATGAATTTCCCGCCTTGGTTGAAAAAGCAGTTAAGGAAAACATGTCAGAAAATGACATTAAAAAATCAATTAAAACCTGGCGCGGAGATTATTACAGGGTATAACCGGCTTCTAATGAAGAGAAAAACGGCTTATCCCTATTTTAAACAGATTCCACCTACTCATTTTTAAGTCGAAAAAATAATTGCGACAGGGGAATCAGCATGAGTCCTGATAGAATAAACAAAACGAATGCAGCTTGCAAACCAAAAATATGGGCCAAATACCCTACTAATGGCGGGCCTATCAGCATGCCAACTATACCATATGTTGAGATAATTGATATGGCCATACCGGGTGAATATTTTTTTGAGCTTCCGGCCAAAGAAAATGTCATTGGAAATACAGCTGAAACACCGATTCCCACTAAAGAAAAACCAATCAATACAGGTGTGAAATAAGGGAATATTATTGCCAGTAGCATACCAAATGTTACAATCGCCGCACCCAAAACATAGGTTTTTCTCATTCCGATAAGGTCAATTAACCGATCGGAGAAAAACCGCGAAAAAGCCATAAAGGTCATAAAGATCAAATAACCAAGCGTAAAGATCTCTTCTCCTACAACTTCCCTGAAATATACTCCACTCCAGTCAAACATCCCTCCTTCGCACAAAGCGGCAAAAAATACCATCAACCCGAGATATAACATGTATTTATCCGGCTTACCGAGAACCAGCCTGTTTCCAATAGCTGATTTGTCTTTTTTAAGAAGAAACGGGTATGCGATAATCCCAAAAAATAAACTTATCAGTGCCACATAGAGAAAATGCTCTTTCATGGGCACTTCTAATTTGACCATTACAGTCGAAAAAAGAGCTCCACCCAATCCTCCCAGGCTCCAAAGCCCGTGAAAAGAACCCATGATTTTCTTATCTCTCATCTTTTGGACGGCAAGTGATTGGGTATTTACCGAAATATTTGCGATGCGCATGCAAAATGAAAACACAGCTACTGCAATGACAAGGAATTCGAGTTTGGAACTATATCCAATGGCAAGTAAAGAAATAGAAAAGAATATATATGAAACAAACAGAGGTACCCTGCTATTATATTTAGAAACCAGCCAACCGGAAATAGGAAGACCTATTAAAGAGCTGATCGGCATCACCAAAAGCAAGTTACCTAATTCAGCTTCATTAAAGTCAAAGTTCGTCTTGATACTTGGTATTCGGGATGCCCAGGATGCAAAACCAAAACCAAGCAGGAAGAAATAACCACTCAAAGAAATCCGTTGCCTTGAAACTTCGCTCATTATTTTTATTAAATTGCAAATATCAGACCTGTTTTCGAAATAATCTATACAATTTAAAAGAAATATTATGCTGAAAAGCGCTGTCTTACATTTCTTCAATGAAGAAAAGATTTTGCTAAAAAAAAAGCCGAAGTATTTCATATACTTCAGCTTTATCTCATAAAAAAGGGCTTAAAAAAGACAATATCAACCCTAAACCATTAAAGTGAACAACTTATAGGCTTTAAATTCTTAACATCCTTATTGCTAGAAACAGTTTTATTTTTTTTCTCCTGGTTCAATACCCCTTCCTTTAGGCTCAATAGATTTTCCCTTAGGTTCTATTGATCTGCCTTTGGGCTCAATTGACCTTCCTTTGGGCTCGATTGATCTGCCCTTGGGCTCAATTGATCTGCCTTTAGGCTCAATAGATCTGCCCTTAGGCTCAATAGATTTACCCTTAGGCTCAATAGATTTACCCTTGGGTTCAATTGATCTGCCTTTAGGTTCAATTGATCTGCCATGCGGCTCAATGCCCTTTCCTTTGGGTTCAATCGATTTTGATTTTTCTTGCTTTGTCATGTTAAAGTTTGTTTGAAATTTTATCTATATTAGTCAAAAATATGGACTTTTCCAAGCAAATCCTGAATATAGGATGTAAGCCCTACAAATTATTGTATGAAATTTAATGAGTTTTTAAAAATATGTCATGAAAAGGAAGTTTTTAAAAAACTCTCTTTATACATTGTCTTTAGCTGGGTTTTGATTCAGGTAATCTCAGTAATATGGGAGCCAATGGGTTTGTCAAAAGATGCCATGACCTATTCGCTTATCCTTTTGCTCGTTGGTTTTCCAACCTATATTTTTTACGTTTGGAAGACCTACCTGAAAAATATTTATTCCACAATCAAAGAAGGAAGTGAACCCGGGAAAAAGAAAAAAATATCACGCAATCATTTTAATTTCCAGACCTACTATTTTGTTTCTCTGGGTATCATAAGCTTTATCGTGGGCTCAATGGTTGTGTTCGTTTATGACAATAAATTCAAAGACGATTATGTTATTGAAGAAATTGAACTGGAGGATAAAATCGCCGTTCTAAAATTTGGTAATAAAACAGGCCTTGTTGAAATGGACCCGATAGGTGACATGGCCGCTGACTGGATCATTCATGGCATTTCACAATATCAGGTCGCGCAGGTAATCACCCCTGAAACCTATGAGGAGTATACAAAACTCTATAAAGCGTCTTTGTTTCCTCTTGAAGGGACCAAATCCTTAAGGGAGTATTTTAATCCGAAGCAAATAATCACCGGTAACTACTTTTTGAAAAATGACCGCTTGATTTTTCAGGGTTCAATTCTTGACGGCAAAGCAAATACAGTGTCATTTTCATTTGAGTCAGTTGAATGTGATTCTCAAAATCCTTTAGACTGCATCGAGTTATTGAAGCAGAAGATATTGGGATTTTTAGTAACCGAGAAAAATGATGAACTTAATCTTCAGGAATCACCGCCAAATTACGAAGCCTATAGAAAATTACTCGAAGCAAAAGCCAATATTGATGATAATGATAAATACATTCGATTGCTCAATGAATCAATTGAAATAGATAAAGATTTTTTTGAACCTAAATATTTGAGGGTCGAGTTTTACTATAACAGGGCCAAATATGCAACCGCAGATTCATTATTGAAGGCTATCGAACCTACGTCATTAAACAACTTAAGGCAAAAAAATATTCTGGAATTATTGGAAGCACTTTTGGAAGGCAATAATAAAATGGTTTACCGTTATGTGAAAAAAGAATACAATTATGCGCCCTTTGATCTTTATAAAAACCTTAGCACCATGGTTGTGGCAAGTGAATTCGTCAACCTTCCTAATGAAGTAAAGAAAGTGTATTCACAAATTAATTCTGATAATCTGGATACCGAAAATTGCAAATACTGTGGCTATAGGAATTATATTCAGGCAATGGCATATTTCGAATTGGGAGAATATGAAAAGATCATCGATTTACTAAAGGATTTTGTTGACATATCTGATAACCCTACTTTAAAAAAGGTGTTGATAGCAGCTCATGTAAAACAGGGAAATTTTACAGCGGCAGAACAGCTGGTTTCCAAATATGAATTGGAGATAGACCTTGAAGAATGGCTTGATTTATCACTTTATATCGGCAAAACATATTTAATTGAAAAAAATGATTCCTTGGCACTACCCTATTTTGACAAAGTTATTTCAAAAGCAGATCCCGAAAAACATAAAGCATTTGTTGCCATGGCATTTTACTTTAAAGAAGACTTTGTTGAATCAGCATCTCTATTTAAGGACCTTGTAGTGGCCTCACCTGAAAATTTAGAATACAAGTCCAAACTTGCCGTGTCGTATTACAAGAATAAAGACATGAGCAACGCAAATCAAACCTTAGCTGATTTAGAAGCTTTACGTCAGGACTTTCAATACGGTTCTCTGGACTATGCTCTTGGACAATATTATGCCATGACAAATGACCCTGAAAATACAAAAAAACACCTTCTTAAATCGGTCGCTTCGGGTAATTGGTTCACCAATAATTCATTTCAGAATGACCCTCATTTCAAAAACATAAAATCAGAAAGCTATTTTAAAGAGATTTTAAATTTTTGGCATTAATGCAAATACAAGATGGGAATCATTAGCTGATTAAATGGAGCTGCTAAGGCTTTTCCCCTTCTTTTTCTTTGGGAGGCAAGGTAAAAACATCCGGCTGAGGATCCAGTGGTTTTAGCTCTTTCCCCTTAAAAGCAGGATGATCGGCTGGAATAAACGTAGCCCTAAAAACCCAATAGGTCATCGGCATCATAGCGACAGGATCTCCATTTAACTTGCGGATCTCACCTCTGTATGGATTTAAGAATTCCCAAACAACTTCCCCTTCGGGTGTCACTTCAAAGAATCTGCCTTTTGCCCCTTCATTGATAAACGTATTGCCGCTTTTCATGCGGTGAGCACCTGAGATAAAACTACTGTAAAACGATACCGTGTCTTTTGCAATATATTTCCAGGAGGGCTGCACAGGACCAAAAGGACGATCCTTTTCAAGTATATAATTCCCTTTTTCATCCTTGGGAAGCTTCAATTCAAAGATGGCAGAATAATTTAAACTGTCTTTTCTACCGGGAATATCATTGTTATACAAGGTTAGGTTCCCTGCTCCGGGTTTTTCATTTTCAATCCATTTAACATTATGCTGATAAAATAATTGCCGATCTATAGTATCACCTCTTTTATAATTTGTTGGATTTCCCCATCGATAAAGAAAATCGCCCCCCTTACCACTATTCCCGCCTTGATGCCCGGCTGCCTCTTGGGTACTCGTGCTGTGGTCTATGATAAAAATTTCATTTATTTCGGGAGAGCTGAACACAATCTGGTCAAGGTCTGCATTATAATGTATTGCATTGATATGATAAATATCCGATCCCTTGCTATAAGGTGTTTGATTTTTATCGGCTTTGTCAAGGGCGATCAAAATATCCAAACTGTCTTGTGTTATAGCGGGTGGAATATGATGTTTAATATTGAAATCCAATAATTCGGGATGATCAGCAGGATTGCCATAATTTGCTTTGCTTTTGTCAAAATCCTGAATCAAATGATCAGCTATATGCCACTCCCAAACAATCCTGGCCCCCCGACTTCCCTGTGGGTCGATCTCTATAATCTTTTCCATCCAGGGACCTGATTTAGGCGTCAACTCGGGTTTTCTTCCACCGGCGATTGCATCCTCAAAAGATTTTGCCTCATAAGCAATTGCAAGGATATGATCATTCGGCATTAAAGCAAAATCGTGGTGCAGGACATGATCGTCATTTGCATATTCAAAATCCCATAAAACCTTGCTGTCCCAGGATATCTTTTGGATGCGCCCATAGGGTCCGGCATCATCAAATATCGGATAATCAGGATCTATTGCTGCTTGGAAAAGAGAACCGTCATCCAATAGATAAGAATGAAATACCTCGTAATTACCTTTCCATTGGTGAACAACTTCTCCATTTCTGTTGACCAAATATATTAAGGACGAATTTGGCACGGCATACATAACATATCCAGGGGCCAGATTTTCAGAATTAACGGTTAAACCCCTGGGGATATGATGCCCGAACATATTCCTGTCTTTTTTCTCTGATGCCGCTTCCTTGTCTATTGATTTTTGCTTTGTGCAATTTGAAAAAATGCTTAAAAAAAGAACTGTTAGTGCGTAGATTTGAATTTTTTTCATAAAAAAGAGTTTGGTTGATTCATTGTAAAGCAATGGCAAATGGCATTCTTAAAAAATAAATATATGCATATTTATTTGATTTTTAATTGTTTGGCTTTTATCAATGATGATTTGGGCTTTATCTCTGAAAGCCATATCAAAAAAGTTCAACATCCAAATAGATCCCAACTTTGGGCTACTGTGCAATAGCCTCTTGATAAACATATACCAAGATCTGCATAAAACGTATTTAATTTTATGATGTCTAATGCATTGTTATAAGTTTTAATTATAACAAAATAAATAAAAAGTAATGTGATTTTGAGAATTTCTGTTAGATGTTCAGTAACTTAAGGCTTTAAAAACTTCAAATAAAAAATACAATGGATAATAATGAAAGTAAGTGCCCGTTTCACGGTGGAACAGTGAAGCACACTGCTGGTTCTGGAACCTCAAACCGAGACTGGTGGCCAAACATGTTAAATTTGAATATCCTTCGTCAACATTCCTCAAAGTCGGACCCAATGGGTGAAGATTTTAACTATGCCGACGAATTCAAAAGACTTGACCTTAAAGCTGTTAAGAATGATTTATATGAACTGATGACCAAATCTCAGGACTGGTGGCCTGCCGATTACGGTCATTACGGACCCTTCTTTATCAGGATGGCATGGCACAGTGCAGGTACGTATCGTATTCAGGATGGTCGTGGAGGAGCCGGTTCGGGAAGTCAGCGCTTTGCTCCGCTCAACAGCTGGCCTGACAACGGTAACCTGGACAAGGCGCGTTTGCTGCTTTGGCCTGTAAAACAGAAATATGGAAAGAAAATTTCATGGGCAGATCTGATGATTCTTGCCGGTAACTGTGCGCTTGAATCTATGGGCTTGAAAACCTTTGGTTTCGGAGGTGGACGGGAAGACATTTGGCAGACTGAAGAAGATATTTACTGGGGTACTGAAACCGAATGGCTAGGAGATAAACGATATGAAGGTGATCGCGAACTTGAAAACCCTCTTGGTGCCGTTCAGATGGGGCTCATTTATGTAAACCCCGAAGGCCCGAATGGAAATCCTGATCCACTTAAATCTGCGGTAGATATTCGTGAAACTTTTGGCCGTATGGCAATGAATGATGAAGAGACGGTTGCGCTTGTTGCCGGAGGACACACTTTTGGGAAAGCACATGGTGCTGCTGATCCTGAAAAATATGTGGGTAGAGAACCTGCCGGTGCGAGTATTGAAGAGCAAGGTTTGGGTTGGAAAAATTCATTTGGAAGTGGGCATGGAGATGATACCATTACCAGTGGATTAGAAGGTGCGTGGACACCAACACCTACTGAATGGAATAATGATTATTTTGACGTACTGTTGGGCTATGACTGGGAATTGACAAAAAGTCCTGCTGGAGCGCATCAATGGACGCCCACTGCAGCTTCACATGCCAAAAGGGCACCTGCAGCAGGTGATCCCTCAAAAACTCAGGCACTTATGATGACCACTGCAGACATGGCACTTAAGATGGATCCTATTTATGAGCCTATTTCAAGGCATTTTCACGAAAATCCCGATGAATTTGCAGAAGTGTTTGCTCGAGCCTGGTTTAAACTTACACATCGCGATATGGGACCCATTGCCCTGTACCTGGGTTCTGAAGTACCAAAGGAAGAATTAATTTGGCAGGATCCTATTCCAGCCGTTACGCATGAACTGTTGAATGACAAAGACATCGCCGAACTTAAAAGCAAGATACTTGCTTCGGGCCTTTCTGTTTCTCAATTGGTTTCTGTAGCCTGGGCGTCGGCTTCGACCTTCCGAGGATCGGATAAACGCGGAGGAGCAAACGGCGGGCGAATTCGCCTGGAACCCCAAAAGAGCTGGGAAGTAAATAACCCTGCTCAATTGTCAAAAGTGTTAGATACATTAGAGTCTGTAAAAAGAGATTTTGCTAAGCCTGTTTCTATGGCAGACTTGATCGTATTAGGAGGTTGTGCCGCTATTGAGCAGGCAGCCAAGAATGCAGGACTTGATATTAAGGTGCCTTTTACTCCGGGAAGAGCAGACGCTTCACAAGAGCAAACTGATGTGGAATCATTTGCTGCCCTGGAACCGACTGCTGATGGCTTCCGTAATTATTACAAACCTAAACATGTCTCGTCGGCAGAAGAAATGATGGTAGACAAGGCACAGCTTTTGACGCTAACCCCACCTGAGATGACTGTTTTGATTGGTGGTATGCGAGTTTTAAATACAAACTTCGATCAGTCTCAACACGGAGTATTTACCAGTCATCCGGAAACCTTGACCAATGACTTCTTTATAAACCTCCTTGATATGGGTACTACCTGGAGAGCAATTTCAGATGCACAAAATGTATTTGAAGGTCGCGACCGGACAACGGGTAAAGTCAAATGGACCGGTACACGAGCAGATCTCATATTTGGTTCCAATGCTGAGTTACGTGCTCTGGCTGAGGTATATGGATGTGCAGATTCTCAGGATAAGTTTGTCAAAGACTTTGTGGCCGTCTGGGACAAAGTGATGAACCTTGACCGTTTTGACCTGGCCTGAACTTAGACCAATCAAACAAAGCATTCTGATCCTAATCAGAATGCTTTGTTTATGAATAATCTGAATAACAGCATTTGGAGTTTTAAAAAATTTACAAGATGGTTTGTTGTGTCGTTGTGATACCCTTACAGAAATGTCAAATACTGCTCTTAAACAGGAGCGAACAAGCTGTGCTCAGTACACTCCTGGAATCGGGTTTATCATACAAACCCTTTATATTCAATTCATCCAAAGGGATGTATATTTTTGTTAAAAAGAAAGCATCTTTTCAAAATATTGAACAGATTCTTACAGCTTATTTTGATGAAATCAATCTAAAAAATGTCACAATACACGACACGAGTTTTCGTCCCGATTTTTTCAGGAACCGAACACGTCAGATACTGGATTCAGAGCAATTATCGGTTCTTGGATGGAAAAAATTCATCAGTAGTTTTATAATGCAAATCGATCCGTTTAACCCTTCAGTTGAGTCAAACAGCATTGAAGTATTCGAAAGGTTTTACAATTGTGTCAGACTTCATGGCAGTAAACATCAAAAAAAATATTTAAAACGGAAATTAAAAATATTGCGACAGCGGGTTTCGTTAAAACCTATAGAGAATTTACTGAAATTTAATTGACTAGCCTCCTTGGCAAAAAAAAGACTAGTAGTTTTGTGCAATGCTTCTTTTCTGCACGCAAACTGATACATCATTACGATCAATGCAGTAAGCAATTATTATTTTTACATATTTACTTAAATAGAAACTTGATCATCTTTTATTGGTGTATGCATTTCTGCCTGTTCAGGAAAGAATATTTAATTAAAATAAAGATAACATAAGAACAGTATCAGATAAATCAGCAAGTAGAAGCGGTAAAAATTGCGCTGCTTGACAAAATTAATGTCATCAACCTCATAGTAGCCAAACAATGCCTTTACTTCCCTTATAAATTTGGGTTGTATATTGATGAGCCAATGGTCGGTCTGATAGACCATTTTCCTGAATCGACTGCGGTAATACGTCAAGGGTAAGCCCCAAATGACAAATAAAATGAACCAGCCGTGTTTGTAAATAAAATCCATTAAGATTTTTGTTTAGGGAACCAAGGGAAAAAGGCACTTGTGGTTCGCACATATTCCTCATATCCGGGTTTGACTTCTGACAGTGATTTTTCGAGCAGGGCCACTCCTGATATCTTTAAGATCAGGTAGGTCATCAACAATGAGCCCAGACTGTACCAATATGCTCCTGAAGCGATGGCCAAAAGGCCGAATCCCCACCAAACCGCTGTATCGCCAAAATAATTGGGGTGTCGTGTATAACGCCACAGGCCACTGGTAAGCAGTTTTCCTTTATTATCGGGATCACCTTTAAAGACGACCAGTTGATAGTCGCCCACCGTTTCAAATACAAACCCAACCAGCCAGGCCAACAATCCCAGATAATCGAATAGGTTTAGGCTATTGGAAGATGTGAAAAGGGTAATCCCTAACAAAGGCAGGGATATGATAAGGATTAGTATCCCCTGAAGCAAAAATACCTGGAAAAAGCTGAACCACCAATAGCGTTTTGGTCCATAGTGTTGCCTGAATTCACGGTATCTGTAATCTTCTCCTTTGCCGTAATTGCGATACATTAAATACAAAGACAGTCTTAAACCCCAAAGGATAACCAAAAGCAGCATAAGTTTTGTCCTGATAAACATGACTTCGCAATTAAAGGCATAGATCAGGGCGGCAATGATAAACCCGATGCCCCAGAAATTGTCTACGATACTTACGTTTTTAAAGTAAATACTGAACAGCCATAAAACTGTCATCAAACTCAGTATACCTAAGGCAGCCGACAATACAATCATCATACATTTGTTATTTAGCTTAAAGATACTGTTTTTAAAGGATTCCTTTGTCCCGAATCACAAATTAGCCAAGGGTAGTTTCCAAATATATTCGGCCTTATCAAGTCGATACTTTATTCCTTTATTTTTAATGAAAACTTCAAAACCATGCATTGACTTAATGGGTTGGCTCCATATACCCTCATTTCATCTCTGATATATCAACCGAGTTCAGGAAAACTTAATTAAAATGAATTGATAACACAAACCCCATGAGTATCGAATTTAGTCATGCCCGGCAAGGCGATGGTTGCTTCCTGCAGTGAAATAGTTTTTTCTATTAGTTTTTCAGGTTGCAGTTTGCCATTCTTTATCATCTCCAGCATATCAGGATATTTATGTGCCTGCATTCCATGACTGCCTATGATTTCCAATTCATCAGCCAGGACTTTATCCATGGGAACCTTAGCTTTTTTATCCTTTCCTGTCATCAGGCCAACCTGGATGTGTTTGCCTCTTATCCTTAAATTAGAAACAGAATTATAACAAGTTATGTCGCTTCCCAGGGCATCAATTGATACGTGAACCCCGCCATTGCTTATTGTTTTGACTTGTTCTGCTATATCATTGTTTTGCGAGGCATTAATCGTTGCCATGGCTCCCAGTTTTTTGGCAAGTTTTAAAGATGCATCTTTAATGTCTACTGCGATTACCTGCGCCCCCAAAGCCCGGGCGATCATGATAGCTGAAAGCCCTACACCGCCGCAACCATGTACAGCCACGTATTGGCCTCCAGAAACCTTGCCCTGATAAACTATTGCCCTAAAGGATGTAATAAACCTGCAGCCCAGGATTGCAGCAGTTACGTCGTTGATTTCTTCAGGAAGTTTTACCAGGTTAATATCAGCATGATCCAAGGCAACAAATTGTGCAAAAGAACCCCAATGCGTAAAACCGGGTTGTGATTGACGTTCACATACCTGATGATTTCCTGACAAGCACTGCCTGCAACTTCCACATCCACAGACGAAAGGAGCGGTAACCCTGTCTCCTACCTTATGATTTTTGACATTTTTCCCAATAAGCTCAATTGTTCCGGCAAACTCATGCCCGGGAACATGAGGCAACTCAATGGATGTATCATGACCCATCCAACCGTGCCAATCACTTCGGCACAACCCCGTAGCTTTAACCGAAATAACGACTCCGTGATCATTTGGTTTAGGGTCTTCTACATTCTGGACGCTTATAGGCCCTTGAAATGTTTCGTAAACTGCTGCTTTCATATTCCTTTAAAAAATTAAGTATACCAAAGATCCGTTGGCCTTTTATTTTCCTTGTATCAGAGCTTTAAAATCAGGCTCCTCCTTTAAACTATAAAAATCAGGGTCATGCTTGATATATTCAAAATTTCCAAACCCATTATCTATTGCTCTTTTAAGATTATCAATTGACGCCTTTTTATCGCCTATCATTGCATAAAAACAGGCTGCATTATAAATAATAATAAGGTCGTTTGGATTGATCTCAATTCCTTTGCGCATTTCTTCTCTGGCCTCTTTTCTGCGACCCAGCCTTTCTAAAGTAAAAGCATAAAATTGATGGGCACGGGCATCTTCAGGCTTATGAAACAAATAGTTAGGGTAAAACAACGCTGCCCGCTCAATGGTATCCTTCAGCATTTCTTTGTCCTTTAATTTCTCATAAGACATTTGCAAATCTCCATAAGCCGAATGGAATTCAGGATTAAGTTCCAACACTTTATTAAAATCAATTACGGCTTCAGCATCTTTATCTTTCATTCTGTAAAGCCGGCCCCTTATCCAATAGGCAAAAAAATTATCAGGATCAAATGAAATTGCCTTTTGGACAGATAATAATGCTTCATCGAGTGAATTTCTATTATAATAAACCAATCCAAGGGCGCTATACGCTTCAGAAGAACCAGGATCGTAGATAAGTGCTTTCAAAGCTGCTTGCTCCGCCTGTTCAAGCCATACGGGTTTTTTATCATGTGTTTCATACAACATGGCACAGGCCTCGCTCATACCGGCATATGCTGCTGAATAATATTCGTCAAAATCCAATGCCTTTTGAAAAAGGTCTATAGATAACAAGAGGTAACTCTTAGTATATCTAAAAAGAAACTCCCGTGCCCTCAGGTAAGCATCGAAGGCATCACTGTTCATTGTAGAACTTTTACCCAGCGCCACTTTTTCTTTTGGACTGATCCTTAGTTCCAATGACTTTACAATCTGCTTGGAAACCTTTTCCTGAATTTCAAATACATCAGCCATTTTCCCACTGTAGATCTCGGCCCAAAGCTCAGCATCTTTTTCGACATCAATCAACTCCGTCGATATTCTTAAATCACCATTATTCCTGCGCACTGCACCTTGCAAAAGGTATCTTGCATTCAACTCGCGGCCCAAGGATACAATATCCAATTCCGAATCTTTGTATTGCATGGAAGTACTGCGCGAAGCAATCTCAAGCTCCTTGATCCCAGACAATCGAATAATGATTTCTTCGGTTAGCCCATCACTAAAATAGTCGCTGCTCCTTTCAGAACCGATATTGCGAAAAGGCAATACAACCAGTTTTTTATTGTTTTTATCAAATTTGCGATTGGATTTTGGCGAGACCGTTACCTCCTCTTCAACCTGTTTCGTTTTCTTAATTCCTTTAGGGGTGAATTCATATACCCAGGCAAAAATTAAATTCAAAGGAAAACCAATAATTAACAGAAACATCAGGGTTTTCATGATATATGGCGGTGCATCAAAAGTTCCAAGGACTATATCAGCCACCTGAACGATTAACCATGCGACTACTAAATAGGCTATTGCCGGTTTAAATACATTACGCCTTTTCAGTTCTGCTATGTATTCTTTTAAGTTCACTTCGTTTCAAAGGATCGTTTTTAGTCATTATTAAAGGTACCAATAAAAACGCATTGTATTGATTCCTGTATGCTTTAACCTTTCTTTTCAATGTGAAATTCGTGAGTCGCCTGGGCACTTTAAAGAATAAAAAACAGTAACCTTTACACTGCTCTTTTTTGTGTCTCCGTCATCGGGATCGAACTTGAGCAAAGACAAAATTCGACCAGCTGATTTTTTTAATGAAAGTATGAGATAACAAGATAAACACATGACTCATAAACAGTTTTTTATCATTACATCGGATGCAGATTAAATATGATTCGAGTCGATAGTAAAAAGTGAGATGGAACATCTAAATAAAAGGAGCTCCTTTTTGATTGAACACTTCGCCTAATTCCACTCTTTTTTCATATTTTCTTCTGTGGTATTGCTCAATGATCAAACGTGCCATAAGATAGCAAACCGCAGATTCCGCACCCTGATTCAAATTCACATTTTTTTCTTCCAATCCGTCAAAGCAGCCTCCTGAAACCGGATTATACATAATCTGACTTAATTGATTTCTTCCTAAAAACCACTCAAATGCAAGGTTCATTTTAGATTTATATGCTTTATCCCCTATAACCTGGTAAAAAACATTGAGAGTTTGGATAGTATAAGCCACGTCTATAGGCTGTTCACCAAATTGCATAGGGTTTTTATTTTTATGATACCAGCCCTTGTTCGAAATCACCTTAAAACCATCCTTCAAAAACATCTTGGACAATAAAAAATCCAAAGACTCGACCCCTGCTTTTTTATAGGCTGAATTACCTGTTGTCAGGTATGCATAAATCATGGCTTCAGGGAGGACACTATTGGCATATGTCATATAATTTTCAAACCATTTCCAGTTTTTGGTTGCATGCAGATCATACTTCGTAATCAAATTATTGGCAAGATGTTCTATAACCGGAATTACAAATTTTTCCTTTGTAGAGACATAATAAGCATAGAGTCCTTTGATACTAAACCCGATGGCCCTTGGAGACAGAAGGTTCGAAACCCATGGCTTACATTTCAAAAAGCAGGTTACAGCTCTTTTGATGATGCCTGCAGGCATATGATCTTCAAATGAAATTAAGGTACCAAGTGCCCAAACAGCTCTGGCGTTGGAATCTTCGAGATTGACGTATGAATTCTGGATGTGTTCCTGGTTAAATTGATCTATATAATTAATAAAGTTACCTGTTGGCTGCTGGCTTCGTTCTAAAAAATTAAGGTATATCTCTATATATAGCAAATCCTCCTTTTTTCTGAACAGCATATAATGCATGCTCATCATGATGAGTGCTCTGGCGTTATCATCAAGTGTGTAACCCGAATTTATATCGGGCAAATTTATTTTACTGAATTGAATAATACCATTTGAGGTCGTTAAGTTTTTTATATGGCTTAATTTGATTTTTGGAATTCGAAATTTGACATTTGAAAAAAGTTTTGCTTTTTCAGTATAGGCATTGAAATGTTTTATGGCAACATTTTCCCATGAGGATTCTCTGGTTTTTTGATAGGCATTTATAGCCATGGATTCCCGCAATGCATCATTTGATAATAACTTATTAACGGCTCTTGAAAAATCCCTGGAATTTCCAATGTCGACTATGATGCCTGTATCGGGTGACAGTTCTTCTCTTATATGCGGAATTGAGGTTGCTACAATAGGGCATGAACAACTCATTGCATAAGCAAAAGTACCACTTACCGCCTGTTCTGGATTTTTTGAAGTAAATAAGTATACATCGGTTGCTCTTAGATATTCCAGGAGCTCTTCAAGTTCAAGATACCGATCAATAAAAAGCACATGTTGATCGAGTTTTTTTTCACTAATTATATTTTTAAGATATTGACGATAAGGGTCAACGCCATCTTTTATGTTTTTTGGATGAGATTTTCCAATCACCAAATAAAGAGTGTCAGGATGGTTTTCTATAATTTCAGGCAAGGCATTAATTGCTGTTTCAATACTTTTTCCAGTTCCCAAAAGGCCAAATGTTGACAGTATTTTATGATTTTCCAACCCGAGTTTCTTCTTTGTTTGATTGGGTTCATTATATGCTACAATATGCGTTCCATGCGGCACATAGGTAATCAGGTTTTCATCAATATGATAATCAGACTGCAAGAGGTTCTTTGAATCTCGTGTCATTGCGAAAATAATACTGCTGTAAGAGGCCAGTAATTGCACAAAAGTCTGAAATTGTTTATGTGGATTTGGAATAACACTATGAAATGTAAAGGCAATCGGTTTTTTCAAATGTTCCAGTAATTCCAAGAGGTAATCTCCATAGTGCCCTCCGAACAAACCGAATTCGTGCTGTATATGAACAAGTCTTATTGAATCGTCTGCATTGATCTCCTCAGCCACCCGCCTGTAATCTTCTTTTTTATTGTAGTTTAATGTAAAACTTGTGTCAGGAACAACTTCAGAGATCTCTGTTAATTTACAATAAATGCATTCCAGATTTTCAAACGTACTTTGAAATGCGTCAATTAAATCTTTGGTATAGGTTGCTATTCCACACTGCGTTGGAGGAACTGTTGATACAAAAACAATTTTTAACTTCATATCTAAACTTGCTTGATATTTGCTTTGAGTTCGTCTAATAATGCTTTCAGGCTTAAAGAAGCAACTGCTACCTTACAATCGGCTGCTCCGTAATAAATGTAGAGCACATCACCAAACAAAGCAGTCCCTGTAGGGAATACGACATTATTTACATATCCTTCTTTTTCATATTTATGCGTAGGAGAAAACAAAGGCCTTTTAAGCCTTGAAATCAATATATTAGGGTTATTAATATCGAATAACGCAGCTGATGCATGGTATACATAGCCTTCGGGAGTCATTTCTGCAGAATGATAAATAAACAACCAACCGTCTTCTGTTTCAATAGGGGGGCATCCTCCTCCAATATGATCCTTCTCATGCTTATATTTTGGAATCAGCACAATATGCTTTTGAAGATTTGTGATATAGTCTTCCCAAAATTCAACGGTTAATTCTTCAGGATTGTCAAAATAGACTATTTGAACTGACGGATACAGCCTATGTATCAGTGCCAATTTTCCATGTATTCTTTTTGGAAAAAACATAAGGTTTTTATCCCATACATAAATTCTGCTCTTCATTATTTCAGCTAGCTTATACCTTATAAAAAGGTTGTAGAACATCAGGTGCATTAAATTGATACGGTTAAAATTTTTCTTGATCAATTTTGAATATTCTTCAAAAGTAAATTTTGGAGTTACTATTCCATGCCTTTTAAAAGATTTAAAATCCTTTGTTGTTGCATAAGCTCCAAACACATTGATGCCATCATACGCCGAGTAGGCCAGGTAATAAGTATCATCTATTTTAGTAAGCCGGGGATCCTCTACCCCCTGGAATTCTTCGGGCGTCATAGGAAAAAAAACCGGCTCCTTTTTTCTTTCAACAATGCTTAGAGGACCATCAAGTTTACAATAACCTAATGTTGAAAAATTACCATTTCTTGTCGCACGATAGAGCATGTGTACGGTATCTCCATCTTGGGCAACTGCAGGGTTAAAAACTCCGAGGTTTTCAAAACTATTGGCTGTTTTCTCCAGGAGAACCCCATGTTTTTTAATAGTCACCATGTTTATTGAAAAAAGAGTTAAACAATTGAAAACAACAAAATTTAACCCTTTTTAAATGATATACAATGATGTGAATCAAGCTTATAATTGATCCTCATCATTTTAATTATTTTAACATTGGGGTATTTTTAATAGATAAAAATACTGTGAGAAATTCGCTTGATTCTAAGATAAATTTTAAACCTGTTTTTATAATAATACATATTGTCTAATTCTAATATAAGTTCAAATGAAAAATATAGTTAAGTTACTATTATTGTTAATCGTATGGGGATGCAATGGCCAGGAGAAAAAGGATCTTAAGACCGAAGATGATAAAAAACAAGAAAAACAGCCCATTGAGCGATCCGAAGTGCACAGAGAATATGACGAGTTTGGAAATCTGATCAAATATGATTCCATTTATATGTGGTCTTATTCCAACAAGGAAGGTGATTCTCTCAGCGTGAACCTCGATAGTATTATGGATAATTTCAATGAGCATTTTGAAATTGTTTCACCTTTTAAGAATAAAGATTATTTTAAATATGCTCCTCAGCTGGATTCAATTTTTATGCGTGACTTTTTTGAAGAAGATTATTACTTCAGAAGTTGGGAGCACAACCAGGATGACATGAGAGAAATGATGAAAAAAATGGATTCTGTGAGAAATCAATTTCTTAAAGATATGTATCCCGGCCTTATGGAATCACATAAAAAGCCTCAAAAGAAAATTTAATTTTTGTTCTGTATAGTAAGAAAGGTGTATTTAATTTCGTGATTTTATTTCTTTTATAATTTTGGGGTACCTTGAAAGCTTTTGGGGTACCTGACAGGACACTTTCTTTAATCAAATAAGTTGACAACCTGCTATTTAAAGTAGAATCTAAGCATTACAATGCTGATATACTTTAAAGTTCTGGTTCATCCGTATAAGAATTTCACTATATTTATGGCATTGGCCCGGTATAGAATTTGACAAATATCGGTTGGCATCGAAACAGTAGAAATTTATTTTATAAATTAAAATTAGTGACTTATGGATTACAAGAAAACAATCATCAATCTTTTGACATGCTTAATTCTATCTCCTATTATCGTTTACCTTATTTTAGGAGCAGCAAGATTAGCCGGATCTACTTATGAAATGACCAATGGGGAGACCTTTATAATTTGGCTGCTGATGGCCATCGTGATCAATCTGTCGATAACCGAAAAGCAGAGTTCGTAAGTTTATTAAAGCAAAAAAGACCTCACATTGCTGTAAAGTCTTTCTGCTATTATGCTCCTCCTCTTGGGCTCGAACCAAGGACCCTCTGATTAACAGTCAGATGCTCTAACCAACTGAGCTAAGGAGGAATGTTATTTCCTTTTTAAGGTGTGCAAATATAAATGTTTTTAAATTTATCGCAAACGTTTTTAAAGAAATATTTTAAAAAATATACCCTCTTAAAATGATCTGTTCCAAACCAGTTATAAGAGGGTATTCTAAATCGTTGAAATTCTTTAGATATTTACTGAAAGTTTTCTGTTCTTTATAAAATAATCAAGGAACAACAAAGAACTTAAAGCAAAGAAGCTCAAACCGAACAAAGGCGAAGTAAGGATAGCCGGCAGGTCAAATGTCATGGAATTTGAAAGTAAATTATCCACTTTTTTCATAGTTCCGTCAATAGCCTGGGAAGCGGCAGCATTCTTTTCTCCTGTCAAGAGAACATATACAAATATCGATGCCACAAACATCATGATAAACGCCCATGCTTTTTTGCTTATAATAGGCTTGTCAGCTACTTTAACCGAAACTTTTTCAACCTCAGCCATAACTCTTGCCGTAAAATTTAAAGAAGGGCTTTCGAGTGCATTCTTTTTCAGCAAAGAACCTAACGCTTCTTCTTGTTTCGCATCAGCCATCTCAATCTGATTCATAATCTTATCCGTGAAATCAGCAGAGGGCTGCTCAATCTTCAAACTCTCTCGAATGAGTTTATCTATTTTCTTATCTTCCTTCATAATATTGTTTTTACTTCTTCCTTCAATAAGAGTGATAATTCAGTATTTAATTTTTTCCGTGCCCTAAACAATTTGACTTTGATATTTGTCTGTGTCAAGTTTGTGATTTGTTCTATTTCTTCGATCGAACTTTCGTTCATATAAAACAAGGTAATTAATATTGCGTCTTTTTCCGGTAACCTGTTAATCGCCTCTCTAACATACTTCTGCTGTTCTCCATTCTTAATTGCTTCTATCTGAGGAAAATCACTTCCTTCACTATAATTATCCATCACATAATCATCAATATCAGAAGTAGCTACTTTTTTCTTTCTGATTTTTGTGATGGAATTTCTGTATACTATGGTATATAACCATGTTGAGAACTTCGAGTTTCCTTTAAAGCTGTCCAATTTTTCGTAGGCCTTTAAAAAACTATCCTGGGCAACTTCTTCTGCGTCTTCATGGCTTTTAACGATTTTTATAGCTATCGTATAGGCCATGTCTTTATACTTATTTATTAAATAAGCAAAGGCGTTGGTATCTCCTTGCAAGACCTTATCAATATATATTTGATCAGAATTCTTATCCATCCATATTAATTATCCATCTGTAGTATCAGACATCATATTTGAGCTTTAGGTTACAAGTTAGTCTAAAAAAATTTATTTTAAAAAATATGTAACCTGTATTTTGATGTTGTTGTCTTATTAGGAAAGTAAAAAAGTTTAACTAAATAATTTATATCATGGAAGCAATTTTAATCCCCCTAATAGTATTTTCATCTATTTTTGGTATGGTTTACGTGTATTTAAACACGAGAAACAAGGAGCGTTTATCATTAATTGAAAAAGGAGCAGACGCATCTCTCTTTGCAAGTAAAAAGAACTATAAATCTAACCTGACTTTGAAATTTGGTATGTTAGCGGTTGGAATTGGTATAGGAATTTTGATTGCATCAATTTTGGAAACCTATACGGTTCTTGACGAAGAAGTCGCTTATCCGTCAATGATCTTTTTATTCGGAGGATTGTTTTTGGTAGCAAATGCGATGATCGAAAAGAAAGATAAAGTTGAGGAAGAGTAAAAAAGACTGATCTAAATAAAGAAAGCTGTCAATAATGACAGCTTTTTTTATGCGTAAAAGCCTTATAGGGCGGGCCTATTTTGCTGTAATATGCAGCCTGTTAAATTCTTTAGTAACCACAAAAGAATTGTCTCCATTGATCTTTAATTTTCTAAGGTCAAGCACTTCATGATCTATGTCAATTTTGGCAATTTTAAAGGGCAGGCCTTTTAAATTTATTTTAAAAGTGTCATAAGGAGTGGTATATTTTCCTGACTTGAACTGTTGAATCGTAAGTGATTTCTTTTTTCCTATCAGCTTTAAATCGCGTAAGCTAAACCTTCCCTTTTTATAATCATAGCCGTCATGAGCATCCTCATATACCTGAGAGGTTTCTTTTCCATTCTTATAATAAACATCCAGAACGAGTTGATCTATCTGTTTTTCTCCCACGTATTGCTGAATCGGATACTTTGGAATAATGGCCCCTGCTTTGACAAAGATTGGCATTGAATCAAGATCCGCATCTACCCATACTTCCTCTCCACCTATGTTTAGTTCGTCATCCCAGAAATTGTACCATTCGCCTTTGGGGATAAACATCCTTCTTCCTTTTGCATTAGGTTCGGCGATCGGGCAGGCCAGTATTTTTTCCCCAAAGATAAATTCATCATTCCTGTAATGCGTGTGAGGATCTTCCTGATCGAATAAAACCAATGACTTCAAAATTGGAATTCCCTCTTCAGCATATCTCCAGAAAGCCGTATATAAATAAGGCAGCAATTGGTACCTGATCTCTATGAATTTTCTAACAACATCGGTAATATTGGCTCCAAAACTCCAGGGTTCCTGATCTCCATGATCTCCGGAAGAGTGAGTTCTAAAAAAGGGATGAAACATACCCAATTGAATCCATCGGGCATAAAGTTCGCCGTTGGGTTGTTCGGCAAAACCACCAATATCAGATCCTACAAACGAGAATCCCGACATACTCAGGCGCTGTGCCTGAATATTGGCGATGTTCAAATGATCCCAGGTGGCAACATTATCACCGGTCCAGGTAGAAGTATAACGTTGTGTCCCCGAATATGCGGCCCTGGTAATTACAAAGGGCCGTTTTGGGTAAGAGAATTTCTTTAAACCCTGATATGTAGCTCTCGCCATCTGCATACCATAAATATTATGCGCCTTTCTGTGGCTGCACCTGTTGCCTTCGTAGTTATGTCTAACATCATCAGGAAATGTTTTTCCCGGAACATCCATAACAGCAGGTTCATTCATATCGTTCCAAACACCCTTCACGCCAATTTCTTCGATAAGTTCTTTGTACAACCCTGACCACCATTCGCGAACTTTAGGATCTGTAAAGTCCGGAAAAAAGCATTCTCCCGGCCATACCTTACCCTTCATATACGGGCCATCTGCTCTTTTACAGAAATAATCCTTTTCCAGGGCTTCCCTGAAGATATTATAATCCATATCAATCTTGATACCGGGGTCAATAATGGCAATGGTTTTAAACCCTTTATCTTCTAATTCCCTGACCATTCTTTTAGGGTCAGGAAAATATTCTTTATTCCAGGTAAAACACCTGAATCCATCCATATAATCTATATCAAGGTAAATGGCGTCACATGGGATCTTTAATTTTCTAAATTTATTTGTAATAGCCTTTACATTAGACTCCGGGTAATAACTCCATTTACACTGATGGTAACCCAATGACCACAGCGGTGGTAACTGATGCGGCTTACCGGTAAGGTCGGTGTATGAGGCGACCACATCGGTCATATCAGGGCCATAAATGAAATAATAGTTCATTTCGCCTCCCATTGCCCAATAACTTGTCACATTTCTTTGTTCTGCACAAAAATCAAAAAAGGATCTGAATGTATTGTCAAAAAATATCCCATAGGCCTTGGAATGATGCAGGCCTACATAAAAGGGGATGGATTTATAAATAGGATCCGTATCCCTTCCGTAAGCGTAAGAATCTGTTACCCAATTCTCAAAGCGTTTTCCTTTCAAATTAATGTGCACCGGTTTATCTCCCAGGCCATAATAAGCCTCACTATCCTGAGATACTTTTGACATTTTCACAATGTCGCCTCCGAATTCATAACTTTCTTCCCAATGAAATCCAGTTTCATCTTCGCAGATCAGTTCTCCGTTTTTAACTTCATATATGGATTTTCTCAAATCCTTTTTGGCGATTTTGCAGATCAGCTTCGAAGTAGTGATGATATAATGAGTATCATTTTCTTCCAGTTCCAAATGGTTATATCCTTCACTCGCATATTTTGTGATGGCATACGAAAAATCATTGTCAAAAATTGTTTTTGTGCTGTATCTGAATCGTAAAACACTGTCTCGTCTTACGGTAACCTGAAGCACTACATAGTTCTCGGTGGTAAAGTAAAAAGTATCAACATCTTTTCTGTAGGATATTATTTTAGAAGGAAATAAGTTTCCTTTACTTTCCAGCTCTGTATTTAGAATCATAGCTCTTCATTTTATCTGCCTGACAGGCAGTATATTTCATTGCAGACAAACCTAATAAAATTCGCTAATTCCCAACGTATGGATCTTTTAAAAATACCTCCTTATTTTTATGAAAAGTTTAAAAATAAGAAGGTATCTGTGATAAAAGTTTAAAATCTCTACTATATGATCTCAAAGGCAACCAAACTCAAAGGCGGAAGCGTAACTGCAGCAGAATAAGGCCTCCCGTCTCTTGATTTCTTTTTTATACCAATCTCCTTTGAATTGCTGATCCCACTTCCAAAGTACTTTTTAAAATCACTATTGAGTATCTGTTTCAGCTTTCCTTTGCGCGGCAGCCCAATCTCGTAATCTTTTCTAACAACTGAAGTGAAATTACATATCACAACTACATCATTCTTTTCATCATGACCCTTTCTAATATAAGAGATCACAGAATTCTCATGGTCACCATAATTGATCCATTCAAAACCTTCGGTACTAAAAGCCTTTTCATAAAGGGCTGGTGTATTTTTATAAAAGGAATTGAGATCTTTTACAAAGGTTTGTAACCCTTTGTGGGGTTTGAATTCTAGTAAATGCCAGTCTAAACTCTGAGCAAAATTCCATTCAGACGACTGACCAAATTCACCTCCCTGAAAGATTAGTTTGGTGCCGGGGTGGGTATACATATATGCATATAACAATCTTAAATTTGCGAAACGCTGCCATTCGTCTCCAGGCATTTTACCTAAAAGTGATTTCTTACCATATACTACTTCATCATGCGACAAGGGCAACATGAATTTTTCAGAAAACGCATAGGCTAGACTAAAAGTAATCTCATTCTGATGGTGCTTTCTGTAAATGGGATCCTTTGAGAAATACTCCAAAGTATCATGCATCCAACCCATCATCCATTTCATTCCAAAGCCCAACCCTCCATAAGACACGTCATTCGTTACTCCTGTGTAGGCTGTTGATTCTTCGGCTATGGTCTGAATACCGTCAAAACTGGCATAGACTTCATGGTTAAATTCCTTAAGGAATTCAACAGCTTCCAAATTTTCTCTTCCTCCATAAATATTTGGTTCCCATTCTCCTTCTTCACGAGAATAGTCAAGATATAGCATAGATGCAACCGCATCAACCCTCAAGCCATCTATATGATATTTGTCAAACCAGTAAAATGCATTACTGATCAAAAATGATTTTACCTCATTCCTGCCATAATTAAAAATCAAACTTTTCCAGTCTTGATGATAACCTCTGCGTGGATCAGGATGCTCATACAAATGACTTCCGTCAAAAAATCCAAGACCGTGGTCATCTGACGGGAAATGTGACGGAACCCAATCAAGAATAATCCCAATATCATTTTGGTGCAATCGGTCGCATAATTTCATAAAACCTTTGGCTGACCCGAATCTTGAGGTAGGTGCAAAGTAACCTATTAGTTGATAGCCCCATGAAGGATCAAACGGATATTCCATCACAGGCATAAATTCTACATGGGTAAAATTCATTTTCTTTAAATAATCAACCAAATTATCGGCCAGCTGATCATAACTTAAAAAACTGTCATCATCTTCATTTCTCATCCAGGAGCCCAAATGAACCTCATATACTGCATAGGGTTTATCGAGACCATTTTTATCTTTTCGATAACCCATCCATGCCTTATCCTTCCATTTATAACCTTCTATATTTGAAATAACAGATGCAGTATTGGGTGGTTTTTCATATGAAAAGGCATAAGGATCAGACTTTTCTGTGACAATATTGTTGTGGTTTGATTTGATCTTGTACTTATAGCGCATGCCTTCCTTCGCATCGGGGACAAATCCCTCCCAAATACCGGATGCGTCCCAGCGAACATTGAGTCGATGCTGTTTTTCATTCCAAAAATTAAAGTCTCCTATAACAGAAACCGACTCTGCCGAAGGCGCCCAAACCGCAAAATATGTTCCTTCAACTCCGTTAACCGTAACAGGATGAGAACCAAACTTTTCGTAGAGCCTGAAATGCTTTCCTGATTTGAATAAATTGATGTCAAAATCGGTAAATAGACTATATGTAATTACTTCTGCCATGTGATTAATGATTTAAAATATTAGAAATTCCCTTTAAAGGAATCAGCGCCCATTGCGGTCTTGAATTCAATTCATATCCAATTTCATATACTGCCTTTTCAAGCAAACAGTATTTAAGAATAAAAATGCGCTCTTGGTTATAGCCAATGTTTAGATTGGCATTTTGTATTTCTTCTGTATAAGTGCCCAGAAAAACGCTGGTAAAATAACTATACAGAATCTCAGCTGCCTTAAACAGTTCCTCCTGTGACCTGTTGTATGATTCAGGGTTGTTGAAAATTGTGGCATATATGGCATAATGAAACGACCTGAAAAGCCCGGCCACATCTTTTAATGGCGGCTGTTTGACTTTCCTGTCGCGTATCGTACTTTCGGGCTCCCCTTCAAAATCAAGAATGAAAAAATCCCCATCGGTCACAAGAATCTGACCCAAATGATAATCCCCGTGCACTCTAATTCGTTCCCCCTTAAGTTTGGTCCAGTCAAAGTTGGTTATGCGCTTCCTGATCAGGTTCTTTTTTTCTAAAAACTCTTTGGCCAGATCCAGGGCCATCCCATCGAGTTTATGCATTCGGTTCTCAATGGTATTGAGCCTGTTCTGAAACTGATACAGTAACCTGTTTTTAAGCCAAACCTCGTAATCTCCGTTAAAATGATTTGGAGTAAAAGCAGTATCCTCAAATTCAGAGCCAAGCACAATGTGCATTTCTGCTGTTCTAATTGCCAGCTGCCTGATCTTTACCAATACATTAAGCCCTACCCAGTCAATGATCTCGGGCCTTACCTCGTTGATCTGAAGCCTTTCGAACATATCAACAGTTGGCAGGGTATCAATAGCGATATGTTTTGCACTTAAGTTTAGAAAAACACCGTGAAGCTCCTTGAGCATATAATCCCAGGCATCACCCTCGTTAGGCACCAATTTCTGCATCAGTGCGATGGTGACATTTACTTCATCAGAATCAATAATGTTTAAACTTCCCTGATAAGCCGGTGTATTGTGAAAATCCTTTATTTCGGTGAGGAACCTGCTCATTTCATAATCAGGATTCTTATCGGCGAATATTCTTCTGAAGAATTTTAAAACATATTGTTCATTATAAATTATGGATGTATTGCTCTGTTCGAGTCCCATGAATCTTGAGGATTCATATACAACGTCCTTGAACGACTCGCTCCTGTGATATTGCACCTTGGTCCGGTCAAAAGGAGCGGCCCCTAAAATTCGCTCAAACACGAGTTTTCTAAAAGCCTCGAGATTGATGGCATCTATAATATAACCCTTTTGACCTTGAATTTTAATCGGTAAAATCCTATCGCTTTTTGCAAAATCAACATCCGTTACAAAAGCTATCGGCAAAAAATAATGATGGTAAAATGCCTCGACAAAATCGATTTCCAGCAACAGTCCGAAATATACTTCTCCATGTTGCTGTATCCTGAAATATTCACTCAGTTCAATATACTTGAGTTTACTGGCCTTACCGCCGTACCATCTTTGTCTGATAATATAATCCTCAAGCACTTCAGACAAAAATACCTTGATAAAATCCTTATTCTCAAGCAAATCTTCCCATACCCCCTCAAATTCAAAGGCAGCCTGTGGTATTGTTTTGATGATTTTATCCGGCATAAGTTATTTGATTAATTCGAAAATATGAAAAGGCATATTAGGGTGTAATTCCACAAAATTCCATTCTCCGTCCCATGTATATGTTATGTCTGGCAATATATCCCGCATCTGGAACTGGTCATTGGCTCCTATGCCCAAGTCATATATCGGTAACTGAACCGTTCCTCTTTGGGCGTGATGATGATCAAGGCTGATTACCACAAATATGTTACTTGTTTTATCGTCATTCCATTTATAAAATGCCATCAACTGATCATTATCAATATGGCAGAATTTGATGTTGTTGGTTTGCTGTAAAGCTTCATGTTCCCTTCTCGCATTATTGATCCCGGAGATCAGTTTAATGAGCCAATTATCCACGGTCCAGTCATAGTGTCGTACCTGAAACTTTTCTGAATTCAAATACTCTTCCCTTCCCGGAAGAGCGGCACTGATCATTTGCTCAAATACAGGGCCATAAATACCTATGTTTGAGCTCAACGTGGCAGCCAGGACATATCGCTGTATGTGTTTGGACTCATTGGCTCCCTGCAAATGAAAAGGGTTTATATCAGGAGTATTGGGCCAAAAATTGGGGCGCATGTACTCCGCCTGTTCGGTCTTGGTCAATTCTTCCACGTAGCCGATCAATTCGTGTTTGTTATCGCGCCAGGTAAAATAGGTATATGACTGAGAATAACCTTGTTTGGCCAATTGCTGCATGATTTTGGGCCGGGTAAATGCCTCGGCAAGAAAAATGATATCCGAATGTTTTTTTCTCACCTCATCGATGACCCAATTCCAAAAATAAAAAGGTTTTGTGTGCGGGTTATCCACCCTGAAAATTTTAATACCACAATCTATCCAGAAAAACAGAATATCGAGACATTCCTGCCAAAGATTTTTAAAGTCTTCAGATTCAAAATAGATGGGAAGTATGTCCTGGTATTTTTTTGGCGGATTTTCAGCGTATTGAACAGTTCCATCGGGCCTCCACTTAAACCAGGAAGGGTGTTCTTTTACCCAGGGATGATCAGGAGCTGCCTGCAAGGCATAATCCATTGCAATCTCAATATCAAGTTCTTTGGCTTTAGCTATCAATTCTTTAAAATCATCAAGTGAACCCAGATCAGGATGGATGTCTTTATGACCTCCGAGCCTTGAACCAATGCCCCAACAAGACCCCACATCTCCTTCTACGGTGACGGTGGTATTATTCTTGCCTTTTCTGTTTACCTCTCCAATGGGATGAACCGGAGGGAAATAAAGGGTATCAAAACCCATATCAGCTACCCTGTTCAACAGTGGAATACAATCTTTAAAGGTTCCGTGTTTATTTGGTTGCCCGGATGATGACCTTGGGAAGAACTCGTACCAGGTACTGAACAAGGCTTTTGTCCTGTCAACATAAACACCTAATTCCTCGGAATAATTAGCCAGAAATTTTTCAGGGTATTTTTCAAATAATGACCTGAGCCTGTCTGACACCGCTTGTGTAACCGCTTCGTCATAAGAGGCTTCATTTTTGAACAGCGCAATTGTCTTTTTCAAATATGCTTTTTCTGATGGAACTACCCTTTCCATAATTGCCTCAAGATAAAGACTGCCCTCTTCCAATTCTGAGCTTACGTGTTGCCCATCAGCAATCTTCCTGCCGATACCATATTGCCAGTTTAATGCATAATCCACCCAACCCTCAATCTTATAGGCATAAGCACCTTGTTTTTGAACTTTGAATGAGCCATACCACTCATCATTGTGACCAGGTACCATCCTTGATTCCTGCCATTTTTTTTCATTCTGATGCTTGTACAATACTGATGCTGCAAGCACATCGTGTCCGTCAGCTAAAATATCAGCCGAAACATTCACTACTTGACCAACAACCCTTTTTATGGAAAATATTCCCCCATTGATCTCAGGTGAAACTCGATCAACAACTACTCTTTGTTGCTTTTGCATACTTGATAAATTCAGTCTTAAATAACGTATCCCTTAGGGATTATCGCTCCTTTTTTAATAACCACGATACCATCCCTAATACAGTACAGGTCATTTTCCTCGTCTTTTAAATGATCTCCTCCATTAATCCTGACGTCATCACCTATACGGCAATTTTTGTCGATTATCGTATTCTTTATAAAGCAACGTTCTCCGATACCCATAAGTATGCTTGTCTTGTTATTGTTGATTTCGTCAAGGGTTTCATATGAATCATTACCCATCATATAGGTATTAATGACCGTTGATTCACTTCCGATTCTCGACCTGATTCCAATGACCGACTTGTCAATTTTAGCCGCATGGACGATACAACCTTCCCCAATCACACTTCTGTTTAGGGTAGTTCCGGATATTTTAGAAGTTGGCAACATCCTGGCCCTTGTATAGATTCTTCTATCTTTGTTATACAGGTCAAAGGCCGGAATATCATCCGTCAATCCCAGGTTGGCTTCAAAGAACGAATCTATATTTCCTATATCGGTCCAATATCCTTCATATTGGTAACTTACTATTTTATGCTCCCCTAGCGCCTGAGGAATGATTTCTTTCCCAAAATCATTCGTGTCGGGATTTTTCATCAATTCGATCAGCAGATCCCTGTTAAAGATATAAATACCCATCGAAGCAAGGTAATTTCTACCTTCTGATTTCATTTCATCGCTAACCTCAGAAGTCCAGTCGGGTAAAAGCTTTTCGTCCGGCTTTTCAATAAATGAGGTAACTTCATTATTGTCGTCTGATTTTAATATTCCAAATGAAGTGGCATCTTTTGAATTTACAGGTATAGTAGCTATGGAAATTTTAGCACCATCCTTTACATGCTGATCAATCATCAGGTTATAGTCCATTTGGTATAACTGGTCTCCTGAAAGTATCAGTGCATATTCAAAATCATGCCTGAGAAAATGATGCATACTCTGCCGTACCGCGTCTGCAGTTCCCTGAAACCAGGTATCACTCATAGGAGTCTGCTCCGCTGCAAGCACATCTACAAAGGCCTGGCTGAAAAAGCTAAAGTGATACGTATTTTTAATGTGCCTGTTCAAAGAAGCAGAATTGAACTGGGTTAACACATACATCCTTTTTATCTCAGAATTTATACAATTGGAAATCGGAATGTCAACCAGTCGGTATTTACCTGCTATTGGAACTGCAGGTTTGGACCTGCTTTGAGTTAATGGGTAAAGTCGGGAACCTTGTCCTCCTCCTAGTATAATTCCTAAAGTTTTTTTACTGAACATATTTTACGGGGTTAAAGATTTGTATAAAGTTAAATAATCTTGAGCTGAATTATCCCACGAATGGTCAATTCTCATGCATTTTTTTCTGATCCTTTTCAATTCCTTCTTATTTTTATATAATTCCTTGGCCCGGTTTATTGAATCGCATACATCCTGTACGGAGGCTTGTATATGACAGATTCCAAATCCACCGTCACCCAGGTCGATTACCGTATCATTTAACCCTCCTGTTCTTCTAACAATCGGAATTGTTCCGTAACGCAGGGCATACATCTGATTCAAGCCGCAGGGTTCAACCCTTGATGGCATCAAAAGAAAATCAGCTGCTGCATATAGTTGATGAGCCAAAGCCTCATCAAAACCAATGACGCATGCATAGTTTCTATTAAAATGTATCCTCAAGGATTTCAATTCAGATTCTATCGAATCTTTACCTGCCCCTAAAATGAACAGTGAACAATCCTTTTTTAACATCGATTTATATACTACAGCCGGAAACAAATCTGCCCCCTTTTCATAAACCAATCGTCCAATAAAGACAAATAAAGGCAATGACTCATCAAGCCCGAATCTTTTGCACAGCTCAGACTTATTGGGCTCTTTCCCCCTTGTAACATTGGTAATTTCGAGGGTTCTGTCCAATAATTTCTGCTTCATCAAATCAGCGATTTATATAAATCCTCTACCTGTTTTGCTATGGCGATCCAGTCAAACGTTTCTTCTACTCTTTTTCTTCCATTTTTAGCCATGGTGGCAGAAAGTTCTTTGTTTTGAATCAGTTTATTCACACCTGCCGCCAGGTCTCTTGAAAACTTATCAGCATCAACAGGCTCAAACGGAGCTTCTTTTTGCTGTTCAAGAGGGACGAGGATTCCTGTTTCACCATTGACAACAACTTCTTTAATACCACCGACAGCACTTGCGACAACCGCAGTTTCACAAGCCATAGCTTCAATATTAATAATCCCGAAAGGCTCATATATAGAAGGGCAACAAAATACATCTGCGTGAGAGTATAACTGGATTACCTCTTCTTTTTTCAACATGACATCGATCCAAATAACATTATCCCTATCTTTTTTAACCTCAGCCACACTATCCTCCATCTCCTTGGCGATTTCAGGTGTATCCGGTGCACCTGCACAAAGCACAATCTGCGTATCGGGATCTATATATTTAATTGCATTGACCAGATGTATAATGCCCTTTTGCCTTGTAATTCTTCCTACGAACAATACAAAAGGTTTTGACTGGTCAATACCATACTTCTCAAGTGTTGAAGTCTTATCGGTGACCACATACTCCTGAAGGTTAATTCCATTGTAAATGACCTTAACCTTCTCCTTGTCAACATTAAAGTGTTTAAGAACATCCGCTTTTGTTTCCTCAGAAACAGCGATAATCGCATCAGCCATCTCAATAGCCGTTTTTTCAACCCATGAAGAGGCATCATACCCTCTTCCTAATTGTTCTCTTTTCCACGGCCTTAAGGGCTCCAATGAATGCGTTGTAATGACCAGGGGGATTCCATAACAAAGCTTTGTTACTATACCCGCAAATTGGGCATACCAGGTATGGCAATGCACTATATCAGCATCTACTTCATCCGCATTCATTTGAATGCATGTGCTCAGGGTTTTAAATACAGCCTTAAGCTTTTCATTTGACTTGTCAAAAACAGGATTATCATAAGGAAAACCCTTAACTGATAAATTACCGTCTTTGCTATCCTGGTCGCCAAAGCACCGTACTTCGACCTCCATTAATTTGGCCAATTCGGCAGCCAGATACTCAACATGGACTCCCGCTCCACCATAAACATAAGGAGGAAATTCTCTGGTATAAAAAAGTGCTTTCATTATTTTGATGCTTTATTTGAATAGTTTTTTACAAGATGCTTGTCTGTTTCAGGATTCCAGACCCTTGTGTCGATTCCGTTCAGGATACCTGAAAATTTTTCACTTTCCTGATCTATCAATTGCTCCAGCCCATTAGCATTAGATTTCAACTCTTCCAGATAACCCGGAGACACTGTTGTTACCCTCCATGAACACTTGATGGCTGTAGCCAATGGATTGATCGCTCCGTCCCAATCTATAAGACCCATTTTTTTCAAATCAAATTCAGGGAAGTACCTCAACTTATCATAGCCAAACTGACCCTGATACTGAGCGTTGTGAATCGTAAAAACAGTTGGTATTTCTTTTAGGGATTCATAGCCTGCAGCATGCGACATTAAAAACGATATAAAACCCGTTTGATGATCATGTGAATGAACTATGGACGGCTTTTTATCAAGACTTAGTAACCAGTCCAAAACGGCTAATTGAAATGCTAAAAATCGCTCTACGTCATCGTCGTAAGAGTATATTTCAGGGCGATCAAACAAGCCTGGAATTTGAACCATGAAAACCGGGAAATCAAAAGGTTCTTCGGGAGTAAATATCTTAAAGTCATAATGCAGTTTACCCAAGGTTAAATGATTTTTATACTCAAGGTTCAAATGCAGATTTTTCATGAAATCATTACCGTATAAAGGCATAATTACTTTGGAGTGCACCCCTTCCTTTTGTTGGTATTTTGGTAAAGCTCCTACAACGTCAGCCAAACCGCCGACCTTGGCTAGGGGAAAACACTCGGCGCTTACATTCAAAATTTCCATAGGTAATTAACTACAATAAAAATATATACCACTGATAATCAATGGCATAATATTCTTTGTTTGAATTTTTTAATATATAAAATAATTATGTTATTCTAAAAAATTTGGACGCTTATATTAATTCAGCATAAAAACTATAAACAATTATTGTGAATACTCCTTTTTTTTAAACATTAAATTTTGAATTAATAAAACCTGTTTTGATGCAAAAAAAAACATATTACAAAAAGTAATATGTTTTTCATTTATTTCATTTATCCTATTTCGCAAGAGGCGCTTTGTCAGTTCTGATCGACTGGTAAGAAGGGTGCCCCATTTGCCAAAAAGCAAAGCTAAATATATCGGCAAACTCTTCAAATTGTTTTGTTTTAGCATCACTTCCATGACCAGATTCATAATCCACCCTAAACAGTATCGGGTTATCAGAACCGTTGGCAGCTTGCAGCCGGGCTGCAAATTTTCCTGGTTCCCAGGCCGATACTCTCCGATCGTTTATCCCTGTAGTGATCATTGTAGCCGGGTACTTTACGCCATCCTTAATATGCAAATAGGAATCCATTTCATACAAAGCTTTGAATCCTGCTTCGTCTTTAACGCTTCCAAACTCGGGTACATTTATAGGCCCATTGGGTGTAAGCTCGCTTCGCACGGTATTCATTGCGCCTACAGCAGGCACGACAACTCCAAAAAGATCGGGACGCTCAGTCATGGAACGACCCACCAATATACCACCTGCACTCCCTCCAAATATCATGGTTTTCTCAGGAGAACTGATTTTTTCTTTATGCATATATTCGGCACATGCTATAAAGTCTTTCCAGGTATTGGGTTTGGTCTGCTTGTAACCAGCCTTATGCCAGGCATCTCCTAGTTCTCCTCCACCGCGAACATGACCAATTGCTATAACCCCCCCTTCACTTATCCAGGTAAGAAACATCGATGAAAAGAAAGGACTGATGGAAATGCCATAGGAACCGTAGCCGTAGAGCATAAGTGGATTCTTCCCGTCTCTTTTCATATTCTTGTCATAGATTAATGATACCGGCACCATAACTCCATCATGGGAAGGCACCATGATCTCTTCGGCTACAATATTCTCAAATTCCGGGAATTCGGCCTTTGAAGACAGCATTTCATAAGTAAAACTCTTGTCATTAAGGTCGTACCTGTATCTGGCTCCATCACGTGTCCATCCGCCCATAGATATCCACAACTCTTTATGATCAACTCCTTTTGTACTAAGAGAAGCCGAGCCTGCCGTAAAGGGTAATTCTAGTTCCTCCGCAGCTGCTCCGGGTTCTTTAAGGTAATATACCTTGGTCTCCACCCCATTTCTTCGTTTTGCAAAGAAATATCCTTCTGAAGTAATGGCAAAATCAGTTATAACTGATTCTTCGTCGTGTGGTATCAGGGTAGTTGCTTTTGAGAAGTCTGTATTTGCAAGGGGTGACATCATAACTTTGTAATTTGGGGCGTCTTTTTTGGATCTCAAATAGAAATTCTTGCTGTCGGTACCCAAACTTGTGATCATATCTTCACGCTTTACAATTTGCTTCCATGGGGTGTGCTTTTGCTTTAATCCATCTGCATCAGCCATATAAATTTTAGCATTACGCTCCACCGTAGAAGCATACATAAATAACTTATCTGCATCCTTGTCATAATAAATACGTGGAATTTCCTCAGGTGTGATATTGAGTTCCGGATAGTCGGGAGCCCAAAATACAACAGGGTCATTGGCCGAATCCGAACCTACCTCATGAAGATATGTTTTTGTATTGATCTGCCTGTTTTGATCAGTGATATCATCTGAGTTGTACTTGCCGTAACTAAAGCTTTTGTTATCCTTCTGCCAGGCAGCACCACCCATACTTGAACTGATAGCCTCCGACAAAAGTTTATTGGTCTTCATATCCATGACAAGTATGGTCGATGATTCAGACCCGTTCGGAGCTATAGCAAAGGACAAGAGGCTACCATCCCGATTAGGACTAATGGATCCGACGGTATACTGTTTGCCTTCTTCCTTATTATAAGAAGAAGGATCAAATAATAAAGTTTCCTGGCCCTCATAACCTTTACGCATAAATAATTTTCCGGTCTCATCCTCAGGCGTAGTTTTCAAATAAAAATAGAAGTCATTTTCTGTAATATTCAAGTTGTAAACACGACTTGACCTTCTTTGATCCAATTCCTTGAACTTGGATATCAAAGCTTCCCGGCCATTCACATTCTTCATAGTATGCGCTGTGTAATCCCCCTGGCCTTTAAACCATTCGATTACTTTTTCGTCATTCATGTCTTCCAGATACTGATACGGGTCTTCAATTTTTTGGCCAAAGTACTCATCAACCACAATTTTTACAGGAGCCACAGGTTGGTTTTGTGCCAACACCCCAAAACAAGGAGTCAAAAGCAACAGCAATAATAGTTTTTTCATAAGGTTTAATTTTAATTAAAATGAATGTATGAATGGCAGCAAACTTGCTCATACAAGAATAACAACCACTTCAGATTCGAAACTGGCCATTAATAAATAGCAGGTATCATTCAAAGTTGAGTAAAGTTAAGCTAAATTTCACAAACCAAATTGCAGGTCAATTTGGCTTAAACGCAGGGTTTCTCAAAAAAGAAGCCCAACCTTATGAAGGGTTTTAAAAAAATTTTAGGAGTTTTTCCAATACTGAGGTTTTGTATCTTCCGATACCTGATTCCAGTAATCCTGATTGACAATATGTTTGCCATCAATAGTCTTCAATCTTCTTTGAAAAACATAAACTGCAGGGTTAAAGGTCATATCGGTAACCCCAACGGTATATAGTTGTGGTTCATCTTCAGACTTTCTCTTTTCTTCTCCTATAACAACCTCATACCCATTAACTTCCAGTAGGTTTTTTAAAAATTCTTTTCTAGGAGCTTCAATTTTCTTTTCTACAAAAGTGACACGTTGCTCTCCAATACTACCAAATAAATGTTTGCCTCCTAATCCCATAAAACATCAATTTAAAAAAGAATTACTAATTTCAAATATATAATTGTACAAAGGACTGTATACACCAGTTATTAAAATACCTAATGCGGCCAGAATCAAACCCAGCCTCATATAAATCTTACTGTTAAAGAAAGGTATGGCGTCTGGATTTTTCCTCAAGAACATGGCTCTTATGACCAATAAATAATAATACAAAGAGATTGTTGCATTGACTACAGCTATGAAAACCAAAAAATAATACCCCTTACTCGCTGCTGCCGCATATAAAAAGAACTTACCAAAAAAACCTGCTAAGGGTGGTATTCCCGCTAATGAAAACAAAGCCAGCATCATAACCAAACTCAGTTTAGGGTTCGTGCGATAGAGGCCTTCATAATCATCCATATTCTCTTTACCTGATGCAGTAGATATGGCCTGAACAACTCCAAAGGCACCTAAATTAGAAAAGATATAAACCGCAACAAAATAAACTATTGTAGAATAACCAAGTTGATCATTCGATAAAAATCCGAGCAAAATAAATCCGGCCTGTGCTATAGATGAATAAGCTAAAAACCTTTTCATATTTTGTTGTCTCAAAGCAAATAAATTACCGATAAACATCGTGGCAATTGCCACCATATAAATTATTTTACTCCAAACGGGCATCAAAGGTTTCATTACAGTAAACAAAATGATCATTAAAATCACTATGGCCGCACCTTTCGAAATTACCGAAAGAAACGAAGCGATACTTATGGGTGCTCCCTGATAAACATCTGCTGTCCAGAAATGAAATGGCACTAGTGAAATTTTAAAAGCCAATCCTGAAAAGAAAAATATAAATCCTAAAACAGATAAGTTAGAAATGCTTAAAATGGCTCCCATTGCATCAAAATAAATCGTTCCGGTGGTGGCGTATAAAAATGAAATTCCCAATAAAGCTGTTCCCGATGCTAAAGCAGATGACAAAATGAATTTAACACCACCCTCTGCCGAATCTCTTTTATATGTTTCATATGCTACCAAAGCAGCAACAGGTAAGGTTGCCAATTCCAAACCAATATAAAACATTAAGAAATCGCCTGCAGAAATCATAAAATACATCCCCAACAGGGAAGAAAAAAGCAACACAAAAAATTCAGTTGATTTATTTTGTGCTACTACAGTTTTATTAAGCCAATCAGCCGATTGCAACAATAAGATCAAAACGCCAATGTTCAAAGTGTTCTTAAAAAAGTACAAAAGCACATGGGTCTTAAACATTCCCCCGAATAAACTTCCCTCGTTTAAAGGTAAAAATCCAACAATGGTATGAATAATAAAAAGTACAATGGCAACCGAGACGATCTTGTCTTTTTGCTCCTTGGTAGAAAATATCTCGAAGATAAGCAGCAATAATATTACCGCCAACAGCCCCAATTCATTTCGCATTAATAGTAAACTTTCCCAGTTCATTTTTTTTATTTTTTAAAGTAATCTTTCTAAAAATGGCTCCAAACTTTCCTTTATCATTTCTCCAAGTCCAAATGGCATTATACCAATTAATACAACAGGAACCATCAATAGTACAAGTCCTGTTTTTTCATACCATGTAGCTTTTGGAAGATCATTATAATCTTGGTTGCTTAAAGGCCCCATCATTATCTTACCAATCATTCTAAGGATATAAACCGCAGTAATAACAATTGACGAAACAACCAATACGGTTGATACTCTGTGAAATGTGTCGTCGTGCTGAAAGGCTCCTACAAAAATGTTCATCTCTGCTACAAAACCACTAAAACCGGGTAAGCCTAAATAGGCTAGTCCAGTAATAACATATACTGCACCAATAAATGGCAATACTTTCATGAGTCCACCCAACTTCGCGATATCCCTGGTGTGGGTTCTTCCGTAAACCATGCCTATCAGGGCAAAGAATAAGGCTGTTAACAAACCATGAGATAAAGACTGGATAATAGCACCATTCCAGGCTGTTTTATTCATCATTAACAAAGCGAACAAAACCAAACCAAGGTGGCTTACAGATGCATAAGCATTGATGTATTTTAAATCTTTTTGCATTATTGCACCAAATGCCCCGTAAACAACTCCAATTACAGAAAGAACGATAAAGAAATCAGACCAGTTAATTGCACCTACAGGTAATAAATACATGGCAACCCTAAAAATTCCATAGCCACCCAATTTCATTAAAACACCTGCGTGTAACATAGATACTGCAGTTGGTGCCGAGGCATGACCCGAAGGTGACCAGGTATGAAATGGAAACAGGGCTCCCAATACGCCAAAACCGATAAAAGTCAATGGGAAAAATAAATTTTGGGCTGCTTCCGGTATATTAACCTTCGCTATTTCCAAAATATTAAACGTCAAATTTCCTCCATCTGCATTGGAATTAAAATAAATTCCCAATATCCCAACCGATAACACTGCCGAAGCACCCATTAACATCAGAGTTAATTTCATGGCAGAAAATTCTCTTGGACCTGAACCCCATATACCGATTAGTAGGTACATAGGTATTACCGCTATCTCGAAAAAGACGAACATGGTAAAAAGATCTATAGAAATAAAGAATCCAAATACACCTGCTGATAAAACGATTAAAGAAATAAAGAACTCTTTAGGCAGATCATCAACCATCCATGATATGAAAACACCTGCTAAAACAACCACAGATGTAAGCGCAATCATAACAACCGATACAGCGTCAACACCTATGATATAATGTATGTTAAAACTTTCAAACCAAGTATAATCCTTAACAAAAACCATGATGTCTTTGTTGACAGACCGTTCTTTTAGATAGGCAAAAATTAAGTTTACCGACATGCCGAACTGAACCAGCATTCCTATCAAAGCAACTACTCTTGTTTGCTTTAGATCTTTGGTAAAGCTTAAAACTATTACCGTTATAATCGGAACTATTACAAAAAGTGTTAAAATATCCATAGTTCTAAATTAACTTATCCATATATAAAAAATTACAATAGCGATAACCACACCACCACCAATAAAAGACATCGCATAATCCTGAAATTTACCCGACTGCATTCCTTTAATTTTATTCGAGAATGATGCGGTAACATTCCCAATACCAATCATTGAGGCATCAACTATATTTTTATCAATCCATGCAGACGGAGCTGCTATCATTCCAAAAATTATTTTCTTGGTTACGAATAAATAGATCTCATCAAAATAAAATTTATGATAGGCCCATGTATAAAGTACACCAAAGGCAGTTGAAATTCTTTCGGGTAAATTGTTTTCTTTTTTATAAAACACAAAAGCCAGGGCAAACCCAAGAAATCCGACAGCAGTGGCTATAGCGGCCAATGAAAAATTCAAATGTGCTTCAAATGGCTTATGATCAGCTGTTACATATTCACTAAAATGTATATACCCGCCAACTATACTCATAAATGCTAAAAACAGCATTGGTATTTTCATAGACATGGGAGATTCATGGGGGGTATGATCGTATTGTTTCTCCTTTCCCCAAAAAATCCCAAAATACAGTCTGAACATATAAAAAGCAGTTAGACCGGCAACAACAACACTACTGATATAAATGATCGTATTTTGCTCATAAGCCGCGGCTAAGATTTCGTCTTTACTGAAGAAACCAGCCAATCCGGGAAAACCTGAAATAGATAAAGCGGCAATCAAAAAAGTGATATGCGTAAAAGGCATATATTTTCTTAAGCCTCCCATATCTTGTAAATAATTGCTGTGAATAGCATGAATTACCGAACCTGCACCTAAGAAAAGTAAAGCTTTAAACATGGCATGAGTAAATAAATGGAACATGGAAGCCATGTATCCAAGCCCGTCATGACCCTCATATCCTGAAACACCCAAAGCCAACATCATATAGCCAATTTGCGACATGGTTGAAAAGGCTAAAACCCTTTTTATATCGTTTTGCGTCAAGGCAATAATTGCAGCCACCAACGAAGAAATTGCCCCTACATAAGCAACAACCTCCAAGGCAAATCCGTTTTCAACAAAATAGAAAGCGGGAAATAATCTCGCCACTAAATACACACCGGCTACTACCATGGTCGCCGCGTGTATAAGAGCCGAAACAGGGGTTGGGCCTTCCATTGCATCAGGTAACCAAATGTGAAACGGGAGCATGGCTGATTTACCGGCACCTCCCATAAAAATCAGGATAAGACCCCAGGTCATAACCGATAGCCCCATAAATGAGCTGCTGGCCCAATTGGTAATAAGATATCCTTCAGGATTATTCAATTCGCCAAAATCAAAAGTACCCGAGTAATAACTTACCAGTAAAATTCCCAGTAAAAAGCCCAGATCTGCAAATCTGGTAACTATAAAAGCTTTTTTTGCTGCTGCAACTGCTGAAGGTTTTGTGTAATAATATCCAATTAATAAAAAGGAAGAGGCGCCAACTAATTCCCAAAAAATATACATTTGAAATATATTGGTGGCTAAAACCAATCCGAACATTGAAAAACTAAACAATGCCAGGTAAGCGAAAAAACGAGTAAAACCATCGTCTCCCTTCATATAGCCTCTGCTGTAAAGATGCACCATAAAAGATATGGTTGATACAACGATCAGCATCATCACCGAAGTTGGATCTATTAAAACACCCATGTCTATGTGCAATTTATCCGAAAAAATTAACCAGGTATACTTATGCACAAAGGTTTGGTAAACACCGTCTACCTTAGCATACATAAAATAATTATAAGCTGTATAAAGTGACAATCCAAACGAAGTTGCCAGTCCCAAGGAACCCATCCATCCCGAAACTGAAGCCGGAATTTTCCTGCTGAATAAACCCAGGATCACAAAAAGTGCCAGTGGTATGAGCGGAATGAACATGCTATAAGTAAAATCCATTGTATTCTGTTTAAATTCTTTTTCCTCTATTTTAATACTTCATCTCCTGAGTATCCTTCACTTCAACCGAAACTGCAAGTTTGTACAGATTGATAATAATTGCAATTGCCAACGCTGTTTCGGCAGCTGCCATGGCAACAATAAAAATTGAAAAAATCACACCTTGCAAAAAATCCGGGTAGAGATATGTATTAATGATCACAAAATTAACAGCAGCTGCATTTAAAATCAATTCAATCGACATCAATACTGTTATCAAATTCTCTCTTGTAAAAAAACCGTAAACTCCGATAAAAAATAAAACACTCGAAAGCGTTAAAATTTCATATATGCTAATACCTTCGATCATTTTTTATTCATTTAATTTTTTTCCTTTAGCGATGACAATTGCTCCAACCATCACTGCTAACAATAGAACACTCATTACTTCAAAAGGCAAAATAAATCCACCTTCGCCGTAGCCCAATAATTTTCTTCCAATATCGGCTACTTCAATAGTCTTGTCTGTGCCAGCTGTTTGGAACGGAAATGTATAGATCGCCCAAAGCGTAATTCCAAGACCTACCGCACTTATAATTCCTGCCATTATTTTTTTTCGCAAAGCAGTAACTTCCAGTTCAAGTTCTACATGGTGAACCAACAAGACAGAAAAAATAATCAACACAATTACGCCACCTCCGTAAACGGCTAATTGAATAGCAGCCAAAAGACTGTAATCGATCATAAAGTATATGCCCGATATCGCTACCAATACAAATAACAGGTAAATTACTGCTCTTAAAATTTTACGGCTTGAAACAGATGCTATTGCAAAAATTAATATCAAGGCAGATAAAATGTAAAATAAAATTGTTTCCATAATATTAATCTTCGATTCCTGCTTTTACCTTTGAGCCGGGTTGATTCAGAACTTTAGTTAGCATGCTTCTGTCATAAACAGAATTTTCGTAATTCGGAGCCCAAACAATAGCATCGGTCGGACAAGCTTCGATACATAAACCACACATGGTACACATAGATAAATGGTAGATGTGCTTATCGATCATTTTTTTCTTTTTCCCCGTTGCCGGATCAATCTGTCTGTCCCAGATGATCTCAATGGAGCCGTTTGGGCATGCTATTTCACAAGATTGACATCCGGTGCAATAGTGTTCATTTGTATCGTCATGCGGCATTACAACTTCACCTCTAAACCGGTCGAACATTTTTAATGTATCCCTGTTATCGGGGTATTGTTGTGTTATACTACCTTTTCGTGCATGAATAAAATAACCACCGGTAACACTCATTCCGGTTAGCAAGGTTTTTATTCCGTTATATATATCTGAAAAGTAACTCATTATCGTTCTTTATCATTATTAAATTATCCAATTCAACCAAATTACAATAGCCATTATGACTATATTCACCAAATTTATTGGCAATAAATACTTCCATTCTAGAGTCAATAATTGGTCTACCCTTAATCTTGGGAAGGTCCACCTAAACCACATCATCACAAAAATAATTATCAATACTTTTATCAAAAACCAAACAGATTCCGGGAACCATGCAATATGATCTGTGATTCCGAAAGGAGATAACCATCCACCAAAAAATAATACTACAGCTATTGAAGCAATAATAAACATATTGATAAATTCTGCTAAAAAGAAATAGGCGAATTTCATACCCGAATATTCTGTATGAAACCCTGCTCCTAACTCGGATTCTGCTTCTACCAAATCAAAAGGCGCCCTGTTGGTCTCGGCTGTTCCGGCGATCATAAAAATCATAAAAGCAACAATCGCAGGAATATGCCCTTGCACGATTAACCAGCCACCCGTTCTTTGTACCTCAATAATTTCAGACAATTGTAGTGATCCTGTCAACAAAACCATAGTTAATATTGACATCCCCACAGATAATTCATAACTAATGGTTTGTAAACCGCTTCGCATAGCACCTATCAAAGCAAATTTGTTGTTACTTGCCCATCCTCCTAATAAAATTCCTATCACACCAATTGAAGAGACTGCAATTAAAAAGAACACCCCAATATTGATATCAAAAGCTTGAAATTGTTTTGAAAAAGGAAAAACTCCAATGGCAATTAGAGAAGAAACAATCACAAAATAAGGTGCCAAATTGAATAAGAATTTGTCAACCCTATCAGTACTTGTTAATTCTTTAGAAACCAGTTTTAAGGCATCTGCCATGGTTTGAAATATTCCACCCGGACCCACTCTGTTTGGTCCTAGCCTCAACTGAAACCATGCAGCTACTTTGCGTTCTAACAATACCAAATACAATCCTGCTACCGCAAATAAGGTTAGATAAGCTACTGCAACTAAAACCCAAATTGTAATTGTCGCCGCACTTTCGGGCATGATGGAATAAATCCAATTACTTATTGTTTTTGTTATGCTTAATGGTAAATTCATCATTAAAAAATTAGTCAAATTAGCGATCTATATCAGGTATTACAAAATCAAATGAAGCCATGGTAGCTACTAAATCGGCTATTTTACCTCCTTTTGAAATATGGTTCAAAGCCGATAAATTCGAAAACCCTGGTGAACGGAATTTAACCCTGTACGGATTTTTAGTTCCGGTACTGTTAATGTAAACCCCTAATTCTCCCCTTGCTGTTTCAACGCGCTGGTAAAATTCACCTTTTGGTAATTTAATTACTGCTTTTGTTGCCACTTTGGTTTCTCCTTCAGGGATATTATCAATCAATTGTTCAATAATTGACATGGATTCCCACATTTCCATAATTCTTACTTTATATCTCGCGTAAGTATCTCCTGATGTAAATAGAGCTTCTTTAAAGTCAACACGGTCAAAGGCGCTGTACGGATGGTGTTTTCTCACATCACTTGAAAAACCTGACCCTCTTGCAACAGGACCCGATACGCCAAATGAAATAGCGTCTTCTTTTGTAAGAATACCCACCCCTTTTGTTCTTTTTTCAAAAATTATATTACCCGTGAGCAACTTGTCGTACTCAGGCAATTTGTTCCTGAAATGTGTGATAAACTGCTTGGTGCGCTTTACGAAATTTGGATGGATATCGAACATCAGGCCGCCGGGAACATTATAATTCATGGTTAATCTGGCTCCACAGGTTTCTTCAAAAATATCATTGATCATCTCGCGGTCCCTAAAAGCATAGAAATAGGTAGTTAATGCCCCCAGGTCCATTCCCATTACACCCCACCATAAACAATGAGATGCAATACGGGTAAGTTCAGAAATTATAGTTCTTATAACCTGAACCCTATCCGGGATTTCAAGCTCTAAGGCTTTTTCCACAGTTAAGCAGACCGCTTCATTGTTAATATGAGAAGACAGATAATCCATTCTGTCTGTTAAATGAACTATTTGCTGGTAACTATCCCTTTCGCACATTTTTTCTATTGAGCGATGTATATAACCGAGATCGGGCTCAACATTTTTGATTATTTCCCCATCAATGGTTAATAACAAACGCAAAACACCGTGAGCTGCAGGGTGTTGAGGCCCCATATTGACGAAGTATTCTTCTGTCTTTATTTTGTTTTTTAATTCTTGATTGGTCATGAAAATCCTTATTTAACAATCATATTAGCTTCGTCTACATAATCTTTTCTCAATGGATAACCCACCCAATCCGGTGTTAAGAAAAGGCGTTTTAAATTTGGATGATTATTGAATTTTATTCCGAAAAAATCAAATATTTCCATTTCGTGAAACTCGGCTGTTCTCCATATATCACAAACAGAATCCAGCGTTGGATTCTCCCTGTCTTCAGTCTTAACTTTTACCACTATAGCGTGTTTAAATTCTGTGGATTCCAGATGATAAATAACACCCAATTCTTCACCCCAGTCCATTCCCGTAATACAAAATGCATAATCAAATTTTAGGTCGGGATCTGTTTTTAACTTACTGCAAACTGCATGAAGTTGCTCTTTAGAAACCGTTATCATTAAATATTCTGATCCTTCTTCAGAGAATTCCAGGTTTTCCCCTAAGCCATTGATAATATTTTGTAGTTCTTCGTTTTTCATGGTATCTGTATGCTTAAATACTAAATATTCCCTTCATCAAAACCGTCAATTGGATTGATCTTTTGCTTCATGTTCTCGGTCTTGATTTTTTTCTGTAACATAATCATCCCTTCCAATAATGCTTCGGGCCTGGGGGGACATCCGGGTACATAAACATCAACCGGAATTACATGATCGGCACCTTTAATTACAGAATAGGTATTGTAATAGAACGGGCCACCTGAAATTGCACATGCTCCCATGGCTATGACGTATTTAGGTTCGGCCATTTGATCATACAATCTTCTTAATACCGGTCCCATTTTATTCACAATAGTACCTGCAATTATGATTAGATCAGCTTGTCTTGCAGAAGGTCTGGCTACTTCAAAGCCAAACCGCGAAAAGTCGTGTTTAGGAGCTCCTGTCTGCATCATTTCTATGGCACAACAACTGGTACCAAAATACAGTGGCCACAACGAGTTGGACCGACCCCAGTTAATAACAGAATCAAGGGTCGTAACCACAATGTTTCCTCCATTCCCCGCGGGGATAACTTTGCCCGGAAAACTATCGGGAACAACCTCTTTTAAACCTTCAGCTTCTAACTGACTTAAATATCTTTTCTTTTCTACTCCCATCGTAAAGCTCTTTTTTTGTATGCGTACAACAGGCCTAATCCTAAAATAAATAAAAACACAATTATTTCAACCAGGGCCACTGTTCCTACTTCTTTAAAAACCACTGCCCATGGAATTAAAAAAGCTACTTCAACATCGAATATTAAAAATAATATGGCAAAAAGATAATATCCTACTTTAAACTGAATCCAGGTTGGACCTATCGTTTCAATTCCACATTCATAAGGTTCCTTTTTTGCCGGATTTTCCGATTTATGAGAAATCAGGTTTGATAAGAAATTCGCAAGCACTACCAAAAATACGCCCGCAATAAAAAATACTAGAATCGCTTCATAACCCATAACTGATATTCTTAATTAGTTCACAAATGTATCTTGTGATTTAAAAAAAAAGGATGACCATTGTCACCCTTTAAAAAATAATTTATTCTATTTAACCTCATAGGTTTCCCCGGAGAAAAACAAGTCATCAACTTTTGAAAATTGCGACTTGGATTTTACCTCAGCATTTAGCATGGCTTCCCGTTCTTCAAAAGTAGCATCTACAAAACTCCTGATGATTCCGGTAGCCAAAGGATATTGCAATTTAACAAGCATCTGATGCAAGGTGTTGTCTTCACATTTGGCATCGTGCACCAAAATATCCTCCTGAGTAACGCCATTCTCGCCTATGGTTACTACTTCCAGTTTCAGTCCGTTTAACACAAGCCCTTTATCTTTTTCTTTACCAAATATCATGGGCTTGCCGTGTTCCAGAAATATCTGTTTGTCTTCTTTTACATTTTTATCCGTAAACTGGGTAAAACAACCATCGTTAAAAATAACACAGTTTTGAAGGATTTCAATCAATGAGGTCCCTTTAAATTTCTCTGCTTCCACAAAAAGACTGGTCATTTCCTTAGGGCTATTTCCTCCTAATCTTGCAAAAAACCGCGCCTGTGCTCCAAGTGCGAGTTCGCCAGGATGAAAAGGCGGCTGGGTATTTCCATAAGGAGATGATTTGGTTTTTTGGCCTATCAAAGAAGTCGGTGAAAACTGCCCTTTGGTCAATCCGTAAATCTCATTGTTGAACAATATGATATTCAGGTTTAAATTTCTCCTGAGCACATGTATAAAATGATTTCCTCCAATCGCAAGGCTGTCACCATCTCCCGTGATCATCCATACACTGAGATCAGGGTTGGCCAATTTCACCCCACTCGATATGGCAGCTGCCCTCCCATGGATACTATGCATCCCGTAAGAATCAATATAATAGGGAAATCTTGACGAACAACCAATTCCCGAAATAAAGACCACGTCTTCTTTGTTTACACCCATCTCAGGAAGCGCTTTTTGCATGGACCTTAAGATCACATAGTCATCGCATCCCGGGCACCATCTAACCTCCTGGTCACTGGCAAAATCCTTGAATGTATATTTTTTTTCTATAGTATCTTGCATCTTAGTTTTCTTTAATTAAGTTCTTGAATTTCTCTACCAAATCAGTTACCGAAAATGGTAAGCCCATCACTTTATTATACTGTACGTATTCAAATTCAGGGTGTCTGCCTTTTAAAACTGTAGTCAACTGCCCCTTATTTAATTCACAAACGACTATTTTCTTAAATTTTGACAAGACCTCAGCCGTATTTTTAGGGAAAGGATTGAGATAATAGAAATGTGCATGGCCAATTTTATAACCTTCGTTGTCAAGGCTTCGAACAGCTGAGTGCAAACTTCCGTAAGTACCACCCCATCCAATGACTAAAAGATCACCTTCTTCATTATATTCCGACTTAAGTTCAGGAATATAATTTTCAACCCTCTTGACCTTTTCAGCCCTAATATTTGTCATATACTCATGATTATCAGGAACATAAGATACATTTCCGGTAATCTTATCTTTCTCCAGTCCACCAACCCTGTGTTCCAGGCCGGGTGTACCCGGTATGGCCCAGTTTCTGGATAAGGTTTCATTATCCCTGTCATACGGGTGCCAGGTTTCAGATTTTATAGTGACAACATTTGTCTTGATATCAGGCATTTCATTAATCGACTTGATCCTCCAAGGTTCTGAGCCATTGGCGATATATCCGTCTGTGAGAAGGATTACAGGCGTCATGTGTTCTAGGGTCAGTTTAGCTGCTATATAGGCGTAATCAAAACAGTCGGAAGGGGTACTTGCCGCAATAACAATTACCGGTGATTCACCATTTCTGCCATACATGGCCTGCAAAAGATCTGATTGCTCCGTTTTAGTAGGCAAACCTGTCGATGGCCCTCCTCTTTGGACATTCACAATGACTAATGGTAATTCTGTCATTAATGCCAGTCCAATTGCCTCCCCTTTAAGGGCAAGACCTGGTCCTGAGGTTGTGGTAATGGCAAGATCGCCTGCAAACGAAGCGCCAATTGAAGAAGTAACACCAGCGATTTCATCTTCTGCCTGAAAAGCTTTTACGCCAAAATTCTTGTGCTTTACAAGTTCATGCAAAATATCGGTTGCCGGCGTAATCGGATAAGAACCCAGAAATAATTCAAGCCCTGATTTCTCTGCTGCTGCAAGGAATCCCCAGGCTGTTGCCGTGTTTCCGTTAATAATACGGTAGGTTCCTTTGGGCATTTCAGAAGGAGCTATTTTAAATGCATTAGGAATCAATTCAAGTGTTTCGGCATAATAAAAACCTGCTTTAAGAACTTTTGCATTGGCTTCAGCGATCTCAGGTTTGTATTTAAACTTCTGCTCAAAGAAATTAAGGGTGTGAGTCATTTCCCGGTTATACATCCAGTATACCATACCCAGTGCGAACATATTCTTGCTTCTGGTAATGCTTTTATTATCGAGGCCAAGGTCCTTTAAAGCCTCCTTGGTCATTGTAGTCATAGCAACTTCTATCACCCTGTAGTTTTCAAGGCTTCCATCTTCTAAGGGGTTACTTTCGTACTCAGCCTTTTGCAGATTTTTTTTTGTAAAAGCATCAATATCCACTATGATAGTATGTCCTGCTTTAACCGCATGTAAGTTTGTCTTTAGCCCCGCAGGGTTCATAGCTACTAACAGATCCAGATCATCTCCCGGCGTACTGATCTCAATACTGCCAATGTGGACCTGAAATCCAGAGACACCGTAGAGGCTTCCCTGGGGCGCCCTTATCTCTGCAGGATAATTTGGGAACGTAGCCACGTCATTTCCAAACATGGCTGAGGTGTCAGTAAACTGAGTTCCTGTCAACTGCATCCCATCTCCTGAATCCCCGACAAATCTAATTACAACCGCACTAAGAGATTCAACCACCTGCTGCACGGGTTCCATTTTATTATCAGCCATTTTCTTTAATTTTTTATAAATTTACTAAAATTTAGATTATCCTATTTTAAATAGTGGTTAAAAGTAAGAAGCTCATAACAATCAGAATATGACTTTTATCAATCTGTGATTTTTATTGCATTTAAAGTCCTCAGCTTATCTTATTTAGAATTATTCTAAATTCTTATTTGGAATTATTCTAAATTTCATTTTTACTGAATTTTATAAAATTTTAATTCTTTAACTTTGCCGGGTAAATTTAAATAATTAGAAAATGGCTATTAAAATAACTGACGAATGCATCAACTGCGACGCGTGTGTGGCAGAATGTCCTAATAACGCAATATATGAACCAGACAGCGAATGGTCTTATTCAGATGAGACTTCCCTTAGTGGTGAAGTAACCACTCCTGACGGAAGAACTGTTGACGCTGATGCTGAAAATGAACCGATAAGTGATGAGTTTTACTTTATTGTAACCGATAAATGTACAGAGTGTAAAGGATTCCATGATGAACCCCAATGTGCCTCTGTTTGTCCGGTTGACTGCTGTGTTCCTGATGAGGATCACGTGGAGACAGAAGAAGAACTTTTGTCTAAAAAAGTGTGGATGCACGGAGAATAAACTATTTTAGTTCAAAAAATTAAAAAAGAGCATTTGGTAACAAATGCTCTTTTTTTTTGTACTCAACTGACCTCCATTGGCCTATGACTTATATCATAATTTAAGTGTTCCATATGCCATAATTTTACCCTGATTTAATCATATAACTTTAAAATGATTGACGATAAAAAACTTATCTCCTATTTAAACTTTCTTTAAAATGAAAAAACAATTCGAAAAAATAATATGTGATGCTAATGAGGCGGTTGCCAGAGTAGCACATAAGACCAATGAAGTATGTGCGATTTATCCTATTACTCCTGCATCACCCATGGGTGAACATGTAGATCTTTACAGTTCAAAAGAACAGACAAACATTTGGGATAACATTCCGCGTATCGTTGAAATGCAGAGTGAAGGTGGAGCAGCCGGTGCCGTTCACGGATCCCTGCAGGCAGGAGCCCTTACAACTACCTTTACGGCGTCTCAGGGCTTATTACTTATGATACCTAATATGTATAAAATGGCAGGTGAGTTATTGCCTACGGTCATTCATGTAGCCGCCAGAACTGTTGCAACGCATGCCCTTTCTATTTTTGGGGACCACAGCGACGTGATGGCAGCAAGGCAAACAGGCTTTGCTATGTTATTTGGAGGATCTGTTCAGGAAGCACAGGATTTTGCGCTTATCTCTCAGGTTGCCACCTTAAAATCGAGAGTACCTTTTATGAATATTTTTGATGGGTTCAGAACCTCTCATGAAATTTCCAAAATAGATGCTATTCCTGATGAGATTATCAAGCAAATGATGCCCGAAGACCGCATTATGGCGCATAAAAAACACTCGCTGGATCCTGATAATCCCGTGATCAGAGGTACTTCCCAAAATCCTGATGTTTTCTTCCAGGCCAGAGAAGCTGCCAATACCTATTATGATAATGTTCCGGGTATTGTCCAGGAAGTGATGGACGAATTCTACGAACTTACCGGAAGACGGTATGACCTGTTTAATTACGCAGGACATCCTCAGGCAGAAAGAGTAACCATTATTATGGGATCTGGTGAAGGACCGGTATACGAAGCTTTGGAAAAAATGATCGCAGATGGTGAAAAAGTTGGTGCCCTGTTTGTACGCCTGTTCAAACCATTCTCTGTGAAGGATTTTATAGACAAAATTCCAAAAACAGTTAAAAAAATAGCGGTTCTTGACCGCACAAAAGAGCCTGGAAGTATAGGTGAACCTTTGTATATGGATGTGTTGAGTGCTTTTATAGAAGGAAGTGACACCATGCCAACTATTGTAGGGGGCCGATATGGCTTATCATCTAAGGAATTCACGCCAAAAATGGTAAAAGGAATTTACGATGAACTTTTAAAAGACAAACCTAAAAATCATTTTACTGTTGGTATATTAGATGATATCACGCATACAAGCCTGATGCCCGATCCAACATTTGAAGTAAGAAGAACTACTTTCAACTGTATGTTCTACGGTTTAGGATCTGACGGTACTGTGGGTGGTAATAAAAACTCCATTAAGATCATTGGAGAAACCACCGATAATTTTGTACAGGGTTATTTTGTGTACGATTCAAAAAAAGCAGGAGCACAGACCATTTCTCATTTGCGATTCGGGCCTGAACCTATTCACTCTTCCTATTTAATTGAAAAGGCCGATTTTATTGCCAGCCATCAGTTTAATTTCATTGAGAAATACGACATGATCGATGAGTTGAAAAAAGGCGGAACATTTTTGTTAAACTCGCCTTATTCAAAAGATGAAATTTGGGATAAGCTTCCTGAAAAAATGCAACAACACCTGATTGAAAACGAAGTTAATTTCTATATCGTAGATGCTTCCAAAGTAGCTCAGGATGCTAAATTGGGGAAAAGAACCAATACGGTTCTTCAAACGTGTTTCTTTGCCATTTCAGGTATACTTCCAAAGGATGAAGCCATTCAAAAGATCAAGGATGCCATTGTAAAATCTTACTCACATAAAGGTGAAAAGGTCGTACAAATGAACTTTAATGCTGTTGACAAATCATTGGAAAACCTTGAAAAGGTTGATTACCCTAAAAATGTAACCAGTAAAAAACAATTTGTTTCTGCGATGACAAATGCCCCAGACGGTTTTGTTACAGAAGTACTTCAAACCATTCTTGCAGGCCGGGGAGATGAATTACCGGTGAGTGCTTTCCCGGTAGATGGAAGTTTCCCAACAGGAACAACTCAATACGAAAAGAGTGGAATTGCACAATTTATTCCTATTTGGGATGATGAAAACATATGTACACAGTGTAACAAATGTGTTGCTATTTGCCCACATGCCGCCATTCGTGCAAAAGTTGTTGCAAAAGACGAATTATTCGAAGCGCCGTTAACGATGAAACACGTTCCGGCCAAAGGACGTCCTTTTACAAAAGAAGACAGCTATGTGCTGCAGGTATCACCCGAAGATTGCACGGGATGTGATCTTTGTGTGGAAGTTTGTCCTGCCGAAAGCAAAGAAATACCAGGTTTCAAATCGATAAACATGCGTAAAAAACTCGATCATGATGCCGTTGAGAATCTAAACTGGGATTTCTTTATCAATCTACCTGACTATGACCGTACTCAATTAAGTACGTCAAATGTTAAAGGTGCTCAGTTCCTTCAGCCTCTGTTTGAATTCTCAGGAGCATGTTCAGGATGTGGAGAAACCCCTTATATCAAGTTGATCACACAATTATACGGTGACAGTATCTTGATTGCGAACGCCACAGGTTGTAGTTCAATTTATGGAGGGAATTTACCAACAACACCTTACAGAACAAATGAATTTGGCAGGGGCCCTGCATGGGCAAACTCTCTTTTCGAAGACAACGCCGAATTTGGTTTAGGTATGCAGCTGGCACTTTCCAAAAAGCAAGAAATTGCAGTAAGCCTGTTAAAATCAATGGAATTATTGGTAGGAAGTGAATTGGTTTCGGATATTTTAGATAATCCGGAAGCCGATGAAAGCCAAAAAGCCAAAAAATTTGCAGACATTGACAGATTAAAAGAGACCCTTAACATTCTTGACAACAATGAAGATGCTAAAAAGCTCAACCAATTGACCGAATACCTGCGCAAAAAAGCAGTTTGGATATTTGGTGGAGACGGATGGGCCTATGATATTGGATATGGCGGTGTGGACCATGTACTGGCATCAGGAGAAAATATCAATATACTGGTAATGGATACCGAAGTTTACTCGAATACGGGTGGCCAGACCTCCAAAGCAACTCCATTAGGGGCAAGTGCGAAATTCTCTATAGCAGGTAAAAAAACACCTAAAAAGAGCCTTTCCATGCAAGCTATTTCTTACGGAAGTGTTTACGTTGCTCAGATCGCTATGGGAGCCAAAGATGTTCAAACCTTAAAAGCCATTAAAGAGGCTGCTGAATTCAATGGGCCTTCGCTGATCGTAGCTTATTCTCATTGTGGGGAGCATGGATATGATTTGAAAGATGGCGCAACTCAACAAGGAAAAGCCGTTGAGACAGGATATTGGCCATTATTCAGATTTGACCCTTCTAAACCAAAAGGGAAGAAATTCAGACTTGACTCTAAAACCCCTTCGGCTCCATTAGAAGATTTTATGTACAATGAAGCCCGTTTCACAAGGGTTGTAAAAGATAATGCTTCTTTGGCAAGCGAGTTACTTCAACAGGCTCAGGAAGAGGTTGATTCTAAATGGGAACGCCTGGAATTGTTCAAAAGTTTATAATTTTGTTAAACCACACCCCGCATGATTATTATACATGCGGGGTTATTTTTTTTTCAAGTTATGGATCAAAAAGCCAAAGATCATTTTGAAAAAGCGAACAAACAACTTCAAAAAGCAAATGAAGAATTGTTCAAACCCATGGAAGACGTCGTCTCTTTTCTTGTCTGTAAAAATTCTTTATTCGCCATAGAAAATTATTTAAAAGGCTACTTGACCAAAAGAGGCTTCCATACCAAAGAGAATGAATCTTTAGATATTCTTTTAGAAAGGTGCCGATTACTTGATAAAAAATTCCATCAGATTAACCTCAGTGTCATAGATTGCAGCTCTAGTCCCGATCACAATCGCTATTGTGAAGATATCGACAAAGTAAATTCCTGCTTCCAGACCGCAGATCACCTGGAAAATTTTCTTATCAAAAAAAGTATTATTTAAGAACATCTTCCCTTACCCATCAATTGGCCCAGGAACAGGCACAATGGAGCCATTCTATAGAAAATTCATAAAAACGCGTTGATCATCTTACAGGGCAAAACCAGCCCGTAAGAATTAAAAAGGATTTATCGAAAAATGATAAAAAAGGTCAAAAGAAAGGCAAAGGCCCTGACCTTTTCTCAGAAAAATAAGACTTATTCGTTGAGTTTTAAAACTGCCATAAAAGCTTGTTGAGGGATTTCCACATTACCCACCAGGCGCATGCGCTTTTTACCCTTTTTCTGTTTCTCCAGCAATTTTCGTTTACGAGAGATATCACCACCATAACACTTGGCTGTAACATCTTTCCTCAAGGCTTTAATAGTTTCCCTGGCGATGATCTTTGCCCCGATTGCTGCCTGAATAGGTATATCAAACTGTTGTCGCGGGATTAATTTTCGCAGCTTTTCACACATTTTCTTACCTATGCCATACGCCGTACTATCATGCAATAAAGCCGACAATGCGTCAACGGGTTGTCCATTGAGTAGTATATCCACCCTAACCAATTTCGACGCTCTGAATCCTATCGGATGATAGTCAAAAGAGGCATAGCCCTTGGACACGGTTTTTAATCGATCGTAAAAATCAAATACGATTTCTGAAAGTGGCATATCAAAACTCAATTCAACCCTTTCTGTGGTTAGATAAGTCTGATTTGTGATTTCTCCTCTTTTCTCAATACAAAGGCTCATTACCGGGCCTACGAAATCAGATTTGGTAATAATGCTCGCTTTGATAAATGGCTCCTCCACCCTATTCAGGGTCGAAGGTTCGGGTAAATCAGTTGGGTTGTTCACCAGGATCATATTATCCGGGTACTTATTTGTGTAAGCGTGATAGGAAACGTTGGGAACCGTGGTGATTACGGTCATATCAAACTCCCTTTCCAGCCTTTCCTGAATAATTTCCAAATGCAGCATTCCAAGAAACCCGCATCTGAATCCAAATCCAAGTGCTGCTGAACTTTCAGGTACAAAAACCAGGGAGGCATCATTGAGCTGCAACTTCTCCATTGAAGCTCTTAATTCTTCATATTCATCTGTATCAACAGGGTAAATACCGGCAAAAACCATGGGTTTTACATCTTCAAAGCCTTCAATTATTTCCTGGGTAGGGTTCAAAGCATCAGTAATGGTATCACCCACTTTTACCTCACTAGCGGTTTTTATTCCCGTAATCAAATAACCTACATCTCCTGCTTTTATACTTTTTTTTGGTACTTGAGTCAATTTCAAAGTTCCTACTTCATCAGCAAAATACTCCTTATCAGTAGCAACAAATTTGATCTTTTGCCCTTTTTTTATCTCTCCGTTGATCACTCGAAAATACGTTTCAACTCCTCTGTACGAATTGTACACAGAATCAAAGATCAAAGCTTGAAGCGGTCCATCAGGATTTCCTTTGGGCGCCGGCACTCTTTCAATAATCGCCTTTAATATATTTTCAACACCAAAACCTGTTTTTCCACTTGCGTGAATCACTTCTTCAGGATCACAGCCCAAAAGACCAACGATATCATCAGTTACTTCATCAGGATTGGCACTCGGCAGGTCGATCTTATTTAAAACAGGTATAATCTCAAGATCATTATCAAGGGCCAGATACAAATTAGAAATGGTCTGTGCCTGAATACTCTGCGCGGCGTCGACGATAAGCAAAGCACCTTCGCATGATGCAATGGACCTTGACACTTCATATGAAAAATCTACGTGACCCGGAGTATCAATCAGATTCAAAACATATTGCTCTCCCTCAAATTCATAATCCATTTGAATCGCATGGCTTTTGATTGTTATTCCGCGCTCTCTTTCCAAATCCATGTTGTCGAGCAACTGATCCTGTTTTTCACGGTCAGTTATGGTATTCGTAAATTCCAATAGCCTGTCGGCCAAGGTACTTTTACCATGATCGATATGGGCAATAATACAAAAGTTTCTAATATTCTTCATCCGTGCTTACCTGTCTTCAATATTTGCGCAAATATAACTAATTAGTTGATTGGCAAAACCTAATTTTCAGGTTTAATCATGCTTCGGAAATACAATACCAGCATCCTTTCTGACGGCATCCATGATTTCCATCAACTCTCTGCTTAGAGACAAGGGCAAAACCGGACTTTCAATCAATCCTTTGTCAAGGCATTCCATTACATGAACTGCTTCCAATTCATAACCCATCCCTTTTGGCTGCTCAAAATAAATTTCTTCCCGTACGCCGTTTTTTTCAATAAGAATAGGAAATTCAGGTTCTCTCACAAATTTAATAAAACCATGCTCAAAACACAGTTCCGTTTCATTATTACAGGAGCTTTCAAAACTTGAAGTAAGCACTGCCATTGCACCATTTTTGTATCCAAAAAGCATACTTATGCTATCTTCTACCCCTGTTGAACGAATATTGGCCATAGTTTTTATGGAGTCAGGTTTTCCCAATAACATCAAAGACCTGAATATGGGGTAAATACCTATATCCAGTAAAGAACCGGCCCCTAAATCAATATTATACAACCTTTTGTCTGGATCAAAATCAGCTTTGAACATAAAATCGGATTTTACAAATCTGAGCTGGCCCAGGTCTTTATCTTTGGAAAGTTCCAGGACCTTATTAAATTTCGATGAAAAAATGGTCCAAAACGCTTCCATAAGAAAGGTGTTATGTTCTTTAGAAGTCTTAATCATTTGATCTACTTCACTTGTATTCATAGCAAAGGCCTTTTCACATAAAACTGCCTTTTTATGTTTAAGACACAAGGTGCTATGAGCTAAATGCATCGCATGGGGCGTTGCTATATAAACAATATCCACTTCAGGGTCCTGTACCATCTCGTCATAGGACCCATAAGCTTTCTCAAAGCCTAAATCATTTGCAAATTCCCGTGCGTTGTATAAACTTCTCGAAGCAGCAGCATATAACTTTGCATTTTCGAGCAATCCAAGGTCTTCTGCAAATTTCCTTGCGATTTTTCCGCAGCCTAAGATGGCCCAATTATATGTTTTTTTCATGTCTTTATATTTTTTAATCCACCCAATCAGCTACAAAAAGGTTTGTGTCATGTGTTCCGTAATTATTTCTGTTTGAAGAGAATACAATTTTTTTCCCATCCGGAGAAAACATAGGGAAAGCATCAAAAACTTTGTCATATGTTATTTGTTCCAAACCCGTTCCGTCTGTATTAATCATAAACAAATTAAAGCTTCTTTTGGATATATGATTGCTCGAAAAAATAATCTTTTCCCCCGAAGGATGGAAAAATGGCGCCCAGTTTGCACTGCCCAAATCGGTTATCTTGGTCAGTTCAGTTCCGTCTATGTTGCAAATATACAGTTCCATATGTGTTGGTTGTACCAGACCAAGGGCTAATAAATCTTTATATTCTTTAATTTCATCTTCGGTTTTTGGGCGTGAAGAACGAAAAATCAGCTTGCTTCCATCAGGTGAAAAGAAGGCCCCTCCATCGTAGCCTAATTCATTGGTAACCTGCCTAACATCACTTCCGTCTAAATTCATGGTAAACAATTCCAGGTCACCTGTTCTTGTTGAGGTGAAAACAATTTTATCTCCCTTGGGTGAAACTGTAGGTTCAGCATCATAGCCCTCCTCAAAGGTTAACTGTTTTAACTGATTTCCCTCGGTGTCGGCTAAAAAAATATCATATCCTTCATATACGGGCCAAATATATTTATTGCCGTAATCTTCCTTTTTGGGCACCGGGGGGCAGTCTTCACTCGCCAAATGTGTAGAAGAATACACTATAGTTTTATTATTTGGCAAAAAATAACTGCAGGTTGTCCTTCCTTTACCTGTACTTATCATTTGAGGAATTTCAAGACTATCCAAGGGCCTGGAAGCATCCATGATAAAGATTTGGTCACAATTCAACCCCCAGGCTTTGTTATTCGCCTGAAAAACTAATTTTGAACTGTCAAAACTCCAGTAGGCTTCAGCATTGTCTCCCCCAAAAGTGAGTTGCCGAATATTTTTAAAATGCTTCTCCTTTGGGTAATGCAACGTGTTGACCATTTTAGTCGCGCCAGATTTTCCGTCATAACTATGTTTGTTATGAGACGTTTTACAAGATAACGCGATCACTAATACAATAAGTAAAAAATATTTAACATTCATGGATAAGGAAATTTCTAAATTCAAAAATACATTATTTAAAAAAACAAGGTTAAAAACATTCACATAATTTCCATGTGCAGGAATAGCCTGCCCATTCAGGGAATCATTAAAAAAATATGTAATTTTGCAGCCTAAAATTTAGGTTTGGCAAAAATAGGTGACATAGAATTAGGAGAATTTCCACTGTTGTTAGCACCCATGGAAGATGTTAGTGACCCTCCGTTCAGGGCGCTTTGCAAAGAGAATGGAGCTGACGTAGTGTATACAGAGTTTATTTCATCCGAAGGGCTGATCAGAGACGCTGCAAAAAGCGTACAAAAACTTGACATCTATGATAAAGAACGACCAGTGGGAATTCAGATTTTTGGGGCAAATCTTGACTCCATGTTAAAAACGGTTGAAATTGTTGAAAGATCCAAACCTGATTTTATTGATATCAATTTTGGTTGTCCGGTAAAGAAAGTGGTAAGTAAAGGGGCCGGGGCCGGGATTCTCAAGGATATTCCATTAATGGTGAAATTGAGCGAGGCCATGGTAAAACACACCAAACTCCCGGTAACGGTAAAAACAAGGTTGGGCTGGGACCACGACTCCATTTATATCCAGGAAGTTGCAGAAAGACTTCAGGACATTGGTATACAGGCTATTGCCATACACGGTAGGACAAGAGCCCAGATGTACAAAGGAGAAGCTGTTTGGGAACCGATCGCAAATGTAAAGAACAATCCAAGAATGCATATTCCAGTTTTTGGAAACGGCGATGTGGATTCTCCTGAAAAAGCAGCGCTTATGAGGGATCAATTCGGATTGGACGGAGCCATGATCGGGAGAGCCAGCATTGGTAACCCCTGGTTTTTTAACCAAGTGAAGCACTATTTCAAAACCGGAGAACATTTGGCATCACCTGATATTGCACAAAGGGTTAAAACCGCAAAAAGACACCTCGAAATGGCCATTGCCTGGAACGGGGATCATGCCGGTCTTTTTGAAACACGTCGTCACTACACCAATTACTTTAAAGGAATACCGCATTTTAAGGAATACAGGCTTAGAATGGTTACCGGAAACACTAAAGAAGAGGTGTTTGAAGTATTTGAAGAGGTCTTGGAGAAGTTTGGAAATGAATAGTTTGTCATCATGTAGTACAACTTTCTTAGGTTAAGGGCTCACTTTTTCAAAAATTTTACTCCATCATTCCTTATTCCACCAATTTTTTTGAGATCCTTGCACTCGCAATTTTAGCCGACAGATAGCCCAGGACAATTATGGTCAGCGTTACCACCATTACATTCAGAAATCTGAATTCCACAGGATAGGCCAGGGACTGAGTGATCATGATAAAACCATATTTTTTCTGTAAAATAACAAATGGAATTGCAAGTAACAGCCCAACACTTAAACCAAATAAAGTAAGCAAAAAGCCCTGTAAAACAAATATCTTTCTGATTTCCCTTACGGATGAGCCGAGGTGAAAAAGCGTTTTTAGATTTTCTCTTTTATCAATAATCATCATCACGATGGCTCCAATAACATTAAATAAGGCAATAACCAAAATCAAGGTAAAGACAAGATAAGAAACCAGGTTTTCAGTATTTAACATCTTATAAAAGACAGAATTCAGTTGCTGTCTGGTTCTTACTTCAAAATCGTCACCTAACCTTGCATTAAGGGTTTCCTGAACTTCATGAACCGAAGCCCCGGGTACTACTTTTATTTCAACAGCTGTGATCTGATTGGTTTTATAGCTTAGGAGATCCTGGGCAAGACTTAAATTACTATAAACGAATTTCTTGTCAATATCATCAGTAAGGCGATAAATGCCTATAGTTTGGGCACCGACCTGAGTAAAGGCATTTTTCGGATTGGTAATATACCCCTTCCCAGGTCTCGGCACATAAATCTTCAAAGATTCCAGAAAATCATAGGAACCTATTGACAAAGCAGATGATATGGCACTTCCAACCACAACAGTATATTTCGCATCATAGTTTACCCAGTTTCCAAAATACACTGCGGTATCCAAACGATTGACATTTAAATAATTTGCATCTATTCCTTTGATACTGGCCACATGTGATTTTTCACCATAACTTAAGAAGACTCTTTCCTCGATTACTTTTGAATAGGCCTGGATTTTATCCAAAACCAAAGCCTGTTCCATGTTTTGATCAAAAAGAAAGGATTTGCCCATAACAGAAGTGATCTTGAGATCGGGATCAGCAGTTCGAATAAAACTCAGGCTAAAATCCTTAAGTCCCGAAAATACCGACAGTACAATGAACAATGCAATCGTGCTGACGATAACGCCTAAAGTAGCGATAAGTGTAATGATATTTATTGCGTTATTGCTGCTCTTTGAACGTAAATATCGTTTTGCTATGTACAGCGGAAAATTCAATCCTTTCTGTTTTTCTTTTGACCCGGTTTTTGAGCATTCCTGATAGGATCATCTTCTCCTCTTAAGGCCTTGTCGATACCTTCGATATAATCCAGGGAATCATCAACGAAAAACATCAACTCAGGCATTCTCCTCAATTGATTTTTTGTTCTTATGGCCAGGGCATGCCTGATCATTACCGTATTTGCTTTGATCCCTTCCATGATCTCATCCTTTTTATCGGATGGAAAAATACTCAAATAAGCTTTTGCCTGTCCTAAATCAGTAGTCACGTGGACTTTAGTTACCGAAATAACCACCCCTTTCATACCGTCTCTTGCGGCTCCCTGAAGGATATCAACCAGATCTTTCTGGATGACTCCCGCAATTTTTTTCTGTCTGTTTGTTTCCATGACTACAAAAATAGTATTATTCGGTTTAATGAAGCTTCAAAAACCAATAAGTATAAATTCTTTATTTTTGAGACAAAAGATCCCTTTAGATGAAAAAAATTGAACATATAGGAATTGCCGTTAAAAACATGGAAATTTCAAATAAGCTTTTTTCAAGTTTATTTGGGGAAGAACCTTATAAAACTGAAGTAGTGGAAAGCGAAGGAGTAACAACTTCGTTTTTTCAGGTTGGACCTAACAAGATAGAATTGCTGCAAGGAACCTCAGAGGAGAGTACAATTTCAAAGTTTATCGATAAAAAAGGGGAAGGTATTCATCATATAGCTTTTGAGGTTGAAAACATCCATAAGGAAATCAAAAGATTGAAAAAAGAAGGATTCACCATGATCAATGAATCTCCAAAAAAGGGTGCTGATAACAAACTCATTGCATTTCTTCACCCAAAGAGCAGTAATGGAGTTTTAATTGAACTCTGTCAGGAGATTGAAAAATAAAGTATTTGCCCGGTAATTTTTATTTGCCCTTTATACAGAAATAATTACCTTGCAATTCTGAAAAACCTTGTTAAATCCATGAGTAAATCCTTTGAAAAATACCAAAAAAGAAGGCTTCGATCTTCTTATATATCGGTAGTTATCAGTATTTCTTTGGTGCTGTTCTTAATAGGTGTTTTGGGCCTTCTTATTTTAAATACTAAAAAAGTATCTAATTTCTTTAAAGAAAGTGCCGCAATCACATTATATCTCAAAAATGATGTCAAGCAAGATCAAATATTAAATCTGCAAGTATCCATTGATGAACAGGCATTTACCAAAAGCACTGATTATGTCTCGAAAGAAGAGGCTGCAGAGATCTACAAAAAAGAGAATGGTGAGGATTTTATGGATTTTCTGGGCTATAATCCTCTTGAGAACTCGATTGATATTTATGTAAAGGCGGATTTTGTGTCCCCTGAAAAAATGGCGGAAATTGAATCGATTTATAAGGGAAATCAATTTGTTTCTTCTGTTTCATATGACAAACCTTTGATTGATCTGCTCACTAAAAATGTTAAACGAATCAGTCTCTTTATCCTGATATTTTGTGGATTAGCCACATTGGTTGTGGTGGTTTTGATCAATAGTTCGATTCGGTTATCGGTTTATTCAAAGCGATTTACCATAAAAACGATGCAAATGGTTGGTGCCACAAAACGTTTTATACGAAAACCATTTATCTGGAACAGTGTAAAACTGGGTATGATTGGAGCGGTTTTGGCCATTGTTGAATTAGGCATACTTTTATATTATTTAAACAAAATGTTTCCTGAATTTGGAATGATAGACAATAGAATAGAAATGGCCAGTTTACTTGGAATTGTTTTTGGAATGGGCATACTGATTACCTGGGCGAGTACATTTTTGGCAACCCAAAGGTTTTTGAATTTAAGAACGGACGAATTATATTTTTAATATGGCGAAGAAAAACAAAAATCAGCAGAAGGTTGAGGGCGAATTCCTGTTCGGGAAGAAAAATTATACAATTATGATCATTGGTGCTGCGGTCATTTTAATAGGTTTCGCGCTTATGATGGGGGGAGGAAGTGACGATCCAAATGTATTTAACGAAAGTATCTATAATTTTCGAAGGATAAGGCTTGCACCGACCATAGTGCTGATAGGTCTTGCAATTGAAATTTACGCCATCATGGCCAATCCAGGCAAATAAAGGATGATCAATTCTTACTGATACCGCGAAAAATATGAATTATTTAGAAGCTATTATCCTTGGAATTGTTCAAGGTCTTACTGAATTTTTGCCCGTGTCTTCTAGCGGTCATTTAGAAATGGCCAAGGTTATTTTCGGTGATGATTCTTTACCGAAAGAAAGCCTCACTTTTACAGTCGTCTTGCATTTTGCAACTGCGCTTAGTACTTTGGTCATTTTCAGAAAAGATGTTTTCGACATCGTAAAAGGGCTCCTTAAGTTCGAAAAGAATGAAGAATCAATGTTCTCTCTAAACATTATTATTTCAATGATCCCTGCAACGATCATTGGCTTGATGTTTGAAGAAGAACTGGAAGCCTTTTTTAACAGAAATATATTGCTCGTTGGATTTATGCTGCTCATCACAGGTCTTTTACTGTTTCTGGCTGATAAAGCTAAACATACAGACAAGGATGTTTCAAAGGTAAATGCTTTAATAATAGGTATCTCCCAGGCAATTGCCATGTTACCGGGAATTTCGCGTTCAGGGGCAACAATTTCGACTTCTGTCCTGCTTGGGGTGGATAGATCCAAAGCTGCCCGCTTTTCATTTTTAATGGTAGTGCCTTTAATTTTAGGAAAAGTTGCCAAAGATTTTATGGGGGGTCAGATCAGTTTTAGTGACGAAAATTTCGGAGTAATGGCAGTTGGATTTACAGCGTCATTTATTTCAGGGCTTTTGGCCTGTAATTGGATGATCAGCTTGGTAAAAAATAGTAAACTCCACTATTTCTCGGTCTATTGTTTTATTGTGGGAACCATTGCCATTGGTTACGCATATTTTTACATGTAATGGAAGTTGAAGATTTTTTAAACGGAAAGGTTCTCATCATTGATAAACCCCTGAACTGGACTTCTTTTCAGGTGGTGAATAAAATACGCTGGGCCATTCGAAGAAAATTTAATCTAAAAAAGATTAAGGTAGGTCATGCAGGTACGCTCGATCCGCTGGCTACCGGTTTGTTGATCATATGCACAGGAAAAATGACCAAGAACATCAATGAGTATCAGGCCGAGAATAAAGAGTATACAGGTACTATAACCCTTGGGGCAACAACTCCCTCTTTTGATCTTGAAACTGAAGTTGATCAATCTTTTCCAATCGGACATGTCACTAATGAGTTGATCCTCAACGCAGCTGAATCTTTTAAAGGTTTGATAAAGCAAAAACCACCCATTTATTCTGCTATCAAAAAAGATGGCATACGATTGTACGAACTGGCACGCAAGGGAGAACATACAGAAATCAAATCAAGAGAAGTAACTGTTTTTGATTTTGAAATAACCAGTATTGATTTACCCGAAGTACACTTTAGGATTCTCTGCAGCAAAGGCACATATATCAGGTCAATTGCGAATGATTTTGGAAAAAAACTAGAAAGTGGCAGCCATCTTTCGTCACTTCGAAGAACGAAAAGCGGAGCCTTTGATCTTTCAAAAGCAATAAGCCCAGAGTCTTTTGTCGAAGCGCTTAAAGCTTAAAAGAAATGTGACAACCAACTTTCGCCGGCTGGAACCTCCCAGGAATTTTCATATTCGTATTTAGTATTGATCATATGATCAAATACTATGGTTTTCTTTGACACGCCTTTATTTTTAATCAATGCCTTAAAGTCCGGGATTTCCTTGATTTGAGCATAGGGCCCCTGTTTAAAACAAACATTGACCTTATCGAGAAGAATCAGGTTGTAATGCTGTTCCAGTTCCTGAACAAGTTCTACCAAAGAATTATGTCTGTCCAAATCCAGGGGGGTTTGTTCAGAAATTATAAAAATCAAAAATCGATTGTATTTAATCTGAAATGAAATCTCTGTTTCATTTAAATTCTCACAAAAATCTTTTAGCCTTTGTTCAATTTCAGGCAGTTCATCCGGGAAAAACTTCCTGCTTCCCGGGTAAATCATAACTTTTGCTTCTGCTGTTAAAGCGTCATAGGGCACAAACATATTAAACGATCAACTCATCTATAAGTTCTAACATCTCCATTTCAATATGAGTTCCTTTATCATCATTATACCAATTTTGAAGATCGGTTTTTAGTTGGGCATCAATCTTGCCGTGTTTTTCTTTATACTCAGTTACTAATTTTGAGGCTTCGGCAGAACGAGGGCCCCAGGAACCTACAACCTCCAATGAAGCATTGTCAACTACAATAAGTTTAGGAATGGATTTGCTCCCGTTCGTTAGAAACTTATTCATCAATTCCTCGTTTTCGTCTCTTAAAACCACTTTTAGATCAATCTTTTTATTCGCCTCTGCGAATTTATTAATGACCGGGAGTGTTTGAGCAGCGTCTCCACACCAGCTCTCCGTCAGAACCAGCCATGTAAACTCTCTATTGATCTTCTGAGTTTTAGTAAGCGTTTCTTCATGGAGCTTGGTCTGCTTGTCAAGTCGTTTCATCCTTTGATTATTCAACTTGGTATAATGGAACAAGTCATTATTCTGAACCATTCCCGTTGATTTCCCTTCTTCAAGTAAATGTAATACCATTTCCTTATAATCAGTATAACTCTGCGCTGATTTTAAACTATTCTCTATTATTTCTTTCATCTTGTAGTTAACTTTTGAGTCCTTTAGACGAAACAAAAATAAGAACTAACTAATAGTATAATGTAACCCCTGTAACATTAAAACAACCATTTTGTCAAGGTCAGTTTTTGCCTCCCAACCCCAATCTTTTCCTGCCTGGGAATCATCAACACTTTCGGGCCATGATTCAGCAATTTCCTGTCTTGAATCCGGATTGTAAGCAATCGTAAATTCAGGTATCTGCTTTTGTATGGCCTCAGCCAGTTGCTTAGGCGAAAAACTGAATGCTCCTATATTATACGAAATATAATCATCCATCCTGGGAGACTGCATTAAGTTTATTGTTGCATTGATCGCATCATCCATATACATCATCGGCAGTACTGTATCTTCCTTAAGAAAACAAGTATAGGATTTTCTTCTGATGGCCTCATAGAATATTTCAACTGCATAATCTGTAGTTCCGCCCCCGGGTGTTGTTTTATAGCTTATCAACCCTGGATAACGAAGACTTCTCACGTCAATGCCATATTTCCGGCTGTAATAAGCGCACCAGTTTTCACCCGCTAATTTACTGATACCATATACCGTTGAAGGCTTGATGATTGTGTCTTGCGGAGTCATCTTTTTTGGTGTTTCGGGTCCGAATACAGCTATAGAGCTTGGCCAAAACACTTTATCAATAATCCCCTTCCTGGCAAGTTCAAGAACATTGAAAAGAGAGCTCATATTAAGGTCCCAGGCCATTTGGGGGTTCTGTTCAGCAATGACCGACAGTATGGCTACCATCAAATAAACCTCTTTAATCTGGTGTTTGATCAGCACTTCTTCAATATCCTTTTTATTGGTCACATCAAGAAATTCAAAAGGTCCCGACTCCATCACCTCATAATTCCCTTTTCGGATATCCGAGGCGATGACATTTTCATTACCGTAAATCTCTCTCAGTTTTAAAACCAATTCAGTTCCTATTTGTCCACTCGACCCAATAATTAGAATTTTAGAACCCATCTTTATGTTTTAAAAATAATGTACCAAAGATAGCAGTTCTCCAATAGAAAAACTATTCATACCATGCCATACTCTTTGATTTTATTGTTTATTTTTGAATCGTAAATTCATTATTATGCCTAAGATTTTTTTGGGATTATTTTTACTGTCGCTTTTGCTTACATCCTGTAAAAACAAAGAGCAGGAAAAAGCTGAAGAAAATACAACAGCCGTATCAGAAAGCAGCGTGATCAAATCAGACAAACCGATTTCAAGATTAAACGAAGAATCCAAAAAATTAGTCGCTCCCTGGGGAGAGTACCAGAAATTTGATGACCTCATTAGTCAATACCAGGAAATATCGATGAATGAAGCTCTTTTAAACAGTGTGGAATTATCTGTTCTTGCTCAGCAACTAAGGGATTCAATCCGGGTAGAAAAACTAAATATTCCCGAAGTTAAAATACGGCTCAACGTATTGTACACCGAAACCTTGCGCCTGGCAGATATGTCGACCATACCAACAATCACAGAACAACTTGTAGCTGAAGAAAACAATAATATCATCGAAGCTTTTTCAGCTTTGAACCTGAAAATCAACAATATGAGCTCACAGGACCAACTCAATAGTGAGATCAGCAAATTTGTCGATGAAATCCTCGAGCAACCAAAAACAGACTCTATCGGGAAAGAGGAAAACCCTTAAAAATCAGGGAAGTTTTCTGAATTCAGAAATATTCATTTTCCATATTATGACGCTGGTCGCATTTGACCTATGGATATGTTTGAGACAAATACCTCCGTATTTTGAACTAACAAAATTTTGGTATATTTGAAAGACAAAATATTGCTACAATTCCCCTTGAATGAGAAAAGTTACTTTCCTTTTTTTATTGTTTATTACTTCAAATGCAATTGGTCAATTCAACGAAGCTGCGCCTTGGATGAATACAACCGACCAGAAAAAAACGAATCGCCATCAGTCGATGGAGCAGTTGAACAATGCATTCAATGCCTATTGGATAGGGAAAGACCATCGTAAAAAGGGAAGCGGATATAAACCTTTTAAACGATGGCAAAACCATTGGCGCCATCAACTATCAAAAAACGGAGCTTTAGCCACTCCGGAATTCATATGGAAATCCTGGCAACAGAAAAACAGCCTTTCTAAAAGCGCTGTTAGCAACTGGAAGTCTATAGGGCCATATACCACAAATGTGAAGCAAGGTCAGGGACGGGTGAATACTTTTATCATTGATCCTAACGCACCCAATACGTATTATGTGGGAGCGCCTGCCGGCGGTCTTTGGCGCTCAACTGATGCAGGTTTGAACTGGATGCCGCTCACAGATGAACTCCCTCAGATTGGAGTATCGGGTATTGCCATAGATAAAAATAATTCAAATGTTATTTATATTGCTACAGGAGATGATGATGCACGGGATACCTATAGTGTAGGCGTTTTAAAATCTACCGACAGAGGAACTACCTGGAAAAAAACCGGCTTGGATTTTTCTTCCATGAATGCGATTTCAAATGAAATTTATATACATCCTGAAAATTCAGATATACTCTGGGTAAGCACTAATCAGGGATTTTTTAAAAGCACCGATGCCGGACAGAACTGGTCGAAGAAAATAGCAAATAATATTGTTGATTTTAAATTAAAGCCTGACGATCCTGATGTTGTTTATGCCGTAAGCCGTTCTAAATTCTACAGGTCCACTAATGGAGGTGAAAATTTTACCCTAGTAAGTAGTGGTCTTCCTGAATCCTCCGCTCGTTTTGCCATAGATGTGAGCCCTGCCAACTCAGATGTGGTTTATTTGCTAAGTTCAAATATTGATGATAATTCATTTCAAGGCTTATACAAGTCGATTGATGCGGGTGTAAGTTTTAATACAACCGAAGTTCTGGAAGATATTTTTGGCGGCAGTACGCAGGCCTGGTATGATATGGCCCTTACAGTAAGTCCAGTTGACGCTGAGGTCGTTCTTGTGGGAGTACTTGATATATGGCGTTCGGACGATGGGGGTAAAAGTTTTGTCCAGAAAAACAGATGGTGGGATCCTTCTGACCCGGCATATACACATGCAGATATACATTTTTTAAGGTATTTCAATGGTAATTTATTTGCCGGAACTGATGGCGGCATTTACATGTCATCAAATAATGCGGATAGCTTTGTTGATTTAACAGAAAATCTAAGCATTAGCCAGTACTATAAAATTTCTACGGCCAAAAGCAATGCATCCAATATTGTCGGAGGACTTCAGGACAACGGTGGTTTTGGCTATAGCAATGGCACGTGGCACGAATACCACGGAGGAGATGGAATGGATTGTGTGGTTGACCCAAATGATGAAAATATTTATTATGGTTTTAGTCAATATGGCGGTAGGTTAAATGTAACCTATAACGGAGGCCAAACTCAAGGAGGAACCGTGACTGAGGCCCCAAAGGAAGAAGTAGATGACGACAATCAAGACAGTGGAGGCAACTGGGTAACCCCGCTTGAAGCCAATCAAAAAGGCAATCTCTATGCAGGATATTCTCGAGTTTATCAATTGGTTAACAATCAATGGGAGGCCGTTTCTTCAGATGTTTTTGGCGGTGACCTAAACAATTTAAGTATCGCTCCGTCTAATGAGCAGGTGATGTATGCTTCTCGCATCAATAAGCTTTTTAAAAGTTCTGATAAAGGAATTTCATTTGAAGAAATAGATTTCATGTTTTCTAACTTAATATCTTCGGTTGAAATCAATCATCAGGACGAGAATATAATCTATGTGACAACCTCCGGAACCAACGGGCAGGTTTTAAAATCAATTGATGGAGGGAGTAATTGGCAGGATATTTCGGGAAACCTGCCGGATGACTCTAAATTAGTGATAAAACACCAAAATCAAAGTTTGGTCAACGACTTGTTTTTAGGTACTAATATTAGTGTGTATCACATTAATGACACCATGACCCAATGGGAAGTATTTGATGAAGGCTTACCAAATGCTCCTGTTTATGATATCGAGATCAATATCGAAGACAGGATTATTACAGCCGGCACATATGGGCGTGGTGTTTTTCAATCACCCATTGAAGTGTCCAAAGCCAATGTAGATCTTAGCTTGTTAAGCATCAATACAAACAATTCTGTGCAGTGTAACGGCATTACGCCGGTGATCACGGTTAAAAATAACGGGGTCAATCTCATCCAGTCAATTCTTATCAAATATCAGGTAGATGGAGTTCCTTTCGAATATACTTATAACGGGGAAATCTCTTCTGAGGAAGTGAGGCAAATAGAATTGCCAAATAATTCAGAGATTGCCATGGGGCCTCACGAACTCGTCGTGGAGATATCGGCGCAAAACGATGCATTTGGCGATAACAACGTCCTGTATGCCTCATTTACATCAAACAGCCAGGGAGAAGGTCAATATGTCAACACTTTTGGAGATGTTAATGAAGATCAGTGGCTTGAGATCACTTTGGGTGATTCAAATGGACTTTGGGAAAAGTCAGAAGCTACGAGTAATCAGTTTAAAAATAAACTAAACAAAGTCTATGTGACCAATGCCAATGGCAATTACTATGATGAAACAACGAGTTATTTAATATCTCCCTGCTACGATCTCAGCAAACTTGAAAACCCAATGATTAAATTCGATATGATCTTCGATATTGAGCTGAATTGGGATGTTTTATATTTGGAATACTCTGTTGACAAGGGAGAAAACTGGCTTATTCTGGGCAGTTCCAATGATCCAAATTGGTACAATAGTAATTTTATCGACCCTCAACGCCCCATAACGGTTGGACGTCAATGGACGGGAACCGATCTCACTGTAAAGGAATATAGTTATGATCTCAGTGACCTTAGTAAGGAACCCAATGTTATTTTCAGGTTCGTTTTTGCGTCAGACCAGGCCGAAAACGGAGAAGGTGCAGCTATTGACAATTTTACCGTTGCTGCAACGGCCGTGCTGGCCGCAGGCGATTTTGAAAAAAATAATTTCAAATTGTATCCCAATCCATCTTCATCGGTTTTTTATATACAGCGACCAGGATTTGAAGAGATGAATATTAGTGTCTATGACCCTACAGGAAGATTGATCTTTGAAGAAATGAATATCAACAAGTCTAATTATGCCTTAGATCTATCGAAGGTAACTGCAGGTTTGTATTTTTTAAAAATCAATGAAGGGGGTAAAATTCTGGCTACCGGTATTATCAAACAATAGGCTCATTTTTCTCTAAAATCCCTGAAGCTAACCCTATTCAGGAAACAAACTGCTATCTAATCCGGGGACTATGCGAAGCGCATTTTTATAATACACCTTTTTTAGTACTTCATCAGACAGGTCAAGCCCGTACATGTTCCAAAAAGCATGGTATTTTTTATGATACGGGAAATATTCATCTGCCGTTTCCAGTACCCTGAAATACGTTGGAAATTCTTCTGGTTTCCAACTATCTTTACCAAAGAGGATTCTATCCTGGTATTTTTCAAAAAACTTTTTCGCAAACCTGGGTTGCCTGCCCAATTCTGCAATGATTGCACCAATTTCCACATTCATATTTGGTAATTCCTCCATGAGTTCACTCAATTTTCCGAGGTTATTGGCATACCATCCCATATGCGCATTGATAAAGGTCGTTCCTGGGTGCTTCCTGAACATATGATGCTGTTCACTGATGATCTGTTGCCAAGGCGCAGGATCGGTTGCACTCCTTTTTCTTCTGGGGTGTGTTTTTAACTCCAGCCAGCGTTCGTTGTCAGCGTCATACTCATCCCAAAATGATTTAGGGTCGGCGGCATGTATCAAAACAGGAACTCCCAGCTCCCCGCATTTGGCCCAAATTGGGTCGAGCCTTGAATCATCGATTGTTACTCTTTTACCATCACTGTCCTTATAACGCATTCCAAGGCTCTTATAAATTTTGAGCCCCCGAGCTCCGTTTTTAATATCAGTCTCAAGCTGTAGCACCGCTTTTTCGGTCCAGCCTTGCGTGCCTACCCCTTCAAAGTCTATGTTTGCAAAAACGACAAAACGATTTGGATAATGATCCTTGATGTTTTTTACTGATCTTATCAATTCATCACCTGACCTTCCACTCAGGTTCACCATAATACCCATATTCAATGTATCCATGGCAGCAACGACAGGACCAAGATCCTGTTCAGGCATTCTGTATTGGTGCCCGTGAACATCTATAAAAGGAAATCTGGCCTTTAGAACCAAATTTTCGGGTACAACAAGGGTAGAGGTTGGATTGTACTCTTCGAAACTAAGTTCCTGAGATCTACAGTTACAGCTCACTGTAATTGTTAAAAAAGTAATAATTGCAAATTTATAATACATTTGATCAGTTTATGAAAGACTGTCAAAAATAAGCGTTATGAATTGATCAGACAAGGAATCCTTTTGCCTATGGTGTTAATTAATGTTAAGAATTGCTCAAATTTCGATCTACTCGCGAGGCGATGGCAGGTGAGGTGCTCGGAGTTGAGGTGATGAGCTGCGAGGCGATGAGCTGCGATCGCCTTACCTGCGATCGCCTGGGTTATTTTAGAGCATAAAAAAACCTCTAACAAATACATGTTAGAGGTTTTAGAAGAAAGGCAACGACTTACTCTCCCACCCAAGGGCAGTACCATCAGCGCTGATAGGTTTAACTTCTCTGTTCGGGATGGGAAGAGGTGAGACCTATCGCTATAATCACCTTAAGCTTT
>NZ_JBCDNA010000002.1:0-178818 GCF_038433205.1 Lutimonas vermicola
AATTTTACTCTCTTTGTTACGCTGTCAATCTTCAATATTTTCAATGAACTTCTCTTAATCCTTTTCTCGCTCTTCTCCCTCCGCATATTGCTACCCTCTAAAAGCGGGTGCAAAACTAAAACCATTTTTCCTAATCACCAAATAATTTTTAGAAAAAATTTATCTAATTTATTTAAAATGATTTTGCCGCAAGAATCCTGACCAATTCCAAAAACCAGTCATAAAAAAAAGGGATTGCAAATTTATGACCCTTTTCTCTAATCAGCAAATAAAATCACAACTTTATTTACTGTTCTATACTAACAATTTCTCTGTAATGAACGAACCCATAAAAAACGGGACTGCAAATGTAAAACAAATCTCAATAATACAAAATAAAAAGAGGCTCAAACTTATTAACAATCGCAAGTTTTTTTTTTACTCTTTCCTACCTGAATAGGTACTGAGCTGATCTTTAAAAACTTGAAGCCGGTCAACAAATGAATAGGAAGGTAAATTAATTTCGCTGATAGACTTATTAAGATCAAAACCTGTACTCAATGGCCTGTCTGCAGGTAAACTCAAGGCATTTGTTTGCACCGGATGGATTAGTTTTTTATCCAAACCAAAGGCATCAGCCACTGCTAAAGCTATCTCATAGATACTCATCAATTGATTACTTGAGATATTAAAAACACCTTTAGCACGTTTTTGAACGGCAAGCCAGCAAGCTTCAGCAAGATCTTCTGCATAAGTGGGCATTCTTAACTGATCGGTGACCACCCTGATCTCCTTGTTGTTTTCCAATGAATTCTTTACCCATAACACGATATTACTTCTGTCATTTCCATCAACGAGTCCGTATACCAAAATCGTGCGGAGAATTGCATGATTCACTTTTGACTTTTTAATCATCTCTTCAGACTTCAATTTTGAAAGTCCGTAATGATTTACCGGATGAGCGGGATCATCCTCCTTATAGACATCACCTTTTTTACCGTCAAAAATAAAATCAGTCGAAAGGTGTACAAGATAAACCCCATTAGGTTCACAATATTCCAATAAATACTCCACCACTTTTATATTCATGAGGTCGCATTCTTTTTGATGTTGTTCGCAGTGATCCACATTGGTCATGGCTGCTGTATGAATTATAATATCAGGAGCAATCGCTTCGAGGCATTGCAAAAGTGCAGATCTATCCAGGAGATCAACATTATAATAGGTGTATCCCTCCTGATTGTGAAGCCTGTTTTCTCCCCTCGACAAGGCATGGATCTCATAACCCTTCTTAGTCAAAAACAATTTCACCAATTTTTGCCCGAGCAAGCCATTACTTCCGGTTATCAATACTTTCTTCAACACTATGGGATTTATTTAGAATAATTTATTCAGCTTACGGATCTCTGCCGGGCGACCAATGACAATAAGCTTGGATTTAGGCACCAGTTTAGTAGAAGCATCGGGGTTAATGATATATTCCTTATCCGGCGTTTTAAATCCGATCACGGTACAGCCTGTTCTCTTTCTCAGATCAAGGTCAAAAATTGATTTATTTGTGTATTCTTCAGGGAGGTCCTCAATAATCAATTCTTCAATATTTGAAGAGCTTTCTCCTTCTATAGACAGCCGGTCAATAAATTCCATAATGTCTGGGGTAGTAACCAACGATGCCATATGTGCTCCCCCCAGTTTATCAGGCATGATTACATTATCAGCTCCTGCTATCTTCAACTTTTTATACGAAGTGTCTATCGAAGCCCTGCTGACAATTGTACATTCGCTGTTCAATTGCCTGGCCGAAAGAACCACGTACAGATTATCGGCATCAGAAGGAAGCGTGGTAATCAAGCTAGTGGCCCTTTCTATCCCCGCAGCGAGTAATGCTTCATCGCTTGTTGCATCTCCTTTTATATATAACATTGTTCCGTCTGCTTCGATTTCTTCAATCAATTCCGGATCATTCTCTACGATCACACAGCCTTTTTTATAACTCTTTAGTCTTGCCATCGCCTGTTTGCCGTTTCGCCCGAATCCACAAACAATTGTATGTTTCTGTAAACTTTGAATTTTCTTTTGCACCTGCTTAAATTTAAGTTCCTCTATGAATTTATTATTTGCAATATAATCTGTAATCACCGAAATGATATATCCAAAAATAGTAATACTCGTTATGATCAGTAAAATTGTAAAGATTTTAGCATCTGAATCCAATGGCTGCACCTCCTTAAATCCAACCGTCGAGATCGTTATAACGGTCATATATAAAGCGTTTATCCATCCATAATCTGCAATAAAAACAAAACCAATTGTTCCAATCAAAATAATTAGGAACAACATGCTTAAAGCGATGTAGAATCTTGATTTTATGAATACACTTTTAAAGGCCAATGATCAAAATTTTAAGGGTTACAGGTCAAAAACAGAAGTTCGCTTGGTATAGATCATATCCTTAAGTTTTAATAAAAAAGCCAAGGTAAGGTAAATCCCAAATGATAATCCCACTGTTACAAACGAGATATAAATAAAAAACAAGCGAACGTTGGAAGCGCGGATTCCCAACCTATCTGCAAACCTTGCAGAAACATCAAATCCTCTGATCTCAAAAAAATGGCGTATGGAATGTATAAAGTTCAAGCTTAATTTTTTATTGCAATTTATAAAAATAAAATTTACGATACATGTATAATTTAAAACTGCTTTCAATTAAGTAAATTTGCTCTTTTTTCAACAATCTATGAGTTTAAAACAGGATTATATCGAAGTACTCGGTGCCAGGGTTCACAATCTAAAGAACATTGACGTCAGGATCCCCAGAGAAAAACTGGTCGTCATCACTGGTCTCAGCGGCAGCGGAAAATCATCGCTTGCTTTTGATACAATCTATGCCGAGGGCCAAAGAAGGTATATAGAAACTTTTTCTGCTTATGCAAGACAATTTTTAGGAGGGCTTGAGCGGCCGGATGTTGATAAAATAGAGGGCCTTTCACCGGTCATTGCTATTGAGCAAAAAACAACTAGTAAGAGCCCAAGGTCAACTGTAGGTACCATAACAGAGGTATATGACTTTCTAAGGCTGCTTTACGCCAGGGTAGGAATTGCTTATTCATACAATACTGACGAAAAAATGGTGAGCTATAGTGATGAGGAAATACATGAGCTTATAATGACAGACTTCCAGGATGAAAAAACAGTGGTACTGGCGCCTGTGATCAAGTCAAGAAAGGGTCATTATCGCGAACTTTTTCAGCAGATTTCCAAACAAGGCTTTGTCAGGGTCCGCATTGATGGTGAAATTCAAGAGATCAAAAGAGGGATGAAGCTCGATCGATACAAAACACATGACATAGAGATCGTCATTGACCGCCTTTTGATCAATAAGGCATCTGAAAAAAGACTAATGGAGAGCATCCGCACAGCCATGTATCACGGTGACGAAACTCTTATGGTTGTGATCCACACCCCAGAGGGAACAGCCTCTCAACCCAGATATTTTAGCAGGAATCTTATGTGTCCCAGCACAGGTATCTCCTACCCTAAACCAGAACCCAATTCGTTTTCTTTCAATTCACCTAAAGGAGCCTGTGAGAATTGCAACGGACTGGGAAAGGTTCATGAGATCAATCTTGACAAGATCATCCCCAACAAACAATTGTCGATCAAAAATGGTGGTCTTGCCCCATTGGGAGAAGAAAAAAAATCATGGATTTTTAAACAGCTGGGCCATATTGCAGATAAATTTGGCTTTAGCCTTTCTGATCCAATAAGCAAAATTCCCAAAGAAGCCATGGAATTGATACTCCAAGGTGGCAAAGATAAACTTGAAATTAATTCAAAAGAACTTGGCGTATCGAGAAAATATGAAATTGATTTTGAAGGTATCAGTAATTTTATCCTCAACCAATACAACGACAGTCAATCAAATTCCATCAAACGCTGGGCAAAGGGGTTTATGGACAAAGTTAATTGCGGGGTCTGTAATGGTGAACGGTTAAAAAAGGAGGCACTTTATTTTAAGATCGATGGGGCCTCAATAGCAGATCTGTCTAATTTGGATATTGATCATTTGGCTCTGTGGTTTAATCAATTGGAGCCCAAACTTACTGAAAAACAACTTATTATAGGTTCAGAAATTATAAAGGAGCTTAGAACCAGAATTCGGTTTTTAATGGATGTCGGGCTCAATTATCTTGCGCTCAGCAGAGGATCCAAGACCCTTTCGGGAGGAGAGGCACAGAGAATTCGTCTGGCTACGCAGATAGGTTCGCAACTTGTAGGGGTTTTGTACATTCTTGATGAGCCAAGTATCGGGTTGCATCAAAGGGATAATGTCAAACTGATAGAATCGCTTAAAAAACTTCGTGATCTGGGCAATTCTGTGTTGGTTGTTGAACATGACAAGGATATGATGATTGCGTCTGATTACGTGATTGACATAGGTCCTGATGCGGGTAAACACGGAGGTGAAATCATCAGTATCGGCACGCCTGAAGAATTGCTTAGCAGCAAAACCCTGACTGCTGATTACCTCAACGGGACAAGGACTTTTGAAATCCCAAAAAACAGAAGAACAGGTAATGGAAAAGAAATCATACTCAAGGGTGCCAAAGGCAATAACCTGAAAAACGTTACGCTAAAGGTTCCTTTAGGCAAATTAATAGGTGTAACAGGAGTTTCAGGAAGTGGCAAGTCATCACTGATCAACGAAACCCTCTATCCAATATTAAACAGGCATATTTACAAAGCTGTTAAAGAGCCACTCCCCTACACCTCGATAAGTGGATTAGAACATATTGACAAAATCATTGATGTTAATCAAACAGCCATTGGAAGAACCCCAAGATCGAACCCAGCCACTTATACAGGTGTTTTTGGAGAGATCAGAAGCCTGTTTGCAAAGACCCCGGAAGCGCTGATCAGAGGCTACAAACCCGGAAGGTTCTCTTTTAATGTTAAGGACGGACGCTGTGAAACTTGTAAAGGTGGTGGCGTGAGAGTTATTGAAATGAACTTTTTACCAGATGTAGAAGTTGAATGTGAAACCTGCCAGGGGAAGAGATTTACCAGAGAGACCCTGGAGATTCGGTATAAGGGAAAATCCATTTCGGATGTATTGAATATGACCATTGAAGAAGCTGTTCGTTTTTTTGAACATATCCCGAAAATATACCTCAAGCTTAAGACCATAGAAGACGTTGGCTTGGGTTATATCACTCTTGGGCAACAATCCACCACACTTTCAGGAGGTGAAGCACAGCGAATAAAACTTGCGGCTGAATTATCAAAACGCGACACGGGAAATACTTTTTATATACTGGATGAACCTACGACAGGCCTGCATTTCGAAGATATTAGCATTTTAATGAAAGTCCTTAACAAACTGGTTGAGAAGGGTAATACAGTCCTGATTATTGAGCATAACCTGGATGTAATCAAATTATGTGACCACCTTATAGATATTGGAAAAGAAGGGGGAATGAAAGGAGGAAAAATTCTTTGTTCCGGAACGCCCGAAGAGATATGTACCCACAAACAAAGTTATACGGCAAGGTTCTTAAAAAAAGAGCTAAATTTATAATTTTTAAATAGAAAAATACCGAATAAAAAATTGAACTATGACTCCAAATGAGGATAAAAGAATAAGGGAAACATTAAAACAGAAAACCTGGAATGAAATAAAAACAAATGATTCATGGGCCATTTTCAAGGTTATGAGTGAATTTGTTGATGGATATGAAAAGTTAAGTAGGATTGGCCCCTGTGTAAGTGTGTTTGGATCAGCAAGAACAAAGCCCGGTGAAACCTATTATGAACTCGCCGAAAACATAGCATTCCAGCTTACCCAAAATGGTTATGGGGTGATCACCGGTGGTGGTCCCGGAATCATGGAAGCGGGTAATAAAGGAGCTCACAGAGGTGGTGGTGTTTCTGTAGGATTAAATATTGAATTACCTTTTGAACAAAAAGACAATCCCTTTATAGATCGTGGAAAAAACCTTGAATTCGACTACTTTTTTGTAAGAAAAGTAATGTTTGTTAAATATGCTCAGGGATTTGTGGCTATGCCGGGAGGTTTTGGCACTCTTGACGAATTGTTTGAAGCCATTACCCTCATTCAGACAAAAAAAATTGCCAAATTCCCAATTATACTGGTCGGAACTTCGTTTTGGAATGGGTTGTTGGATTGGATTATTGAGACTATGCTAAAAAAACAAGGGAATATAAGTGATGTTGATCTAGAGCTTTTTAAGATAGTGGATACAGCTGATGAAGTTGTTGATATTATTAATAATTTCTATAAAAAGCATCTGTTAAGCCCGAATTTTTAACAATTATTATTATCCACCAACACTTCTGAAAATTTGGGAATTAAAAGGTTCATACTGTACATTATATTAGGCTTGCCTTTATTTTTGCATGCTCAAAAAAATCAAATCTCCATAAAGGCGATGCTTCTTAATAATCACAAGATCCTTATTGACCAGGAAATCATCTATTACAATCCTTCTGATAAACCCATGGATACGATATACCTGTTAAACTGGGCCAATGGATACAGAGACAAAAAAACACCCCTTACCAAAAGATTGATCGAAGACTACGACAAAAGCCTCTATTTTGCCCGTATAGACGACAGGGGGTATTCAAGCATTCGGTTTTTACAATGTAACGGATCCTATACGAAATACAATGAGCATAAAGACGCCGCAGATATTATACGCGTGATATTACCTGCTACCTTGCCACCAAAAGAATCGGTAAAAATCAATGTTGAATATGAAGTAAAGCTTCCCAAAGACAAATACACCCGTTATGGGCATGGTGAACTCAGCTACAACCTCAGGTACTGGCATTTGACTCCCGCGGTATACGATAATACCAAGTGGCACTTGTTCAGTAATTTGAATATGGATGATTACTATATGCAGCCCGCAGATTTCAAGATAGATTTTGCAGTACCGCTGGGTTATACACTTCATTCTGAACTCGATCAGGAAGTGGCGATTAAAAAAGATCACGTGCTGTATTCTTTAAAAGGTAAAGATCGGTTGGATATCCAACTCAACATACTGCTGAACAATGACTTTTCCATTTACGATACCCAGGACCTCAAGATTGTTACGGATATCAAAAGTAAAAACCTTACTGAGAATATCAAGGTAGATGTACTCCAAAGACAAATAGATTTCATCAAGGAGTATCTTGGCAACTACCCGCATCAAAAAATGCTGGTCAATTTGGCTTCGTATCAGAAAAGGCCGGTCTATGGATTTAATCAATTGCCAAAATCGCTGAATCCATTTTCGGATATTTTCGAATGGGATATCAAATTGTTCAAAACCATCACTGATCGCTATATAGAAAATACCATCCTGACAAATACCAGGGAAGATGCCTGGCTCGCTGATGGTATACAGATCTATTTGATGATCGAATATGTTAAGAATTATTATCCCGAGGTTAAGGCTATCGGTAATATTTCTAAAAAATGGGGTATTCGCCAATACAATATAGCCAAATTGGACTTTAACGGTAAGTATCCTTTTGTATATCAATTCTCAACACGTAAAGAATTGGATCAGTCCCTGAGCACTCGTGCCGATTCACTCTCAAATTTCAATCTAAAACTTGTAAATCGTTATAAATCAGGACTCGGTCTTAGATACCTTAATGAATATCTGAACAACGATATCGTAAAAAAGAGCCTTAAGGAATTTTATCAGGAGCATAACTTGAAACTTTCTAAAACAGTATCCTTTAATGAGATTCTTACATCAAAAACTGACAAAGACCTGAGCTGGTATTTTGGGAACTATCTCAAAACGGACAACAAAATCAATTATACAATAGAAAGTATCAGGAAGGAGTCTGATTCAGTAGAAGTAACGATAAAGAATAAAAGTAACTTTCCGGCGCCCATTACACTTTATGGGGTCAACAAAAAGGAGATCAAATATAAACAATGGATAGACCCGATTGACGTAGAAAAAAAGGTCAAAGTTCCTGTAAAGGATATTGATCGCCTGAGCTTGAATTATGAATATTTGTATCCGGAGGCCAATTTGAGAGACAACTGGAAAAAGCTTAACAGAAAATTATTGAACAGGCCTTTAAAAGTTACGTTTTTTAGAGACATTGAAGATCCATACTATAACCAGGTGTTCTACAAACCTATCATAGATTATAATTTCTACGATGGGTTTTTACTCGGGCCCAATATATACAACCAGGCTTTATTCAAAAAGAAATGGTTGTTCTCGGCAACTCCTGTTTACGGTTTTAAAAGCAATACAATTACAGGGAATTTTGCCTTTGCCTATGAACACCTGCCTCAGGAAACAGGCGTTTACAGGTACAGGGCAGGGATTTCAGCAAGTCGATCGCATTATGACAATGACCTGGCCTTTAACAAGATTTCGCCCTTTTTCCTGATAGATTTTAAAAGAAATACGCTTCGTGACGTTGGCGGAAAAAGCTTATTGACCCGTTATGTTATGGTAGACAAAGAGCTGCCTCTTGAAGCCGAAATTCCAGAATCCTACAAGTACAACATATTCAATATTCGCTATGGGTATGCACAACCAAATATCATTAATGACTTGAGGTATTTTGCTGATTTTCAATACAATGATAATTTTAGCAAGGCCTCTATTGATGTCAGATATCGAAAACTAACAAACATCAACCGTTACCTGGATTTCAGGATGTTCTTTGGTGCATTTCTATTTAATGATACCGAAAGTAATTTCTTTAGCTACTCAAGCGACAGGCCCAGCGATTATCTCTTTGACCTGAATTACCTGGGGCGATCTGAAGATTCAGGCTTTTTAAGTCAGCAAGTAATCATTACCGAAGGAGGCTTCAAAAGTATTTTCGAAGATTCTTATGCCAATGAGTGGATTCTTTCCTCCAATGCCAGCATTGGCGTCTGGCGGTTTATTGAACTATATGCAGATGCAGGGTTCCTTAAAAACCGTAATGAGAATGCCAGATTTAAGTACGATACAGGTGTAAGGCTTAATTTTATTCACAATTTCCTTGAAGTGTATTTCCCCCTTCAATCGAGCAATGGTTTTGAACCGGAATTTTCTGATTATGCCTCCAGGATAAGATTTGTGCTCACTATAGATATTGAACGGGTTTACAACTTTGTAAAACGAGGGTTTTATTGATTTTCAAATTTTATTTTCAAAAACTAAAATTCTATTTTTATCTCGTTTTCAGGAAGTTAAGTCAGGCCGGAATTTGCCCTTATTTTCATATATTTGCATAACTCCTAAACACTTATATACATGATCAATAAGGCGGTCGAATCTTCGAAAAAATTGTCTTTTCTTGAATTTAAAAACGAAGTCATCAACGACTATAAAATTGCAGTTCTAAGCAGAGAGTGCAGTCTAATAGGCAGACGTGAGGTTTTAACCGGGAAAGCCAAATTTGGAATTTTTGGTGGAGGTAAGGAAGTGCCTCAGCTCGCTATGGCCAAGGCCTTTAAAAAAGGAGATTGGCGCTCGGGATATTACCGTGATCAAACCTTTATGATGGCTATAGGAGAATACAGTCCAAAACATTTTTTTGCAAGTCTTTACGCACATGCAGATATAGAAGCAGACAGCTTCTCGGCAGGAAGACAGATGAACGGTCATTTTGCAACTCATTCGATCAATGAAGATGGCAGCTGGAAAAACTTAAGACATCAGTACAACGTAAGTTCGGACATATCCCCTACTGCCGGGCAGATGCCCCGTTTACTGGGGCTCGCAGAAGCTTCGAAAAAATTCAGAAATATTGAAGGTCTTGACCAGCAGGAACTACTATCGTCAAAAGGTAACGAAGTTGCCTGGGGAACTATCGGTAATGCGAGCACTTCAGAAGGGCCGTTCTTTGAAACTATCAACGCTGCCGGTGTTTTGAAAGTTCCTATGGTAATCAGTATCTGGGATGATGAATATGGTATCTCGGTCCATTCAAAATATCAAACCACCAAGGAAAGCATTTCTGAGATTCTAAAAGGATTCCAAAGAGATGGCAAAGGCTCTGGCTATGAAATTTTTGTGGTCAACGGATGGAATTATACCCAACTCGTCGATGTATATAACAAGGCCTCCGCAATTGCGCGTGAAGAGCACGTTCCTGTGATCATACATGTTAAAGAACTTACCCAGCCCCAAGGGCATTCAACCTCAGGGTCTCATGAAAGATATAAGAATCCAGAAAGACTAACCTGGGAGAAAGAGCATGATTGCAATGCTAAAATGCGAGAATGGATCCTGAATTTTGAATTAGAAGACCAGGATGGTCAGGTATTGAAGTTCGTCGAAAATGAGGAGGAACTACTTGCTTTGGAAAAAGAGGTGAAAGCCGTAGTCAGGAATGCCAAAAAAGAATCCTGGAACGACTATCTAAAACCCATGCTTCAAGAGAGAAAAGAACTCCTTGCCCTTCTTGAAAAAGCTGCTAAAAAAAGTGAAAACAAAATTTTTATTGAAAAACTAAAACGAGAACTGGAGTCAACTGATGAACCCATCAGGAAAAATATATTGACAATAGGCAGAAAGAGCCTTATATATCTCAGAGACGAGAACTTTGTTGAAAAGGAAATGCTTCAGAATTGGGTGAAGGATTATTACGCCATCCAACAACCCAAATACAGCTCACATCTCTATAGCGAACTGGATAGCAAAGCGACGAATATTGAAGAAATTGAAGCCATATACGATGATGAAGCAGAAGATGTGGACGCAAGAGTTGTGATCAGAAACAACTTTGATGCGCTGCTGGGTAAAAATAAAAAAATCCTGATTTTTGGAGAAGATTCAGGAAAAATAGGAGATGTAAACCAGGGGCTTGAAGGGCTTCAGGAAAAATATGGAGAAGAAAGGGTATATGATACCGGAATCAGGGAAACTACCATTATTGGCCAAGGAATTGGAATGGCAATGAGAGGTTTAAGACCCATTGCCGAAATTCAATATCTCGATTATATTTTTTATGCAACCCAGGTGCTTACGGATGATCTGGCCACGCTCAGATACAGGACCTTTGGAAAACAAATTGCTCCCCTTATCATCAGGACCAGAGGGCATCGGCTCGAAGGAATCTGGCATTCAGGTTCACAAATGGGAAGTTTAATCAACCTGTTTCGTGGAATTTATATTCTCGTGCCACGAAACATGACCAAGGCTGCAGGCTTTTACAATACCTTAATGAAATCAGATGAACCTGCCATTGTTATCGAAAACCTGAATGGGTACAGACTAAAAGAAAGTATCCCTACCAATTTAGGTGAATTCACTACTCCTATTGGCGTGGTAGAGACCATCAAAGAAGGAAGTGACATTACTTTGGTGTCATATGGCTCAACACTCAAAATTGTTGAGGAGGCTTCGAAAGACCTGTCTCAAGTGGGAATAGATGCAGAAATTATCGACGTACAATCCCTCTTGCCCTTTGATCTTGAGCACGAAGTATTGCAAAGTGTACAGAAGACCAACCGGCTTGTCATTATTGATGAAGACATTCCAGGCGGGGCATCAGCCTACTTGCTTGATGAAATTATCAATAGGCAGGGAGCGTATCATTTTCTAGACAGCAAACCAACTACCATTACCGCCAAGGCACACAGACCTGCGTATGGTACTGACGGTGACTATTTTTCAAAACCCTCTGTTAATGATATTTTCGAAGGTGTCTACACCGTAATGCACGAAAGCAACCCCACCAAATTTAAAAGCCTTTTTACGTAACATGGCTTATTTTTGTAACATAGATCACTGATAACCAGTTAAAGTATTCATAATTTTATTGTGCTTTTTAGGATTTGTAGTACCTTTGCGAGCAATTAAAGGACAGTAATATCTCTGCCTTCAAGAATCAACCGCCGCCTTTTACTAACTTAAATTATGATCAGAAAAAGATTTTTCTTTCTTTGTTTAGTCGTAATCGCTTTGAGCAGCTCAGTTATTTCTGCAGCTCCTGAAAGAGAAAACAGCTATGTTGCTTTTGAGGACTTTACCGCTTATGCCAGAAATATTTATCATCAACTCAATGATAATGACCTCAGCTATCAACCTTTTGAAACCGCTCTTAAAGGCTATCTCAAATTAGCACAGGAGGGTCAAATTGAATTTGGCAGCCTTCTTACCGTAATTGATATGAGTGTTTCTGCCAACAAAAACAGGTTCTTCCTGATCGACATTGAAAAAGAAAAGATCGTGCATAAAAGCATTGTTGCACATGGAAGAAATTCGGGTGGTGAATATGCAAAGTATTTTTCTAATAAAATCGGCTCCTTTAAAAGCAGTATCGGGTTTTACCGTACAGGTGAAACCTATCAGGGCAAACACGGTCTTTCACTGAGATTGGACGGCCTTGAATTCAGCAACAGCAATGCCAGGAAAAGAGCCATTGTCATTCATGCTGCCGATTATGTAAGCTCAGTTTTTATTGAAAAAAACGGAAGATTGGGCCGAAGTTTAGGCTGCCCGTCTTTACCTCAAAAGGATTATGTTCAGATCGTTGAAAGGATTAAGGAAGGAACACTTCTTTTTATATATTATCCTGAGGCCCATTATCTGAAAAATTCTAACCTTGCGAATTCTAGTTTTACCACGCAAACGACAATAACAGGATTAGTCGAAAGTCAATAGTGGCAACCTAAATCAAACTCTTGTTGATTCTTTTTACAAGGGCAGGGCCTTCATATATAAAACCCGTATACAACTGAACAAGATCTGCTCCTGCTTCTAGTTTTTCCCTTGCATCATCTGCTGAATGAATCCCGCCTACTCCAATGATTGCAAATGATTTTCCGGATTTTTGAGCTAAAAAGCGAATCACTTCCGTGGATCTGTTTTTGACAGGTTTCCCGCTAAGGCCACCGGTTTCGGTCTTTTGTTCTGATATCAATCCATCCCTGGCTATCGTTGTATTTGTGGCAATAACGCCTGCGATCTTCGTTGTATTCACGATATCTATAATATCCAACAGCTGACTATCGGTAAGATCCGGAGCAATTTTTAAAAGGATCGGCTTTGGTTTCTTCTTTTTGTTATTTTCGTTTTGAAGTGCCTGCAACAAATCTGTAAGTGGTCCTTTGTCTTGAAGTGCACGCAGATTAGGTGTATTGGGTGAACTCACATTGACTACAAAGTAATCTACCACCTCAAAGAGTTTTTCAAAACAAATCATGTAATCATCAACCGCCCGTTCATTAGGGGTAACTTTGTTCTTGCCTATGTTCCCTCCAATAATGATGTTAGTTTTCCTCTTTTTCAATCTTTCAACCACAACATCGACTCCGTCATTGTTGAAACCCATCCTGTTGATCAGGGCTTCATCAGCTTTTAACCTAAAAATTCTCTTTTTAGGATTTCCTGGCTGCGGTTTGGGAGTAACTGTACCCACTTCAATAAATCCAAAACCATAATTGGCAAACTCGTCAAAGAGGAGGGCATTTTTATCGAAACCTGCAGCCAAACCCACAGGATTTTCAAACTTCAGGCCAAGTAGCTCGCGATGGAGTTTGGGGTTTTCAACCCTGAAAATAAGTCTTGTAAACTGCGGAATCAGCGGTATTCTCATGATTCCTTTTATCAAAGAAAACGTAAAGTGATGGACCTTTTCAGGATCAAATTGAAAAAGTATGCTTCTAACCAGTAATTTGTACATAAAAACAGTATTAAGACTATCTCAATTCGGCTTCAAATTGCTTTTTAAAACCTTCTTGTAATTTGGTCATGATTTTGTCGATTTGCTTATCCGTTAAAGTCTTGTTTTCGTCCTGTAAGATAAAACTCAAAGCGTATGATTTTTTACCTTCAGGCAATTTATCGCCTATATACACATCAAAAAGATCAACATTTTTTAAAAATTTTCTTTCACTTTGAAATGCATAATTATAGAGATCGATAAAATCGACATTTTCATCAAGCAACAGGGCAAGATCCCTTTTTACCTCAGGGTACTTGGGTAAACCGGTAATCTTGATTACTTTCTTCCCTACATTCTCAATCACATTGTCCCAGTCAAAATCGGCAAACAAAACTTCCTGCTTGATGCCAAATTTTTTAAGTATCGTATCGCTCACTGCCCCGAACTCCACAATTTTTGACTTACCGAGTCGCAGGCTGATTCCTTTTGAAAAAATATCATTTTTAGTTCTTGAATATTTCATGTCGGTAATCCCAAGTCTTTCCATCAGGGTCTTGACAAGCCCCTTCAAATAAAAAACATCAGAATCCCTTTCGGTCGAAGCCCAATGATCATCCGACCTTTTGCCTGTAATGGCCATCGCCAGATGTTTGTTTTCTGTATATCCCTGATCATATTTGTGGTAGGTATTGCCAAATTCAAACATTCTCAGGTTGTTGTTTTTTCGATTGATGTTATATGAAATTCCTTCAAGCAATCCAAACAACATCGATTGTCTCATCACCGAAAGATCTCCGCTCAAAGGATTGAGTATTCCCACATTATTTTCTTTACCAATACACTCCGAAGCATCAGCATATTCAGGCTTGGTCAGAGAATTACTCATGGATTCGAACATCCCGTTGGCAATCAAAAAACCCGAAGCCACCGTCTCAATTTTTTCAGGGCTCCATTTATTTGAGCTTGCCACCGAAGTTTTGATCTTTTCGGGGATCTCAACATTGTTATAACCATAAACCCTTAAAATCTCTTCGACAATATCAGCTTCCCGGGTTACATCAACGCGATAGGCCGGAATAGTAAGCCCTAATCCCGATTCAGTTTGATGGTTAATTCTAATATCAAGGGAAGCCAGAATATCTTTTATTGTATCTGCAGGTATTTCCTCCCCAATAAGTTTAAATGCCTTTTCGTAAGAGAAATTTACCTGGAAATCTTCTATCTTATTAGGATATACATCAATCACATCCGAGACGATCTTTCCATTAGCCAGTTGCGCAATCCAAATGGCAGCGCGCTTGAGCGCATATACAACAGCATTCGGATTGATCCCTCTCTCAAAGCGAAAAGAGGCATCTGTATTCAAGGCATGCCTTTTAGCCGTTTTTCTTATTGAAACGGGGTTGAAATAGGCAGCTTCCAGGAAAATGCTCGTTGTGTTTTCGGAGACACCTGATTTCAATCCTCCGTAAACACCTCCGATACACATAGGCTTACCTGCTCCGTCGCAGATCATGATATCGTCTTTATGCAATTCTCTTTCAACGCCATCAAGTCCTGTGAATTTTGTTCCTGTAGGAAGGTTCTTGACAACAACCTTGTCTCCTTCAATCATGTCGGCATCAAAAGCATGTAATGGCTGGCCAAGGCCATGAAGTATATAGTTCGTAATATCCACAACGTTATTTATCGGCCCCAAACCTATCGCTTTAAGGCGGTGTTGCAACCAGGCCGGAGATTCCTCAATTTTCAAGTCGGTTATGGTGATTCCCGCATATCTTGGCACCTGCTCGGTATCCTCTACTTCGACCTTTATACTGTATGTGCGTTCATCTACATGAAAATCACTTACCGAAGGGGTGTTCAATTTCGTTTGCATCTCTTCCATCTGCAGCAATCCGGCATAAAGATCCCTTGCAACACCCAAATGACTCATGGCATCTGCCCTGTTCGGCGTCAATCCGATTTCAAATACCTTATCTGTATAAAGTTCAAAAATATCAGCTGCCGGTGTTCCAATTTTAGCATCAGGCGATAAAACCATGATACCATCATGATCTGAACCAAGCCCCAGTTCATCTTCAGCACAAATCATCCCATGACTGAATTCTCCTCTGATTTTACCTTTTTTGATCTTAAAATGTTCTCCGTTCTCAGTATATAGCGTCGTTCCAACTGTTGCTACAGGAACCTTCTGCCCCTTGGCTACATTTGGCGCTCCACAAACGATTTGAACAGGTTGACCATCACCCAGGTCAACTTGTGTAATTTTCAATCGATCCGCATTAGGATGTTGAATACAATTAAGTACTTTACCTACAACCACGCCTTCCAGATTGCCTTTTACAGATTCAAAAGTTTCAATGCCTTCTACTTCTAATCCTAAATCAGTTAAGACCTCACTCACTTTTTCAGCTTCAAGATCAATGTTTAAAAATTCTTTTAACCAATTATATGATATCTTCATCCCAATAATTTTAAGTCTTCAAAAATAAGAAATATACAGTCTTTATATAAGTTTGAGAACACTGATATTCATTATTTTTTCAGGAGCAAAGATATACAATTGCAGGAGCTTTGGGACATGAATACTTCAAGAAATTTTAGGCTTTATGGAATGATTTTAAATATTAATTTAATTTCCCTAATTTGCATTATTATTAATTTTTCGCCATGTCTGTAGAAATAACAAGAATTTTTGATTTCGCTTATTATCAACTTGATAAATATAACCTCTCTAAGGCCCTGGTATCTAAATCCAGTGGCCAATGGGTGTCAACCTCATCCAACGAATTCATCACTAAAGCAAACATTGTTAGCAGAGGTTTGCTTGCCCTTGGTGTAAAACCCGGCGACAAAATCGCACTGATTTCATCTACAAACAGAACCGAATGGAATATCCTGGATTTGGCCCTGTTGCAAATAGGTGCGGTTAACGTTCCTATTTACCCAACGATCAGTGAGGCAGATTATCAATATATTTTCAATCATGCTGAGGTAAAATATTGTTTTCTTTCGGATGAAGGTCTTTTCGAAAAAGCCAGTGCCGTTGAGAAAGAGGTCAAAAGTCTTAAACAAATCTATTCTTTTGACAAAATAAAGGATTGCGCACACTGGGAGGAAGTTTTCACTCTCGGTTCTGACCAAACCTTACAGAAAGAAGTTGACGCCTTGAAAAACAAGGTGAAAGCCAGCGATCTTGCTACCATCATATATACCTCCGGAACCACTGGTGTCCCTAAAGGGGTTATGCTGTCTCACAACAATCTTGTGAGTAATGTTAAGGATACCGTCACCGGGTTGCCGTTTTTAAATGATATCAACAAGGTCATAAGCTTTTTGCCTGTTTGCCATGTTTTTGAAAGAATGCTCCACTATTTGTATATCTATTCGGGTATAACCATATATTTTGCAGAATCCATTGAAAAAATAGCAGATAACGTAAGGGAGGTCAAACCTGATTTTATGAGTGTGGTTCCAAGATTACTTGAAAAAATTTACGATAGTATTATTGCAAAAGGAACCGCCCTAACGGGGATTAAGAAATCGTTATTTTTCTGGGCTGTAGATATAGGTATGGCATACGAACCTTATGGAAGAAATGGATGGTTTTATGAGAGAAAACTGGCATTGGCAAAAAAACTGATCTTTAGTAAATGGAAAGAAGCCCTTGGAGGAGAGCTCAACAACATGGTATCAGGTTCAGCTGCCTTGCAACCAAGGCTTACCAAAATATTCACTGCGGCCGGTATGACGATCTTAGAAGGTTACGGACTTACAGAGACCTCTCCTGTGATATCGGTCAATGTATACGAAAATGAAAATTTTAAAGTCGGTACCGTTGGAAAACCCATTGCAAATGTAGAAGTCAAAATTGCTGAAGACGGAGAGATCCTGATCAAAGGACCCAACGTCATGCAAGGCTACTACAAGGATCCTGAAAAAACAGCTGAAGTCATTACAGGGGATTACTTTCACACAGGTGACAAAGGGGAGATAGACAAAGATGGATTTCTTATCATAACGGGAAGAAAAAAAGAAATTTTTAAAACTTCGGGAGGAAAGTATATCTCGCCGACCCTATTGGAAAATGAAATGAAACAATCGCGTTTTATAGAACAGGTTCTGGTTATAGGGGAAGGGCAAAAAATGCCGGCTGCCATTGTACAGCCCAATTTTGACTTTGTTAAAGAATGGGCAAGGCGTCATCATGTGGATTGTGGCAGCAGCCCCGAAGAAATAGCTGTAAACGAAGCAGTTCACAACAGGATTTTAGAAGAAATCGAGCATGGAAACCAACAATTTGGAAAATGGGAGACCATTAAAAAGTTTGAGATGACCCCTGAAGTCTGGACGGTTGACAATCAACTTCTTACCCCGACATTTAAACCTAAAAGAGAAGTCATCTTACAAAAATACAAACATTTGTATGACAAGATCTATTCCTAAAAAAATAAGGCTATTCTAAGGCTGGCCAGATACAGCTACTTAAAAAATATACCTGCATATTTACAGATAAAACTGTGGCTGAAATCTTTCTGCACTGCTCAAAGTCATGGCTTTAGAAAAGCCTGATCATTATATATACACCTTTTGGGTTCAGGGTCTCTTATTTTAGTTGTAAATACCTTTGGTTATTCATACATTTGTTTCCTCCTAGAAAGAATAAGATGGAACATTTTATAGTATCAGCGCGTAAATACCGACCACAGGTATTCAGTGATGTCGTAGGCCAGCAGGCCATTACGAATACACTGGAGAATGCTATAAAGAATGACCATTTGGCTCAAGCCTTGTTATTTACAGGCCCGAGAGGGGTGGGTAAAACAACCTGTGCCAGAATCCTTGCCAAGAGGATCAATCAGGAAAGTATTGACCAAAGCATGGAAGATGAGGATTTTGCCTTCAATATTTTTGAGTTGGATGCAGCTTCTAACAATTCGGTGGACGACATCAGGACGCTTACCGATCAGGTAAGGATTCCACCACAAGCAGGAAAATTTAAGGTGTATATCATAGATGAGGTTCACATGCTCTCTCAATCAGCCTTTAATGCCTTTCTAAAAACACTTGAGGAACCGCCTGCCCATGCCATTTTTATCTTGGCAACTACTGAAAAACACAAGATCATCCCTACGATTTTATCAAGATGTCAGATCTTCGATTTTAAACGTATCGGGGTGTTGGATATAAAAGAATACCTTCATAAAATAGCCAAGGGCGAAAAGGTTCAGGCCGAAGACGATGCCTTGCACATCATTGCTCAAAAGGCCGATGGGGCCCTTAGGGATGCCTTGTCTATCTTTGACCGGGTCGTTAGTTTTTCGGGTTCCACACTTGACAGAAAAGCTGTTTCTGATAATTTAAATGTGCTGGACCATGATGTTTATTTTCAGGTAACCGATTTGTTGGTAAGCAACAACATTCCTCAGGTACTGATCACTTTGAACAATATCATCACAATGGGATTTGAAGCCCATCACTTTATCATTGGACTTGCCTCGCATTTCAGAGATCTTCTGGTAGCAAAAGACGTGGCCACAGTCGATCTGCTTGAAGTTGGTGATAAAGCTAAAAAACAATATCTGGAACAATCCAAAAAATCTGATCTGAGGTTCCTGATGAAGGCCATAGATCTAGCAAATGACTGTGATCTGAAATTCAAAAGCAGCAAGAATCAACGGCTCCTTGTTGAGCTTACTTTAATGAAAATTGCTTCCATCACTTTTGATGGCAAAAAAAAAATCTAAACGATTTATAATTCCTTCATTTCACTTTTTAACTACAAACCCGGTTCAAAAAACTGAAGTCAAAGCAAAGGATATACCTGTTGTTAAAAAAAGTGTCAGCATCAACCAGCCTCCTGCGCCTTCAGTGAGTATTGTGGAAAAAACTGCTGAAACAAAACAAAATCGTGACAAGGAACTTATAAAACCAAAGCCTCCGGAGCTGAAACAAACGGGCCGTCGTAATTCAGCGCTTTCCTTATCGAGTTTAAAAAGAAACAAGGAGGAAGAAGCCATCCTTAAAAAGAAAAGGGAACAACGCGAAGAAATCAAAGACCTGCCTAAAGATCCTTTTACCCAAGCGAGGTTTCTGGAAGTATGGGATGCTTACGTGGAAGACCTGCACGAGAAAGGAGAAAAGATCCTGGCCTCCATCCTAAACGCAGACGCACCTAAGCTTAAGGGCCACCTGATCCATGTTTCATATCCAAATGAATTAATGAAGGTTGAACTTTTAAAGGTTCGGCCCCGGGTTCTGCGCTTTCTAAGAGAAAAATTGAACAACTTCGACATCGATTTTGAAATTACTGTCAATGAAGACCATACCAAGCGTTTTGCTTATACGCCTCAGGAAAAATATGAATTGCTCAAAGAGAAGAACGAGGCCATTGCTTTACTGAGAAAAAAATTTAATCTTGAACTTTGATCCAAAGATCATCCCTTCACCGTAAGCCTTAATACAGAGCAGGCTGAGCTGTCAGCAAATTTATCTTTATTCTGACCGAATAACACATTTTGCCAATTACCCTTTTCAGGAGTTCCTATAATCAAAAGGTCATACTCCGCAGAGGTTTCCGATATGGACTCTATGGGCTTTTTAGCTCGCTTAACAATTACATTTGACCTGGATGCAGCCTTTGAGAGCAGCATGTTTGAAGAGTTCTCAATCGAAGCCATGTCTTCGTCAGACATCTCTTCGGGTACCACGTGCAACAAGGTCAGGGAAGCTTTATAAAACTTACAAACACGATCGGCTATGGCTACAAAATTTTTATCTTTTCTTCCTGGTCGAAGCGCCACAACCACTTTACTGATATAACGGACACCATTATCCCTAAAAAGAGCGAAATCTGAATTCACATGGTCAACGAACCAGCCTATAGGATTTCTCACCAGCAGTCCTTTATGTGCCCTGGCATCCCACCCCATTACCATCCAGTCTGAATGAGTCTGATCACTTAATTCCTGTATGGTTTCTGAAAGATCATGGGTAACAACGGCCTCAAAATCAATCTTCACATTACGAGCCCTTGCCATTCCGGATATACGCCTGGCCAGGGAATGTATTTTTGGATTATCCTCCATCACGGCATCGAGAAAAGTCTGATTGGGCACTTCTGTAATATTCACGGCTTGAGTTACTTCCTTTTTGTTAAGTGCCGCGCCGATTTCGATCAACATTTCTGCTGATTTTTCATTGCCAAACAAAGGAATGACTACTCCCGCCTCTGAGGCTATTTGGCCGTCGAGTATCGATTTGTTGATTTTCGACATATCGAGGGTCTCCCTGCTTAATTTCTTGTTCTTTTTATACAAAAGGTATAGGGCCGGGCGGTGGCCATACTTTCTTAATATCCCTGTTCTTGCTGTCTTTTTCCCAATTTTTAAATAAATGAGATATCCGATCACCACGATGGTCAAAATGGCCAAAAGAGGCAATAGACCCAAAAATATCAAAAGGATAATCCCTGAAATAATACCGAAGATCTGTACAAAGGGATAAAGCGGAGATTTATAGCTGGGATTATACCACTGAGCCGAAGTTTCTCTTAAGATTACCACACAGATATTGACTGAGATAAACATCATGACCATAAAAGCACTGGCAAGCTTGGCAATTTTTACAACATCAAGAAACAAAATGACCAGGGTCATTACAATACAAGTGACAATGATTGACGTAACAGGTGTCAGGTATTTGCTGTGGATCTTCCCCATATAATCCGGAAGCAGTTTGTCCATAGCCATGGCAAAAGGAAAACGGGAAGCCGCCAGAACCCCTGAATTTGCCATGGAAATCAAGGTAATCACCCCTACAACAGCTGTGATAATACCGATTGTAGTTCCTCCGTTGATAAAAGCAATAGTATAGATAGGATGCAGATCTGTGGCCAGCTGCTCCATCGGAATGTTACCAACCAGTGCAAAAGCAACAAACACATAAATCAAAGTCATGATAAAAAGCGAAAGGAGCATGGCCCTGGGTAAATTTTTGCTGGGATTCTTTATTTCGCCCGCAATGGCAGCCACTTTAGTAACTCCCGCATAAGAAATATAAACAAATGCTACGGTGGCTATAAGGCCCGTCCCTCCATGAGAATAGAAAGGATCCAAATATTCAGGATTCACATTTGGCAAGCCAAAAATGAGCACCAATGCCAAAGTCACCAATGAAATACTCACAATGACCATTTGCACTTTTCCTACCTTTTTAATTCCGAAAATATTGAGTAAAAGAATAATGCCTAAAAAGAAAATGGCAATATACTTGGTCACGCCAAGTGAAACATTGGCCAAAACCGAAAGATAAGCCCCAAAGCCAACCAGGGCAAAAGAACTTTTGAGCAATAGTGACAGCCAAAGCCCCAGACCAGCTATGGTTCCAAAGATTGGCCCGAAGGCCCTTTCTATGTACAAATAAGTGCCTCCTGATGAAGGCATTGCAGTAGCCAATTCCGATTTTGACAGCGCCGCAGGTAATATACAAATGGCTGCCAATAAATAGGCCAGCCATACAGAAGATCCTGATTTTGCGGCAGCGATACCGGGAAGTACAAATATTCCGCTGCCAAGCATGCCTCCAATACTAATAGCGATGACTGAAGTCAAACTTAAACTGCGTTCTAACTTTTTCAAATTTCAAAATTTTCTCTAAAATAGACTTTTTTTAAGAACTACCCTAGTTGTTGACTGTGCATATGGAATTAAAATTTTAAATTTGCAACAATCGATTATCCGTTTAGAATCTCTATAGAAAAATTATGTTAGGACTGAAATTTGAAACCTCCACTTCATGGGTCGAAGTCGCGAAAAATGGCCTGGAACAAGTATTTACCGATCATGCTTTTGCCGAACAAAAAGCTGCTTCAAATGCCGTTTCCATCATTATCAACTATTCTGAGGAAACAGAACTGGTCAGGGCAATGAGTGATATTGCCATAGAAGAAATGGAGCATTTTAAAATGGTTCATGAATTTATGGTAGCCCGTGGAATGGTTTTGGGAAGAGAGCAAAAAAACGACTATGCCAAACATTTACATTCGTTTTTTCCAAAAACCAAAGACCGCACTGATGCCTTAATTCAAAGACTTCTCATTGCTGCCATGATCGAGGCCAGAAGTTGTGAAAGGTTCAAAGTGTTCTCAGAAAATATTGAAGACAAGGAGCTTGCTGATTTTTACAGGGATCTTATGGTCTCCGAAGCGAACCATTATACAGTGTTTCTTGGATTTGCCCGTCAGTATCAGGACAGACAGATCGTCGATAAAAAATGGGAAGGATTACTGGCTTATGAAGCTGAATTCATGAAAAACCGCGGCACAACAGCCAGGGTCCATGGATAACATTGACTAATTGATAAACCTGATCGAAAAAGGATAATGGGGCTCTTCCCCGTTATTTACCTTGATGGCATTGATCACAGGAAACACAAGGCAAATAATACCAATCGCAATTAAACCAAGGAATCCCAATCCGATCAAAAGAATTAAAGGCACGCAGATCAAAGCATACAGAAACATGCTCAATTGAAAATTAATGATGCCTTTACCCTGTTCATCCATATCGTAGATCTCATCTTTTTTACTGATCCAAATCACCAGGGGCACTATAAATCCGCCAAATCCTGTTACCAGGTCAAGCAACTGGCTTAAATGGGCTAGCATCAAGGTTTGTCTGTCTTCTCTCATCTTGGGTTTTCCTATTTGACGTAAAGGATTAAAAATTGTTACAGGCAAATAAAACGAAATGTATGTACCTTTGCCAAAATCTTAATTAAAGATTCTGTTTATGCAAGCGAGTTCAAGTATTTCAAATGATACGATTATTGCACTGGCCACACCATTTGGCGTGGGAGCCATCGCTGTAATCAGGTTATCGGGTTCGGGAGCCATTGAACTTGTCAATGATCATTTTCGACCAAAGTCAAAGCGTAAATCTTTGTCTAAAGTGGCTTCCCATACAGTACACCTGGGTTATATCACCGATGGTGAAAGAATCATTGATGAAGCATTAGTTACCGTTTTTAAAACACCTCATTCGTATACCGGAGAAAACGTGGTGGAAGTTTCCTGTCATGGCTCTGCTTATATCCAAAAGGAAGTCCTTCAATTATTTCTAAGTAAAGGAGCCAGGCATGCCGATGCAGGCGAATTTACGCTCAGGGCATTTTTAAACGGGAAGATGGATTTAAGTCAGGCCGAGGCTGTTGCCGATGTGATCGCATCTGACTCTCAGAGCTCTCATAGCATCGCCATGCAACAAATGAGAGGCGGCTTTTCAAATGAGATCGCCAATTTAAGGGCAGAACTGCTCAATTTTGCGTCACTTATCGAACTGGAACTTGACTTTTCTGAAGAGGATGTGGAGTTTGCCGACAGAACAGCATTTCAGGAATTGATCTCAAAAATCACTGAAGTGATCAAAAGGCTTATCGATTCCTTTGCTTTGGGCAATGTCTTGAAAAACGGAATTCCGGTGGCCATTGTCGGAGAACCCAATGTTGGGAAATCTACCTTGCTCAATGCACTTCTCAATGAAGAAAAAGCCATTGTAAGCGATATAGCCGGAACCACGCGCGATGCCATTGAAGATGAGATTGCACTCAGGGGTGTCACCTATAGGTTTATCGATACCGCCGGTATCAGGGAAACCCTCGATATTGTGGAGAATATTGGTATCAAAAAAACTTTTGAAAACATAGAAAAGGCCCAACTGGTGCTTCACCTTATCGATGCTGAAAAAATTATCGACCTGTCAGATTGGATTGCACAAACCAAGGAACTAAAACATCAATATCCCAACAAAAAAGTACTGACGATCATCAACAAAGCCGATACCCTTACCAATGATGAGGTTCAAAATATTCAAGCTGAACGACCTGAATGGATCCTGATTTCGGCCAAACACAAAACAGGACTGGATACCCTGCTCAACCACCTGACCAATCTGGTGAATACCGGTGCACTGAGCAACCAGCAAACCGTCGTAAGTAATTCGAGGCATTTTGAAGCGCTTAACAAGGCCTTCGAAGCCTTAAATGAAGTGCAGAAAGGCATGGACCAAAATATCTCCAGTGACCTGATGGCTATTGATATCAGACAGGCGCTGTTTCACCTGGGTGAGATCACAGGAGAAATCACCACCGATGACCTGCTGGGAAATATCTTTGCGAATTTCTGTATCGGGAAGTAACCAACACAGATAAATCTTATATCGATTCGATTTCTTGATTATTGAATCATTACATCTACTGACGAAGAACAAAGAGGTTTATCACTACTATTATTCTTTTACCCCAACCTCAAACAATACTCACTGGGTGTCATACCCAATACCTTTTTTACGTAACGCGTAAAAAACGACCGACTTGAAAATTCCATTTCATCGGCGATTTCGGTAATGTTCAGATGGACATGAGAGTCGATCAGGCCGGGCATCAGGGTACGACCGCCACCATCAATGACTGTAGCTCCTTTTGGTGCTTTGATTGATGAGTTAGAGACCTGCTTTATCAGGTAGTTTTCAATCAGCACATCTCCATCGGTCAGTGTTTCAGTGACTCCATCAAAAATCCTGACGTATATCTCTGATAACTAATTAAACAGGAACTTGACCATCAACTGAATCCGGTTTGCTCTTAAGAACATTCGCCAATCAAAGCGGAGTGCCTGCTGATATGGTGAAGCCTAACAAACAGGTGGGGGAACCTGTTGACTATCTATATGGGTATATGCCCGTCGATGGAAATTACCTGACCGCTGATCCGCACACCAACAGGGCTATCAAGGTAAAGCACGCAACCGGCAATGTCTTCCGGCGGAATAAAGGTGCGCATCGAGTTTGCGGAGAGCACATCCTTACGAACTTCTTCAACGCTGCGCTGCTCGGCTTCTGCCCGTGACGCAATCACTCGTTCCTGCCGCTCGCCGGAAATGGCACCGGGACAGATTGAATTGACGCGAATATTGTCAGGGCCGACCTCTGCCGCTAATGACTCGGTGAGCCCGAGCACACCTCGCTTAGCTGCGGAGTACGGCGTGCGATTCGGAAAGGCGTGCAGGCCCCCAACCGAAGACATGTTCACGATCAGTCCGCTCTTCTGGGCCTTCATTCCCGGCAGTACTTTGGCAATGCAATGGAATTGGGCCACGAGCCCAATATTCAGGACAGCGCGCACCTCATCAGGGGAGACCTTTTCGATGGGTGCCGTGGGGCCTGCGATACCGGCATTGTTCACCAGTGTGTCACAGCCACCAAGGAACTCAAGTGAACGGTCGAGCCAGGCGCTTAGATCGTCATCGTTACCAACATCGCAAACTTCGGCCAGTGCGCCAGGATGTATTTTTTTGAAGGCATTGATTTTGTCTTCATTGATGTCGCAGATAGCAACCTTCGCACCGATCTTCAGGTAAGCCTCGGCAATGACCTTACCGATTCCGTCAGCCGCTGCGGAAATGATAATTCGTTTGGTTTTTTCACTCATGACTGTTATTTCTGTTTTATGATATATATTTTAAAAATAAACAATTCCAATGCCATCCCAAAATTTAATTTTAATCTGAAGCAGGCAGTGGGCTTTTCTTTTGACATAATGAATCTTCATTATACATGTTCTTAATGTAATAACTCATTTACTGTTCAGCAAACCTTGCCAAAGACCCGTTTTTCAACCGGTTGCCTTAAGCCCCTCGATTGAAACAACCCCCCAGCTGTTGAGACCGACGAACATCAACTCCACCGCAAGACCCACTAGCAAGATGGCGATGATCTTGCCAAGAGTCAACATTACCGCAGGGCTCAGAACCTTGGCGATCCTCAGGCAGTTGCGCATGAATAAGTAATCAATCACCAAGATAATAGTTGTGCTGACAATAAGTGGGATAAGAGGAAGAAACCCTTCACTTTCCCCGACCAGACTAATAATAAGAATCAGGATGGCTGGTGAGGACATCAGGGGCATAGCCAGAGGATAGATGGCAATATTCGGAGAAAGGGAAATACTCCGGCCCTCCTGCTTTGCGCGCTCAGGGTCTTCCAGGATCGTTTGCATGGCGAATACGAGGAGAACCAGTGCTCCCCCAATTTGAAAGGCTGGAATAGATACCTTGAACATGTCTAGCGCAAATTCGCCAAGGACGATGAACGCCCCGAGGATCGAGGCAGCTGTCACAACAGCCTTTAATGCGATTTTACGAACCTCGGCCTCACTGGCTCCCGAGTTCGATGCGGCCGATGCCAGTACGACCGTCGGCTTGAGTGGGCCAATCACGGCCCACATCAGGATAAATAGTTCTATAGGATTAAACATATTAAATATCTTGTTTTATTAAAACCTCATCGAAGGATCTTCTGATCTCTCAGATCCTTGCTCCCATGGTAATGCCTGATCGTGGATCCCCTGAACTCCTTTATCTCAAGTGCTGCAAAAGTATTGATGATCATGTATTGCGTCGGCATATCTTCCCACCTTGCTTTATTGAAGGCCACCGAGCCTTTCCCCTGAAACACTTTGGTAACCTTGACGTTTGGATTGGCAGCGGGAGTCAACACCGGATAGGAAACATCTGCAATACCCCACTCGCCTGTGCGTGGCATATACTTATAATGGAGCATGCCCAACTGAACATCAGGGTCGACCGAAGGAGTCGTCTCGTCGACAATTACAGATTTCATGTCCTTGAGTTCCATATCCAGGAAGGTGAAGCCCAACCAACTTGCCGAAAAGCGGGTAGTTCCATTAAACTCCCATGGGTCAGGAAGCTCGCAATAGAGTTTGGAAAAACCGAGTTCCTCTCGTCCAGATATAATAGGGTCGGCCAAATCTTCCCACAAAACGGTTAGGAACGGCCCCATGGCACGATCCTCCTTTCCTTTAAAAACAACATTAAAGCTTACCCCAAGCATCTTGTAGCCACGCCCCGCCAGCCAGGGAATTCCACGCATGTCTGTAAGACAGACTGTTACTAACGGCTCCCCGGCAACAGAAAAACCTTCAGGACAAAGCGCCGCAAGCTGATCGGCATTCGACAGAAAGGTCACTGCCCAGTCCGTCTGCTTGGGCCATTCCTTGTTCTCTTCGTCGAACTTCCTTCCGTCCGGTCCCTGTCGGGGACCTGTAGAAGGGCCGAAGTGGGTGGGCATGCGGTAAATCTGATCGGGAAGATAGCTGTAGTGGTCTTGACTAATAGGTATATTTCTGGGGCACATGTTGTTTCTTTTTTAGATTCTAATATTTAATTAAAAGAAGGTCATTTTTGGTTTTTCAAATTCTTATGACATTAAGAATTTATAATTTTTTTACTTCCTTCAATGCTTCTTTCAGCGCTTTTTCAGCATCTTTATCGAGTTCTATCAGAAAGGATTTTGCTTCATATTCCGCCAGTTCTTCTGTGAATTCATCGATAGTTATCTGATCGCCAAGAATAATAAGAGCAGATGTATCAGGCAGTAATGAAGCCGCAAAGTCATCTAAAATAGGATCGTCAAATTCAATATTTTCATCAGCTCCTATCAGACCACCTACTGTCCCTCCATATGCAGCACCGGCGATCATTCCCGCAGGTCCAAAAAGTATTCCGAGCATACCGCCTAAAAGTGCGCCAAAACCAATACCTCCAGATACATTGCTGCTATCTTGTGCCCAGGTACTATGAACACGATAATTACCGCGCTTATTAACAGATATTTCCGCCACATCTCCTTCATCAAACCAAAGGTAAGAAGCATCGCTGTCTTCAATTTTGTCAAACGCTTTACGGGCTGATTTTTTCCCGTCGAATACAAATGATTTAAAATAAGTCATAATGTTAAATTTTAATGATTGAATATTTAATTTTAATTTAATTCGGCTGGTTCATTTTCTTGAATCTCTCATTGCAACCAGCCGAAATTATATTGCTGTATACTGAACATTTATTTTTACTCTTCAAATTCTTGTGACATTAAGAATTTATAATTTTTTTACTTCCTTCAATGCTTCTTTCAGCGCTTTTTCAGCATCTTTATCGAGTTCTATCAGAAAGGATTTTGCTTCATATTCCGCCAGCTCTTCTGTGAATTCATCGATAGTTATCTGATCGCCAAGAATAATAAGAGCAGATGTATCAGGCAGTAATGAGGCCGCAAAGTCATCCAAAATAGGATCGTTGAATTCAATATTGTCATCAGCTCCTATCAGACCACCTAATGTCCCTCCATATGCAGCACCGGCGATCATTCCCGCAGGTCCAAAAAGTATTCCGAGCATACCTCCCAAAAGTGCGCCAAAACCAATACCTCCAGGTACATTGCTGCTATCTTGTGCCCAGGTACTATGAACACGATAATTACCGCGCTTATTAACAGATATTTCCGCCACATCTCCTTCATCTAACCAAAGGTAAGAAGCATCGCTGTCTTCAATTTTATTATACGCTTTACGGGCTGATTTTTTCCCGTCGAATACAAATGATTTAAAATAAGTCATAATGTTAAATTTTAATGATTGAATATTTAATTTTAATTTAATTCGGCTGGTTCATTTTCTTGAATCTCTCATTGCAACCAGCCGAAATTATATTGCTGTATACTGAACATTTATTTTTACTCTTCAAATTCTTGTGACATTAAGAATTTATAATTTTTTTACTTCCTTCAATGCTTCTTTCAGTGCTTTTTCAGCATCTTTATCGAGTTCTATCAGAAAGGATTTTGCTTCATATTCCGCCAGCTCTTCTGTGAATTCATCGATAGTTATCTGATCGCCAAGAATAATAAGAGCAGATGTATCAGGCAGTAATGAAGCCGCAAAGTCATCCAAAATAGGATCGTCGAATTCAATATTTTCATCAGCTCCTATCAGACCACCTAATGTCCCTCCATATGCAGCACCGGCGATCAAACCAGCAGGTCCAAAAAGTGTTCCGAGCATACCTCCTAAAAGTGCGCCAAAACCAATACCTCCAGGTACATTGCTGCTATCTTGTGCCCAGGTACTATGAACACGATAATTACCGCGCTTATTAACAGATATTTCCGCCACATCTCCTTCATCTAACCAAAGGTAAGAAGCATCGCTGTCTTCAATTTTATTATACGCTTTACGGGCTGATTTTTTCCCGTCGAATACAAATGATTTAAAATATGTCATAATGTTAAATTTTTAATGATTGAATATTTAATTTTAATTTAATTCGGCTGGTTCATTTTCTTGAATCTCTCATTACAACCTGCCGAAATTATATTGCTGTATACTGAACATTTATTTTTACTCTTCAAATTCTTGTGACATTAGCAATTTTTTATTTTTTCGCTTGTTTCAAAGCCTTCTTCAATAATGCTTCGGTATCTTTGTCAAGTTCTGTTACAAAAGATTTAAATTCGTAATCAACCAGTTTTTTTGTTCACTTCGGTTGAATCCATTTCTGAGAAAATCAATCGTCACCAACCATTCTTACCGCCCATTTTTTTAAGGCTTATTTAGTTGTGGACAACGTTAAATTTCGAAAATTTGGATTTCTTCTCCTTTGCATTTAATAAACCTGACAAAGCAACTACCTGCTTTGATTTTAATGACTTCTGCCATTCTTTCTGCATATATAGTTTAAACAGAAGCCAATGAAGCGTAACATTTCATTTTTGCCAAAATCACGCTTTATTGGCTTTTGTTCATCCCCAAAGGCATGTTTACTTCATTCAAAAACATTTATGCTTTAGTCGATTAAATCCAAGGCCTTATCGTAATGATCAAGGGCCTTATCGTAATGCTTATCTGCACGATCATCTTTTCCATCTGCATATGAATCAATGCTCTTCTGAAGTTCAGTATTACCCTTGTCGATTTCATCGGCGGCCTTTGCATAATCATCTTCCACTGCCTGAGCCAGATGGTCCGCAACTTTTTGCAGCAAGTCAAGACCTTTTGCCAAATGCTTTTCGGCTGAATCATCTTTGTCTTTTGCAAAAGCGTTATCTGCCTTTTGAAATTGTCGAAATGCTCTTGACATATCAACGTTTGCTTCGAAAATTTGAATTTTTTCACCCATTTTTTAAATATTTAATTGTTAATAATGTGGGTAGTTATTTTTTTTACATACCCGGTTAATTTTGAAGTCATCTTACCATATCCTTTCGGTATAAAGAACATTGTTAAAACAGCCTTCGTTTATTGAATAATTACTTTATCATTTTTTATTGCTAAACTAAAACCCAAACGTATAATAGTCGCTCATGCAATCCTTCAAAGATCCCTTGACAACGTTGTTGCACTGTCAATTCGGGCTTTAGTCAAAAAAGCCGAGAGCCTTGTCATAGTAATCCAGGGCATTGGAGTAGTGTTTTGCAGCACTATCGTCATTTCCATCGGCGTATTCATCAATACTCTTCTGGAGTTCCTTGTTTCCCTTATCGATTTCAATGCTGGCTTTCTGATAGTTAGCATCTTCGGCTTTAGATAAATGATCCAGTGCCTTTTCGAAGAAGTCCAACCCTTTTGACAAATGCTTTTCCGCGGATTCGTCCTTGTCGTTTACATAAGCGTTATCAGCCAGTTGAAATTGTCGAAATGCTTTTGACATGTTGACGGATGCTCTGTCAATTTGATAATCCATTTTCACCTCTGCTTTCTGCTCGGTACATGCATTACCAACCAATAGTACCAACGCAAATAACGCCAGTAATACATAATTCATTTTTTTCATAATAGATTTGTATTTAATTAAAAAAAAATTAAAAGCCTCATATACAATAGTTATTCATATGTTATACAGACTTACGTGATCTCTAGATTTGTTTTTTTTTCTTTAAATTAGTTTTGTGTCTTGTTCTATTGACACTTATTCATTTGTCTTTCAATAATAGCCGGTTCAGGCAAGTCCAACCTTAACATCCTGAACGATTCGCAGGCCAATGAACTGACACAGTGCGTTTTTGCCGCCTCTGATTCCACTCCTTCGGCTTTCCTTCGTCCTGGGCTGTACCAATGCTTTAGCCCATTAATTCCAATGCCTGGTCATAGTAATCCAGGGCATTGTTGTAGTGTCTTGCACCACTATTGTCATTTCCATCGGCGTATTCATCAATGCTCTTCTGAAGTTGAGTATTGCCCTTGTCGATTTCATCGGCGGCCTTTGTGTAATCATCTTCCACTGCCTTAGACAGATGGTCCGCAACTTTTTGGAGCAAATCAAGACCTTTTGCCAAATGCTCTTCGGCTAAATCGTCTTTGTCTTTTACAAAAGCGTTATCCGCCTTTTGAAATTGTCGAAATGCTCTTGACATATCAACGTTCGCTTCGAAACTTTGAATTTTTTCACCCATTTTTATATTGTTTTAATGTTAATAATAGTGGGAACATATTTTTTTGAATATATATTCCTTTAGTTTTAATTAATTGTATGATTTGAATGTTTTTTATTGATTCTGTCTGATCTTGTGAATTTGTTTTTCAACTGTTGCTAAATGAGGCAATAACATTATAAATTCCGGCAAACACAAGTACGGTGCCAAACCAAATGGCCAGCGTTAACCCGGCAAAAAGCGGGTTAAACATAAATATAGTAGACGAAATGAAAATTAGTATTCCAAATGCAATCTTCATACCTCTATTAACTTTATCCGAGAATGCGTCGACAAATAACAGAATGCCATAAAAAGCTCCCCAGAATCCGACTACGAAGGGCAACACGGCAGCAGTTACACCTGGGTTTGCCATAAGGATAAATCCAAAAAAGATATCAATAATACCTTCAAATACACGCCAACCCCAGTTGTCGAGAACTCCTCTTGCTAAAAACCCCTGAACGACGATCACGATACCTGCGACAATCATTCCAATTCCGATATAGACAGCCCAGGCAAGCATAGTTCCACCAGGACTCATAAAGACCAGAATAGCCAATAAGATTAATAAGATTCCCTTGAATAATTGAAAATACCTGTTTGTTGCATATTGATTTTCCATTTTGTTTTTATTTTTAAATTTGGTTCATTGATATGTTTTTGAAATAATCTATAATTAGCCCTGCCAACCCTATAATCGTATAATGAAAACGATGATAGGGTCAGACCGGGCAATGATTCAGCCAATTTCGACCGTGCCATCCTCAGACACATTGATCGGATCACCGGTTTTCACCGCTTCCAGGAAGTCCGGGCCCAGGAGGTCGATGGTGATGATGCGATAATCCATCCAGATATCCGCCATCAACAGTCCTCCGATTGCCAAAGAGTCAACATGATTGGCGAAAAGCATGGCTTTGGGTGCAAGCCCCATCTTGGCTACCCCCATCAGGACGAAGCCTCCGGTTGTTGAGCCTATGGTCTGGGGCAGACAGAGAATGGCCCCGTTCAGGTCTTTATTGTACAAGTCTTTATTGTCTCCATCGGTGCAAAGCGCTTTGTCGGTCACACCTCCGATAACATTTGCTTTGTAAGTGGAAAGTGTGTTGAGTCCGATATGTGAAACCGTCGCTAATCCTTCAATTTTTCCAGGAAGAATCGGGCGCCCTTTAAATGTTCTCTTTGCCATCTTAAATGTATTTTTAAATTAATTTTTATCTTATGTAATTATTCAGTTGTTATTTTTGTCATATTCCGGTTTAACTGACCGGAGTGCTGTACCACCTTCATACTGCTTCCTCAGGTATCTCTCCCGAAAGGACAATCTCCAGTATGTCTTCATCCCTGAAGAATCGTGAGTTGGTGTACTCGCGAGCCTTGTTTGAATTAGTTACGGCGAATTCTGTCTTGGTGATTCCGGGAATGCCCAGAAAGGTGAGTGGACAACTATTTGTAAATGTAATACCAGCGCGTATCATGTCTCGGACCAGCTCAGGGTGCTTATCCATGAAATGGTCTTTCACAAGTGTTGAGCAGAGCAGGTGTAGTGGAATGGCCACTCTTTCTTGGCCTCTGTTAGACAATTCATGGGTAACCTTCATGCCCCAGTCATAGAGTTGGTGAAACGAATTATGAGGACAGCCTACAAAGGCTCTTGTCGGCTTGGCATCCTTCTGTGTCCATAGATTGGGATAGTGTTTTCTGACCTGTTCGATTATTTCATCATCAATAACATAGGTCTTGTAGTCTTTCGCCAATAGCTTGCGCCCCTCGTCAATAGCATCCGGTGTAATATTCTCCACGTGATAAAGACCGACGGCCCCGTTAGTGGCAGTTGCAGCACCCATATCCTTGAGCTTACCCATTGATATTCCGTCTACCTGGCCCAGGTACTTATCAATTCCGACAATGTAAGGTACATCCTCCATAACCTTCATTCCGATAGCACCGCCAAGTACTGACCAGTTTGGTTCGCCCTTGGTTTTCACCTCGATCAACCATTTTGCCTTTCGTCCCTCATCGGTCATAAGACCAAAATAGGGAGCTTTCCCGAGAATGTTACAGAGCATCTCTATACCGCCAGAATTACGGTTGGAACGGGCACCAAGCACTGAATTGGCATAGTTTACCGCGGAAGATTCAGACCAGGCCAAATTTGTTCCATGTGCTGGTGCATTGCCCACCTCTGGCCAGTAACATGCACAACTCCAGTAGTTATAGTTCTTTGCTCCCAGCCGAACATGCATTTTTTCAAGCTCGGTCTGTGTGCTGAACATCGATTGTAATTTCAACTGATGCTCCGGATCAACTTCAACATTATAGAAGTCATAAGGCCGTGGGTTAATGGTGTATTCAGCATAAGTCTTCAGGCCTGCGTCTGCACATTCATTAAGGATGTCAATAACAGGTGTAACAGCTGGTGTGCCGCCCAGCAGAACTGTGTGTGGATTCCCCCCGAGGTCGACCAGCTTGCTTGCACCAAAGGCCTCACCATAAGCGATAACCGTCTTCATTACTTTAGACAGCACCTCGCCCTTCTTACCATCGTAAATGTCTTGTTCTTCCTGTGTTAGCTTCATCTTGGGCTTTGGAGCACTGGGATCGTGCTTGACATCGGCGCGTGAGTGACCGGTACCTGTGCACATTGCGCCGTGAGGATCCGCCCCGATCTCCAGGTGTTTATCCAGCTCTTCATCACCTGTTAGGATCGTTATATTCTTAGCGTAAATCGTCAAATTTTCCATTTTTAATTCTTTTTCCATTTTTAATGGGTTTTATATGTGAAATAATTAATTGATTTCATTTTTTTTATTTTTATCTAATAAACTAGTAGTATATGACTTGAAACAGTTCAGCCAGATTGGGTCTTTGCACCCGATCTGGGAGCATGGGGCTCCCCGTGCCGGTGATTACCGGAAACGGAAAAGCTAACCCCCTAATACACATCACAGCCTAGGTTAATCACTATAGCTTAATCTTGTAAACAGTACCCGAGCCAGCTCCGGTAATGTATGCCTCACCGCCCAAAATCGACACAGAAGATCGGGTCCAGTTCTTGGAATCTGTAAATTCCAACTTACCCGTTGAGAATTCCATGCCAGTAGCAATTGTATCAGTATCACCGCTGGTCAAGTCGATTGAAATCAACTGCCCTTTACCAGCCTCTACTACATACAATTTACCATTGTCAATCGCCAGACCTTGAGGTGAACTTAAACCTTCCTTGACAACTTTAGGTGTAATAACATTATCGCCCTCAAAAATTTGAACAATTCTACCACCCATATCCTCACTTACGTAAAGATTTCCATTATCGTAGGCCAATCCGAAGGGCTGTTGAAGATTATCTACAAGTACTTTTGCTTTGTCAGGAGCTGCAGGTGAAAACCGCTTGATGGCACCACCTAGCTCAGAGAATATGATCATATCCTTTCTTAGAGCAATAGCATTAGTTGGATTCTTGAATTTTCCAAAATTAGTGACCATGGAATTGGTTTTCAAATCCCAGATCTTGACAAAGTTTCCTGTCCAGCTGGTTGTAACCACTTGTTCGCCATCATAAGGCTCCACGGTCATCATCCAACCAACATCTGTTGTCATGGTGATACCTCGTGCCGCGCTAAGCTCTTTTCCAGTTTCAGGATCCATTTTACGGATTGCAAAGATGTCAACTACAACCATAACAGGCCTGTCTTCTTCCTCAACAAATGTAACACCCCCAACAAGACCCAGTCCACTTGGAATAATCTCACGATAGGTATCCAAACCGGTCATCTCATATACGTAACAGTCAGCTGAGCTTGTAGCGAACATGCGATCGTCCGGTCCAAAGCAAAAGTTATCTGTTGATGGATACGGTGTTTTGGCTACCAGTTCGAAGGTTTGATCATCCTGGTTGACCTTATAAATAACGCCATGGGCAGCATCCATAATATGAAGTTCACCTTTGCTGTTGAACTTGGCTGCCGACGGGTTAGTACCTTGCTTTTCACCTACCATCTCGGTTGATCCATCTTCCATATCAATTTTTATAGCCTCTCCGGTTACCCATGCAGAGCCGTATAATTTACCGTCAGGTCCGAAGTCCATTGCATTTGACATACGCATCCCTTCGTTGGTGATCGTCCGTGGTTCGCGATCATCATCCGGGTAGATCTCAAACAGGTGTGAATCAGCAAACTGTCCACTGATAAAGACTCTGCCCTCATCATTTATGGCAATTCCGTCATTACCAACCGGGACTTTGGCAGCGACACTAATAGTACCATCAGTGTCCATCACACCAACTTCACCAGTAGCTATCCAGTTGAAAAATAACCGTCCATCAGGGTGGAAAGCCATGTCGTCGGTACCTTTGGAGCCTTTGATCATTTCATATTCGCCTGTTTCAGGGTCAACAATAAAGGCAGCATTGTGCCAAACGCTACCAACGTATAGCTTACCATTCGGACCCCAAACTATTCCATTACTACCACGCATCGGGCTAGCTTTAATTAGAGTTTGCACTTTTTCAATTGTATTCATCTTTATATAATTTTTATGGTATTAAATCTGAGATTAATCCTGATACTGATCTCTTATATTATCAAAGACACCCATACGATCAGACATACAACTTCCTAACCAGACACGGTTTTTGTATTCAATCACTGAGCAAGTCGCACCCAAAGGACCATACTTACCAGCCGGCATAAATGTTGTAGTATCCAATGTTTCAGGATCAACTTTAAATACAGCGAAAGGTGTGTGTATAGGAGTTCCCCACTTAGCACTGGCTAATTGCTCGTATTCAAATGATGCTCCGTCGAGGGTATGAACGCAGGCATAAATAAACTTACCATCAGCTGACCAACGCAGGTTGTCCGGCGCACCTGGAAGCGGAACACGAATTAATCCAGGATCAGAAGCACCACGGTTAATGCGGGTAACACACGCACCAGTCGATTCGTTAACCCAAATCTTGCTACCATCTTTATTGGTGGTAATACCATTTGGTGATGACAAAGACTCAGTTCCAGGGAGTTTAGTCCATTTATTTGTCTCAGGATTCCACTCTTTCAACCAGCCTACTGGTTTACCTGATAACTGCCTTTTGGTTTGTCCAATTGGATCACGAGGGTCTGACATAGCTGAAACTATCACTCCGCCAGTATCAGGTAGCCAGCAAACAGCATCAGGCCAACCATCCTCAGGTACATTCAGGTTACCAACCCATGTCAATTTGGGCTCACTTCCTGCTACATTAATTTCAAAGATTTCGACTGCATCACGTCCACCATGGTTTATTACGAACAGTTTAACGATATCTCCTTCTCTATTGCTGAGATCAAGACCATGAGGACCAAACGTACTCCAGTCTGGAGGTGTACTGCCGGGATAGGTATCTAGGTCTGCCTTGATGGTGATCTCATCCGGCATGATTCTTCTTCCGGTTTCGGCATCAGCATCAAACAGGTGCAGGTATTGCTGAGTAAGTACCTGGTCCTTGAAACCTGCTGCGTATACATTAAGACCACTACCTATGATCCAATGTGTATCAGGTAATAATAGAAAATCCTCAACGTTGTAAACGCCAACAATCCACTTTACATTTGCCTTTTTCAGCCAATCTTCAACGGTAATTTTTTGTGCATCATTTCTCATTATTTTATTCTTTATATTGTAAATAATTGTGTTTTCTAAATAGGGAGTAGGCAAACTAATCCTAACATACTATTACATTAAATGTTTATGTTTTGTGACTAAAGGTTGACTTTGTAAATAGCTCCCGAACCGGCACCAGTAATATATGCCTGAGATCCCAAAATCGACACAGAAGACCGGGTCCAGTTTTTGGAATCTGTAAATTCCAGCTTACCCGTTGAGAATTCCATACCGGTAGCAATTGTGTTAGTATCACCGCTGGACAGGTCGATAGAAATCAACTGACCTTTACCGGCCTCAACTACATACAACTTACCATTGTCTATTGCCAAACCCTGGGGTGAACTTAAGCCGTCCCTGACAACTTTGGGTTTTATAACTTTATCGTTGTCCAAAATCTGAACAATTCTGCCACCCATATCCTCACTCACGTAAAGATCTCCATTGTCGTAGGCCAATCCGAATGGCTGTTTTAGATTATCTGCAAGTTCCATTGCCTTATCCGGGGCGTCGGGTGAAAAACGTTTGACAGCACCGCCCAGCTCAGAAAATATGATGTCTTTGCCAATCGTAATAGCATTGGTTGGCATCTTGAACTTCTCGAAATTGGCGACCATCGAATTTGTTTTCATATCCCAGATCTTGACAAAGTTTCCTGTCCAGCTTGTCGTAACCACCTGGTCGCCATCATATGGCTCCACGGTCATCATCCAGCCTACATCAGTTGTCATGGTGATACCTCGTGCTGCGCTTAGCTCTTTACCGGTTTCATGATCCATTTTGCGGATCGCAAAAATGTCAACCACAACCATAACAGGCTTACCATTGTCTTCCATGAATGTAACACCGCCTACGAGGCCAAGGCCACTTGGAATAATCTCACGGTAAGTGTCCAAACCAGTCATCTCATATACATAACAGTCTGCTGAACTGGTAACGTACATGCCATCATCCGGACCAAAGCAGAAATTATCAGTTGAAGGAAACGGAGTTTTAGCTACCAATTCGAAAGTTTGATCGTCCTGGTTTACCTTGTAAATAACGCCATGGGCTGCATCCATAACATGAAGTTCACCTTTGCTGTTAAACTTGGCGGCCGACAGGTTAGCGCCCTGCTTTTCACCTACCATCTCGGTTGCTCCGTCTTCCATATCAATTTGTATAGCCTCTCCGGTTACCCATGCAGAGCCATACAATTTACCGTCAGGTCCAAAGGCCATTGCATTTGACATGCGCATTCCTTCGTTGGTGATCGTCCGTGGTTCGCGATTATCATCAGGGTAGATCTCAAACAGGTGTGAGTCAGCAAACTGGCCACTGACAAAGATTCGACCTTCATCATTAATGGCAATACCGTCATTACCAACCGGGACTTTCGCAACCACACTAATAGTACCATCGGTGTCCATCATACCAACTTCACCAGTAGCTATCCAGTTAAAAAACAAACGGCCATCCGGATGGAAGGCCATGTCGTCAGTACCTTTGGAACCTTCAATCATTTCATATTCGCCTGTTACAGGGTCGACAACAAATGCTGCGTTGTGCCAAACACTACCCACGTATAGTTTATCGTCCGGCCCCCAAACAATTCCGTTGCTACCGCGCATCGGGCTGGGTTCGACAAGGATCTGCACATTGTCACTGACTTCGCTCATTTCGTGTACAGCAGCCTCTGGCTCTACTCCGCTTTTTGCTTCTTTTTTCTGGCATTGTGCTACTAAACCAGTCAGTAAAAACACAATAAAATACTTACTAAATTTTCTCATTTTTAAATTTTGATTAATTAATTATGGTTTATTTAATGTCTATCTAAGATAATAAATTATATCCATTATTCCTCAACTCGTCAAATACTCACCGTTTAAACTCTATTATCAAAGACCACGATTCGATCAATCTTATAAACGTCATTAATGCTTATGGAATTGATATTCATCCGGTCTTCAAACCTTATTTTTTGCTCATTAAGCATGACTTTCTTTTTTTAAATTAGAATTATTGTTGTTATTTGTTTTTGTCATTTGGAATAACAAACTCATTTCAAAATATCTTTATCCAGGTTTTATATATTTTATTCTTAAAATCACATACCTGGCATTAAAAAGAGCGTTGATTACGCCATTTAAGTGCGGCTGGTCTTTCAATTGAATTTGGATTTCAGTATTTTCACCATCGTCTGATTTAATTTTTGAAATGGTTGCCTTGCTAAAGACTTGAATTAGACTGACATTAATTAATCCCTGAACAGTGATAGAATATTTATGCGGCTCATCAAAACTAATTGGATACATTCTCGCTATCATTTTATCAAATATTTCGAGAACAAAATTGCAACTTTAATGCATTATAAATCAATCTACTTTGGTCAGTAAAAAGTCAGTTTATTTGCACTATTTGATCTTGTGATATATACTTTAGTCAATATAAAAAGAGTGCATCGTTGTAATGCTTTTCCCGAGGTTCATAACAGGTTCAAATAAAGGTGGGTGTGCATGACTAAGGATGTGCTTCTAACTGTTTGTCCTGCTTGAAGAAAGAAGGGATTTTTAATAGAAAAAATGGTGTAAATGAGGTTATATAACTGAGTAGTTCTGATTTTGAAATGATAGTAGAAGTAAGTGTTGGTAAAATGGATTTATATCATTTACTATTGGATCCAGAAAAGTTTGTAGCCAGTTGGTGTTTATCCTTTAAGAATAAGATCAATTTAAGGGTTAGTTTTGGGACGCACCCTGTCAGCATAATTGCTTAGTATCCCTAATTTTTTAGACTTCATAATAGCTTCAACCCGGTTTTTTACTTCAAGCTTTTGATAGCAATTGTACAGGTACGTTTTTATTGTACTATGAGAAAGAAATAACAAATCGGCAATTTCTTTATTCGAGTGGCCTTTGCCAATTAGATTAAGGATTTCGGTCTCTCTTGGGGTCACAATCGATTGACCTGCCGACAACTCATTTTTCATCGGTATTAAATTTGTAGCGAATGCCTCATTTCTGTAATTGAGATTGAAACCATTTAGTAATTTGTCAATAAAAGGACTCTTCTTTTCTTGCAACTCCAATTGAGTCAAAAGCAAACGCATTTCTTCACCTAGATCCAAAAAAACACGAACAAACCCTCCTTTTTCAGCCATCTTAATTGCCTTCCTTAGATGAGATATAGCATCTGTTTTCCGGCCATATCTTGAATGCCATATGGCAATTAAAGGATAAACTTGAACCAGAATGTGCTCCAGGTTCTTTTTCTCCTTATTTTCGATTAATTCCTCGAGTTCTAAACGAGTTTCCTCTATATCCCAGTTCTCAGGATCTGCAAGCATCAGCTTAATTTTCGTTAATGAAGGTGTATAAAAATAGAAAATTGTACTCAAATCTCTAAAATCAACATGTGTTGCAAGTTCACGGGCTTTATTCAGATTACCGTGAAGCAATTCATGTTCCAGTTCGAAGGCAGCGACCAGTTGTGTTAATTCACTTTTGTTAAATTTATTTACATAGTCGTATAGCTCTGAGATAATTTGATCATAGCCTTCGTTGTCTTGATCTGAATGCATTTGAAGTGCCGCAAAAAAGCCTGTTTGAAGGATGAAGTTCGGCCGCCCGGAAAATCCGTTCTTTCTCGACTCCTCATATATTTTGCGAACCTTCTCCAGTTCGTTCCGGTAATAACTTGATGCGGCTAAATAATAGTTTGCCATGGCATAGGTCATCCATTTTTTTTGTTCAAGGCTAAGTTTTATGATAAGGTTGGCAGAAACTGATATTTTATCAATTTTACCCTGAATAGACTTCACTATAATATTGCACAGATGGGAGCGTAATATCCCCATTTTATCATCTTTGGGAATTGCTGTCAGGTATTTGTCTGTTAGCTCGGTCGCCTCTTTTTCATATCCGGTTATCTGCAGAGTCATGGACCTGATAATATAAACAAAGCTATAAACATAAGAATAGTTGCCATTTAATAGCGGAAGAGCTTTGTCAGTCATTTTCAGGGTACGATCATACTCTTTTGAGTAAAAGAATTTGCCTGCAGACATGGCATAATAACTACTCCGCATCCGTTTGCATTCCAAACTATTCTTATTGACTGGCATCATGATTTTTTCGAATATTTCAAGGTCGCTGGTGAGTCCGTGAAGATCATGTTTTGCTTCATTTAAAATGGCCCTTGTCATCAGTAATTCGGGATGCATTTCCACCGTGCCCGGGGGTAACATATTTAACCATGAACCAAGTCGCTGAAATTGTTCCGAATCTAACAGTGTGTTGTAATTAGCTATGATAATCGAAATGGCAAAATCCACATCATCAGCATAAAGGGCTGTATGTATGGCTTCTTCATAAGAATGTATACCTTCTAAGTACCTGCTAGCCTCAATGTGGAAGTTTTTAATCTGGGCTCTGGAATATCGCTGTTTTACTTTGTTACGCATTAAATCGTAAACAAGGCGATGGAACCTGAACCATTTTCCCTCATGATCCAAGGCATAAATAAACATCGTATTTTTAAGTGTTTTCCTAAATCTCTTTGTAAATAAATCCGGATCAAAAGAATGATTTGTTCTATCAAACTCCATTAACCTTACAATAAGGTCTATGGTAAACCTTTTTGAAAATGATGCAAGCAATAAGCCTTTAAAGATATCATCCTGCTCAACAGTAATTACCTCATGAAACATATTTTCCATCAGGCATTCTTGTTTGCTTTGCAACAACTCACTGCTTTCTCTTAAATCTGTACCTTCCGATAGAATTTTTAAATGAAGGCGCGCGGCAATGATCCATCCTTCGGTGGCTTGAATCACTGATTTAATTTGATCAACATTCAATTTTTTATCATATAACTGCTCCGAAAGTTGCCCAATCTCTTCAGGAGTGAAACGCAGATCCTGTCCGCGTAATTCAAAGACATTATCGTAGGCAGATAATTGATTAATGTTTAAAGGTGGATCATTCCTGCTAATTATGATTAAATGGATTCTTGCTGAGAGATATTTTAAGATCATCTCTACCAATTGATGGTTCTCGGCGTTCTGAATTAAATGATAGTCATCAATTACAATATAAAAATCTTCCTCGATATCCAGGAGTTCGTTTATCAGATGCTTTGAAATGACTTTTGGGGAATCCACCTCAATTGATTTAATCATTTTCGAAATCTCCCCTAGTAAATTAGGAAATACCGTTCGGGTAGCTTCAATAATATACTCAACAAAAGTTTTGAATTTATTGCAGTCCTCATCCATCTCAACCCAACAATATTTCTTATCAAGTTGATCCAACCACTGGCTTACTGTTATGCTTTTGCCATATCCTGCACCTGCAATAATAAGCGTCAATGTTTTGGATTTGTTTCTGTTTAAAGCAGATGTAATACGTTCCCTTTCAATAAAATCAGAATGTATTATGGGTTTGTTTAATCTTGTTTTTAAAAAATCCATGGGGGGGGGGGGGGGTTATAAACAGCAGGTTAATTATTTAATTATTTTATCATAAAAACATGATTATTCATTTTTTTAATCACTGTAAATATACACATTTTATTTTTTTTTAATTCACTGCAAACCTCTTCACAAATCGATATATTGAAATAAGTCTCCATAGCAATTTAATTAATGAGTTTTAACCTCAATCAACGATAGATGAAGATCATATAAAGTATTTATAATACCGATCAGTTCTGCCTGGTCTTTTAGCTTTCCTACCAATGAATAAACGTCCTTGCCATCAATCCTTTTGTCCAGTGATATTTGCATTCCTGATAATCGTGAAGACCAAGATATATCCAGGTCTCCCATAACCGTAATTTGATATATCCCCGAATTCCCAAAAGCCATATTTTTAACCTCTGATGTAATCATGTTTGTGTTCATTTATTATTTAAATTTTCTTCTCTTATTTTTATGCACCAGCATTGATCAATTAGATTCCAATGGATGTTCAAAGAAATAAAAAAAGGACATGAATCACAATCCCTCAAAAGAGTGAAAATGTAGTGAAAAATATTTGAATATGGTAAAGAGGAGCGAAAATTAATGGTGCAACGATTACTTCTCTAACAAAAAACTGTTAATTTTCAGATGCAATCAATTTATGTTCACGGGCCTTTTTTACAAGTTCCACCCTGTTCTTGGCCTTCATTTTTTTCAGGCTGTTTTTAACGTGTGACTTTACGGTTTCAACAGAGATATTTAAAGATTCTGCAATCTCCTTATTGCGATAGCCCCTTGCAATATATTGTAATGTTTCGGTTTCCCGAACGGAAAGAATTTCTAGTCTATTGAATGATTGGACTTTTTCTAATCTTTCTTCGAGTGTTTGGATTGGTCGCTCGTTTTCAAATGCCTCCAGAAGTGTCGAAACATAATAGCTGTCAGGTTCAGTATGCTGAAACTTTTCAAGTAGTTCCTTCATTGGCTCACCCAGATCGACAAAGATTCTGATAAATCCATTCGGCTCAGCCAGGATTATGGCTTCTTTTACTGAATTCAGAGCAGCTTCCTCATCACCCTTTTTGCTTAAATAGATGGATTGCATAAGCAGCACTTGCATAAGGAAATTGTACTTGTGGCCTGATCTTCCTTTTTTAATATACTTTTCGAGGAGTTCTTCTATCTTATTACTATTTCTAATATGATCAGTAATGATAAGTAATCTGACATACGTTAATTGCTGAAAATAAAATGCATAATCTAGGTAAATGGAATCAAAATCTGTTGATTTTGACAATTCCAATGCTTGTTTGATCTTTCCTTGTCGCAGTGCCACGTCGACCTTAAATGCCTTTGTAAGCTCGTCAAATGACTTAATTCCCACATTTTTAGTTACTTCGTTTATTTCGTCAATTGTATCTGATAGTTTTTGAGTTTCTCCCAAAGCAAGAAACCCGAGTGCTTTGGTATATATGGTTGGTAAATCCCAATAGGGTCGGCCAGCGTAGTAATGATCACTAAGAATCTCTGTATATTCAACTGCTTTTCTCAGCTTATTGAATTGATAATACGAACTCCCAAGATAGTACGAAACTGAACTTAGTAAAACCCACAGTTTATTCTCTATGAATAAAGAATAAGTATTTGACATGGCTTCTGCAATAACCTTAAGATTTCCTCTAAATGAGTTCAGGTACGAATTCAATATTTGCGTATAGATATAAGGTATTGAATTCTTTAATGGTATGCTTTCCAGAATTCCATTGACGAGCGTTTCAGCCTCTTCATATCTTCCTAATGCATTTAAAGCATATAAACGAAACGCAAATGCATAATTACTTATCATTTGCGTCTTGTCTTCCAGTAAACTCAAGGCTTTATTAGCATGAGCGAATGCGTCCTTATAATTCTCTAAACTGAAATCTAATAAGCTGCGCACAGTATAATACTCACCAAGTAGTTGTTTATTCTCTGGAGAGTCTGCCTCCATTGTCTCAGCTAACTTTTGAGCCATACCCACATCAGCCTTCATGGCAACCAAATCATATTTGGCTTCGTCAAGTATTGCTCGTGATACCAGCAAGCCTATATGCTTTTCAACTGTGCCTTTCGGTAAGAGGTCGAGCCATTGATTAATACGTCTGAATTGGTCGGTATTAAAAAATCTGATTCGATTCTTATCAAAAATGCTTACAGCAAAATCAATGTCTCCTGATTGCAGGGCGTGATGAAAAGCCTCATCCAAGTAGTCATTGCTTTCAAACCAGCTGCTGGCATTTTTATGAAAAGAAGCTATCTGATTCTCGGAAAAGCCTTTGTGCAATTGTATTAGCAACATTTCATCGAAAAAATGATGGTACCTGTACCAGGTTCGTTCATCATCCAATGAATATACAAACAGGTTATTGGCAACTAAGTCCTGGATAAAACGACTACCGGAAATTTTAGGAGAACCACTTTCTGTAAAAAGAACGTCAATTAATTCATTGTTGAATCGAGATAGAATAGAAGAAACAATCAAGGTATTTCTGAATTCATCAGAAAAGCGTTTCAAAACGAGATCCGTAAAAAAATCTGAATATTCCGACAAGGAATAATGCGTTGAGGGCTTTATCTCCGCATTGACCTTTCGTATTTCATCGGTCATTAACATCATTTGTATTCCCAATACCCAACCTTCGGTCCTTTTTTCTATTTTTTTTAGTTCCTTTTCAGTTAAAACATACGTAACCTTTTTTGAAACCAGCTTTTTCGTGTCATCAAGGCTGAATAACAAATCAGACAGGCGAATTTCATTGATTCGATTGAACAATCTCAGCTTATTGAATTTTAACGGAGGATCGCGCCGGCAGATGATGACCAGATGCAGATTTTCAATCGGGTAGGTAATACATAAATTTAGCAGTCCGTGAATATCCTCGTTATTGATTACCTGGTAATCATCAAGAATGAGTGCAAAGTTTTCCTCAACATTTTCCAGCACATCAGCCATTGTTTCAAAGACGGTTTCGACAGGTGGTAATTGCTGTCTTTGGATATATTCTTCAAGCTTGGTAAAATCTTTATCAATAATATTTTTGAGAGCCGCTATCATGTATTCCAAAAATATTCTCAGATCTCGGATCTCATCATCAAGGGAGACCCAGGCAGCATTGACCTTACAGTTTTCAATCCACTGGCTTACTAATATACTTTTGCCATATCCTGATTGGGCTGATATCAGGGAAAGAGGTTTATGACTGTTTTGATCTAATTGTCTAATTAATTGATCTCTTACCACGAGATCAGGCCCCAGGTTTGGCCTGTTTAATTTTGTTCGTAACATAATAAATAAACATACGATATAATTGTAAACATACGATTTATATCAATAATATGCATATTCAAAATAACCTTGTTTTTTTTTGAAAACTAAAAAATGTATCCTTTCAAATTTAACAGGGAATAAGAATAGGCAGTTAATTCCTGGCAGCTTTATAATGCATTAAATTGCTGAATGGCGCAACTTTACTCCCTTTGCTCCATGGCCTACATTTAGTTTATGATTTTAGAACTGATCTTATTCAAAATAGGGTTTTCATTTACCGAATTCCAGGTAACAGACAGAACTGTTCGATGCGGAATTTGATCTAATTCAATAAGTTTAATGTTCTTTTGATTGCCCAGTTGCAACGAACTGCTTACGACATATATGCCCCGCTTGTTCTCAACAAGACCAAAGATGGTAATGGCATGCACTGTATTGCTAGAAATTCTCGGATGAAAGCCACTGTGTTTAAAAATCTGCAAGACCTTATCAAAAGAGAATCGAAAAAATACTTAAATTGAAATCGTTTTACAGTTGATATCTTATCTTTAATTAATAATTTAGTCGATGATCAGGACTTTAATATTTTTAAGTTATGCCTAATATGGGATCCTATGTTAAAAATCAATTACATGCTTTAGTCTTTTTGATCATTTGCCTTATAGCTTCAGTGGCCATGGCCCAACAGGAAGATCAGCCAGAAAATGATTCCCTGAGCAGAAAGGAAACCCACAAGGAATTAAGAAAAGCCTTCAGAAAAGACAACAGGCAAGTTTTTGTTTCCTTTAGCGGAGTAAAGGCAAAACTCAATACCACTGCATCCTTTGATGTTCAGGATGGATTACTTACGGCTAATGTGGGCCTTGAGAAGAATCTAGGGCTTCCGAGTGAAAAATCGTTTTTCACAGGCTCAATAATGTATCGCATTACACCGTCAAGCGGTATCTACGCAAAATATTACGGGATTGACAGGGCTAAATCATATACCACCAAAGAAGATGTCATCTTTTTACGCGACACGCTTCCCGCAGGATCAGAGGCCAGGGGATATTTCAATACACAGGTGGCCAGTGCCGGATACCTGCTTTCACTGTTGAAGGACCCTAATGCTTTTCTTGGCGCCTATCTCAATATCTATGTCATGTCGTTGGGAACCGGAGTGAGTTCCGATTTAGGAAATATCGATGCCAAAGTAAATTTTACTGCCCCCTTGCCAAATTTGGGTCTGGTGGCTTTGTTCAAGTTAAAAGAATGGCTGTATATCAATGGTAATATAGGCTTCTTCTCACTTTATCTCGATGATTTCAATGGTTCTCTTTATGATTTTAGTGCCAGTCTCATGTTCAAACCAATAAAATGGTTTGGCATTGACGTCAGTTATCAGGAATTTGATATCAGGGTGGTATTTCCCAATGATGATATTCAAACCACCATTGATTACAATTTCAGGGGACCGGCTGTAGGCCTTAATTTTTTGTTCTGATGTGCTGAAGAATGAATCAACAAAATATCGGCAATGACTGCCGGAGAAATAATTAAATAAATAAAAAATGATTGAAGCTACTTTATTACTCGCTTATGTAGTCATTCTGGTCTACACGATAGTCAGGATTTTACTAGATACGGATTCCACCCCTAAAACGCTGGCATACCTGCTGCTGACCATTGTTTTCCCTTTTGTCGGGATCTTTATCTATTTTGCTTTCGGAATCAATTACCGGCATCAGAAATCAACGGCCAAAGGGATGGAAAGTCATCTGGAAATTGACAAGGCTTATCAAAAGCAAATAAAAAATGATACGTCCCTCCTGATCGAATCAAATCATTCAGAAATTGCCCATTTTGAACCCATGGTGCATTTTCTGAGTCAAATTTCAGGGGAACATTTGAGTCAAAACAATTTTAAACTGCTGGTTAACGGAGAGGAAAAATTTCCTGAAGTGCTGAAGACCCTTGAAACGGCGAAACATTTTATCCATCTGGAGTATTATGACTGGGAAAATGACATCCGGGGAAATCAGATCAAAACGATTCTTTTGAAAAAAGTACGCGAAGGGGTTAAAGTCAGGGTATTGTACGATGATTACGCAAGCAGAAAGATCAGGCGAAATGTGGTCAGGGAATTGAAGCAGGGCGGCGCAGAGGTATATCCCAAGATCAAGGTGCGAATCAGGCAATTTGCCAATCGAATGAACCACCGGGATCACCGAAAAATCATTATCGTTGATGGCACCAGCGGTTTTGTCGGAGGAATCAATATTTCTGACAGGTATGATAATTCCATCGATACAGGACTGTACTGGCGCGACACTCATGTCAAACTAACGGGCCCGCTAACCTTGAGCTTGCAGCGCCATTTTATGGTGAGCTGGAATACAAGTTCGGCTCAAAAAGTGGCTTTTGACAAAAACCTGTTCCCCGATGAACACGTCAGGTCAGATAAAGGAATCGGTGCTTTGGGCCAGGTGATTGCCGGTGGCCCGATCTATCCAATGTCTAACATTATGTTGAGCTATTTAAGGATATTTTCGCTGGCAAAAGAAAAACTCTACGTGACCAATCCGTACTTTATTCCAAGTGAAAGTATTATGGATTCATTAAAACAGGCAGCCATTTCGGGAGTTGATGTGAGACTTATGGTACCTGAAACATCTGATTCGGCCATAGTGGGTGCCGCCTCACGGTTTTATTTTAAAAATCTACTGGATGCAGGTGTGCGTATTTTTCTTTACAAGAAAGGCTTTGTTCACGCCAAAACCGTGGTTGCTGATACAAGGTTGAGCGTGGTTGGAACCGCCAATATGGACATCAGGAGCTTTGACCTCAATTTTGAGATCATGTCTGTGATCTACGGAAAGGATTTTGCAACTGAACTTGAGGGTGTCTTTTTTAATGACCTTGAGGAATGCCGTGAAATAACATCTGAACAATGGAACAAAACCGGTATGGTCAAACGCCTGAGCTATGCCGTCGCCAGGTTGATTTCGTCACTTTTGTAACATATCAAACAGCGAAAGGGTCATTATTTGTGCCTTTATGTCATATATAAGGGGAAATAACCCCTGAAAACAACTTAGCAAAAAATCAATATAAAGCCTGCTATTTTGAGTATCTATTCCTGGGCTTGAGTAGTTGAAGCATCATCCATCTCAATTATTTAAAGAAGTGACCAAAACAGAATTGTTCTGTTCCAACAGGCATGACCTATATCAGATCTACACTACGCTCATAAAGGTAATTTTTAGCAAACTGATTAAAATCATCAAATTTGACATATACTATTTTTAGATTTGAGAAAACACCATTAACAATGAAAAAAATAGTTATCCTATTATGTATGATAGTCGGAATGATATCATATTCGCAAAAGAACTATACATCGTCTGAACATATGGTGGTGACACCATCATTCGAACAGGAATCACATATCGAAGATTGTTATTTCACGGTAAAAGATTCGGTAGTTATACAAACAAATAAAACACGAGATAGTATTATGCACTCCTATAGAATCGGGGTTCCCGAAAAAAATGGCGAAATAGAAACCACGTTAAAAATACGTAAATATTCAAATGATTCATTTGATATAGAGTTAAACGAATATTATACAGAAACAAAGAAAACTAGTAAAGTATTATATTACATAGAATGATAGCAGGCGAACGACACTTGTCTGACAAGGGATATATTCGCGCTTTATTAATACCAAACAAAATCTTCTGCTTACACCTCTAGCAAAGTATTCGCATTCACAGGGTTGAACCTTTTTAAGATACTGATATTTGGATGTTCCTTACTTATGACACTAATGTTCAAGTAGCTGTTTTTTTAGAATGAATTACCTTCAAAGTCAATGCCCCATAGGTTATTGAAAGGATGATCACAGAAAGTGCTATACCGGCAAATGGAATTATCGTGAACAAGCGCAACACGATAGCACACAATAATGCTGAAACACAGTAGCTGGAACATATCGGAAATTGCTTATGCCCTTGGATTCAAAGAATCTACCCATTTTAGTAATTTTATCAAAAAACAACTTGGTATAAACCCTACTAAATACAGGGATGCTGATCTTACCAGAACTTGACCGGAAAGAATTGCGTTGTATTTCGATGTCATATTTGATCGTACGACAAAAAGGTTGTTTCAAAATATCTTCAATCGTTTTTCTATTGGAATGAAAACACCTATTCATTCATAATAATCTTGACTTAAACCCGCCATATACCAATGACAAACAAGACAATAAAACCCTGATAACTTCGTTGTATCTTGATATTAAGAATGATAAAAAATGCTGTTATGAAAACAATAAACGACCTCATCAAAGAATTGGAGAAACTTGATCACCAACACAAAAATTTACCTTTTGTATTATACGACCTCGAGCACAATCAGGAATTTAATTTGATTGGCGTTGAAATATCTGGCAAAGACAGGATTGAGTTGAATCTGATGTAGCAGATGCTTTCATCAATAATCCCATCATAGCCCGATGAAAGAAAAGTCCAGTAAACTGGACCCTTCTTTTATAATATGAAATTTAACAATCAGTTCTCCCAGGGGTAAATCCATGCCTTCAACAGTTATCGACTGCCATTTGTCAGACCCCTGAGTTGTGGAGAGCTGTATATTTTCCTTGACGATGATACCGTCTACTTTAATTTTAAGCATGCCTTCTGCATCTTTTGCTGCCGAGTTGATCGTCGTGTTAAACATTCCTGCTTTGGATATACTGAGTGTATACTGCGTCCATTCTCCGGCTTCGGTCCAGCTAACATAAGGGATTTCTTCAAATTGGCCTATATCAACGCCATCGTTGCGATAAAAGTTTCCTGAATTCCAGTCGATCCAATCGGTCTTGGTAAAATAATTCTCGGTCCATGTATCAAAAACTCATCAGTTCTCTCCTTTCCCATGGTTTCATTCAGTTTCATACGGTATTTTGTATGTGTATCAACAGAACACCTTAATCATTGACCAAAATCAATTTGTTTCGGGTATGGCATCATTGCATTTTTATAAAAAAATATGCAAATTATTCTCCAAGATTCTAAATCTCTTAAAGATGAAACATTCTTGTCACGGAAGCAGATTATTGATGACAATCAACAAATTTCTGATGATGATCACACTATTATTGCCCTTGGTTTTGTCAGGGCAAGACGACTATACACAAACGAGAAAAAAAATGGTCTCACATGATATTATTTCACGAGGTGTAAATGACCAAGCCACGCTTGATGCGATGAGAAATGTCCCCAGACATGAATTTGTGCCTCAAGAATTTAGACAAAGAGCATATCAGGACGGCCCTTTGCCCATAGGTTACGGGCAAACGATTTCCCAACCTTATATCGTGGCCTTTATGACCGAAGCTATCAGGCCCCAGAATCATTTCAGGGTACTTGAAGTAGGCACCGGATCGGGTTATCAGGCGGCTGTTTTGAGCGCTATTGTAGATAGTGTGTTCACCATAGAAATCATCGACGAATTGTACCTGCAGGCAAAAAAACGCCTCAAGAAGCTGGCATATGACAATGTTCAGGTAAAAAATGCCGATGGCTATTTTGGCTGGGCTTCCAAGGGGCCCTTTGATGCCATAGTGGTAACCGCAGCAGCCGAATTCGTCCCTCCGCCTCTTATCGAACAACTTAACGAAGGTGGCCGGATGATTATCCCCGTGGGCACGCCCTTTTCCACACAGCAACTATTGCTGGTGACCAAAAATGGAGGTAAAATAAAGACCAGAAACCTCATGTTTGTTCGTTTTGTCCCATTTACCCGAGACAAAGGTTCTTAAGCTTTAAACTTATCAAACATGAGCAACGCCCGAACATACAGATACGAGACGTTAAGATTGGGGCTTTCTATTTCGATTATATCGGCCGCAATTGTAGCCTATGAGATACAGCTGATGCATTTTTTTACCATCGTGCAGTGGCATCATTTTGCCTATATGGTTATTTCTATAGCTCTTTTAGGATTTGGCGCCAGTGGTGCCCTTTTATCGCTCTATAGAAATGAATTGCTCAAAAAAGCCGACTGGCTCCTCCCCTTCTTTATGATCAGCAGCGGGCTTTTGATGAGCATAAGCGTAAGGGTATCGCGAATGGACTTTCTTTTGTTTGATTCGTACCTGCTATTTGTTGATTATTCACAATTTGGGAGGTTACTTGGAAGCTATTTTTTATTCTTCCTTCCTTTTTTGATGGGTTCCCTGGCCCTTGGGCTGGTCTTCGTTAAAAAAGTAGCTCAAATAGGTATTTTTTATTTTTCTGATATGCTTGGATCTGGTATCGGGGGCATCCTGGCCATCTTTTTACTTTGGCACCTTGAACCCGTTGACTTACCCTGGGTTATTGCTCTTATGCCGATGCTTGCAGGGGTGATGCTCATCAAAAAAAAAGGGGGTTACCTTCTTTCAGCTTACGCCCTCCTTGCATTAGTGATTTGTTTCTATCAGGGCTTTAGCTCCTTTGAACTAAAATCGTCACAGTTTAAAAGTATCAGCTATGCTTTGAATTTACCCGAAGCCAAAATTGAGACCCGGCAAAGCAGTCCTTATGGCCTTGTTCAGGTGGTCTCTTCACCCGTTCAAAGATATGCCCCTGGCCTAAGCCTTTCATATGTACAGGAGGTAAGACCCTCTAAAGTGATTTTTAACAATGGCAACTGGTACGCTGCCATCCCTCAGGGAAACATGGATGACAGTCTGCATGTGCTCAACCATAGCACCATGGCCCTGCCTTATGTGTTGGAAAGCCCTAAAAAAGTGCTTATTTTTCAAGCGGGAGCAGGTTTTGAGGTGGCCCATGCCCTTAAAAAAAAGGCTGATCAAATCTTTGCAGTAGAGCCTAATGCCATTGTTACAAGACTCATAAAAGGGCCCTACGCCGAATATACCGATTCTTTGTTCTACAGGCCCGAAGTTCAGGTCTACAATACCTCTCCTCGTTCCTATCTAAAACAGTCTGATAAAGAGTTCGATCTTATTCAACTCCCTTTATCAGGGGCTTTTGGCGGATCTGTGGGGCTTAATGCCCTTCACGAAGAAAACCTGCTCACCTCAGAAGCACTGCTCGAGATGTGGCAAAAATTAAGCCCTAAAGGTATGATCGTGCTTTCCTCCTTTATCGATGTCCCCCCCAGAATAATAATTAAGAATGCTGCCCTTATTGCAGGAATGCTCGAAAATCTTAGCATAGTTGATCCACTGGGGCATGTTGTGGCAATAAGAAGCTGGTCCACGCTGACTTATGTGATCAAAAAATCGGCCCTCGGACCAAAAGACCTGCTTGCCGTAAACAGGTTTTGTGATGATTACGGCTTTGATCCGGTTTTATTGCCCGGCTCTGGATCAAAAGAAATTTACAATACCCTGGAAGATGATGCTGTTTTCAGTTTGGTAAGGAAAATGTTTGGACCCGAACGGGAAATACTTGTTAAAGCCAATGATTTTAACATAAGCATACCTTCTGATGACCGCCCCTATTTTTATCAATTTCTAAAAATCCGGCGTATGGCCAGACAGTGGCAACAATTAGGAGCACGTGCTGCTTTTTTGGAATTGGGTTACCTGATCGTTCTGGTGACTTTATTGCAAGTGGTGATAATGGCCTTTGTATTTATCATCCTGCCTTTGTTCAAACTTGGCTTTAAGGGTGGACAAAAAGCATGGGTCATATTCTATTTTTCGGGCCTGGGATTAGGCTATATGTTTTTGGAGATCGTTTTGATCAAATATTTTGTGCGGTTTTTAGGGCATCCGATTTATGCGGTTGCTACCGTGATCTCTATCATGCTTTTCAGTTCAGGCCTTGGCAGCCTTTACTCTTCAAAACTGGCTTTAAAAGAAACGAAGCTTATCCGCCTGACGGCACTGATCACCAGCCTGATACTGGTCTATGCCCTGGGATTGGGATTTGTCTTATCACAAACCGAGGGATGGCCCATTTGGGGTAAAATTCTCATAACCTTTGTATCAATAGGCTTCCCTGCCTTTTTTATGGGTATGCCCTTCCCGATGGGTCTACAACTGGTCGACAAAAAGCAACAAAAACAGGTTCCCTGGGCCTGGGGCATCAATGGATGTGTTTCGGTAATAAGTACTTCTCTGGCAACGGTTATTGCCGTTGAATTTGGGTTCACAGCAGTATTGTTGTTAGCTGCCCTTGCTTATTTTATGGCATGTATTAGTATTTTTTCGCTTCGCTTTTACGCTCCCAACAGTACTGCTTAAGGTATTCGAGACGTTCTTTGTAGTTTCTCCTATTCAACAGGAGCCTTTTAATCATGATCAGCTACAAAACAACTCCTGCCTTCTCTGCAATGGGAAGTTGATACCAATCCGTTATCCGGTCCCGAAGCTCCGGCTGAATTGATACACCAGCAAATGGTATTGGCATCGTCTAAAAGTAGCCAGGGCTTTTCTCCTCCTTCCATCATTCCATACGGGTTTCTGGCGCGAAGGAATTTACAGATGGTTTTATTTTTTGAATTCATAGGTTCCATTTCTAGGTGATTTCCAAAATAGCTTGTTTAATAATCGATACAAATAAAGGCACTTTATAGCCATTCTTAGAAAGTGGGCGCGCTATGCTCATGGCTGCTTCTGCAGCTGCCAGTGCATTTTGCTGATTAATGTCTTTCTTTTCCATCGCCTCCTCAGCCTGCAATGAACGATATGGCACCGGGGCAGCTGCTCCTAAAACAATACTTGCCGATTTACAGGTGTTTCCCGAAACTTCCATAACAACAGCCACATCTCCAAGTGACCAGTCATAAGATTCACGGGCAACATGTTTTAAATAAGCACTTTTGGTATTTTTAGAAAAAGGTGGAAGTACAATATCTGTAATCAATTCCTTGGATTGAAGGATGGTCTCCATAGAAATATCTTCACCGGCAGAAACAAAAAAGTCATCCATGAGAACCTTTTTCTTTTTCCCATCACTATTTACGATAACTACACTGGCCTTAAAAGCCATAAGTGCCGTAGCTATCGATGATGCATGTATACTTACGCAAGAGCCATTATCAATGATGGCGTGATTTTCATTTTGACCATGATCAGAGTGGCGCGCAAAACACCGATCGCCTCCTTTACGGAAGCATTCGTGATCGGCAGAGCGAAAATACCAGCAACGGTTGCGCTGGGCAATGTTCCCTCCCAAGGTAGACATATTGCGCAATTGCGGTGTAGCAGCATGAATAACTGCCTGGTGTAGTGCCGGATAATTAATTTTGATTTCCTCATTGGAAGCGATTTCAGCTAAGGTCACATTTGCCCCTATGCTCAAGCCTTCTTTGCGGTCATAACTAATCTTATCGAGACCCGGAATGTTGCGAATATTGATAATTTTCTGAGGTTTAAGCAAGCCCTCCTTTATCCAATCGAATACATCTATACCACCAGATTTAAATATGGCTGCTTCTTTGCCGGATTCATATAACTGTTCGGAAACTGTCGAGTTTACCTGTTCAAGCGCATCTTCAACAGATTTGGCTTCATACCAACTAAATTTATTCATGTCTTACTATTTAAGAGACTCAATCAAGTCTGCTGCTATACTTTATTTAATGCCTTAAGAATACTTGCAGGCGTAATGGGGATTTCATAAATCCTTACCCCAATGGCGTTATACACTGCATTGGCAACTGCTGCTGCCGTCGCAATATTCGCAGGCTCCCCAATACCATAGGCATCGGTCGAAGAAAGTGCCGAATATTCTTCAACAATTATCGAATCAATCTGAGGAATTTCCATGGAAAAAGGCGTTTTATACTGGTCTACATTTGCATTCATCATATGACCGGTACTATTGTCCATCACCCTGTTTTCATAAAGCGCATAAGAAACCCCCTGGATAACGCCTCCATTAATCTGGCTTTCCAGTTGACCGGTATTGAGTGGCCGTCCGCAACTGTGTGCAGCTACGACCCTGTCTACTTTTACAAATCCTGTATCGGTATTTACGCTTACTTCAGCAAACTGAACTGATCCCAAGTCACCATAGGCCAGGCCCCAGGGTTGCTGAAAGCCGCCATAGTCATCTGAACGGCTGACTACTTTAGCAATTTGACTCGTACGCATCAGTTTCGTAGCCTCCTTAAATGACATTTTGTGTTCAGCGTTTTTGCTGTTGCTCACTTCACCGTTGGCTATCGATAAATTCGACGAATCGGTTTCCCATTTTTTAGCAACGAGTTTTAATAATTCTTTTTTTACTTCATAAGCTGCATTACGTGTAGGAGGAGTAATCGATCCGGTTACCACACTTCCTCCTGAGCCCGGTCCTACAGGGAAAAAAGTATCACCAATATTGACCTTGATATCTGTCACTTCGAGACCTAATTCTTCAGCAACCACCTGGGCAAGAATGGTTTTGGTTCCTGTTCCAATATCCTGCACACTCGACCTGATCTCAACACCTCCATCATTGTGGATTTTCACTTCCACAGTAGAATCCAGTGTTACAAATCTCGGCCAGGTCGATTGTCCCACACCCAATCCTTTCTTAACGACCCCCTTGGCGCTTCCGGCAGGTTTGCGCCTCGACCAGTCGAAAAGTTTGGCCCCTCTCTGTCGTTCTACTTTTCTGACTTCGCTTTTATCAATATGATCCCTGTAAGTCAGTGGATCCATCTCTAGTTTTTCAGCCAATTCATCTATGGCCTGTTCCAATCCGAAAGCACCTTGTACGTTACCAGGTGCGCGCCAGGCGGCTCCCGGTCCCGCATTGGTCAATACATCATATTGTTCGGTGGCAAAATTAGGACAGGGATACAGGACCTGGGCGATCCTTCCCACACCGGCACCCAGGGCTACCCCTGCGGTTCCGTGAGAGCGCTGTTGAATACCGGTCAGTGTACCATCTTTTTTGGCTCCCATTTTTAAATACTGAATTGAATTCGGGCGATTCCCCTCAGCAATATGTTCCTCTTGACGATCTAACATCAACCAAACAGGTCTTCCGGTTTTTTTGGCAAGATTTGCGGCCATAGGCCCAAAACTTCCTGCACTGTGCTTGGCACCAAATCCACCACCCATAAATTCACAGATAACCCGTACTTTGCTTTTTGGCAAACCAAAAATGCTCGCCATCTCATTTCTTACAGCAGCCGTATTTTGCGTGGAGGCGTAAACTGTCATCACATCGGGTTTCCAATCGACTACAACCCCATGTGTTTCTAGAGGCATGTGCGTTTGTACCTGTGTGCGATACGTTCTTTCTAAAATAACATCCGCTTCTTTAAAGCCCTCTTCCAAATCTCCTCTGGGTCCACCAAAAAAACTGCTGGTCGAAGGGCCTCTTACATTACCTGTTCCTTTGCTACCGTCATGGGTCTCTCCGACGTCTCCGCCGTCTTGCTGCTGGGTTATAGGTTCATCAAACACGATGGGGGAACCACTTTTCATCGCCGAATCTAAATCGATTACAAAGGGTTTTTCTTCATAATTTACCTTGATTAAGGAAATGGCGTCTTTTGCAATAGCCAGGCTATCTGCCGCAACCCCTCCTAAGGGTTGACCGACGTACTTCACCATAGGGTATTTGCCATTTTTATTTTCTTCCCCCTCTTTCCGGGCATTTTCTATCAAATGAATCGCATGCACGCCCTTTAAATTTTGAGCTTGACTAATGTCTATAGAAGATATGACTGCATGAGGTACCGCAGAACGCAAGATTTTAGCATAAAGCATTCCCGGCAATTTCAAATCGGAGGTATATTTTGCCTTGCCAGTCACTTTATCCAATGCATCAATTCTGCTGACTCTTTTTCCAATTATTTTTAGTTTATCGTTGATGGGCCATACCGGTGGCTCTTCAATGGGGATGTCCCTTTCAATTTCACTTAAATTGTGCCCGGGAATACCGTAAGGTAGTTTTTCTTTTCTTGTATCCATCTTAGGTTGTTTTTTTTGCTGCGGCTAAAGTGGCCTTAAATACATGAGGATAAGTTCCACAGCGACAAAGGTTGCCTCGCGTGGCGCTTTTTACATCTTCCAGCGTGGGATTAGGATTGTTTTCCAACAAGTGAGCACAAGACATCACCATCCCCGGAGTACAGTAACCGCACTGAGAAGCATCATGCTCAATAAAAGCCTCTTGCACAGGATGAAGTTTGCCATTTTTCGCAATACCTTCAATGGTGGTAATTTCCTTGTCGCCTACGTCAAAAACCGACATCATACAGGCATTGACGGGCATTCCGTCCAAATATACGGTACAGGCAGAACAGGATCCCCGATCGCAAACAACCTTCGTTCCTGTGAGTTCTAAATGGTCTCTTAAGGCAGAAGCCAGGGTCGTTCTTGGTTCGACGCTTAAAGACTCAACCATCCCGTTCACCTTGAGCTGGATGATACTGGCTTCAGGTCCAAATTCTTTGCCTTCTGAAAAGCCTTCTTCAAATTCAAATGCGAGAGCATTGGTAGTCAATAATACGCTTCCTGCGGTGGATAATCCGGCACCTCTGATAAAGCTTCTTCTGCTAAAACCTTTTTTCGGTTTGGAGCCGGATCCTTGTTTTTTATCTTCCATAAAATTAAAGTATGGGTTCGTACTCTGTTAAAACGGAGTTAAGTTACGATAAAATTAAATAAAATACTAGAGCTGGATTAGTCAAAAATGATTCTAAATAATTTTTGAAAATAGCTTGATTTGAGATTGGATCTGCCTGCCGGCAGGCAGGTTCGATTTCAAGCATTCAAGCAATGAAGCATTGAAGCATTGTCGCCTTACACATCCCCCCTGTCCACACGCAAACAAACTGTTTTTTCGGAATCAAGATACTCATGATGATTCAAAAAAATGACCTGATCGTTAAAAAGCACCTCAATAACCCAATAAAAACCCTTGAAATAAGCATTTAAAACTGTCGCAGTCAATTCCGATTTTGAAACAATTTCTACCTGATGAGGGTATAATAACTCTTTTTTTCCACGTATCAACACCTCGCTCGCATCATCAAACAAAGAAGCAACATATTTGCTTTTTGGCGCTTTGTACAAATCTTGGGGACGCTCATTGGCAATGATTTTTTTGTTCTGGATGACGATCATTTTATCGGCAAATGAAAGTGCATCTTCAGCATCGTGGGTTGCTACAATGCAGGCTATATTTTTTTCTTTTAAATACGAAAACAAGGTTCTTCTCAAAGAACGCTTTTTAAAATTGTCTATTTGACCAAACGGTTCGTCCAGAAGCAATAGTTCTGGTTCTTTAGCCAAAGCCCTTGCTATGGCTACCCGCTGTTTCTGTCCGCCACTTAAGGTCTTTACCTTTTCATCGGCAAAAGGCGTCATTTCAATTACTTCAAGCAATTCCCGTGTTCTTTTTTCAGATTCTTCAGGATAAAACCTTGATAAAAATTTGGAAATATTATCCGAAACAGATGTAAACGGCATCAGATCAAAATCCTGAGCCACGAATTTAAAATAATCCATGCCGGGAATCAAATGGTATGAAGGTCCAAGGATCGGGCTGTCGTTCCAAAATAAAGAACCCTCCCGCACATCCAACAAGCCGTAGATAATTTTTAACAAGGTTGATTTTCCACAGCCACTTTCTCCCATGACACAAAGATGTTCCCCTTTTTTCAAAGTAAGGCTTATATCTTCTAATAAAGGCTTTTCAATGTTGTATGAAAATGAAATATTGTTTACTTGTAACATGCTGTAAAAATATATTTTAAATAACTAGTATACATTTTTATTTTTTAAACTGGCACTGAAGATGTATGCCCTTACAAATTTTATCATACAATTGTTAAAAACTGTTAAATTTTTGCATTTTTCATAAAAATCTGTATATTGGTACTATGATGAATGAGAAAAATAAATCTAACTTCAAAGTTAACTAGGCCCTAATAAGGTCTATGAGTTAATTATTTCAAAACATTTTACTTCAATTTTGTACGCTGTGTCTCAGACACTGAAACTATTGCACAACATTCTTTTTTGTGCAGATATATAAAGAGTACGATCATTTTAACATTTTAAAACACAATAATTATGGAAACCATCACTTTAGATAAAAAACAAAAATCATTTAGAAAACTAGGCTTTACTTATTTGGAAACTGCTGAAATTGTAGTTGCCCTGAAGCAATTGTTTGCCAACTATCATATTCATTATCATAAACTAAGAAATTTTCACTGGAATGTTGAATCGCATGATTTCTTTGAATTGCATCAGGAATTCGAGAATGAATACAATAAAGTCCAGGAGCGTATTGACATCATAGCCGAAAGAATACGTGTATTTGGGTTGAAGCCTGCAATAACAATCGAAGAAACGATTGAAATGTCTGAAATCCAACAAGTGAAATCGAATAGAATGGAGGCCACTGACATGGTGCATGAAGTGCTTAAAGACTTTGACATTCTGCACGATAAAATGCTCGATGTGTTAAATGCTTCCCTGGAAGCCGGAGATAATGTGACAGAGCAAATTATCACTGAATTCATGCGTGATCTTGAAAAGAGAAACTGGATGTTTACCTCCTGGTCAAAGTTCTAATGGATGCAAATACCCCCGAGTATTTTTACACAGGCACTTAAAACAAAATGATTTAAGCACAATAATTAAAATTATTATTGAACTCAAGGGGCCTAAAACCAAAATGGATTACAATACCATTCCCTTTAAGAACTCTAAATCTGGATGACGAATCCCTCGCATTTTTCAATGTGAGTAAAAGAGGATTAATTCCAAACAAATTCTCCAGGATTTTGATATCAAACGTAAAACCGGGATTTTTCCCGGTTTTTTTTATTTTTTATAAGCCTCATATAAAAAGCATATTTACATCACTTTTATGCGCTAATCCCAACAAACTTTTGAATTGTATATGTATTTGTTTGATTTTTATATTTATACAAACAACAGGATTGCTTATTTTTATCCTGTTCAACCTTTAAATTTGATCTATGGCATTAATTAACCTCAATGTAAACGGAAAATCACAACAAATAGACGTTGACCCTACTACACCTGTCCTTTGGGTGTTGAGAGATCATCTGCAATTGGTGGGCACAAAATACGGTTGTGGCATTGCGCAATGCGGAGCCTGTACCATACATATAAATGGTGTAGCTACAAGGTCTTGTACCTTGCCCGTTTCAGCGGTGGGTAACCAGGAAATTACAACCATTGAAGGGCTGTCTGAAAGCGCTGATCATCCGGTACAAAAAGCATGGCTGGAACACGATGTTTATCAATGCGGGTATTGCCAGGCAGGACAAATTATGCAGGCAAGTGCATTGTTAAACAATAATCCGAATCCAAGTGACGAAGATATCGACGCAGTAATGGATGGAAATATTTGCCGTTGTGGCACATATACCAGGATCAAGAAAGCCATCAAGACTGCTGCTAATCTGAAAAACGCCTGATCTTTTGATTGCAGTTGATACAGTAATCCTAATCATTAAAAAAATCACAACACAATGACAATCGTAAAAACAACCTTTGGAAGACGTTCATTTATAAGAAGTACTACTCTCGCGGGTGGAGGGATGATGTTAGGTTTTAGTTGGCTTGCTTCATGTAAGCCTACTCCCGAGCAAGTGCTGAACATGCCGAAGGAATGGTTCAATATCAACGCTTACCTTAAAATCGGGGAAAATGGTTTGATCACCATCATGTCTCCTAACCCTGAAATTGGTCAGAATGTCAAAACTTCAATGCCCATGATTGTGGCAGAAGAACTTGATGCTGACTGGAAGAATGTCATTGTAGAACAAGCTCCTTTGAATACAGACCTTTTTACCCGTCAACTCGCCGGAGGAAGCCAGTCTATCCGTCAAGGTTGGGAAAGTCTTAGAATGGCAGGGGCTTCTGCAAGACAAATGCTCAAGGAAGCAGCCGCTCAGCAATGGCAGGTTCCCGTGGAAGAAATTACGACTGATAACGGTATGTTGTCTCATCAGGGCAGCGGCAATTCAGCTGGTTTTGGAGAAATGGCTTCGGCTGCTTCAAAAATACCTGTCCCTGAAGAAGTAACCCTTAAAAGCTTAAAAGACTTTAAAATTATTAGAACATCAAGAAAAAATGTGGACGGTCCCAAGATTGTTACCGGTCAACCCCTTTATGGTTTGGATTACCATCGCGAAGGAATGCTGATTGCAATGATAGCACATCCTCCTGCTTTTGGTATGAAACTAAAAACGGTCGATGATTCAGTCGCAAAGTCAATGCCCGGTATAAAAGATGTGTTTACGATAAAAACCTTTAATGACGACTATAAAAGAAGTGCCTTTGACAACAGTGCTTTCACTGATCTTGTCGTCGTGGTTGGGAATACGACCTGGGAAGCCATGAACGCAAAAAAAGCTTTAAAAATTGAATGGGAAATGGCTCCCGATATTCATCTTGACATGGATCTTTTTGGCAGGCAAATGAGTGTTCACTTTCCGGCAGGGCTCGAAAATACTGATACACATAAGGCCCAGATGGCTGAATTAAATAAAAAACCCGGGAAAACCGTGCGCAAAGATGGTGACCCGATAAAGGCTTTCAAAAACGCTTCCAAAATTATTGAGCGTAGCTATTCCTGTCCGTTTCTGGCGCATAATTGTATGGAACCGATGAATTTCTTTGCCGACGTAACCGAAGATAAAGCAGAATTGGCAGGCCCTGTTCAAACCCCTGAATTCATGGAGAAAAGTGCGGCTGAGCGATTGGGATTGCCACTTGAAAAAGTCGATATTCAAATGACGCGAATGGGTGGAGGTTTTGGCCGAAGACTTTATGGTCATTTTCTTACTGAAGCCGCTGTCATCTCTCAGAAAATAAAAGCACCTGTTAAACTCGTTTATACCCGTGAAGACGATATGACCCATGGCACCTATCGACCGGCATATAATGCCCTTTACAGAGCAGCCCTGGATGAAAACAATAATCTTGTTGCATTCCATGTAAGAACCGGAGGTATTCCAGAAAGCCCTTTATCTGCTAACCGATTCCCTGCAGGAGCCGTCGATCATTATCTGGCTGAAGACTGGACCATTGACTCTAACATTACGACAGGTGCATTTCGGGCTCCCAGATCGAATTTTATTGCTGGTGCAGAACAATCCTTTCTCGATGAAGTTGCAGAGGAAGCTGGAAAAGACCCTATAGAATTCAGGCTTGAACTGTTGGCACGTGCCAAATCAAATCCAGTTGGGGAAAGAAATGATTACGAGGCTGAACGCTATGCCGGAGTACTTGAATTGGTAAAAGAAAAATCGAATTGGGGAAAGGAGCAAGCTAACCTTAGCAGAGGTGTTTCGGCTTACTTCTGCCACAATAGTTATGTGGCCCAGGTATTGGATATGGTCATGGTAAATGGGGCTCCTGTTGTAGAAAAAGTCTATTGTGCCATTGATTGTGGCATTGTAGTGAATCCTGACGCCGCAACAAATCTTGCCGAAGGTGGCGTGGTGGACGGTATTGGCCATGCGATGTACAGCGAACTCACCATAAAAGATGGTGTCCCTGAACAAAATAATTTTGACAAATACAAACTGATCAGACACAGCGAAGCGCCGAAGTCTATCGAGGTCCATTTTGTTAAAAACGATGTTGATCCCACCGGCCTTGGCGAGCCTCCGTTTCCTCCAATCATGGGAGCCGTGGCCAATGCACTGTATAAGGCAACCGGTAAACGTTTTTACGATCAACCTTTTATGGGCAGCAGTTCTAAGGTATTGGGATAAACTCTCTGGAACTTAAAAACTTAAATGATATAACAGTATCTTGGATATATATGGAATAAATTATATCCGTTAACACTAAAGGTTTTTAAGTGGGAATATTTTTATATTTTTGAAGGAAATAGTTTTTTCTCCATCACAAATGTAAGCCCCACGCTCAGGCTTGAAGTGAATTCACTTTTTCCCAATGGATTTACATTGTTATAAAAATAATTGAATAAGGTAGAGACCTTAAAATTTCCAAGGAGGGGTACCTCAGCCTTAAATTGCTCGAGTACCCTGAAATTACTGATATCGGCGTATAGTGGCTGAAAATAAACAGTGTTCACCAGTTGAAGCTCAGACTTGGGTAACCTCAGTGCTAGTGAAACATATGAACTGTTTCTATGGTTATAATAATTTTGATTTACCTCATCACTTACTTCCTTTTCATACATATAAGAATTACCCAAATAGGCCTGAAAAACATCATTGCTTGCTAATTTATAACGCAACCCAAGCCCTACCAGATTTCTTGAATTAATTGAAAGTAAGGCGTTGTTCTGGTCCTGAATAAAGGCCTCCAGTCTTAATTTCTCACTTTCACCCAGTTTTCTATTATATCTAAAATGAATAAACCAGCCGTTCTGAAAATCCTGATCTTGACTTCTTATCAGTTCAGAATTCCCGGAAAAGAAAAAAGTATTCTTTAAGTTTTTGGTTTTATATTGGGTATTGAGGCTCAGGTTAAAACGATAAATATAGGTTCCATCGGTATTTGAATAATTAAAAAGGAAATCAGAGTTCAATACAAATCTGGTACTGTCAGTTTGCATTCTTATAGATTCAACATTCACAAGTTGGGCTTGCACAGAGCATGCGATAAAAAATAAAAAAAAGCCTGCTTTAATTTTACTGGTCATCTTTAATTTACACGACATATACAATTTGAAAGTGGTTAAAAGAATACCAATGTACAAAACCTAAACATATTACCGCTCATCAATCATTAAAAGCAGAAATTTACAAAGCTTTCAAATCTTTGGGTAACTTTACTACAGTTTTTTTTACTAAAAAACCTTGACATACAAAGACTTACACCTCCGCAGCTCGCAGTTCAGCTCAATTTAAACCTGAGAATATCCAGAAGTTCTCGCTTATTTGTTTCTCCTGGCTTCAAGGTCAGTAGTTACCCTCTCCATAAAAACATCCGTAAGTTTATAAAGCAACAAGACCAGAGCCGAGAGCAGTGCCCCTACTGCAGGATAAATACTAATCATAAGTCTTATTCCTTTTAAAGATTCTGAGGTTTGCTCAGCATTGGCTTCAAATCCGTAAGCTGCCAACAACCAGCCTGTAATTGCTCCTCCAAGGGTCCATCCCATTTTCTGAGACATGGAAGAAGAAGAAAATACCAGTCCCGTTGCCCTTCTTCCTGTTTTCCATTCAGAATAATCTGCAATATCGGCATACATAGACCATATCAAGGGCAAAACTATTCCTGCCGATAAGCCTATTACAATATTTAGCCCAAAAATCATACTCACCGAATTTGGGTCTACAAAATAGAAGATTGCACTGAACACACATGCCACCAGCATGGCCCCGATAAAAGTAATCTTTTTTCCAAATTTTGCCGATAACGGTTTGGCCAGCAAGACCCCCAATAAATTGGTCACCAGCCAAAGCGTCATATACGCACCGGCCAGTTTATCCCATTGAACAGCTCCAAAAAAGGGCAAATCCTGATCTTTGACAAAATATTTGAAATAATACATGATACTTCCATCCCTTAGGGAGTTAAAGATCAGCACTGAGATTCCGGCGCCCAACATGATGAACCATTGGTTGTTTTTAGCCAGGTCCTTCAGGTCTTTTGCAATGGATGACTTCTCTTCCAAAGGTTTCACCCTTTCTTTGGTCCATAAAAAAGTCAAGATAAAAAAGAATGCTGCCACCACTGCATAGATCGCAACGGTAAACTGATAGCTTTGTGCATCGTCGGATCCTGAATTTTTAAAGAAGTCCAGCAAATAGGGAACAGTGGCTGTCATAAAAATACCGCCAGAATAAGCCCCTATAAACCTGAAAGAAGCAAGGGAGGTCCTTTCTTTTGTATCAGAGGTCATCACACCCATTAAAGAAGAATAGGGTACGTTAATTGCCGTATAGACCATCATCATTAATGTATAAGTAACATAAGCATAGATCAACTTCCCGGAAGGCCCAAGGTCGGGGGTAGAAAAAGTTAAGACACCTATGACACCAAAAGGGATGGCTACCCATAACAAATAGGGCCTGAATTTGCCCATACGCGTCTTGGTTCGATCTGAAATTATTCCCATGATAGGGTCGTTTAAACCATCCCATAAACGCGTCAACAAAAACATGGTTCCTACAGAGGCAGGCGATAACTCGACCACATCTGTATAATAGATCATCAAAAACATCGAAAACAACTTCCAAAACATGGACGAAGCGAAATCTCCAAATCCGTAACCTACTTTTTCTTTAAACTTGATATTGTCGCTCAAAACACTTGAATTTGTTTATCTATTCTTTCAATAAGTTCCATAAGGGCCCTGCCATTGTGATAGGGGCCTTTCCAGAACCCCACTTTATCTTCAGAATTAATCGGTTGGTTGTGCTCATCTACGCGCCAAAACCATTCTCCATTTTTTTCATCCTTTATAAAGTATTTAATGAAGGTCCAGAGCAGTTCAACCTCCTGAATATAACTCTTATTGCCATCCAACTCAAAGGCGTCCATAAACCCCACCATGCCTTCAGCCTGACACCACCAATGCTTGTGTTTGTCAAGCAAGGCTCCGTGCCTCTCATAAAAAATGGAACCATCCTTGTCGAGCCCCTCTTTTTTTGTAGCTTCAACTAATAATCTTGTTATCGAATGAACTCTACCCTCTATCGCTCCCTTATTGATCGCCATACTTGCTTCATTCATCAACCAGGCCGCCTCTATATCATGCCCAAAAGAGACTTCTTCAAATTGAGACTTCCAGTCAAGACTGAAAAAGAGCTTGAGATGATTTGTATTTGAATTGAATATTTTTTGGCAAAAAATCTGTAAAAGCGACGCTATAGACGTTTTTAATTTTTCATCGGGCCATACCCTGTAAAGATTTGTATATGGCTCAAGAATATGCAAATGTGTATTCATCGATTTAGGGGTATTCAGGTCTTTCTCACTCAGCCTGACATCATCCATTGCCTTCCAATCATCCGTCAAAGCTTCTACATAGCCACCAAATTTAGATTCCCAAAATTTCGTTTCAAGTATAGCATATAATTCTTTGGCATAGCTAAGGCTTTCCTCGTTACCTGTAGCCCGGTAAAATTCGGAAAATGCATAAAGGCCAAATCCCTGGGCATAAGCCTGCTTTTTGGTACTTATAGGAGTCCCGGTAACGTCAAGATCCCAATACAGGCCTCCATTGACAGGGTCCCAGAAGTATTGCCTTACATAATCATAGGCCTGTGCTGCCAGCAACCTGTACGAATCTTTACCGGTTGTTCTGTAGGCCGCAGAAAAAGTCCAAAGTATCCTTGTATTAAGAATGCAGCCTTTACTCGCCTTTGGATCTATTTGTCCAAAATGATCCATCTTGCCAATGAATCCCCCATGTGTTTCATCAATACATTTTGTTGCCCAAAATTCGAGCAGATTTGTCAATTCCTTAGAAAAATCACTCTGTAAATGAACAAGGATCTCGTTAAGGTTCCTGTTTGTATCAGCGTTGGTCATTGATCTGTTTAAGTATTATTTATATGTTTCATCTTAAACTTATTGTTCTTTTCAATAAGTTCGTTGATCGCCCGGACCGACAAATGTGAATGCAACTTATCTTCAGGTGAATTTATACAGTAATCTACTAATTGTTCAACACTTGAGGTTGCAACATGCATCCTGGTATCTGAAGATGCATAGTAAATATACACTTTAGCATCATCATCTTTGATCCATCCATTCGAAAATACTACATTTGAAACATCTCCCACCCTTTCTTCCTTCAAAGGAGCGATTAGATGTCCATGAGGCTTGTAAATCACCTTCCAGGGTTCCTTAAGGTCGGTCATGAACAAATAAAGGGTGTATCGCAGACCTGCCGCGGTGTTCCTCACTCCATGTGCCAAATGTAACCATCCTTGTTCAGTTTTGATCGGTGCAGGGCCCAATCCGTTTTTCACTTCATAAATTGTATGATAGGTTTTGGCATCAACGATCAACTCCTCTTTTACCTCAGGGTTTTCTATTGAATCCGAAAGACCAAAACCAATTCCTCCGCCTTTTCCCGTATCGATAAAACCGTCTTGAGGGCGTGTAAAGAATGCGTATTTATGATCGATCAAATGAGGGAATAAAACGACATTTCGTTGCTGACCAGTGGTTGAGATCAGATCAGGTAATCGCTCCCATGTCTTTAGATCCTTGGTTCGCACAATTCCCGCTTCGGCCATGGCAGTCGACGTATCACCCTGGGGAGCATTAGGATCTTTTCTTTCGGTGCAAAATACGCCATAGATCCAACCATCATCATGTTGGGTCAACCGCATATCATAGACATTTGTATCCCATTTATCAGTTTGGGGGATAGAAACAGGCCGGTCCCAGAATCTGAAGTTATCAATACCATTTTCACTTTCGGCAGCCGCAAAGAACGACTTGCGGTCATTTCCTTCCACCCTGCATAATAAAATATACTTACCATTTATTTTAATAGCCCCCGCATTAAAAACAGCATTAAACCCAATGCGTTCCATAAAAAAAGGATTCGTTTCGGGGTTCATATCAAAACGCCATGTCAAAGGTATATGATCCCTTGTTAAAATCGGATTCTCGTATCTGTTGTAGATGCCATTAGTGCTAAAAACACTTATATTCTCTTTTTCTAAAAGCGCAACATGGTCTTTTAAAATTTGCGTATACCGCTGTTTAAAATCAATTTGATCCATTGTGGTGTATTCTGTATTTATCAAAACATATGTATTGACCTAGGCCCATTTATTTCATTCTTTTGTAAGCTTCCAATAGTAAAATATTTGGATCGGCAAGAAATTGCTCTGCATCCTTTGCAGCCTTGTGACCGGGATAAGGGAAAAAATAATGTACTTTCCCGTCATTTCTCCAAACCATCACATAACTAATTTCCTTTGCAATGATAGGATCAGCCAATAGTTTACCTAATTTGCTCGTATACCAATCTTCCTCTGTCACGTTTTCAAGACCGGTTTCTGTAAATGCCGATAGCTTTCCTTTTTTATTTGCAGTTTCTATAACGATATGTAATTTACGAATAGCTGCTTCTGTGCTTCCTCCTTTTTTTAAATCCGAATAATTATCTACCCCTAGAATATCTACATACTGATCACCCGGATACCATTGCAAATAAGTTTCGACTGAATTAAAATTTCGATCGGGCGAATAAGCGACGAGCATCTGCCCAAGACCCTTCTCAACCCTAAGGTAATTGACGGTAAAGGCAAATAATTGTTTAAATTCTTCAGGTGTGCTTTGTTTGCTTCCCCACCAAAACCATCCCCCGTCCATTTCGTGCCAGGGCCTGAAGATAAAAGGTATGTGTTGTCCTTTTTTATCTTTAAGGCTGTTAAAAAAGGTTGCGACCTTATCCAGTTGCCTCTTAAAAGCCTCGTGGTTTTTACCCCCGGGAATAATATGTTTCACAATGATGGCATTTGTATCCCAGGAACTCTCATGAGTAACCGGAGCATAGGGATGCCAGCTAAACGAATTGATGCCACCCATTTCATCACCCAAAACAGCGAGATTTTGCATCGTTTCGAAGGGTACACTGTCGAGATTATGTATATGATCGAGTTCTAAGCCTCCCAATTCCCATCCGAACAAAGCAGGATAATCCCCACTCACTCTTTTTACATCAGATTCCCCAAAAACATATGCCCATCCCACTCCGTAGGCCAGGTCGTCCTGATGCCCGAATAAAATACCCTGCCCTTTAACAGCATTGAGGTTCTCCAAAATTGCATTCTTCTTTAATACGGTCGAATCCTGTGCCAACAGACACTGAAAAGTGACCAGCATCGAACACAGGAATATTTTTACATAAGTTTTTAATCGCATGGCTTATATGAACATGGGTTGTCAACAGCTTTTCCTTAGGTAATACAAGGAAACCATTACATGATTTTAGTCAAATCTAGTCGTTTAGCAGCTTCAAAACAAGTAGTTTTACAACACAATTCAATACTTTTACAACAAAAGTATATTAGGTTGTTTGGTAAGAGTAACTAACCCTGCATCATGAGTTGATATTTATTTACGTATTTAGGTCATTGTTTATGAGTGGATTAGAAAAAAATATACACAGAGAAATAACGCCATTAAAAAAAACAGATTGTTTTTTAGTGTTCGACAGACATCGAAAAGCCTTTAATTATCCAATACATTTCCATCCTGAATTTGAACTTAATTATATACATAAAGCAGCGGGAGGAAGACGTGTTGTTGGAGATCATATTGAACAGATTGACGAAAGGGAATTGGTGCTGACCGGTCCAAACGTTTATCATGGCTGGCAGAATTTTAAAAATTCGGGAAAAAGAAAGTTTCATGAAATTACCATTCAATTTCCCGATGACGTATTTGATCACGCGCTTTTGGATAGAAATTTATTAAAGCCGATCAAAGTACTTTTTCAAAATGCAAACAGGGGCGTGCTGTTTTCAAAAGAGACCATCCTGCAAGTCGAAAAAAAGATCCATAGCTTGAGTAAGACCAATGGCTTTGACAGTTTCTTGCAATTCCAGTCATTACTTTATGACCTCGCTATCTCAAGAGGCCAAACTTTTTTAACCAATATGTCATTTCAGCACCAAAACGACTTTTATAATAGTGAGCGCATTGAAAAGGTATATCACTTTCTCAAGGAGAATTATCACAGAAAAATCAAAATCGAAGAAGTTGCCGAATTGTTAAATATGTCGGTCATTTCGTTAAGCAGGTTGATCAAGCAACGCACCGGAAAGTCGTTTATTGAGTTCCTGATAGAAGTTCGTTTAGGATCTGCCACAAGAAGTTTAATTGAAACCAATGACAGCATTTCTGACATCTGTTATGATTGTGGTTTCAACAATATATCAAACTTTAACCGGATCTTTAAAAAATACCAGAATTGTACTCCCACTGAATTCAGGATCAGTTTTAGCGGTATCAAAAGTGTATATTAATGAAGGACGATTGGCTTATAATTTTCTAATAATCAGTTTGTGACAATTAATTTTGTATTTTAGTCACAATTAGAAGCGATCCATTAACTTAAACTTCCTTCTCCGTCACACTATGAAACATGCAGCTAACCTTAAATCAATGAGCCGTTTTGTGCTCGTTTTTACGTTATTATTTTGTTTGATCTCCAGTAATTATTTACAGGCACAGGAACAGATAGGACGTCCATTCATCACGAATTATTCCTATCAGGATTACGAAGGTCACCCCACAAATTGGTGGGCCCTGGAAGACAAGGATGGCATCATGTACTTCGCCAACAATGACGGCCTTTTACAATACGACGGAGTCAATTGGAACCTCATTGATATAGATGATGGAGGTGTCAGGTGCATGGTCTATGATGATCAGGGCGTCATGCATATTGGAGCTGAGAATGATTTTGGTTATATGAAACCAAACGCAAAAGGCGAGCTTGAGTATTTTTCACTGAAAGATAAAATTCCGGAAGAGCACAGGCTTATTGGTACCATATGGGAAGTGGATAATTATAAAGGAAGGATCATTTTCAGAACCTCTAACAAGCTCTATTGCTGGGATGGTGAAAAAATAAAGGTCATTGTTTCTGAAGATGCTTATCATGTAGGGAAGATCATTCGCGGAACCTATTACATCAGGATATGGAACAGAGGTCTTTGCTATCTGTCTGATGAGGACACCTTAGAACAGATTCCCGGTGGCGAGATTTTTGCGGATGAAAGAATCTATGTGATCTTACCCTACGACGAAAAACAAGTGCTGTTAGGAACCAGAACTATGGGCTTCTTTTTATATGACGGGGAAAAATTCAAGCCTTTTCAAGTCGAAATTGATCCTGAAATCCTGAAGGCCGTATACTTGCCGGGAATTGCGCTTGACAATGGTGATTTTGTGATCAACACCTTTGCTGCAGGTACCTATCTGATCGATCACAATGGAAAACTCATTCAAAAATTTACTACTAAAAACGGGCTTCAGGATGGAAGTACAAGTTTTACCTACCTGGACTCCAGAGGCGTGCTTTGGATGCCCCTTTTCAACGGGATTTCAAAAGTGAATCTCAACTCTTCCACAACTGTGCTGGACACCAATATGGGGCTGGCCACAAAGGTGGTGTTCTCTACCTACAGATTTAAAGACATCCTTTATCTGGGTACAAACAATGGTATTTTCTACCTGGACGAAGAAGCAAAAGAACTGGTGCTGGTCAAAGGCACCTTGGGACAGGTTGCAAATTTTCTGGAAGTAGACGGGCGCCTTTACAGCGGCACAGGATCGGTCGGGCTGATTGAGATCGACGGGACCACTGTGACAACCGTCAGAAATAATGATAATTATGATTTCAGGGTCAATCGGTTAGAAATATCCAGATTGGATCCCAAAAGAATGTTTGTTCAAACCATGGACGGGTTGGCCAGCTTTTACTTCAATGAATCAACCAGGCAGTTTGAAGAGGAATCTTTTACCACAGAACACAGAAGAAGATCCATCACTGAACGTGAAGATGGCGGCCTATGGGATATTTCAGAAAATGAAGGGGAAATAAATCTTTTGAAACCCGCCATGATAAACGGCAGCATGGATCTTTCTAAATCTGAGATCATCGTCTATGATACAATCAGTGGACTCCCTGCTGAATTTGGTGGATTCGAAATTCTTGATGAACTTGTAATTTTTAACAGGGACTCAAAGAGCACTTATGTCTATAATCCTGAAAATGATCGCTTTGAAAAAAAGAAAATGTTCTTTGATGAACTCCTTAAATGGGAAGGCAGAGGAGATGGTTTCGCAATGCATCGAGATGGTCTTGACCGGATTTGGATGAGAATTGAAGGTGATATTGTTGTGGCCACAAAAAAGAATGATGGATCTTATGATTTCAATACCCAAACTTTTAAAGAATTAAAAAACAGGAACATATACTCAGTATATGTCGATCCTGCTTCCACCGAGGATAACACAATTGCTTGGTTTTCAGGTCCGGACGGGGTGGTTCGTTATGAAGGAAATCTCGAAAATAACTTTACCGGAAAATTCAACGTTGCTATTCGAAAAATGAGCATTGCGGGCGATTCGCTTGTCTTTGCCGGTGGTGTCGGCTTTCCGGAAAAAATGGAGATCAAGCACGACTTCAATTCCATTTCAATTGGCTATGCTGCTCCTTTTTTTATCGGACAGAAAGAGATGCAATACAGCACCTATTTGGAGGGGCTTGAAAAGAACTGGTCGGAATGGACCAAACAAGCTAAACGAGAGTATATCAATTTACCTGCCGGCAGGTACAGTTTCAAAGTAAAAGCGAAAAATGTTTTTGGCGATGAGACTGAAGAGTCCATAGCAAGTTTTGTGATCACCCCGCCCTGGTATAAAACCTGGTGGGCCTATGTTTTGTATGTGATAGGAGGCTTGGCTTTGGTCTATGCCATTGTTCGATCAAGAACAAATATACTGCTCAAACAACGTAATATGCTGGAAGAAAAAGTTGAAGAACGAACCGCAGAAGCGCACCAGCGATTGGATGAATTGGCTACGGTGAACCAGGTAAGCCAGGCCTTGACACAGAAACTGGAGTTGAGTGAACTGATCAAAATGGTTGGTAAAGAAATGAAAAAACTGTTTAAATCTGATATTACTTATTTGGCCCTTTTAGACGCCGATAAGGAAATGATTAATTTCCCGTATCAGGATGGTGACTCCATGCCTCCCATGAAATACGGCGAAGGCCTTACGTCAAGTATCATCAGGACCGGAGAGTCCCTTTTGATCAACAAAGACGAGGATATCAAGGCCACCTATGATAAGATCGGGGTGGAACAGACCGGGAAAAAGGCCATGTCCTGGCTGGGCGTGCCTATACCCGTGGAAGATAAAATCATAGGTGTTTTAAGCGTACAAAGTACCAAGTTAGCAAGCCGCTTCAATGAAGAAGACAAAAGGCTCCTGAGTACCATCGCCATTAATGTTGGGGTGGCACTTCACAATGCTGAATTATATGAAGAAGCCAAAGAGGCCAAGGCCAAAGCAGAAGACGCCAATGAGGCCAAATCAGCTTTCCTGTCGACAGTGAGCCATGAACTTAGAACACCGCTAACTTCGGTTTTAGGTTTTGCTAAAATCATCAGGAAAAGATTAGAAGATAAGATTTTTCCTGCCGTGAATGTTGATGATCAAAAGATCAAGCGCACCATGAAACAAGTAAGTGAAAATTTAAATGTGGTTGTTTCGGAAGGTGAAAGGTTGACCAACCTGATCAATGATGTACTTGATCTCGCCAAGATAGAATCAGGAAGGATGGAATGGCATATGCGTCCGATATTTCTTCAGGACGTGATCAGCAGGGCCATTGCCAGTACCTCTGCCCTATTTGATGAAAAGGGATTGAAATTGGTAAAGAATGTATCTCCTGACCTTCCATTGATACAGGCTGATGAAGACAAACTCATTCAGGTGGTCATCAATTTACTCTCCAATGCCGTTAAATTCACTGACAAAGGGAAAGTAACCATTGAAGCTTTTCTCGATAATGGCCAGATCATGGTTGAGGTACAGGATACAGGAATTGGAATTGCCGAAGAAGACAGGCACAAAATTTTCGAACGGTTTCGTCAGGCCGGGGATACCCTAACTGACAAACCCAAAGGAACCGGACTCGGTTTGCCGATCTGTCGTGAGATCATAGAACATCACGGTGGAATTATCTGGATGAAAAGTGAACATGGAGTCGGAAGCTCATTCTTTTTCACCATGCCAGTCATGGGAGAAGGAAGCAGTGAGCAACCGATCCAACTCGAAAGAATTCTTAAAAGCTTAAAAAAACAGATCAAGCATTCGTCTTTGACCAACGTTAAAAGCGTTCCAACAATTTTAGTGGTTGATGATGATACACCCATCAGGTCACTTTTGAGACAGGAATTAGGTGAAGCCGGCTATCAGGTAAAAGAAGCCGCCAATGGCAAGGCCGCCCTTGACATGGTGCGCCTTTCTAAGCCTGACCTTATTATTTTAGATGTGATGATGCCCGAAATAAACGGCTTTGATGTGGCTGCCGTCCTTAAGAATGACCCGGCAACCATGGATATTCCAATCATCATTTTATCGATTGTTCAGGATAAGGAACGTGGTTTGCGAATCGGTGTTGACCGCTACCTTACCAAGCCCATTAATACGGAACAATTGTTCCATGAAGTTGATGAACTTTTAGAACAAGGCGTTTCAAAGAAGAAAGTATTGGTGGTAGACGATGACACTTCGGCTGTAAAAACCCTTTCAGAAGTGCTAAGTGCCAGAGGTTATAAGGTAATGGAAAGCAATCAGAAAAATCTCCTGGAAAAGGCCACTGAATCTAAACCGGACATTATCATGCTAAATTCGGTAAGCAGTGCAGATCAAAAGATGATTAAGGACCTAAAAGGTAAAAAAGGAATGGAAAACACCATGTTTTTCATTTATGAATAAACTAAAAATACGAAACAACCCTAAAAAATAATTGTACATGGAACAAAAACTATTGATCGTTGACGATGAATCTCATATTCGAATGCTCATAGAGCAGACCCTCGAAGATCTTGAAGATGAAGGGGTTGAATTGCTTTTTGCCGAGAATGGTGAACAGGCCCTGGAATTGATCCAAAAAGAAAAACCCAACCTTGTTTTCCTCGACGTCATGATGCCAAAAATGAATGGCATGGAAGTTTGTTATAAGGTTAAAAAAGAACTCAAACTCTCTGATATCTATATCATCCTGCTCACGGCCAAGGGGCAAGAAGTGGATCGTCAAAAAGGATTGGAAATGGGCGCTGACAGGTATATGACCAAACCTTTTGATCCTGACGAAATGCTTTCAATAGCCGAAGAAGTGCTTAAAAGATGAAAATGACCACCCCCGATAAAAAAATAAGAACCAGGCTAAGGGCCCTAAAGCACGTCTTAAGGGATGTCAAGACTAACGGGCTCCTGAATAAGCTCTGCGCAGAATTAAAGCTCGAATTCAGTATTGCTGATACTCAAGAAACAATCTTATGGGGGGATCATATTGATTTCCCGCTGCAGTACCCCCTTTCTGATAATGAGGTAGCATATGCCTTACTATATACGGACCAGGAAAAAGGTGCACTGGCAGCTGATTTGATCAATGCGCTGGTTTCAAAGGATATTGAAAAGAAAAAAATCGGAAATGAGGTTCTTGGATTGTATCGTGAAATAAACATGATTTATGATTTCAGTGAAAAACTGTCTGAAAAAATCGAAGAATATGCCATTGCCGAAATGGCACTTACAGAGGCCTCACAGATAATTGACGCCACACATGGCATGTTCTTAATGCATCATGCTGAGCCGGATGAGGTTGTTATACTTTCGGCTTTTGGGGAAGATGAGGACCGGGAAAAAAATATTGCAGAGCAAAATCACTTACTCAAAGAACTTATCAAAAGGGGTACATCGGCCATTGTTGACCTTGAAAGAATACAGGCTAACCCTGCGTTACAGCATTTAAAGGCAATGATGTATGCGCCCTTAAAGGTCAAGAACCGCACCATGGGGATGGTCATATTAGGCCATGCAGACGCAAAAGAATTCAAGGCAGCCGAATTAAAATTACTTACTACCATAGCCCTGCAATCGGCAGTTGCCATCGAAAGTGCTCAATTGTTTCAAAAAGGACTAAAAGCCGCACAGGAAAGAGAAGATGCGATCAAGTCTATTCATCAGGTCAGTCAAAAATTTGTTCCGACAGAATTCATTAAGTCATTGGGTAAAAACAGGCTTACAGAAGTTTCACTTGGAGACCTGGCAGAGAAGGAAGTTACGGTCATGTTTGTAGACATCAGGGAGTTTACTTCTATCTCTGAAGGCCTTAGCCCTAAAGATAATTTTTTATTCATCAATTCTTTTAACAAACGAATGGGGCCAATCATCAGAAAAAATGATGGTTTTATCATGCAATATCTTGGGGATGGTTTTATGGCTCTTTTCCCGACAGGATCCCAAAATGCACTTCGGGCTTCAGTTGAAATGCACCGCGCCCTGGAAGATTATAATCAAATCAGAGCAGGCAAAAACCGGGCGGCAGTAAGGGTGGGCATCGGAATGCAAAACGGCGATCTGATCATGGGAATCACGGGAGATGTTGAGAGACTGGATGCTGCCATCATCTCGGATACGGTTAATACAGCATCGCGAATTGAAGGCTTATCAAAACATTTTGGTACCTCCATTTTGATGACTGAAAAATGTATTCAAAAGCTTTCCAATGCCGATGAGTTTGACTTCCGGTATTTAGGGCCGGTAAAAGTTACGGGCAAACAAAAGCCTATTAAGCTTTATGAATGTATTAATGGGGATCCAAAAGAATTGTATGACCATAAATTAAAAACCCTAAACACATTTATTAAAGGCATGGAGCTCTACTTTAATCAGGAGTTTGCCATGGCTGCAGTGACCTTTCAACAAATTTTTAAGCAAAATACAGCAGATCAAACCGCAAAACTTTTTTTAAACAGGGCAGCGCATCTTATCACACAGGAAATCGACGACGATTGGAAAGGAATACAAGCAATCTCAAAGAAATAAATTGATTTTATCCGGGTCATTGCCGCAATAAATTATTGCCAAACTGTAACAATTTTTATTTTAAGGTATCTTATGGATGTACCTACATGAGAAACGGCTCATAAAAATCTTTAAATAACAATTCCAATGAAAAAATCCTACCTCCTTATTCTATTCCTGGCTACAGCACCTTTAGGAATCCAACATACACAAGCGCAGCAAAAAACTTTTACGGTTGGATCATTTAATGAAGTCATCATCAGCCCTCACATTGAGGTTATATTTGAAAAGGCTGATAAAGAATCGGTTGTTATTGAAAAAATAGACGTTTCAATGGATAAACTCATTGTAGAGGTCCAGGGAAAGACCCTACACGTTTATTTAGATGATGCAAAAGTGTATACAAAATCAGAAAAAGTAAAATACGACGATTACAAAGGGAAACACGCGGTTTATAACGGAACCATTGTTTCTGCAAAGATCTATTATAAAGACCTGGAAGAAATTTCCCTGCGAGGAGATGAAACCCATAAGGTAGAAAGCTTACTAGAAGGTGAAGAGCTATCAGTTAAGATCTATGGTGAATCTGAAGTTTATTTAAGTGAGATCCAGGTTGATGAATTTCAAGCTACCCTCTATGGCGAGTGCTACCTCGAAGTGAAAAATGGGGTTGCCAATCGTCAGAGAATCATATCTTATGGCGAAGGTGAGGTCAATACCTTCGGTGTGCAGAATACAACCGCCAAAGTAACTGCTTACGGAGAAGGCCGCATCAAACTGAGCGTGTCGGATGAACTTAGAGTAACTGCTTATGGAGAGGCTTCTGTAAATTATAAGGGAAGTCCAATGGTCAGCAGAGGCCTGGTTTTGGGAGAAGCAACTATCCATCAGGTGAAGTAAATAATAATGATAAAATAAGCCCAAGAGGGATCGCTGTCCATAAGATCCAGGGCCTGAATTTTCCGTATTTTGATTTGGTTCGATCTCCAGTTACCCCCATTACCACGTCGCTTATACCATCACTAAAACGAGCTACAAGCATTAAGACACCAACAGTTACAGGCCTTAATCCATTCCTTTTAAGATTTCCCCTTGTTAAAAAGAGCTTCCATTTCTTCGAGGGTTTTCCCTTTTGTTTCAGGAATCCATTTCCAGGTAAAGAATATGATAAAGAGGATGAATGCTGAAAATATAAAATAGGGTAAGGATTGATTCCAAACGCCTCCATCTGCAATTAATCGGTTCGAATCACTTTCTACTATAATCGGGAACGATTGAGACACGAAATAGTTGGCAAGCCATTGGGCAGCAACCGCAATCGCCATGGCCGTACTTCTAATGCTGTTAGGAAACATCTCAGCTAATAAAACCCAAACAATTGGGCCCATTGACATCGCAAAAGATCCAATAAACATCAAGATTCCAATAAGGCAAATAATCCCTTCAGTGGAAGAAATTGTTGGTAAGCCTGCAGAATTCACACCAGAATAATCACTTAAATACAAAGTGAAACCCATCAGTAAGAAACCAGCCAGCATTCCAACGCCTCCAATGATCAGCAAAGGTTTTCTACCAAGCTTATCAACGGTATACATGGCAATGAACGTGAACAATAAATTTACAGTAGCCAAAAGGATTTGTTGCAACAACACGTCTTCGTTACCAAATCCAAGTGCTTGTTCAAATATATCGGCACCGTAATATAAAACAGCATTAATACCGGTAAACTGTTGTAAAATGGAAAGAACCGTACCTATGACAACAATTGGGAATAAAGACTTCTGGAAAATAGATGCTTTCTTTTGCTTTCCTTCCTGTTGTAAAGAATCTTTGATATCCTTAAATTCTATGTCAGCCATTTCCTGACCATGGATTCTTGTAAGTACGTTTAAGGCTTCGTTCTCTCTTCCTTTAATCATCAACCAACGCGGGCTTTTTGGTACCGTAAAAAGTAAAAGTAAAAATAATGTTGCCGGAATCAATTCGGACCAGAACATATATCTCCAGCCAAAATCAATATTATTCTGCTCTGTTAATTCACTTCCGATAACATAGGTAGTTAAAAACACCACAAAGAAACCTATCACAACAGCCATTTGATAATAAGTGATCAGCTTTCCCCTTTTATCAGCAGGAGCTATTTCGGCGATATAAGTTGGGGCGTTCATTGAAGCCATCCCAATGGCGATACCTCCAATAATTCTAAAAAACACCATCAATGTTATTGACTCAGGCAATATTGCGGGTAAACCAGAACCCCAGGCCGAAATTCCAAAAAGTACTGCTGAGATGATCAAAGAATTTTTTCTCCCTATAGATTTAGAGATCATCCCGGCCGAAGCGGCGCCTAATAAAGCTCCCAGCAAGGCACTACTTACGATAAAGCCTTTTAACCATCCTGTTAATTCAAAATATTTTGAAAAATAAAATTGTGTTCCATTGATCACACCTGTGTCAAAACCAAATAGGAGTCCCCCCAGGGTAATCACGATGGTTATAAAATAAATGTTGATTCTTTTTGTACTAGCTTGTCCCATAATAAGTAAGTGATTTTAACAAATTTGCTCTGCAATATAAATGATATTATTCGATTAATAATAGCACTTATCGAGATTTTAATAGTTATTACATTGATCAATATTTTGGATTCATGATTTATTACAATCCCTTATAAGCAGTATCGAGCCAGTTCATTCTATCTATATACCACTTTTTTAAGTGATCGACCTCTGCTTGATGCGTGTCATAAAACACCGGGTTAGGCCATACATAGTTTCCGAAAAGATTCCATTTCTGATCATTCTCAAACTGAGAATACTTTAATTGATCTGCGTAATAATCCATTTTCCCCAAGATAAAATTTTGATTTTCTTTAAAATAGAGAAAGCGATCCTTTACTTTTTCAACAAACACCTTGTCCTCAAAAAGTCTGGTAAACCATGCATGATGTTTTACCCAAAAACCTGTTGGATATTCACATTCAGAATAATCAACATTTCCAAAGGCCAAATCAAAATCCCATAAAGGACCCATTTTGATCTTTTCGCCGGGCATCACGTTGAGAAAAATACTTGAAAAGCTTTTGGAATCTTGATTTTTAGTAATCTCACTTATAAGATACCAATCAATAAAACTGTCAACATCAATATATTTGGCATATCCCAGATCAGGATCTGCAAACTGAGCTCCCATCAATACATTTTCAAACTCATTAATCAATTCACTAACATAGTTGAACTCATTGCTGGCATACTCCGTTTCAGGCTCTTTAATATTGATTAAAAACTTATTGGTTCTAAAATAGACATCATCAGGATCTAACCTTTCCAATTGATCAATTTCCAATAAATAGCCGGTATCACCTATAAGAACCCGATGATCACTTTCTTCCACTTTTTGAGAGATATGGTAAGTACCGTTGTATGTTCCGTTGATAACAACCTCTGTAAATACACTTTGAGGCGTCCAATCCAATTGGCTCAAATAACCCAGTTCAAAGGCGATTTTGTTTCTGATCAAGGTTTTATCAGAGAATTCAGCAAGGAATATCCATTTTTTATCCTCGGGCATCCCAAGAATTTCTGTCTTTTCATCGAACTTTAACTGATAGGGCTTTTTCGGATGGCCCCAGGTTGAATTACCCCTCCCGCGAATATTCATTGTTGTTGAAGTCAAGTCTGTAAAATAGCGACCACCCTCCATAGAAACAGATCCTGTAACATAATCCTCCTTCGAATCTATCACCGCACCATTACCAGTCTCGAGATAAATAATAGGTAAACCCGTAAAATAGGTGATATCTACTTCATATTGACCTGTTCTGCCATCAGCAGTAGTTACCGTGTAATTCTGTATTTCGGTAAAATCATTTTTAGTTTCACCACTAATCTGGGCAATGTTATTGACCAGAATTGCAGAACCGGTATGTTTAAAACTCGCTACCGTATTGTGAATATCAATATCCAGCGGTAATCTTCCACTGATGATGTTATTTTCAATCGTCGCATACTCATTCCCAGTCAGACTCGGATTGCTGGATTTTAAAAAAGAAAACTCGGTGATTTCAGTGCCTTGAACCACAGGTTCAATGTCTACAGATTCGTCATTACATGACGTTAAAATCATCAAGGGGATGATCATCAATACTGATAAAATATTTTTCATAGCAACTTTAAGATAATGAACGAGACGTTTTTTTGGATATGGCAATCGACCTGTAATTTTATAAGGATCAATTTTTTCAAAAATAGATGGTTTTATTGACTCTTCATCTGACAATTATCATCTGATGTTAACTTTCGATATGTATATTTATTGATACACTTTTATATAATCTATCACAAACTCCTGGGGAAAAATACTGTCATCCACCTCTGAACCTCCAAAATTGCCACCGACCGCCAGGTTCAGGATAAAATAAAATGGCTGATCGAAGGGCCAAACTTCAACGGATTTATTTTTCGGTGAAAATGAGTAAAACAGCTTATTATCGATATAGAAATTTATGTAGTCTTTGGTCCAGTCAATTGCATACATATGAAACCCATTTTCAATACCCTCAATTTTATCTTTTCTGGTATTCTTGGAATTACCGTGACTATCTGCAGTATGAAGGGTCGTAAAGACCGTCTCGGGCTCTCTTCCCACATACTCTAAGATATCAATCTCTCCGCATAAGGGCCATCCTGCTTCATCCATATTGGAACCCAACATCCAAAATGCAGGCCAAAGGCCTTTACCCCGGGGAAGCTGGGCCCGGGCTTCAATTCTTCCGTATTGAATTTCCTTTTTCTTCCTGGTGGTTATTCTGCTCGAAGTATAGTTGCCGTTTTCCCCCTTGGCACTTATCCGTAACATACCATCTCTTATCTGATAGTTCTCCGTAGTATATAATTGCAATTCATTATTCCCCCAGCCGCAAAGATTCGGGCATCCGTCACCTGTTTCGACGGTCCAGATATCTTCGCGGAGTTTGTTGCCATCAAAATTTTCCTCCCAAACCAATTGTCTTTTACTTTGGCATGAAGATAGAAGCAGCAATGAAAGAAGCAGGAATATTATATTTTTTAATTGTTTAGCCATTAAAACTATTTTTTGATTCTTTTTTTGAATAAAATAAAGGACAATGTGCCTCACATATCGAATATGTATTTCTGCGTAAGACTGTCTTTATGGCTTTTAGGAAAATCCTAAAAAACCTCTAATTTTAAGACTGTGTTTTACAGGGTGCTGAAAAGGTCTTGCATCACCTTTTTGGGTTTGCGGCTGACCGTAAATAGCCCCCAATGTTTTTCCGGCTCCAATGCTTCATTGGATCCTTTCCAGGATTCATCAAAAGCTTCAAAAACAAAAGTAAGAATATCTGTATCCAAACTCCAGTCAACCAAGTCATTGTAATAAATACTTTGGAATTCTTCACTCACATTACTCGGACAAATACCCTTTCCATTTGAATATGTTGTCCACCCCGCTTCAGTTATGACCACCGGCTTATCCGGATAGGTGTCAGCAACTGCATAATAATTGCTTTTTGTGTAATCCATGGCCTCATGAATGTTTTTATACTCCCAGACCGGATAGGTATGGATCGAAATAAAATCAACCACTTCCACCAGGCTCTTCAGTTTGTCGAGCCAAGGAAGATAGTTTTCACAAAAAGTGACAGGTTGTTTGGCTTCCTTTTTAATCATCTTCACATATTCGATGACTTTTTCGACAGGCACATAGTGGTCTGTCCAATCTACGCAGGCTTCATTGCCTGCTGATAAAGAAAATATGATATCCGGATATTTATTCGCTAAATCAATTAACTTTTTGATCTGTTTTAAATTTATTGATTTATTCTCTTCCAGTTGATCTTCAGGGTAAGACCCACCCCAAGGGCAACCGTAATTATTAGCTTCAGCAACTATGTAGGCACCCAGCATTATTTTAAAATCAAGCTTCTCTTTTTGTATGACTTCCAATACAGTTTCAGCATGTTTATCGCAGTCATATAAGCGTAAGTATTTCCACTGATGCTGCAATATCAGAAGATCTTCCTTAACCTCCTTATACGTTGGAAAAACCCCTCCCGGACTTTGCCCTTCTCTAAAACCAGAATAACAAATCGCTTTGCCCGGCGCTATATCAAGTGCTTGCGTATACTTCATTTCCCTTTTTACTGATTTAACCAAAAATCGTTCAACCTTTAAAACTTTTTGAGTTTTTCATCTTTATCCCAAAGACCCCAAAAAGCACCGACATCACCTTCAGATCCCACCTTCCAGGATTCATCGAAGGATGAAAAGTAGAAAATCTCAATATCATCATCTTTAGACCACTGTTGCGTATTGATAAAATACTTCATGGCATTTTCAAATGAAGGATAAGAACCTTCAAAATTAGCACCCATGGTCGGCCATCCGGTTTCGGATATAATCACCTTTTTTCCATTGGCTGCTTTAACCGCCTGATTGTACATTTCTTTCATATAAATAAACGAATACTCTATACTGCATCCTTCCCAAAATGGATAACAATTTGCCAAAATCACGTCACAGGCTTCTGTGATTTTTGGGCGTTTGGAAAATTCATAATAGGCGTCGACATAGCCTACGGGTATTTCAGGAATTGCATCCTTTACCTGATATATAAAGGATAATAATTCATCTTCTGATAAATCTTTGCGATACATCACTTCATTCCCAACGGCAGCGATATCCACATAACCTTCTTTAGCCAATTTTATCAGGTTGGCTATTTCCCGTTTATTAATGTCCGGGTCATCCCCCAACCAGGCCCCTACCATTGTTTTAATTCCCAATTCATGGGCAATACGAGGAATGTCTTCATTGCCGTCGGTACAAGAAAATGAACGAATCCATTTGGTATATGGTTTTATTATTTTCATCCTTCTCCTGATTTGCTCCTCAGAAATATGATCTCCGGGGCCCTGGCCTTCTTCGTAAGGGCTAAAACACAAACCATGCATCCCGCTTTTTAAAAGCCTCTTATATAGATTTTGTAAACCTTTTTTGGTTTTATCAGCATGGTCTATTCCTACCAGCCCTTTTATTCTTCCCGCTCTAACAGACATAATTACATATTTTTAAGTTGATTGTTTTTATCCCATATTCCCCAACGCTGGCCAACATCTCCCTCATGATGCACTTTCCACGATTCATCAAACGACGAGAAATAATACAATTCCACTCCTTCTTTATTTGCCCAGTTATTAGCATTAATAAAATATTTCATGGCATTTTCCTGAGAGGGTTTTGCTTCGTTGATTGAACCTCCTTCACTGGGCCAGCCAGTTTCAGAAATAATTACAGGTTTGCCTTTTGCAATATCCTTTGTGACCTTATACATATGGTTTAAATAAATACTTGCCTGGTCAATATGATATCCCTCCCAAAAAGGATAACAATTAACAAGGATAACATCACAGGCTTCAATAAGCTCAGGATGGTCGATAAATTTATAATAGGCATCCACGTAACCCACGGGGATTCCCGGTAATGCTTGTTTTACTCCTTTTATATAGTCCAGTAATTCTTGTACTGTCAAATCGCTTCGAAGCAATACTTCGTTACCGACTACTGCGATATCTACGTAACCTTTTTTAGCAAGAACAATTAGAGAACCAATCTCATCTTCATTTTGCGTTTTATCCTTGCCTATCCATGCACCAACCATTGTTTTTAAACCTTTTTCATGTGCTGACTTCGGTATAAACTCATTACCCTCGGTACAAGAAAAAGAACGAATTCCTTTCGTGTAAGGTGCAATGATATCCATACGCTTTTGTATTTGTTCTTCTGACAGTATATCGCCAATATCCTGACCTTCTGTATAAGGGCTAAAACATATACCCGATAGCCCTTTATTCAACGACTTTGTGAAGAGCTTCCGTATTTCAGCTTTGGATTCTTTTGTAAAATCAATATCAGTTTTTAAACCTTTATCCAGGTCAACAGAAGCTAATGACAATAATTTACCGCTTTGATAGTGAGTAACTAATTCATTGGTCGGAGTTTTCCGTTTATCCAATTCGGAACGAATTTCATTCGCACGTTCTTCAGTTATATCATAACTCTTCATAATCCACATCGCGATAATGGTTCCTACCGCTGGAAAAAAGCAAAAGAATGCGTGTAATCCGTCAACAGCCCCTTGCTGGTCTGTGGTTGCTAAATCAGGATTGAAACCAACCACGCCAATAATAATACCGCTAAGTGCTCCGGCTATTGCAAAACCAACTTTAACCATCCACCAATAAATTGCACCAAAAATACCTTCTCGTCTTTTACCTGAATTCAATTCATCAATATCGATTACATCAGCTGTCATTGACATCATGATCGTAAATAAGCTTCCTATACCAAAAGAGAAAAATGGCAGTGCAATGAGGTAGAGCCAAGGTTTTCCGGGTATAAAAAGAAAATACATCATGGTGTAGCCAATAAGCGAAATACCCTGTGCCCACATAAATGCTTTAATCTTACCCATTCTTTTTGACATCCAGGTAACTACTGGAATTACGATAAAAGTTGTCCCTAATGCTCCAATGCAACCAAACAATGCAACCCAAATACCAGTAGCGGCTGCATCACCGTTAAATAACCTGTATACAATTACAAAATAGGTTAACGCAGCTACGGTATTAAATGCATTAAAAATCAAAAACGTGGCAGCACATATCTTTCTAAACTCCGGTATTTTAAACGCATCTTTAAAGCTGTCTAAGATTTTTATTAGACTACCCCCTATATTAGAGCTATTAAGTGGTTCATAATTTTCTTCAAGGGTCGACTTACTTTTAATAAATATGGCAGGTACCATCGCAGCAATTGCACAAGGCACGGCAACCCAAATTGCTAAATCACGCACCGCAACCTCTTGAGATGGAAACCAGTCTGGATCATCCATAATCACCCAGAACCATGGAGCAATGACCCAGGCCCACTGGCCAATCCATTGCGCAACGGCCATGATATTGGTTCTCTCGTGAAAATCGTTACTCATTTCGTAGCCCATGGCTACATAGGGTACACTAAAAAAGGTTAGTCCTAAATAAAATACAACCGACCATAAAAAGAAATACCAAAAATTATATTGCAAAGAATTATCAGCATAAAGCTGCCACATAATAGTAAACGCTACGCCCATTATAACCGCACCAATTAAAACATATGGTTTGCGTCTCCCCCATTTCGATTTGGTATTATCAGAAATGAAACCCATGATTGGATCTGTGATGGCATCAAAAACTCTTGGAAAAAAATAAACAAGAGACCACATCCAACCATTAAATCCAAATGATTGTACCAGAGAAACCATAAATATTCCGAGAATAGCGGGAAACATTTGGTTCGCAAACATTCCGACCCCAAAGGCTAATTTTTGACCAAATGGGACTTTTGTTGATACTGAAGACATATTTCTTAGTTTTTAATTAGTAAGCTGCAGGAATGATTCCTATGACAGATTTGGTATTCGTATAGTTTGAATCGCTTTTTTATTTATGCTGATATTGATCGTTTTATCACCTAGAGACAAGGTAAAATTCTTGGATGTATCTCCCTCGTTAAAAATAACTACGGCAATCGACCCATCCGGGTTTTTTGCTGCAGTGACCATTAATGATTTATCCGAATTTTCAAATCCGATACGTGTTGCACCTGGCCTTATAAATTTACTGAAATGACTAAGTGTGTAAAAGATCGGTGTAAAGTATACCTCATCCTGATCCGGATCAACTATTACCGGGGCCAGGCACCAATTTTTAAACCAGTTCGGGCCTCCTTGCCTGTCGAGAACCATGTTCCAATCGATCCAGCCATCCACCCAGTTATTCAAACATCCGATAATATCTCTGGCATAACGATTTACAGGGGCGTATTTTGGATGTAAATATTTTTGATCTTCGGGTGCCCAGTCCCATCCCCAATCAGTAGATTCTTTAGACCAGTACCACTGATCATCCTGCCATTTAGGGATTTCAGAATCGCCACAAGCCTCAGACTGAATTAAATATTTTTCAGGGGCTTTCTTATGGGTATACTGAAGTGATTCGGCAAAGTAATCATAGGTGCTTCCATACCAGTGGACAGCTATTCCGTCATAGTACTTTGACGATACTTCGTCCCGGTACATCACATCAGCCCATTCTTTTAACTCCTCACCCCGGTTCTGATCGTAACCCAGAATTTTCACATCATGCCCGTCTGCTTCAAGTTTTGGCCCAAGATGATTGTTTACAAAATCAGTCATCTCTTCAGGTGTAAAATGCATACTCTCCCAGTTGTTATTATTCCCTAAAGGCTCGTTTTCTACGGTGAAACCCCAGATATCAATTCCTTCAGATTTATAGGCATCTATATATTTTGAAAAAAACAAGGCCCAGGTATCGTTGTATTCGGGCAATAATTTACCTCCGCGCCAGTCATTGTTATCCTTCATCCATGGCGGAGCCGTCCATGGCGACGACAGAATTTTAAACCCGTCTTTTGATATGGCCATGGCGTCTTTGATCATTGGGATCAAATCATCCAGGTCTTCATCAATTGAAAAACTTTTGAGGTCTTTATCTCCTTTAACGGGAGCATAGGAATAATTGCTCAAGGAAAAATCACAGGAATTCATATGCGTACGTGTCAGGGAATATCTGGCTCCATCATCACCAAAATAGGCCTCGAGAACTTTTTTCCGATTTTCTTCACTCAAGCTGTTCAACAAATGGGCAGAGGCTTCGGTAAATGATCCTCCAAATCCTGTGATCCTCTGATATGTTTCATCCGGTAATAATTGTACGGCAGACAGCTCTTGCCCTAATGAAAACTCTGATATCTCCCTGAGCTTATTGCCATTAGCCGAAGTTTCGTATACTTCAACTTCTAAATCCATTTGTTTTGTATTACATCCTATCAATGTCATCAAAATTAAAGTGCAGATGAAAGAATTTAACCGGTTCATATATGTATATGCTGATATGATCATATGATGACTCCTAACCTAATTTTGTTTGGACAATTCCCTGTACTTTGTTTTGACAATATCATAGGTTTCTTTTTTATTCCTGTCTATATCCAGAATTCCCCAATACTCTTCGTTGGGGCTTCCATCATAAGGCACACCTGTGCTATTGGGGGCCCATCCGCCAATATCCTGAACTTCATTATTGCCGGCTTTCCACCATTCATCTGCAAATGCAAATAAAGTTACACCCGAACACACTTCCGTATGACTAAAAACGCTTTCCAGTATTTTGGCATTTGCGGCAGCCTGGGCTTTTTCATTAACGCCTTGTTCATAGCCTGCTTTCGTGATCGTCATATAACTATCCCCTCCGGCTTCAGATAAGTACATGGGTTTTGAACTTATGCTTTCCCATTGAGAATATATTTCTCCCGGTTCATCCCAGCGATAGACATTCATGCCCCAAACGTCGATATTCGGGCATGAAGCCAGTGCCAATGCATCAGGCAATTCACCATGAGCCGTAGTTACAGGGTGAGAAGCATCTTGTTTCTTAATAAGTCCGGCTGCATTATTCAGTGCGGTATACCAGTTTTTAACATCCCCATTAAACCATTGCGGGTGATAATTATATTCATTGCCAAGTTCCCATAGCAATATGGCTTTATGGTCCTTGTAGGTATTGACATAATCGATAAAGGTACCGGAAACCATATCAAACTTTCCCCCCTGATCAAATCCAAAGCCCATAATAATTTTTATGCCTGCAGCATCTATTTCGTCCAAAACGGCCTTATCATCAATAGGTTGATAAACTCTCACTGTATTTATACCAGCTTCCACCATTAGCGCTAAATCCTGAGTCAGGTTGCTAAAATTCCTTTTATCACTGCCCTTCGGGACAGGATTATAACAGATACCCCTTATTAAATAAGGGCTGCCATCGACCATAATTTGACGCCCTGAAATTTTTATTTCACCAGAGCCCTCGGGCGACAGGCATGAGTTCATGGAACCTACCAACAGAAAAGACACAACTGTACATATAATAAAACTAGTCTTACTCATTTATTCTTCGCTTTTTTTTGCAATTTCAATTGCAGTTGGTGGTACCAATACGGTGTTCATCATTGCTTCTTTGTCTCCTTCAAATGTTTTGGTTATAGGCTTCCCGTCTCTTGTCAGGCCCTCAAAATTTCCATGATCAACCATCTCCCATAAGGCATATTTCGCTTGACCATCCTGAGTGATCAAACCAAAGTGATTTTCAGATCCTTTTTCGTTCTTTGAATCTTTCCATGGCTCATTAAAACCTTCAAAGAAAAAACAAGAAATCCCTTTCTCATTGGTCCACTCACGCATCAATTTATAATACATGGCCTCCTTATATTCATCAGTTGCCCTCGAGCCCGTATCGCCGTAAAAGCCATCCGACACAGTTGCCCATCCTGTTTCACCAATATGAATTGGCTTTTGAACACCTATACTCTTCATATAATTTGAAACACTGTCATATTGAGATATGGCAAACTCTTTGGCACGCAGCATGGCAGCATCTATCTTTTGAATATCCGACAGGCCTTCTTCATCCTCGGGAACTCCCCAAAAATCAGGATTATAATGTGTATTGTGATAAGGATAGGTATGCATGGAGACATAATCCACTGCACGATACAATTTTTCAAGATCCTCGGTATGGTATTCAGTACCTAACCCACCCCATGAGGCAAAATCATCAGAACTTGTAATCCATAGGTCTTTTGAAAGTTTTCCGGTTTCTTTTAACTCCTGCAGATGATTGACCCATTTTAAAATTACCGCAGGTTGCACGTAATAAGTGGCGGCCCATTTTACCATGGCTTCATTTCCTACAGCAATTACTTTCACAATATCAGGATATTTATTTGCCAGATGCACTGCTACCAGAATTTGTGACGCATTGGTTTCACTTTCGACTTCATGATCGGGAGGAAGATCTGTCCAGGCATTTTTACAATCGATCCATGCGCCCAGCATCACATACATTTCAAACTCCGGATCTTCTTGTTTTAATTCACTTATGGCTTTTAAAAGGTTAGTAGCTTGTGCTAAGTGCACCTTATAGGTGCGCACAATTTTAACACCCATTGCTGCCAGAATCTTCATGTCTTCTTTCAGCTGGTCTATGGCCGGTTCAATACCGTGATCAACATTTCTATAACCTCCGTAAGACATGGCTAAATAATCCGGGTTTCCTAAAATGTCAGCGGCCGTAAGCTCTTTTTCCTTATTCATGTTTGTGTCATTAATCACCTCATTTCCTTTTTTATCATATTTATTTACACATCCAAAAATGGCAATTAAAGTGCCTAGCAGGAGAATATTTTTTAAACTAAATTTCATTTTGTTCACTACTTTTTAAATGAAACAACAATCTGACTGATTTCTCCTGTTCTTTCAAAAACTTTTTTACTTGTCTGATAATCAATATATAAGTCTGAAAATTCAAGCGCGGGACCTTCATGAAACGAGACTTTTAAACCTTCTTTTTCGGATAATTTATAAATGATTGGAATCTGACAATAAGTAAAACCAAGAGATCCCTTGTCTACTTCAATCTCCTTTTCTTTTTTGTCAACATCAATATACCTGAATGCCACAGGTTCTTTTAAAAACTCCTCTTTTCGGAGCAAACGAGGATAGAAAAAAAGTTTCCCATCCGAAACAAACACTCCCAGTTCACCGAATCTGCTCAAAATATCTTCCTTGACCTGCCCTGTCATACCAGGCTGCTGTGCCCCTTTATTGGCGGGGGTGTGCGAATACGGGTCAGTAGGAAAAGCACCGTATAGTTCAGGTGATTTATGAACTCCTATACCTTCATTTGCCTCATAATAATGATCCAATAATCTTCCGATGGTAACTTCGTCCAAGCCCTTCTTGATGGCAGACAAACAAGTTTCCTGAATGCTTAAAACCAATTTTGATACCATGTGCCAATAAATAGAACCTAATCCCTCATATCCGAAAAATGTGCCTGATCTTCCGGTAAATGATTTATGGTCAAAAATTCCTTCAAAAACATCTAAAAGATACTGAGTATCCTTTTGTACCAGGGATTCGTATGTTTCAGGCAATCCCGCCAGGGCTTTCTTTAAACTATCTGCATTGTTAAATGTTCCGTTAAAGTGAAAGATCCCCTTCGCATCTTTTTCAATGACCTGCTTGTTGCCATCTTGTAATAGCTTTTGTAATAATGCTGATGCTTTTACTTTTTCGGCAGGTATATTATTCTTGACATCAAACCTTGGCAATTCTTTATCGGGGTATAATATATAACTGTATTGATCCGGCCTGAACAAAGCACTGTTTTTCAATGCATCCAGTAACTCCAGCGAAGTTTCTCCAGAAATATATCCGGAACTTAAAACAGCAACCTGACCTTCTAACATTTCTGGCAGATATGAAATAGAAACTTCTGAATCATTCTCTACAGTCATTAAATTGTAGGCATGGAACAGCTTATCTTCCCTTTTATTTGCGTCTATGGTGTGGTCCAAGAATCGTTTTGAAATTTCCAAAAAGCGCAGCAGATCGTTTTTCGAGATGTAATCCTTATCGCTTGAAAAACCATTATCATAAATTCCCGTTCTAAATTCACTTGCGGCATTTCCAAGGCCATCGAGCACACCCTTTCGGTCTTTATCCGATACATTTCCTGAAAGTATCTGTTCATTTTCTACAAAGGTTGTAAGGACCTTATTAAAAAATAATGTCAGTTCCACAGAAATTTCGTTGCTCTTTACAGGCGAGTTTTTGACGATTCCTTCAAAGAAATTCAAAAACCTCCTGAGGTAGTACAGGGTCACCATTGAGACACCGTTTCCTACCAAAGCATTGTTGGCATCATTCCATTCAGGTCTTTGTGTATTCATCCATATTCCAGCTTCGGGAATAAAGTTTGAAACTTTTGCCAGTACGGTTGCCAATAACTTTTCAATGAGGTTTACCTTGTAGATAAAATAGTTTTCATCTCTGAGTAAGGCGCCGTCAGCACCCAATTCCACTCTTTTTTGAGCAATTCTTTCGTCTGATTCATGATCAAAATCAATGGTGTCTTTTGGGTTTGACAAGATATCAGCATAACTTTTAATTCTGTATGGGACATTGGCATAAACAAAAATATCCTGATCAAAGTAAGCCGACAGACGACCCGGGTAATAATGCTCAATAAACTCTAAAAACTTCAACAGGTAGATAATTTGATGATCTCCCCAATACCCTATATACGACCAAGGATCGTCTGGTTCAATGGTCTCCCAGTCGAACCCATCCTTTGTAACCCGGTAAGGATTATAACCATCAAACGTTGTTGCGTTTAAAAATTTATGGATCATGCCATCAATAAACTCTGGATATGAATGTGCCAAAGCTTCCCAGTTTTGAAAAATATCTCTCCAGTTACCTTCATAATCCAATATTTTTGAACCGTCTATCTCATTTGTCGTATTGATCGAAAACCTGTTCCATGGCCTGCTTGGATCACCGTGTCTCCTGCTAAATTTCAAAGGCATGTATTCAATGGCAAGCCTTTTGAAATTTTTATCCGCATCATTTTGAGCCAAATTTTTCAGATGAAAGAGGGTAAAGGTCTCAGGAAGATTATGCAGAAGTTCTTCCTTTTTCTTAAACACTTTCTTATTGGCTACTTCAAGGTATTTTACAAAATCCCATTTTTCTATTTTATAACCATCATCAAAAATTCCGCCACGCATAATGTTAAAAAGGGTATTGGAAAAATGCCTTGTATTCATCAATTTATCTGCCGTTAACTGCACGCCATCAGCAGCGGCATTCAACTCCAGTAAATTTCTTGATCCCAATTCAATATCTTCCTGAACAAGCGCATGAAGGTCTTTCCCGCTTTGAATCAATTCAGAAATTTCACTAATATGAACCATGGTTTGGTTGACATTGGCAACCTGTATCCATTTCTTTTCAGCATGGGGTTCTAAAGTGATGGAAGAACAAACAAAATAAGCCCCTTTTTCGGCTTTAACATCTACTTCCTGAGTAATTCCTTCCCCTTTTCTAAATTTATCCAGTTGCAAAGAAGACAGTAAATATGTTGGATTCTCTATTCCAGAGGACCAAACTACAGTTGCTTTTAGAGCCTCACTGGGCTCGGCTTTATCCACAATTATTGCACTTAAAGCATAAATACCTATGCCAACTCCCGGCTCCAATTCGCTTTTTTTGTAGGCATCAACCAAATTACTTCTGTCATTTTGCAAACCGGCATTAACACCATATGGCAGTATATTCTGAATACCATCTATAAGTCTCACTTCAGCGACCGAGGAACCTTCATTGATTAAAGTTGATTTTTTTACAAACCCGAATTTATTGCTTGAATTCCATTGGTATCTAAAAGTAAGACCCAAATCTTTATTTGATTCTTCAAAAATCACCTTATTTCCAAAGGTGTTTTTATATAAATTTCTTTGGATTTTATAAATGCCAGAATACCTGTTGGAAAATGGCTCCCACAGGTAGGTTTTGCCTTCTTTATGAACCTGCAAAATCGTTTTACTCCCTGTAATTTCTGCCGATTCTGTAATTTTGTCATCTGTGTAATACGGAAATAACGAAGATTCAGCATCCTTTCTGCCAGCCGTCAGGCCTCCATTACTCGAAATAAACATCCAATGGTTTGAGTCGCTTACAATACTCATAAAAAAAGGCCTCATCGCCTCATTATTGGAAATTTTATAATAATTTTCACCATCAAAATGAATGAATTCACCCTTTATTTCCCTTGTGTCAAAGGAAATTTTATTATTTCCTGCATATATTTGATTCGCACTCATGATTCATTATTTAGCAGCCCCGGTAATTTTTACAATTGTTATTGCTTCAGGCTGATTAAACTTCTTATATCAATTGATTAATAATTCTTCCACTTGCTCTAAACTTTTCCCTTTGGTCTCTATCACGTATCTGTTCACAAACACCAATGATAACAACGCTAAAACGGCATAAATGGCAAAGGTTAAAGTAGGTCCTAAATTTGTAAGTTCCCATGGAAAGAATTGTGTAACTGTATAGCTCACCAAAGAGTTAAAGAACCCGACAACCGAAATTGCAATTCCTTTGATATGGCCCGGGAATATTTCTGATAATAAAGTCCACATCACAGGCCCCAGCGAAATTGCAAAGGCAGCAACATATAATAAAATCGCTATCAGTACAAGTGTTGCATTGATACTGATAAAATTCTTTATTTCATTGCGTTTAAAACTGAACAACTCATCCTCATTCAATAAGGGGCTAACCGCGGTAAAAATTTCTTTTTGTGAGCTGAATGACTGGCCTTCCAAGGCCGATAAGGCAGCTCTCATTTCTTTGTTTTCAATTTTTGACAGCGTCATCTCGTTGACGTCATAAGTAGCATTGTTAAAGGCTAAAGTTGCCATAGATAAGGCAATAGTCATCGCTGCTGTACCAATGATCAGAAGAGGTTTACGACCTAATTTATCGATAAGCCTTATGGCAACCAATGTGAATAACAAATTTGTCAATCCTACGACAATAGCCTGTAGAAATGAACTGTCTGTACTACCGCCCGCCTGTTCAAATATGGTTGGCGCGTAATAAAAGATCGCGTTGATACCAGTGATCTGTTGGAAAAATGCAATGCCAAACGCAATGATCATGATGGTACTCATTTTGCCTGTGAACAATTCTCTTACTGTACCTGCAGGTTTTTTCTTTGCGATACCCCTTTGAATTTCATCTATGGTAATTTGAGCATATTCCTTGCCGCCAATTCTAATCAGGATCTTTCTGGCGATCTCGACAAGATTTAACCTCTGTATCAACCATCTTGGGCTTCTCGGCACAGCAAACAAAGCGATAAAATATAAAAATGCAGGTATGGCTTCTACTCCTAGCATCCACCTCCAACTTTCACCTTCCAAATCTTTTAAAAAATAATTGGAAAAGTAGGCTACTGATATCCCGATAACAATATTCAATTGATTTAACGAAACCAGACTTCCCCTGAGTTTAGGAGGGGCGATCTCAGCTATATAAATAGGTGCAATTAAAATTGCACCACCTATTCCAACTCCACCAATAATCCTGGCAATGACAAAAGTAACGTAAGTTGTAGCAGTTGCCGACCAAATAGCCGATATGGTAAAGAGAATTGCCGTGAACAACAAAACATTCTTTCTGCCAAAGCGATCACTCATGGGTCCGGCAACAATATTTCCGGCCATGGCACCAAAAATCACACAACCCACTGAAAATCCCAATTCCCAATCAGACATTTCAAAATACGTCCTGATCCCGCTGATAGCTCCTGAAATTACAGCGCTGTCAAATCCCAGAAGAAAACCTCCCAAGGCTACAATAAAACTGATGAAAAGCGTATACGATTTATTCATAAAAGCGAATTTTGGTTCATTGATGTAGTATTCAGTATTTCTATTTTAATACAATAGTCTGGATAGCATGTGCCGGCATAGATAATTTGGCTGTTTTTCCTTCAAGACTCAACATATAATCAAGTTCGTTGTCACTTTCATTCATCGCGACAATAACGATACTGCCATCAGTATTTAAAAATGAAGTAGCACTCAGCTTATTAGCCGTTGTTCCTGTTGAAATTCTTTTGGCTCCGGGGCGAATGAATTTTGAAAAATGACCTATGTAATAATACGATCGCGTAAATGTCAATTCCCCTGTTTTTGTATCTCCGTGAACAGGAGCAAAACAAAGGTTTCCTACATGGTTAGGCCCTCCGGTCTCATCCAGCAATATATTCCAGTCGGTCCAGGCAACTGTGCCATTGTTGAAATCATTGATCATCGCTTTGCCATATCTTTCGGCCAATTTCGGATCATCATTTTTTAACCTCTCCAAATCATACCGCTCATTGCAACCTTCGGTAAAAATCAATTTCTTATCGGGGTATGCCTCATTGACTGCGGCAACATTTTTGAACATTGGCATTCCGTCTTTCCAGTCTTCATACCAGTGAAACCCGGTTCCCCAAACGTATTTGTTTGCCTCGGGATCGCTAAGGATAACATTGGCCCTTTCAAATAAGAGGTCTCTGTTGTGATCCCAAACGATTACTTTCTTATCCCCCATCCCGGACTTTTCAAGAGTGGGCCCTAAATAATTCTTTAAAAAATCTCGTTCTTCCTCAGCCGTATAGACACATGACTCCCAGGTTTGAACCGCCATAGGTTCATTTTGAATGCTCAGGCCCCAGATAGGAATTCCTTCCTTCTCATACGCTTCGATAAATTTGACATAATAATTGGCCCAGGACTGGAAGAATTCAGGTTTCAACTTTCCTCCCTGTAGCATATTTCCATTTGTTTTCATAAACGCAGGCGGGCTCCAGGGACTTGCAAACATGAGCAAGTCACCTCCTGCAGCTTCAATCGCTTTTTTGGTAAACGGAAGCCTGTATTTTCTATCATGATCAATATTAAAAGTCTTTAGTTCTGCATCTCCTTCTTCGATATAGGTATAACTACCACTGGAAAAATCACAGCTATGAATAATGGTCCTTGACAATGAATATCCGATTCCCTTATCGATGCTGTAATAAGCCTCCATAAAAAGATCCTGTTGGTCCTTGTTTAATTTATAAAAAGTTTCGGCTGCAGCATCTGTCAGGGCCGCTCCTATACCAACAAAATCCTGATGTAAACGATCTGTATTGACTAAAATTGAGGCTTCTGTTTCAAGAGGCTGGATAAATTTATCAAAACTCACAGTGCCTGTTTGGCTGAGCTTAAGGTCTGTACCATGTGCAGTAGTGTATATTTCTGTTTCAGAAATGGATAAAGGAGCCCTTCCACTTTTCTTTTCAGGGGCTTCCTGTAAAGAGGTTTCTTTTGCAGGGTTTTCACAGGAGGAAATCATCACAGCACTCAATATAAGCCCAATAAATAATTTTAAAGTATTGTTCTTGTCTTTCATAAGGTTTGGGTTTGTTTCACCAAAAGTAAGGTTTAAAATTTATTATTCCCGATACTTTTCCTCCAATATTCAATAAAAAAAGAACGCAAGCCTCCAATGCTTGCGTTCCAAATAATAACTAATTTATTGATAAACTCTTACATAATCTATTTCCATAACCGATTCTGAGAAGTCCGGATCAATTGAGCCGCCCAAGGTTCCTCCCACGGCAACATTCATTATTAAAAACTGACTCGCATCAAATGGCCATGTGCCTTCATCTTTAACATCCGGTTCATAGCTGTAAAATTTCTCGTCATCAATCAGGAAACTGATTTTATCACCAGACCATATGACCGAATAAACATGAAATTCACTTGTTTCATTGGTTATCGATGCAGACTTTACATTGACTGTGTTCCCTGAACTCGAAGGGGTGTGAATGGCACTTTGTACCGTTCCCGGGTTATTTCCAACATACTCCATTATATCTATTTCTCCACATTTGGGCCAGCCAACGGTTGTAAAGTTAGAACCCAACATCCATATGGCAGGCCATGTACCTCCTGCACCGGCCAGTTTGGCTCTTACATCAACTCTTCCATAAGTGAAATCAAATTTATCTTGAGTCTTTAACCTTGCCGAAGTATATTCAGCGCCTTCGAAACTTTCCTTTTTTGCCGTTATCTTTAAAACTCCATCTGAAACGGTTACATTTTCAGTTCTGTCGGTATAATATTGTGATTCATTATTACCCCAACCATTACTTCCTCTGCCAATATCATAGTTCCAATTCTCAGCTGAAGGAGCTCCGTCTGTATCGAATTCATCCTGCCATACCAAATTTGTAAAATCCTGATCTTTATTGGGATCATAATCCTCTGGCCTGAATTCATGATAATAAGCGATCTCTATACCTTCAAGTATAGGCTTATGGTCACCTCTAACAGATAACAAATCATCTGTTAGTTCTAAAATTTTATAAACCTGGGCACCTGACCAAAACGACAAGGTACTATTTTCTACTTGTAAATATAACTCACCATCATCACCTCTAAAAATAAGGAAACCTGTATCTGTTTCTATTTTAGGGTCGGTATTGGTAATGTCAAGACATTCATCAACATACTGAGAAGGGTTGCTGTTTGGGAAGAAATATTGCACATCGGCCCAGCCAACAAGCGTCTCATTGTTTTCCCCTAATTCCATCTGATACGTATAATTATCATTTGCGTCATAACCAAAAATCAAAACATCGTCATAGGCGCAAGGGCTTATAGAATTTGGAGGCGCTTTATAACCATTATTTTCATCGTTAAACGCAGCATCTGCTCCCCAGTGGCCTTCTTCTTTTTGGTTCCAAACCCATCGCTTGCTGCCGTCACCTGCAATTTTCCTTAAAATATCAGGATCAATTAAAAGTCGTACGGACAGATCCACGCTGATTGTTTTGGAAGATGCTATTCCTCCTGGGCCATAGGCTATAACAGTAATAATCTGAGAGTAATCTCCAGATCGGATATACTGATACTGGGCCGTTTCACCCGGGCTGACAACAACAGGTTCTGCGTTCTCCTTAAAAATAACATGTATCGTAAGGGCATTATCCGCTGTTGTGGTTACTGTTACGTTACCTGACTCATCATCAAAAACCTGGGCCGTGATATCCAGGTTTGTGGGAACCAAAAGCGTTTCCAGCTTTGGTTCATCTTCCTGGCATCCATTTATTCCCAGAATGAGCAGCAAATAAAATATGCTTTTATATATAGTCTTCATATCGTTATATTTTATCTTCTTATTCTTGAATTATGTCATCAATATAGAATGTTCCAGCTGCTGTTCCCGGGCCATCAACAAAAATAACCATAGTTGCATATTGTCCTGTTGGAACAAAAGGTTCTCCAACACCCTGGTTGCCATCTATATAACTTTTAGTAGCACTGGTAGCAAAATCAAAGGTTAATTCCTCCCAGCCTGTTCCTCCGTGATTCACTGAAACTTCATTCTGCCGCTCTCCACTAACACCACCTTCAAACTTCAATAAAATTGGTAAAGAACTTGTTGACCATACCTTTATTTTGATCGTTTTATTGGCACTAAAATCTACGGGTGTTTGCATGTTAACCACAATAGCTTCCCAATTTACTCCTGCATTTTCAATAGCCCCTACTTTGGAAGCAACATTATTGTCACCTCCGGGCGCAGGATTGTCCACCAAGCTGAAAGAACCATCTATTGATCCTGCATAGTCAACGGAAGGATCATCAAAACTAAGAGGCAATTCAATTGACCCTGAAGGCCCACTGCTTGAAGCAGACAAAGTAATGTTATCGAAGTAAACCACATTTTCCTGGGTTCTGGCATCAAAATCCGGGAAGATAACAATGGCATCAATATCTGTTGAACTGGGTTCGCCAATTTTTCCTGAAAAATCAAAGATGATTTCTTCCCATTCGTTGATCTTGGTGTTCTTTATTTTTATTTCACCCGTAGATGCCTTATTCGATTCAAACTTTATTCCCACATCACTGATTACCGATTTCCAAACCATTATAGAAACAAGGCTGTTCGAGGCATCCAAAGTAAATTTCTGGCTCAAAGGAGTCACAGTACCTGCATAATCTGCCCCGCCAAATGGCGCTGTAAATTTCGCTACGGTTGCGCTTGTATTCGCTCCTGACATATCCGGGTTCTCAATTACTTCCAATGGAGGCGTATCAGCTTCAAAAACATCAAATGTTGAAGTCCCACCTGTCTCACCGGTTTCAAAATCTATTGGGAAACTGGTTGGCCCGCCGGCTGGTGGATTGGTTCCTGAATCCCCGAACACTTGTTTAAGGTTGTCAAAATAATAGACCGAATCATCACAGGCTTGATCCCTGTCAAAATAAACGATTATGCTTTTGAAGGTTTTATCTGAATGTGCCGAGAAATCAAAAGTCAATTCTTCCCATTCTCCCACTTTGGTCATTTCCTGATTAATGGCGACAAGAGGAGCGGTATTCGGATAAGGCTCAAATTCCAACTGTAAGGTTACGGTTGTCGTTTTCGATTCTCCATAGACCATCAAGCTAAATGCCTTATTGGTAGCTGTGGTTAAATCAATAGGGTTGGCAAGTGCTTTACCCACACCAGACCAGGTTTCGCATGGAGCTGATTTTACATAACTCTGTACGTTACAACTTTCGTTAATTCCCGAAGGATCCGGATTGGATACAATTTCAGAATCTATATTTCCAAATGGCTCAAAAGCATGGTCCAGGTCGTTAGTTTTAAACGTCCAGTTAATATCGCCGGCCGCAGGATCAATGTTTTCATCCATTTCGTCAGCACATGCTACAGCTGCTCCGGCTTGCTCTATATCATCAATATAAAATGTTCCGGCTGTTGTTCCACCAAAATCAACAAAGATGACCATGGTAGCATACTGTCCCGTAGGAACAAAAGGTTCTCCTACACCTTGATTTCCATCTATATAACTTTTTACTGCATTGTTCGCATAGTCAAAGGTCAAATCTTCCCATCCGGTTCCGCCGTGTGTCACCAAAACTTCATTCTGGCGTTCTCCATTAACTCCACCTTCGAACTTCATTAATATGGGCAATGAAGCTGTCGACCACAATTTCATAGTTATGGTCTTGTCGCCACTAAAGTCAACCGGTGTATCTAAATTCATGACTACGGCCTCATAGGCTTCTCCTCCATTTTCAATGGCTCCTACTTTGGAAGCAACATCATTAGCTCCTCCCGGGGCAGGATTATCCACCACGCTAAAATTACCTTCAACTGACCCAACATAGTCAACTGATGAATCATCAAAACTAATCGGAAGCTCAAATGGAGTCGTAAAAAGATTTTCCTGTTCTATGTCATCAATATAGAAAGTTCCTGCAGTGGTTCCTGCAAAGTCAACAAAAATGACCATGGTTGCATATTTCCCTGTAGGTACAAAAGGTTCTCCTACACCCTGGTTGCCATCAATATAACTCTTCGTGGCATCAGTTGCATAATCAAAAGTCAAGTCTTCCCAACCTGTTCCACCATGTATTACTACTACTTCATTTTCGCGTTCTCCATCAACTCCTCCTTCAAACTTCATAGCTATAGGAATAGAGGTTGTTGACCATAATTTTATGGTAATCTTCTTGTTGGAACTAAAATCTACAGGTGTTCCCAGATTGACTACAATGGCTTCATAAGCATCTCCTGCATTTTCAATCGCACCTACTTTTGTATCGATATTATTAGCTCCTCCCTTTGATTGAATATCCACGACACTGAAAGCACCATCTATATTTCCTTCATAATTTACCGCAGGATCATCAAAAGTAATTGGCAGGGCAATAGCACCTGATGCTTCTGCTATCGTAATAACTTTTGTATATTCCAAGGTTGTAGCACTGGCACCTATGGCAACTACTCTCACGGTATAATCACCTGTGGCATCATATATATGCTCTATGGTCTCATCAGGCATCAACTGCGTAGGCTCTTCATCATCTGCATCTCCATAGTAAACCTCAAATAAGGTTGCATTTACAGCTGTTGCACTCACTTTAATTAATTTTGGATCTGGAGAACTCTGATCTATCGTTACTTCCAAATCTTCCGGGGCACTAAATGAAATCGTTAGCATCTGTGCATACTCGCTGGTAAGGTTTGTTGATCCTACACCAACGATCCTAGCCTTATATTCTCCCTCGCCATAGATATGATCCAGAGATCCGCCGGGAGTAACAATTTCAGGTTCTTCATTGGCGGATTCTCCCCAATAAACCTTAAATGATTCTGCTCCTTCTCCGGATGGGGTTACTGTAACCAATCCTGTGTCATCTCGTGTTATTTCAAAATTAGCCGTAACATCCGTAGGCGCCGAGATTTCTTGAAATGCATAAGAAACGTCGTTTTTTTCACAGGCCACAAAGGCTGATCCAAAAATAATTAATACTAAAAGGGTTTTTAAATATTTCATCTTTCTTCTTTTTATGTGTTTTTAATAACCTGGGTTTTGTGCCCAACGATCTCCTGCTAACTCTATTTCTATGGATGGAATGGGGAATAATTCATTTTTTCCGCTTGTAAATCCTTGTATTTCCTGCGCTGCTCTTTTGGTTCTCACCAAATCAAAGAAATGATGACCTTCACCTAACAGTTCGACACGTCTTTCTTTATAGATCGCTTCTGTCAAAGCAGGACCGGTTAGATCGAGTTCTGATAATCCGGCTCTATCCCTTACGCGGTTTAAGTATATTTGTGCCTGACCATCTCCAAGACCTCCCCTGTTCAAGGCTTCGGCTGCCATTAACAGTACATCTGCAAATCGAATGGCCCTGTAATTATTAGGGTTAGTCAGATTAGCATCTCCAGTGTTTAAGTCTCCCTTGCGAGCAATATATTTTCTGTTATAATATCCGGTATGCTTGTAGCCCTCTGAGAAAGTAGCATCGTTAGCAACTGACCAGGCATCAATATCGAGTATGGCTACATCCTTTCTAAGGTCACCTTCTTCGAATTGATCAACCGCCTCTTGAGTGGGTACATTAAAACTAAATCCTGATTCAAAATCAGGTCCGGTATAATTCCTGATACCATTGAACCCGACGGCTACATTACCCTCACTACATTGTAAACATCCAAATCCGGCTCCTTCTTTGTCAGTATACTGAATTTCAAAAACAGATTCTATACCGTTTTCGCCATCCTGTTCAAAAATCGTATCGTAATCCTCAACCAAATCATAAGGTCCGCCAATAACCTGTTCTAAATACTCTACTGCTTTTGGAAAATTTTCCTGATACAGATAGGCTTTTCCCAATAGGGCCTGAGCAGCTCCTTTGGTAGCCCTTCCGGTTTCTGCTTCGTCCCACGAGGCCGGTAAATTATCTGCAGCATAGATCAAATCCAGTTGTATCTGGGCATAGACTTCTGCTTTAGGAGTTCTTTCTATTTCAAACTGGTCGCCAAACTGAATCCTTTCATCCACTGCAAGTGGAACGTCTCCAAACCACTTCACCAATTCAAAATAGTAATAGGCTCTTAGAAAACGCGCCTGTGCAAGTACAACGTTCTTACCCGGGAAATCAGTTTTATCCTGAAACTCCATGATGTAGTTGGCCCTGTTCACGCCTGCGTACATCCAGCTCCAAATGTCTCTCAACTGCTGATTTACGGGTGTATGGATCATTTCGTCAATTTCCTGTATCCCCAGGACATCGGTGGCGCTTTCACCTCCCGAAAGGGTATTGTCAGATGCAATTTCACCCAACATTACGTTTATATAGGATGATTGCAACAAGTCATAAGCACCTATCAGGGCATCCTGATAATCAGCTTCCTCATTGAAAAAATCTTCTGAATTTGGATCTTGTGAATCAACATCCACAAAATCATCACTACAGGAAGTAACTATTACAAATAGAAACAATAACAGTACTGATGTTAATTTAAGTGTTTTCATAGTTATTAAAATTTAAGATTTACACCCAGCATATAGGTTCTTGGAATTGGATAAAATCCTTGATCTATACCGCCTCCAATAGGTGCACCTGAAGAAGCTGATGGGTCATATCCCTTGTATTTTGTGAATGTATAAGCATTGTTGACGGAGGTATATATCCTGAATTTGTCAATACCTTTGGAATTATCCATATTAAATGCGTAACCCAGTTGAATATTTTGAATTCTCAAATAGGAACCATCTTCAACATAAAAATCTGACAATAAACCATTTGAATTAGGCCCTGTAGTAACTCTTGGAAAAGAGTCAGTACTGCCCTCACCTGTCCATCTGTTCAAGAAGTAAGTGCTTCTGTTGGTCAGAGGCTGGTTACGTTCATAATTCCTGATGATCTCGTTACCAATTGAGGAGAAAAAGGAAGCGCTAAAATCCCAGTTTTTATAATTCATTCCCAGGTTAAGCCCCATTGACCATGGTGCTATCGGGTCTCCAATATATGTTCTGTCGTTTTCGTCAATCTGACCATCTTCATTGATATCCACATATCTCAAATCTCCGGGTGAAGCATTTACCTGTGTTGCATGATTATCTACTTCATTTTGGTTTTGAAATATTCCATCCGTTTTAAGGCCATAAAAATAACCTATGGGTTGTCCGACTTCCATTCTCGCAGGAGGATCTTGTCCTACTCCAAAAGATCCGCCCGGAACAAATCCATTCTCACTGGCAACAAATGTAACTTCGTTCTTTAAATAGGTCATGTTGTAACTAATGTTGAATCTAAAATCATCAGAAACATCATCACTAAAGCCAATCTGAAATTCAAAACCTTTATTTTCAACCGAACCAGCATTGACAATTGGTGGTCTTGATCCGGGTGCTGAAGCTCCAAGAATTCCTGAAACCTGAGGAACAAGCAACAAATCATCAGTGGTCTTGTTGAAGTAATCCATGGTGACATTTATCTTGTTATCCAAAAAAGTCATATCCAGACCCACATCAAAAGTCTTTTGTCTCTCCCATTTGATTTCAGGGTTAGCCAGGGCGCCTTCAGCCCTTCCAAAGATCAGCTCGTCATTAAGCACATAGGTGGCTTCTCCGTTTAAAAGGGAAACAAAGCCATAGTCAGGAATACGGTCATTTCCAACGATACCGTAACTTACTCTCCACTTCAAGAAATTTAGCCAGGAGCTTTTTTCCATAAATGACTCGTCCGACATGACCCATCCGGCCGAAACAGAAGGGAAGTACCCAACCCTGTTTTCAGGCCCGAACCTTGTCGATGCATCTCTACGCAAAACAACTGACAAGAGGTATTTTCCTTTGTAATCGTATTGCGCTCTGGTAAAATAAGACAGTAACCTAGTATCATAAGTATCGCCTCCATTAAGGTAATTATCAACAACATCAGTTGCGTTTTCTATACTGGCATTCTCATAGGAATTACCTGGAATATCAAATCCGGTTAATCCTGAAAACTTTCCGCTGAATTGAATAACTTCCATCGCAAGCAAGGCGTTTAGGTTATGGTCATCACCGAATGTATTTTTATACGTAAGGAAATTATTCCAGGTATAATCTCTGTAGATATTCTGATATTCAGTCACAACATTTCTGTCAACATTAAATACCTTACCTGATCCATAGTAAACTTCAGGCGAAAACACTTTTCCCGAAACCTCCGCATAATTGAACTGAAACCTGGTTTCAATATTAAAATTTTCCAGGAAGGAATAATTGAGACCAATTACTCCACTTATTTTCTCGTTTTTGGTATTGTTATAAGTATTTTCAATCTGTGCCTGAGGGTTAATGACCTCGTTACCGAGCCCTTCTGCCAGGGTGTAATCTCCATTTTCATCCCTAACGGTCAAATTAGGTGCCATATTCAAGGCATTAAACAAAACTGAACCCAGCGTGTTCTCAAGTAAATTTTTTCTGTTTGTAGTCGTATAAATGGCTGAGGTAGTTAGCTTGAAATTTTTTAGAAAATCGAGGTTATAATTTACCCTGCCCGTAAAACGATTAAAATTCGCATCACTGCCTCCCACAATACCATCTTGTGTTAGATAGGAAGTCCCGACTGAAAGTTTTGAGTTTTCCCAACCCTTGTTGACCGAAAAATTAATATCCGATATTGGGGCCGTTTGAAATATTTCATCTTGCCAGTTTGTTCCTGAGCCAAGTTGTGTAAAATCTAAAAAAGGTGGAGTGTCTCCCCCGGCCACGAAGGCCTCATTCACCAAAACTGCGTATTCAGTTGCATCTAAAACCGGTATTTCCCTTGTCGTTTGCTGAATCCCTCCATAGGCATCCAATTCAAATGTCAGGTCACTGCTTTTCGTACCTGACTTGGTCGTAATCAAAATAACTCCATTGGCAGCTCTTACTCCATATATACCGGCTGTCGCATCTTTCAATACGTTAATACTCTCAATATCATTTGGATTGATCACACTTAAATCTTCAATCACGTTTCCATCAACAAGAATTAATGGATTGTTGTTCCCATTAGTGGTTACCCCACGAATTCGAATATTGGATGCACTACCTGGCGAACCGGATTGGGATGTAACACTTACACCCGATACCTGACCTTGCAGGGCTTGTTCTACCCGAACTGGATTTAATTTTTCGATTGCATCAGCTCCTACCACCGCAACCGCTCCGGTAATCTCCTTTTTAGCCTGAGTTCCGTAACCAATGAGAATAACCTCATCCAGGGCCTCAGCGTCTTCCTGAAGCGTAATGGTTAAAGGTGTATCATTTTCAATCTGGACTTCATAGGTCTGAAACCCGACATATGAAAAAACAAGAACAGAAGAAAGGGGTACATCTTCAAGAGTGAAATTTCCATCAAAGTCGGTAGCAGTTCCAAGACTGCTTCCTTTCACCAGGATACTGACCCCCGGCAATGGAGAATCCGTGCTTTCATAAACCGTTCCCTTCACCGTCACATTCTGAGCAAAACTCGAGGTAAGGGCAAAAAAGAATACAAGTAAAAATATTTTTGACTTCATATAACAAAATTTGAAGGGGTAATTTATGAGTCATAAATCATTTTTGAGCATTTTTAACCTATACAAAAAATATACACGGAAGCTTTGTACGTTGATAAATGAGTACAGAATAATGATAAAATAGTACAAAAACCTGCATGCTTTAATAACATTGTACTTATTATATGATCATTTAAATGCCACTAAAATAAATTCAAATTATACTTGAATGATGCACTGTTTTCTAAAAATGTTGTGGTAATGTTGTAGTGGAATCAGACGTTTCTTAACAATTGTAGGGTCCCTTAGATCTCTAAAATGTAGTCAATCAGATGAATTGAATGATCCAACTTCATTTTTTTTCGTAATCTATACCTCTTAATTTCGACGCTTCTTACAGATATATTTAACAATGGAGCTATTTCCTTTGATGACAAATTGAGGCGTAAAAATGCACAAAATTTCAAGTCATTGGCTGTCAAATCAGGATGTAATCCCTTTATTTTATGAAGGAAGTCTTTGTCTGCATTGTTAAATGCTTCTTTAAAGAAATCCCAATCATTATTATTCCTCAAATTTTTATCAATCACTTTGATCACATCCGTTTTCGAAGATTCATCTTTTAAGTGCGACAAGTCTTTTTTAATTTCCAGAAGAAGCTCGTTCTTTTTAATCAGGCTCATTGCTGTAGTAGCCAGTTCACTGTTCTTGCTGTTCAGCTCCGTTTGCAATTGTTCATTACGCATGATTATAATCTTTTGCTCATTCTCCAATTCGGCAAGCTCAAGGTTCTTTTTATTGTCCTCAATAAGTTTATTCCTCTGACCCCTGTAATATCGAAGGTATGATTGATGAATCAGGCCAATGATGAGAAAAAAACCAAGAATATAGAGCGCAATGGCTACATTTGTAAGATACCATGGTTTTTTAATAACAAAGCTGTAAAAAGCCTCATTTTCAGTAATTTTATTTCCCACTTTTGCCCTCACCATAAAGGTATAACTGCCATAAGGTAATTTGCCCAAAGAAATAGAGGGTTCACCAAACCACTTACTCCAATCATCGTTCAACCCGACTAAACGATACTGATAACTCACTTTTGTGTATTTATCATATTGGGGAACATTAAAGGAAATGTTCAAATTACCAAGGTCATATTCAAACTCCTGATTGTTCTTCAGAGAAATCTGATCCATATCAAAATTTCTGTGTTCAAGGTATATGGAATTGATATGTATCTGGTATTGTTCTTCCTTTAAAAGATCAAGATCCAGGGTAACATACCCATTAGAGGTGCCTAAAAGATATCTGTTTGATGATATTCGCGAGATATTCTCGTACCCTGTTACGCCCAAATTTCTTCTAAAAAACGCAGGGACTGCTATTTTGACTATACGTGGTGTGGCATCAAAATTATCGGGAATCATTAATATGATGTTATTTTCTGAGAACCCCCATATTTTTTGAGTATCTTTTTCCAGGATCAACCTGCCTATTACCTTGTCGTCTTCACTGTAAAAAACAACGGTGAGCAAAGAATCCACTGAAAACTGCATTGAAATTGGATCAAAATCAAAAACACCCTCATTGGAGGCGTACAATGCCTTATCGTGATATGCTAAAATACTTGAATCATATCCCTTTGGAGCAATCAATTCAGAACTTAGGATTTTATTAAAATCCTGATCAATTTCCAATGTAAAAAGTCCTTTGTTTTCATGATTAACCAGTACTTTCCCATTTTCTAACAAAACCGCTGTTTTACTGGAAATATCAAAACCATCAATTTTGTTTCCATACTTCCATTGATCGCCATCATTTTTTAAAATACTTAAGCCATTGTAATTTCCTTGAAGTAAAAGGTCTTCTCTTCCTTTGACCGGATTGACACCCCATGTACCTGATTCAAAAAAAATCTGCTCTGCAGCCTCCCCTTTTATAATGAAAGTTCCACGGGTATGGCTGCAAAATAAAGTGCCATCAATAATCCTCAGATCCCAAACCTGGCCATTTGTTTTCCTGAGCATTTTAAATTCATTTGAAGTATTCAGTTCTTTTACGAACAAGCCTTGATTGGTTCCCAGGTACATATAACCATTATAAACCAGGGAGGCATAAACATCCCCTAACTTACCTTTAAGGTCTTTATATACTTTAAAAGCAGACGTCAGGTTTACAGCACTAATGCCATTATCAGAGCCCATCCATAAATTATCATCTGCATCCTGAAAGGCAGATAATATGGTATTATTGATCAATCCTTTTTCCTGATTGACAGCTTCAACGATCCTACCCGACATATCCAAACGGATATAACCATTGGAAACAGTCCCTAAAATAAAACCCTTATCATTAAGCTGAAGGCTTGTGTATAAATTTAATTCCTGAAGTGAATTCAATCCGTCTATACTCCATTCAGTCATCTGGTCATTTTCATAAAAATAAAATTTACCCGATTCAGTAATGATCAACAATTTATTGGAAATATTATAGATCCCTACGATAAAACTTTCACTAAAGACCTTATGATCTGATATCAATACTGCCTTCCCGTTGCGAATTACATACAAACCTCCTGTCTTTTTCTGAAGGTAAATGTTCGCACCCAGATTAAAGATCTTAGCTCTTACAGTATCGAAATCAATGATCTCAAAGTTTTCTTCCTCAGTATTGTAGAGATAAACACGATTCAACGATTGAAAAATCACCCACTCATCACGAGAAGTAATATTCCAAAAATGTTCATCATCAATTAAAGGCTCATTTAACTTTTCAATTAGCGAGATATAATCCAAACTGCCATACTCATTGGGTACCCAATACCCAAATTCCATATAACAGCCTGTATAAACAAGATCATTAACCGAATGAACAGCCCTGATAATGGTTCCGTTAGGTGAAGGATGTAAATTCCAGCGGGTACCGTCGAATTCCAATAATCCCAAATTATTACCAAAAAAGATATGTTTGTTTTCAGTCTGGGTTATTGACCAGTTTTGATTACCTGCATCATAATCAGCAATGGAATAATTATGGATCGGTGGCAGTTCCTGAGAATTCAAAAACCCACAGGTCATAAAAAGAGTTAAAACAATCAAAAGATGTTTTAGGATAACGCTGCGATATCTAAAATTGTAATCTGATTTCATCGATCCAAATATAGTCAATATCAAACTCTTTGATGAAGTATCAAAAAATCGAATGACACAAATCATATTTCTCTAAATATTCCAAAAAATAATTTGGAAAAGACAGGGCTATTTTAATCTGTATTTGAGTACTTTCCATTTCTCTTTCCAGGAAAATACAGTATTTTTTACATATCTCAATTTTTTAATTAGATAAAAACATGTAATATATTGGTATTAAAATTATTATGTTTTTATATTAAAAAATAAAATTGTGTGTTTTTCTACTATAAGGAAATTCTATAGTGGCATGATTTTTAATTTTAAAATACTTATTGTCATATTGTTACGTTTTAATTTATGAAATTCTACTTTTTTTAATATAAAAAATAATAACCCGCTTTTTTAACAGTAAAATGACCTTGCACGCTTCTCCCCTTTCCTGCAGTTTGGAGACATAAACAGCCTATCATAACTAATTCATTTCTCGGGCTTGGACTTATCGAAATCTATCAAAAATCAATTGATAAATGCTCCTTTTTTAAGAAATTAACCCCACTAAAACCCCCGATAAAAATTAAAAATCGCAAGCCTTTCAGTGTTAAAAATCGTAACTTTACGATTAGTTCAAAAAATTAAATACCTAAATACTGTATCATGGATTATTACATAAACAAGACCTTAAAAAACATTTCTTTTGAAGAAGGCATTGAACGAATTACTGAAGCTCTAAAGCAAGAAGGCTTCGGAATACTGACCGAAATTGATCTTAAAAACACCTTAAAAAAGAAACTGGACGTTGATTTTTACAATTATAAAATTCTTGGAGCTTGCAACCCTGGTTTTGCTTATAAGGCACTTCAGGCTGAAAATAAAATAGGGACAATGCTTCCATGCAATGTTATTGTGCAGGAAAGAACGCAGGGAGAAATAGAAATTTCTGCAGTAGACCCCATGGCTTCCATGCAGGCCATAGAAAATGAAGCTTTAGGAGATCTGGCACAAGAAGTTAAAATCAAGCTTGAAAATTGCATCAAAGCATTGTAAAAAAGAGCCTGTGGACATGAGGTACAGAGAACAACTCTTTAAGCGCATCTCAATCAAGAACAGGGCCTTCATAACTCAGCCTGAAGACCTTTTGACCTAGAGAGACCCATTTACCGGCCAAATAATCCCAATAGCCGTAATTAAGGGTAAATTCGGGAATTAAAACCCGGTAAATCTCCTTGCCATCCTTTTTACCCATGGCCTTTATCTCAAGTGAAGCACCATTATCGCCATTTGTATACCATTCTGTGGTTTCAACCCCATCGGTAGCATGGATAAAGACAAGTTCATAAGTACCAATATCTTCCGTCTTGCTATAAACGTAAGAGCCTTCGATCGAGGAAGGCCCCGGAACAGGGCTAATAATAATTATGTCATATAAAGCGCTGTCAGGCAAGGGCTCCATTAACCTGATTTGTTCAACTCCTCCCTGACTACCTGAAGACTCCCGGTAAAATTCAGTTTCAATCATAAATATTGAACCCTCCAGTTCATATTGATTGTTGACAGGCTCTGGTAGCGAATCATTATCTGAGCATGAAAACACAAGCAACGCAGAGAAAACAAGTAGAATTCTTTTAAAAAGCACGGTATAAATTACAACCATTATCTAATATTTATTGATCTTATGATAGATTTCCCGAATGTATAATTAATTTTGCAAAATAAAACAAGCACCCTATGAAATCATTTGAAGATCTAAAAGTAAACAAACCACAGCTAAAAGCTTTGAATGATATGGGTATTCACACCCCTACTCCCATCCAGGAAAAATCGATACCGGCGGTGAATTCAGGCAACGATATGGTTGGACTGGCCCAAACCGGCACGGGCAAAACCCTTGCCTACCTCCTTCCTGTTTTAAAATCTTTGACTTTTTCTGATCAGATCCACCCGAGAATACTGATCATCGTGCCTACGAGGGAATTGGTGGCTCAGGTAGTATCTGTCGCCAAGGAACTCACTACCTATCAGAATGTGAGAATTGCAGGGGTTTACGGAGGCGTAAATATCAATCAACAGAAAGAAATGGTCAGCCAAGGACTCGATATACTGGTGGCAACACCGGGCAGGCTATTCGACCTGGCCGTTTCAGGGGTTCTGCGACTTGCCTCTGTCCAAAAACTGGTACTGGACGAAGTAGATGAGATGCTTTTTATTGGATTTCGTCCTCAATTAATGAACATTCTCGATATACTACCGAAAAAACGACAAAGCATTATGTTCTCTGCTACAATTACAGACGAAGTGGATGAACTGATCCAAAGTTTTTTTAAGAGTCCAAAAAAAATAGAGATAGTACCGGTTGGAACACCGCTTGAAAAAATAACACAAAAAGGTATTGCCGTACCCAATTACAAAACCAAAATAAACTATTTAAAACACTTACTGAGACAAGACGGGCTTGACAAAGTTTTGGTCTTTACCAAAAATAAAAAAATTGCAGACAGGCTCTACGAAGAATTGAGCGAAACATTTATTGATGAACTCGAACTGATTCATTCAAATAAATCACAAAATTACCGTTTTAAGGCTATTGAAAAATTTCAAGACGGATCAGTAAGAATTCTGATTGCCACTGATATCGTTTCGAGAGGTATGGACATTCTTGGAGTAAGCCATGTCATCAACTTTGATGCCCCTAAATATCCCGAACAATATATCCACAGGATAGGAAGGACAGGGAGGGCGAGGAATAGCGGAGAAGCGATTTTCCTATTTGTTCCCGGCGAGGAAGAAGCTGTTCTTGAAATTGAAATTCTGATGCAGACAGAAATACCTTTGGAAAAACTTTCTAAAGAGGTTGAGATCTCTAAGGAACTCATGCCTGAAGAGCAAGACCACAGTTCAGAAAAAGAAATCAGCATCAAACAAAAAGTAAAGGAAAAACCAGGAGAAGCTTTTCATCAAAAAAGTGAAAAAAATAAAAAAATTAATTTAGGCGGATCTTACAAAAGAGAGATCAAAAAAAAGTATAAAAAGCCTAAAACCAGACCTCCCAAGACAAAAGGAAAAAAATAGTTTACTGTCAGCAAAAAAAAATACGCAATTTTTTCTTGTTTTTTTACCCTCGCTCTACAATAATAAAAATGAATGTGCGTTGTATTATCTCATTAGTTTTTATTTTAAAACTAGGGAAAATTGTTATTGTTAAAGAAGAGAACTCTCCTGTAAAAGGGAGAGTTTTTTTGTGCACAATATTTACCTCATTATTAATACCTGAAAATAACTTACTTAAAGTATTACTCTCATAAAATAATGAAAATATTTTTGCTCTATAACAATATACAAAACTTAATTGCGTTGTAGTATCTCATTAGTTTTTTTTATTTTAAAACTAGGGAAAATTGTTATTGTTAAAGAAGAAAAACTCTCCTGTAATAAGGAGAGTTTTTTGGTTTTTACAACATTAATAAATGACTACTTATTTACTTTAACGCTTCCGTTAGAACTTTGCCTGAAAAGCTGTTTGGAAAAGAGATTTGCAATAGATTTGACATGGTCGGTGCGATATCGATTACCTCTGCGCGCTCACGGCTCCTGCCAATGTTTATTCCCTTTCCAAAGAATATCACCGGAACATGCGTGTCATAACTATATCCCGATCCGTGGTTAGTTCCCGCGTGTCTTTTAGAGATGATCGAGGGATTCGGCACCAAGACAATGTCTCCGGACAATTTCTGATTATATCCATTCTGAACATAATGAAGCACCCCTTTATCAAAGTATTTATTCTGCAATGTTTTTGCTGTCAGCACCTTGTTTATGCCTTCATAATTAATGATATCATCAGCCAATTTCTGTGCAACCGTTTCGGCATCAAGTTCCAGCCTATGCAGTGCCTCTCGGTTTAAGAACAACTGATAATTAGAAAAATTTTCAATCAAATCACTGGCGCCATAATATTTTTGAGTCAAATCAACCAGATACTTTCTAAAGAGATCATAGTCAAAATATCCTGCCGGGATTTTTAATGATTTTAAGTAGTCAGGTACTGCTGCCACTGCGTGATCAGCTGTTAAAAACAAGGTGTAATTAGCACTGCCGATATTTTTGTCGAGATAATTCAACAGTGCCGCCATATCGAGATCCAACCTTAAATAAGTGTCTTCAATCTCTTTAGAGTCAGGGCCATACCTATGCCCAATATAATCCGGACTTGAAAAACTAAGCGCAAGAAAATCAGTATATTCGCCTTGTCCAAGGTCTTCTCCTTTTATGGCAGCTTTGGCAAATTCCAAGAGCAGTGAATTACCCGCAGGACTTTCCTTGAGCAAATCAAAATTGCCATTTTGCTGCCTTAATTCTTTGAGGTCATGAGGAAATACAGGAGCCTCTTCCCCAATAAACAATTCTTCATACGGGTTGTCATCAGCGATACTCTCTGTATAGGTCTTTATTGGATATAAGGTCTCCCATTTCTTTTTCATATATTTCTCAACCAAACCATTATCATTGAAATCATTTACCCAGTCGGGCAACTCCTGCATATAAAAAGAGGAAGTAATGAATTTACCCTCATTCCTCCCCACGAACCAATAAGAACCGTTCGAGGTATGTCCTCCGGGTAAAACTGAAGATCTGTCTTTAAGGCCTGCGGCTATCGTTTTCCCCTGCATGTTTTGACTCAATCTGAGTTCATCAGTCAAAGTTGTAGCCAATAAGCGATATGGGGATTTTTGTTCATTAGCCTCTTCAGTTCCGACAGCCTGATAATTAAAATCATCCACACAATAGATTAATTTTTTTAGGTACTTATCGTACCAATCATTGGCGATTATACCATGAGAACTTGGGGTTGTCCCGGTATAAATCGAGGCATGTCCTACTCCTGTCTTTGTCGGTACAAAATTATAATGTGCGTTCTCATAATTAAATCCCTCCCTCAACAACCTTTTAAAGCCATCTTCACCATACCTGCTGTAAAACCTGGTTAAATAGTCATATCTCATTTGGTCCACAACGATTCCAACCACCAGTTTTGGCCGGTCAACTGTTGTAATATCCTGTGCAACAGCATTCAAGGCTAACAATAGCCCACATAAACCAAATAGTAACTTTTTCATCATTTATAATTTTGAGGCCAAATTTACGGATAAAAGCCTTTTTAAATGATCATATGTCTGCTAAATTTTAATATTTTAGCCCTATTGTAACAGTTATGAAATATTTACAAAATATTGGTCTTTATTTTATCATGCTTGGACAGGTATTCAAAAAACCGCAGAAAATTTCGGTATTTAGAGAAAACCTGTTTAAGGAAGTAGAAGAACTGGGATTAAAATCTTTGGGAATCGTAGCTTTTATCTCATTTTTTGTCGGAGGTGTAGTTGCCATTCAGACTGCTTTAAACGTAGATAGCCCCTGGATCCCTAAATACCTGATAGGGTTTGCAACCAAGAGATCAATTATTCTTGAATTCGCTCCTACTTTTATGTCGATCATACTTGCCGGAAAGGTAGGTTCATATATTACATCAAGCATAGGAACCATGCGTGTGACAGAGCAGATTGATGCCCTTGAAGTCATGGGGGTAAACGCCTTGAATTATTTGGTGCTGCCCAAAGTGATTGCCGCAGTGTTTTTTTATCCTTTTATTGTATTACTGGCTATGTTCCTGGGTATTTTTGGAGGATGGGTTTCAGGATTTATGACCGGACTGTTTCTTTCTGATAGTTATATCGAAGGTGTTCGATTAGATTTTCAGCCTTATTTGATTCGTTATGCCTTGATCAAGACAATGGTTTTTGCTTTTGTCATCTCAACGATTCCCTCTTTTTATGGTTTTTATGTCAAAGGAGGTTCACTTGAAGTCGGCAAGGCAAGTACGCAGGCGGTTGTCTGGACAAGTATCGTGATCATTTTGTTAAACTATTTCCTGACTCAAATGTTATTAGGATAAATGATAGAAGTTAAAGACATACATAAATCATTTGGTGATCACCATATTTTAAAAGGGGTTTCGGCAACATTTCACAAAGGTCAAACCAGTATGATCATCGGATCCAGTGGCTCCGGTAAAACTGTGTTTTTAAAATGCCTGCTTGGTCTATTCGCTCCCGAACAAGGAGATATTTGCTACGATGACCGCTATTACAGTAAAATGACCTTGTCAGAAAAACGAGAACTCAGAAAAGAGATCGGTATGGTTTTTCAGGGGGGTGCCCTTTTTGATTCTGAGACCATTGAAGACAACATCAAATTTCCTCTAAAGATGTTTACCGACCAAACCGGGGAGGAAATGAAAGAAAGGGTAAATTTTGTGCTTAATCGCGTGCATCTTGAAAATGTAAACGACAAATTTCCGGCAGAGCTTTCAGGAGGAATGCAAAAAAGAGTGGCTATCGCAAGAGCTATCGTAATGAACCCCAAATACCTGTTCTGCGATGAACCCAATTCAGGACTTGACCCGCAAACAGCTATTGTCATTGATAATCTAATTCAGGAAATTACAGAAGAATACCAAATGATCACAATTATCAATTCTCACGATATGAATTCTGTCATGGAAATTGGTGAAAAGATTATTTTTCTTAAACAAGGTTTAAAAGAATGGGAAGGTTCTTACAAGACTATCTTTAAAACCGACAATAAAGCTGTTACCGATTTTGTTTATTGCTCAAACCTTTATAAAAAGGTCAGAGAAGTCTATAATAAAAGCTGATCCTTTTATTATTTAGCCTTAGTCTGGGTTTTAAGAAATTCCTTTTTCAATTCAACCGTTTGCCTCACGCCTGTTGAATCCCGAAACACAATTTGCAACTTGCGATTCTTTTCAAAAAGTGATTCCTGAATCAAAAGGTCACAGATATCGATTTCTTCTGTCTCAAGATCATTGATCATGAGTATTGCATCACCAAAACGGGCCATTTTCGCCAGATCCTTATTCCATATAATTCCCACAACAAGCGATGAATCCTTGACTGTGGGGCTAAGTGGCCAGACTTCTTCCCGAAGATCAACCTCTTTTTCAAATCCTTCCAGAAAGAATTTTTTATTTTTAAAATCCAGGGTAACTTTACCATGGGACAGCAGGTCGGCCCCAATCCTTGATTTTGAAGCTCCGGTTGAAATACTGATCACATTTAAAAAAGAAGTTCCGAGTATGGCTAGCTCAGGTACCAGCACCCTGTAATGCACCATAGGTTTTGAAACTCCAAACAATCCAAGCCCCTTATAACCTGTGGCCGATTCCACGCTGCCAAAAACCTTTAGATTGTCGAGTACCTCGAAACTGTTTCCTGAAAGGTCATAAAACCCCTGAGCCCCTGTATCAATTAAGATCTGTTCACTTGCCTTGCCTTCTCCTCTGAGCTGAATCCATATATATGGGCTGCTTTGCCCGCTGCTTAAGGCCATATCAAGGAAACCCTTCCCTTCCAGATCCAAAAGATTCATCTGGTCAGTAATGATGATCTGTTTTTTACTTGAATCAATTTGAACGATGGAGTTTCTCAATAAGTTGCTTCCGATGATCCCATCAATACCCAAACAGTCAAAAAGGAAATTACTGGCTGGATCATTTACGATGGCAGGTGAGTTTTTAAAGACCACCCCTCCAATCTCCAGGACAGGAATAGTTACAACATTCAGGGGCCTCCCGGAATCATTGGCGTCTTTAACGCGAATACTGCTCAATTCCCTAGTTTGAATCTCTTTTTTTACAGTATGACTTATTAAATTCGGGGCGCCGGTATCAAACAAAAATCGATACGTTTTATCTTGAATGATTACAGGAATAATCAGTTTGCTTTTTAACTCCTTATAGCCAACTTCTGTGTAATAACCCTTGTGTTCCGGCCTTCCTTTGTTAAATTTTACCTTCTGAGTATACCCTGGAAAACCACAAAATACGATAAGGATTAGCAGTTTTGCAAAACAGTTTATTGGGGGAGTCATATACTTATGCAACTGAAATGCTATTTGAGTTCCCTGACTTCAATGTTCTTAATATTCAAACGGGTTTGTAACCAGGCCTTGAGCTGCTCCTGCTGTTGCTTTTTCTGTCGGTTGCTCACTTTGGCTTTCCATTTGACAGAGACAATATTGAGCGTGTCCATTTTCTCAAAATTGGTAACATATTCTCTCGCATACCTAATTTCATCAAGATCAACGTAGTTAATGTGAATTTCTTTGATCATTCTGTCAAAATGAACCTCATTGGCATAATACCTGCGTAAATCCTTTTCAAGCTCATCGATTCTAAGATCCTTGTCTTTTATGGTTTCATCTCTGGAACTCAACATCTGATGAGAATTAATATAGAGCTCCTTGAGCTTATCGATATCTTCCCTGATGCCAGAATCGTCCTGGCTCTTCAATATGGTCAAGGTGCTGTTTTTTAAACCCAAATCTTCCATCTGCTGTTCCCATCGCTCTTTGTCACTTGCCGAATAATCACTTCCGAAGACATATAATTTGATCTGCCTATCTTGAAAATTAATACTTTCCTTGCTGTCACCAATAATATTTACGCCCTCTACTTTTAAATTTTCGATAAATTTCTCAGCTTTAATCGTATAATCATTTAACACGTAGAGTTGATAAAAAAGATAAATACTAAAGGCCAGAATTACAAAAGCAATCAGGGAAGCAATACGTGAAATTCTCTTTCTCTTTGCCTGATTGATATACTTGAGCATAGGAAACTTTAAGTATTTTGTGATCACAAAAGCAGCAAGGGCTATATAAATACAGTTAATCATAAAGAGGAACATGGCTCCTCCAAAATAATTGAATTGTCCGGTAGCCAAACCAAAACCTGCCGTACATAAAGGCGGCATCAGTGCAGTAGCAATGGCTACACCGGCAACGGTATTGAATTGTGGCTTATTTCGGCTTATGGCGATGATCAGTGCCAAACCACCGGAGATGGCGATAAGTACATCCCTTACATCGGGTTTTGTACGGGCCAGAATTTCAGGGGTTGCTTCCTTAAAAATAGGAATGCTAAAGAATATAAATGAGGTCAGCAGGCTCAGAAAGACCATGGCTCCAAAATTAATGACCGAAGATTTTAAAGTGTCCACATCATTGACCCCTATAGAAAACCCTATTCCAAGAATTGGGCCCATAAGAGGTGATATTAACATGGCACCAATCACTACGGCCGTCGAGCTGACATTAAGACCAATGGATGCGATTAATATTGAAAAAACAAGGATCCATGCTGTTTGCCCTTTAATGGATACGCCTTCCCTGATCGTCTTGGCAGTTGCTTCTTTATCGGTATCCCTTCGAATACTTAAAAGTTGAGGGATATATTCCTTTAAACTCTGAAAAAAGCCCTTAAATTCCTTTTGGACTTCTTCTTTTTGCTCCTGAAATTTTTTATCCTCCCCTGCCAGGTCCTTTTTATTTTCTTCCATTAAAATGCGATTAGTCAGATGACTCTAGTAAATGTAGTAAAAATTAGCCATTGGTAAATCTCTCTTCTGCTTCTTTTGAAACGAGTTTGATATTTTGTTCATCAGATTTGGGGAAAATCAGAATCGTATCATTAGTTTCCACAATGATATAGTCACTGATCCCTTCAACAACGATTTTTTTACCGGCCTGGGTACTGATCATGTTGTTTTTGGAATCTAAAAAATAGCCACTGGCATTTACCAGGGCATTTGCGTTTTCATCCTTTGGGAGTTTATCGTATAAAGAGCCCCATGTTCCCAGATCATTCCATCCAAAATCAGTAGCCATAACATATACGTTTTGCGCCTTTTCCATGATGCCGTAATCGATAGAAATATTCTCGGCAGACGGGTAATGATCAGCAATAAAATCGCTTTCGCCTTCAGAATTCCAACAGGTTGCTCCACCTTGAAACAAGTCATACATCCCTGGAAGGCTTCCTTTAAATGACTTCAGAATACTTTTAACGCTCCATATAAAAATACCTGCATTCCATACATAATCTCCTTGAGCAAGGAATTTCTCAGCTGTTTTCAGATCTGGTTTTTCAGTAAAATTCTTAACCTTCTTTACTTCTTTTTCTGAATCTTCAAACTGAATATAACCAAAACCGGTATTTGGCCCCGAAGGAGTTATTCCCAAGGTCATTAACAAATCGTTTTTCTCACAAGCCTCGAATGCCGATTTTACATTTTTTACGAACTCCTCCTCGTCTTCGATATAATGATCAGAAGGAGCAACGATCATCACTGCCTCCTCGTTTTGCGCTGCAATTTTAAGTGCTGAATACAAAATGCACGGGGCCGTATTTCTCATTGCAGGTTCCAGCAGCAACTGGTTTTCAGAGATCATAGGGAGATGCTGCAGTACCAAATCTTTATACCTTTGATTGGTAGCGATTAAAATCTGTTCCGCAGGAATCAACTTAGCCAGCCTGTTAAATGTCTGTTTTATAAGTGATTGCCCGGTTCCCAGCATATCGTGAAACTGTTTTGGGTTATCAGGGGTACTCACAGGCCAGAATCGGGAACCCACGCCCCCGGCCATAATTACTGCGTAATAATTTTTACTCATGGTTTTTATTTAATGATTTCCACCTCTGCATGAGGGTGAAAGATATATTTTCTATCGGTTAATACCTCTACACATTCGTATCTCGTTCTGCGCCTGTCACCTTTGATAAACGTCTTATTGCGGTACTGAAATTTACTTTTATCCGGGATCTCAAAAATAAGTGTTTTATCGCTATAACGATCATGATTTCGAAATGCCAGCGATAAATTAATGTCACCATCACTGCTGGCCTTCGGATTGATCAGATATTGAGCAAGAAGGCTCAAAATATCATCGGGAAAAATCTTCGGACTCAGAAAAGGAAGCATCAGTAACTTAAAATTATTTTTCCATTCCATGCCGTGTGGTTTCACATTTTTGTACTCCTTAAAAGTGACTAAATGCGCAAATTCGTGAATTAATGTCAATAAAAACCGATAAGGGTTCAGGTCATTGTTAATGGTGATCTGCACCTTGCCATTACTAAACCTTTTAAAATCTCCGTGCTTACTTCGTCTTTTCCCTACAATTCTGAGGTGGCATGGATAGCGCGCTATCAATTCCATAACCCCGGGCAATGATTCCTTGGGCACGTATTTTTCAAGTATATCTGTTCTGGTTTTCATTATATTTACGCTTTTTGCTTCAAATAAATGGATCAAGGCGTAGAATTAGAAACCTGTAAAACCTTTCCGTTGAACAATTTATTCCCATTAAGCCCGAATTCCATGATATATTGTGCCATATCAGCAGCTGTTACAGGTGCTTCATAATCAGGAAAAGCTTCCTTAAGCATTTCGGTTTGTACTGCTCCCAAAGCCAGGGCATTAAAAGATATGCCTCTGTCTTTATATTCCTCGGCCAGGAGCTCCATAAGCGTAATAACGGCCCCTTTGGATGAACTGTAAGCAGATAGTCCGGCAAACTTCATACTCCCTTGTATCCCGCCCATACTGCTTATCGCAACAACATGGCTTCCTTTGGCTAAAAAAGCATCAAGTTTTCTTGTTAGCTCCGCCACGGCAAAAACATTCACCTGATAGATTTTTATAAAATCTTCAACTGTTGTTTCTTTGAAAGGTTTATGGAGCAAGGCTCCTGCATTGTGTATGACAACATCGACAAGGCCCCATTTTTTCCCGACAAAATCAGCAACTGCCTCGATTCCTTTAGCTGTGGTGATTTCGGTTTGTATTGCAGAGAGCTGTTTAAATTTTGATTTTAATGCATCAATACGCTCTGTATTTCGGCTTAAGGCAAGGACCTGGTGACCCGCATCAGAAAACTGTTTGATCAGTTCTAAACCAATTCCCCTGCTGGCACCTGTTACCAGAATTTTTTTTTGACTCATGTTATTCCGATTAACCTGATTATATTTATCATATTAAACAACCAAAAATATGAAATTTTTAAGCACCGTCTTTCTATTCCTGCTGTCTTCTTTTATTTTCGGACAAACCACTTTTATACATTGTGGCAAACTCATAGATACAAAAAACGGAAAGGTCATGAAAAATATGACCATCAGGACAGAAGGAAATAAGATTTTATCAGTTGATCAAGGTTTTACATCGGCAAAAACTGATGATGACATTGTGATTAACCTTCAAAATAAAACCGTACTGCCCGGTCTTATCGATATGCACGTGCACCTTGAACTGGAATCCAACCCAAAGAGCTACCTCGAAAAATTCACAATCAACCAGACTGATATTGCCCTTCATTCTACTGTATTTGCAAAATCAACCCTGATGGCCGGTTTTACAACGGTCAGGGATGTAGGTGGATCCGGTGTTAACATTGCACTGAGAAATGCCATAAATCAAGGGTATGTAGAAGGGCCAAGAATCTATACCTCAGGCAAATCGCTGGCTTCTACAGGCGGGCATGCGGATCCTACCAATGGAATGAGAAAGGAAATCATGGGGGACCCCGGGCCTGCTGAAGGGGTTGTGAACGGCCTGGAAGATGCAAAAAAAGCAGTGAGGCAGCGCTATAAAAACGGGGCCGATCTGATTAAGATTACTGCAACCGGAGGAGTTCTCAGCATGGCAAAAAACGGGCAAAACCCACAATTTACATTGGAAGAAATCAAAATGATCTGCGAAACGGCAAAAGATTACAACATGCATGTAGCTGCCCATGCCCATGGCGACGAGGGTATGCAGCGTGCCATTTTGGGTGGTGTTAAAACCATAGAGCACGGAACTTTGATGAGCGAAAAAACAATGGAGATGATGAAACAGTACAACGTTTATTACGTTCCAACCATTACAGCTGGCAAGGAAGTGAGTGAAAAAGCAAAATTAAAAGGTTATTATCCTGATATCATTGTTCCCAAGGCAATAGAAATAGGCCCAAAGATTCAAGCTACTTTTGAAAAAGCTTATAAAAAAGGGGTGAAAATCGCTTTTGGCACTGATGCAGGTGTTTTTTCGCATGGATTGAACGGTAAGGAATTTGGCTATATGGTTGAGGTGGGTATGTCAGAAATACATGCCATTCAGTCGGCAACAGTCGTGAATGCTGCTCTGTTGAATAATGACTTAATAGGGTCTATAGAAAAGGGTAACTATGCCGATATCATTGCCGTTAATGAAGATCCCACTGAGCATATAAAGACACTGGAAAATGTTGTTTTTGTTATGAAAAACGGGGTCATATACAAGGATTGATCCCAACAGAATTCTTTTTACTCTTCAAAAATAATGTGCTGATAAGCCCCCATATCAGGTGAAGTTACGCGATTGACGCCCAAAATATCAAAAGGCACTTTTTGAGCCGCAGGAACATTTGCGTTTGAAATGACATCAGAAGCAGCGCCAATAAAAAGTTGATTTTCGTTGACATCTTTAAAATCTGCCTCACCATTTAAAATATTGTTTTGATACCTGCTGACATCTTCAAAATCGTATAGAGGATTATTGGAAAAATTACCTCCCGGGTCGGTAAATCGCAACAGGTTGTTCGCAAAATTAAATTCAAAACCTGCCTGCTCATTTTCCTGCATCAAAAATTCAATATTTTGATTTCCTTCTATGATACAATTCGTAAAGTTTGCTGCCAACAAGTCATTGAATATTATACTTTCTGAACCATCAGCCTCTGTAGATATCTGAAAATTATTGACAAGAACAGCCGGAAACTCCCTGATCCCACCAGACCAGAAATTGGCAAAAGTAGCATGCGTAAAATCATAGGTTCCGCCCAGGGTACAGGCTATCGATGACTGCCCGTTGTTACCTATGACCAAATTTGAACCTGAAATATGAGTAGCCCTGCCGAACAACCCAAAATTACTTGTATTGTATATTTCGGTATTCTGTATCCTAAGGGTGGGGTCGTTAGAACCACTAACAGAATCCATCAAAACCCCAATGATATTATTTTTGATAATGGCGTGGTTAATCATATGGTCTTTACTGCCTGCCCTTAACCAAATCGTCCCCCATTGACCTGCAATGTTTTCATAAAAAGGCTCCAGCCTGTCTCCCTCGAAAATTACTTTATCATCTAAAGTCCCATTGATTTTTAGTGTGCCGTTTTTCTCAACGAGAAGCCCTGAGTTTTCATGAAAATAAATATGTGCCCCTTTTTCGATGGTAAGCTCATTTCCTTTATTAACGCCGACATACCCATAAATTACATAAGGTTTTTCGCTAGTCCAGGTAGTATTCCCTTCCAGGTAAAATCCTTCAACTGTAATCTCCTCACCCTGGTTGTCAATACCCAGAACAATCTTCTCCTTGATGCCCTGAGCATCCCTCTGAGGGAACAAAAAATAAGCATCCTGAACAAGGGTAACAAGTTTCACACCCTGTTCATTACTGCCCTGATCGAAAATAACTTCATCCACATATAATGGATCGTTTACTTTTTCAAAATCGATTGTCGCCTCAACAAAAATATAAATACTGTCTCTTGGCAATATGCCAATATTTTCAAAAGATTTTCCAGGTTCACCGTTCACATTAAGTCGGTAAAACGACTGCTCTCCCCTGCTTAACCTTACACTCGGAATACTTATATGATTGCTGCTTTTGTTATAGACCTTAAAAGTTCTGGTACTGGAGCTTATATTTGTAAATACGGTATCTAAAAACACTGTGTCCTTTGAAAAGGTCAACTGACCGGTACTGGGTGTGGTTTCAAAGATATCGTCATCACAAGAATACAGGGATGCAAAAACGATCAGTATAAAAACTACATAACGAAACATAACCAATTATTTTTCGATCAGTTTGATCTCAAAGACCTTATTCCAATTCTTCCCGGTAACGTACAGGCGGTCTTGTTCGGCGTCATAAGCGATTCCGTTCAAAACATTGTCTTCACCTGTTTGGCCTGCCTTTGTCTGCAATCCTTTCAGGCTCACAATTCCTTCAATGGCGCCATTGGAAGGTTCAACAATGAGAATGCTGTTTTGCTGCCAGATATTTGCATATATTTTACCATTGACAAATTCAAGCTCATTCAATTTTTCAGCCTTTCTTTTATTCGTATAGGTTTCAATAAAGGAAACCTCTTTAAAAGTTTTTGGATCGAGGAACCACATACGTTCGGTACCATCTGTTTTTATCAAATACTCAGAATTATGCGTAAGCCCCCAACCTTCTGAACTCACCCCATAATCAAAGGTCTTTTCAAGTTCAAAATCTTCAAGGTTATAGATGAATCCAATTTTTTTTCTCCAGGTCAATTGATAGATTTTTCCATCTTTAATGGTCATCCCTTCTCCAAAATATTGCCTCTCCAGGTCGATCTTTTGAAGAATTTTCCCTGTTTCAATTTCGGTCTTTCTCAAGGTTGATCTCCCGTTTTGACCAGTACTTTCATAAAAGAAACCGTTGTGGTACACAAAACCTTGTGTAAACGCCTGATCATCATGTGGATATTCATTCACTACCTCATAAGAATACACCTTTGGAGGCGTATCATTTAAAAAATAGATGGTTTTATTCAGCTTTTTGCTTTTTCCTTCAAAATAAATGGTGGCAGACAAAGCCTGTTTCCCTAACTTATAACTTTTTATATCAACTGCTTCATGATTGTCAATCAATCTTCCATTGATAAAGTACTGAATGGAATCAATAGGGTTTCCACTTCTTTCCCTGACGCTTATTTTTAGGGGTTTATCAATTTGAATACTTTTAGGAGACTCTAACTGCAGTTGGTATTTATTACCACAGGCATTAAAAATAATAAGGCATGCCAGCGTTAAAATGGAAGCAATTTTATTCATATTATTATTTTTTGCTTAAAATAACTAAAATAATGTGTGTGAATTAAAAATATTATTTAAATTTGCACTCTCAAATTCGGCAGGTGCTGAATCTGCTTTTAAGAGAAGCGAAAGTATAAAATTTAAATGAGTTTACGATGAGAAAAGGAATACATCCCGAAAATTATAGAATGGTAGCATTTAAAGACATGTCTAACGGAGATGTTTTTTTAACAAAATCAACTGCCAATTCAAAGGAAACTATTGATGTTGATGGTGCAGAATACCCGTTGATCAAATTGGAGATCTCTCGTACTTCACACCCATACTATACAGGTAAAATGAAGTTGGTTGATACGGCTGGTCGTATTGATAAGTTCAAATCTAAATACGCTAAGTTTAAAAAATAAACTTAGGTTCAATTATTAAGATCTTTTAAAAAAGCCTTTTTGTTAAACAAAAGGGCTTTTTTTATTCATGGTATACCATGAAATTTATCAACAATTGCAGGTATTTTTACAACAATAATTAGGATAAGATCTTTAAAGTTTTAACTTTGTTTTAAGATTGATTATAAGCCTTTGGCAAAGTAATTGATTTACCCCTTGTAATAACTCCCCTCAAATAACGTTAGTAAATATATAGATTGAATTTAATTATTCGGTTTATTAGTGTTTAAACTAAACAGAACCATGGAGATAAGCGAGGTAAAAGTTAGAAATGAGTTTTTTGTATCAGCGTTGTTCATAGAGAGCACAATCACAGACTACCTGTCTGAAAAACTCAATATCAAGGATATTATTAATTCTGAATTTCTTGGAAATCACGACAAGGCTTTGTCATTTAATCAAAAAATGGATGCCCTTCTCGATTCGGTTAATTTCTCAATTATTGACAAAAGTAAACTGTCAGTGTTCAGAGAAATCCACAAGGAGTTTATAGAAAACAGAAATGCACTTACTTTGGAGGAAAGTTTTACCTCTGATGATCATAATGATGATTTTTTATTGATTCTTTATCCTCAGAATGATTATATCCCAAGAGAAGAAAAATTGATCAATGCCTGCTACCAGCTTATTGGTGAAGTTTCTGAACTGGTCGCAGAGAACACTCAAAAACCTGAAGTTAAAATGTCGGGGAAAAAGCATTATTTTAATTTAGAAAATTTCAAAATCGGAAAATTCGCCATGTTATTTTCCTTTTTGTTTGTTTCTTAGAACCATATAATAAATATTTATATTTCAATAGAAGATGACCGGAGTTCCGGTCATTTTTTTTTGTTAAATTTGTTTAAAACATCCAAGGCCATGGGAAAAATATACAGGCAAGCTGTTATGGCAGTTATCGTAAATGAAGAATCAAAAGTACTTATTGGTTATTCTCCGCGCGACAAAAGCTATAAATTTCCTCAGGGCGGATTAGATGAGGAGGAAGATCTCATCAGTGGCATCGTCAGAGAATTAAAGGAAGAATTAAACTACAATTTGCTTCACGATCATATCCTTGAAGTCTATAATGAAAAAGTCAGATATCCTTTTCCACCTGATTGCCACCCTTTATATATGGGTCAGGAATTGTCTATTGTAAAGATCAGGCATCGCCAGGATGCCGATACCATTCCACAGGATGATGAATTTGATGAACTAATTTGGATTCATCCAAAAGATTTAGGATCCTATAATTACGAATACCGCTCTGATGCCTACAGACAAGCTCTTAGCATCTGCGGGCTGATCTAAGACTCCATTGTTATGATGTCAAATTCCAATTGCAGCGGTTTTAACACTTCAACCAAAGCCGGAATGAGTTCATCTCCGTAATCTTCATAGAATTCAGCAAAGTTGGCCTGTCTTTCCTGAAGGCTCTGTTTAGGAAAAAGTTGTTCCTGGAGCCAAGTGATACGGGATACAATCTCTTTGTATTTTCTCTTTTGGGCCTGTAAGAGCCTTTTTTCCAATTTGTTTAGCCCATTGAGCTGTTTCTTCTCCTGGGCCAGGACAGCACCTGAAAATGATTTGTCAGTTCTGTCTGACAATGACTTTAAATGTCTGAACATTTTTTCCAATTCACTGCGCTGCTCAGAAAAATCAATTTTCAAATCTGATATTTCCTTGACTTTCTTTCTGACAAGGTCATTCTGACTTAAAAAGATCTCCTCCTCGCTAATGTGCAGTTTTTTTAATTTCTTTCCCTGCTTCTTATTAATGATGAGAACTGAATTGCGCAATAACAGAATAGGAAAAGGCACATTAACGCTTTTAAAGAAACTCTTGAGTTGCATCCAATAAGCCATTTCCCCACCTCCACCTATATAGCATAAATTAGGCAGGATTACTTCCTGATAAAGTGGACGCATCAATACATTCGGGCTGAATTTTTCAGGAGATACAAGCAGTAAATCCAGGAGCTGACCTTTTGTAAAAACAAGATCAGTATTGTTTACTTTAAAACATCCTTCTTCGATCAAAATTCTTTCCCTGAGTTCATTATCCAGAAAAAACAAATTGATCTCTCTGGGATTTACCTGAATCGGATAGCTGTCCCCTAATGAAACATTGGTCTTGCTTACCTCCTTAAAGCAGGTTTGATCCATCAATTCCTCTTTGATATGTGGAACAAACAAGGTTTTTAGACCAGGATCATCACCATCAATGATTACAAGTCCATAATCGGTAAAAAGTTCATTGGCCAAATAACGTGTAGCTTCGGTCAATGTATCATGCTCCAGATAAGATTTAGAAAACAATTCCTTTAATTTATCAGCATTTTTACTTTTACCAAACCTTTTTTCAATTTCATCAAAAACCAGGTTGAGCCCTTGTGTTGATGTCCTTCCTACGGCTCCTTTTACGTCTTTGTTCCATTGAATTTTTTTCCCTTTATAATTAAAAAACTGAATCTCTTCAAAATCGTGATCTTCAGTTGCCATCCAGTAAACCGGAACAAAGTGATAAGCGGGAAAATTCTTTTTAAGTTCAGTGGCAAGATTGATTGCCGAGATAATTTTATATAAAAAATACAGTGGTCCTGTAAAAAGATTCAATTGATGCCCTGTTGTCACGGTAAAAGTTTTCGGATCCTTTAATAGATAAAGATGTTCTTTGGTAAGTTTAGACAGAGAAAGATGTTTTGTCTGCTCCTGCACGCATTGAAACAACACCTTTCTGTTTTTATCCTTATAAGACCCTGACTTTTGCGCTATCTGTTTTTTAAACCCTTCTATGTCAGGGAAGTTCCCATAAAAATCCTTGATTGAATCCTCTTGATCCAGATAATCACACATGATTTTTGAGAAATACCCTGTATTCTGAAATTTAATAGTCGACTTGAGCTGTGTCAATGAATTGTAGTTTTTAGTAAAAATACACCTTTTTTAATCTTAAAAAAGAGGCTCCATTTTTTTTTAACCTTGTTTTAAGACAAAAAACTTACATCTACCTTACAAATCCTGTCTTCAATTACCCTAACCCAATTATAAAATCAGATATTAGCCTTGGGCAGGGCTTCCATAAAGGTCAAAATCAGTTGCCTCAGTTATAGTAATATCAATGAATTGCCCAATCTGAAGATAATGCTTCGCAGCGTCAACAATCACATTATTATCAACATCAGGGCTATCAAACTCTGTTCGGCCAATAAAGTAATTACCTTCCTTTCTGTCAAAAATACATCTAAAAGTCTTACCGATCTTTTCCTGATTCAAATCAAAGGAAATCTGACCTTGAATCTCCATTAATTCTGCTACCCGCCTTTCCTTGACCTCCTCAGGAACATCGTCTTCCAGGGCATAGGCATGTGTATTTTCTTCATGAGAATAGGTAAAACAACCCATTCGCTCGAACTTGGTACTCCTGACAAAATCTTTCAGCTCTTCAAACTGCTCTTCGGTTTCTCCCGGATATCCTGCTATAAACGTGGTTCGAATAGCCATTTCAGGAACCATTTGTCTGAATTTGTCAATGAGAGAAATTGTTTTTTCAGAATTATTACCCCTTCTCATTGATTTTAGAAGTTCTGAATTGATATGCTGTAATGGAATATCGAGGTAATTACAAACTTTGGGTTCATTTTTCATCACCTCCAAAACGTCAAGCGGGAAACCTGTAGGGAAGGCATAATGCAACCTGATCCACTCTATGCCATCTACCTCGGCCAGTGCCTTTAGCAGGTCTGCCAAAGCGCGCTTTTTATAAAGATCCAAACCGTAATAGGTAAGGTCCTGAGCAATCAGGATCAATTCCTTGACTCCATTGGCAGCCAGATTTTCTGCTTCATTCACGATTTGTTCTATTGGCGTAGACTTGTGGCCGCCTCTCATCAAGGGAATGGCACAAAACGAACAAGGCCTGTCACAACCTTCTGCTATCTTGAGATAGGCATAGTGTTTAGGGGTTGTCGTCAAACGTTCTCCAAGCAATTCGTGTTTATAATCGGCTTCAAGGGCCTTTAGCAAATTGGGAAGGTCATGCGTTCCAAAATACTGATCCACATCAGAGATTTCCTTTTCCAGATCAGGTTTATACCTTTCACTTAAACATCCGGTCACAAAAACCTTATCAACGGTACCCGCTTCCTTTTTATCGACATAATGCAAAATCGTATTGATAGACTCTTCCTTTGCTTTTCCTATAAATCCGCAAGTATTGATCACAACAATATTACCATCGTCATGCTCATCTTCGTGCACTACTTCTTTGTTATTGGCCTTGAGCTGACCCATCAACACTTCGCTGTCATAAACGTTCTTGGAACAACCTAAAGTGACAACATTAATTTTATTCTTTTTAGAACTTTTTGTTCTCATAATTTTCCTTCTTTCTTAATTCTGCCTTCTATCTTCTGCCTTCTCACTTAAAAAAAGAATCCACGAACTCGATTTTGTTAAAAACCTGCAGGTCATCAATTCCTTCTCCAACGCCAATATATTTTACGGGTATCTGGAATTGATCCGAAATTCCAATCACAACGCCACCTTTAGCCGTGCCGTCCAGTTTGGTCACCGCCAGAGATGTGACCTCTGTCGCTTTAGTGAATTGCTTGGCCTGTTCAAAAGCATTTTGACCGGTAGAGCCATCTAAAACCAATAAAACATCATCCGGTTTATTGGCGGCAACTTTCTGCATTACTCTTTTTATCTTTGACAATTCATTCATTAAATTCACTTTGTTGTGAAGCCTTCCGGCTGTATCAATGATCACCACATCTGCATTCTGCGTCACGGCCGACTGAAGTGTATCATAAGCCACAGAAGCGGGATCACTGCCCATTTCCTGTCTAACCATAGGCACGTCCACTCTGTCTGCCCAAACCTGCAACTGATCAATGGCGGCGGCCCTGAATGTATCAGCAGCTCCAAGTACCACTTTTAGCCCCTGCTTCTTAAATTGAGCTGCCAATTTCCCGATAGTGGTTGTTTTTCCAACACCGTTCACACCAACAACCATGATTACATAAGGTTTTTCGATGTCTTTTGGTATGGCGAATTCAGTCTCGTTTCCGGTATTGGTCTTTGCCAATAAAGCGGCGATTTCCTCTCTGAGAATACCGTTGAGTTCATCGGTTCCAAAATATTTATCTTTTGAGACGCGTTCTTCTATCTTATCGATAATTTTAAGGGTAGTCTCTACGCCAACATCCGAAGAAACAAGTACTTCTTCCAGATTATCCAGTACATCATCATCAACTTTTGACTTTCCGGCAACAGCTTTTGACAGTTTATTAAAAAAAGACGTTTTAGATTTCTCCAGGCCCTTGTCGAGGGTTTCCTTTTTTTCTTTGGAAAATATTTTTTTGAACAAACTCATGATGATTCGAATTAGGTCGTTTTTTTTTAGCGGACACAAAGTTAATCAAAATTCAGGGGAAAATAACCTGGCCCAAAATCAAAAAAGCCACTTTCAAAAGAAAGTAGCTTTATGTATATAGTTAAAAGTAAGGTCTATTTCTTGCTCAAGAAATCGTTTACTTTTGTTGGATCCATAATGCTTTCAACAAATGTATAAGCTCCTGATTTTTCAGATCTTACCATTTTAATAGCCTTGGTCAATCTCTTTGACCCTGTTTGTAAAGATGCTACTGATTTCTTTGCCATGACTCAATGTTTATTTTACATTCCCACAAATGTGAAAACCGCTTATTATTTAATTTCCTTGTGAACTGTCATTTTTTTCAGAATAGGATTGAATTTCTTCACTTCCAATCTGTCCGGAGTATTCTTCTTATTCTTCGTTGTAATATAACGAGAAGTTCCTGGTTGTCCAGAAGCTTTGTGTTCTGTGCATTCCAATATAACCTGTATCCTGTTTCCTTTAGTCTTTGCCATCTCTTCTTATTTTTTTAGATAACCATTTGCTCTTGCCTCAGCAATTACAGCCTCAACACCTTTTTTATTGATGTTCTTCAGTGCTCTGGTCGAAACTTTTAAAGTTACCCATTTATCTTCCACTGGTAAATAAAAACGTTTTTTTACCAAATTAACTTTGAATTTTCTTTTAGTTCTATTCAAAGCGTGAGATACGTTGTTTCCAACCATTGCTCTCTTGCCCGTTAACTCACAAACTCTTGACATTTTCTGACTGTTTTAATTCTTATTTCAAAACGAGGTGCAAAAATAAATATTCTTTCCTAATCTGGCAAACTATTTACTGTGTTTTTTAAAATTTCTTTTCTCAGGAGTTCCAGGGATTTAACAGAAGCTCTTTCTATCACTTTCCCTCTGGGTTTCCCGAAGAAATATTCGCTGGCGTAAACTCCAGCCGGAGTTGCAATTCCAATAAATACAACGCCGACAGACTCATCTGTTTCGTCAGTCGTAGGTCCTGCATTACCCGTTGTTGCCACGGCATAATCAGTATTAAATAATTTTTGACATTGAAGGGCCATTTCAATGGCCACTTTCTCACTTACCACTGAATGTGCATTGATCATATCAGCAGGCACATGAAGTATTCTTTCTTTTACCTCTGCGCTGTAGGCCACCAAAGCTCCTTTTAAAAATTTTGAAGCCCCTGGTATGGCAGTTATCATCCTGGCAACATTGCCCCCGGTACAACTTTCCGCCAAACTCAAAGTTAAAGAATTATCGGTTAATATTTTATTCAGAGATAGTTCCAAAGCCTCATTTTCATCTTCATCAACAAAAATATCTTCAACAAGCAAACGTAGTGATTCTGCTTCTTTATTGAGCTCATATTGCAATTGCTTCAAATCTTTTCCCCTTGCGCTTAATCTAAGTCTTACTCTTCCGTATGAAGGCAAATAGGCCAACCTAATAGATTGAGGGAGTTGATTTTCCCAGGCTTCGAGCCTTTCTGCGACCCTGCTTTCTCCCAGACCATAGGTGTGAAGTGTTTTATGTAGTATAAAAGGAAGGTGAAAACTTTCTATAAGCTTGGGAAGGACCGAATTGGTCATTAAGCCCTTCATTTCATTTGGGACTCCGGGCAGAGAAATTATGACCTTTTGCCCTTTCTTGAACCACATCCCCGAAGCAGTTCCCAATTCGTTTTTTAGTACCGTAGCCTTTGCTGGCAGCATGGCCTGGCGAATATCCATGTCGGTAAATTTATATTTGATCCTGCCAAATAATTGTTTGATATGATCCTCTATTTCCTGGTTCCTGACCAAAACATCGTTAAAATATTCTGCCAGCGTCAACTTGGTAATATCATCTTTGGTAGGACCCAGGCCTCCCGTAATGATAATTATATCAACATTAGCTTCTGCCTCCGAAAGGGCTTTTAAAATATGCTGCCTGTCATCCTGAATTGAAGTGATCTGATATACGGAAACCCCAATTTCATTCAATCTTTGACCCAACCATTGTGAATTTGTATCAACGATCTGCCCTATGAGTATTTCATCTCCAACTGTAATAATTTCTGCCTGCATCAGCCTTGTAAAATTTATTGAGAACAAATATAGTCATTGCGGAGAAGAAAAATTGGGCTCAACCAAACACAGCTTAAAAACCTTTATAAGAAATTTATATATTTACCCAAACTTTAAAATATCAATTCATGAAACACAATTTAATATTTGCCATTCTAGTTGGCTTTAGCCTTTCTATATATGCACAATCAGAAGCAGAAGTTGCCAAATCAACGATTTTCAAAAATGACATAGAAAGTCATATTTATTTTCTCGCTTCTGATGAATTAAAAGGCAGACAGACCGGTTCGGGTGAATTAGACATCGCTGCAGCTTATATTGCGAATATGCTTCGGAAATTTGGTGTAAAACCTGCAGGTGAAAATGGTAGTTTTTATCAAAACGTCCCTTTGGAAAAAATAATCCCTGCCAAGAATATCTCCGTTAAGATCAATGATATGTCAGGTGATAAATTTTGGGCATTATATGCCAGAAATATAGATTTTAAAGGAGAAGCCATCTATCTTGGATACGGAACCAAAGAAGATTTTGAAGGAAAGGACCTGAAAGGAAAAGTGCTTATTGTAAAAGTAGGTACATCTGAAACTAAAGATCAGAGATCAAAGTTTATGGCTGGAAGAGCCAAAAGGGCATTGGCCAAGGAGGCTGGAGCAGAGGCACTGATCGAACTGGCAGAAGTTGAACAGGAAATGTATGAAAGATATTCTCATTACTTTAATGAAGCCAAAACAGGCTTAAAAAGCAACGAAGAGAAAGAAGAACAATTTGTACATCTTTATATGATAGATAAAGGTATGGCAATTGCATCCAAGCTGGAGGCATCAGGTGCATCAGAAAAACTTCAGGTGGAAGTAAAAGTTGAAGGCATCAAGACTGAATTCTTTTCCTCAAGAAATGTTGTCGGATATCTTGAAGGATCCGATCCTGAGTTAAAAGACGAATTTGTGATTTATTCAGCACATTATGACCACGTGGGAATTGGAAAACCAAATGCTGAAAATGATTCAATCTATAACGGAGCAAGAGACAATGCAGTTGGAACGGTAACAGTGTTGAGTGTAGCCGAAAACCTTGCCAAATACCCGGTAAAGAGGTCCTCATTATTTATCCTGTTTACAGGAGAGGAAAAAGGATTATTAGGCAGTAAATATTATACCGAAAATCCTGTGATGCCCTTAGACAAAATGGTCTATTGTTTTAATAGTGACGGGGCCGGATACAACGATACTTCAAAAATTACCATATTCGGATTGCACAGAACTACTGTTGGCCAACACATGATTGATGCCGGTTCTGCATTTGGCCTTACTGTTATTGACGATCCGGCCCCTGAGCAAAACCTTTTCGATCGATCAGACAATGTAAACTTTGCCGCCAAAGGGATCCCGGCTCCAACTTTTAGCTTGGGATTTACTGCATTTGATGAAGAAATCAATAAATACTACCATCAGGTTACCGACAATCCTGAAACCTTGGACTATGATTATTTGGAAAAGTTCTTTAAGTCATATGTTTTAGCATCAAGATTGATCGCCAATGATCCGAAAACACCATTCTGGACAGAAGGAGATAAGTATTATGAAGCAGGTGTAAAACTATATTCCAGTAAGAAAGAAGAAGCACCTGTTTTAGATTGATGTTTTTTGTATTTTAATGGGGTAAAAAAAGCAGATTCATGGAATCTGCTTTTTTTTACCATTTTTTAAAAGGGCGTTTACTCAGTGATGAATTATAATATCGTGCTTGCCCGGTAACTTCCTTTCCTACCCATGCAGGCATCATGAATGTTTCATGCTCCGAATCCAACTCGAGTTCAGCAATTACAAGGCCTTGATTTTCAAGACTAAAGACGTCAATTTCAAAAATATGCCTCCCGGACTTTACATAATATCTCTCCTTGTCTATGATTCCGGGCTCGCAGAGTGATAAAAGTTTTTTGGCCTCTTCTCCCTCAATTTCTTTTTCCCATTCAAATCGGGTTGTACCGGATTCGTTCCCGATTCCTTTTACCGTTAAAAACCCCTGATCACCAATAAGCCTGACTCTTACAGTCCTTTCGGGAACTGAAGAAAGAAATCCTTGAATGATTCGCTCCTTTTTGAACGATTCTTTTTTAAAGTCATCATTCAAGACCAAAAATTTCCTTTCTATTTCTGTATTCTTCAAAAACTATTTGACTTTAACTTGAAAAATTTCCTTCCCTTCAAGCATCCCTTTGAGCACGTCATTCGGAGCCACTTTTCCAACCCCGGCAGGGGTCCCGGTAAAAATAACATCACCTATCTTGAGTGTAAAATACTGCGACACATAGGCGATCAATTCATCTATCTTCCATAGCATATGTGAAGATTCTCCGTCTTGGACAAGCTCTTTATTTTTCAAAAGTTGAAATTTGATATTATCAAGGTCAATTTCCGATTTATGACAAAAATTACCAATCACTGCACTGCCGTCAAATGCCTTGGCTTTTTCCCAAGGGAGTCCCTTTTCTTTTAACCTGTTTTGAAGATCTCTAGCCGTAAAGTCTATACCTAGGCCAATTTCATCATAATATTTATGTGCAAATTTTTGTTCAATAAACTTTCCAATCCTATTGATCTTCACCAGAACCTCAACTTCATAATGAATATCCTGAGAAAAGGGCGGAATGATAAAGGGATTGTTTTTTAATAATACCGCCGAATCCGGTTTCATAAATATAACCGGTTCTTTTGGTTTTTCATTGTCCAGTTCTTCTATGTGCTTGGCATAATTTCTACCTATACAGATTATTTTCATAATTCAGTTTTAATAATTCTTGAAACGATTAAAAGTCATTTTCACCTACCTCTCACTTCTCACTTCTGCCTACTCACTTCTATCTAAGGAATCCACTTTTTTTCAAAATTTGGCTTTCTCTTTTCCAGGAAGGCATCCCTTCCTTCTTTGGCTTCGTCAGTCATATAGGCCAGCCTGGTAGCTTCACCTGCAAATACCTGCTGCCCTACCATGCCATCATCGGTAAGGTTCATGGCGAATTTTAACATTTTTATCGAGGTCGGTGACTTGGCTAGTATTTCCTGGGCCCATTCAAATGCCGTTAATTCCAATTCTTCATGAGGAATCACAGCATTAACCATACCCATTTCATAGGCTTCCTGAGCCGAATAATTCCTGCCAAGGAAAAAAATCTCACGGGCTTTTTTCTGGCCCACCATTTTTGCCAGATAAGCAGAACCATATCCTCCGTCAAAACTTGTCACATCGGCGTCGGTCTGCTTAAAAATAGCATGTTCCTTGCTGGCCAGGGTCAGGTCACACACCACATGAAGGCTATGACCTCCTCCTACGGCCCATCCCGGGACAACAGCAATCACAGCTTTGGGCATAAACCTGATCAGTCTTTGGACTTCCAGTATATTGAGACGATGGTAACCATCATCACCAACATATCCCTGGTGTCCTCTTGCTTTTTGGTCTCCTCCACTACAGAATGAAAATACACCATCCTTTTTAGACGGACCCTCGGCAGAGAGTAAAACTACCCCAATATTCACATCTTCCTGAGCGTCGTAAAATGCATCGTAGAGCTCCCTGGTGGTTTGCGGGCGGAAGGCATTTCTCACATCGGGTCGGTTAAAGGCAATCCGTGCCACTCCATCACATTTTTTATATGTAATATCCTCAAATTCTTTTGCTATTTGCCAATTGGGTTGATTCATTTGATAAGTTTTATGGATTTGATAAAATAATTACCCTTATTCATCGTTGGTTAAGTAATTAGTAGGAGCGAAATTAACAAAAGTTTTAGGATAAAACTTCTTGTTAATCGTTTTTGTGGTGAAAACCAATAACAATTTAAAGCATTTCTTATGAGAAAATTCATGGTAATCTTATTCTTTATTTCCTTTCTTGGCCAGGCTCAGGACAACATCATCTATAAAAGATTCAATTCCTTTAATTTGAATCAGGAAAGAATTTTAAAGATTTATGTTCCTGATTCTTTTGAAGAAAATGATAAAAATACCTATCCTGTTGCAGTCGTATTGGATGCTGAATTTTTGTTTGATGTATATGTGGCCAACTCAAAGCTATTTGCCGCCAGAGACAAAGCTCCGGAGCAAATCGTTGTAGGTATTTTTCAAAATCAAAATGAAGAAAGATACACAGACTGTGATTATAGCGAGGACACAGGTTTACCCAACCAGGAAAGTTCAAAGTTCTATGGTTTTATAAGAGATGAACTGTTGCCTTATTTGGATGATAATTACCCTACCTCTTTGTTTAAAACAATTATAGGAAATACCCTTACAGCAAATTTTATCAATTATTTTTTTCTTGAAGAAACCCCGGTATTTAACGCCTATATCAATATCAATCCAAGTTTTGCTTCTGGATTACACGAAAAGCTAGAATCAAAAAGTCAAAGCCTGATTACACCCTACTATTATTATTTGAGCGGTGGAGACTATAATACAGAGAAAAGAACTGCATCCATCAACGACACACACAACCTGTTAAAACTGTCTGAAAACCCAAACTTCAAATACAAGTATGACGATTTTTCGAATTCCAGTAAAACAGCCTCTATCGGGCAGTCTGTGGCAAGTGCCATAGGTTTTACCTACCGGCAGTTTGCTGCCATTTCAAAGGAGGAATTTGATGAACAGATTGCCGATATGGAACCTGGAGACGCCATTGAATACCTTGAAAGAAAATATGTTGAAATTGAATATTTATACGGTTCAAATGTAAAAATCCGTGAAAGTGATATCTATAAGATCGAACCCATTATCATTGATAAAGCAAACGGGGATTATCTCGAAGAATTCGGAAAAATGATCATGAGATTATATCCGGAGACAGCTCTAGGCGATTATTATATTGGCCTGTATTATGAAACCGGTTACGAATACAAGAAAGCACTTAAACACTATAAAAACGGATACGCGAAAATTGGTTCCGACAATCCTAATTCAGACGGTTACTATGCCAATATCGAGCGGGTTCTTGAAAAGCAAAGAGCCGAACGTCTTGGCTATAACGCAGGAGAAGAAGTACCTGAAGAGGAATTACCTGAAGAGGAAAATCAAGGATAATAAACTAGGGTTTTAGGTTTATTTTAAATTGTCAAAATAGTCTCCGAGGATAGCGTCGTTAACATCACTGGAAGTAAAAACTTCCAGTAAAGCCGGCTTGTTTGACGGGGCGTAGAATTTTGCCAAATGAGTTTCCAATTGCAAACCGTCTCTGGCATCAAAATAGTCAAAACCAAACATCTCACATAAAGCTGAAGCGTTTAACTGGTGTGACGTTTCAAAATAATCCAGGGCACCTGATGACTTGGGGCCAGGAATAAATTTAAAAATCCCGCCACCAGCATTATTGACTATAATAATTCTAAAATCTACAGGAATATACTTGTTCCAAAGCCCATTGCTATCATAAAAAAAGCTGATATCCCCGGTGATGAAAACTGTTTGCCCACCATTCTGAAATGCGGCCCCCAGAGCAGTCGAAGTACTGCCGTCAATTCCGCTTGTTCCTCTATTACAGTACACTTTTATTGTAGGGTCGAGATCAAATAACTGCGCATAACGGATAACGGAACTGTTGGCAAGCTGTAAATTGATGCTGCCCGGCAAACTATTCAAAACCTGATCAAATACTTTTAAATCTGAAAAACTAAGGTTAAGAACAAAATTATCGTGTTTAATTTTTCTTGCCTCTTTAAGGACAAGCCATTTATCCTGATATGAACTGTCTACCGTTTTTGTTAAAAAGAAAAACTGACTAAAAAACAATTGCGGGGATATTTCAAAATGCCGGGTCATGCTGTGATAGGTATCCAAAGATCTGTGCGCATCTACATGCCAGTGATGCTGCGGTGGATGTTTTCTCAACATTTGTTTTATCCTTTTTGATATCACCATCCCTCCAAAGGTCAGCAGGATCTCCGGCTTTAATGCTTCAAAATCAACATCATTCAAGGGGAATATAAGCTGATCGATACTATTGATGAATTTATCATCAGCCACATTTGATGTTGTTTCGGTGAGAATGATCACTGAAGGGTCTTTTATCAAATGAGTCATTTGGGCCTGTAACAATTCATCCGGGTCAATACTTCCGATGATGACCATTTTTTTGTCGGAACCATTCCAAATCAAAGAGAAATTTTCTAAGTCTTCAAGCTGCAGCGGCTCTTCCTCCAACAAAGATCCGGTGAGTACAGGTTCCTTTTTATTAGACAGAGAACCAAAGTCGTATAAATGGTCAACGGTTTCGTATAAAGGCTCGTCAAAAGGAACATTGATATGAACCGGGCCCCTTCCGGAAGCTGCACTGACGAGTGCCTCAACAATAGCTTTTGCATTTTCAACAAGCATTGTTTCCAGATCGTTGTACAAATTAATCTGATCCTCACTATTTAAATTTGTCTGAAAAAGAATGTGATTGCTGAATACTCCTTCCTGCCTGATCGTTTGCCCGTCACCAATATCCAGAAGCCGTTTGGGCCTATCTGCCGAAATAACCAACAAGGGTATTTTACTGTAATAGGCTTCGGCAATTGCCGGGTAATAATTCAACAATGCAGAACCTGAAGTACATAACAAGGCAACCGTTTTACCTGATTGTTGTGCAAGTCCCAGCGCAAAAAAGGCAGCGCAACGCTCATCAACAATGCTGAAAGTTTTTACTTTCGGGTGATTTACAAATCCAAGTGTCAGCGGTGCGTTACGCGATCCGGGGGAGATTACTACCTGCTCAATACCATGATTTACGCAGGTCTGCATAAGCAGTTGAGCGAGTTTTTTTTTGGGGTACTTAGGCATCAATGTCATTAAAAAATAGGATACAAAAATAAGTGATTTTTTCTTGAAAACACCTTAAAAAACTACTTGTGATCCAGACCCTGAACTATCCCAGAAGAACTGACTTCATCACAAGACTCTTGTCGACCGTCTCCTCCCATTCCAAAACCGGATTGCTTTTAGCGGTAATGCCGCCTCCCACATAGACAATGGCTCCCGGTATTGGTTCGGACTTTAATTGCATACACCTTAGATTGACAAAAAGATTTGATTCAATTTCTTTTGATGATACATCCTTGTTGATGTCATAATCTTCTTTTTCCCAATTCAATTCCCCCAAAAAACCTGTATAAAAACCGCGATGATAACCTTCTTGTTTCAGAATAAACTGCTGCACCTTTTTTTTGGGAAAGCCGCAAACGGCCGCAGTGGGATGCAGCCTGTCAATCAAATGCTTCAAAGTTTCTTTACCATCAAGAACTCCTTGGATATCATTGCATAAATGCACTAGATTTCCTGCCTTTTTGGTATAGGTACTGTTGACTTCAACTGAGATTCCTTCCAAAGAATCCAGCAGGTGATCTGTTACAATTTGCTGCTCCTGAACTTCTTTCTCTCCCCAGGAAGCCTCGACTTCAGCCTGGTATTTTTGGGTGCCAGCCAAAGACATGGTTTTAAACCGATTTCCTTTTGTTCTTAAAAGTGTTTCCGGACTTGCTCCGGCCCAAAGTCCTACTTTCGGATGATACCATACATAGACAAAAGCCTCAGTGTATTTTGCCATTAACTTGAGGAAAATCTGGATGATATCCGGTTCTTTTATCTCGACAAATTCAGATCTTGAAAGAACTGCTTTTATAAAATCACCATTTTTAATGCTTTCTATACCCCTTTCAACAAGGTCGATATGCTTTTCCTTTGAGGCTGCGGGATAAACCGGCTCAATTTTATGCAATGGTTTATCGAGATTCAAATTACTTTTTGAGGGTATTTGGCTTTGGTAACGATAAACATTCCCTTTAGCAAACAAGACGGTCTTTTCATGTTGGTCAAAAGGTGCCATGACAAAGCCTGATTCCTTAAAATCAATAACATGATCCAGGCGCCTGTTTTTCTGAATAATGACTTCAATAAAATCAGCGTCTGGAATTTTGTACATTACAAACGGGATTTCCTTGACTTTGGCTTGTTCGACCTTTTCTAAAATCTCCTTCAAAATCATTGTTGCTCAATACTTTTTATTAATTCAGACTTGATGAATTCAAAATTAGTCCAAATAAGTGAATGGTTGCCATTTTCAAGGGGAATTAAACTAAACTTATGATCCTCAAAAAGTTCTTTCAAATACAGGGAATTCTCAAATGGTACTATAAAATCTTCTTTTCCATGAATAGACAAAACAGTCGAAGGGCTCCGGTTCCACCTTTTCTCATAGGCAGGCAATTCTGTAACATGCCTCAATTTCTCTATACTGGCTCCCTGGAACACCATGGGAACAATAGGTCTTGTAAACTTCCATTGATACAAATTCATCGCCCAGAACATGGGTTCAAGATCACCTCGAACAGAAGCTGCCAGAACGATTTTCTTCATATATTCTTTTTCTGAGGCCATAACGACCGTTCCGCCATAAGAGTATCCAACCACGATGATTTTTGAAGGTTTAAAAGGCTTGATTAATTGATGCAACAAGTTAACTTCCTCTTCAAGGGATTCTAAAACCCTACCTGTATCTTCTTGTCCATAACCTATCCTGTCGTAGGCAACTATATTGGCCAAACTATTTAAGCCCGGATCTTTTAAATAGCGTTTAAAGTCCATAGCAGAACCCGGGGAACCGTGTACAAAAAACAAAGTGGGCAAAAGTGTATCAATGGTTTTCTTCATTTTGATCAGCCTCACTTTTCTACCTTTAAAGAACTCATAACTTATATCGGGCTCAAAAGCAGTATCCCTGAACTCCTTCCTGATCTCATTATCAGAACCGGGGCTTATAAAGCCATACAGCAAATAACCAAGTATCAGAACTACTACCAAAAAGATGATCCCTGTGATTTTTAAGATCTTTTTGACAAGGCTTCTTTTCATTGTGGGGTTCTATTTCCGTTCTAATATGATACATGTGAGCTTACACAGAGAAATCAATCTGTCTTTTTCGTCTTCAATCCTGATCTCCCATAAGAGTGTTGTCCTTCCGCGGTGAACCATTCTGGCTGTGGCTTTGACCATTCCTTCCCGTATGCTTCTCACATGATTTGCCGAGATTTCAATACCTCTGACCTCACCTAAAGAATGATCTATAAAATGAAGGGAGGCAGCACTCCCCACGCTTTCCGCAAGGGCAACAGAGGCTCCACCGTGCAGAATTCCCATCGGCTGATGCACTTTTTTATCAACCGGCATGGTCGCCACGAGATAATCTTCTCCCACTTCGATATAGTTGATACTAAGGGTTTCCATCAAGGTGTTCTTATTGAGGGAATTGAGTTTTTCCAAAACGTTTTTACTATCCATGATACCGGGAAAATTATGACATTTTTTAACAAGGTAAAAGTAACACTTTTGGATTAAAGTATTATTTTTGCAAAAAATTACGAAAGGAAATCATGGTGTACAAAATCAGGATAATTTTAAATTCGAAGGAAGATGTGATAAGAGACATCGCTGTTGAGAAGGATGCAAACCTGGAAGATCTTCATAATGTGATTACTAATGCCTTTGGTTTTACAGGAGACCAGATGGCTTCTTTTTACAGGTCAGATGAAACCTGGATGCAGGGTGAAGAACATCCTCTCTTTGACATGAGTGAAGGAAATGAGAGAAAGGTACCAATGAGTGAAGTAATGCTCAATGAGGTATTACAAAAGGAAAATGACAAAATGCTTTATGTATATGATTTCTTTAATATGTGGTCTTTTTACGTTGAATTAATTCAGACTGATTTTGATCACAATAACCTGGTCCTGCCCTACTTGCTTTTTTCTTTAGGAGTTGTTCCTGCAAATGCCCCGGAAATTCAATTCGAAAGCGAAGATCTGTCTCTGGATGATTATGAAGAAGATGACTTTGATGAATTCGAAGATGATTTTGGTGATTTTAGTTATAATTAAATTTTAAAAAAGATGATTCTACTTAGCTGGAACTGATCTTTACTTATAATCATTTTTTATTCTTTTTTTCAGGCCAAAAATAGAATTGATTTATTTTCACTAATTTAGTAACTCAACTTAAATCAAACTATTATGAAAAAATTACCATTAATTTTGATGGGCTTGCTATTCTGCATTCCCTCTATGATTGCGCAAGGGGTCACCATGCATCAGTACAGAAGAGTAGAACCCCAAAACATGGAAGAATACCTTAAACGTGAAACTACTTACTGGCAAAAACTTGCCGAAAGCGAAGTCACCAAAGGCAATCTTACTTTTTGGGCAATCCTGCAAAAAGTAGGTGGTACAGACCAAAAAAACGGATCCAATATCCTAATTATCAATTCATTTAAAAATATGGATACCGCCAACGAAATCTGGGGTAATCTCCAGGAACTATTCCCTGATACAAAAATGGAAGATATGAATACCTGGGAACTTGCTGAGAACAGAGCGACAATTTATCTCAGAAATCTGGGAAATCACGTAGAGGTTCCGAACGCAAATCCGGATAAGGACTTCAAATATGTCTATATCATCTACCACAATCCAAAAAACATGAACAAGCTTCTGGATTTCGAAGCCGATAAATGGAAACCCATGGCAGAAAAGGCAATGGCTGATGGAATGACAACAATGAAAGGCTGGGGTAACGCAGTGGTGGTTTCACCTCAATCGAGTAAATTCCCATACGCAACCCAGAGTTATGATCTTTTTGCCTCCATGACGGATGCTTTAAGCCCTACCTTCAAAGAAGGTTTTACCTGGCCGGATAATTTTATGGCCGATATAGAAGGAAATGATGCTGGCCCAAGACATAAAAATTTATACAGAATAATAACTGTGGTCTCCACGCCCAGTGAGTGATTAAATTAATAAAAAGGCTTGCTAAAGTAGCAAGCCTTTTTTTTGGTGTCTAACCCAAATTTGCCAATCTGGCCCTTATTTAAAATTTATATATGGTTACAATTCTTTCAACCATTGCCGTATCTCATTCTGAAATTCAGGATCAAATCCATTCTTTGTGGCCGTATCCCATTCTACGCATTTGTTTTCCACCTTATAAAATCCGTGATTGCCCTTAGGCATGACTTTATAACTAATGTTTTTTGGTATTTCATAATCAAATAAGGTATTTAAAAGGTTAATATTAATTTGCGGGTCTACATTGATATCAAACTCCCCGAATAAAAACAAGGCCGGACAGCGCAAAGCTTTCAATTCTTCTTCATTCGTATAATCATGGATCAGATACCAGTGTTTTGCACTACCGATCAAACCTGAATTCTTTCCCAAATTGGCTGATTTCACTAAGGCCCTTTTTCTTTTTTCTATTTTTTTATCCAATTTATCCCCGGTATATCCCTCACAAATGAATCTGGACCTGTCATTGTCATCTACCTGTGCCTGAACCCCTATGGTCGGGCCTGCCAAACATAGTACAAAGGCAATATCATCATGCTCCGATGCCACAATCTGAGCGATCCAGCCTCCCTGGCTATGACCTGAAATACCTATTCGATTCGGATCGATAAATTCCAATGATTTTAAATAAGTGATGGCTGCATAAGCGTCTTTGGCCCTGCCGTAAAAATCATTTTGCCTCCAGTTTCCTGAAGAATTCCCCAAGCCTCTTTTATTACAGTACAATACTGCATATCCCTGCTCCAGCAATACATCTTCAATGTAAAATTTATGTGGCCCCCATGCTTCTTTTTCATATCCGTCAAAGGCATGTGGCCCTGAGCCCTGCTGAAAAACTACGGCAGGCGTATTGTTTTGCATATTTGGGCGAATAAGTATACCTTCAATCGATTCCTCTCCGCTTTTAAACATTACTTTGGAGGCTATTCTATCCTGAGCATGAACAAAAAAAGAACCTAATAAGATCATCGCTATTGTCAAAGTGGCCTTGACTTTAGTGTTCTTTGTTTTTTGATATAGCCTTAAGTGACTGAAATTTTTATAGCTAAGTTTCTTCCATAGGAACTCGACCGGGCCTTGAGGAAATTTTCTTAACCAAAGTGAACTGATCAATGACTGCAGCCCAAATAAGACCAGTGCAAGCGTATATGTTTCCCCTTGCGTAATCTTACCGAAAAGATGCAACCCTGGAAGGCAGAGAAAGAAAATCAACAGGTAAAACACAGACTGCATCAAATAATTTGTGAGGGCAGTTTTACCAACCGGGTTAAAAAACCCAATCACTTTCTTAACCCTCTCGGATCGGTAAAGTCTCAAAAAGATTGAAATATAACTCAGGCTTTGCAACAACATCCCCGCGATGATAACAAATGGAACCCAAAGTTGGGGAATATCCAATTCCAAGGCTCCGGTAAATATCAAATGTAAGATATAGCTGGAGGCCAAGCCGATAGTCAGCCCAAGTCCAATCAGCCAATTGGTAAGTGTTTTCAATTTCTCGGGAAGCCTGAAAAAATCTATCCTTCCCAATAACATGCCAATAATCATGTTTCCAAAAGTAAAGGCTAAAGTTAAAGGCATATCATTTAAAAAGTTGGTCCAGGGAGAGGTAATCCAGTTGATTTCTAAATATCGTAAAAAAGATTGAGTGATAGGCTGCTCCGCTGCCAAAGCAAAATCATAACTGTATTCTGACCACCCCAAAGAAGAATTTCCAATAAATATAATACCGGTGATAAATACGTTAAATACCACGGCCAATATCATTAAGGCCTTGTTAGATAATTTTCTGATCAGTAAAAGAAAAATGCCTCCAAAAGCATAAGACATTATAATGTCTCCGTTCCAAAAGAGAAAACTATGTATGACTCCAATAAGAAAAAGAAGTAACATTCTTTTTACGAAATAGGGCTGAAAGCTGATATTCTTTTCTTCTGCTCTTGTCATTTGGATATAGAATCCAAATCCGAACAGCATAGAGAAAATAGTGATAAACTTCTTATCGATCAACAAGTGATATAAAAAGGTCAGGGCCGGATCGGATGCAGTTTGAATTGCTTCAGAATTGCCATAAGGAACATTGGCAAGTAATACGCCTAATAAAGCAAACCCTCTAAGGGCATCAACAACTTCGATTCTGTTTTGTTTTGTAGTTGGCTTAAATTCCATGATATTTAATTTTAATGATTTATGATATTTGTATATACCATAGACTCAAAATTAATTTAGAATATCACTTTAGATGGGTACATGATGTGTCAAAATCCGATTTCAGGACAATACTTATGTGCGAAATTCAGCATTCAGAACATCAGGCATTCACTGCTTCCTGAAATGTCCCGGGGAATAACCTGTTTTTTTCTTAAAAGCAGTGTACATCGCAGAGCGCGATTTAAAACCGGCATCTTCTCCTATACCTTCGATGGAATAATGAATTTTAGAAGGATCTTGTAATAAGTCAAGGGCTTTCTCAACCCTATAATTATTGACCCATTCGTTAAAATTTACGCCTATTTCCTGGTTGATGCAAGTGGATAACAATCTGGGCGGAATATTCATTTCCTTTGAAAGGTCGTAAATTGTAAGGTCATGATTTAGATAGTAGTTTTTAGATTCCATGGCATGTTGAAGTTCTATACTCATGGCTTTAAAATCCCTGCCGCTATGATCGTTTTTTTGCTCCGTTGCCTCTTCATCATTCATAACGAGCTCAGGAACCCCTTCAAATAAATTTTTGCGATGAAAGGCAATAAAGCTGACAAAATAAATAAATACAATGATAAAAGCCCAGGTAAGTAAAACAAAAACTGACATTCCCGAACCTCCAAAAGCAATTCGGGTTAATTCAAGCCCCCACATGAACGTTATAGGTACTAAAGCAAATATAAACTGCCATAACCATTTTATCTCCAGCATATCCAGGTCAGAATAGGCATTCCTTATTTTATTTTGATAGCGTAAAACCTCTTTGATTGATATAACCAGCGCCACTATCGTAAGAAAGAAAGCATAATATTGATTTGCTAAAAAAACATTGGAGATCGTGTCCCAAGAAAAATAATCACGAAGCGACTCGCCACTGACCGCAAAAAGAATTAGGTTCGGGAGGGTGAGTAACATGACCGCAAAAACAAGAATATAATGGAATTTTAAGAATGTCCGGTAATTTTTAACTGCCCCTAACTTTTCAAGAACATAATTCAGAAACAATACCGGAAATAACAATTTCACCTCAGGCAGGTCAAAGTATTGGCTTACACTATAGCTCCCAAGATAATCAAAGGGTAACCACATTGTCAAGGCCTCCAGAACAAAGCATAAAAGAAAAAATCCCAGCAATTTATTGGCCCTGCTCCTGTGTCTTTTAGAAAATATATAAAGCAGACCAAGCAATAGGCCCTGTATAATGGCGGCCCATACTATGGTGTTGATAACAGACTCCATAACAAAACTTTAGTTTACGAACGAAGGCATTTCAATACCCTAAACTTATCTGATGATATAAGTATTCGCACTTTCATAATTCCTGACGACAAAATTAAACACCACCTGAATGATCTCTCCCATGTTCTTGCAATCCTTAAATTCCTTATCATGGGTATATTCGATCAGATCCCTTTTTAGCATCTCCACGTTCTCCTTAGTAGAAATCGTGTCGTTTTTCATGCATTCCATCAACCTGCGAATTCTGTTACCTGTTGCTTTTAACCGTTTTGCCAGGGCTGATCGCTCTTCTTTTTTATATTGCTCAACAGATTCTTTACCCAAATGTTGTTCGACCATTTTTATAAATTCATAATTATCCTTAAAAAACTGTGGCCTGTATACTTTTAAGTTTCCCTCATAACTTTGCTGGTCAAAATCCATCGCTCTGATGCGGTACTGTACCTGGTCAAAATCATGTGTTGGAACGATTACGTAATTGTAAGCACGCATATCTCCCAACAACCTCAGCGTAGATCGCTCATTGAATTTTACAAATTCCTTCGACAATCGTTGCTTCTCGGTTTTTGATATTCCTGAAAGGTTTTCTTCCAAAAACATGTCACCCGGAATACCCAGCACGTGTTCTTCAATCAGGGTGTCCTTATAAATCAAAAAATTAATGCTGTTAGGCGACAATAAATGTTCGAACTCAAGTCCATATACCCTTGAGGCATCGGCTTTCTTTACATAAATATATGTGTAGTTATCGTTTAGCAAGTTTCTAACCCTTACCCTAAACGGTTTCGAATTTCCAAAAGTGCAATAATCAATTTCGTCTACAATCAGGTTTTCAAGAACCTCCTCACTCCCATCGCCATGAAGGATATTATACATCCTCTTTAAACTCATATCGATCTCCTTCTGCTCGAACTCCGGATAGTATACCCTGATCCAGAGTGTATCCTTCTCATACTTATCAAAGACTGTAACAGAGCCTGAAAACCTCAGCAAATCATCATAAAAAATGGGGATCTTAATACTTCTGTTATAGGTGCTCAAATAGTCGTACAGTTCCTCATTTATAGGAAAAGTAGGCTTCTTTCTCGAAATTAATTTTTCATCCATCGTTCCTTGTTTTGGATCTACGCATCTGTGACGAATTTAATAAACTTTATGGCCAGAACCTAACTTTAAGTTTCAACCTTTGGTTTTTTAGTAACAAATCGCTATCATGCTCGTCTAATAATTGTCAACTCAAAAGATACAACTTGGAAACAATCTTATCGCTAAACAAACTTCACAAAAAATTTGGCAGCATCCATGCTGTTAACGACCTTTCTTTCGACATTCAAAAAGGCAACGTTTATGGAATACTTGGTCCTAATGGTAGTGGCAAGTCGACAACCCTTGGAATTATACTAAACGTTGTGAATAAATCATCCGGCAGTTTTAGTTGGTTTGACGGAAAACTGTCAACCCATGAAGCCCTTAAAAAAGTCGGAGCCATTATTGAACGCCCAAACTTTTATCCTTATATGACTGCAACGCAAAACCTGGAACTGGTTTGCAGGATAAAAGAGATCTCCTTTGATAAAATTGATGAGAAATTGAAAGAGGTGAACTTGTATGAAAGAAGAAACAGTAAATTTAAGACCTACTCTTTGGGCATGAAACAGCGCCTGGCCATAGCTTCTGCCCTTTTAAACAATCCTGAGATCCTGATCCTTGATGAACCCACGAACGGGTTAGATCCTCAGGGCATCCATGAAATAAGGAGCATCATAAAAAATATTGCAGCGAATGGAACAACAATTCTACTCGCCTCCCACCTGCTGGATGAAGTGGAAAAAGTCTGTACGCATGTTGTCGTCATCAGGAACGGCATCAAACTTTATTCGGGCAGGGTTGATGAAATTACATCCTCATTTGGGGTGATAGAACTCAGTACTACCAGCTCTAACAAAGAACTATTCCAGGCACTTAAAGATTATGAGGGTATAGAGAGCAGCCACGAGGAAGATGGGAAAATATACCTAAAATTAAGCAAAGATATTTCAGGAGCCGATATCAACCAATACCTGATGAAAAAGAATATCGTACTCTCTCATCTGGTAAAACGCCTTCCGACCCTGGAACAACAATTTTTAACCATAACCAATAATAACTGATCATTTAATCAAGATCTTAGACCATGTTAAGATTACTCAATATTGAAATCCACAAACTCAAGTACAGTCGTGCCAGTAAAATACTGATTATTACGTATTTTGCGCTACTCACATCTATTGCGCTGATCGCAGCCATCAAATTTGACATTGGTCCGATTGAATTTCATCTGGCAGAACAAGGTATTTTTAATTTTCCTTTTATCTGGCATTTCAACACCTTTATAGCAGCTTTTTTTAAGTTTTTCTTGTTGCTTGTGATCGTTTCGATGATGGCCAACGAATACACCAACAAAACATTAAAGCAGAATTTGATAGACGGTTTGAGTAAAAAGGAATTTATCCTTAGTAAATTCTATACAGTTGTTTTGTTCGCGCTTATTTCAACTGTTTTTGTTTTTCTGGTTTCCCTTGTACTTGGGATGATTTATTCTGACTACAATGAGATCTCTATCATCTTTTCTGATTTAGAATACCTGGTGGCCTTTTTTGTCAAACTGCTGGGATTCTTCTCCTTCGGCCTCTTTCTCGGAATGCTCATCAAGCGTTCGGCTTTTGCCGTAGGCGCCATGCTCATTTGGTTTATAGCAGAAACCATAGGCTATAATATTCTTAAATGGAATGTTTTTAGGGGCACTGATATTGCGGACTATATTTTTCAATTCGCTCCTCTTAAAGCCATGTGGAACCTTATAGATGAGCCGTTTTCCCGCCTCAATGCGGTAAGAACGCTGGCCAATCAAATTGGAGAGGATATCAGCGCCGACCACGGGGTGGATATTTTTGAAATCGCCATTGTTTTAGGTTGGACATTTCTTTTTATTTATGGTTCCTATTATCTATTAAAGATCCGTGATTTGTAAAATTCTGTTGTGAATATGTTATTTTTGCAGCATGCAATTTCAAATAGAATCCGAATTCAAACCTACAGGAGACCAGCCCAATGCCATTGAGCAATTGGTCAAAGGTTTAGTGGATAACGAAAAATACCAGGTACTCCTTGGTGTAACCGGCTCAGGTAAGACTTTTACTGTGGCCAATGTTATTGAGAGGGTTCAAAAACCTACTTTGGTTTTGGCACATAATAAAACCCTGGCGGGACAATTGTATTCTGAATTCAAGCAATTTTTTCCGAATAATGCAGTGGAATACTTTGTATCCTACTATGATTATTACCAGCCGGAAGCATTTATTCCGACCACAGGTTTGTACATTGAAAAAGACCTGTCTATCAATGATGAAATTGAAAGGATGCGTTTGAGCACAACCTCCTCCCTCCTTTCGGGAAGAAGGGATGTTTTGGTGGTGGCCTCGGTTTCATGTTTATACGGTATTGGAAACCCTGTTGAATTCAAAAAAAATGTGATTGAAATTGAAGTCGGAGAAAGTATAGCAAGAACAAGGTTCTTGCATCAGCTCGTCACCAGTTTATATTCGAGAACTGAAGAGGAAGCCAAAAGTGGAACTTTTAAGGTAAAGGGCGATACAATTACGATATATCCCTCATATGGAGAATACGGTTTTAGAATTCACTTTTTCGGGGATGAGATAGAAGAAATTGAAAGTTTTAATCTGATCAGTAATGAAATCATAGAATCCTTCGAGCAGTTGACTATTTATCCGGCGAATTTGTTTGTGACCTCCCCGGATGTCCTTCAGAATGCCATCCATGAAATTCAGGATGACCTGATGAAACAAGTCGATTTTTTCCATGAATCCGGAAGACCCCTTGAGGCCAAGCGCCTAAAGGAGAGAACAGAATTTGATTTGGAAATGATTAGAGAACTGGGCTATTGCAGCGGTATAGAAAATTATTCCAGGTATCTTGATGGCAGGTCAGCAGGTACAAGGCCGTTTTGCCTGCTCGATTATTTCCCTGATGATTATCTTATGCTTATTGATGAGAGTCATGTTACCATTCCTCAGGTACACGCCATGTATGGCGGTGACAGGTCAAGAAAAGAAAACCTGGTTGAATATGGCTTCCGTCTGCCGGCAGCGATGGATAACAGGCCCCTGAAATTTGAAGAATTTGAGGCCATTCAGAATCAGGTGATTTACATAAGTGCCACTCCGGCAGATTATGAATTGCAACTTAGTGAAGGTGTTTTTGTAGAGCAGGTAATCAGGCCAACAGGCTTATTGGATCCTGAGATAGAGGTAAGACCCAGTCAGAATCAAATTGATGATCTTATTGAAGAAATTCAACAGCGTATCGAGGTCGATGAAAGAATATTGGTGACAACCCTTACCAAGAGAATGGCTGAAGAACTGACAAAGTACCTTGCAAGGATTCAAATCAGGTGCAGGTATATCCATTCTGACGTGGATACCCTGGAAAGAATAGAAATCATGACAGATCTTCGTAAGGGCCTTTTCGATGTGCTTATAGGAGTTAATTTACTGCGGGAAGGACTGGATTTGCCAGAAGTTTCGTTAGTGGCAATTCTGGACGCTGACAAAGAAGGTTTTTTAAGGAGTCACCGTTCGTTGACACAAACAGTTGGTCGGGCTGCCCGAAACATTAACGGAAAGGCTATTTTGTACGCCGACAGAATTACCAAAAGTATGCAGCTCACTATTGATGAGACCAAAAGAAGAAGGGAAAAACAGACGGCTTACAATAAAAAACATGATTTAACGCCGACACAGATCAAAAAGAACATTGATGACTCGCTGACCAAAAATCAGCTTGTAACCTATCAATATGACGGAGCAAATACGATGGCTACAGACCATGATTTACAGTATCTGAACAAAACAGAAATTGAGAAAAGAATCAGGGAAACAAGAAAGAATATGGAAAAAGCAGCTAAAGCCCTGGACTTTTTGATTGCGGCCAAACTCAGGGATGAAATCAAGGAATTGCAAAAACATTTGCACTAAGCCCATGACTTTCCAAATCCAAAAAGTAAATTATTTCGATCATAATCGGATTTTTGCAAGAATTATTGAAAATTAGTTAACTTGCGGATAGAATACACCAATTCCTGATGCTTTGAAAAACAAATATTTATCCATACTGTTCATCCTGGTTTTTGCTTTTGGTTACGGGCAAAAAGAAACCGCCAATTGGTTTTTTGGACAATACGCCGGCTTGAATTTTAGCAGCAGAACCCCGGTTGCCCAAAAGGGAAACCTGAACACTTTAGAAGGTTGCGCCAGTATCTCCAATGCGAAGGGTGCCCTGCTATTCTATACCGACGGCTCGACAATCTGGAACAGAAACCATGAAGTGATGCCTAACGGAACAGGATTGTTCGGGCAAAAATCAAGCACCCAGGCAGCAATTATCGTCCCCAAGCCGGAAAGCAAAAACATTTATTACGTCTTTACGGTAAGCCGGGCTGAATATCTTGAGATTGGCGAGGTAAAAAACGGCATCAACTACAGTATCGTCGACATGAATCTGAACAATGGAAAAGGAGACGTGATTCCGGAAGCAAAAAACATACATTTGGTGACTTATGATCAAAATGATGCCGAACAAAAAGAGTGGAAAGGTTCAGAAAAAATTTCAGCCACCCTCCATTTTGACGGCATATCCTATTGGATTCTAACCTATTTTGTCGACACTTTTTACGCCTTTAAACTCGATGAAAACGGTTTAAACGAAACGCCTGTAAAAACTAAGGTCAACGACGTGATTCCCATTGTGGTGTCTAAAACCAACACCACCCTTGTAAATTTGTCTTCTATAGGATACCTGAAGCTCTCTCCCAATGGAAAAAAAATAGCGATTGCACACAGTTTTACCGGACAGAGCAGCACTTCAGGAAGGGTGTTTTTATATGACTTTGATCCTGAAACGGGTAAAACATCCACTAACGGTACCCGATTGATCAGCAGTACCTATCCCTATGGGGTGGAATTCTCCCCTAAATCAAGGAAAGTCTATGTTTCGACAAATACCTATGTGACCAACCGGGGGATTTCATATTTCCAGGGCAGTAACGTATATCAATTTGACCTTGAGAGTCAGAATATACTCGGCAGTAGAGTTGAAATTCACAATTCCACAACCTTGCTCGCAGGTGCCCTTCAATTGGCCCTGGACGGCAAAATATACAGGTCAAAACACAAAACTGATGCGTTACTCGGGGAATCTAGTTTGGCGGCCATCACCAAACCGGAACTTAACGGCAGGGACGCGGCTTATATTGATAATGCAGTTACACTGGCTTCTGGTAGTTATGCAAACTACGGACTCCCACCTTTTATTTCATCGGCCTTTTTACTGACTTTTGATTTTGAGTTTACGTGTATAGGAGACGAGACCCACTTCTTTATTACTTCTGAGGACCCCTATGATACCGTACTATGGGATTTTGGAGATGGCACAACCAGCACAGATCCAGAACCTTACCACCGCTATGCCAGCCCTGGGGAGTACGAAGTTAGTCTGACGACTCTTGACGCGCTAGGAAATGATGGTAAACCGATGGTCAAAAAAATTGAGATCGTCGGAAAAATTGAAGTCCTCCCTGAGCCCTATGTATTGATTCAGTGCGATACCGATGAGGAGCCGGAAGACGGCATTACAACTTTTAACCTTCAACTTGCCAATGACCCCATTAGTTTGGGTCGTGGGAGCGAAGTAGATGTTTTTTATTACACAGACATGGATGTTTTAGCAAATGATAGTTTGAATATCAAAGCATTGCCTAATTTTTACAAAAATAATACTCCAGATGAACCCCTTTTAGCTAAGGTGGTGCAAGCGGGTTCTGATTGCTATAATGTGGCCGATATAATCTTAAAAGCGACAAAAACAATTGATTTTGTGGCAGAGAAATTTTTTGGATGCAACCAGGGTGATGGCACTGCAATCTATGACCTTGCCTCCCGTAAAGAAAAAATACTGACAGACCTGGGACTGTCACCCTTAACAGAAGTGACTTATCATGCTTCCATGAACGATGCTGCCTTGGGATATGAGCCACTGGCGGAGAATTATATAGGAAGTCCGTCGTTAATCTATATTAGACTGGCCAATGACAATATTTGCTCTGGGATTGGCAAAATGGATCTTGACATGCCGCCGTTACCCAGAATCAATCTCGATGAAGAATACGATGTCTGTATGGCTGATTTCCCGATAAAAATAAACGGAGGCGTTGAAGTTTCCGAAAGGCAAAATTATTCGTATGAATGGCTAAGCGGAGAACAGACTTATGAAATAGAAGCCGAAGCTCCCGGTACGTTTTATTTGACAATTACCGATAATTTATCCCTTTGCAGCACAGTCAAAAGTATCTATATCAAAGCTGTGGACATTCCAGTGATCAGAGCAATTGAGCTTGATGAAAATGGAACCACACATACGGCATCGGTACTGCTTGAATTTGAAGGAGATTTCGAATTTGCCCTGGATAATTCGTTCGGGCCCTATCAAGATGAGCCGGTATTCGACGAACTGCCGCCCGGCTCCTATACCGTTTTTATAAGGGATAGAAAATCTTGTAACATTGTAGCGAAGAAATTTTTTATTTTTGGGTTCCCTAAATTTTTTACCCCTAACAGCGACGGACAAGCAGATGTTTGGGAAGTCAGAGGCCTGAATCCTGTAGACTTCAACTATTCTGATATTCAGATTTTCAACAGGTTTGGCAAATTAATCGCGTCCTTTCCGCCAAATGGACATTGGGACGGAACTTATAACGGTAAAACGCTGCCTTCTGATGATTACTGGTTTACTGTTACCGTAACAGACAGTGATGACATCTCAACAACTTATATCAAACATTTCAGCCTGCTACGCAACTAAAAAAAGGCCGGATATGATCCGGCCTTTTTATGCTTATTGTATCTTAAATATAAATCCTACCACACTTCTGTTTCAAGCCAGGAGACTGCTTCTTTAAACTCGTCTAAATAGGTGCAGGGTTCGTTATGCACGAGGCCATCAGCAACAACAAAGGTAATGTCAGAACCCGCTGCAATTGACTCTTCAACAAATGCCTGTGTCATTTCCAATGGGAAAAGGTCATCTTCAGAGCCATGGATCACATATAAGGGAATGTTTATCTTTCCAGGGTTCTTGAACGTATCATAGGATGTTGCCATTGGAATAGAGGCAGCGAACAAGTTTGAATAAAACTGTGCAAAGAACCAGCTTCCATTGCCGCCATCGCTATATCCTGTTATCACTACCTTATCCGAATCCACATTCAAATTCGATGTAGTTAAATCTAAAAGGGCAAGTATCTGCTGGATATTTGCTTGGGTTTCCCAGAGCGCCCCATTACTGTTGGGGCTCAAGATAAATACGTCCTTTCCTTCAAAGCCGGGCTCAACCAAACATGCTGTAGACTGATGTGCAGTTGGGGAATTGGCCTGAGCCGCTCCGTGCAATCTAAGCACCAATGGTCGTTTATTTGCAGCAGTGGCTCCTTCAGGAACGATTAACCGGAAATTCCAGAATACCCCTTCGACCAGTGACTCCAAAACCAGGTCATTGGTTCCGATATTGATCGTTAAATTATTGAAATCATCAATCACATCCTGAGCAGATCTTGGACGATCCGGTGGATTATCAGGACCGTCATCACCGCCCCCTCCACAGCTAAGCATCAAAAAAACCAGGCTCAATAATAAGAGTGGTTTCATAAAAAATTTTAGTTTTTGCATCTTTTTTTAGTTTGTAAATTTTATTAAAACTAAAACAAAAATGCCTTATCCCAAAATTAATCTTGTTAAAAGAAAAGCCACAACAGGTTGTGGCTCTCTTAAAACTAGGTGTTTATAACTAGATTGTTCTGTGTTAAACAGGCTGGTTTCCTTTTTTAAAATCCTCCAAAAATTTTGCAAGACCTATATCAGTTAATGGATGCTTCATCAATCCCTTTATGGCATTAAGAGGCCCGGTCATAACATCTGCTCCAATTTTCGCACAATCTATGATATGCATGGTATGACGAATGGATGCAGCCAGGATCCCGGTAGTATAACCGTAGTTGTCAAAGATCAATCTGATTTCAGAGATCAAACCCAATCCATCAGTGGAAACATCATCAAGTCTTCCGATAAAAGGCGATACATATGTAGCTCCAGCCTTTGCAGCGAGCAAGGCCTGCCCCGCTGAAAACACAAGAGTCACGTTCGTTTTTACCCCTTTGTCAGAAAAATATTTACAGGCTTTTATCCCTTCTGCAATCATAGGAAGCTTAACGACAATCTGCTGATTTAAAGCAGCAAGAGCTTCTCCCTCTCTCACCATTCCTTCAAAATCAGTTGCAATCACTTCGGCACTTACATCACCATCAACGGCATCACATATCGCTTTATAATGGTCGGCAATCTGCTGAGCACCTGTAATGCCCTCTTTTGCCATAAGTGAGGGATTGGTTGTAACTCCATCCAGAATTCCAAGTGCCTGAGCTTCCCGAATCTGTCCTAAATTCGCAGTATCTATGAAAAATTTCATGCTTAATTTTTATTTTTTTACAAAATATAATGTATAAACTCTCATTGTTGGTCCTTTATTGTATGTTAAAACATATTCGTTGGAGCATTAATTCGTATATTCCTGACAGGTAAATTAAAATTATCATGAGCATGGAGGTTTATATCGAACGCTCAGTATAACAATTTTTTAAACATGTTTTGGATCGATCACATAAATTATAAAGACGCAGATAGTTCATTGAGAAAAATATATGATCGGGTAAGTGGGCCCGGGAATAAAGTTGACAATATCCTCATGGCACACAGTCTGAGGCCTCATACACTTTTAGGCCATATGGCATTGTATAAAAATGTAATCCACAACAGCAATAACACGCTTCCTAAATGGTACCTTGAAGCCGTTGGTATTTATGTGAGTTATTTAAACCATTGTGACTATTGTGTAGACCATCATTTTACAGGCTTAAAAAGGCTTTGGAATGATCAAAAAAAATCTGAGAATTTCATGATTGCCATTAAAAAAAACACGCTTCAGGAGTTTTTTGACAAAAAATGGTTTGAAGGCATTGTGTATGCCCATTTGCTTACAATGAATCCGAGAAAGATCAATAAAAATGATATTTACCGATTAAGGGCAGTGAATTTTTCTGATGCCGAAATCCTTGAGGTCAATCAGGTAGTGGGCTATTTTAATTATGCCAATCGAACCGTATTAGGACTCGGTGTGCATACAGAGGGCGATGTTCTTGGATTGTCACCAAACAATAGTGATGATCCCGAGAACTGGAACCACGACTAAACGGGTCAAAACTTAACATTTTTTCATAATTGGTCTTTAACAAAATTCGTAACTTAGATATGAATTTTAAAGTATTGAACATGGGAACAATTAGACTTGGAGATGTGGCTCCTGATTTTACTGCAAAAACCACAGAAGGTGACATTAATTTTCATGAATGGTTAGGTGACAGCTGGGGAGTTTTATTCTCTCATCCCGCGGATTACACTCCGGTTTGTACAACCGAATTGGGTACAGTCGCTAAATACAAAAAAGAATTTGACAAGCGGAATGTCAAGGTGATGGCTTTAAGCGTTGATGGGCTCGAATCTCATGATGACTGGATAAAAGACATCAATGAAACTCAGCATACCACTGTAAATTTCCCGATCATCGCAGATGAAGACAGAAAGGTTTCTGAATTATATGACATGATACATCCCAATGCCAGCGCCAAGTTTACAGTACGATCAGTTTTTGTTATCGGCGCCGACAAAACAATTAAACTTATTATAACCTATCCGGCTTCAACAGGGAGAAATTTTGACGAACTGCTCAGGGTGATTGATTCGCTTCAGTTAACGGCATATGAAAAAGTGGCAACCCCTGCAAACTGGCAATATGGCGAAGATTGCGTCATTGTGCCATCTGTGACCAAGGAGGAAATTCCTAAATTATTCCCTAAAGGCTACACCGAGGTCAAACCCTACCTGAGACTGACACCACAGCCAAATTTAAATTAAATGAAAGGGCCCTGAAAAAGGGCCCTTTTTTTATACCCTGCACATCATTAATCGGATACTATGCTCTAAATTCATATCTTGCTTTGTCAAAACTTAAATTTCTTACGCTTGCTTCTGAATCACTGCCTGAAATAGCTTTCAAATTGAAAATCATGAATAAAAAAGAAATTAATATCCACGGCTTTCGCCATATTGAGTATAAACATGAATCTTTTAGCCCTGATGACATGCTGCAGAAAAGTGAAGCTTTTTACCATTGGATGGACAAACGCAGGTCAATCAGGGAATTCAGTGATCAGGAAGTACCAAAAAAAGTTATTGAAAATATTATAAAAACAGCTTCAACTGCACCTTCCGGGGCTCATAAACAACCCTGGACTTTTTGCGCCATTTCAAATGGCAACCTCAAACATCAGATAAGACTTGCGGCGGAGGCGGAGGAAAAAGAAACCTATGAAAACAGAATGGGAGACCGATGGAAAAATGATCTTGCGCCCATGGCAACAGATATGCACAAACCTTTTTTGGAAATTGCACCCTGGATCATAGTGGCCTGCAAAAGGGCTTATGAATACGAGGAAGATGGAAGCAAACGCAACAACTATTACGTAAACGAGTCGGTCGGCCTTGCCTGTGGTATGCTGATCACTGCTATTCACAATGCCGGCCTGGTTACCTTAACCCATACGCCCAGCCCTATGAAGTTTCTTACCCGGCTTTTAAAAAGACCTGATAACGAAAGGGCTTTTTTGCTACTTCCTGTAGGATACCCCAAAGAACCTGTTTTTGTCCCGGATTTAAAGAGAAAAGAATTGGATCAGGTTGCAGTATTTTACGAATAGTGAGACTTACATTCCGTAATGATTCATGATCAGTTTTTCGTACAGGCGGTCTGGTAAAATTCTCTTTAAAACCACAGAGAATTTCTGCATGAATTCACCTACTTTATAATGTAATTTAGGATTGGGATCGTTAATGATGTGGTAGATTTGACGCGCCATAAGAATCGGGTCCTTCCCTTTATCCACGTGCTCATCCATTAAATCGAGGTTATTTTTGTAAATCCCGGCATAAGGAGATCCTTTAAAAACGGGTGTATGGAACCTTCCCGAAGCGATATCAGTAGCAATATCACCAGGAGCAATATTGGTCACCTTGATATTGAACTGTTTCAACTCCATGCTCAAGGTCTCAGTCAAGATTTCCAGTGCTCCCTTTGCGGCAGAATAAATTCCCCTGAAAGGAAGTCCCATATAACCGGCGATAGAAGTCACGTTGATAATCAGGCCTTCATTTTGCTTTCTCATATGAGGGATAACGCATTTCATCACCTCAATCGCCCCAAAAAAATTAGTGTCAAAAGCCCTTTTCATTTCTTCGGTTGGCGTCTCTTCAATTGGGCCGGTGATCCCCATTCCTGCATTGTTGATCAATACGTCTATCCTTCCTTCGGTTTCAATTATTTTACCAATGGCATCCTCTATACTCGATACATCCTGCAAGTCAAGCCTTAATAATGTAAAGTCATGATCCGCTTTTTTAGGATTTCTGCTCGTACCGTAAACTTTAAATCCTTTTTCAGCCAAAAAACCAGCTGTAATTTGGCCAATACCTGATGAAGCACCTGTAATTAAAATAACCTTACTCATAAATGCAAAGATGCTATAAAAAGTTGATATTGAAGTGTCAAAATAGAGGATTCTATATAAAGACTATTTTTAAAAAAAGAAAATAAAAAAAGGCAAGCTACCTGCATCACACCGCTACGACCTAATACCTTTGCTGCGTTCCCGCCCTGGAGGATTCAAAGGGAGCTGGTTGTGCAGGACTTGCCCATGCAAAAATACTACCCTTTTACAATTAAACAAGCTTTTTTTTGTAACTTTTTAGATTGTAAGGATAGGCATAAGCCTCAATGCATATTATTATATATATTTGTTCTACCTTAAATAAAATTTTTATGGAAAATCAACCAAACACTTCAAAAAAATCAATCATGTTAAATTACGGTGCAATACTTGGGTTTGCATCTATTATAGTGATGTTAATCAACTATGTTATTGGTGACATCTATCAACCACACTGGTCACTGATGATATTTTCACTGGCAGTGACTTCTACAATTATCGTTTATGGGCTTAAAAAAGCAAAAGAAATGAATTCCGGATTTTTGAGCGTCGGAGAGGCGATTAAGACAGGTCTGGGAATTTCACTGATTTCGGCCTTAATCTATATTGTTTACTTGTTTATTTTTTACAATATGATCGAACCCGACTATTTTATAAACATGGCAAAGGTTCAGGAACAAATGATCATTGAAAGATATCCAAACCTAACGGATGAACAGATGGAAGGTGCCATCAAAAATGCCGGCATGTTTGCCAATACTGGTGCTAACCTCACACTTACAATGATTATAAGTCTTTTCTTTGGCTTGATTATTTCATTAATTGCGGGTCTTGTCATGAAAAAAACCGAAGAAGCATAATTAATTCCAATTATTGATGGATATAAGCATAGTTGTTCCTTTATTGAACGAGGAGGAATCATTACAGGAATTACACGATTGGATTGCAAAAGTCATGCAATCCAATCGTTTTTCATATGAACTTATTTTTATTGATGACGGCAGTGATGACCGGTCATGGGCCATTATTGAGTCATTGTCAAAATCAAATCCGTCGGTGAAAGGACTGAGGTTTCAACGCAACTATGGAAAATCCCAGGCCCTGAACGCTGCTTTCAAAAAAGCCGCCGGTGACGTGGTAATCACCATGGATGCAGATCTTCAGGACAGCCCCGATGAAATTCCCGAATTATATGAACTTATTCGTAAAGAGGGCTATGATCTTGTGTCAGGCTGGAAAAAGAAACGCTATGATTCCAAATTGAGAAAAAACCTCCCGTCGAAATTATTTAATGCCGCGGCGCGGAAAACTTCCGGACTTGAACTTCACGATTTTAACTGTGGATTAAAGGCATACAAGAATGATGTGATCAAGAATATTAACGTATCGGGTGAAATGCACAGGTATATCCCCGTGCTTGCCAAAAATGCGGGTTATCACAAAATAGGTGAAAAGGTAGTGATTCACCAGGCGCGAAAATACGGGACCACCAAATTTGGAATGGATCGTTTTATCAACGGGTTCCTCGACCTGATCACCATCAATTTTTTGACCAAATTCGGAAAAAGGCCCATGCACCTGTTTGGCCTCCTCGGTACAATTGTTTTTATATTTGGTTTCCTTGCTTCTACCCTCATTGGTATTTCAAAGCTCGTGAAACTGTACCGGAACGAGCCTGCTATTTTGATTACTGATAATCCCTGGTTCTATATTGCCCTCACTTGCATGATACTTGGTTCACAGCTTTTTCTTGCCGGTTTTCTGGGGGAACTGATATTGAGGTCAAAAAGTGAGCCCAAGCGATATTCAATAAGTGATAAGATAAATATATAAGCCTGAAACCAAGTTTTACCTTCACATTTTTACAGAAATAACGCTAAAAATTAAGGGTATTCCAAAAAAAAGAGAAGGTAGTTACATCCTGAAAATTAGCCTTAAAAAGTTTATATTTGTTTCCTTAAATTTCCATAACCAATGAATAGCAACGAAATAATCAACAAAGCCAAATTATGGATCAAAGCGCCTTTTGATTCAGAAACACAAAATGAAATCCGGGAATTGCTCAATAGTGATTCAAAAGATCTTACTGACAGATTCTATAAGGACCTTGAATTTGGAACCGGAGGAATGAGGGGGGTCATGGGAGCCGGAACGAACCGGATTAACAAATACACTTTAGGAAAAAATACCCAGGGTCTTTCGAATTATCTTTTAAAAACATTTACCGGTAAACAGCCAAAAGTTGCTATTGCTTATGACTGCCGGCACAACAGTAAGTTTTTTGGACAGTCTGTCGCCAATGTATTTTCTGCTAATGAGATACAGGTTTATTTATTTGAAGATTTAAGGGCAACACCAGAACTGTCTTATGCAGTGAGAGAGCTTGGCTGTGATGCAGGTATCGTTTTAACGGCCTCTCACAATCCTCCGGAATACAATGGCTATAAGGTTTATTTTAATGATGGCGGACAGATTATTCCTCCCCAGGATGGTGAGATCGTCGATGAAATCAATAAGGTAAACTTTGAGGATATCAAATTTGAATCCAACCCTTCGCTGATTCATATCATAGGTGAAGAAATCGATCAAAAGTTTGCCAAAGAGGCGGTTGCCAATGCAACCTTTAAAGACACGAAGCATCGCGATCAGTTAAAAATTGTCTTTACTTCGCTGCATGGAACATCCATCACCATGGTTCCGAAAACACTTGAGCTGGCTGGATTTACAGATGTACATATTGTTGAAGAGCAAAGAGAGCCCAACGGCGATTTTCCAACTGTAGCCTCCCCAAACCCGGAAGAACCGGCAGCCTTAAAAATGGCGACTGACCTGGCCGATCGAATCGGAGCAGATATCGTCATTGGAACTGATCCTGATTGCGATCGGCTGGGTATAGCCGTAAGAGATCTCGACAACAAACTTGTCTTGCTTAACGGTAACCAGACCTTCGCCATACTGGTTGACGCACTGCTTAAAAAATGGCAAAAAGAAGGAAGGATTGACGGCAGGCAATTCGTTGGCTCCACGATCGTCTCTACCCCGATGATCATAAAGCTTGCCAGCAGTTATGGCGTAAAAACAAAAGTTGGCTTAACCGGTTTTAAATGGATTGCCAAAATGATCCGGGAAGCTGAAGGAAAAGAAGAGTTCATAGGTGGCGGTGAAGAAAGTTTTGGCTTTATGGTAGGCGATTTTGTCAGAGACAAGGATGCTGTTTCGAGTACCCTCCTGGCATGTGAAATTGCTGCTCAGGCAAAAAATAACGGTAGTTCGGTTTATGCAGAACTGTTGGAATTGTATAAAAAACACGGTTTTTATAAGGAACACCTTATTTCGGTCGTAAAGAAAGGGGTTGAAGGTGCCCGGGAAATCGAGCAAATGATGATCGACATGAGAAACTCCCCTGTTACCGAGATCCATGGTGAAAAAGTTAATTTCCTGTTTGATTATCAGACCTCAGTTTGCAAAAACCTGATTACCGGTGAAGAAACCGTCATAGACCTTCCTAAATCCAATGTTCTTATTTACCAAACCACAGAAGGCACCCGAATGGCGGCCAGGCCCAGTGGAACAGAACCTAAGATCAAGTTTTATTTTAGTGTTCATACAGCACTGGATGACACAAAAGATGCCAAGAAGGTTGAAGCAGAATTGGATCAAAAGATTCAGCGTATCATTAAAGAATTTAAGCTGAATTAATCACCTGAACCACCAACAATAATTGATGAAATATTTCAAACAAATTCTGATGTATGCCAAACCCTATAAAGTGTTTGGTGTTTTAAATATCATCAGTAATATATTTTATGCCTTATTCGGAACCCTGGCATTTGTATCACTGATGCCTATGTTAAAGGTTTTGTTCAAAAGTTCCCAACCCGTAAGTGCGCCACCTGTTTATGCAGGAATTTCAAAACTTGGTGATTATATAGAAAATTACATCAACTATTTTATTACTCAAAAAGTAAACAATGAAGGTGAATTAAAGGCCCTATTGTTTATGATTATCCTAATCATCGCGACCTTTTTGCTGAAAAACATCTTTGGCTATCTGGCCATGTTTTTTATCACTTTTTTGCGCAATGGAGTGCTCAAGGACTTAAGAAATGACCTCTATGAAAAAACGGTGGACTTACCTCTTTCTTATTTTTCTGAAAAGAGGAAAGGTGATTTAATTGCCAGGATCTCAACTGATGTACTGGAAATCCAGCATTCATTTTTATCAATTTTGGAACTGATCGTTAGAGAGCCTTTAACGATTATTTTTACAATTATAGCCATGCTTGCTTTAAGCCCGCAACTCACCTTGTTTGTTTTTATTTTTATTCCAATATCAGGATATGTCATTTCGCTGGTTGGGAAATCCTTGAAAAAAAAATCAGACAGCGTTCAAAAAGAGCAGGGGTATTTCTTATCAATACTTGAAGAAACACTTGGCGGACTGAGGGTTATTAAAGGATTCAATGCAGAAGGTTATTTCAACTCAAAATTTCGGGCCTCAACGTCAAGGTTTTATGCTTTTTCAAATTCATTGCTAAACAGGCAGAACCTAGCTTCTCCAATGAGTGAATTTTTAGGTATAGGAGTAATCGCCATTTTATTATGGTACGGTGGCTCCCTTGTACTCGTTGAAAAGACATTGGCGCCTGATGCCTTTATTGTTTATATGGGTTTAGCCTATAATATCCTTACCCCGGCAAAGGCGATCTCTAAAGCGGTTTATGGCGTAAAAAAGGGCGATGCCGCCGCAGAACGTGTCTTGGAGATTTTAAATACCGTCTCTCCTTTAAAGGATAAAGATACTGCCATTGTTAAAGAAGATTTCAATGCGACTATTTCCCTCGAAAATATTTCCTTTAAATATGAAGATGATTATGTGTTAAAGGATTTTTCATTAGAGATTCCAAAAGGTAAAACAGTGGCCTTCGTAGGGCAATCAGGTAGTGGTAAATCAACGATTGCCAATTTAATCTCAAGGTTTTATGACGTCAATGAAGGAAGCATAAAAGTTGATGGGGTAGACGTTCGTGACATCACAAAAAAATCCTTGAGAGCTTTACAGGGGTTGGTTTCCCAAGATTCGATTTTGTTCAATGACACGATTAAGAACAATATACTTTTAGGGGTTACCGACAAAACAGATGAAGAAATTTTAGCAGCTGCCACCGTTGCCAACGCCCATGAGTTTATCAAAGATCTTCCTAAAGCTTATGACACGAATATAGGAGACAGTGGCAATAAATTATCAGGTGGACAAAAACAGCGCTTGAGTATTGCTCGTGCAGTGCTTAGAAACCCTCCAATCATGATACTGGATGAGGCAACTTCTGCACTCGATACGGAGTCAGAAAGACTCGTTCAGGATGCTATTGAAAAAATGATGAAAAACAGGACGTCAATAGTAATTGCTCATAGGCTATCAACCATTCAAAATGCAGATTTGATCGTAGTGATGCAAAAAGGACAGATTGTAGAAATGGGAAAAAATGATGAATTGTTAAAAAAGGAAGGAGTCTATTATAACCTGGTCAAAATGCAATCATTGAATTCGTGAAATTAAATCTTCACGAACATTACCCAACCGCAACATTCATTATATGAACTCAGAAACAAATATTATCCAAAGCCTCACTTGGCGCTATGCATGCAAGAAATTCGATCAAAATAAAAAATTAAATAAAACTCAGATCGATGTGCTATCCAAAGCATTTAATCTAACCGCCACCTCTTTTGGTCTTCAGCCTTTAAAAATGCTGATCATAAAAAATGACTCCTTAAAGGAACAATTACTCCCCCATGCTTATTTTCAAGCTCAGATAACAACTTGTTCTCATTTGTTGGTCATATGCATTGATACGGCCTTTGATGAGAATTCCATCGATGAATATTTTGATCTGGAAAAAAACATTAGAGGAACTTCAGAGGAAATCATCGGGAAATTCAGAAATCAGCTAAAAACCATCTACAAAAACAAAGATCGTAAGCAAATTGATACATCTGCAATTTATCAAGCTTATATTTCGATTGGAACCCTGATGACTGTATGTGCTGATCAAAAAATAGATTCCTGCCCGATGGAAGGCTTTAACCCTGTAAAATTCGACCAGGTTCTGGGGCTTGATAAAATGAATTTGAGGTCTGTATTGCTCCTTCCGGTTGGTTATCGCGCCGAAGATGACATCATGAGTTCCATGAAAAAAGTGAGAAAACCATTAAATCAGGTAATTATAGAACTGGATTAATCATTTAAATTTCAATAGATTTACGCCCTTAAAAGAAAATAAGCCATGCCAAATTCAATGATAAGAAATCAGGAACCAAAAATATTATGGAATCATTTCGCAGATATCAACGCCATACCCAGGGCTTCGAAAAAAGAAGATCGCATCGTAGCGTTTATGGTTGCTTTTGGAAAAAACCTGGATCTGGAGACAATCGTTGATCCTGTTGGCAATGTTATCATACGCAAACCGGCTTCTATCGGCATGGAAAACCGAAAAACAGTAGTTGTTCAGTCTCATCTGGATATGGTACATCAGAAAAATACTGATGTTCAATTTGACTTTGACACAGAGGGCATCAAGATGTACGTCGAGGGTGACTGGGTTAGAGCAAAAGGTACTACCCTGGGTGCTGATAATGGCCTGGGTGTTGCGGCAATTATGAGTTTATTGTCTTCTGAGAATATCGTTCATCCGCCACTTGAAGCCTTGTTTACCATTGATGAGGAAACCGGAATGACCGGAGCTCAGGGATTACAGCCGGGATATCTGACCGGAGAGATTTTACTTAACCTTGATACAGAAGAAGATGATGAGATTGATATTGGCTGTGCCGGTGGAATTGACATTACCCTTTCGAATAAATACGAGGAGATTGAATTGGAAAAAGGCTATGCAGGGTTTAAAATTGAGGTTAAAGGTTTACAAGGGGGCCATTCGGGAATGGACATTCACAAGGGCCTTGGCAATGCCAACAAGATCATGAACCGCATACTTCTTGATATAGATACAGCTGTTAAAATAGCTCAGATTGACGGCGGGGGACTGAGAAATGCCATCCCCAGGGAAAGTTTTGCAATCATTGCGTGTAAAGAGTCTGAGGCGACTCAATTGGAGTATGAATTTGATAAGATCCAGAAAATGATCGTCAGCAAATTCGAAAGTGTAGAGCCCGATTTGAAATGTACCCTTCATAAAACGTCCACACCGGAAAAAGTAATGGATGAAAATGCACAGGAGAAATTGCTAAAAGCCTTGGAAAAGGCTATTAACGGGGTTTATAAAATGAGTGAGGAAATCCCCGACCTTGTAGAGACTTCCAATAATATTGCCCGGGTGTTGGTTGAAAAAGGAAATATCAAAATCCTGTGCCTTACGAGATCCTCAACAGAAGAAAGTAAAATGGAGCTTGCAAATTCCTTGAAAAAAACTTTTGAGCATGAGGGTTTTACCGTGAAATTTTCAGGGTCTTATCCGGGTTGGAGCCCCAATAAAGATTCGGCTATTTTAAAAGTGCTGACAGAACTTTATGAAAACATGTTTCACGAACAACCTGAAGTTGTAGCCTGTCACGCAGGGCTGGAATGCGGAATTTTAGGAACACACTATCCTGATATGGATATGATCTCTTTTGGACCAACCATCAAAGGAGCCCATTCACCTGATGAAAGAGCAAGTGTATCTTCTTCTGTTAGATTTTGGGGTTTTTTACAGGAAATTTTGAAAAACATACCGTTAAAAGACGCTTAAACAATCTTTTATAGTGTAAGGAGAATATGAGTGCGTGGCAAACAATATCACCACTGAATCTCCTGCTTTCCTATTTTTCTTAAATAGCTGTTTGTTTCACTAAAATGTTTGTTTCCAAACCAATAACCCCTGTTCGCACTTAGGGGTGAAGGATGACCACTGCTTAATACCAGGTGCTTCTTCTGATCTATTTTACTTCCTTTTTTCTTTGCATAACCTCCCCACAGTAAAAAAACAATGCCTTGCTTTTTTTCGGACAAGTGCTCAATGACGGCATCGGTAAAAAATTCCCAACCTTTTTTCTGGTGAGATCCTGCCTGTGAAGAGCGAACAGTAAGGGTGGCGTTTAACAATAAAACCCCCTGGTTTGCCAAATATCCGAGGTCGCCGTTGACAGGATACATTTTTCCTGTATCAGCCTGAAGTTCTTTAAAAATATTGACCAGTGACGGTGGATGAGGAATTCCTTTATGAACCGAAAAACACAAACCATTTGCCTGCCCTTCCCCGTGATAAGGGTCCTGTCCTAAAATGACGACTTTGACATTTTCAAAACTGCAGTGGTTAAATGCAGCAAAAATTTCATTGCCTTTAGGGTAGCAGTTATGGGTATGGTACTCTGAACGAACAAAGCTTACCAAATTTTTAAAGTATTCCTTTTCGAATTCTCCCGAAAGAACCTTTTTCCAACTATCGGAGATATTTATATTCATAGTATAAATTTGGTTATTTTTGTCATTACAAATTTAAGCGTTTGGGAAACAAAATCACAGATAAAACATTAATTGACCTGGAATTTTCAACAGTTCTGGATACCATCGAGGAATATTGCATTTCGGATCTCGGAAGAAGCAAGGTAAAACAAATAAGACCCATAAGCCGCGTTCTTGAATTAAAATCAGAATTGAATCAGGTAAATGAATACTTGGCATCTTTTGAAAATGAAAACCGGATACCAAGCCATTACTTTGAAGAAATAAGCAAAGAAATTTCTCTTTTAGGTATTGAAGACAGTTTTCTTGAAGGAGCTTCTTTTATCAAGATTGCCGCCATATCTGAAAATGTCAACAATCTGTTGTTGTTTTTTAAAAAGTTTAAAGAGTATTACCCAACACTTTTTGCTGAGTCGGAAGACATTGAATTCAATAATTTTATCGGAAAACACATTAAGTCGCTCATCTCTCCATTTGGGGAATTGGTAGACGATGCCTCCCCTGCCCTTCAGCATATCAGAAAAGAAATGAACAAGATAAGAGGGCAATTAGGTGGGAGTTTTAATAAAGCCCTTGCGCATTATGCGGCTCTGGATTATCTTGACGACATCAGAGAGTCCGTTGTTGACAATCAAAGAGTTTTAGCCGTGCAAGCGATGTACAGAAGGAAAGTTAACGGAGCGATCATGGGAAATTCAAAAACCGGAAGTATCGTGTTTATTGCACCTGAAGCCACGCTTCAATTGTCAAGGGAGCTTCAAAACATCAAATACGAGGAGCAGGAGGAAATTGTAAAGATCCTTAAAAACCTTACCAATAGCATCAGGCCCTATGCACCTCTTCTTAAAAAATATCAAGACTACCTCGCTCATTTAGACAGCGTTGGCGCCAGAGCAAAATACGCCGTTAGCATAAGGGCATGTTTGCCAAAAATAGTAAGTGACAAGATAATTTATTTTAAAGAAGCCTATCACCCCATTTTATGGCTTGAAAACACGCATAAAGGTCTGGTGACAATTCCCCAAACCCTTGAACTCAATAAAACACAACAGATCATTGTGATTTCAGGGCCCAATGCCGGAGGTAAAAGTATCACCTTAAAAACCATCGGGTTACTTCAGGTAATGCTGCAAAGTGCCATCTTGATACCGGTACATGAAAGAAGCGAAGTAAGTATTTTTGATAAAATCCTCACCGATATAGGAGACAATCAATCTATTGAAAATCAGCTGAGCACCTACAGCTACAGACTCAAGAACATGAGGAATTTTCTTAAGAGATGCAATGACAACACCTTATTCCTTATTGATGAATTTGGCACCGGGAGCGACCCTGAACTGGGAGGCGCTCTTGCCGAAGTATTTCTGGAGGAATTTTATGAGAAAGGAGCCTTTGGCATTATCACCACCCACTATTCGAATTTAAAAGTTCTGGCGAGTGAATTAGAACATGTGACCAATGCTAATATGCAATTTGATCAAAAATCTCTGGAACCTTTATTTAAGTTACACACAGGACAAGCCGGAAGTTCTTTTACTTTCGAAGTAGCTCAAAAGAATGGCATCCCTTTTAGTTTGATTAACAGAGCCAAAAAAAAGGTGGAAAAAGAAAAAATACGCCTTGACAAAACCATTGCCAAGTTACAAAGGGAAAGGAATGAGTTGCAAAAAAAAGCAGACAACCTTGTCAAGGAGCAGAACTCAGCCAGGGCAGGCGCAAAAAAACTCATGCAGCAGCAAGAAAAAATACAGGATAAAATAGAAAGCTTCCAGGAGCTCTATGACAACAACCAAAAAATGCTTTCATATGGACGGAAAACCAATGAATTATTAAACAAATTCTTTCAAACCAGGAATAAAAAAGAACTCAGGGAGGAATTCACCAAATGGTCGTTGATAGAACAAACAAAAAACGAATTGGCCAAAAACGAAAAGATCAAAGCTGAGTTACATAAAAAAAATGATCAGAAGGAGAAACCTCTGTCAAAAAGAGAAAGAACCAAGATCAACAAGGAGCTTAAACAGAGACAACGACTAAAAGAAGCCGAACTGAAAAAGACCGAACAGGAAATCTTGCCCGAGGTAAAAAAAATAAGGGTTAAAAAAGAAAAGGTAAAAAGAGAAAAAGCCATCTTTATAAAAGACTATCAATTTCAAGTCAACGATACAGTTAGGTTAAAAGAAGGTAATGCCAAGGGTACGGTTGAGAAAATAGAAAAAAACACAGCCACTATTAATTACGGCATGTTTACTGCCAAAACAGACCTGACCCAGCTGGAACTCGTAAAAAAGGGAAAAAAATAAGCAGGGTTATTCTTCGGCGTATCTTTCCATTTCCCTGTCATAGAAAATACTGGCCTCTTCTATAAGTGTGGTTATTTCAATCGCAATTTCCGACTCATCGCCTCTTAATTCATCCAGCCATTCAATATCATCATTTAACAAATTAATGATAAACTGCGGGTATTCTGTATGAATGATAAAAATATCCTCCGGGTGATCTGTATTGTCCCCTAATAAAAATTTTGGTAATGTCATTGACTTTCTTTTTTTGATTCTCCCCCACATGGTCTGTAAAAAAACACCCATTTGGAAAAATCGCTGGTAAAATTATTAAAATGATGTTCAATCTTGCCGAGTTTCAAAGTTAATCATTTTACCAGGATAAGCAATTTGACAAAAAAAAGTATTTTTACACTTCAATATTTAAGAACCTATGAACAAAAGAACCGTTTTTTCGATGCTTAACACGGCAGTTTCGAAGTACCCAAATGACCCTTATTTAAGTTCAAAAAGCGATCATGGATGGGAAAGGACTTCCTTTAGTGAAGCACAATCAAGAGCAAGGCTGCTCGCATCTGCTTTTTTGGAATTAGGCGTTGATAAAGACAGCAAAGTAGCTATTCTATCCGAAGCCAAGACCGACTGGATCATAGCCGAATTCGCAGCCTTGTATACCGGAGGAATTTCAGTTCCGCTATCTATTAAATTACTTCCGGAAGAAGTTCCGTTCAGGGTGAATCATTCAGACTCAATTCTGTTTGTTATTTCTGAAAACACTTTGGAAAAAGTAATCAGCCAATGGGATAAATATAAAAATAAGTCACTCCGCTTGGTGGTGCTGGACAAGCCTTCTGAAAAAATCAGCAAGCAATGTGCTCAATACGAATTTAATGAAGATGACCTTCTTTTTATAGAAGACCTTTATGCGATAGGAAAAGAGAACATAGAGCATCATCAGGAACGTCTTTCTCGTATCGAACAGGAAACAAAAGAAGACCAGGTCGTTACGATCTCTTATACTTCTGGTACCACAGGGAACCCCAAGGGCATTATGCTTACGCATCTTAATTATTATTCCAACAGTCATGCTGCCGTTTCTACCTTTCAAATCAAAGAGAAGATTTCTACGCTGCTCATCCTCCCTACCGATCACTCCTTTGCCCACACCGTTGGCATATATACCGCTTTGGTAAAAGGGCTTTCCCTTCATTTTGTTGATGCCCGTGGCGGGAGTGTAAACGCTCTGAAAAACATTCCTGCCAACTTAGTCGAAGCAGAATCTAACTTTCTTCTGACCGTACCGGCTTTAACCAGTAATTTCATACAAAAATTTAAAGATGGCATCAAGGCCAAGGGCCCATTAATCGAAGGAATTTTCAATCGGGGGATTGAGGCTGCCATCAAAAGGAATGGAGATGGTTTTTCAAAACCGGGCATCGGTATACAACTTGCTACTTATTTAAATGTCTTTATAGCAGAAAAACTAATTTTTAGTAAACTTAGGTTGATTTTTGGTCCCAAAATTGAATTTTTTGTGGGAGGTGGGGCATTACTTGATATCAAGCAGCAACAATTCTACAAGGCCATAGGAGTTCCTGTATATCAGGGATATGGCTTAACCGAGGCGACCCCGATTATTTCAACAAACACCCCCTATAATCATAAAATGGGCACATCCGGTAAAGTACTTAAGGGTATAAACTGTAAAATTTGCGATGATCAGGGCAAAGAATTGCCTCAAGGCCATAAAGGAGAAATAGTGATTCAGGGAGATAATGTAATGAAGGGCTACTATAAAAATGATGCTGCCACTTTAGAAACCATCAGGCAAGGTTGGTTACACACCGGGGATCTGGGATATATTGATGAAGATGATTTTTTGGTGGTGGTAGGCAGAGAAAAGGCCCTGCTTATTTCTGAAGATGGTGAAAAATACTCTCCTGAAGAAATAGAGGAGGCTATCGTAAACAGTGCTTCCGTAATAAAGCAGATCATGATCTACAATGACCACCAAAAATATACTACTTCCCTGATTTCGCTAGATAAAAAAGCTTTGGGTGAAATGGTTAAAAAAGAATCAATTAAAAGTTTTGAGGCATTGAACAAGCGACTTAAGGAAGACCTGTTATTGTTTTCAAAACAAAGAGAATTCGAAGGTAAATTCCCAGGGAAATGGATCCCGTCCAATTTTCAGATCATAGAGGAAGAATTCTCTGAAGAAAATCAAATGATCAATTCCACCTTGAAAATGGTACGACACAAAATAACCCAAACTTATCAAGACAGACTCGATCTGATGTATGCGAGCAAAGCGCAGGATAAGTCCCAGGAAGAAAACATAAAGATTCTCAAACGATTCATTAAGTTACCCACAGACTAATTATTGCAATAACATGCCAAAAGTCGTTCAAATTAACATGGATAGTCCTCTGTATCAAAAGGAACGTGAACTGAGGAACAAGGTGCTTTTAAGACCTATTGGCATTCCTGATTTTGGCTGGGAAATGAATGATTCAAAATCCTGGCATTTTGTTGCCCTGGAACAAGGCAAACTCATTGGCTGTGTATTGCTCCTTCCTCTTGATATCAAAAATAAAAAAGGCCAATTAATGCAAATGGCCGTTGAGCATACCTGGCAGGGAAAAGGGATAGGCAAACTTCTTGTTGGTTCATTATTGAGCTTTGCCCGAAAAGCTGGCCTGGAAGAGATCGAGATCCATTCCCGTGCTGAGGTTACTTCATTTTATGAGCAATTGGGATTTCAGACTATTGGTGAAGAATTTAAGGAGGTTGGCATCAAGCACAGGTATATGTCGCTACAATTGTGATACTCAAACGAACCCCATTTTTTAACCCTGGTTTTGCTTTAGCTTCTTATTTTTCGAAAACCTTAGAAATAAAAATAAATTCAGCAATATCAGTGAAAAAGCATAGGCGGTGTCTTCAACCGGAATTGTCATCAATCTGATCCCCAGATTCTCTGCATCATTGTACCATACAACCTGCTCCTCTATTCCGAAACCCGTGAGCACCCCGTTCACTATAAAAAATGGGATCAGCATAAACAGAAAAGTGATGTAAAACGTTCTTAATAATTCTGGAGAGTAACTTTTGACAATGCCCAGAACCACGATGGCGAAGAGCATATCAACGGCAGTATAAGCCTTCGAAAAATTGAATAGGAATACCAAAGCAAATACAACGAACAAAAACATAGAAATCCTATTGGTCAACTTTTCACTTAATATCAGCTTGGGATTAATCTCCAAAATAGCTACATGTGTAAATATACAGGCGTAAGGAATACAGATAAAGAAAAGCCATTCCTCAATGGGTAAATGCAAGATGTAAATACCCGAAAGATAGGCTTCATTAAATCCCCAATACCCCTGGACCGTAAAGTAGACATCCCAGATAATGAATGGGATCAAAGTAATCAAAAACGCTTTAAAAAGAGACTTCCATTGCCTGTAAAGCCTGATCCTCGGGTGAAAAGAAACCAAAAAAGGAACAGAAATAGAGAGCAGATCTATCCAAAGGTAGAGTGACATCATTAATATTGTCCTTTGTAGTACTTCATTGGAACCCATAGCATTCCAAAACATTCACCGTCATGCTTGCCTAAATGCTTATGGTGTATTTTATGAGCTCTTCTCAATGCCAAAAGGTATGGGTTCTTGGTTTTTCGCCAAATCTTAATTCGCTGATGGATAAACAGGTCATGGATAACAAAATAAACAACACCATAAATAAATACTCCTATCCCTATACCTAAACTAATCTGCCAGCCAAAAATTGACCATAAGGCAAAAGCGGTGATCGAAATCACAGCAAAAAAAACGAAAAATGAATCGTTGCGTTCTAAAAAAGAATCATGGTTATCCCTAACGTGATGGTCTTCGTGTAAATTCCAAAAAAACCCGTGCATCACGTATTTATGCATTCCCCAAGCCACCCCTTCCATAAGGACAGCGGTAATCAAAATTGTAAAAAACAAAATCATTTTTTTATATTTAAATTAACTCTCTTCTTCTACATTTATCTGAAGTAAGGCATCTTTAAGATCTTTATTCTTAGTGATGCTTAACAAATTCTTGATCATTGTGTTTTTATATGACAATTCAATGGGAGCAGTCGCCAAATGTCTTTCTAAATAGGCCATATCACTTTCAATATCCTTTTGATAATTAAGCATGCTTGGCACATTTAGCTGGATCAACAACCTAAGATACACGTTTTCCACTTCCTTGCCCTCACTGATCAGTTGCTCAAGGGTTTTTTTACCATCGTTGAAATATTTCAATTTCGAAATGGGTGAAAATACATAATTTGCCATCATACAGGTTCCGGCAGCCTGATAAGCTTTGATCATTTTCATCTCTGTCTCCTTCGCCCGGTCATATTCAAAAGCCAGTATTTTTTGAATATCAGCTTCATTTTTTATTTCCTGAAATTCTATTCTGATGGTTTCAAGAGATGATTTTTCCTGCGCCTTACTCATCAAACTTATAAGTAATAAAACTACTATGAATATTTGTTTTCTCAAAGTAAATTCAACTTGTAATTCACAAAAGATTTAGTCAACAGAAACATTTTCATCGGATTACTTATGCGTATTCTTTTTTCTCTAATTTCGCTAGCCTTGGTAGACGTAAGTTTTCTCAACAATTTCCTGTAATATATAAAAGCTGTATATACCCCAAATTTTGCCTCAATAGGCAATTGTACAATTCCAGCGTAAGCATCATGAAAATCTCTCTCTATTTCAGCAATGATTTGCTGCTTTGCCGCTCCATCAATAATACCTCCTTCTATATGAGGAAAATAAGATCGGTGAAGATTCTCTGTATCGTCTTTCAAATCCCGGAGAAAATTGACTTTTTGAAAAGCACTTCCCAATTTCATCGCAGGTTCCTTGAGCCTGCTATATTGACCCTGATCACCCTGAACGAATACTTTTAAGCACATTAAGCCAACTACATCTGCCGACCCGTATATATAATCTTCATATTCCTGAATACTTTCATATTCATGTTTGTAAAGATCGGCACGCATACTTTTCATAAAATGATCAATCAAATCGGCATCTATTTTGTGTTTGTTAACTACGTCCTGAAAAGAGTTTAAAATCGGATTTAAACTAATTCCCCTATCGATGGCATGGTATAGGTCCTTTTCAAATTCATCGAGTAAAATCTTTTTGTCATAATCATGAAATGTATCAACAATCTCATCTGCAAATCTTACGAATCCGTAAATGGCATAGATATCTTTTTGAATTTTAGGTGACAACATTTTAACCGCCAGGGTAAAGGAAGTACTGTACATGCTGGTCACCTTGTGCGAGCAGCTATACGATAGTTTGTCAAATAGTTCTTTCATATTAATTGTCTTTTGTTAGTAGATCGGAAACCAATTTCCCGGAGATCAGTGATGGTGGAACACCGGGTCCCGGAACCGTTAACTGTCCTGTGAAATATAAGTTTTTAATTTTTTTACTTTTTAATTTTGGCCTTAAAAAAGCTGTTTGCATCAAGGTATTGGCCATGCCATAAGCATTACCCTTAAATGAATTATAATCATCTTTAAAATCCTGAACACAATAAGATTCTTTAAACAGTATCGATGATTTTATATCCTGACCTGTAAGATCTTCCAGTCTTTTGATAATCATATCAAAGTACCGGGTCCTCAAAGCCTCGGAATCTTCAAGATCAGGAGCTAAAGGTATTAAAAAAATTGCAGCCTCCTTACCGGCAGGCGCAACGGTGCTGTCTGTGATACTTGGAAAACTCGCATAAAACAAGGGGTTTTCGGGCCATTTCGGATCATCGTAAATCGCTTTTGCATGCTCATCAAAAGAAACATCAAAAAATAAGGTGTGATGCAATAGATGCTCGACTTTTTTATCCAAACCAACATAAAACAAAAGTGACGAAGGTGCCATCACTTTCTTATTCCAATAAGCATCACTATATACCCTGTATTGTGGATCCAGCAGGCTTTCGGTATGTGCGTAATCCGCTCCGGAAACCAACAGGTCCACAGGATGCTCCACATCATTGATCATAAGGCTGGAAACCCTTCGGTCATTCCCTGTATTAATTTTTGAAACAGCTTCGCCGGTATGAAAAACAACCCCCATTTCTTCAGCTAACCGGATCATTCCATCAACCACTGATTTCATGCCACCGGATGGGTACCATGTTCCCAGCCCGAGATCAGCAAAATTCATAAAACTGTAAAATGAAGGAGTCATCGAAGGCTTAGCCCCCAAAAATAATACCGGAAATTCAATAATCTGACGCAACCTTTGGTTTTTAAACATTCTTTTAGCTACATCATGTATCGTGCTTATAAACTGAGGGACCTCCAAAATTGTATCTTTTGAGACCAATTCAAACGGGCTTAGTCCCGGTTTATACACCAGGTCCTTTATAGCAACTTCATAATTTCTCTCGGCCTTGCGTAAAAAATTTGTCAAGGCCTTGGCTGCATTTGGTTCTATTTTTTCAAAAGTCTCTTTTATTTCATTTAAATCATCAGAAATATCTATGAAATCATCTTTACCAAAATAAACCCTGTAAGCCGGGCCTAATCTTTCCAGATGATAGTAATCGGAGGGTTTTTTGCCAAAATCACCAAAAAATCGTTCAAAGACATCCGGCATCCAATACCAGGTTGGTCCCATATCAAATTTGAAACCCTGGTGGACAAATTGTCTTGCTCTTCCTCCCAATTGTGCATTTTTCTCAAAAACATTTACCTGATATCCGGCCTTAGCCAAATAGCACGCTGCGGATATTGAGGCAAATCCAGATCCTATTACACTAACATTTTTCTTCATACAAGGACAAAATTAGTCGAATTTTCACAAAAAACAATTTTTTTGTCTAACTTTTTATTGTTTTTTATGAACTTTATTGTCTAACTATTTTTATGTTTAAATAATACTAAAATTAACTTTAATTTAACTAAACAAAGGAATTATATAATATTAGCTCAACTTCCAACATCCGCTCCAGAGCCTGATAAAAAAACAAGCAATCCACATCCCCACACTAACTTATAAGGAATAAAAAAAGATT
>NZ_JBCDNA010000002.1:178918-1022838 GCF_038433205.1 Lutimonas vermicola
TTAATTTAACTAAACAAAGGAATTATATAATATTAGCTCAACTTCCAACATCCGCTCCAGAGCCTGATAAAAAAACAAGCAATCCACATCCCCACACTAACTTATAAGGAATAAAAAAAGATTTTAAATCTAAAAAAAAAATACGAGAAATTAATAAAAAAGAATAGGCCTGCGGATTAAACCCCGTTAAACCGATCAAGATCCAGACACTGCTTCCTTCTGAATGCGTTCCAAATGCGCCTGAAAATCAAAGGGAGACGACACCTTAAGAAGCTGCTCGCCGTCTGCTACTGCATCAAGATTTTCCATACTCCCGGAAATCACGAAAGGGACGCTATTTCCTTCGACAATAGACTCAATATAACCATTAACCTTATTGATTTTAGGGGTAACGAACATGGTCATCAAAAGATTCGGTTCAGCGATTTCAATAACCTTTTTGATATTTGCAATTGGTACTCCCTGACCTAAATAATAAACATTCCACCCCATTTCCTTTGCTATAAAACTCGCAAGCAGCAATCCAATCTCGTGCTCTTCGCCTTCTAAAAGAAACAGAACGATTGACGGAGCCCCCTTTGGCGGAATAGACAAACGCTCTATGGCGGCAATAATCTTTTGTCGAATAAGATTTGACATATAATGTTCCTGAGCTATCATTGCCTTGTTGGTGGTCCATAGAACACCTACATACTGCAGAAAAGGATAGATCGATTCTGTTATCGTTCTCAAAAACCCTTTTTTAATAACCTGCCTTTCAAATATATTGTCAAAATCCTCCTCGTTCATTTCCAGCATACTCAGCGTAAGTCCTTTCATATCATCGCTTGACTCTGATTCAGGATCGGCCAATACTTTGGCGACCTCCTCGTAAATCTCTTCAGGGGTCATCTTATTCAATTTGGATACCCTGTATCCGTTTCGAACGAGTATTCCAAAATTCAGAAGCATCTTCAACTGCTCGTCAGAATAATACCTAATATTGGTAGGGGTCCGCATTGGATTCAAAAAATCATACCTACGCTCCCAAATCCTCAGCGTATGCGCCTTAATTCCTGTAAGAGCTTCTACTTGAGCTACCGAATATGTTACCATGTTTAGTTTTTTTAATTAAAAGATGGACAAATATAGAAACTTTATACCTTACAAAGCAAGTAAAATCAGGAAAATTATTTTTTTTGTTCATTTTTTTTACTTTTTTCTTGGACAGTAATTATTTTTTTATTTATATTTGTCGAACTATTTTAATTAAATTATTAAACAACCAAAAATTTTATCCAAATGAATTATTTAAAAAAACTTACGTGGGCCGTTTTAATAATGGCCATTCCGTTGCTAATAACAAGTTGTAGCGACGATGATGATGATAACGGCAACTCGAGCAAAAACATTGTTCAGGTTGCACAGAGTTCTCCGGAACTAAGCATTTTAGTAGACGCTATTGTAGCGGCTGACCTGGTAGGAGTTCTTTCAAGTGACGGACCTTTTACAGTTTTCGCTCCGACTAACGCGGCGTTCCAGGCTATTCCTGAAGAGACGCTGAACACTATTCTTGGCAACCCTGCCTTGTTAACCTCTCTGCTTCAATACCATGTAGTGGGAGGTGAAGTAAAGTCTGGAAATCTTTCTACAGGCCCTGTTCAGACCTTATTATCGGGACAAACCGTTGCTGTTGACGTTTCAGGAGGTATGGTAACCTTAAATGAAACTTCAAATGTGACAGCAGCTGATATAGGAGCATCAAATGGTGTCATCCATGTTATTGATGAAGTTCTTATGCCAGAAGATTTTTATGCGATGACATTGGCTCAGATCGTTGGAGGAAGCCCTGATCACACTATTTTACTAAGTGCTTTGACAAAACCAGGATTATCCGGCTTATTAGCTGCCGCCATGGACCCAACTGCCGACCTTACAGTATTCGCACCAACAGATGCGGCTTTTGAAGCTGTCTTAGCTGCTTTAGACAAAGAAAGTATCGATGATATTCCTGAGGCTCTTTTGAATGAAATTGTTTCTTATCATATATTAGGTGCATCAGTTACTTCTGACCAGTTGGCCAACGGAGACGTTGAAACCATTCTTCCGGGAGAATCAGTAATCGTTGACCTTACAGATGGTGTAAAAATTAACAACGCAAACGTAACCGCAGCAGATCTTAAAGCGGTAAATGGTGTGGCACATGTTGTAGACGCTGTTTTATTACCCAGTTATGTTGCTTATTCAGTAGGAACAATTGCTGAAGTCGTTCTTTTTGAAAAAGACTTTACAATTCTTGCAGGAGCTTTGAGAAAAGCAGATCTTTTAGAAACAGTTGCTACTGCCCCTGCTCTTACAGTTTTCGCTCCGGATAACGCAGGATTTGTTGCCGCTGGTATTACTAATTTAGATGACTTCACTGCTGAGCAATTGAGCCCTATATTATTGTACCATGTATTAGGAGGTGTTGTTAAATCAGGCGATCTTCCTGCCAGTGGAATTGCAGAGACCTTAAATGGAGGTAATATATATCTAGGATATTTAAATCAAGGTAGGGTTTTAGTTAATGGTTTAACTGAAATCACGACTGTAGACATAGAGAAAAGTAATGGTGTGATCCACGTGATCAATAGAACTCTGGTTCCACCAGCACTAAATATAGTTGAAATTGCCTTAGCCATGGCTGATATGGGAGAAGCTTCTGAATTCACAGTACTTACAAGTTTATTAGCTTCTGACGAATATGCAGATATCACTCAAGACATCATTGACGCAGACAATATTACTGTATTTGCTCCAACAGATGCAGCCTTTGCTGAAGTTAATAATGGTGCAGGTTTAACGCAAGAACAAATTAGCACGATCTTAACTTATCATGCTGCAGGAGCAAGAGTATTCAGTTACAACCTTGTTCAGGGACAAGAAGTAATCATGCTGAATGGACAAACATTAAAAGTTTCAAGCATATCAGGTGAAGCCATCGTTTTGGAAGACAAAACTGATGACAGTGCCAATGTTATTGAAGTGAATGTTCATGGTAGCAATGGTGTCATCCATGTTGTTGACAAAGTATTACTCCCCGAGTTATAATTCTTTCTTGATAGTTTGATTTATTTTGGATGGGTGGATCGATGGTTATTGTAATCGTCGGTCCATTCTTCTTTAAATAAGCCTGCTAAATTACTATTTCTTTTTTATCTTTAATTAAACTTATCACAGTGTTTTCCAAAATAAACCTACTACTTGTCATAGCTCTAATTACAGTTACTAATCTAATGGCACAAACCGGCTCTATTAAAGGCCGTGTATACAATGAGATCAATAATGAAAGTATACCTTTCGCAAATATCGTACTGGATAGCACGCTCATTGGGACAACGTCAGATGAAGAAGGGCGCTATGAGATCAGCAACCTGACACCGGGTATATACAACCTCACCTGCAGCTTTGTTGGTTTTAAAACCACTTATCTCTATGAGATAACAGTAGGTTCGGCAGCTGTTACCGACATCAATATTGCCTTAACAGAAGAAAGCGCACTTTTAGACCAGGTAGTCCTGCAAACCAACCGAATTGAAAAATCAGAAGAAAGCCCTTTGAGTAAGCAAACCATTGGAGCAACCGAAATTTACAGAAATCCGGGGGCCAACAGGGATATTTCAAGAGTCGTACAGATACTTCCAGGGGTTGCAACAACCGTTTCCTTTAGAAATGACATTATTGTTAGAGGTGGTGCACCCAACGAAAACAGGTTTTATCTCGACGGTATCGAAATACCAAATATCAATCACTTTGCCACCCAGGGATCATCCGGAGGTCCGGTAGGAATGATCAATGTGAATTTTATCCGTGACGTAGATTTTTACTCAGGTGCATTCCCTGCAAATCGGGGTAATACCATGAGTTCTGTAATGGAGTTTCAACAGATTACAGGAAACAGGGAAAAATTAGGAGGTAGCTTTATGGTGGGCTCCAGCGATATTGGACTTACCTTAAACGGACCTACCGGCAAGAATTCTTCATTTATTCTTTCAGCCAGAAGGTCTTATTTGCAATTCCTGTTTCAGGCTTTAAAACTTCCCTTCTTACCCACGTATAACGACTTTCAATACAAACATTTTTTTGAGTTCGGCGACAAGGATCAGCTCACCATTGTTGGCCTTGGTGCCATTGATAATTTTGAGCTTAATACAGATGTGAATGACGGAGAGACCGATCAGGAAACCATAGACCGGAACAATTATATCCTGGGTAACTTACCCGTAAACGACCAATGGAATTATACGATTGGGGCCAATTGGAAACATTTCTCAAAAAATAGTTATCAAAATGTAATTTTAAGTCGTAATCACCTGAACAATAGTGCTATAAAATATAAAGATAATATCGAAGACCCGGATGCATTACTTTATGACTACAATTCAGAAGAAATCGAAAACAAATTACGTGTTGAAAGTACAAAAAGAATAAACGGATGGAACTGGAATATTGGAGCAGGTTTTGAACATGTAAAATATACAAATTCAACCTTTAATAAAAGGGTTGTAAATGATGAAGTAACGATCATTGATTTTGACTCCGAATTTACCATGCAAAAGTATTCGCTTTTTACACAATTGAGTAAATCTGTCTTAAATGAGCGCTTATCACTTTCTTTAGGTATAAGAACTGATGCCAACAGTTATTCAGATGAGATGTCAAACTTACTGGACCAATTGTCTCCGCGTTTTTCAGCATCTTATCAATTTACTGAAAAGTTTTCTGCCAGTTTTAACCTGGGACGTTACTATCAACTTCCCGCTTATACGGTTATGGGCTACAGAGACAATGACGAAAACCTTGTTAACAGAGAAAATGGCATTACCTATATTCAAAGTGACCACATCGTTGGAGGCGTTCAGTACAACCCTACAAGATATTCGAAGATTTCGGTGGAAGCCTTCTATAAAAAATATGATAATTATCCTTTTTTAACCAATGATAGCATCTCTTTGGCGAATCTGGGAGGAGATTTTGGAGTCATTGGAAACGAACCTGCAGTTTCTAATTCCAAAGGCAGGAGTTATGGGCTTGAATTTTTTCTCCAGCAAAAATTGAGTTCTACGGTATATGGTTTGATTTCTTACACCTTTGTAAGAAGTGAATTTGAAGATAAAAATGGTGATTATGTGGCCTCTTCCTGGGACAACCGACATATCCTGAATATTACAGCAGGTAAAAAATTAAGGAAAAACTGGGAAATCGGTGCAAAATTCAGGTTTCTGGGCGGATCACCTTATACGCCTTACGATATCGAACAGTCTTCTAAAAAAGAAAATTGGGATGTGACCCAAAGGGGAATCAATGACTGGGATCAGCTAAATACTGTGCGAAACGGTAATTCCCATGGGCTTGATTTTCGTGTTGATAAGCGCTGGTTTTTTGAAAAATGGGCGCTAAACGCCTATCTTGATATTCAAAACCTCTATGGTTTTAAGACTGAAACCCAGCCCTTTTTGGATGTAGTAAGGGATGATAGTGGAAATCCTATTGAAGATCCGAATCAGCCTGACAGTTACCTTACCAAAGAGGTCGAAAATACGTCGGGCACAATTCTTCCTTCAATAGGACTTATGATTGAGTTTTAAAACTATTACTAAGCTTCAACCTTTTTTTTGTAGGCCTCTTCATGGACATTGGCAACCGCCCTTCCTGACGGGTCATTCATATTCTTGAAGCTTTCATCCCATTCCAGCGCAATTTTTGTACTACAGGCAACTGAGGCTTCCTGAGGCACACAAAGAGCTGCCGTATCAGAAGGGAAATGTTCTGCAAAAATACTTCTGTAATAAAATTCTTCCTTGGATGTTGGTGTTTGAATTGGGAATTTATACTTGGCATTTGCGAGTTGTTCATCAGTAACTTCCTGTTCAACTACTTCCTTCAAGGTATCGATCCAGCTATAGCCTACCCCGTCAGAAAATTGTTCCTTCTGCCTCCATGCCACACTTTCTGGCAGGTATTTTTCAAAAGCCTTTCTTATGACCCATTTTTCCATTCGTTCACCGTTGATCATTTTATCTTGTGGGTTAATTCGCATGGCTACATCCATAAACTCTTTGTCGAGAAACGGAACCCTTCCTTCAATTCCCCATGCTGCCAATGACTTGTTGGCTCTCAGGCAATCATACATATGGAGTTTTTCAAGTTTTCTCACTGTTTCTTTATGAAACTCCTCAGCACTGGGTGCTTTGTGAAAATATAAATAACCTCCAAACAATTCATCTGCCCCCTCTCCCGAAAGCACCATTTTAACACCCATGGATTTGATCACCCTTGCCATCAGGTACATTGGTGTGGAGGCTCTTATGGTAGTAATATCATAGGTTTCGAGGTTGTAAACAACATCCTTTATGGCGTCAAGACCTTCCTGAATCGTAAATTTGATTTCATGATGAACTGTACCTATGTGGTCAGCCACTTTTTGAGCGGCGGCAAGGTCGGGTGATCCTTCCAACCCTACTGAAAATGAATGTAAACGGGGCCACCAGGCTTCCTGTGTATCACCGGATTCAACTCTCTTTTCAGCATATTTTTTTGCCAAAGCCGAGGTCACAGAAGAATCTAAGCCTCCCGATAACAGCACACCATAGGGCACGTCACTCATCAGTTGCCTGTGAACAGCCGCCTCAAGTGCATCATGGAGTTCATCTATGCTTGTCTGATTTTCCTTTACCGCGTCAAATTCTGTCCAATCCCTTTTATACCACCTGCTTAGTTCCCCATCCTTGCTTGACAGGTAATGTCCGGGAGGAAATAATTCTATTTTTGTACAAACTCCCTCAAGTGCTTTTAGCTCAGAGGCCACATAAAAAGTTCCGTTAGCATCCCAACCAATATATAATGGAATGATACCCATATGATCTCTCGCAACAAAATACTCGTCCTTCTCTGCATCATAAATAGCAAATCCGAAAATACCGTTCATCTCATCAATAAAATCTACACCCTTTTTCTGGTATAAAGCCAGAATTACCTCGCAATCTGAATCAGTTTGAAAATTATAAGTTCCTTCGAATTGTTTGCGTAAGTCCTGGTGGTTGTAAATTTCTCCATTAGCAGCCAAAATCAGTTTTTTATCTTCGCTGAAAAGAGGTTGTTTCCCCGAAGCAGGATCAACGATAGCCAAACGCTCATGTGCGAGAATCGCCTTCTCATTGCTATATATTCCACTCCAGTCAGGCCCGCGGTGACGGATTTTTTTTGACATCTCTAACAATTGAGGCCTTAACACCTCAGCTTTTTCTTTCAAATCAAATGCACATACAATTCCACACATGTTTATTCTATTTTAATTTTTATTAGGCTGCAAATATGATATTTATATTTCAATACGTAAACGTATATTCAATATATGGTTATATATTATAACTTATATTTACTTATTGATTATAATATGTAAGTCTTTTATGCTGTTTTTATTTCCAGGCTTAACACATTGAAATTTCCCGAAGGCAAGCCACAAATCGATAAACACGGCAGGATTCAAGTCAATAGCAAAAAGCCGGAATCACAGAAATAGCCGGCGCTTCAATTCAAGGACCTATTGGCGAAATCATACCAGGTAACTTTGAAGCGAATAGTAGATGGTATAAAAATGGATGAACTCTCGAATTACACCACGATTGAAAAACAACAGGATAAATTTCCTTCACTTTTTTATGCCAGGAAGTTTAAGATTTCCCTGTACATGTTTAACCCAACTTCATTGCCATAAAGTTCAAGCTTATAATCGGGAGTATTCTCCTGGTAATAGGTATATGCATCCTTTATTTTAACCGGATCACTGCCAACTATCAAAGCAAATCCGCCCTCTAACAATTCAACCCATTCGGTTTGTTTCCTGGCAATGATACAAGGTTTTTGATTAAAATAGGCCTCTTTCTGAAGCCCGCCACTATCTGTAATGACCAGTTTACAATGTTTGAGAAGCTGCAACATATCAAAATAGCCAACAGGTTCTATCAATAACCCTTCAAATTCTATATTGAACTTCTTCATCATAACCTTTGTTCTCGGGTGCAAAGGCATCACTACAAGAGTGTCTGCCGAAATTGAATTAAGTCCTTCGAGGATGGCTTTCAAAGTCTTCAGGTCTTCTGTATTTTCCTGCCGGTGGATTGTTGCAAGCACAAAACCATTATGCTCTAAATTTAAGCTCCGAACGATACCGGATTTCTCATCTGACAGCTTGCTGTAATAAGCGACGGAATCTTTCATGATATCACCACTCAGGACCACTTTTGAACCAAAGTGGTCAAAGCCTTCGTTTTTTAAATTTGACAGCGCCGTATTTGTAGGGCATAGCAACAAATCCGAAATCCTGTCGGTAAGTATTCTATTAACCTCCTCGGGCATAGCCATATTAAAAGACCTTAAACCCGCCTCAACATGAACCACTTTAATTCCCAGTTTTTTAGCGGCCAGTGCTCCTGCCAATGTTGAATTTGTATCACCATAAACAATGACCAGAGCAGGTTTTTCCAGCAACAGGACCTTCTCTATTTCCTCAAGCATCCTGCCGGTCATGGCTCCGTGGCCCACCCCATTGATGTTCAAATTATACTTTGGTTTGGGGATTTCCATTTCCTGAAAGAAAACATCACTCATGTTCTTGTCAAAATGCTGACCCGTATGCACAATCACCTCTGTGAACTGCTTTTGATCACGAATGATCCTGCTCAATACAGCAGCTTTTATAAACTGAGGCCGCGCTCCTAAAATGCTTACTACTTTTTTCAATTGTTATTTTATTAATGAACAAATATAATTCTATTGCTCTTTCTGCATCATATATAACTCACTTAATCACGGTTGGCCCCTACCCGGTCATATCAATTTAACCCGGCTTCGTTGACCTATAATTACAAACTCTTTAAAAGCGTGGCCAAATCCTTCGTCAGGTTTTTCCTGTGGTATTGGTCGATATGCTGAGCCTGGCTATTTAAGCCTCCGGCCTTATACAAAGCATATTGTTTTCTCAATAAGCCCTTTAATGAGGTGAGATCATCAAAATCAATCATCTTACCCGATCCGGTTTCATTTAGGATTTCGGCCAGATCACCATCAACCGGCCCAATCCCTATTATTGGCCGCTTACTTTGAAGATATTCAAACACTTTACCCGTGACCACTGATTTTGCCGAAGGGACTCTGTTTACAGCGAGTAAAAGCAGCTGGGATGATCGCTGAAATTTCAGCACATCCTTGTGGGGCACATAGGCTACAAATGAAACATGATGCTGTAATTTAAAATCGGCTATACTTTGATATACTTCCCGATCGCATTTCCCAATCAGTTTAACACTCAGGTCTTGTGCAAAATCTTCAGATTCCTCCATAAGTTCCTTCAGCGCCTTCCAAAGGATCTTAGGATTTCGATCGGCATTCATCATCCCAATATGGGAGATACTGAATTTCGTATCCAGTATAACTTCTCCTGGCAGGTTCTCATCATCAAATCCGTTACTGATGACTACGACTTTATCGTTTCGGTCATCAAATTCCTTCTTCATGAATTTTCCAACCACAACTACGGCATTAGCCTGGTTCAGCACCATGGTTTCCAAATCATGATGTTTTCTCCTGGCCTTATTTGTGAGCGGTAAATTATGAAAATAATCAATATTGGTCCAGGGGTCCCTAAAATCAGCAACCCACTTTACCCCGGTTTTGTTTTTCAAGGCAGCACCTATGAGATGCAAACTGTGAGGAGGTCCGGTCGTGATAATCACATCAACCTTGTTTTCTTTGACAAAAGAAGTCAGTTTCCGAACAGAGGGTTTAATCCAGAACTTTCTTGAATCAGGAATAAAGTAATTGGCCCGTATATAAAGCATTTGACGGCCGAAAAAAGTTGGATTGGGATCGAGAAACCCTGCACTTTGTTTTGTCTTTTTTAATTTTAAACGGCCCAAAAGGGTATTCGGCTCCCAAATGCTTTTAGTGATCACCCAAAGATCCTTTGGCACTTCATGACTTAAGCTGAGATCTTCCACGGCATACGATGGATTCTTAACCGTATACACCAATGGCTCCACACCAAAAGACGGTAAATACTTTACGAATTTAAGCCATCTCTGAACGCCGCTGCCTCCTGCTGGAGGCCAGTAATATGTAATCAATAAAACTCTCAAGGCTTTTCCAATTTCAAATATAGGTCCTTCAAATTATCCGAGACCTTTTCCCAACAAAATTTCTCCTCAATAAATTGCTTTCCTCTTGATCCAAATTCCAAAGCAAGGCCCGGGTGACGATAGAGGTACAATATTTTTTCAGCAATGTCAGCTGCATCTTTCTCCTTATGCACAAGCCCGCTGTTGACTTCTTCAACAAGGTTTTTCTGAGAGCGCGCGTCACTAACAAGCAGAGGCACGGCAAAACTCATATATTGAAACAACTTGTTCGCATAGGTGGTATCATGGTGAAGGTTTCGATGCAAGGGAGAGATTCCTATTTTAGCTATCTGAAGATATGAGGGGAATACAGCAATATCCTGCCAGCCTTCAAAATCAATCAGGTCATCCAGGCCCAATTCCTGAACCTTATTTTTAAGCACTGTATCAGATGAATTCTGACCAACAATCACCAGTTTAAATTTTTTTCGCAAAGAACGATCATTTCCTATGATAGAGAAAGCCTCTATCACCGACATTAATCCACGTCGCAATCCCGTATCACCTAAATATAGGATTACAAATTTATCCTTATACTTTTCAATGACAGACGCGTCAGTTGTAAATTTGGTATAGAAGGATGCACTTACCGTATTGGGTACAATAGCGATTTTTTCGTCTTTTATGCCCGTCCTTTCTTTTAACTCTTCCTTTGCCTCTCTTGTTACAACAATCACCCGATCAGCCTGCTGAACCAGAACACCTTCTTTGTGTTTCCATAAAGCGGGTGAAATCAAAAGATTTCCAGGAAATTTATTCAGGTGAGGATAGGTCTGCATAATTTCCGGCCTGTTCTCATGAAGGTCCAGGATCCAGGGAAGCCTGAAGGCTTGATTGGCTTTCATCACAGCATCTGCGATCACCATATCATGCACATGAATGACCTGAATCTTATTCTCCTTTAAGAAATGGGCAATTTTTCGAGACATCATATTCCTGTACAGCGGAATGCTGTAGGACAATGCCGAAAGTTTATATTCCAGGGTATTACTGGGATATCTTTTGACTTCAATTCCATGTATGAGCTCAGCCTGAAATTTTTTTTCGTAAGTGAGGCAAAAAAGAAAAACCCGGTGCCCGCTTTTGATCAAAGCCAGAGCCTCATTCTCAACCCGGGGATCAGGTGGAAAGGTCTTGTCTAAAATCATTCCAATTCTCATGTCATAAGGAATCTATCGTTCGGCATAGACCGCATAATATCTAGGCGTAAATTTTCTTAGAATAGGCCTGAAACCAATTTTATTCACAGGACTCGACCATTTTTCAGATTTTCTAATATGCCATCCTGACTTTTCCAGCAACCAGTCAAACTGCCAGTCTTCGAACTCGTGATAATGCCGGTCCCACTTATCAGTTTTACTTCTGTAAGCACTGGCAAACCATAATTTTAATGGCACTGTGGTAATCAGTTTAGAAGCCTTTATTGTTTGCAATACATTAAATGGAGCTATAAGGTGCTCAAAAATTTCAAAAGCCGTTACTGCGTCAACCTGATGTTTTTTAACATTCACGAATTCCAAATCAAGATCTTCTCCCATAGTATTATAAACCGTATACCCATAACTCTCCAGGATCTCGCTCAATTCATTTCTAACCCCGAGATCAAGTATGGTTGCCGGAGCCGGAAGTACAGACTGAAGAAACTCAACAGTATGTCTGTATCTTTTTTTTGGAACGGTTTTATAGGATTTGAAATCACTCATTTTCGTCAGGTTTGAACGATTTTTTTTGTCTTTCCCTTAAGAACCAACCTAATGGAATCAGTATCAGAAGACCATAAGAAATCAATGAAATCATATTTCCTGTTTCGATGACCCTTGGCTCAAATTTAAAAACCAATTCGTGCTCCCCTTTGGGAATCATCAAGGACCTCAAAACATAATTTGCTCGCATATGCGGCACTAACTTACCATCAATATATGCATTCCAGCCATCTTCATAATATATTTCTGAAAAAACAGCCAACTGATCACGTGAAGCCGAAACAGCATAAATCAATTCGTTGGCCTTATAAGATGTCAGACTGATACTCGCTGTGCTGTCTTTTTCGAAAACTGTTTCCCCTATTGCTTCTTCGTATTTGCGCTCAAGGATTACTTTTGATTTGGTTTTTAAACTATCAAGGGCCTTTATTTCTTCATTGGCCGTATCCACATATTCAATTTCGGTCACAAACCAGGCATTTCCATTTGCTTCTTCATTTATCTGAACGTTTTCCAGATTGTTCTCCCCCGGAAATATAAAATATTTTGTATTGAGCATATTGAGTACCTCCATATTGTTCCTTGCAATCTGGAAATCAAATAATTCCTGATAACGCCTTGGTTTCGCGGCATGATATCCTCCTATTGAATTATGATAAAAAGAGGTGCTTCCGTCATTCATGGGGTTTACCATAAAATTCATGACCCTGAAGTGTTCTTTATCTTTAAGGATTTCAGCCTGCATAGGGCTAAGGTCAAAAGGCTTTTCAATTTTTGCCTTACTGATAAAATCATCCTGGTTCACATAACGAAGATCGACACCCACCAAATCGAACAGTACGAGTATAAACAGGCCAATTATCACAATATATCTCTTGATTTTATTGGTCATAAACAACCATAACAAACAAGCTGTTATCACAACAAATACCAAGGTGCGCAAACTATCCTGAAAAAAAATGGTTCTTCTGTCCTCAACAAGCACTTCTGACAAGCCAGCCAACATTTGTTCATAGTTTCCGTCACGGTAGCTCTCAAAAGAAAAAAGGCTGGCACCCACTGCTGTAAAGAAAAGAGCAAGACCCAGCACCAAGATGCCTGAAGCTTTAAACGCTTTCATCTTTTCAGCTTTGGTGTATGTATTACCGAGAAAATGATGTACCCCAAAAATGGCCAGTAACGGCACGGCTAATTCTGCAATTACCTGTATGGATGAAACAGCCCTGAACTTATTGTACAAGGGCACATAATCAATAAAGAAATTGGTGACAAGTTCAAAATTCTTTCCCCAGCTCAGTATAATTGAAAAAATGGTTGCTGCAACAAGCCATTTTTTCAAAGGGCCTTTGATTAAAAAAGCTGCCAATACAAACAAATAAATAAAGACCGCACCTATATAGGGAGGGGCAGCTACTATTGGTTGGTCACCCCAGTACATTGGTGCATTTTGTGCAAAACCCAGCGCCTGCTTTCTACCTGCTTTATCTTTCAGAAACCTGTAGGTATAACTTTCCTTATCAAGTTTTTCATTATTTGAACCTCCCATAAATCGGGGGATGAACAAATCGAATGTCTCCATCAGGCCAAAACTGTATTCGGTTATATATGATTTCGACAAGCCCGAAGATATTTCCTTAGGGCTCCCATCCGGATCGATGGTCAGCTCACTTTGACTTCGGGTACTGTGATCGGCATATTCCATCGTAGCCAACAAACTGGTGGCATTCACCCCCACTGCCAGGACAACGGCTACCAACAACAAACCAATGTGCTTTGCAAACAGCTTTACTTCCCTGTCTTTTACAGCTTGAATCAGATAAACAATTCCAAATATCAAAACTAAAAAAAGCAGGTAATAGGTCATCTGAGGATGACTCGCATTAATTTCAAGAGCCATGGCCAGGGCTGTAAGCACAAAACCCAGCAAATATTTTTTATCAAAAACCAGTAACAAGCCCGACAGCACAAAAGGCATATAGGCTATAGCGTGTGCTTTGGCATTGTGCCCTACCCCCAGAATAATGATCAAATAGGTTGAAAATCCGAATCCCACTGCTCCGATCAAAGCCAATTTCCAATCGACCTTTAGTATGCTCAACAACAGATAAAAGCCCAAAAAATATAAAAAAAGATAATCCGCAGGCCTGGGAAGGAATCTCAAAAACCCATCTAATTTTTTAATATAATCATTTGGATAATAGGTACTTAACTGGTATGTTGGCATACCGCCAAAGGCCCTGTTTGTCCAATAAGGTTCTTCCTCAAACCGATCTCTGAAATCCTTTACTTCTTTAGACATTCCCCTAAACTGAGCAATGTCTGACTGAAACAATTCTTTTCCTTCCAAAACCGGTGAGAAATACGCCAGCGAAATGATCACAAAACTTAGTAAAGGGATCAGTACAGGCAGGAATTTCTTAATATTCATAGACCTTAAGTTATATTCAGTTTTTTTTTGATCCGGGCGATCTTTAGTCATCAACTTCCTCAAAATCTATGTATTCACCAACATTATTATTAATTTCATTTTTCTGGACGGGTTTTTTGTCAACCACAGTCTCACCTTCTCTCACCTGATCAGCCGGATCTTGATATCCCTGTTGCTCCCTTGCCTTTTTCTCAAAGTTTCTCACTGCTTTTTGCATCAAAAACGGAAGAAAAATCCTTGCCAACCATTTGAAAGCATAATACCCGAGAATAAGGATCAAAATGAACCGCAAACCCTGAATTGAAGCCTCCTGCATAATTTTAAAATTTAATTTTCAAAAATAACAATTTGAGAGCAACTTAAGCGTTTATATAATGAAAAACTTAATTTGATCAAATTATAAGTTGAACATGAAATCCTTCCTTACAACCCTTCTCCTCCTGCTATTGGCAGAATTTTCTTATGCTCAATATACCGAGGTAATCAATTCCCGTCGTCCGGGATTTTCAGACAGCCCTTATGCCGTGGGCACTAAAGTATATCAGGTAGAAGCAGGTCTTTTTTACAAAGATGTAGGCGGATATCTATACTATGACCCAAATCTTCAACAAACTTTTTCCTATAGCGGGGCCAGTATCGGGTCTGACATTATGTTGAGGACCGGGCAGTTTTTTGAACCATTGGAGTTTAGCCTTGACATGGCGGTTGTGAACGAAAACCGGGACTTTTCTAGACCGGCTGTTTACAGCAAATCTTCATTCGGCTTCAGTAAACTTACCGTGGGTGCCAAATACATGGTGTACAAACCGGAGTATGCCGATAAATCAAAGGAGATCAGGAGTTGGAAGGCCAGGCATAGCTTTGACAAAAAAAGGCTGATTCCTGCCGTGGGAGTTTATGCAGGCTTGAACACCAATTTACTCACTGAACTTCACAAAAATCCTGAGGGCATGAGCCCAAGGTTTGGGATTTATACACAAAACGACCTGTCGAACCGATTGATCGTTCTTTTTAATTTTATCGCCGATAAAGTCTTTACCAACGAAGCCGAAAACTCATATATCGCTACTGTAACCTACACTTTGCACGAAAAATGGTCAATCTTTGGGGAGAATCAGGGTTTTTTCAGAAAAAATGTCCCTAATGATTTTCAATTTGGCGCAGGAGGCGCCTATTTGATCAATCCGAATATGCAGGCCGATCTTTCGGCTAGAATGATTTTCGATGAAAGAGGAGACAATACCTATTTAATAGGTGGTGGAATCTCCTGGCGCCTTGACAAACACAAAGACAAAATCATTGTCGGTGAAGTCGAGAACAATGATGCATCTATCATGCCAAAAGAAAAGAAAAGTTTCTGGAATACCATAACATTCGGGCTTTTTTCCGGTAAAAAATCATCCAGCACAGGAAAAATACGTAACGTAAAAACTTCAAAAGTAAAAACAAGAAGTCTTGAGCCTCCTGTTAATAAAAAAGCTCAGAAGGCCAGAAAGAAACAAAACAAGATGCAAGTCAAGCAAAACAAGAAAAAAGAAAAAGCTGAAAAAAAATCCAATAAAAAATAAGAAAACGATTAATTTTGTCGAATGATAAAAATCCTCGAGATTTCGACAAAAAAAGAACTTAAGCAGTTTGTAAAGTTTCCCTTCACTTTATACAAGGGAAATAAATATTGGGTACCACCTATTATTAGCGAAGAAGTCGAAAGTTTTGACAAACTTAAAAATCCAGTATTCGAACATGCGGATGCCAGGTTCTTCCTTGCCTACAGGAATGGTATGATTGTCGGCCGGGTGGCTGCCATTATTAACAAGGTTGAAATCGATGTTCAAAAAGTTAGAAGAATGCGATTTGGCTGGATTGATTTTATTGATGACCTGAACGTTAGCAGGGCTTTGCTGGATAAGGTTATTGAAATTGGCAGGATGCATCAACTGGAGTTTATTGAAGGGCCACTTGGCTTTTCAAATCTTGACAAAGTTGGTGTACTAACAGAAGGATTTGATTCGATAAGTACGATGATTACCTGGTACAATCATCCCTATTATGCTGAACATTTTAAAAGCCTGGGACTAAAACCTGCTCAGAAATTTATAGAATCCAACTTTCATATAAAAAATGTAGATATTGAAAAGTATAAGAGATATGCCAGCCTAATCAAAGACCGTTACAATCTTAAGGCCATTAATTTCAAGACAACTCAAGAAGTGATGCCATATGCTGAAGACATGTTTGACCTTTTTAATACTTCCTATGCCAAATTATCTTCCTTTGTTCCTGTTAGTGACCAACAAATTGCCTATCTCAAAAAGAAATTTATCAATTTTGTCAATCCTGAATACATCAAATTTATTATAGACAAAGACGATAGACTCATTACATTTTCGATCACTATGCCGTCTTATGCTGAAGCCCTGCAGAAAGCAAATGGTAAATTGTTTCCCACGGGATTCATGCATTTGCTCAAAGCCAAAAAATCTTCTAAGGCTTCAGTGTTTTTTCTGATTGGCATTCTTCCTGAGTACCAGAGAAAGGGTGTAACCGCCATTATTTTTGATGAGTTTTTCAAAACATTTAAAGAAAAAGGAGTAGAAAAAATGATCATAACGCCTGAATTGGAAGAAAACAAAGACATTCAACTTATCTGGAAGAATTTTAAACCTCAAGTACATAAAAGAAGGTGCACTATGAGAAAAGATATCAATTGATATGGATCTTTGAATGAAATATACTGATGAGAATAAGTTATATTTAACCTGCTACACAAACAATCATGCAACTTTTTTACAATCCTGACATCACCGAGAAATTAGAAACAGTTGCCTTTAATAAGGAAGAAAGCAGGCATATTGTGAGGGTTTTAAGAAAAACCAGCGGTGACGAGTTATCCATTACTGACGGTAAAGGAAAATTGTTCCAGGCAAAAATTGTTCAGGCCATGGATAAAAAATGTATTGCTCAAATCAGTACCTGGGAGCACAAACCCAAAACCTGGAATTATCATTTACACATTGCCATTGCACCCACAAAAATGAATGATCGTTTTGAATGGTTTCTTGAAAAAGCGACAGAAATAGGGGTAGATGAAATCACCCCGATTTTTTGCGACCATTCTGAAAGAAGGCAAATCAAAACAGAGCGCATGGAAAAAGTGATACTTTCGGCCATGAAACAGTCCTTGAAATTTAACCTTCCCGTGTTGAACAAGCCCGTTAATTTTAAAGAATTCCTGAGTACAAGCCATTGGGATCTCGGCCTTATAGCTCATTGTGAAGATGGCGCAAAGAATCATTTAAAATCATTCTTCCCCTTTCATCAAAAAATCATGATTCTTATTGGTCCAGAAGGTGATTTTTCGGTCGGCGAAATCCGGCTGGCACTCGAGATGGGTATAAAGCCGGTAACTTTAGGCGAGAGCAGATTACGATCTGAAACAGCAGGTATTGTGGCCTGCAACGCAGTGGCACTTCTCAATGAAATTTTATAACTTGACACGCATGAAAGTTAAACATAGTACATCATATTTATTAGCTGTACCTCTTTTTATGGCCTTTATATGTTTAATCTCAGGCCAACAGATTAGAGCTCAGGAAGTTGCTATCCTAAAATATGAAGGCGGGGGAGACTGGTATGCGAACCCGACTGCGGTTCCAAACCTGATCCGTTTTTGCAATTCGAATATCAATACAAAACTCAGTGAAAAGCCAAAAAATATTGAGCCTCAAAGTCAGGAACTCTTCAATTTTCCCATTGTGTTTTTAACAGGTCATGGGAACATCTTCTTTAGTGAAGAAGCTGCCAAGAATTTAAGAAATTATCTTGTTTCAGGTGGTTTTATTCACATTTCCGATAATTATGGATTAAACGATTATATACGGAAAGAAATGAAAAAAGTATTTCCCGAACTTGAATTCGAAGAAATTCCGTTCGATCATGAAATATACCATCAAAACTATAATTTTAGTACCTTACCAAAAATTCATGAACACGAAGGAAAGCCTGCCCAGGGTTTTGGCCTCATTTATGAAGGCCGATTGATCTGTTTTTATGATTATGAGAGTGATTTGAGTGATGGATGGGAAGACGAAATAGTACATAACAATCCTTCGGAGGTTCGATCCAAGGCGTTGCAAATGGGAGCAAATATCATGGCCTACGCCTTTAAAAATTAAGCATCAAATAACCCCTATGATCGATTCTATTGACAGTATACAGATCAATTTTAATTCAGATAACCTTTGGTTGGTAAACCTTACCTTGTCATTGGTCATGTTTGGAGTGGCTCTTGATATCAAAATGTCGGATTTTACAAATTTACTCAAATCACCCAAATCTGTAATTGTCGGGATTATTTCACAATTTATCCTGATACCACTGGTTACTTTTTTGATGATTATCATCATTGAGCCCTATCCAAGTGTAGCCCTGGGAATGATTATGGTGGCGGCTTGCCCGGGAGGGAATATTTCAAATTTCATGACCAAACTCGCTGGAGGAAATACAGCTTTGTCGGTGAGCCTGACTGCCTTTGCTTCTTTAGCAGCTCTTGTGATGACTCCGCTCAATTTCGCTATCTGGGGTAGTCTTTACCCCCCGACCTCCGAAATTCTAAAAAATGTGGAAGTAGCTCCTTTAGAGGTAGCGAGATTCGTTCTGTTGATCCTGGGTATTCCATTAATCCTTGGTATGATGATCAATAACTATCATCCCGTATTTGCCTTTAAAACCTCAAGGTTTCTGAAACCGGTTTCAATATTGATCTTTCTGTCTTTTATCGGAGTTGCTTTTTATAATAACCTTGATGTTTTTTTGACACATATCCATTATGTTTTCGCCATAGTGATCGCCCATAACTCCTTACTTCTGCTGGTAGGTTTCTTCTTTGCAAAACTCAATAAACTCTCTTATCTCGATCAAAAGACCCTCAGTATTGAGACTGGAATTCAGAATTCGGGACTGGGCCTGCTATTGGTTTTTAGTTTTTTTGACGGCCTTGGCGGAATGGCTTTACTGGTAGCTTTCTGGGCCATATGGGATATTTTATCCGGCTTGCTTATTGCTTATTTTTGGTCTGAAAAAACGAAACCTGTTAAGGCATGAAAAAGATTTGGTACCTTTTTGTGAAATCTTATATGAGACTGGGTTTCTCTTTTTATTTCAAGAAAATACTGATCTCAGGAACAGAGAATATCCCTAAAGACAAGGCAATTCTTTTTGTAGCCAATCATCAGAATGCCCTTATAGATCCGCTTTTGATCGGTGCAGTTACCCCGAGAGAATTAAATTTTTTAACCAGAGCCGATGTCTTTAATAAACCTGTGATCAGAGCATTGTTATCTACGGTTAATATGCTTCCGATTTACAGGATCAAGGACGGAATGAACAGCCTTTCCAAAAATGAAGAAGTATTTCAGAAATGCTATAAGATCCTTGATAAAAATGGAACCGTATTGATCTTTCCGGAAGGCAACCACAATATCAAAAGACGATTAAGGGTTTTGAGCAAAGGCTTTACCAGAATCATCTTTGGAGCACTCCATAACAAGCCTGATCTTGAGATCGTCGTCGTACCAATAGGCATTAATTATTCGAATGCCAAGAAATACGCCAGCAGCGTTCATCTTGTTTACGGACAGCCCATACCTGTAAATGATCATCACAGGGAGTCGGTATTAAACGGCGCCTCTTCTGATTTAAAAAATGATGTAAGCGAAGCCTTGAAAAAACTCATTACTCATATAGAAAATTTGGAACACCACGACAAAATAGCGGCTTCTTTCAAGGAAGAAGAATTTCTTAATCCCGATAATGTCAATGAAAAACTTCTTGATTTGGACCATGAAAACATGCCACATAAGGAAGATGACAACCAGTTTCATTTTTTGCGCCCATTTGTAAAGGTCAATAGTTTTATTCCGATTTTAGTATGGAAATACTTGTACCCGAAAATTGTTGAAGAAGAGTTTATCGCTACGCATCGTTTTACAATTGGGATTACCCTGGTGCCCATCTGTTATCTTATTCAAGCTGGTATTATTGCATCTTTCACGACAGGCCTTACAGGTTTGATCTATCTGGGAACCAGCTTACTGATCGTATACCTGTTTGTAAAATCAAGTTAGGCCTTTATTCGTTGATAATCGCTTCCTGAATAAGCATTTGAACAACAGTTCTGATATCAGCCTCACCCAGCTTATTGTTTTCACGGGTTGGATACACCCTGTTTGATAAAAACACATAAACAATTTCTGTTTCAGGATCTGCAAAAGTATAGGTGCCTGTATATCCGCTATGGCCGAAGCTCTTAAAGGAGATACAACCGCAGGTTGCCATTGATTCATCCAGCTGAGGCTTGTCAAATGCCAGTCCCCTTCTCACCCCCTTGTCTTCAAAATATCGGCGGTTGAATTTATCAAAAGATTCAGGTTTAAAATAACTTTCACCACCGTAATATCCCTTCTGCAGGAACATCTGCATCATTTTTGCCACGTCATTCGACGTTCCGAACAAACCGGCATTTCCACTCACCCCGCCCATCATGGCTGCACCTTCATCATGAACATTTCCATGTAAGAGCTGGTGTCGAAAAAATTCATCCTTTTCTGTTGGAACTATTCTTGATTTTGGAAACTTATTCAATGGGTTGTAAACTAATGTAACGGCCCCCAGGGGGCCATAAAAATATTTATGGTTGAGAACATCCATTGATTCCTTGTAGGTTTTCTCTATATAATCCTTAAACAGATAAAAAGGCAAACCGCTGTATTTGTATTCCAGCACGTCTCTTTGGGGTGCATCTGCGATCAATTGAAAGATAGTGTCTCGATAATCAGTTCTCAGATAAAGGTTTTCGGCAACCTTAATACTGTATTTACCTGAATTCGTGGTACTGAAATACTTCTTCATAGGTGTGTTCTCCTCGCCCTCAACCATGGTTTCATAATAGGGGATATAAGGCATTAGTTTGGCAAAATGAGAAAGGGCTTCTCTTACTGTTACCGTGTCCTTATTACTGTCTTTTAACACGGGCATGAGTTCCCCGAGAGGGGCGTCCAAGTCAAATTTTCCTTCTTCTTCGGCTTTGATGATCATAGGAAGGCCTCCGAGAATCTTTGTCACAGAAGCCAGGTCATAAATGCTGTTATTGTCTACCTTTTTTTTTTTATCGTAGGTATGGAACCCATAAGCCTTTCTGTAGACAATTTTGCCGTGTCGAGCCACCAGTACCTGCATGCCGGGAGCCATCATTGAATCGATCACCACCTCAGCCACTGAATCAATCCTTTGAAGCCTGTTTCTGTCCAAACCCACATCCTCCGGAATTGAATAGCCCATTCTATTGAGGCCGGCGAGCTGAAGTCCAAAACCTACTTTGAAATCATCTTTGATATTCACCGGTAAAACGCCTTTGAAGTCGAGAGCTCCAAAAATCATTTGAGCTGATATATCCTGGGCGAGACCGGTATTCTGATAGGATACAATAATACCATCTATATTTTCATAAGATTTGATCTTTAGCAAACTATAAGGGCTCGCAAATACATCGAGGATTACCTTGTGATTTTTTGCTATTTCCTGAAGGATCAATAATTCATCATCATCGATCTTGTAATTCGCATAGGCGCCCAGGCTTGTGTGAAAACTAATGATTACGGTTGTATAGCCCTTTAGTTTATTTAAAATTTCAGCCGCACTTTTACCCGAAATCACATCAACTTTTGCATAATCTTTAAGGCGATTTACAAAGGGGCTGTTATTGTGTTTTCCCAATTTCACATAAGCCAGCTTATTCTCCCCTAAGTTTTTAACAGGCAATACGTCATTTTTATTCTGGATCACCGTAACCGAATTCTCAACAAGTCTGCGGTTCAAAAGATCATCTTCTACAGTATGGAGGTCACTCATCAGGTTTTCCACTTTCAATGGCTCATAATTATGCAATCCGACCCAATATTTCGTTTTGAGAATCTTTCTAACAGATTCGTTTAACCTATCCTCAGAGAGGGTTCCCTTGGCATAGGCCTTTTTCATTAACTGAATTGATTTGACAACGTTGAGCGGTACATCAAGAAGATCGTTTCCTGCGAGAATAGCTTGTAAATTGATTTCTTCAGAGGAAGCAAAATCAGCGGATCCCTTCATGTTTAACGCATCGGTAACAATCAATCCCTTGAAACCCATTTTCTCCTTGAGCAATTTTGTAACGATATTATAAGATAAAGAGGATGGCAGATTCACATTGGGTTCCAAAGCCGGAACACTGAGGTGACCGATCATAGCCGATCCTATTCCCTGTTCTATAATCTTGGTGTACGGGTATAATTCGATTGAATTTAATCGTGTTGTATCATGGAGCACTGATGGAAGTGTTTTATGAGAATCCTGAGCCGTATCTCCGTGGCCGGGGAAGTGTTTGGCACAAGCCATTATTTGTTCACTTTGGATTCCCTTGGTAAAGGCGATGGCCTTTCTCGTAACATTGTCCTTGTCCTCGCCATAGGAGCGATTGCCAATAACCGGGTTTAAAGGGTTGGTATTCACATCGACTACCGGGGCAAAATTGATATGCACACCCTCTCTTTTCATGTGCTTACCCATTTGTTTGCCCATCTCATAGAGCAACTTATCGTTACGAATTGCTCCCAGTGCCATGTTATAGGGAAATGCAACCGTATTTTGAAGCCGCATTCTCAATCCCCATTCTCCGTCTATTCCAATCAGTAGGGGAATTCTGGATAAACTTTGATATCTGTTGGTCAGTTCCACCTGTTTCACCGCCTGGTCCTGAAAAAATATTAAGGCTCCGATATGATGCTTTTCTATCAGGTCGCTGATAAATTTTTCGTGTGCCTCATCCTTATTCGAATAGGCAGCGACCATAAATAACTGACCTATTTTCTCCTCAACATTCATGGTCGCCATAATACTGTCAACCCATTTGTTTTGAGCTATACTGTCTTTTGTTTGTAAAGGGTCTTTTTGGGCTCTGGCCTGAAAGGCCATAAGCAGGACTATCAGTACTGCGATCTTCTTCATAAAAGTGAATTTAAGGTAATAAAACAAATGGTTCAAGGGAATCTGTTGTTCTGTGCTCGTCTGCAGATGAGGTAACCACCTCATACGGTAAAATTAAAAAAATCAGTTAAAATACCGGCTGTGCCAGCTCTTATTGGCCGGAACTTCCCACATCTCCTTTAGATCCGCCTTGTTTTGCACCAAATTGTTGAAGACCAAAGTATCAGGATGTATTTTTTTCTCTTTTACGTAGTTCTGGAATTCAGCCAGAGAAACTACATTGATATGGTCTCCATGCTTAAATGCTGTATTTAACTTATTCAAAAGTTCAAGCTCAAATTCCTTTTCAAAATGCTTAAATACATGGGTTGAAGCATCAATGGAACAGCCCGAAACCTGATTAAAGGATTCATCGACAGCCAATATGATAAAATGATTGTACTTAATATCGAAAGATCCCTTGAGGTCATCCCCGTGCCTTGTCCATTCATTGATAAAATTTTTCATCGTGACCGATATAGTTTTCATCTCATCAGCACTGAATTCTCTATTAGACTGATAAACCCAAACTCTTGAATTATCCTTCAAAGTATCAAAATCTACGTACATATTTTATATCTTATTATTAAATTTATTTTGCAGGTCTTCCAGCGTGCTGATCTGTTTTTTGGCCGACATATTCTCTTTGACATTTGTCAGTATTTTTTTCGTGTAAAGAGGAAAGTCAGCATTCTGTATCCAGTTGTAATATCCCGGATTTTCTCTAAAAACATCTCTTACCTTCCTGCCTTTGTATTTACCAAATGAAAAGATTTCCTCGTCTTCAGCATCCATTAAAATAAAGCCGGCAAAATCGGCCCGTTTCTGATGTGAAGAATAGTCACTTAAAAACGAAACGTCGTTTTGAAGATCCTCATATTTCTCTATCTGTGCCTCCAGAATTTCAAAAGTCGCTATGGTATCAGCTTCTGCAGAGTGTGCATTTTCAAGGTTCTTTCCACAGTAGAACTCGTAACCTGCACTAAGGTTTCGCTGTTCCTTTTTATGAAAAATAACCTGGACATCAATGGCTTTCCTGTTTTCCATGTCAAAATTTACCTTGGAACGAAGCATTTCTTCAGCGAGTAAGGGAATATCAAAACGGTTTGAATTGAATCCGGCAAGATCACAACCTTCTATCATTGTACTCACCTTGTGGGCCAGTTCTGAAAACTTGGGTTCCATCACAACCTTTTCATTCGTTATGCCGTGAATGTCTGACGCTTCTTTCGGAATTTCAATTTCGGGATTCACCAGCCTTGTCCATGTTTCTTTATTTCCATTGGGGTAGACCTTAAGAACAGAGATTTCTACGATTCTATCTGTTGCTATTTGAATTCCGGTAGTTTCCAGATCAAAGAAAACGATCGGTCTTTCAAGTTTAATATTCATCTTAGTGAAATGAAATTTATATTCGTTTTATAATTTTCTTAAAAAGTGGTATTGACATCCCAGGCTTCCAGATAATCTGCAATTCTTTTGGCAAACATACTTCCCAGTGCTCCGTTGACGACTCTGTGATCATAGGAATGCGAAAGGATCATTTTATGGCGGATTCCTATAAGATCGCCTTCAGGGGTTTCAATAACCGCAGGAATCTTGCGAATTGAACCCAGGGCCAATATGCCTACCTGTGGCTGATTGATAATTGGGGTACCCATGATACTTCCAAAAGAACCCACGTTCGTCACCGTAAAAGTACCTCCCTGTACATCATCCGGATTAAGCTTACCTGCCCGTGACCTTTGAGCAAGATCATTAACGGCTTTGGTCATGCCCACAAGATTGAGCTGATCAGCTCTTTTGATTACAGGAACAATTAAATTACCATCTGCAAGTGCTGCGGCCATGCCTAAATTGATGTCTTTATGTTTAAGGATCCTGTCTCCGTCTACAGAGATATTCATCATCGGGAAATCACGTATTGCCTTGGCGACTGCTTCCATAAAGATCGGAGTAAAAGTGATTTTTTCACCTTCCCTCTTTAAAAATTCATCTTTGACTTTCTCTCTCCATCGCACAACATTGGTAACATCTACCTCAACAAAACTCTGAACATGTGCCGAGGTCCTCAAAGAATCGACCATATGCTTGGAAATAAGCTTGCCCATTCTGCTCATCTCAATGATTTCATCATTTAAAGCGGGTTGAATGGCTTCAACTGAAGGAGCGTTTGCAACTTTTTCAGAAACTGGTTCAGGGCTTTTTGTATCCTGTACTTTCTCCGAAGCTTTTCTGCCTCTTTTAATATAGTCCAAAATATCATTCTTGGTAACCCGTTCACCCTTGCCCGTTCCTTTTATAGACTCAAGTTCATCAATACTAATCCCTTCAGTTTTTGCAATATTCTTAACCAAGGGTGAAAAAAACTTTCCACTTGGTGAGCTAATATCAGCACTATTTGTGCTTACTGAATCCATTGCTGATTTCACCGATGAAACTGTTGGCAATTCCTCAGGAACTTCTATAGCTGCTGCTTCGGGTTCGTCAGTAACTTCTTGAGATTCACCATTTGTTTCGATCACTGCAATTACCTGGCCAACACCAACAACCTCGTCAACTTCAAAAAATCTTTCCACCAATACACCTTCTACCTCACTTGGAACCTCTGAGTCAACCTTATCTGTTGCTATTTCTACGATAGCTTCGTCCATTTCAATGGTATCCCCAACCTCCTTCAACCAAGAAGTAATTGTTGCCTCGGCAACGCTTTCACCCATTTTCGGCAGTTTCAATTCAAATTTTGACATTTCGTTGGTAATTTTAGGGGCAAATTTAAGAAATTAAAAAGATAATAATAGGGAGTTTTTAACTATACTCTATTTTACTAAAAACAATTTAATCAGAATACTCTAATTTTGCGAATATGATATTCGGGGCCATCTGTAAATAATCCTTTGATCGCTGGATGATCAACCTTTTAAAAACTGCTAAGGATTCCCTGAAACCTGGTCATCCTTTTTGATCTTGATCATTTCTTTGGTGAGCTCATTCATTTTCGACACCTTGTCTTCAAAATCACCTTTAATCGTTTTCCTGTATCTATTAAGGTTTTCAACCAATTCATTGATATTATCCGGAAGTATTTCTTCAAAAAACTGTCTGAGCCTCTTCGCCGCTGTCGGCGATTTACCATTGGTGGAAATAGCAATTTTCACATTGCCTTTGGTCACGATTCCTCCCATGTAAAAATCACAATAAGCAGGATTATCGGCCAAATTCACCAAAATATTCTCTTTTTTACAATCATGATATACTTGTATATTCACGTCGAGATCATCAGTGGTTGCAATGACTATCTGCTTTCCCGACAAATAACTTCTTTTATAGGCATCCTTGACTAATGAAACATTAAATCCCCCGGCAAGTGAAATAACTTCGGGGATAAATGACTTTGAAACCAAAGTAACTTTGGCATTGGGACTGGACTTCAGGAGAAAGGTCAGTTTCTCCAATCCAACATGGCCACCCCCTACGATCAATACATCCAAAGCTGCCACTTTGAGAAAAACAGGATAAAGCTCATTTTGTTCCAAAACACAAATTTTAAGGTCAATAATCAGGTTGAAAAAACTGAAGACTCTTCAAAAATACTTGAATTTTATCAAAAGCCTCAGGAAACTTTTTCAATTTTTTCCATCTCACAACCGATAGTATGATGAAAATCATAAAAATTTCTATTCCTAACTTTTACATTTACCTTTAGAATACATGAAAATCAGCGTGAATGAAAAATTTGGTTCTTGGAAATGAAGCATTGGCACAAGGGGCCATCGATTCTGGTATTTCAGGGGTTTACGCCTATCCGGGCACGCCCTCCACAGAAATAACTGAGTATATACAACAATCTAAAATCGCAAAAGAACTCGGTATTCATTCCAGCTGGTCGGTCAATGAAAAAACTGCAATGGAAGCTGCTCTCGGAATGTCGTACTGCGGAAAGAGGGCCCTTACGGTCATGAAACACGTAGGGCTCAATGTAGCTTCTGACGTATTTATGAATATGGCAGTCTCAGGAATCAATGGTGGATTGGTAGTTGTGGTGGCCGATGATCCTTCGATGCATTCTTCACAGAATGAACAGGATTCGCGTTTCTATGGAAAATTTGCCAAAGTTCCAGTTTTGGAGCCCTCAAATCAGCAGGAGGCCTATAACATGATGCACTACGCCTTTGATCTGTCGGAAGAAACTCAACTCCCTGTTTTATTGCGTTTGGTAACCAGATTATCCCATTCACGTACAGGAGTTATATTCAAAGAAAGAAGGGCACAAAATGGCATACAGTTGCCCGTGAATACAGATCGTTTTGCCTTGGTTCCTTCGAATGCAAAAGTACAATACGAAAAACTGGTCGATAAAAAATCGCTCTTGCTCGAGGCCTCCGAAAAGTCATCCTGGAATCACTTGGTGCAAAATAAGGATCGCACCCTGGGAATCGTGGCCTGTGGGATAGGATACAATTATGTTATGGAAAACCTTGCCGATGATTTAGGTTTTTTCTCATTGTTAAAGATCTCTCAATATCCGTTACCCAAAGAAAAACTCAAAAAAATATATGGTGATTGCGACGAACTGCTCGTAATAGAAGAGGGATATCCATTGGTGGAAGAGCTTCTGAACGACTATTTTGACGAAACTCCAAAAGTCACCGGAAAACTGAGCGGGCACTTGCCTCAAACAGGAGAACTGAATCCTAATATCGTAGCAAGGGCAATAGGCCTTTATCGAAATGAAACTGCACAAACATCCGATCTTGTAGTCGGAAGACCTCCTCAGCTCTGCGATGGATGTGGACACCTCGATCTGTTTAAAGTGATTCAGGAGATACTCCCTGAAATTGGACAAAAAAAAGTATTTGGCGATATTGGCTGCTATGCACTTGGTGCATTGACTCCCCTTAATACAGTCAACACCTTAATTGATATGGGTGCGTCCATAACCATGGCCAAAGGTGCAGCGGATGCAGGAATCGAGAGCGCCATTGCCGTAATTGGTGATTCTACTTTTACCCATTCGGGCATGACTGGTTTGCTGGAAGCCATTAATGAGAAGTCTCCCATCACAGTCATTATTTCAGACAATTCAACTGTTGCCATGACAGGAGCTCAGCCATCTGTTGCAACAGGGCGTTTAAAGGATATCTGCCTGGGCCTCGGGGTAGACCCGAAACACTTGAAAAGAATCGAACCTTTAAAGAAGAATTTTCAAAAAAATCTCGAAATTCTGAGAAAAGAAGTTCACTATAAAGGGGTATCTGTTATCCTCTCTGAAAGGCCATGTGTAAGGCTAAGCAGAGAAAGTAAAGAACAAATTAAACAAACAATAGCCTCCTTAAACTAAATCTACATTATGAAGTCGAATATTATCTTATCCGGAGTTGGTGGACAAGGGATCCTCACCCTGGCTTCCATTATTGACATTGCCGCCCTACAACTCAATCTATTTGTTAAACAATCTGAGGTTCATGGAATGAGCCAACGTGGTGGTGCGGTTCACTGCCATGTCAGGATTTCTGACAAGGAGATCTACTCCGACCTCATTCCTGAGGGAAAAGTCGATCTTATCTTATCTGCTGAACCTATGGAGCTTTTAAGACATATTCCTTACCTTAAAAAAAACGGTTGGATCATTACCGATTCGAGTACCTTTGAAAATATAATCAACTATCCCGACAAACACGAATTATACAAACAGATAAAAAAACACGTTAACCATATCATCATTAACGCCAAAAGCTGTGCAAAGGACATGGGAAACACTAAGGTTTGCAATATGGTCTTATTAGGTGCTGCCGCAGATCATCTGCCGATACCAGAAGAAAAGATCCTGCAGGCGATTAATTATTGTTTCAGGGATAAAAGTGAAAAGGTAAGAATTAAAAACACTGAAGCTTTTCAACTTGGACGCCAGAAAGCCAAGGAATTCGTTGAGTTCATGTATTAGTATCGTATAACATCGAAACTTTTAGGTGATTTTTGATGACTTTAGAAAGAAGAACTACGCCTTTTTCAATTTCCTTTTTGGGCATGTTGGAGAATGACAACCGAAGGTTGTGGTCCTCCTCATTTTCCGGGTCGAACGTTTTTCCTGCAACAAATACAACGCCTTTTTCCAGGCAGTCCTTAAAAATGGCACTGGCACTGAGTTCATTTGGCAGCCTTAACCATATATAAAATCCACCTTTGGGTTCGATCCACCGAATACCGTCAGGTAGATGTTCCTCCAAACTTCGTTGAAGGATTTCCTTTCTTTCGCTGTATTCCTTTCTCAGGAAATCAAGATAGGGTGTCAAATAACCTTCATCGATGAAATGCTGTGCCAAAATTTGCATAAAATTAGAGGTACAGGCATCAAGTGCCTGTTTAATGGTTTCGGCTTTTTCAAATATTTCCGGTGAAGACAGCATATATCCCAAACGGAATCCAGGCCCCAATATTTTAGAGAAAGAGCCTGTATAAATGATCTCTACATCATAAGCATGGTATGATTTCAAAGGTCGTGTCAAGGGCTTGTCGTTCACATCAAAATAAAGGTCTCCATAAGCATCATCTTCGATCAATATGATATCAGTTCCGGATAGGGTTTCCAATAGCGCGCGCCTTCGCTTTTCTGTGTATAAAATTCCTGCAGGATTGTGAAAATTCGGTGTGATATAAAGAAATTTTGGAGGCCTTTTCAATGTTGAAATCACTTTTCTTAAAGCATCTATATCTATCCCTTCTTCATCAATGGGTATCCCTATAATTTTTGCGCGGTATGTTTCGAAAACAGACAAAGCGCCAACAAAACAGGGATTCTCAGTAAGGATAATGTCTCCTTCATTTACAAATTCCTGCGTGATAATACTTATGGCCTGTAAGGACCCTGTAGTCACAAGAATTTTATCTGTTTTAGCAGGTAAACCCTTTTTCAGCATCATTTTTTGAAGAGACCTTATCAATGGAGGATACCCTGTAGTTGGGCCGTATTGAAAACAAAGTTTCTTAGTATCGTCGCTTAAACTGTTATAAATTTTATCTATTTGCTTTACCGGAAACAGATCATTATTTGGCATCCCGCCGGCAAAAGAGATCAAACCTTTCCCTGAAGACTGTTTCATCAATAATTTAATGTCTTCTGAGTGCATTGAATTAACTGCCCGTGAGAATGGGTACATATTGTTCACACTTTAATCCGTTTATCAAAGTAACTAATTTTTGAGCCTAAAAGACTTGATAAATATCAGTAAATGGGTCATTTTTTTTGGCTTATTTTACATCTACCAATCCAGCACAGTTATGTTGCATAATAACCTTCTTCAACCATCGAGTATCGCAGTAATAGGAGGTTCGGATCATCTTGACCATTTAGGGGGGAGTGTCCTCAAAAACCTTCTTGATCAGGAATTTAAAGGAGACTTATACGTTGTGAATCCCAAAAAAGATGAGGTACAAGGTGTAAAATCTTATCGAGACGCTTCTCTCCTTCCTCAAACTGATCTTGCCATAATTGCCATTCCTGCGCAGGAAATTTGGCCGGTGATTGAGGAATTAATTAAATCAAAAGGAACCAGAGGGTTTATCATTTTTTCATCCGGGTTTGGAGAACTCAATAAAGAAGGACGCGATCTGGAGAGAAAAATAACCACACTCATCAGCAGCGCCGGCGGAAGTCTTTTAGGCCCCAACAACATTGGTATGATCAACCGCCACTATGCCGGGATCTTTACCCGGCCTCTTCCCGTGATCGATAAAAAAGGCGTCAGTTTTATATCTGGTTCCGGCGCAACCGCAGTATTTACATTGGAAGCGGCACAGCAGATTGGCTTGAGGTTCTCCAACATATTTACGGTGGGAAATAGTGCCCAATTAGGAGCAGAAGACATATTGGAACATCTTGACGATACCTTCAGGCAGGGTGAAAGCAGCCTTGTCATCATGCTGTATCTGGAGTCAGTAAAAAATGCTTCCAAACTACTTGAACATGCTATTTCTTTAAGGCGAAAGGGCTGTTCAATAGTCGCCCTGAAATCGGGTGTTACCGACAAAGGAAATGCCGCCGCGGCATCACATACAGGTGCCATGGTCAACTCAGACCTGTTTGTACAGGCACTCTTTAAAAAGGCCGGAATCATAAGGTGTTACAGCAGGTACGAACTGATAACTATTGCTGCCATTCTGCAGGCAACTCAACAAAAACCAAAGCGCTTTGCAGTCGTCACTCATGCAGGAGGCCCGGGTGTAATCCTGACCGATACCCTGACTCAAAACGGCTTATCTGTCCCAGACCTTTCAGTTGCCCATCAAAATGCTTTAAAGCAATTACTCTACCCGGGCGCAGCCACTGCCAACCCGATTGACATTCTGGCTACCGGAACTGCCGATCAACTGGAAAAGGTTTTGGACTATTGTGAACGTGACGTAAAAGAAATCGATGCCGTAATTGTGATTTTCGGCAGCCCCGGGCTGGGAACTGTAACAGAGGCCTATAAAGTAATTCATCAAATGGCTCAACGATCAAGTAAGCCTGTATTTGCTATTTTACCTTCTGTTGTGAACGTCAGGGAAGAGATCAGCAATTTCATAAAAAAAGGGAATCTGGCCTTTAATGATGAATACCTTTTTGGAACATGTCTTGCCAAAGTGATGGAGAATAGTGTACCATCTGGACAACTATTTAAAATCAAACCGAAACAATACTCAAACATCAGGACACTGGCCAGGGAGTTTCCGAATGGGTTCCTGCAAGCTGACCAGGTCTATGCGATCCTGCAGGCTGCCGGAATTCGCTGTGCTCAACAGCAAGTAGTTAGTACCGAAACAGAATTATTGAAGATATCCGGCTCCCTGAATTACCCGGTGGTCCAAAAAGTTGTCGGACCTCTGCACAAAAGTGACATAAAAGGGGTAATCATTGACGTGACAAATGTCAGCGATTTGTTGCATAACTTCAGGAAATTGAAAAAAATTAAAGGTGCTACCGCTGTTTTGATACAAGAGATGATCAAAGGAAAAGAAATTTTTACAGGAGCAAAAAGAGAAGCTGGTTTTCCTCCGTTGATCCTTTGCGGTGCCGGCGGAATCTATGTAGAAGCGCTTAAAGACAGTGAGTCCAGCCTATCGCCAATAACAAGAAAGGATGCCGTGGAAATGGTAAGCAAACTGCGGATCAAACCTATCCTTGATGGAATGAGAGCGGAAGCCCCGTGTAATCTGGAAGCTTTATATGAGGTGCTTCAAAAAGTCTCTGAACTCATGGAAAGCATACCTGAAATAACCGAGTTGGATATCAATCCGTTGATGTTGAACGAAGACGCTGCCATTGCCGTTGACGCAAGAATCAAAATTGAAAAACAAGACGAAAATACCTTATAAAATCACGACCTCTCCCCTTTCATCTGATGCATCACTACCCAAATAAAAAGATTGGTCAGCCGAGATGATTCTTTTTTTGACCCCACTAAAATTGGGGTCGCTTATTCTTTCAATTATTTTAGTATAACTCAGGTTCTTACTGTCAAAAAAAGCCAATTCAGGTTGTAGGAATTCCTTACCGGCAGGTTGTTCATATAAACCATTTGAAAAAGGATACTTGTTTTTTAGCTTCTCAAAAACTTGCTTGTCGTTTCCAAAATAGATCCATGTATCGAACATAACCGGGTCGCCTTTATCAGGAGAAACCCTGACAGATTTTACTGTAATAATCATGCTCACCAAGACTTCAATCAAACCATAGAGGGCTTTTCTGTTCGGAAAATGCTTCCTGTAGAATATACTGAGTGCGCCATAAAAATTGCGAAAATAGAAGGTATTTTTAACGGTAGATTCCCCTTTAAAGTGTAAGACTTTTGTGCTCCCCACATAATAATTTTTGTATCCCGAGCTGCTAATTCTATAACTTAAATCAATATCTTCTCCATACATAAAAAAATCTTCATCAAATCCGCCTACCTCTTTATAAACCTTCTTTTTGATAAACATAAAGGCCCCAGTCAGAATATCGATCTCTGTAATTTCGTTCTTGCCAATATGATTGGCATAATAATATTTGGAGTAGCCCAGAAGTTTAGCACCCGCGACCTTTAAATCAGGGAAATTCCTTTTGCTTTCGGGAAGATATTTACCTGACCCATCAATAAAATGTACTCCGGCAGCTCCGAAATCAGCTTGTTGCTCACTAAAATGTAAGAGCTCCGACAGCGTAGTTTCTGTCAACATGGTATCCGGGTTCAAAATAAGTACATAGCTTCCCTTTGCCAATGAAACACCTATGTTGTTGGCTTTGGAGAAACCTATGTTTTCATCATTCTGAACATAATTCACCTGAGGGAAATCACGCTGTATCATTTCAGAACTACCGTCTGAAGAATTATTATCAACAACGATAACCTCTACTTCTTCTGCGATGTCAGAACTAAGTATGCTTCCAATGCAGTTCCTAAGAAAATACCGGGCATTATAATTGACAATGATAACAGAGATGCTGACCAAAAGCAGTAGTTTTTCGGTAAAAATATGACAATTTATTATTTAGTCAAGACATAGCTCTATATTTGTGTATATAATCATAAACCTATGAAATCAGCTACTGTAAGGGAACTCAAAACCGAACTTCAGGAAAAATCTCCAAAAGAGATATTAGAGCTGTGTTTAAGACTCTCTCGTTTTAAGAAAGAAAACAAAGAACTCCTTACCTATCTGCTTTTTGAATCATCCGACGAGCAGTCTTATATTGAGAGCGTTAAGGAGGAAATCGACGAAAAATTTGAGCACGTCAATCGCAAAAGCCCCTATTTTGTCAAAAAAAGCATCCGTTCAATTTTAAACCATACAAAAAAATACATCCGCTATTCTCAAAACAAAGAGACCGAATTAGAGTTGTTAATCTACTTTTGTCAGAAATTGAAAAATTTCAAGCCTTCCATTCACAGAAATAAAAAAGTAGAAACCCTGTATTACCGTCTTATCGCCGAATGCAAAAAGAAAACCGGTTTATTACACGAAGACCTGCAATATGATTATTACAGGGAATTGGAAGATCTTTAATCAGTGCGGATTTTATGTCTTATCGCCTATCGTTTGATGCCTTGTTCAAAAGGAACCCTGTTGATGATGCTGCGCCCGAGGGTTACCTCGTCGGCGTATTCAATTTCATCTCCTACCGAAATTCCCCTGGCGATCGTCGTTAAATTGACTTCATGTTTTTGCAGGCGCCTGTATATATAAAAGTTGGTAGTATCCCCTTCCATGGTCGAGCTCAAAGCTAAAATGATCTCCTTGATACCTCCCCTTTCCACTTTTTGAACAAGATCTTCGATGGTTAGATTATGCGGACCAATGCCCTCTATAGGTGATATCTTACCTCCAAGCACATGGTAAAACCCTTTGAACTGAGCTGTGTTTTCTATAGCCATCACATCTCTTATATCTTCCACTACACAAATCAGCTCAGGGTCTCTCCGCTTGTTTGTACAGATCTCACATAATTCCATATCTGAGATATTGTGACAGTTTTTACACAGCTTAATCTCATCCCTGAAATTTTTAAGGGCCTCTGCTAAATACTGGGTTTGTTCTTTTGGTTGTTTTAACAAGTGTAATACCAGGCGAAGTGCCGTACGTCGGCCTATCCCGGGTAACTGCGCCATTTCATTCACAGCATTTTCCAATAATTTTGACGAAAAATCCATGTTGCAAATGTAATGTTTTTAAATTTTTGAAAACCATCAACAACCTGATATTAATAGGTTTCTTATTCTAATATTTTCAACAGTTCCCAAATCAAAATCTGTTACTTTTGCACTTTAATGTTGAACTATGTCTCCTTTTTTACTACTGACCATCGTACTGGCCTATTTTGCCTTGCTTATCGGCATTACTTACCTCACTTCGAAGGACGATAGCAATAAGGTTTTCTTTAGGGCCAACAGAAACTCGCCCTGGTACGTGGTGGCATTCGGCATGATTGGCGCCTCTCTTTCAGGGGTCACTTTTATTTCGGTTCCGGGATGGGTCAGCAGCACGCAGTTTAGTTATATGCAACTTGTTATCGGATACTTTTTAGGTTATCTGGTCATCGCATTTGTATTGCTCCCCTTGTATTACAGAATGAACCTCACCTCGATCTATGGGTACCTGCATCAAAGATTCGGGCCTAAAAGTCATAAAACGGGAGCCTTTTTCTTTTTGTTGTCCCGGATGCTGATTGCGTCGTTCAGATTATTCCTTGTCGCATCGGTGCTGCAATACTTTATCCTTGATGCCTGGCATATACCCTTTGTGGCTACTGTCATCATATCCGTATTGTTTATTTGGCTCTATACTTTTAGAGGAGGCATTAAAACCATAGTTTGGACCGATACCTTACAAACTTTTTTTATGCTGGCCGCTGTGGTTTTTGCCGTACTGATCCTCATGGATCTCCTGCCTTATGATTTTATGGAATTCATAAACTCAGATGACTTTAAAAAATACAGCAAGACTGTTTTTTCCGAAGATGTCAATGATCGAAAATACTGGTTGAAAGGGTTGCTTGGAGGTATGTTTATTGCCATAGCCATGACGGGGCTCGATCAGGATAATATGCAAAAAAATCTCACTTGTAAAAACCTGAGGGATGCTCAAAAAAATGTAATATCACTGGGTTTGGTGCTCATCCCGGTAAATTTGATCTTCTTGTTTCTGGGGGCACTTCTTTTTACTTATGCTCAAGAATATGATGTAGCTATTCCTGTGGTAGACGGAAAGGTCAAAACTGATTTGCTTTTTCCCGAAATCGCTCTCAACCAGGGCCTTGGAGTCGGGTTTGGCATTGTATTTATCCTTGGGTTGATCGCTGCGGCCTATTCAAGTGCCGACAGCGCACTTACTTCTCTAACCACTTCGTTCAGTATTGATTTTATGGATATTGATTCAAAAATAAAAGGAGAAAAAAAGAAAATACGCAAAAGAATCCACCTCGCTTTTTCGGGCTTGCTCGTGCTGATTATTATAGCATTCAAATACCTGTTACATGATAATATTATCAGTAGTCTGCTGCAAGTATCGTCTTATACCTATGGGCCATTATTAGGCTTATTTTCCTTTGGCCTGCTTACCAAACACAAGGTTAAGGACAATTGGGTATGGCTGATTGCTATTGCGTCTGTGGCCTTAAGTTTTGTACTGAATTCATATGCGGCAAGCTGGTTTAATGGTTATACCTTTGGTTATGAAATTTTAATCATTAACGGATTCCTGACCTTTACAGGATTATACCTGATCCGTCAAAAAGAGGGTCACAGCAAAATTTAATGTATTTTTGAAACATGGAAAAAGACCTTAGCCATTACAGAAAAAATTATGAGCGAAATCCTTTGATAAAGGAGGAGTTACCCGAAAACCCAATGGAGCTATTCCAAAAATGGTTTCTTGAAGCTGATGACTTTGACGGCTTGGAAGAGGCAAATGCAATGAGTGTTTCAACAATTGGTTTAGATGGTTATCCAAAAACCCGTATTGTTTTGTTGAAAAAATTCACCTGGGAAGGCTTTATTTTTTATACAAATTACAAGAGTGAAAAGGGAAGAGCGATAGAAGCAAATCCAAATGTATGCCTCAATTTTTTCTGGCACGGACCTGAACGGCAAATTATAATCAAAGGGGTTGCCGAAAAATTAGCACCCAATTTGTCGGATGGATATTTTGAATCAAGACCAGATGGAAGCAAGCTTGGTGCCTGGGCCTCAGATCAGAGTGAGGAGATTGATTCAAGGGATGCCCTTGATTTAAAGCTAAAGCAATTAGAAGAAGCATATGCCAACAAAGAAATTCCCAGACCCGAACACTGGGGAGGGATCATCGTCAAACCCGTATCCATGGAATTTTGGCAGGGCAGGCCTAACAGGATGCACGACAGGATTCTATTTGCCTTGCAGGAAGATTACGAATGGAAGGTAACCCGGCTTCAGCCCTAAACCTGTGGTTTAATTTGAAAGAAGTTTTAAAAAAAATAAGTATTGAAAAATTTCGCTTCTTAATTTGTTTATATTTGAGAACAGCTAAGTTTATTTTTGCGAATTGATAAGATGAAAACACTGTTTATTGTGCGTCATGCCAAATCGTCCTGGGAATACGAAGGTATTAAGGACATAGATCGCCCCCTGAAGAAAAGAGGTATCGAAGATGCCTATTTGATTTCCAAAGTATTACAGAAAAAAATTGAAACCCCATCGGTCTTTGTATCAAGTTGCGCAAACCGGGCGCTTCATACAGCCATGATCTTCAGCTATTCTTTTAATTACCCTTTGGCCAACTTAAAGATCAGCAAATCACTTTACAGTTTTAGTGATGGTTATTTGATCAAAACCGTAAAGGCGCTGGATAACGGCTTTGACTCCGCTATTATATTCAGTCATGACCACGGTATTAGTGATTTTGTCAATAAATTTGGCAACATTGCGATTCACCATGTACCCACCTGTGGGGTAGTAGCCATTGAATTCAATACAAAACACTGGAAAAACATAAAAGACGGCAAAACCCTGTTTACAGAATTTCCAAAATACTATAAATAAACAAGTGAATGCACTGCGGTTATGAAGTTCACTTTGAAGACGAACGTGCTAAAAAGATGCTCCTGCCGGAGCTTGAGAAAAGTAATTCAAAATTTCATCACTATCCTTCGTTGAATGTAAAAGGTGCCTTAAGAGCCTTTAAAACAGCATCATCTCTTTTATACACATCTTTCATAAACATTAAGTTGTTGTCCTGATCAACAGCTGCCGTAAGATAAATCAAGTAAATATTTATGGGTTTGGGCAAGTAGATTTTTGTTGTTTCTCCTGATTCTAAAATTTCATTGATCTTCTCCATATTCCAAACTTCCGGATCGTTCATCAGGCTCATTAAAAGGCCCCATTTATCTTCGGTCCTGATGCAGCCATGGCTAAAAGCCCTGTCCTGCTGATTATACAAGCCACGTGAAGGAGTATCGTGAAGGTATACGGCATATTTATTAGGAAAAATAAATTTGACCTCCCCTAGTGCATTCCAGGGACCTGCCTTTTGCCGTATGATAAAAGGAAAATTTCCAGATGAATACTGGTTCCAGTCAATAGAGGAAGGATTGAGTAATTTTCCTTTGTTATCCATAACCTCCATGTGCTTCTCCTCCAAATACCCGGGATCTTTCTTTAAGTTGGGTAAAGTTTCGTGTGTTGCAATGGAATAAGGCAGGATCCAGGTAGGATTTATCACGATATATTCCATAACTCCCTTAAAAATTGGAGACTCCTTGTGGTATTTCCCAACAATCGCCCTTGAATTAAACACTTCTTTCCGATTGGTGAATCTCTTTACATGAAACCCTGCTATATTGACCAACAAAAAATCCTCATCAGGTTGATGAAATATCCATCGTGTTCTTTCAAGATTGAGCAGTAACATATCAATGCGGTCCTCAACCGGGACCTGCATTTGTTCAACGGTGCCTTTTCCAATAACGCCATCCTGTGTTAATTTGTGCCTCCACTGAAATTTTTTAACACCTTGTTCAAGATCTTTATCGAATATGTTCTTATTTTCCACCAGGCTTTCTTTAAGGTCTCCTACTGCTATGAGATATTTTCTGATTTCAGCAACTCTGCCCGCTGTATCTCCTGGCTTTAATACCTCTCCATCACTCACCCATGGCCACCCGCCTTGTGCCGATTCTTTCCTCAATCGTTTCAAATGAAATTTCATGAGATCATACATATAGTGATGGGGTTTAAAATCTTCAAATACCTGTTTAATATTTTGATTGTGCAAAGTGATCGTCAAAAGACTGTCAGGATTAGACGGGCCTGCGTTTCTTTCGACATCCCAATTTTTTCTTATTTCAGATTGCTCCAGCTTGCCCTCCAAAAGATGAGACGCATAAAGGATCAGGGCATCGGTCATCAAAAGGTCAAGGTCTGCCGTTTCTGTCTTACTCAGTTTTGCTTTGTCTGATTTAGCCATTAATTTTCTGATCCTGTCAAGATGATAATCTTCAGGACTAAGCCCTTCATCATAAGATGATTCGAGGCTTTCGATCAGGTCCCTTCTGTTTTTATGACTCGTCCAGGCCAATTCAAATTCCCTGTTGGTATAGAACTTAGGCAATTCAACTTGAGAAAATAATTCGATACCTTCCACAATAACGGTCCCTTGCGTTTCCTTCGCAAGAATCTTGTCCTCCAGTATTTCTTCAACAGAAAGATCCTGTGCATGAAGAAGAACAACCGGCAAAAAAAATATAAGGAGTAATAAAACTTGTTTGAATGTACTCATGATATATCAGCTTGTTTAGCTAACAAAAATATCCAATTATTCTCATAAAAAAGCTGCAGTAATTAAAAACAATATTTTATCAGTACACTGACCGTCTTATGCAAGCCGGTTAACGGCTTTTCGGAGCAATTAAAAAATATCTATATTAGTCGATCATTCTTTAAAACATCTGTATATGCCTCACGGTGATCATAAAAAATATTGGAAAACAAATCTCAAATATTTAGGGGTTCTCTTGTCAATATGGTTTCTTGTCTCTTATGTCATGGGAATTATTCTTGTGGATGAATTAAATGCCATACGGCTTGGGGGCTTCAAACTTGGCTTCTGGTTTGCCCAGCAAGGATCGATTTATTTCTTTGTACTCATCATCCTGGTCTATATAAGACTTATGAATAAACTCGATAAAAAATACGGGCTAAACGATTAAATTATGACATTACAAATCTGGACCTGGCTATTGATCGCCATCACATTTTCACTTTATATAGGAATTGCAATCTGGTCAAGGGCCTCTTCCACCAAAGAATTCTATGTAGCAGGAGGCGGGGTTTCTCCTCTTGCCAATGGAATGGCCACCGCCGCTGACTGGATGTCGGCTGCCTCGTTTATTTCAATGGCAGGGCTGATCTCATTCAGTGGTTACGACGGTTCGGTATATCTTATGGGATGGACGGGCGGCTATGTTTTGTTAGCCCTTTTACTGGCGCCTTATTTACGGAAATTCGGAAAATTCACCGTTCCTGATTTTATAGGGGATCGGTATTATTCGAATGTTGCCAGGTCGGTGGCTGTATTTTGTGCCTTAATTGTCTCCTTTACCTATGTCGCAGGACAGATGAGAGGGGTGGGATTGGTATTTTCCAGATTTTTGGAAGTAGACATTACTTCAGGGGTGTTGATTGGGATGATCATCGTTTTGTTTTATGCTGTATTAGGCGGTATGAAAGGCATTACCTACACACAAGTAGCCCAATACTGTGTCCTTATTTTTGCATTCATGGTGCCGGCCATATTTATTTCAATCCAGATGACCGGAATTCCAATTCCACAATTAGGCTTTGGAAGCACAGGCACAGACGGAATATATTTGCTCGATAAATTGGACGGACTTCATCGGGACCTTGGATTTCACGAATATACCTCGGGCGCTAAAAGCAAACTTGACGTGTTTTTTATTACGGCAGCGCTCATGGTCGGAACAGCAGGACTCCCTCATGTGATCGTTCGGTTTTTTACTGTTAAAAAAGTAAGTGATGCGCGTAAATCTGCGGGCTGGGCCCTGATGTTTATTGCCATTTTATATACCACTGCACCGGCAATTGCTGTATTTGCAAGAACGAACCTTATCGAAACGGTATCAAATACACCTTATCACGAATTGCCGGCATGGGTTGGGAACTGGGAAAAAACAGGCTTGATGAAATTTAATGACAAAAACAAGGATGGATTGGTCCAGTATCTGGCTGATCCAAAGCTAAATGAACTAACCGTTGATAGGGATATTATGGTACTGGCCAATCCTGAAATTGCTGATTTACCCAATTGGGTGATTGCACTGGTTGCAGCCGGAGGCCTGGCAGCTGCCCTTTCTACCGCTGCCGGGTTGTTGTTGGTTATTTCGGCATCCGTTTCTCATGACCTGATCAAAAAAATGATGAATCCAGATATATCTGAAAAGGGAGAATTGGTGGCGGCAAGGATTTCGGCCGTTGTAGCCGTTTGCATTGCCGGTTATTTTGGTATAAACCCACCCGATTTTGTAGCTGCGACGGTGGCTTTGGCCTTTGGCCTTGCTGCAGCTTCATTTTTTCCTGCCATAATATTAGGAATATTCGTCAAACGCATGAACAAGGAAGGTGCCATAGCGGGTATGGTTGTTGGTATGGCGAGTATGATCTATTACATGGTGAAATTCAAATTCGACTGGTTTGGCGGAGGAACACAAGAAGATTGGTTTTTGGGAATATCTCCTGAAGGATTTGGAACGGTCGCCATGATCATCAATTTTGTGGTATCACTCAGCATCGCATTTATGACTCCAAAACCTCCCTTGGAAATTCAGGAATTGGTGGAAAATATAAGAATCCCTTCCGGAACGGGAAAAGCTCATGATCATTGATGCGTTAATTTAGTCGTTCGTCGAATTTTTTTCTAATTAATTATCATTAATTTTATATTCGTCATGGTTGTGGCCTGACCGTGTATTGATCAGTCACAACTAATGAATTCTGGAATCAATAAATTAATTTGATATTTTATGAAATCTTTGCAAATCAACACCTTTAAAGAGTACAAAGAGAAATATGAACAAAGTGTTTCTGATCCTGAAGGATTCTGGAGCGAAGTTGCTGAGCACTTTCAATGGAAAAAGAAATGGGATAAAGTATTGGAATGGGATTTTTCCAAACCCGAAATAAAGTGGTTTATCGGTGCAAAATTAAACATTACTGAAAACTGTCTTGACCGCCATTTGGAAACCATTGGCAATAAAACAGCGATCATCTGGGAGCCCAATGATCCCGATGAAGAATCAAGATATATCACCTATCGGCAACTTTATGTAAAGGTCTCACGATTTGCAAACGTCCTTAAAAACAACGGGATCAAGAAAGGAGATCGGGTTTGCCTGTACATGCCAATGATACCTGAGCTCGCTATCGCCATGTTGGCCTGTGCCCGAATCGGAGCCGTGCATTCCATCGTCTTCGCGGGCTTTTCTTCTTCGGCCCTGTCGAGCAGGATCAATGATTCTCAATGTAAAATGCTGATAACTGCAAATGAAGTCTACAGGGGAACCAAACCTATTAATCTTAAAAAAGTATGCGATCAGGCACTTGAAAACACACCTTCTGTTGAGACCGTTATTGTATACCGCAGAACAGTTGAACCGACTGAAATGACACCTGGAAGGGACAAGTTCTGGTTTGACGAATTGCAAAAAGTTGACACCCCTTGTGAGGCTGAAGCGATGGATGCTGAAGATCTCCTGTTTATTTTATACACCTCCGGTTCAACCGGAAAACCAAAAGGAATGGTTCATACCACAGGAGGATATATGGTAGGATCAACCTATACTTTTGAAAATGTATTTCAATGTAAAAAAGATGATATTTACTGGTGTACTGCAGATATAGGCTGGATCACAGGGCATTCATATATTATTTATGGTCCGTTGTGTGCCGGAGCCACCACAGTTATGTTTGAAGGCGTTCCTTCTTATCCTGATTACGGCCGGTTTTGGGAGATTGTCGACAAACTGAATGTCACACATTTTTATACAGCACCCACTGCGATAAGAGCCCTTGCAAAGCATCCTCTTTCTTTGGTTGAAAAGCATGATCTTTCTAGTTTAAAAGTACTTGGGTCTGTAGGCGAACCTATCAATGAGGAAGCCTGGCACTGGTACAATGATAACATTGGTAAATCAAATTGTCCAATTGTGGATACCTGGTGGCAAACTGAAACCGGGGCAATGATGATTTCACCTATAGCAGGGATCACCCCTACAAGACCGACCTTTGCCACACTTCCTTTGCCGGGGGTTCAACCCGTATTGATGGATGAGCGTGGAAATGAAGTAGTTCAAAAAAGCATGGAAGCCTCAGAAGGCAGGTTGGCCATGAAAGCACCTTGGCCGTCGATCGCCAGAACCATATACGGCGATCATCAAAGATATAAAGACACTTATTTTTCTGCATATAAGAACATGTATTTCACAGGTGACGGAGCTTATCGGGATGCCAGCGGGAATTATAGAATTACAGGAAGGGTTGACGATGTTGTGATCGTCTCCGGGCATAATTTAGGGACAGCTCCGATTGAAAATGCCATTGACGAGCATGCTGATATCGTTGAGTGTGCTGTGGTTGGGTTTCCACACGATGTTAAAGGAAATGCCCTTTATGCCTTTGTTACAAAATACGATGATTGCAAAACTTCTGATGAAGACCTGAAAATTGAAATTAACAAATTAATTGCCAGCACTATTGGCGCCATTGCCAAACTGGACAAAGTCCAATTCGTGTCAGGGCTGCCAAAAACAAGATCTGGAAAAATCATGCGCAGGATCCTAAGGAAAATTGCCTCAAATGAAGCTGATAACCTGGGGGATATTTCGACACTTTTGAACCCGGATATAGTTGAAGAAATTAAAGCTGGAGCACTTTGATTGTTATACATGGATATAATATGATATTCATTTTATGAAAATGATTCATTGCGCTTTTTGGAATTGACTGATAAAAGGTTTAATGGCCTATTTACCGAACAAAAATGTTTCTTGGATTAAATCGAAATAGAATCATTTAGATAATCGTCAATTTCAATTATCTTTACAATATCAGAATGTATGGTATAAAAGCGAATTCATGATTTCAAAAAAAACGAAATACGGTCTAAAAGCCTTAACTTATATTGCTCGCAATGACAAGCAGATGGTTCCTATAGCACTAATTGCAGAAAGTGAAAACATTCCTCATAAATTTTTGGAAAGTATTTTGTTATTGTTAAGGAAGTCCGGATTTTTGGGCTCCAAGAAAGGAAAAGGCGGTGGCTATTACCTTCTTAAAGAAGCTTCGGATATTTATATGACTGATGTTATGCGAATACTCGAAGGGCCAATCGCCCCGGTGGCTTGCGTGAGTTTGAACTATTATGAAAAGTGCGATGATTGTGAAGATGAAACCACTTGCAGTCTGAATAAATTAATGATACAGGTTCGTGATGCCAACCTTCATGTTTTCAGAAATACTACACTTGAAGACCTAAAATAATCCAATTTTAACATATCAAAACTTGGCTGGTTCAATTATTTTTTTACATTTGCATTATTATCCTAGTTATCCGATAGGAATTATATTTATAATACAAAGTTATGCTGGTCGATAAATTCTGCGCATCAAAAATCCAAAATAGCGATTCTCACAGTAAAAGCATGGTCAAAGCAATCAGCTGGAGAATTATAGGAACAATAGATACAATTCTTATCTCCTGGCTTTTAAGCGGAACACTGACTTTGGCCCTTTCAATAGGATCAATAGAAGTGTTTTCAAAATTTTTTCTCTATTACGGACACGAGAGGGTCTGGAATCTAATAAAATGGAAATAACATGAAAATCAACAGTTTAAACATAAATATCGATCAGGCCAATGTTTTTTTAAGAGACAAAGATCCGGTGGAAATCATTGAATGGGCTTTGTCAAAAGCAAAAACCCCGATACTTACAACCAATTTTGGCCCCTACTCAGCCAGTTTGGTTCATGCAGTGACAAGATTGAGAAATGACATCAAACTGATCTGGTGCGATACCGGTTACAATACAACGCATACCTACAGATTCGCTCATGAACTTATACAGAGATTGTCTTTGAACATGCACATCTATACACCAAATTCAACCGCAGGTTTTAGAGATGTCACAATGGGAATTCCTCAGGTCGATACTTTAGAACACAAACTCTTTACCGACGAAGTAAAACTGGAGCCCTTCAGGAGAGCACTCAAGGAGCATCAACCGGACCTGTGGTTTACAAACCTGCGAGCTGATCAAAGTGAATTTAGAAGAAACCTCGATATACTCCATGTAGACAAAACAGGAATTCTCAAAGTAAGTCCATTTTTCTATTATTCCGAATTTGACATGGAACTATATCTTCAAAGGTTTGCGCTTCCAAATGAAAAAAAATATTTCGATCCTACCAAAGTACTGACCAAACGAGAATGTGGATTACACCTAACATCTAAATAAACAATAAACTAATGTTAAGCTTCAGAACTGAAATAGAAAACCCCCTGGTTCAAAAAGATATTCTAGAATTAGACAAAAAGATCCAATTGTATCAGAATGGTAAAATTGACGAAGATGGATTTAGGTCTCTCCGACTTGCCCGCGGTATATACGGACAAAGACAGGAAGGTGTTCAAATGATCAGGATCAAACTGCCTTTTGGAAAGCTTAGTTCGGCACAGCTTCACCGAATCGCCGATGTTTCGGATGAATATTCCACGGGCAGACTTCATATAACAACAAGACAGGATATCCAGATTCACTACGTAAGCCTGGATCGTACCCCGGAACTTTGGGCTGAACTTGAGAAAAACGATATTACCTTAAGAGAGGCATGTGGCAATGCAGTTCGAAATGTTACAGCTTCAGAAACTGCCGGTATAGACCCAAATGAACCATTTGATGTGAGCCCATACGCAGATGCCGTTTTTAAATTCTTTTTAAGAAATCCCGTTTGTCAGGAACTGGGCAGGAAATTTAAAATTTCATTTTCATCAAGTGATGAGGATAGTGCATTAAGTTTTATTCATGATCTTGGCTTTATTGCAAAAAAAAAGGAAAATAACGGAAAAGAGGTCAGGGGTTTTAAAGTCATGATTGCAGGAGGCCTTGGAGCACAACCCAGACAGGCAGATGTGGTTTTTGACTTCCTCGAAACCGATAAAATCATTCCATTTATCGAAAGCACCCTGAGGCTTTTCGACAGATATGGAGAAAGAAACAGAAGGGCCAAAGCACGCTTAAAACATTTGATTTTAAAAATGGGCCTGAACAAGTTCCTGCAATACATTAAAGAAGAGCAGGCTGCTTTGTCTCATGAAAGCGTACATATCGATACAACAATGGCAGCATCTGAAATTCCTGAAGAAGACATGTTGATACCGGAAGTTGAGATCACCGATACATCAGCCTATCAAAACTGGAAACAAAGTAATGTCTTTGCACAAAAACAAACCGGCTTGTTTGCGATCGGGATAAAGGTGAGACTGGGTGACTTTTATACAGACAAGGCCAGGCTACTGGCCGACCTTATTAAACAATACGGACAGGACGAATTAAGACTTACCATTAAGCAGGGTATCCTGATAAGAGGTATCAGGGAAGCTTTATTGCCTTTTTTTTATGTCAGGCTAAGAGAACTTGGTTTTGCCGATATAGGCTATAACAGCAGCCTGGATGTGACTTCCTGTCCGGGAACAGATACCTGTAATCTTGGTATAGCCAGCAGTACAGGACTTGCAAATGAACTGGAAAAAACATTACAAGAAGAATTTCCTGAATATGTGAATAATAAGGACATCTCCATAAAAATCAGTGGTTGTATGAATGCTTGCGGGCAGCACAGCATTGCACAAATTGGTTTCTATGGTATGTCAATCAAAAAAGGAGCTATCGTTATTCCTGCATTTCAGGTATTGCTGGGAGGAGGCGCCTTAGGTGATGGAAACGGTAGGTTCGCAGATAAAATTATTAAGATCCCCAGTAAAAAAGGGCCTGAAGCACTAAAACTACTGCTAAATGATTTTGAAACCAACAAAAGCGATGACATCAGCTTTAATGCCTATTACCTCAACAGGGGTAAGGCTCATTTTTACCAATTACTCAAGCCATTAGCAGATATCTCTGAAGTAGATAAAGACCTCTTCATCGACTGGGGACATAGCGAAGAATATATCAAAGCAATTGGGGTTGGAGAATGTGCGGGAGTCGTCATAGACCTCGTAAGTACACTTTTGTTCGAAACGGAAGAAAAACTGGAAAATGCCAGGCTTAATCTGGAAGATGGAAAATGGTCAGACAGCATTTATCACAGTTATTCCTCAATGATAAATACAGCTAAAGCAGTTTTGATTGGAGAAAATATCAAAACCAATACACAGGCAGGTATTGTGAAGGATTTTGATCAGTATTTTGTTCAAAATGGTTTGATAAAGTTAGAAGGTAGCCTGGGTGATTTGATTTATCAGATTAAATCCAACAAAGCAGATGCAGCATTTTCGAGGCAATATTTTGCAGCAGCTCAAAATTTCTATAGTCTAGTCGATAATTTAAGAACCAAGGCCCTGAATGATGAATTCTAAAGCAAGACTTACATTAGTCGGAGCGGGTCCGGGAGACCCCGACTTAATAACGGTTAAAGGTTTAAATGTATTGAGAACAGCCGATGTTATCCTGTATGACGCACTCATTAACCCTGCGCTTTTGGACCATGCTCCAAAAGCAAAAAAAATATTTGTTGGCAAGAGAAAAGGTTTGCATCGTTATTCTCAGGATGAGATTAACAGTTTGATTGTTGAACAGGCTTTTCAACACGGTCATGTCATCCGTTTAAAAGGAGGTGATCCTTTTGTATTTGGAAGAGGTTCAGAAGAAATAGATCATGCCGAAAACTTTGGTTTACACACTGATATAATACCTGGAATTTCTTCCAGTATTGCTGTTCCCTCGAGTATTGGTATTCCACTTACCAAAAGAGGTGTGTCAGAAAGTTTTTGGGTGATCACGGGCTGCAATTCAGACAGACAATTAAGTTTGGATGTTTCGTTGGCAGCCCAATCTTCTGCAACTGTAGTGATTTTAATGGGCATGCATAAACTTGCCCAGATCACGGCTGTTTTTAAAGGGCTTGGCAAAGGCGAAACTCCTGTAGCTGTCATACAAAACGGAACAATGAGACATCAAAAAAACGGCGTTGGAACAATTAATGATATAGAAGAAACTGTCAAAGAAAACAACCTCTCCTCACCCGCTATCATTATCATTGGAGATGTCGTCTCAGCGGCGGGCAATAGCGAGGAATTAAGCAGGGCTCTTGAGTTACATCTGGCCTCCTGATCTAAAAGCCTGTCATTTAAAAATGAAACTCAATACCCAGAACAGGGCCCGCCAATTAAATCTCCAAATTCAGATATTTTAATTCAAAATCCTGCTCGTAATTAAACTTTAGAAAATTCCAGCCAAGCCCCCATTGTGAGCAACTTATTAAAGCGATAAGTACCATTGATACTCGCAATCCACGACCAATGATTATTGATGCTTAGTCCCCCGACATCCAATTGGGATGAAAAAAACCATCGTTTGTATTGTATAGGGATTTCCAGCCCGATGACAGGTTCTATGATCTATTTCCTTTAAAAAATCTAATCGGTAATTTTTATTGCTGTTGGAATCCTGAGCACATAAATCAGTGCTTGAAAGACTTATTAAACATAAAAAAACCAGAAATATCTTTCAAAGAAACCCATTACTCAAAATAACTAAACCCTTTCTTTGGATCAATCTCCAGCAAGGTTTCATAGATCAGCCTGATGACGTTTTCCACATCATCCCGATGGACCATTTCAACAGTGGTATGCATATACCTGAGCGCCAAGGAAATCAACGCCGAAGGGACACCTCCATTTGAATAGGCAAAAGCGTCTGTGTCTGTTCCGGTTGCCCTGGATGCAGCTAATCTCTGGAATGGTATTTTATGTTTTTCTGCAGTATTAATGACCAATTCCCGCACATTGTTTTGAACGGCCGGAGCATAGGATATAACGGGGCCATCGCCTGACTTGGTTTCTCCTTCTTTCTTTTTGTCGATCATCGGGGTGGTTGTGTCATGGCAGACATCGGTAATGATGGCCATGCTTGGCTGAATGGTATGCGTAATCATTTCGGCTCCTCTTAAACCAATCTCTTCCTGAACAGAGTTTGTGATATACAACCCGAATGGCAATTCCTTCTTGTTTTCCTTTAACAATCTTGCTACTTCCGCAATCATAAAACCTCCCATGCGGTTATCTAAGGCACGGCATACAAAATTATTTTTATTGAGAATCATAAATTGATCAGGATACGTGATCACGCAGCCCACATGTACACCCAATGCCGTTACCTCATCCTTTGTTTTACAGCCTACATCAATAAAGATATTATCCAATTTTGGCGTCTCTTCCTTACCCTTGTCTCTTGTATGTATTGCCGGCCATCCAAAAATACCTTTTACAATACCTTTCTTTGTATGAATATTCACGCGCTTTGAAGGTGCAATCTGATGGTCACTGCCCCCATTCCTGATTACATAGATCAGCCCTTCATCAGTAATGTAATTCACATACCAGGAAATTTCATCGGCATGACCCTCAATCACAACCTTAAACTCCGCTTTAGGATTGATGACGCCTACAGCCGTACCGTAATTATCAGTGATAAACTCATCCACATAAGGTTTTAAATAATCCATCCAAATCTTTTGCCCCTCAGATTCATATCCTGTAGGAGATGGATTGTTTAAATATTTTTCCAGAAATGATATCGATTTTTTATTGAGAATTTTCTTTTTTGACATGTTCTTAAGTTTTCTACGAAATTAAGAAATATCACATAATATTAACAGAAAACATCTTACATATTCCTAAATTTGCAATGTCAATATAAGTCTCAAATATTTGATTACTTCTTTAATGAATTGAGAACCATACTATGAAAAAGTGTTTTGGCATATTACTATTCTTGTTTCCTTTGATCTTATTCTCGCAAAACCCGGAGAAAAAGCTGTCAATTGATGAATTTTATATCATTAGAAACGACTCTCTCACCATTCCTTTAGATGAAATTCTGTTATTGGATAAGCGAGATTTTAAATCAAAAAAAGAAAGGCGTTATTATTACTGGTATTATAAAAAAGTTCAACGGGCTTACCCTTTTGCAAGGCTGGCTTCAGATACCCTTGTAGGGATAAATAAAGAACTTGAAGGTATCAAGTCTAAGAGAAAGAGGAAAAAAAAGATAAAAGAAATTCAGCATTATATGGAAGGTGAGTTTTCAGATCAACTCAAGAAACTTACGCGTACCGAAGGCCGTATCCTTATCAAACTCATCCACAGGCAAACCGGAGAGACCATGTATGAATTGATCAAAGAATATCGAAGCGGATGGAAAGCCTTTTGGTATAATTCTACGGCAAATATGTTTAGGCTCTCTCTTAAAAAAGAATATATTCCAACTGACGAAGCCCTTGATTTTATAATTGAAGACATTCTACAGAGATCATTTATCAATGGTACCCTCGAAAAAAGGGAACCTAAGCTGCAAATGGATTATGTAGAGCTCTTGAACCAATACCGTGACATTGATATAGAAAAAGAAATCACGGAGTACATTGACAAATACATGAAATAAATCAACCTCCCTTTAAAGTGGATGCATTGGGATCCATCCTGTGTTCACGATCATTAAAATCATCAGAAACCTCCTTTATCTTTTTATTTATTTCGGCCTGATCTCTAATATATTTTGGTGCCAGGGAACTCTGGCCGGGAAATTGTTCTATCATCATGGTGGTAGACGGGAAAGCAAATTCAACTCCAAGTGCCGCCGCCAGTCTAACGATTCCAAGATGCAGGATATGTTTTGATTCCTGTTCTTGCCCCCAGTCAAGCCCTTTGAAATATACATTTACCAAAATGTTCAAAGAGGAGGCTCCAAAGGAAATAAAATCGACATTATACGATTGACTCTTTGTAGAGGGGTGCAAAGCGATCAGGTCCTTTATTCCCTGAACAAAGGCTTCAATCAACTCGGGAGGCGTATCATATCGTATGCCAAGCTCTGTCGTATAGCGTCTAAACACCCGCAGCCCTTTATTATTGATGTCTGCTTCAGAAATCTTGCTGTTTGGAACCTGAAACAAAGTCGTATCAGCAGCTCTTATCACTGTTGACCTGAACCCCACTCTCTCTACCGAACCTTCAACGCCTCCAAATTCAATCCAGTCATCGAGCTGGAAGGGTTTATCAAGAAAAATTACCATGGTTCCTATTAAGTTCTTGACGGAATCCTGAGCCGCGAATGCCAAAGCGATACCCCCTATGGAAGCTCCTGTCAAAACAGTGACCGGATCTACACCGAAAACGGTCAATATATGCAGAAATCCTATCAAAATTACAATCGCATGAAGGACCTTGCTTAAAATGGGAGCAAGCTGTTTATCAAGTTTGGTTTTTTCTTCAGGCTTGTATCCGTCATAAAAATTCAAGACAACATTTAATAATTTCAGCACCATGACAATCCAAAAAACAGTTTCCGCTATTTTAAGGCCCGTAATCAACAAAGCGTTAAGCTCTACCATTTGCAATGAGGGAAGTATACTTTTTACAAATCTTAAAATGATAATAAATACAAGTGGATTGGCAAGTTCATGTAAAATTGTCATTGTATTCCGGTCCGAAATTTTTCTAAAAAACATTCGTTGAAACATCCTGAGAATGAAAAACATGACAGGTTCCAGTATATAATACAGAATGACACAAATAACAAGTATAATCAAGACTGAGACAGGCTTCCAAATGAGGATTCCTTTTACAGATGTACTAAAAAAACTTGGGAACTGTTCATTGAACCAGGAAAATTCCAAAGGAAAGGTTTTCTTGTAAATCCTATCGAGGTTTTGGACGGTTTCTTCAGAGAAATACCAATTCTGTCCTGATTTTTCAATATATATTTCCGGAAGTCGGATGGGAAAAGGTGCATATCGGTGTTTGGCATACTCTAATGTATTTGTGCCGATATTGAGTGAATCCTTATAATCCGGATCAGCAGGAACTTTTGTGAAATCAATGATTAAGCCATTTCCATCAAAAACTTCCTTGATTCTTTTTACAATAAGTTGTGCCTCCTTTGGTTCCATGCCTTTTACCGTCGCAGAAGATTTTTCCACGTCATAATGTTCAGGCATCAAAAAATAGATGTGGGTGTATAAGGTCGCTTTAGGGTTGCTAAGATCAACCTTCCACTTTTGTTGTGATTGAGCAAAAAGAGAAACAAATAGAAATAAAAAAGCTATTTTTTTCATGAATAATTGAATTAATAAGAGCTAAATTAGTAATATAAATCTTAATATTCTGAGGAATTCATCTTCATTTATATCGGTTTATAATATGCACCCGTGAAATAATAATGACTTGGGTAAAAGATTAACCTTTTGTTTTTCTTTTGTGCTTTAATACACTTGTATATGTCCCCTCATTACCCTTTGACTTATTCCTTTTTTGACCAGGCTTGAATTTTTTCTTGCCTTCTGCAGGTAACAACCTTGACATCAAATCATGCCTCCCTACCTTTTCAAGTGTGTTTCTGATCCAACTCTGATTCTCCTTTTTATACCAGAAAAAGAATCGGTGTTGCTCGTCTTTATCTTTTTTTGATTTAGGAACATAAGACTTTTTTAAGGTGTAAGGATGATAGCCACTGTAGTAGATAACTGTGGCAACAGTCATGGGAGTCGGAGTAAAACCCTGTACCTGTTCAAGTTGGAATCCCATATCTTTGGTTTCAGCCGCCAAATTTGCCATATCCTCAAGCCTGCTTTCAGGATGATTTGAAATAAAATAAGGAATTAATTGAAGGTTTAATTTTTTACGCAAATTGATTTTGTCAAAAGTCTCCTTAAACTTATGGAAATAGGTAAAAGAAGGTTTTCTCATCAATTTTAACACAGGATCCGAGGTGTGTTCGGGAGCTACTTTCAATCTTCCTGAAACATGATTGGTGATTACTTCTTCGGTATAATCCTCCAGTTCCTGCGGATCGGCATTTTTATTAAATTCAGGCACAAGCATATCATATCGAATACCGCTTCCGATAAATGATTTTTTAATTTTAGGATTCTTATCTATAGCCTGATACAGTTCAGTCATTGGTTTATGAGAAGTATCCAGGTTATGGCAGATAACAGGAGAAATACAAGACGGGGCCACACAGCTGTCGCAAATACTCTGAACCTTCCCCTTCATTTGATACATGTTTGCCGAAGGTCCTCCGACATCTGATAAATACCCTTTGAAATCAGGCATTTCAGTTAGGGCCTGAACCTCCTTCAATACAGATTCCTGACTTCTGCTGGCAATGAACTTTCCCTGATGAGCTGAAATAGTGCAGAAACTGCAGCCACCAAAACATCCCCTATGGGTGTTAATTGAAAATTTGATCATCTCATACGCAGGAATCGGTCCCCTTTTCTCGTATTTAGGATGAGGCATCCTTGTAAAAGGCAGGTCATAGGAAGCATCGATCTCCTTTTCGGTCATGGTTGGAAAAACCGGATTGATCACCAGTAACTTTCTCCCGCTTCTCTGCAGGATTCTTCTGCCTTTAATTTTATTGGATTCCTGTTCAATCACTTTAAAATTTGAAGCAAAGGTCTTTTTATCTTTTAGGCAGGCTTCATGAGAATTGATCTCTATATCCTCCCAGTGCTTATTTCTTGGGGGTTGTTCCCCCTCTTCGAGTAAAAAGGCAGTCTGCCTTATTGTTTTTATAGCCTCGAAAGGAACCCCCTTTTTCAAAAGGGTTATTAATTCTCTCAGTGGTTGTTCACCCATTCCATACACCAGCAAGTCTGCTTTGGAATCGACCAAAATATTCGGTTTTAAAGAGTCGCTCCAATAATCGTAATGAGTTACGCGACGAAGAGACGCTTCTATCCCCCCTATAACGACAGGAATATCAGGAAATTTCTCTTTGAGTATTTTACTGTATACAGTTGTGGCATAATCTGGCCTGAATCCTTTATCCCCGTTTGGCGTATAGGCATCCTTATCTCTTCTGCGTTTGCTTGCAGTATAATTACTCACCATGGAATCCATGGCTCCGGATGTAACGGCAAAAAACAAATTGGGCTTTCCCAACTTTTCAAAATCCTGTAAATTATCATTCACATTTGGCTGTGGGACAATCGCCACCCGAAGTCCATAACTTTCCAAAATCCGTCCTAATGCAGCAGGTCCGAAGGCAGCATGATCGACATAGGCGTCTCCGCTAAAAATGATCACATCAAGGTCTTCCCAACCTCTGATCTTCATTTCTTTTCTAGTGGTAGGTAACCAATCTGAAAGTTGAAGTGTTTTTTGCATTTTGCAAATATAAGGCTATTTGCAACATCCTTCACATCTTAAGATATTCTCTAAACAAGGCGAAAGTAGTATGTCAATATAAAAAACCATCATTGCCCAGACTCTTCTCCCGAAGCGTTTTTAATCAATTGGACATAAAACCTGATGGCGTTTTCAAATTCACTAATTGCGATTCTTTCATTCAAGCCATGAAATGATTTTACGTTGGATCTGTTGATCCTCGTTGGCAAAAACCTGTAAATCTGGTCTGATAGTTCATTAAAGTGTCTCGCATCTGTGGCGCCAACAACCAAATAAGGACTCACAAGTGCTTCGGGAAATATTTGTGCAATCGTACGCTGAACGGTTTTAAAACCTTTGGCCTCCGTATCAGAAACACCTGATGGTTCAGTGTTAAAGTTCCCTTCTTTGATTTTAATCCTTTCATCATCGACGACTTCTCTAATATGATCAATTACATCATTTATTGACGATCCGGTAATGATCCTGAAATTAATGGTAGCTTTTGCAGACAGGGGGACAATATTGTCTTTTAAACCGCTATTGAAAATTGTTGGAGCAGTTGTTGTTCTTACCAATGCATTCCCTGAAGCCGTTTTTTCATAAACGCCAATGATCATAGATTGAAAAAAGTCTTTGTTTGCAAATGCCATTCTGTTTACAAAAGGCATTTCAGGACCAAGATAAGATAAAAATCCTTCTACCGGCTTAGAAATTGTGGCCGGAAAAGGATTTGATTTCAACTTAAAAATAGCCTTTGAAATCACATCAATGGCGGTTTCCCTGGCAGGCATTGATGAGTGTCCACCTTCAAGTTCAACCGAAATTTCCAAAGATACCGACCCTTTTTCGGCCGTACCAATCAAAGCGACGTCTTTGTCAATTCCCGGAACCATTCCTTGGGTTATAGTACCTCCTTCATCGAGGATAAATTCTGCCTTAACCCCCTGATCGGCCAAATAAGAAGCCATTGTTTTGGCTCCCTTCAACCCTCCTATTTCTTCATCATGACCAAAGGCTAAAAACATATCGCGTTTGGGTTGAAATCCTTCTCTTAATAAATGCTCAACCGATTCCATGATCCCAATAACTCCTATTTTATCATCAATGCAGCCTCTGCCCCATATCGTATCATTAACAATTTTTCCATCGAAAGGGTTTTCTTTCCAATAGGCCCTGTTTGCCTCAATCACCGGAACCACATCGAGATGCCCCATCAGAATGACAGGTTTTAATTTAGGATCCGTACCTTTCCAATGATAAAGATGACTGTACTTGTTAAATATTTTGTGATTCAATAAGGAATCCGTCAAGGGATAGGTGTTTTGCATAAAAACGTTAAACCTGTTGAATTGAATTGAGTCGAAGTCGGAGCTGTGTTCAGGAGATATTGTCGGGATCTGTATGGCACTGGAAAAGCGTTCGATCGACAAGGAACTGATATCAATCTTTTCGACTGATTCTTCGATAAGTTGTTTTGACCTGATTGAAAACGTGTTGAATAAAATGTAGATAATGCTGAGAATAAAGACGATCAAAACCAGCACTAATATTGACTTTAGTATTTTCATTTGCAATGATTCAGGATAAGCGAAACTAGTAAAAACAAACATACTACTTTTCTGCCTCTTCTTTATATCATTCATTGATCTACTCGAAACCTCTTCCTGTATTGACTTCAATTTGCTTCGAGTGAAACGGAGCAGTAAACCTTTAGATGCTTCCCGTTGAAAAAATCCTGTGAGAATTCATTCAAAGGTCCTTAAAATCAACAAAAGCAAACGAATTCCAAATCTAATCAAAAAGAGAAATCAAAATGACCATTTGAACCTGACAAAAAGGGCGGTGCCGCTGCTCACCAATTCATTTCCATTGCCGTCATCCACTTCGTCCATATCAAAATACTGTCCAATACCGGTCAGCTCCATTGAGTTTGAGATTGAATAGGACAAGGTGGGGCCCAAATAAATAAAATTACCTTCAGGGCCGTACATAGCTGCAAACATAAGCCTGAATAAAGCACTCACATCATAAGCCCCACTACCCAAAAAAGCCAGTTTTGTTGGAAAAAGATTCTTGGGGTCGAGGTCCTGAAATACCAAATCACCTAGCCCACTTGAAAAATTTTCAGCACCAAAGCCGTTGTACAGCGTTTCAAACTGAAGGTTTAGAGAATTCTTAAAAGTATAGTCATAATGCAGTGTTGCCGTTGCTTTTCCTTTTGTATTTTGATCATCTATTGGATGGAAATAGGTCATTTCGCCACTAAAACCACCCCCGCCTATGCTTCCCGAAAAACCACCTCCCAATACGTAATCGGTTTGGGTATAGATACCTCCTAAAAACTGGATATCATATCCTTTGGTATTGAATCTGTACAACAGGACCGAGGTAAGTTCGCTTTCTGAATTCAGCGACGTTGAAAGTTCGAGCTTACTGGACTCTCCAATATAATACTGTAATCGAAGGGCGTCACTGCCGGGTTTTTCCTCATAGTCAAAATCAAAGTATGAATAAGTATTAAATAAATCATTGGGGTTCCAGACAAAGGTCTGACCCCAGTTGATCCTCTGTCTTCCCAAAGTTATCTGAAGATTCCCGACGGTGTAATCAATCATAAACCGATCGAGTTGTGAAATACCTATCCATGAGGTTTTATCGGCCCAGACCCATGAAAGATCCAGGTAACCATTATCCCTGGCCACGTAATCACTGTAACCGGGAATCAGGCTCACATTATTCCCGATGATGATACGATTCCTTAACCCTGCTGAAAACGTTAGCTTATTATTGATAAACCAATTCAGATCCAACCGGTTATGCACCACATTTTCCAAAGCTATTTCACCGTCCTCTCCTACGGTCTGCATGATAGCAAGGCCTTTTACATAACCTTTTACCATCAGGTTATCCTGGCCAAATACGGCCAGGGTTATCAATAAAAAAGTTGCAATAATTATTTTATCCGGCATAAAATGACTATTTACATCCAAAGCGTTTTAATTAAGTCCGACTAAGCTTTGGTAACATCGGATATTACTTTCCCGTCATCCAGCGTGATCACCCTTCTCGCCTTATCCATCACCCTTTGATCATGAGTAGCAAAAATAAAGGTGATTTGCTCTTCCCTGTTCAGTTTTTCCATGATTTCCAATAGCTGGTTCGTAGCCGTTGAATCTAAATTTGCCGTGGGCTCATCGGCCAGAACAAACTTAGGCTTTGAAGCCAGCGCCCTCGCAACCGCAACTCTTTGCTGCTGTCCTCCTGAAAGCTGGTTTGGACGGCTGTTCAATTTATCTCCCAGTCCAACAGACTCCAACAAGGAAATGGTCCTTTTTTGCATTTTTCCCTTCTTCCAGTTTTGCAGTTGCATGATAAATTCAACATTCTCCCTGGCGGTGAGGACCGGTATTAAATTAAATGCCTGAAAAACGAACCCGATATTTCGCAATCTAAAATCTATGAGCTCATTTGAGGACAGTGTCGACATATCACTTTCATCAACCACCACCTTTCCTGATGTTGGTTGTTCCAACCCGCCGATCATATTCATCAGGGTAGTTTTCCCGCAGCCTGAAGGGCCGACTATTGCCGTGAATTCTCCCTTCTCAAAAGTGAGATCTATCCCATTGACCGCGTGAACAGGAATTTCAGTGTCGTGATATGTTTTCTTCAAGTTGATGATGTGTATGATACTCATGATTATCTGCTTTCCTGATGTTAGTTTATAGTGACCGTATTGCTTCTGCCGGATGTAATCGGAGTGCCTTCCAGGCAGGATATATCGAAGCCGCCACGCCTGTGACAATAACGAGTATGGTGATTTGCACATACCTGAAACCTTCCAGCATGGGGTAGGTAATGGCGGCATAGCCTACGGATTCCATTCCTTCACCCACAAAAGACAAGTCAATACCCGACTGGTTAAAGTAATTGATAATGAGCATGCTGAGAATTTCCCCGATGATCGCACCCACAAGGGCCAGAAAGATGGTTTCCAGCATGATCATAACAAAGACCCGTTGCTTTGTCATCCCAATGGCCATCAGCATGCCTAATTCGCGGGTACGTTCCAATACTACCATTAACATGGTATTTACAATACCAAATCCCAGAGCCCCCAAAATAATGGCCATAAATAAGCCCATCATGGTATCCATATATCCTGACATCAAACTCAGGTATGGTGATATCTCGGCCCAACCTTCGACCTTGGTATCAGCATACATAGCTTGTAACCCGGGCTCAATAATTGCTGCTTGTTCAAAATCATCAAGTAGCATGACTATTTCATGTGATTCATCCTGAGGCAATTCCAAAACCCTTCTGAGATCATCATTTCTTACAAATACATGCATTTTATCCCAGGGGTTGTTATCAGTTTTATAAATACCTGATACCTTAAAGGCAGCCCCGGTAATTTCACCCTTGTAATCCTGAAAAGTAAGTACGATTTTCGACTTTAATTTGGCCTTGAGTTCATCTGCAAGTGCCTGTGAAATTACAATAGGATTTCTCCTTTCTGATGTAAAGAAATTTCCTGAAGCAGAATCTATCCTCTTATAAATCTGAAAAACTTGTTTTTCCTGTTCAGGATCTACTCCAACGATGTTCACGCCCAGGTTTTTATTAGCAGTGGCAGACATTCCTGTTACCAGAACTCTTTCTGTAACCGCTTTGATTCCTGCTGTCTTTTTGAGTGCTTCAAGCTTATTGCTGGTTTCCTTAATAGTTTTTTTTACATCTCTATTCTGGGCATACTCGGGATGATGCATTTGCATATGGCCGATTTCATAAACAAAAGTATTATTCACCCTTTGCTGAGCCATCCCATTCATCCAGGCGCTTGAAAACAGACCTCCCAAGAGCCCCGAAGCGATAGCAAAGATAACCACAGCGCTTCTTAATTTGCTTCTCCAGATACTCCTCCATGCTATTTTTATCAATACCATACCTTAAGATCTTAAGCCTTTTACAACATCAAGTTTTAATATTTTTATCGTGGGATAAGACATAGCAATCAGACTGAGAATACTGATGGCAATACCTTGAAAAACGAAAATACTCCAATCCATGCTCATTGGCATAACGGGTTCAAAATTAAAGTCCAGCATCACCTCCACTGCATCACCTGAAAATTCTATAGGATTATACAAAAAGTAATACATAACCGGAAGGCTTATGACCACACCTGCCGCAACAGCCAGGCCGGTCAAAAAGAACAATTCCACGATTACTACAAGAGCCAGTTTTCTTTTCTGCATACCGACGGAGACCATTACAGAAAACTCTCTGATCCTCTCATTGGTCATCATCAATACGGTTCCAAATATTCCAAACGCAATGACCATATACAGAATGGCGATCATGATTACGCCGCCTGCATTATCTGTTTCAATCATTTGTAACAACTCTTTATTCATTGCTTCCCACCCCATGACTCTATATTCATTAGTATCTATCTTATAACGTAACTTATCTTCAACAGCCTTCACGTCGTTCATGTCGTAAAGGTCAAAAACGAGTGCACTATATCGGTCATAAGCCGAAAATAGATCCTGTGCCTCTAATATGGGCAGATATACGGTGCTGCGGTTCATTTCGGGTGTCGGCAGCTTGAGAATTCCTTTAACGGGATATAAGCCTGCGGCAGTCGTTCCGTGATAGCCGGATGAAAACAACACAAGGGTATCATTAACCCCAATATCTAAAAACTGGGCAAGACCTTGTGAAAGCATGATGCTTTTGTCGTCTTGCTCAATAAATTCTCCCGATTGCAAATAAGATTTTACCTTGGTCATCTTGTCTTCCTTGTCGGGGTCTATACCCATCACGACCACACCTTTAGTGGATACTCCGGAAGAAGCGAGGGAAAACGACTCCAATCGCGGAATGATCACCTTGACCCTTTCATCTTTGGCCAATTCAAATGCCATTTCCTGACTAAAGGTCATGGTATTGTTAATCGTCTTATCGTCCCAGTAATCCTTGTTCTGAATTTGCAGGTATCCTGAATAAGATTCAACTGCATTTTCTTTCATTTTGGCATAGGAACCCTTTTGAAAGCCACGCATAATAATTGCGAAGAACAAGGCAAACATTATTGAAGCGACCGTAATAAGGGTTCTCCGCTTATTACGCCAGATATTTCTCCAAGCTATTTTTAAGATGGTTTTCATTGTGTAATGAATTTGAATCTATCTGATGCGCTTCATATTTTGCTGAGAAAAAAAAGATTTGTCGAGCTCAATATCGAATTTGATTTCTTTGATATATAAAACGGTCTTTTTACCTTCTTCACCAGCCGGGACAATCTCAATTCTGGAAGGGATAAGTCTTCCATCCATCACTTTAAAGTCATATCCAAAATCACTTTTTACCAGTTCATCCTCTTCGTCGTAATATTCTGATTTAATCTGAATAAAATCATTTTTTGTAATCCATTTATAGACTTTTGACCAGATCACCGCCGCTTCTTCTTTTGGCAACATTTCTATTTTGTAACAATCAAATCCTTCTAACCTTTCTTCAGCAAAAATACTGTGGTTATAATCAACGACAATTGAACTTTCCTTGAGTATGTCATCGTTGGTATAATCTGAACCCATCCAACCCTGAGACATCATGGATGCCGGTATTTTTATCATTCTTCCTATCGCGGGCATCCAATTCCACATTTCTGTTTCTCTTTTCATAAAAACCTGCCCCTTATCACGCGCAGGTGCTGTAATATAGGTCATGGAGTAATCCAGTCCGTTGGCCCAGCTTTTCATTGAAATATTCCGTTTCCAGGAAGGTCGTACTATTTCCATTTCCAAAACTGATTGGTTGGTCTTCCCCCTTACTTTTTCATCAGCTTTCCGGATTATTTGTTCAGCTGTAAGTTGCTCTTGAGAAAAAATTGAATGTTGAATGGAAATAATACTGATGATCAGTGTAAAAGAAAGTGTTTTAAATTTCATAACATTTCCCTTGAAAGAATGAAATATAAAAATAAGGTTTTAAGTCAATAATTCCTAGCAAATCATAGGATATAACCGGGTCAAACAGAATATATGCGAGGCGATCGCAGGTCATCGCCTCATCTCTCATCGCCTCGGAGGTGAGGTGCTCACCTCCGAGGCGATGAGGACAAAAAATTAATATTGATGAAAGGCCATCGACACAAATTCAAGCACTTTGGGAAGTGATTCGCGCCAATAAGTCCAGTTGTGAGTTCCGTTGCGAACCCTGTATTCATGAGGGATTTTATTTTTACTCATTGATATGTGAATCAAACTGTTTCCTTCGAAAAGAAAATCGTCATCACCGCAATCAATATACCATCTTACAGAAGACAGGTCGTCAGTTGAAGAATTGTCGACCAAAAAAACAGGGTTATGCTTTTCCCAATAATCTTTTATTTGTACATCCGAATAACTCATTTCATTATTTCTGCTTAGGTATTCTTTAAGGCTTTCAATTGTCGGAAACCCGGTAAAAGCACTGAGCGGCGCCGATGATGAAAAAAGTTCAGGATGGTGCAAAGCATAGATAAAAGAGGCTCCGCCTCCGGAAGACAGACCCGAAACAGCCCGGTAACGCTTTTCACCCTTAATTCGATATTTTTTTTCGACATAAGGCATGAATTCTTCAAAAAAGAAATCTTCATAATTCCAGTCTCCGTCAATCGTATTGTAAAAGCCCCGTTTAACGGCACTCGCATCAGGCATAACTATAATCATTGATGTAGCTTTAGCGTCTTTAATGGCCTGATCAGCTATGTGTAATACTTCTCCAAATTGAATCCATCCTGTTTGATCGTCACCTCCACCGTGAAGCAAATAAAGCACCGGATAACTTCTGGATGATTCGTCATAATCAGGAGGAAGATAAATAGCATATTTCCGTTCGCTTTTTAGAATGCTGCTGTTCATGCTCAGGTTGTCATAGACCTTCCCATGCTGTCCGAAAAGCCAGTTCGTAGCGAAGGCCAACAACAAAAAAGTTAACGTAAGGATCCTTTTTCTTATCATATCTATTCTATGCAAATACTACTTGTTTTATCCATTTAATCAGAATTGCTTACAAAAGCGACTTTTTTACTGTCAGGTGACCAACTAGGCACATTAATGGTGCCCTGGCCTCCATATACATAGCTTATGATTTTTGGCTTTCCGCCTTCTACAGACATCATCCTAAGATACACATGCTTGTAAAAAGGGTGATCTCCCGACTCAACATCTGTCCCAAAAGACAGAAATACTATTTTTTTTCCATCAGGGGAAATATGTGGAAACCAGTCATTTAATTCGTCAAAAGTGAGCTGTTCAACTTCGCTGCCATTTGGCTTCATCCTGTAAAGCTGCATCACTCCGCTGCGATTTGAATTGAAGTATATATACTTTCCCTGAGGATCATATTCCGGCCCGTCATCCAGTCCCGGGGTGTTTGTCAATTGTGTTTCAATGCCTGATTCAATATTCACACTGTAGATATCGTATTGACCTTTTCGATTTCCGGTAAAAACCAATTCTTTGGCATCTGTTGACCATCCGTGAAGATAGGAAGCCCCCAATCCCTTTTTTGTGACGCGCCTGGGCTCATCGCTCCCTTCCACAGGCAATGTATAAATCGCAGAGTCACCATCATCAGCATCGTCATGGTGGCTGATTGCCAATTGCTTTCCATCAAATGACAATACATGATCGTTATTGTTTCGATCAGCAAATCCTGTATTGGTCATTGTTGTTTGCTGGCTTTTCAGGTCGTATCGATACAAATAACCATTAGAATTATAGATCAATGCGTTTCCATCAATTGTCCAATTTGGCGCTTGCAAGGAATGTTTTGAAGAAAATAGAATTTTTCTTTCCAGGCTTTCAACATCAAGGATTTCCATATTGCTTCCTAAATAATCCTGATAGCGCTCACCGGATTCAACAAAAGGTTTAATGATCCTCACATTGCTGAAGATCGCCTTTTCAACAACTTCAGGGTTATGTGAACATACATAAAGCCCTACGAAAATCTCATTGTTTAAGCCGGCATCATCAAGCGTCACTTTGACCAAAGGCTCTCCCATTTTAGCTGTACCCATGATAAAGGTATTTCCTTTTCTTTCGAGCTGAATCACGTCGGGTGATTCATCAACCGAAGTCAACTCTTCCGTTTCACCGCCTCTTTGTTTTCTGTATTGCAGTGCAACCAGCCCGTCACCATGAATGGCGGCACTTACATGTTCTGAATCAGAATGAAAATTGTTTCTCGCCATCCATCCCAGTTTTCTATGGGGATCGACTCCGTTTCCAACAAATTTCACATTGGCTCTCAGGATAAAATCTCCCTGTATACTATTCCATAGAAAATGAAACTGATCATCTGCAAACCAAATATTTTTACCTGAACCTTCAATCAGGTATTCCTGATCAATATTGTGATAAGATACGTTTCCGGGATGCTTTACCGATCCAATATCGCTATGGTTATAAAAGATACCCGTCGAATCAGTTTGGCTCATTACTTTTGTATTACAGCTCATTAAAAATAGTAAAATTAAGCACCTCAAAAGATTTTTTTTCATAACTAAAAAGCTTTAAAAAATGGCATACTCAACTGCCATCTAAATAATTTTAGATAAAAGTAGGACAAAATACAGGATCGGTGAAATCAATTCAATAAAACAGCATCCTCCACAATAACAGGATAAACATAACCTGCGCCAAATTCCCTGTCTATGGCCAGAATACCTTCAAAAGTAACAGTATCACCTACCTTCACTACATCCTTTGTTGTAAATGTCAGGTCAGATCTTTTTTCTCCCCTGGTCCCATCCATCAGGTGTACCCAGTTTCGGTCCATAATGTCCATATTTACTTTAACAACCTGGCCTCGTACTTTAACGGTTTGCCCATTAAACTCTTTGGAATTATTGTATAATTCACTAATACTGTGGCCATCGGCCGGCGGACTGATTTTTATACTATCGAGCAACTTATTAATCCCTTCCTTTTTTTTACTGATCATCTCTGTCTTTTTTGAATCATAGTCAATGGGATTCTTACTAATACGATCCACAAAAAAGATACGATCAAAAACCTTGTTTAATTCCTTGCTTTCAAAATTTTTCATCTCCATGGCCCCTGTGAAATAAATCTTTTCTCCTTCCTTGACCTCTGACTTCGAAACAGCCATCCAATACTCCTTACCGGATTCCTGTACAAATAAATATGTATAATCGCTGGTTTGCTGTACCTCCTTGACCACAACTTCATTTTGAGCAATTTCTTTCTTTAGGGGTGCATAATCCTTTTTTTTAGTTTCACATGACATCAGTAATGTGATACAAAATAGTAACAACGTGATTCTCATTTCAATTTAATTTAATTTATTTGGTTATTTCTTTATAAAGCGACAAAATACGTAATTCTGTACTGTATTTGCTGGTGTTTTATGAATAGATTCAAAATTTTCTACCAGTCTGTACCCTCTTGAAAAAAGCCTTGATAATCCTGAACTGTCGTATTGACGTATTGGAAGACCACTGCATTTCTCAGGGCCCGTTTTAGAAAATGTTCCAACAATCAAATTACCACCCGTTACCAAACACTTTCCTACTTTTTCCCTGTATAATTTCAATTCCGCATCACTGGTTAAAAAGTGGAGGCAGGCTCGATCATGCCATAAATCAAAAACAGCATTCGTCTGAAGGTTTGTTACATCCGAACAGATCCAGTTTACTTTTTCGGCTAATTTTCCAAGCCTAACTTTTGCCTTTTCAAGGGCCCTTTGGGATATATCAAGAACCGTGATATTCTCATATCCTTGGTTTAACAGATGATCCACGAGTAAACTATCTCCACCTCCAACGTCAATAATCCTGCTTTTTTTGGAGATTTGTGATCCGGCAATCAATCTAAGTGAGCTTGCAGGGTTTGGCTGATACCAACCAGATTCGATCAACGATCTGTTCTGATAGACACTTTCCCAATATTCCTTGCTGTTTTCCGGGCTGCGTGAAGTTTTTGAATCGATCATAACTTTATCTCTTAACTTATTGAATCTGAGGCAAAGCCACCACATGGGCAAGCACTTGAATTTCATTCATTGTCATTTCGAGCCTTTTATCGTACATTTTTACCCCTTTTACATCATTGAGTTTTCCTTGCTGGGAAATGGCTTTAACACCGTAAAAAGATCCATCCTTTTCAACAGCTTTGATATGAATTATATACCCTGATTTACGAACTCCCCGTACTTCCAATAAGTCTCCGTTATTCGCAATGGCAGCTAACTTATAGATCTTTCCCTTCTCAGCAATGGCTGCGACGGGTTTGTATTGCTCTTCGCTCACCAAAACCTTCACCGGCAGTATTTCCGTGCCAACAAAGGCCTTGACATCCATAATGTATTTCTGGCTTGAATCTTCCATTGCCTTGACATCATAACGGTTTCCTCCAGCATCCAAGGCTTTGACATCCATGGTATAGCCCTCAGGGTGCATCGCTTTGACATGCCATATAACCCGACGGTTATTCTCAGGTTCCTCATAAGAATCATGATTCTGCCCGATAACTGCAAGGCAGGGAGCCATCATTAACCATAAAAACCAAATTTTACTATCCATGTGCATACTAACCCATTCAATAAAGAAGACAAATGTAGTAATAGCAAATCATATCAACTATGATTTTGATTAGCTTTTACAGCATTTTTGACCAAATCAAAAGATATTTTGAAAACAAAAAACTTCAATATAATTTGAAGTTTTTCACTCATTGAATAAAAGTTATTTTAATATTTTAATGACGATTGACTATATAATCATTATTAGAATCTTCGCCTTCTTTATGATACCTTTTCCTGAGAATTTTTATATCAGTGTTTCTCTCCCCGGTTTCAATGTAGCTCTTATAAGATAACAGACTGTCAAAATTGGCCCTTTTTAATTTCCTTTTAAACAAATTTGTCAAAAAGCCATTATTCAACTTATAGAACGTTTTACTAAACAAAACCGTTCTTCCTCTATGATCTAACCTGACACCATAGGTAACATGCATTTTTTTAGTTGGGAAGTTTTCAGATTCATAGACTTCGTAAGTATAATAGACCCCATCTATGTATTTAATTATGCGTTCCTTATTGATGATATTATTTATCCCGTCAGGGATCTGAACTTCTCTTTCGGCTCCAAGACTTGCTTTCTCTTCAGTTCCATTAATTGCCATTGACTCGTCAATGGTCGTATGAAAACCACTCACATTTCCAAAGGATAACAGCGCATTCCAAACCGCTTCATGGGAACTATGAACAATCACCTCATTCTCCAAAACCTCCATTTTTTTGCCATCTATGATTTGCTGAGCCGATAGCTGGTTGACCAACAACGTAGCTGTCACAATTAATAGGTGGATTCTGATTGTAATTATACTTTTCATCGTTCCATATTTAGGGGCATCATGAAACAAATTTCTTGTTTTATTCGCTAGACACTTTTATTATTTAGGCCAATTGATTGACCGTTTAATTCATTCTGCAGCCTGATGGTGAACTACCAAACTCACTCCTAAAACTTCTGGAGATTTATGTTCTAAAATCTTATCGCATTGTCATTCTTATATCCTATATACAATAGGACGATTAAAACCTTAAAACATTACACTTTTTATTGGGATTATTCTAATAAAAACGAAGATTTACTCAAGATACAAATTGATGAAGTTCTGATCCAGTTCCTCGGAATCCTTGTACTCAATCCGGAGTTCATCAAGTTTTTTATGAAGTTTATCAATAATATTTTTGTACGACGGATCATCATAAACATTATTCATTTCCTGCGGATCTTTAATCCTGTCATATAGCTCCCATTCATCAATATCATAATAAAAATGAACCAATTTAAATTCTTTGGTCACAATCGCATAATGCCTTTTTACCATGTGAACCGAAGGGTACTCATAATAATGATAATAAACGGCCTTTCTTGACCAGGAAGCTGTATCTTCCTTAAAAAGCGGAATCAAACTTTCTCCCTGCATATCTTCGGGGGCTGCTATTCCTGCTGCTTCCAAAAAAGTTTGGGCAAAATCAAGGTTTTGGACCATTTCATCATTAGTGGTTCCGGGATTGATCTCATTGGGCCATCTCACCAATAAGGGTGTTTTAAAGGATTCATCATAAATAAATCTTTTATCGAACCAACCGTGCTCCCCCAGATAGAAGCCTTGATCAGAAGTGTAAATGACAATAGTGTTTTCAGCAATCCCGGATGCATCCAGGTAGTCCAATACCCGCCCCACATTGTCATCCACTGAAGATATAACTCCAAGATAATCCTGCATATACCTCTGGTATTTCCAACGCATCTTATCTTCCATACTCTTCGTGGGCCAGGTATTTTTAAAATCTTCATTGATCGAATCAAGCGTAATATCATATGCCGCTTTTTGTTCGGCATTTGCCCGGCCATAGGGGCCGTAAAATCCATTTTTCATTTCGGACACCACCGGTTCCACTCCTCCCATAATCTCAATCGTTTCTGGTCTTATTTTACTGTCATGGCTGTACATCATATGTTTGTACAAATTCATTTCGGCGGTTTTAGCAGCGGTTCCCCTGTTTGCATAATCGTCAAATAAAGACTCTGGCTCAGGAAAGGTTTTTTTACTGAATTCGGCAAACTTCTCCGGGCTGGGCCACCAGGGCCTGTGAGGAGCTTTATGCAAATACATCATCATAAAAGGCTTATCCTTATCTCTTTTTTTATCCAACCAGCCTATGCTAAGGTCAGTGATAATATCTGTTACATAACCTGTAATGGTCGTGTCTCCGCGAGGCGTTATAAAGTCGGGGTTGATGTAATTTCCCTGACCGGGAAGAATCATATATTCATCTACTCCTTTAGGGCTGTTTCCAAAATGTAATTTTCCAAACATGGCTGTTTGATAACCTGCTTTTTGAAACAACTGGGGAAATGTTACCTGTGTAGTGTCAAATGGCATTCTATTATCAATCTTACCATTAATATGGGTATGCTTTCCTGTAAGAATGGTAGCCCTTGAAGGTGCACAAATGGAATTTGTAACACAGGCATTTGTAAATAAAAGGCCTTCTTCTGCAATTCGATCGATATTGGGGGTTTTAATCAATTGGCTGCCATAGGCACTTATTGCCTGATAGGCATGATCATCAGACATAATAAATAGGATATTAGGCCTTTTCGGAGTTGAAACTTCCTGGTTATTACATGAAGCAAAACCAATTAACGTCAAAAGTGAAATCAGAATTTTACCGGCACTATACATAGAAGAAAGCTGATATTAACATTTAGTTTAAAAAATACCGGGTTCCGAATATTTTATCAGTCCCCAGTGAATCAAAGATATAGAAACCTGCGCTCTTCATAAGAGGTAGAGCGCATTAGTTTTAACATAAATTTAAAGATTGATCTTTAAACCTATGTGTGCAATTCAGGTCTTACCATTGAACAGTAAATCTTAAACATCATGAAAAAAATAATGATTTTCCTATTTCTGGGAACTACACTTTTGAGCTTTGCTCAAACGGAGAATCGACAAAAAAAAATGAATGCGGACTTCACTTCTGAACAAAAAGCCATTTTAAAAACGAAACAGATGGCCCTGGAATTGGATCTTACAGACGGGCAACAGAAACAGATGCTCGCTTTGAATAAAAAATGGGCTGAAGAAAAAGCCACTCGAAAGGCTAAAATGAAATCTGTGAACGAAGAAGAAATGACCTCTGATGAAAGGTTCAATCACATGAACGCAATGCTTGACAGCAAAATTGCCCATCAAAGCGAGGTTAAAAAAATTCTTACTGAAGACCAGTATGCCGAGTGGAAAAAAGCTACAAAAAAAATGCCACACAGATCGAAAGACAGAAGGCCTCAACATTACAGACAAAACAGAGTAGGTCAAAAATAATGAGATTGGATAAGTAGATTGATTTTGAGTTTAGACGAGAGCCACCCTTTTATAGGGTGGTTTTTATTTGGAAACCAGCAACTTCATCCCCACGCTTATCTCATTGGAATCCAAACCATTGATTCTTTTTAAATCATCCACCGACAAATTATTGCTTCTTGCAATAGAATAGAGTGTGTCACCACTTACCACGGTAATAAAGATATCCGAATCATCAATAACGTTGCTCACAATACTGCGATCATCATACTCAGGCTGATAATTGTCAAGCTGACGGGTTCTTTTATACCCTCTTTCATCAAGCACTAACTCATCATACTTGTACAGTTCAAAGGTTTCTATGAAGGAGATTAATTTCTTAGGATATTTTCTGTCAGTAGCATAGCCTGCCTTTTTAAGCCCCTTTGCCCAAGCCTTGTAGTCATCGGGTTTTAGATCGAATAAAAATTCATACCTGCCTCTTGACGTGAGAAACTTTGAATGATCATTAAAAGAACCCTCAGGCGATGGATATTTTCTAAAACACTCTCCCTTTTTGTCGTCATCGTGATAAACGCGTTTTCCTCTCCATCCTGAATGACATTTAATACCGAAATGGTTGTTTGATTTTTTTGCCAAGGTACTCAAACCGTTTCCGGATTCCAGGATACCCTGTGCAAGCGTAATACTGGCCGGGATTTTATACTTTTCCATTTTATCAATAGCAATATTTTTGTAGGTGCCAATGTATTTCACGGTATAATCATTGACCTTACCTTCATTGCTATTTTTATAGGAATCAAAAATAACGTCACTCTTGGCCTGGAGATACTGTTCCCTTGTCTCAACTTTTTTCTTCTTCCCTTTGTCGGCTGAAGATCGACTTGAACCACAAGCTGACATCAACGTTAACACAACCACTAAGATTGAAAATTTACAAACCTGTTTCATACACTGATCAATGGTAGTTTCTTTTTTAATAACTGCCGATTCATGCCTTCTATGCCCTGAAGCCCCCCGGTATGAATAGCGAGTATACTCATGTTTTTCTTAAAAAAATCCTTTTCTACAAGGTCCATGATACCAAACATCATTTTTCCGGTATAAACAGGATCTAAAGGTATGGTTGTCTGTTGATAAAAATTGTTGATAAAACTAATCAAAATTTCATTGATTTTCGCATATCCGCCAAAATGATATTCATTATTCAAACTCCAATTATCCCTTTTCATTGTACTATCGTCAATAATATCTTCCAAAAAATCGCCTTTCAAGCTTTGAAAACCAAGTATAGTTTGATGATCAGAAGCTGAGTTTATAAGTCCTGAAATCGTGCCTCCTGTACCAACAGAAACGCAAATATAATCGTAAGTATTGTCTGATTCCAACAAAATCTCTTCACAACCACGAACTGCAAGGGCATTGGTTCCACCTTCGGGAATCTCATAAAAATCACCAAATTCATCTTTTAAGGCAGCTGAAAAGCTTTGTTCAGTTTTTCTTTTATATACTGCTCTTGAAACGAATTTAAATTGCATACCATTTTCATAAGCGAATTTTAATGTTGGATTTGTGTTGAGAGTAGTGCTAAGGTCAATTCCTAACTCATCTCCACGAATGACACCAATGGTTTTAAAACCGTGAATCTTCCCTGCATAAGACAAGGCACTGATATGGTTAGAATAAGCCCCGCCGTATGAAAGAAGTGTTCCACAACCTTTATCCTTGGCAAGGAGAAGGTTATACTTTAACTTACGGTATTTATTCCCTGAAATAATTGGATGCAGCTCATCTTCCCTTTTGACCACAAGGCGAATCCCTTTTTCATTCAATAGCTTTAAAGACACCAACTGATTTCTACTGCTGCTCATGGCCTGGTGTAATTGATGAATGATGAAAAATATTTAAGGCTAATAATGCCGGTCGAAATTCAAAGTCAGCGCCTTTGGATTGATATCGGAAATGACAGGTGAAAGAAGGATGAAGAGATCGCCTATAATTCCTTATTTTAGCCGATTGAATGTAAGCATCAAAAAATGGGTGATTGATCTGCATGAAAAGAACAAAATGGAAAAAAAGTTACATTTAGTATGCAATTTAACAATAATAACTTAGATCCTGAAGATTTTTATTACAGTGAGGAAGGTTTTAAAGTTTTTACCAAAATCTACCATTTGAAGAGGGGCTATTGTTGTAAAAATAATTGCCGTCACTGTCCTTATGGGTTTGATCTTAAACGGCCCTAAAATCAATTCAAAAAACTTGCAACTCATAAGCTTTTGAAGCTAAGCATATTGTGTAGCTTCAGCATAAAAACCTGACATGATCATGCATTTGTTTGGTATGATTCTTGATATACCTTAGCAAAGTATGCTGTTTTTATAAAATACGTTTATATGAAGGATTTTTACTTTGTAGCCTCGCTATCATTATTGCTGATTGTTTTTTCATGCTCTTCAGTCAATGTTTATTCTGATTATGATAAAGAAACCAATTTTTCCAGTTTTAAAACCTATGCATTTTATAAAAAAGGTATTGATAAGGTGGAAATTTCCGATCTTGATAAAAAAAGAATTCTCAGGGCCATTGAAAGGGAACTAAAAGCCAAAGGAATGGTTCCTTCCGATAATCCCGACCTGCTGGTTAACATTTTTACAAAATCACGCGAAAAAATTGACGTTTATAACAATAGTTATTACGGCTGGTATCCATGGTATTATGGTTATGGATATGGACCAGGGTATGGATTTGGCTATAGCAATGTCACCAGTTCAACAGAGGGCACCCTTTTTATAGACCTGATCGATGCCAGAAAAAAAGAATTGGCCTGGCAGGGTATCGGCGTAGGAATACTTTCCTATTCTAAAAACATAGATAAAAAAGAAGCCCGTATCAGTGAAATAGTCACCAACATCATGATGCAGTATCCACCAAAAATTGAAGTCTCTTCAAACTAACGAGATAACTTAAAATCACAATGGCCTAAAGCGATTCAATTTGTCCTTGTACCTCCTCCCACAAGGTCATGAGCTCTTCAACCTTTGATTTTTTTTGTTGATACGATTTAAAGAACTGTTCATTTTCATGTAATAATTGAAAATTTTCAGCGATTTCGGCATCATCATTTATGATCTTCTTTTCCAAGTCTGAAATTTCAGTTTCAATTTTGCTCAAACGATTCTGCAATTTTTTCTTTTGCTTTTGATCCGCATGATTTTGCTTCCCCCCTTTTGAGGAATTAGCTGAACTCTCTTCTTTTTTGGTCTTCATTTCAACGGCTCTCATGTCTTCCAATTCATGCTGCTCAAGAAAATAATTAATGTCTCCAAGGTATTCTTTGATTCCACCTTCCCTGAATGAATAAACCGTAGCTGCGAGATCCTGTAAAAAGTCCCTGTCATGTGAAACCAGTATCAATGTTCCATCAAATTGTTTCAAGGCCCTTTTTAGTACATTCTTTGAAGCTATATCCAGGTGATTTGTAGGCTCATCCATAATCAGCACATTAAAAGGATGCAGCAACATCTTGCACAGCGCCAGGCGATTTCTTTCACCTCCTGAAAGTACTTTAACTTTCTTTTCGACTTCATCACCTCTGAAAAGAAAAGACCCCAGCATATCTCTAACTTTCACCCTGTTCCCGTCAGTGGATTCATTTTCCATAGTTTCCAGAATGGTCAGTTCACCATCGAGATATTCAGACTGGTTCTGGGCAAAGTATCCTATCTGAACATTATGTCCCAATTTCAATTCACCATCATAGGGGATCTCCCCAACCATAATCTTGGCAAGCGTCGATTTACCTTGACCATTTTGTCCAACAAAAGCGATTTTACTCCCGCGTTCGATGAGCAAGTTAACGTGCTCCAGGACCTGATTTTCATCATAATTCTTCGCCACATTATTGGCTTCCACGACAACTTTTCCCGGGGTAACAGACATGGGAAATCTTACATTCATAACAGCATTGTCTTCAACATCAACTTCTATGCGTTCCACGCGATTCAGCTTTTTGATCAATGATTGAGCCATTGAGGCCTTGTTGGCCTTGGCCCTGAATTTCTCAATAAGTTGTTCGGTATGCTTGATTTCGCGTTCCTGATTTTTTTGAGACTGAAGTTGTTTCTCTTTTATTTCATTCCTCAGAAGAAGATATTGAGAATATGGTTTTTTATAATCATAGATCTGACCTAATGATATTTCTATCGTTCTGTTGGTCACATTATCAAGGAACATCTTATCATGAGAGACCATCATAATGGCTCCACTAAATCCTTTTAAAAAGTTCTCAAACCAAATAATGGATTCTATGTCCAAATGGTTTGTAGGCTCATCAAGCAAAAGAATATCGTGATTCTGCAACAACAATTTTGCCAATTCTATTCTCATTCTCCATCCTCCTGAAAATGTATTGGTCAATTGCTGAAGGTTTTCCTGCTTAAAACCAAGGCCGGCAAGGATTTTTTCTGTTTCTCCCTGGTAATTATAACCTCCAATCAATTCGTATCTATGAGATAACTCGTCAAGGTCATGCATCAGATCATGGTAGTACTCGCTCTCATAATCTGTCCTTTCTGCTAATTGGGTATTGACCTCCTCAAGTTTCCTTTCTATGCTCTTGATTTCTTTGAAGGCCTGATAAGCCTCCTCGATCACGGTTCGGCCTTCTTCAAAATCAATATCCTGTTTTAAGAAACCCAGGCTTATATCCTTGTCAAAGGCCATTGAACCCCTGTCATATTCCTGTTCGCCGGCAACAATTTTTAGCAAGGTGGATTTTCCTGCTCCATTTTTACCAACGAGTCCTATACGATCTCCGGCATTTAACTTAAAAGTGATTCCCGAAAACAATTCTTCTCCAGAAAAGGAAACGGTAATATCGTGGGCATTGAGCATTATTCTGTTTTAAAAATTTATCTTTGCAAAAGTAATTGAATCTTGTTAATCTGCAATGCTTAAAAAAGGCTCTAAATTCTATAGTGTTTTTCACAATAAATGTCCCAGATGCCAGGAGGGTGAATTCTTTAAGTATGGCATTACCCTGAATTTTAACAACAATTTAAAAACCCATACTGCCTGCAGTAACTGCGGTTTGAAATATATGATCGAACCTTCGTTTTTTTACGGTGCCATGTATGTATCCTATGCATTGACTGTGGCCTTTGCTATTGCTGTTTTTGTGATTTCTTATCTGATTGGCTTAGGGCTGATCAGTTCACTTATCGCCATCATTGTCATTCTGATCGCTTTGACACCTCTTACCATGAGGATGTCCAGGCTACTGTATATAAACCTGTTTATTCACTATAAAAAGGAGATTTAGATTTTTTGTTTAAACCTTTTGATGTCTATCTCTGTATCCAAAGGCTCTCCATTTTCCAAAAATTGATATAGTTTTTTAGCCATCAATGGAGCAATCATGACACCTCTTGTTCCTAAACCGTTTAAAATGGCCAACCTGTGATTTTTCGCATGGACTCCAAGTAAAGGTTTCCGATCTCCTGTTGTTGGCCTCACACCAGCCTCATGATCAGTAATTTTATACGGACAATTGATCACTGTCATTAACTTCTCTTCAAGTTCTTTTTTTCCTGCCATTGTCGGGTCATTGGTTTTATCCGACCAGTTAAAAGTAGCTCCAACTTTATAAAAATCATTTCCAAGAGGCATGATAAAAACAGCAGATTTTATAACATAGTCCAGTTTTAGCTCCGGAGCATGAATCGTAAGCAACTCTCCCTTAGTACCGTTTAGCGGCAGTTTTTTAAAAAACGGATTGCTTTTAACGCCATTTCCTTCACAGAAAACAATCTTCTGAGCCATAATATCACCATAGTCAATATGGCTGTCCCAGGTGATGACCCGATCATGCCTGAAGGTTTCTTCGACCAAATAATCGTTTTTCCTAAGGTCTTCCCGATACATGGAAACTAGTTCCTTCACTCTTATTCTTCCGGTGTGCCTTAGTTTCCCTGCCTGATATGGTGCATTAACTCCCTTAGATTCAACCTTGACCAACTCGGGATGCATAAATTCCCTGAGTATGGGTTGATCACATGCTACGAACCAGTTATTTTGTTCTTCAATACTTTTAAAGGTTCTGTAAATGGGTAAAGGCTCATCGAAAGATGCTGAGAGTTCTTTTTCAAGTGACAAATAAAAAGGAATGGCTATATCCAATTGCTCCTTTGCATTCCAAACGGGTGTAAAGCGTTTTAGAATAACGGGATTGTACATGCCTCCGGCCACCAGGGAAGAGGTTTGAGAATGGTTTTCAAAAACCAAAAAGGACCTGCCCTGTTTTTTAAGTTCCTCGGCAAAAGCAATACCGGCCAGTCCAAGTCCTACAATGATATAATCAACAGTTGTATTCAATTTATTCCAATGAATCAATAAAATATTCAGTATTCAAAGATAGTATATAGCGCTTAACTATATATTATTTATTTCCGAGGCGATCGGAGCTGAAACCCTCAGTTCTCATCCCCTCAGTTTTCATCACCTCAGTTCTCATCACCTCAGTTTTCATCACCTCAGTTCTCATCACCTCAGTTCTCATCGCCTCAGTTCTCATCACCTCAGTTCTCATCACCTCAGTTCTCATCGCCTCACCTCCGATCGCCTCGCTTCCGATCGCCTCGCTTCCGATGCCCTTGAGATCAAGGCATAAAAAAAACCCTGCTAAAAAAGCAGGGTTTTTTTCTTATTAACTCAGTAATTAGTAATTCCACATATCGAGCTCCCTATCTCGAATGTCTTCTTTAAGTTTATCTGATTCTAAAACTTGAAAAAGTGAATTTCCCTTTATATATTCCGCAACATCTCTGTTACCATAAATATTCTCTTCTCTGTATATGATCGCATTAAACCTTCTTGCATTGAGCAAATGATCATAAGACAACGGATAGGCCGAATTCTTTTGATTGAAAACCTTCATATCGTGAGTAGTGTACCTGGCACCAGGATACCATACCCAAAACAATTCGATTAATTCATCTTGAGATCCTTCACTATCAATGAAGTTTACATCCGGAGCTACAGGTGCAACTCCAAGCAACCTGTATTTTAACTCGCCTTGTCGCTTGTCAAAATACCATACTCCCTTGATTCTGAAACCTTCAATATCTCCGGCAGTAATATCTCTTCTGTCTATATATTCATCCGTTAATACTTCTCCTGCATTCAATCTCTCTATACCAGCATCAGAGGTATCAACCCTGGCCAATCTGCCCTGGATATCCTTTAGCGTCAATTTGTCTTCGAAATATGAGTCGTCATAAACATCGATGATCTCTCCGCTTTTGATCCCCCGTAACAAAGTATCGTATAATGACCTTCTTGATGAACTGATGTTACTTGTATCTACCGGGTAGTAGAAAGGCATATTTATCTTTTCATTAAGATCTACATATTCCCAAACTACTTTAGACCACAAAATGTCTCTGTCATCTATATACCCGTAAGGTAATGGACTATCATTGTCTGCAGCGAGCTGCTCAGGGGTTTTCATACCTACCTGTTCAGGAATCTTTGCATTCAGTAAATTTGCCTGGGCACTTACCGATCCAACAGATAGTAAACCTATTATTGCTATTATTAAACTTCTCAATTTCATAATTCTATATGGATTAATTTGTAATTTCAACATTTACTGGTGAAGCATTTTTCAAGTAATAACCTGAATTCCCCACTAATTTTTGTTTGATATCAAAAATGATCACAACATCACCTCTTCTCGCTTTATTCAATACTCTAATAGCAGAGGCATCAAATTTTTCACCTTTAACGATTACGGTTGGTTGTCCTGGCACTTTGACACTGAAACCGGTAGTATTGATCTTTAGATCGAATACAAAATCAGGTAATATTGAACTTATTGTTGCCTTTTGTAAAGTACTTTTTGGCATTTTGATCATTCCATACTCACCTCTTACTGCTGCAACAGGGGCAGGGATATCTTTAATTCTAAATATTTGACTTGAAGTAATCGGGGTTCCGTCAGGTAATTTTGCACTTACCGTGATTTTCACTTCTCTTCCTTTTCCCGGAGCCATTTCATATTTTCCTATTCCTTTTACTTTTCTCAAACCTGGAGCGCTGGCTTTTACAGCATTGTCAGCAACACCCGGAACAGAAACAGTAATTGGATTCTGAACACCTCTGTAAACCACATTCATCTTATCTGCAGAGATTACAGCACTATTTGGTTTTGCAACCACAGCATATGAAGTTTCAACTGGTATTTCAACAGGTATCCCATTCTCCATAAAGATGAACTTACCCTTGATTTCATTTTCTCCAACGTTTCCTGAAGGAAAATCAAGGATTGCTCCTCCGTCTTTGATATTGGTAATCTCCTTACCATTGATCACTACCTTAGTAGGCTTTAGTGACCCATCATATCGACCCAATACTATTTTACCTTGGAAATTTTCTCCTTGTAAGGTCGCTGGTGCATTAGGAATCAAGATGGCCTGATAGTTATTCATCGATACATCACTGGCCATTTGACCCTGTAACATATTTCCAAGAACTTCTGATTCAGTAGTTTTAATATCTGCCTGAATCTGCGTCATCTTTGTGATTGATGCCACTAAAGGGAATCCTTTGTAATTGTAATCCAACCAAAAGATTTCTTTGCCTTCTCTGTTGGTAACTTTATCAGTTGAAAATCTTGTTTCTACATCCTTTTTGACACTTTCGCTTCCCTCACCCATTACTGTAGAAAGGTCGCTACGGTATTTATTCATTCTGTCAACAAACTCCTGACCTGCTTCGTGATAAACTCCATCATCTCCTTTAAAAAACTTCTCATCAAGAAATTTACCAGAATCCATAGTTTCGTAATCTGTTGGATCGTCAACAGTAGATTTCATTTCTTCTTTTAAATTTTCGATATAGGCAAAGTAATCTTCAGATAATTTTTGAATCTTATCCGCTTTTGCTGCCTCATCTCCATACTTTTCAGATTGCTCTACTGCTTTTAGCGCCAGATCCTCATAGGATCTTTTATTCCTGGTTGTAGCAGCATCGTTTGCCGCGACCAGTTTATTGTCCATTAAACCAAAGGCCTGTAAAACTTCCTTTGACATATTCATTGCCAACATAGCGATGAAAATCAAATACATCAAATTAATCATTTTTTGCCTTGGTGATTGCTTACCTCCTGCCATTCTTCTTAGTTTTTATAGGGTTAATAATTGAGTTGTTAAAAAATTATAACTCTATGAATTTCTATTTGACATAGCAGATAACATACCTCCGTAAACACCGTTCAATGAAGATAGGTTGGTAGCTAAGGATTCCATTTGCTCTTTTAAACGTTCCGCATTATCCAAAGTTTCTTGATTCAGGGTAGCCTGACGTTCCGCATTTTCCTTCTGGATGATATACATACTGTTCAACGATTCTAATTCAATGGCTGCAACTGATAGTTGCTCAGCATATCTGTTTGACGCTGCGATAGAATCCGTTGCCGGCTTCATTCCTTCTGCCGCACCTGCAAAATTGCTGATACTTTCTGATAACCTTGCTATCTTTTCTGAATCCAAATTTGCTTCTTTCAAAAGGTCATCCAATTTTTGTGACAACATTCCCTGAGCGTCATTAGCTTCTTCTTTATCTTTAGCTGCTCCTCCTGCCAATTCAGGATATACATTCGTCCAATCCAAATCTTCTTCAACCGGTTCAAAAGCTGATAATGCAAATACTGCTGCTTCAACGATCATTCCAATGGTTAACATTTCGGTTCCCCCGGGAAAGTGAGCAATTTTAAAAAGTGCTCCTAAAATTACTACTGCTGCTCCCAGGCCATAGGCCATGTTGAACATTTTCTTTTTCGTTTTTGATTGTGCCATAATTTTTGTTTTTTTTAATTATTGATTGATTAAGCTATTTTCTTATTTATTTTTCTCGGTCATTTTCGTACCCATATAATCCTGAACAGTTCTAAAGCCAATATAACTTCTGGCAGAATCACCATATTCATAGTCTCTTGTTCCTACTTCAAGGAAATAGGCCACATCTTTCCAAGATCCACCTCTGATCACTTTTCTTTGGTTATCACTGTCAACCACATTTGGATTGATCGTTGAGCCTAAATAATAAGATGATGGGTTATAAGCCGTGTTGGTCCACTCTGACACGTTTCCGGCCATATTGTACAAACCGTAATCGTTCGCATTATAAGATCGTGCTTCTACTGTATACAAAGCTCCATCGGCAGCATAATTCCCTCTTTCAGGTTTGAAATTGGCAAGGAAGCATCCCCTGTCTGTTGTTGTATAAGGTCCACCCCATGGATATTTAGCATATTCCAAACCTCCTCTGGCGGCATATTCCCATTCAGCCTCAGTAGGTAACCTAAAACTTGGTTCTCTGCCGGTTCCTTTCTTTTTACCAGCTAAAAAGTCATTTCTTTTTTCTGATCTGAAATTACAAAAAGCCTTTGCCTGATTCCAGGTAACTCCCACAACGGGATAATCGTTATAAGCCTGGTGCCAGAAATAGTCCTGATGCATAGGATCGTTGTATGAATAATTAAAATCCTTAACCCAAACAGCAGTGTCCGGATATATTTCAACTTCAACTTTTTTTAAGAAATCCTTTCCACTAGCATTATTTCTTGCAGCACTTACCCCATCAAAAGCCAGGTAAACATATTTTAATTTCTTAGTGTCAATTCTTCTTTTTCTCTCCATTGCCTCATCCATTGGAATATAAAGGCTGTCCATCGCTTCAGCATAGTATTCATCTGGAAATTCGTTGGTGTTCCATACCAATTCAACATCCCAGTTTAAATAACGTCCTTCAGTAGGTGAGTTGATATCCCCCAAACTACCATAGTTGTCCATCATATATTTATAGTACGCATTATCAGTACTATCCTGTTCCTTAAATTTATATTTTGAGATGCCACTTATATCTCCTTTATTCTGTTCAATTGGAGCACCACCACCTATATCAGCCTCTTCGGCCAGAATAGCCAGTTTTGTTCTTAGAATGGAATCTCTCACTCTAAAGACGAACTCTCTGTATTCACTGTTGGTAATCTCTGTATCGTCCATATAATATGGTCTTACAGTGACGGTTCGGGAAGGGGCACTAAAAGAGCCGGCCACATCTTCATCTCCTTTTCCCATGGTAAAAGCACCACCGGGAATCAGTACCATTCCGAATGGCTTTTCAGGAAAAAATTTCTTATTTGCCGAAACTCCTACCAATTGACCTCTGTCGTTGCCAGATTTACAACTGCTTAAGAAAGCAATGACAAATAGTAATAGGATTAGGGATAACTTTTTCATAATTTTTACTTTTCTAACAAGATGTTATTGTTACATTAAAACTTATTGTTACTACTTTTAACCGGGATTTTATTCAAAATAATCAAATAAAATTCCATACAAAATTTAACCTTTTGTTCCCTAAGAACGCTAAAAAACCAAGTTTAGTGTGTATTAATTTAATTTTCTGAAGGTTTTTAACCATCTTTCGGGTATTATCTGATTATTTGCTGTTAAATAATCCTGATACGTACATGGTACTAACGAAGATTTATCCATATTATTATGGCTAAAGTTAATTTCCATCCACCATCTTTCGCTCTTATTGCTTTTGAAGAAATTAATCGTTTCGTTTTCGACTAAAACGATGTATTTTTTATAGTTTTCAACTGATTCAAAGGGATATTCCTCAATCCTTAAATTATATCCTTCCATAAAATACCATATCATCTGAGCCATCAAATGAGCGGTATTTTCTCTTTGGTCAAATTTTGAATTATATTCGTAAAGGCCAAATGAAGAAACTTTACTGCTGATTCCTGCATATCTTGCAATGGCACAGATCTGATCCCCAAAAAAACCGTTGGGAACAGAATTGCTATTTGCCGGCGCATCACTCATTCTTACCGCTCCCAGGTCAATGCTTACAATATCTGCATCTCTTAAAATGGGTTCAACCGAAGACAGGTCATGAGTGACCTCTCCCAGCCTGTAGGCTTCGAAGAACATTTTGTCCATAAGGTCGATTTCTTCCTGAGAATTAAAGAAAGTTTGAAAACCGATATTACTGTAATTAAACAGGTTATTCGGTTTATCCATGACGATATAGTGTAAATAATTACGTGAATTCAACTTTGGATCCATTTCACCAATATCGAAGCGGTTGTCTACAGATACAATGTTCACAGGTTTATACAACCGGTCATAGGCCCTGTAATTGGCATAGGTAATGTCCTGGCTGCCACCAATAATAACGGGAGTGATCTTTTGCTCTAATAACTCACCCAGGATTTCCTGAACTAAAAAATAGGTATCCCCTGTTTCATTTCCAAGGGGTACATTACCAAGATCAGCAATCTGTAAATTCCAATTACCCGGAAACATCTGATACAGATATTTTCTGATGATATCCAATCCTTTTCCCGCTCCAATGTTGTCAACGGCCCCTCTTGCCTCCGAAATACCAATCATGGCTATTTGAACATGCTCAAGGTTGGGCAACCCTTCCTTTTTTGTGTGTATCTTAATTTTTCTTCCTAAGGTAAGGTCTGATTGCAAAGCAGTATGGGCAACTGCATTTTCTTCTACAGGTAAAAGAAGCTCTAGGCTCATATGATAATGTTAAAGATAAAAATCGCCGCAATGTAATTAAATTTCGACATGAATGAAATTAGTGTTTACAAAAAATAAAAAGTCCTTTAAGTTTTAAAACTGAAAGGACCCTTTTTCGAAAAATAAATTAATTATTTCTTTTTTACAGCTCGCTTCTTTCTTACGGCTTTTTTCTTTGGTGCATTTTTTTCAATCAGATCTTTAACCTCTTCAAGAGTAAGTGCCTGGGCATCTACGGTTTTGGCCAACTCAATTTTGGTGCGCCCCTTTAAAATATTGTGACGGCCCCAGCGTGCTTTTTCAACTCTAATTCCTTCTTCTTCCCAATTATGCACTACTTTCTCGATCTCCTTTTGCTTCTTTGCTTCAATCAATTCAACAATATCATCATACGACAAATTATCAAAATCGTATTTTCTGTTGACATTAATAAACATGCCGTTCCATTTTATAAAAGGTCCGAATCGACCCACGCCCTTTTGAACCGGAAGGTTTTCATATTCAGCAATGGGTGCATCTGCCTGCCGCTTCTCCTCTATTAATTCTATCGCCCTCTTAAGATCGACTTCCATCGGATTCTCATCCTTTTCCAAAGAAACAAAGGCTTTACCAAACCTCACATAAGGGCCAAACCTTCCATTGGCCACAACTACCTCCTCACCTTCATAGTTACCCAGTGCTTTAGGCAATTTAAAGAGGTCCATAGCCTCTTCATAAGTGATATTGCCTAAGGTTTGTTCTCCTTGTAAACTTGCAAACTTGGGTTTTTCGTCATCAGTAGCTTCACCTATTTGCACCATGGCCCCAAATCTGCCCAATCTTGCGTAAACGTTTTTACCTGACTCAGGATCTACTCCCAACAAGCGTTCTCCTTTTGCCCTTTCAGCATTTTCCGAAACATGCTCAACAGCATCATGAAATGAACCGTAAAAAGCCTTGATCATTTCTGTCCAGTTTCCATTTCCATCAGCAATATCATCAAACTGCTTTTCTACATTGGCTGTAAAACCAAGGTCCATGATAGAGGAAAAATTATCGATTAAAAAATCAGTTACGATCTTCCCTATATCAGTAGGTACCATTTTTCCTTTATCCGCACCAACTTTTTCAGTTAGGGTTTTTGAAACTATTTGCCCATTTGAAAGCGTCAATTCTGTATAATCTCTATCCTTTCCTTCGACTGTGCCTTTTTCAACGTATTCTCTCCTTTGTATCGTCGAAATAGTTGGAGCATAGGTAGATGGACGTCCAATCCCCAATTCTTCAAGCTGCCTGACCAAAGAGGCCTCCGTATATCTGTAAGGTGCTTTTGTATAGCGTTCTGTAGCATTGATATAGGAATTCTCTAGCACTTCGTTTACTTTAAGCTTAGGAAGCATTCCTTCTTGCTCCTCCTCTTCAAAGTCATCCCCCTCCAGGTATACTTTTAAAAAACCTTCAAAAGTAATCACTTCACCATTGGCGGTCAAAACCTCTTGATTCTTGTTATTGGTTATTCTTACATTGGTTCTCTCAAACTGAGCATCACTCATCTGGGAAGCAAGCGTTCTCTTCCAGATCAATTCGTATAACCTCGCCTGATCACTTTCGATCTTTACAGTTCTGGTACTCATATTGGTAGGCCTGATTGCCTCATGCGCTTCCTGAGCCCCTTTAGATTTTGTCGTAAAATTTCTCGGATAACTGTACTCGCTTCCATATGAACTGACAATCTCCTCCTGAGCCTCTTTTTTAGCATCATCAGAAAGATTAACACTATCGGTTCTCATATATGTAATGAGTCCTGCTTCATATAACCTTTGGGCAACCACCATGGTTTTGGCTACCGGGAAATATAATTTTCTCGAAGCCTCTTGCTGTAATGTGGAAGTTGTAAAAGGTGCAGCAGGAGATTTTTTTGCCGGCTTGGTCGTTAAGTCATCAACCTTAAAGCTCGCTCCAATACATGATTCCAAAAATGATTCGGCTGCTTTTCTGGTGGGGAAATTTTTCGGCAATCTGGCTTTGAACTTTTTACCTTCTTCATTAATGAATTCTCCTACGACCCTGTAGGAGGCCACCGGAACAAAGTTTTCAATTTCACGCTCCCTTTCAACGATGAGCCTTACAGCAACAGATTGTACCCTTCCTGCGGACAAACCTCCTTTTACTTTTTTCCAAAGTACGGGAGAGAGTTCATAACCTACCAATCTATCTAAAACCCTTCTGGCTTGTTGCGCATTCACCAAATCGTAATTGATGCTTCTCGGATTTTCAATGGCCTTAAGAATAGCCTTTTTTGTTATTTCATGAAAAACGATCCGTTTTGTATTCTCGTCGTTTAATTTCAGTTGTTCGTATAAATGCCAGGCAATAGCCTCTCCTTCGCGATCTTCATCACTGGCCAGCCATACCGTATCCGCTTTTTTTGCCAGCGACCTCAATTTTTTAACAACCGCTTTCTTATCTGAAGAAACTGTGTAATTTGGTTTAAAATCCCCATCAACATTTACTCCTAACTCTTTGGATGGCAGATCAGCAATGTGCCCAAAGCTCGATTCCACCACATAATCTTTTCCTAAAAATTTTTCAATGGTTTTGGCTTTGGCTGGTGATTCTACAATTACTAAATTCTTCGACATTTTTATCTTTTTTATGATGAATGCAACATAAAGCGGCTGGTTGAACCGCAAGTTGAAAACCCCTTTTTGAGATTGCAAAAGTATATAGAAATTTTTAATTCGAAATTTTAATAAGTAAAATTCATGGGTTTTAGGGATATTTTAACTTCTTCAAGCATCTATTTTTTTCTGTCAAAATGTCATAAAAACAAATTTTGATCGTATCTTTGCAATCCCAAAAAAATGAAAATGGCAAGTGAAAATATCATAGAAGAAAAAAAACAGGGCCAGGCCCTTATCACCGATAAAATAAAAGGGAATAACAAAAAACTTTTTATAGAAAGTTATGGGTGTCAAATGAATTTGAACGATAGTGAGATCGTCGCTTCTATTCTTGCCAAGGAAGGTTTCAACACGACACATCTGTTGGAGGAAGCTGATTTGGTTCTGGTTAATACCTGTTCTATCAGGGAAAAAGCAGAGCAGACGATTCGAAAAAGATTACAAAAGTACAATCGTGTAAAAAGGATTAACCCCGAGATGAAAATTGGGGTCCTCGGCTGCATGGCTGAGCGGTTAAAAACCAAATTTCTTGAAGAAGAAAAAATGGTCGACCTGGTTGTTGGTCCCGATGCTTACAGGGATCTGCCAAATCTGGTTAAAGAAATTGAAAGTGGAAAGGATGCGATCAACGTAATCTTGTCCAAAGAAGAGACCTATGGGGATGTAACCCCGGTAAGGCTCAATAGCAATGGGGTTTCAGCCTTTATTTCGATTACCAGAGGCTGCGATAATATGTGTACTTTCTGTGTGGTGCCTTTTACAAGGGGTAGAGAAAGAAGCCGGGATCCTCAAAGTATTTTGAAAGAAGCACAGGATCTTTGGGAAAAAGGTTATAAAGAAATTACCTTGTTGGGTCAAAATGTGGATTCTTATCTCTGGTACGGCGGCGGCTTAAAAAAGGATTTTAAAAATGCTTCAGAAATCGCCAGAGCCACTGCTATAGATTTTGCCAAACTCCTTGAACTGGTGGCGCAGGAAGTCCCGAAAATGAGAATTAGATTTGCGACATCCAATCCGCAGGACATGAGTATTGACGTATTGCACAGCATGGCCAAATACGAAAATATTTGCAACTATATTCATTTGCCGGTTCAAACCGGGAGCACGAGAATGCTTGAAAGAATGAACCGTCAACATACGCGTGAAGACTATATCAAACTTATCGACAATATCAACAAAATCATTCCAGAATGTGCTATTTCTCAGGATATGATCGCAGGTTTCTGTGGTGAAACAGAAGAGGACCACAAAGCGACCCTGTCTTTAATGGAGTATGTAAAGTATGATTTTGGTTTTATGTTTGCCTACTCTGAACGTCCGGGAACACTCGCAGCAAAGAAATTGGAAGATGATGTCCCAATGGAAACAAAAAAAAGAAGGTTATCCGAGATCATCAATCTTCAACAAAAACATGGACTATACCGTATGCAGCAATTTGTGGGTAAAACAGTTGAAATCCTTATTGAAGGTGACTCTAAAAAATCATCTGAACAATGGATGGGCAGAAATTCGCAAAATGCGGTTGCTGTATTTCCAAAAACAGATGAAAAAATAGGAGATCTGGTCATGGTCCACATTGATGATTGTACTTCAGCCACCCTGATAGGAAGACGCGTAGCCTAAAAAAATAGAAATCATTGCCTGTTAAGACGGGCCATAAAATAATTATTTTGGAATCATTACAAACCATAAAACAACGATTTGGAATCATTGGTAACAATAACCAGCTCAATGTTGCCCTTCAAAAGGCAATGCGTGTTGCACCAACCGATATTTCAGTGCTTGTTACAGGAGAAAGTGGAGTGGGAAAAGAAGTTATACCCAAAATCATTCACAACCTCTCTCATAGAAAACACGCCAAATATATTGCTGTGAATTGCGGTGCCATTCCCGAAGGAACTATTGACAGCGAATTATTTGGGCATGAAAAAGGATCTTTTACAGGTGCTTCACAATCCAGAAACGGTTATTTTGAAGTGGCCGATGGTGGAACAATTTTTTTGGATGAGGTAGGTGAACTGCCTTTAACGACTCAGGTAAGATTGTTAAGGGTTCTTGAAAATGGGGAGTTTCTTAAAGTGGGATCGTCAAAAGTGCAAAAAACAGATGTAAGAATTGTGGCTGCAACAAATCAAGATATGTTTCAGGCCATTCAAAAAGGAAAATTCAGGGAGGATTTGTATTACAGACTAAGCACCGTCGAAATTCATTTACCCCCATTGAGAGACCGGAATGATGATATCCATCTTTTGTTTCGAAAATTTGCCTCGGATTTTGCCATGAAATACAATATGCCAACCATAAGACTTGACGATGATGCCGTTGAAGCTTTGGTGTCAAATCAATGGAAAGGAAATATCAGGCAATTGAGAAACCTCACTGAACAAATTTCTGTTCTTGAACAAAACCGCAATATAACAGGAGCTGTTTTACGTTCGTACCTGCCTGATTACAATCAAAATCTACCCGCAGTGGTTTCACAAAAAAAGTCTGAAGGTGATTTTGCCAATGAAAGAGAGATCCTGTACAAAATTCTTTTTGATATGAGGAATGACATTACCGATCTGAAGAAACTGACCAGGGAACTGCTCAATGAAGAAGTTCCTAACAAACCTCAGAAAAAGACGCAGTTACTTATTGACAAGATCTATGGAAAAAACGAAGATCGTGATGATAACCATCCCCTTGAAATTATTTCCAAAGAAGAACAAGAGAAGTTTGAACCTAATCCTGAACTGGTATCCTTTGACGATGCCGAGACTGTAGAAGAAACTGTTTCACTGCAGGAAAAAGAAGTTGAAATGATCAAACAATCCCTTGAGAGAAATAAAGGAAAAAGGAAACTGGCAGCAAAGGAGTTAGGCATTTCAGAAAGAACACTGTACAGAAAAATAAACCAATATAATTTGTGATTTCGATCCTTTAATTGTTTATTTGTTCAAAGTAAGCTGTTCTAGAAATTCTGTGATTTCTTATTAAGTTTCTACCGAACCTTTGCTATATACATTTAATTACTAATGAAGAACATTTTATTTGGTTTGGCTTGTCTTATCCTCCTTCTGCCTATTGGATGCGGAGTGTACTCTTTTACCGGAGGAAGCACAGGGGATGCGAAGACTATACAGATAGATTATTTTCCAAATACCGCCATCCTGGTTGAGCCTACTTTGAGCCAGAGTTTTACCCTGGCACTGCAGGATCTGTTTTTGAGGCAAACCAACCTGAAATTGACTGATTCAGGAGGAGATTTGCATTTTGAAGGTGAAATCACCCAGTACAGGATTATGCCTATTGCAGCAACAGCCGAACAGACTGCGGCTCAGAATAGATTGACCATTGGGGTTAGGGTAAGGTTTTACAACCGTCTTAATGAGGAGGATGATTTTGAACAGACCTTTTCTTTCTACAGTGATTATGACGGAAACCTGCAGTTGACCGGATCGGTTCTTGAATCTGCCTATGAAGAAATCTTCGAAAGAATTACACAAGATATTTTTAACGCAGCTGTTGCCAAATGGTAGTATATGAATCTGATTGAATTCAATAAAATATTGTCACAACCCAGCCAGATTAAAAAAGGGCAAATTCAAGGTCTCTCTGAACTTATAAAGGAGTATCCTTACTTTCAGGTGATCCATTATCTTCATCTGAACGGACTAAAGAATCAGCACAGCTTCAAGTACAACGATTATTTAAAAAAAACAGCTGCCTACACAACTGACCGGACAGTTCTTTTTGATAATATCACTTCAGGCGATCTCGACATCCATCCGGCTCCCGCGGATTTAATTGAAGAGGAATCAGTACCTGTGGAAAAGACGGAGACTGCTCCGGTTATTAAAGAAAAGTCTGAAATAACAGCAGCATCATCTCCCGAAAAAACACTCGGCATTGGAGAGCCTTTGCAATTTAAACGCGATGAAACCCACTCTTTCAGGGAATGGCTGCAATTGAGCAGTTTTACTCCTATTCAAAGGAACGAAAGATCAGACAGCGATATAACCCCCGGAGAAACGGCTAAGAGGCAAAAGGAGCAAAAAGGTGATACAAACATGGATCTGATCGATCAGTTTATCGCAGCAAGCCCAAAGATAAATCCTTCATTATATGACAATTATAATGATATCGCCATGAATAGTGTACAAGAAAATGAGAGCCTGATGACAGAGACTTTGGCCCATGTTTATGTGGAACAAAAAAAGTACAAAAAAGCGATTACAGCTTTTACAATTTTAAGTTTGAAATATCCGGAAAAAAGTAGTTTCTTTGCACACCAAATTGAAGCAATAAAAAAATTACAAGCAAAATAATTTAGATTATGTCGTACTTTCTATTTTTAATATTGATTATTATCGTTTCAGTATTACTTATACTGGTAATCATGGTTCAAAACCCAAAAGGAGGCGGACTATCTTCTTCTTTCGGAGGCGGGGGCTCTCAGAGCCTTGGTGGGGTTCAAAATACAACGAACTTTCTTGATAAAAGCACATGGGCTTTAGCCATTGCCTTATTCGCATTGATACTTTTGTCTAATTTTGCTATTCCAAGAGCAAATTCAGTTGACTTAAGGTCTGAGACGGAAGGGATCATCAACAATCGGGAAGTGTTGGACACTCCTCCAACTTTAGATACTGACAAATTGATAGACAGCAGCAACTGAGCACGATAAAAACAAACAAAAATGCCAACGTAATGACACGTTGGCATTTTTTTTTCTCATTTGTCAGTTTTTTCACAATGGCAGTGTTTTTGCAACTTTGAAGAAAATATTAATAACCTAAAAATATATATAATGAGTAAATTAACAATTAAGCCTCTAGCAGATAGAGTTCTTGTTGAGCCTTTAGCGGCAGAAACCAAAACAGCATCTGGAATTTATATCCCTGATTCGGCAAAAGAAAAACCACAACAAGGTAAAATTGTTGCAGTCGGTAACGGAACCAAAGATGAACCAATGACTGTTAAAATTGGTGATACCGTGCTGTATGGCAAATTTGCGGGTACCGAATTAAAACTGGATGGAAATGACTATCTAATCATGAGGGAGAGCGACATCTTCGCAATTCTATAATTCTAATTACAACCAAAAACTTAAAATAAAATAAAATGGCAAAAAATATAATTTTTGATATAGACTCGCGCGAAGGATTGAAGCGTGGTGTCGATGCATTGGCAAATGCAGTAAAAGTAACCTTAGGACCGAAAGGACGAAATGTAGTGATCGGAAAAGCCTTTGGAGGACCTCAAATCACAAAAGATGGTGTTACGGTTGCAAAGGAAATCGAATTGGAAGATGCCCATGAAAATATGGGTGCTCAAATGGTTAAGGAGGTTGCTTCAAAAACCAACGATCTTGCCGGTGACGGAACAACAACTGCGACAGTTTTAGCGCAGGCTATCGTCAAGGAAGGTTTAAAGAACGTAGCTGCTGGTGCAAATCCACTTGACCTTAAACACGGCATTGACAAGGCTGTAACAGTCATTATTGAGGATCTTCACAAGCAATCTCAACTTGTAGGCAATAAGCTTGACAAGATCAAACAAGTTGCATCAATCTCTGCCAATAACGACGAATCAATAGGAGAATTGATCGCTGAAGCATTTGACAAAGTTGGTAAAGAAGGTGTGATTACTGTTGAAGAAGCTAAAGGTACAGAAACACATGTTGACATAGTTGAAGGAATGCAGTTCGACAGAGGATATTTGTCTCCTTATTTCGTAACTGATTCAGAAAAAATGATTGCTGACCTGGAATCTCCTTATATTCTTTTATATGATAAAAAGATCTCAACAATGAAAGATCTCTTGCCGGTACTTGAACCAGTGGCTCAGTCTGGAAAACCCTTATTGATCATTGCTGAAGATATCGACGGAGAAGCTCTTGCTACTTTAGTCGTGAACAAATTAAGAGGTTCTCTTAAAATCGCAGCAGTAAAAGCTCCTGGATTCGGAGATAGAAGAAAGGCAATGCTTGAGGATATAGCGATTTTAACGGGAGGTACTGTAGTCGCTGAAGAAAGAGGTTTTACCCTCGAAAATGCTACAATTGACATGTTGGGTACTGCAGAAAGAGTTAGCATTGATAAAGACAATACCACAGTTGTAAACGGTTTTGGAGATACAGATGCCATAAAGGCCAGGGTAAACCAGATCAAATCTCAAATAGAGACAACGACTTCTGATTACGATAAAGAAAAACTTCAGGAACGTTTGGCAAAATTAGCCGGAGGTGTAGCTGTACTGTATGTCGGTGCTGCGAGTGAGGTTGAAATGAAAGAGAAAAAAGACCGTGTTGATGATGCCTTACATGCCACTAGAGCAGCTGTAGAGGAAGGAATTATCGCAGGTGGAGGGGTTGCTTTGGTAAGAGCAAAACAAAAGCTGGTTAATTTAAAAACAGAGAATCAGGACGAAGCAACAGGCGTTAAGATCGTAGCCAGAGCTATTGAGGAACCATTACGTCAAATTGCTGAAAATGCAGGTAATGAAGGATCTGTAATCGTCTCTAAAGTGTTGGAAGGAAAAGGAGACTTTGGTTTTAACGCGAAAACAGAAGAGTTCGTGAACATGCATAAGGCAGGAATTATTGATCCTACAAAAGTAACTCGTATTGCTTTGGAAAATGCGGCTTCAGTTGCGGGAATGATCCTGACCACTGAGTGTGCCCTTGTAGACATCAAGGAAGATGCTCCTGCAGGAGGTGGTATGCCTCCAATGGGAGGTGGCATGCCAGGCATGATGTAATCAAATGACATTATGATTGAATGATACAATAAGATTGTATTGTTAATACCTTAAAAACACCTGTTCATTACTTTGAGCAGGTGTTTTTTTATAAAGACTTTAAAATTGCGTCGAGATCCGATCGATTCTTATAATCCGGATCGTAATGTACATAAGATATTTTACCCGATTGATCGATCAAATAAGTAGCCGGAACCGGTAATACATTATTGTCATCCTCATTGTATTCATTAATCCTCTGAGTAATCTTATCGTAATATTTGGGAACAGATAATTCATTAACGGTAAAAGCTACTTTATAAGCAGTCATAATCTTATTCCCAGGGTCATGAATTATAGAAAATCCATTATTATATTTATTTCCTGTCTCTTGGGTTTTTTCAACTTTTTCAGGAGTAACAACGAGTACAAAAACACCTTTGTCTTGAAATTCCTGTAAATGTACTGCCAAGGAGCTCAAGTGTTTTTTACAATAAGTGCACCAATTTCCTCTGTAGAAAATGAGTAAAATCTGATTGTCCTTTAAAATTTCCCTAGAATCGATCAATTTTCCATTTTGGTCCTTGCCCATGATGGAAGGTGCTGTTTCACCTAACATTAAATGATCATCATCAATTTGCGCCGCTAAAAGAGCACTCACAAACAGGCCTATAAAAGTTAAAAGTATTTTCATCTCCTTGTTTTGAAGTTTAGACGAAGGATAATATTCAAATTACATCCGGTCCTTTGTTCCGTCTAAAGATATTCTGCCCAATACGATGTCAAAAAACATTCTAAAGTCGGAGACGAGACTCCAAAAGGGATATGTAAAAGTAGCAGGCTTATTCTTCTCAAAATAATAATGACCCACCCAGGCAAATCCATACCCCATAAGCGGTACAAAATACCACAAAACTGACAGCTTAAGGTAGAGGGCCAGAAATATCAGCACAAACACCAGAAAAGTTCCAATAAAGTGAAGACTTCGGCAGGTTTTATTCTGGTGTTCAGTGAGGTAAAAACGGTAGAATTCACTGTAGGATTTAATTTCTTTCATATATAAATTGATTAAAATCAATTGATAGAGTAGAAAAATACAAAAATAAAAAGTGCAAAACAAAGCACAAAAGAACAATTATTCCATTGCAAAAAATAAATTCTATTGCTTTATCTAATGATCAGCATACAGGTCATCATAGTTTATAGCCGTTGAAATCGATTAATTCTCTTTTAATTCTTTTCTGATTTCTTTTGCCTTTGCCGTAGCTTCAACATTTCTTTCTATGGTATGTCCGGGCCTGCTCCATTTTTTAACCTCTTCGGCTTCCACAAGAGATTTTCTGATCTTGAATTTACCTGTATCATCCTTCTGTTTTTCAGTGGGGGTTAAACCCAGGTCTTCAAACATCTGAGCGTCTTTATCTTCTCCGGGATTGGGAGTGGTCAATAATTTCTCTCCCGCAAAAATAGACGAAGCTCCTGCCATAAAACACAAGGCCTGAGCCTCTGTACTCATTTGGGTTCTTCCCGCCGATAACCTTACGGTTGTCTTAGGCATTACGATTCTGGTGGTAGCGATCATTCTGACCACATCCCAGACCGGTACGATATTTTGTTCTTCAAGAGGTGTTCCTTCAACCGGAACAAGGGCATTGATCGGCACTGATTCCGGCTGCGGATCCAGCATCGAAAGACTCAATAACATTCCAGCTCTATCCTCAATTTTTTCACCCATTCCAATGATACCACCCGAACAAACTTTTAAGGCACTTTTTCTAACATTATCCAATGTTTCCAAACGATCTTCATAACCTCTGGTTGAAATCACCTCTTTGTAATACTCCTCTGAAGTATCTAAGTTATGGTTGTAATAATGTAAACCTGCCTCTGCCAAACGAGTTGCCTGACTTTGGGTAACCATTCCAAGTGTACAGCATACTTCCATATTCAATTCGCTAATACCACTGACCATTTTTAAAACACTCTCAAAATCTTCCCCTTCTTTAACATTTCTCCAGGCCGCTCCCATGCAAACACGCGAAGACCCATTCTCTTTAGCGCGCTTGGCCAAATTGATAACAGTTTCATAAGGCAGTAAATCATTCTTGTCAATCTGGGTATGGTACCTGGCTGCCTGTGGACAATAGCCACAGTCTTCTGGGCAACCTCCTGTTTTAATTGAGATCAATGTACTTACCTGAATCTTTGACGGATCGTGAAATTCCCTATGCACACGGGCAGCCTCATATACCAGCTCCATCAGTGGTTTATTATATATATCAATGATCTCTTGTTTGGAATATCTGCTCATGTGGAAAATTTTAAACGTCAAAAATAAGGAAACCTTATGTATTAATCTAAAGAAAGTAAAATACTAACGGCATTTCCTCCAAAACCAACGGCATTGATCATGACCTTCCTGATCTGTTCAGGTGTTTTTGAAAAACTGCCAAATGGCACTTCAATAAATTCCTGATGCCGCATCATCAGTATCGCCAATTCAAGACTCATTCCACCGGAAGCACCAAGAGAATGACCTATAATCCATTTATTTGAAGTCAGGGCCGGATAATCATCACCGAACACTTTTTTAATGGCATTAAACTCAGAACCATCACCTTTTATGGTCCCGGGAGCATGCATCACTATGGCATCCACTTCCCTTGCCTCCATCCCGTTTAAGGCCATTTTCATGGAGCGCTGGAAACAATCTGCATTTGTTGAAATTGAAATATTGTGTTTAAGGGGTTCGGTGGCATAACCAATTCCCCGAATGACGCCAAGAGCCGATTTTTGAACACCTCCTTCAAGACAAAATACAGAAGCTGCTTCTCCCAGAACCATCGAATTGACTTTTTTATCCATATCCAGGCTCCTGCAGGGAAATTCATTTTTATCCCTGGCATAGATCTTCAGGGCTTTCATTTGAGCAAGGGTAAAAGCCGTATTGGAGGCTTCGCTCCCACCTGCCAAAAAACGATCACTCATGCCACTGTTGATCCATGCAATCCCATTTAAAACACCATGCAAAGCTGTTGAACAGGCTATCGAGTGACTTATAACCGGCCCCAGGGTATGCAAATCATGCCCCACCCAAGAAGAAATATTACCCAGGGTTGTGGTCGGGGAGCTTAAGGTGTTTACAAGGCCCTTTTCATTTTTACTGAATTCATCAAAATACTTTTCAAACAACCGGGTAGCACCTCGCGAAGAACCTATATTCACACCAAATTCCTTATCATTCCAATGTGCTTTTTTATATGCCATTCTTGAACAATAGATCGCCATTAAAACTGAAGGATCAAGATCTTTATAATTCTTGATACTCCTGAGTTCCTGTATACGATCCTTATGTATATCGCTTATTTCACTTACTAAAGCATGAAATTTTTTAAAATCTTTTTCTTGAATTAAAGATCTGCCTCCTTTATAGTTTCCCCAAATTTCATCCTCTGAGGCCCCGAGTGCCGATACTGATGCCATGGAAATAATGGATATCTCGTTTTTCATGTCAGATTATTTCCAAAGATTTTTCCATGACCTCATAAATACGCTCCAATTCACTATTAGAAATCACAAAGGGTGGAAGAGTATAGATCGTATTGCCCAGAGGCCTTAGAAATACACCTTGTTCCATAAAAAAGGCATATAGCCTGTCTCTTAGTGTACCATATCTATCCATTTCAACATCCAGGTCCATAGCTAAAATAACCCCGGTAACCCTGGTTTGTTTCACCTTATCATGGTTTTTGATATAACGTTCAAATTCAAGGTGCCGTTGGTGAATAGTTTTAATTGCTGTTTGAATTTCATGTGAACAAAGAAGATCCAATCCGGCAATGGCCGCAGTACAGGCCAACGGATTTGCAGAATAAGTATGCCCGTGAAAAAAACCTTTGCTTATCTCATCATCAAAAAAGGCGTTATAAACTTTTTGGCTGCAACAGGTAAGCGCCATCGGAGCAACACCGGCGGTTAAAGACTTTGACAAGCAGATGATATCGGGCTGTGACGTCATATACTCAGAAGCAAAATTCTTACCTGTTTTACCAAAACCTGTCATCACTTCATCAGCAATGGTCAAAACCCCTGCTTCCTTCGCCATCTTGATAAGGATTTCCAAATGATCAGGGCTGTACATATGCATAGCTGCTGCTCCCTGCACCAAAGGCTCATAGATAAAAGCTGCCACTTCGTTGGAATCCAGCATGGCCCGAAAACTTTTCATTACAGTCTCGATATTTGTCTTATCCGGCACATTAAGCCTGTCTACTGTCAGCAGGAAATTCTCAAAAGGCCCGTTATAAACAGATAGTCCGGACACCGACATGGCACCAAAGGTATCTCCGTGAAAAGCGTTATCAAAAGCAACAATTCTTTTCCTGGAATTTCCTTTATTAAAATAATATTGTAACGACATTTTAATCGCCACATCAACTGAAGTCGAACCATTATCAGAAAAAAATAACTTCTCCATACCCGGGGGTAACAGCGGTATTAATTTTTCAGACAATTCTATGGCCGGAGGATGGGTGAATCCGCTAAAAACAACCTGATCCAAGACATCGAGCTGCTCTTTTACACGTGATATAATCTTTGGGTGACTGTGCCCGTACATACAGGTATACCAACTAGAAATACCGTCTATATATCGTTGTCCGTTTTCGTCATACAACCAAACACCTTTTGCTTTTACAATGGGCAAATGGTCGGGGTGCAATTTATGCTGGGTCAAGGGATGCCATAAATGCTTTCGGTCTCTTTCTTTAAAATTCATTATAGGGCTTCGAGTAGCGGTTTAAATAATCTTGAGTACTTTTTAATTGTCTTTTTATCGATATATGGCTCCTCATCGATTCTTCCAATTTCCTTTACAATCCCCATTTTTTTAATAATACTTTCAGTACGCTCATTTACAGTGCCATTAAACACGATTCCCGACACGTTCAAACCCCTGTTTCTCAATTCACTCAAGGTAAGAAGGGTATGGTTTATACTACCCAAATAGTGCCTTGAAACTACTACGACCTTATATTCCTCTCTGATCAAATCAAGCATGGTTTCTTGCTCATTGAGAGGTACCAGCAAACCTCCGGCTCCTTCAATGACCAGATGATTTTCAGTTTTCGGCGGCCTGATAAAAGACAGATCTATGCTTATTCCATCAATAGCGGCTGCGGCGTGAGGACTCATGGGTGATTGTAAGGCATAACTATGCTCATGCATAACAGATCTTGAATTAGAAATAAGGTCCCTGACACGATGTGTGTCAGTGTACTGTAATTCTCCGGCTTGCACCGGTTTCCAATAATCAGCTTCCAAAGCTTCGGTAACAATGGCTGAAACCACAGTTTTTCCTATATCGGTACCTATACCAGTGATAAAATATTTATTCATGAAGTACTTAAAAAATCTAGACAAAAGTACTCAATAAAAAAAGAACTTCCTGAATCTCAGAAGAAGTATTATAACTGTGAATACAAAACCTGATTCGCTCTTTACCCAAAGGAACAGTAGGGCTAAGGATTGATTTTGCATCGAAATTATGATCTCTTAATTTAACGGAAAGTTCCTTGACCCTTTTAGGTGAATCGAAGACCGAACTTTGGATAGGACTGCTGCTTTTGATAAAAATATCATCCAGTTTTAAGGCAGTTATCCTTTCTCTAAAAAAAGAAATGTTTTGGTTTAAGAGCTCCCTCTCATTTGTCTCAGCCAAAGCCAAAATCGCATATTTTATGGTAAGTACACTGAATAAAGGCATCGCAGTTGTATAAATAAACGACCGCGCAAAATTAATAAGATACTGAATCAGTTTTTGACTCCCAACGACTGTGGCTCCATGGCATCCCAAGGCCTTTCCAAAGGTGTGTATTCTCGCGAAAACAAATGATTCCAATTGCTTTTCGACAACCATTCCCTGACCTAGGGATCCGTATATTCCTGTTGAATGAGCCTCATCCACAATCAATTTAAAACCCATTTCAATGGATAAATCCACAAGTTCTCTTAAAGGGGCTGAATCACCATCCATGGAGTATACAGACTCAACAATAACATACGCTTCGCCTTCTGAACTGGTCCTTTCAATTTTATTCCTGAGATCGTTCAGGTCATTATGCTTAAAGCCAAAGTTTTTTGCATTGGATAACCTGATACCATCCCTAATCGATGCATGTGAAAACTCATCGTAAAAAATGCTGTCACCTCGCTGGGGAACCGAAGACAACAATCCTATATTGGCATCATAACCTGAATTGAAAAGTAAGGCAGCTTCTGCCTGGAAAAACCCTGCAAGTTGTATCTCCAGAGCTTCGTGAAAATCAAAATTACCGGATAATAACCTTGAACCCGAACTTCCGACACTGGGATCATGGGTTTTCATCTCCTCCATCACTTGGTTGGAAATAAGTTCACTCCTGGAAAATCCAAGATAATCATTGGAAGAAAAATCTATCAGGTCATTTTGACGAGGCAGGCTTCTTAAGGTTTCATTGAAACGACGAGCCTCTAGTTTCTCATTAAGATTTGACGGAAAATTCATATGGCTAAAATAAAAAAAAACGGGTTATTACCCGTTTTTAAAACTTTTAAGCTTGACCTGTCGGGCCGAAATTCAATGGGATCGGAGGTTGCTCGTAATCTTTAATTTCACCATTGTTAGCTTCAAACCTTTTTATGTTTTCTGCCAAAGCCTTCGCAAGCCTTTTGGCATGCTGAGGTGTCAGGATGATCCTTGATTTTACTTTTGACTTGGGTGATCCCGGCATCACATTTATAAAATCTACAACAAATTCTGAAATAGAGTGATTGATAATCGCCAGGTTGGCGTAAGTACCATCAGCTGTTTTTTCATCTATCTCAATATTTAACTGATTCTGATTTGTTTCTTTTGACATGACTGAAAATTTTAAAAAAAAAAGGCACGATATATCGTGCCTTTATGTTTATCCTTCTATTTCATCTTTAGAACCGACGATGATATGATCGTATTCTCTCATTCCTGTTCCTGCAGGAATTCTCTTTCCAACGATTACGTTCTCCTTCAATCCTTCCAGATAATCTTCTTTACCGCTCACAGCGGCTTCATTCAGTACTTTGGTTGTTTCCTGGAATGACGCAGCCGAAATAAACGATTTCGTTTGAAGTGAAGCCCTTGTAATACCTTGTAAAATTGGCTCTGCAGTTGCAGGAATCGCATCACGTGCTACAAGCAGGTTCTTATCATTCCTACGCAAAATAGAATTTTCATCCCTCAGCACTCTTGCCGAAACGATCTGTCCTTCTTTTAAGTTCTCTGAATCACCGGCATCTTCAATAACCTTTAGTCCATAAATATTATCATTTACTTCCATAAAGTCATTTTTGTGCACCAATTGGTTTTCAAGGAAAATAGTATCCCCGGAATCAATCACTTTAACTTTACGCATCATCTGTCTTACAACAACTTCAAAATGCTTATCATTAATCTTTACTCCCTGCAAACGATATACCTCCTGGATCTCATTTACCAAATATTCCTGAACCTTCGCAGGCCCCATAATATTCAATATATCAGTTGGTGTAGTTGCTCCATCAGATAATGCCATACCCGCTTTCACGAAGTCATTTTCCTGAACAAGGATCTGGTTAGATAACTTCACCAAATACTTTTTAACATCTCCTAATTTAGATTCAACGATAATTTCTCTGTTTCCTCTTTTGATCTTACCAAACGAAATAACACCGTCAATCTCAGAAACAACAGCCGGGTTAGACGGGTTCCTGGCTTCAAATAATTCTGTTACCCTTGGAAGACCTCCTGTAATATCACCTGCTTTACCAGACTTACGCGGAATCTTTACCAAGATCTGTCCTGCTTCAATTTTCTGTCCTTCCTCAATTAATAAATGAGCTCCAACAGGTAAAGAGTAAGATCTTTGAGTTTCTCCTTTTTTCGTTTGAACGTGTAAAGTAGGAATTACTCTTTTCTTCTTGGAATCAGAAATAACTTTCTCCTTAAATCCGGTTTGTTCATCCATCTCAACCTGGTAAGTAATTCCTTCGGTTACATCTTCAAATACAGCCTTACCACCAAATTCAGAAACAATCACCCCGTTATAAGGATCCCACTGACAAATTACATCGCCTTTTTTCACTTTAGTTTGATCACTAACAAAAATATGTGAACCGTAAGGAATGTTATTTGTACTCAAAACGATACCTGAATTTTTATCAAGAATCTTAAATTCACTCGTTCTTGAAATCACGATTTTTACCGGATTTCCTTCATTATCCTTACCATCAACAGTCTTGAGATCATCAATGACCAGCTCTCCGCCGTGATTGGCTACCATTCGGCTGTCCTCAGAAATGTTTCCTGCAATACCACCTACGTGGAAGGTTCTAAGCGTTAACTGTGTACCAGGTTCTCCAATTGATTGTGCCGCAACAACTCCAACAGCCTCACCTCTTTGAACCATGTTGTTCGTTGATAAACTTACCCCGTAACATTTTGTACATATTCCTTTTTTCGCTTCACAAGTAAGAGCTGAACGCACTTCAATGGCATCCAATTCTGCCTCCTCTACTTTCTTCACGCATTCTTCAGTGAATAATTCACCCGCTTCTATGATCAATTCATCCGTAGTAGGATTGAATACATCATGCAGAGAAACCCTGCCAAAAATTCTTTCAGAAAGAGATTCTACGATTTCATCGTTGTTTTTTAACGGCCTTACTTCAAGTCCTCTTAATGTACCACAGTCTTCTTCATTGATGATTACATCCTGTGCCACGTCAACCAGTCTTCTTGTAAGGTAACCGGCATCAGCTGTTTTCAATGCTGTATCCGCCAAACCTTTCCTCGCACCGTGAGTTGAAATAAAGTATTCAAGGATTGATAACCCTTCTTTAAAGTTAGAAAGAATAGGATTCTCAATAATCTCTCCACCACCTGCAGTAGACTTTTTTGGTTTCGCCATCAATCCACGCATACCTGTCAGCTGTCTGATCTGCTCTTTAGATCCCCGTGCACCTGAATCAAGCATCATATACACAGAGTTAAATCCTTGTTGATCTTCTCTTAAGCGTTTCATCGATAATTCAGTCAACCTGTTATTTGTAGATCCCCAGATGTCAATTACCTGGTTGTATCTTTCCTTATTGGTCAACATACCCATGTTATAACTTGTCATGATAGAATCTACCTGCTTGTTGGCGCTATCGATCATATCGTATTTTTCCTCAGGAATAATAATATCACCCAAACTGAATGACAATCCACCCTGAAAGGCAAATTTATAACCCATGTTTTTTATATCGTCAAGGAACCTTCCGGTAGTTGGAACGTCAGTAACTTTTAAAATATCACCAATGATATCCCTCAAAGAACGTTTGGTCAATACATCGTTGATATATCCTGCTTGTTCGGGAACAACCTCATTGAACAATACCCTACCAACGGTAGTTTTAATGATCTGAGTGACTAATTCTCCCTTTTCGTTAAAGTCTTTGCCTCTTACCTTTATACCTGCGTTAAGATCAACTTTTTTCTCATTGAAAGCAATTTTAACCTCTTCCAAAGAATAGAACGTGGTACCTTCTCCTTTCACTTTATGTTCAGGAGTAGAAATACGTTCCTTGGTCATATAATACAGACCTAAAACCATATCTTGAGATGGCACCGTAATTGGTGATCCATTAGCAGGGTTCAGGATATTATGAGAGGCAAGCATCAATAATTGAGATTCTAAAATGGCTTCCTGTCCAAGTGGAAGGTGAACCGCCATTTGATCCCCATCGAAATCCGCATTAAATGCAGTACACACCAATGGGTGCAACTGAATTGCTTTACCTTCAATCAATTTAGGTTGGAAAGCCTGAATACCAAGCCTGTGCAAAGTAGGGGCCCTGTTCAGTAATACCGGATGTCCTTTAAGGACGTTCTCCAAAATATCCCAAACTACAGGTTCTCTTTTATCTATAATTTTTTTCGCTGATTTCACAGTTTTAACAATACCTCTTTCAATCAGTTTTCTGATAATAAAAGGCTTGTACAATTCTGCGGCCATATCTTTAGGTAAACCACATTCGTATAATCTCAATTCAGGACCAACGACAATTACAGAACGTGCTGAATAATCCACACGTTTACCTAAAAGGTTTTGACGGAATCGCCCTTGCTTCCCTTTTAGTGAATCTGAAAGTGATTTTAGCGGTCTGTTGGATTCAGTTTTTACCGCAGATGATTTTCTCGTATTGTCGAACAACGAATCCACTGATTCCTGTAACATACGTTTCTCATTTCTCAAGATCACCTCAGGCGCCTTGATCTCCATTAATCTTTTCAAGCGATTGTTACGAATGATCACCCTTCTGTACAGGTCATTCAAATCGGATGTAGCGAATCTACCACCGTCTAATGGAACTAAAGGTCTTAATTCCGGCGGAATAACCGGAACTACCTTCATGATCATCCATTCGGGCTTATTTTCTTTACGGGTATTTGCATCCCTGAAAGCCTCTACAACGTTTAAACGTTTTAAAGCCTCCATTTTACGTTGCTTGGAAGTTTCTGTATTTGCTTTGTGCCTCAATTCATAAGACAAGGCATCAAGATCGATTCTTGCCAACAATTCTATCAAACATTCAGCACCCATCTTGGCGATGAATTTATCCGGATCATTATCATCGAGATATTGATTCTCCTGAGGCAGCGTTTCTAAAATGTTTAAATACTCTTCTTCAGTAAGAAAATCCATTTTTTGCAATGGCTCTCCTTCTTCATTTTTTGCAATACCTGGTTGAATCACTACATAACGCTCGTAGTAAATGATCATATCCAGTTTCTTTGATGGTAAACCTAACAGGTAACCCATTTTATTTGGCAGTGATCTGAAATACCAGATATGCGCCACAGGCACCACAAGGTTTATGTGTCCAACCCTGTCTCTACGGACTTTCTTCTCGGTTACCTCTACACCGCAACGGTCACAGATAATCCCTTTATACCTTATTCTTTTATATTTTCCACAGGCACATTCATAATCTTTGATCGGACCAAAGATCCTTTCACAAAACAATCCGTCTCTTTCTGGTTTGTGCGTACGGTAATTTATCGTTTCCGGCTTCAAAACCTCTCCTTTTGATTTCTCAAGGATGATTTCAGGAGATGCCAGGCCAATCGTGATTTTATTGAATTTTTTTACAGTGTATTTTTCTCTTTGTCTTGCCATGGTAATGGATAGAATTAAATTGTAAAAATTATATTGTGGTCCCGCCTCGCGTCAAAACGCAGAGCGGGACATGGATTGTTGTTTATTCTTCGAGCTTAAGGTTAAGACCCAATCCTTTCAATTCGTGCATCAACACGTTGAAAGACTCCGGTAAACCAGGCTCGGGCATTGCGTCACCCTTAACAATTGCCTCATACGTCTTGGCTCTACCAAGAACGTCATCAGATTTTACTGTTAAGATTTCTCGCAAGGTAGCAGACGCACCATAAGCTTCAAGTGCCCATACTTCCATTTCTCCAAACCTTTGACCACCAAACTGAGCCTTACCTCCAAGAGGTTGCTGCGTTATTAATGAATAAGGTCCGATAGAACGGGCGTGCATCTTATCTTCAATCATATGGCCAAGTTTGATGATGTAGATCACCCCAACTGTTGCGGGTTGATCAAATCTCTCACCAGTACCGCCATCGTATAGATAGGTATGACCAAAATCAGGAATCCCAGCCTTTCTGGTCAGCTCCGTAATTTGATCAATATTGGCACCATCAAAAATCGGTGTCGCATATTTTTCTCCAAGGTTTTGACCGGCCCAACCCAGAACCGTTTCATAGATCTGACCAATGTTCATCCTTGAAGGTACACCTAAGGGGTTTAAGACAATATCCACCGGAGTTCCGTCTTCAAGGAAAGGCATATCTTCTGCCCTAACAATTCGGGCCACAATACCTTTGTTACCGTGACGTCCGGCCATTTTATCACCCACCTTTAATTTACGTTTTTTCGCAACATAAATCTTGGCAAGTTTAATAATTCCCTTTGGTAATTCATCACCTACAGTTACAGCGAATTTCTTTCTTCTCAATGATCCCTGAAGGTCACTTAATTTGATCTTATAATTGTGTATTAATCTGTTTACAAGATCATTAAGATCCTTGTCAGTAGTCCAAACACCCTTTGTTAAATGTTCGAAATCAGCAACTGAATTCAACATTTTTAAAGTGAATTTCTTCCCCTTTGGTAAAATCTCTTCTCCAAGGTCATTTTGAACTCCCTGAGAAGTCTTCCCATTAATCAAACCAAAAAGCTTGTCTAATAATACATTTCTCAACTTGTCGTATTCAACAGAGAATTCAATTTCCAGACTATTGACTTCTTCCTTGTCTTTAACCCTTTTAGCCTTGTCTTTAATTGCTCTTTGGAATAATTTCTTATCGATAACTACCCCTCTAAGCGATGGTGAGGCCTTTAATGAAGCATCCTTAACATCACCGGCATTGTCACCAAATATGGCTCTTAATAATTTTTCTTCCGGAGTAGGATCTGATTCTCCTTTTGGAGTAATCTTACCGATAAGAATATCGCCCGGTTTGATTTCAGCACCGATCCTAATCATACCGTTCTCATCAAGATCTTTCGTAGCTTCCTCACTAACATTCGGAATGTCAGCGGTTAACTCTTCAGCTCCCAATTTAGTATCTCTTACATCCAAAGCATATTCGTCAATGTGGATTGAAGTAAAAATATCTTCACGAACCACTCTCTCAGAAATTACAATCGCATCCTCAAAATTATAACCTTTCCAAGGCATAAACGCAACCTTCATATTTCTTCCCAAAGCCAGTTCACCTTTTTCAGTGGCATAACCCTCACAAAGAACCTGGCCTTTTACAACCTTACTGCCTTTACTTACGATCGGGTGCAGGTTGATGGAAGTACCCTGGTTGGTCTTCCGGAATTTGATCAACTCATAAGTTCTTACATCAGAATCAAAACTTACAATTCTGTCTGCTTCGGAGCGCTCGTATTGTATTTCAATTTTATCTGAATCAACATAAATTACTTCACCATTCCCTTCTGCATTGATCAATATCCTTGAATCTTCGGCAACCCTTCTTTCAAGGCCTGTTCCCACAATCGGAGACTCAGGACGCATTAAAGGTACTGCCTGACGCATCATATTCGATCCCATCAATGCCCTGTTCGCATCATCATGCTCAAGGAACGGAATCAAGGAAGCTGAAATAGAAGAGATCTGATTTGGAGATACGTCCATATAGTTTACCTCAGTGGCTTTTACTACAGGGAAGTCACCATCTAATCTGGCAACTACTTTTTCAAGTATGATGTTTCCATCTTTATCCAGGTCAAGATTTGACTGAGCGATCCTTCTTCCTTCTTCTTCTTCAGCACTCAGGTAAATTGGTTCTTCTGTGACATCTACATGCCCCTCATTAACCTCTCGGTAAGGCGTTTCGATAAATCCTAAATTATTCACTTTGGCATATACAGCAAGTGAAGAAATCAAACCAATATTCGGGCCTTCCGGTGTTTCAATCGGACATAATCTTCCGTAATGCGTAAAGTGAACATCACGAACCTCAAATCCGGCTCTTTCACGAGAAAGGCCTCCAGGCCCTAGTGCTGATAATCTACGTTTATGCGTGATCTCTGCCAACGGATTCGTTTGATCCATAAACTGAGACAACTGGTTGGTACCAAAAAAAGAATTAATAACAGATGACAAGGTTTTCGCATTGATCAGGTCAATAGGCGTGAACACCTCGTTATCACGAACATTCATTCTTTCACGAATGGTACGGGCCATTCTTGACAAACCAACTCCAAACTGTCCTGCAAGCTGCTCTCCAACAGTCCTTACACGACGATTCGATAAGTGGTCAATATCATCAACTTCTGCTTTAGAATTGACCAGGTTGATCAGGTTCTTTACAATAGTAATGATGTCTTCCTTAGTAAGTACTTTCTGATCAATATCAACATCAAGCCCTAATTTCTTATTCATTCTGTAACGTCCAACTTCTCCAAGATTATAGCGTTGTTCAGAAAAGAATAATTTATTGATTATTCCTTTTGCAGTTTCGTAATCCGGCGGTTCAGCATTACGCAATTGACGGTATATATGTTCAACAGCCTCTTTTTCAGAGTTTGTTGGATCCTTTTGCAAAGTGTTATGAATAATGGCATAATCACCTGCTTCATTATCTAATTTGTGTAATAAAATGGTTTTGGCACCGGATTCAATGATTTCATCTATATGCTCCTTCTCTAGAATAGTATCTCTGTCAAGAACAATCTCATTACGCTCTATCGATACAACTTCTCCTGTATCCTCATCTACAAAATCCTCGAACCATGTTTTAAGAACTCTGGCGGCAAGTTTTCTATCAAGCACTTTTTTAAGCCCGCTTTTTGATACTTTGACCTCTTCAGCAAGATCAAAGATCTCCAGTATATCCTTATCTCTCTCAAAACCAATGGCTCTGAACAAAGTAGTAACCGGTAATTTTTTCTTTCTGTCAATATAGGCGAACATCACCTGATTGATATCAGTTGCAAATTCAATCCATGAACCTTTAAAAGGTATGACCCTGGCTGAATATAATTTAGTTCCATTAGCGTGAAAAGACTGGCCAAAGAAAACCCCTGGTGAACGGTGCAGTTGAGAAACAACCACTCTTTCGGCCCCGTTTATTACAAAGGTACCACTGTGGGTCATGTATGGAATTACACCTAAATATACATCTTGAACAATAGTTTCGAAGTCTTCATGCTCAGGATCAGTACAATATAACTTTAAACGTGCCTTAAGCGGAACACTGTAAGTAAGCCCTCTTTCAATACACTCTTGGATGGAATATCTTGGCGGATCTACAAAGTAATCTAGGAATTCTAAAACAAAATTATTTCTTGTATCGGTAATAGGGAAGTTTTCCATAAAGGTTTTGTACAAACCTTCGTCACTTCTTTCATCAGATTTGGTTTCTAATTGAAAAAAATCCTGGAAAGATTTAATTTGAATATCGAGGAAATCAGGATATTCAGTAATCAATTTAGCTGATGCAAAGTTTACTCTTTGGGTTTTTTGTTTCGTTGCCAATGGAGAAAAATTTAAATTAAATGATAAGAACGAATATATATGCAAAACGGTTTAGGTCTAAGCGGTATTACCCCAAAGACCTAAACCTTAGTTGTTTAGTAGCTAAGTGAATTATTTAAGCTCAACTTCTGCTCCAGCTTCTTCTAAAGATTTTTTAAGCCCTTCTGCCTCATCTTTTGAGATTCCTTCTTTGATAGGTGCTGGTGCACTATCAACGATTCCTTTAGCTTCTTTTAAACCTAAACCAGTTAATTCTTTAACCAATTTAACTACAGCTAATTTAGAACCACCTGCGGCTTTAAGGATCACATCAAATTCTGATTTTTCCTCTTCAGCGGCTTCTCCACCTGCTGCAGGTCCTGCTACTGCTACTGCAGCGGCTGCAGGCTCAATACCATACTCTTCTTTTAAAATATTTGCCAATTCATTAACTTCTTTTACTGTTAAGTTAACCAACTGTTCTGCGAAATCTTTCAACTCTGCCATTTTTCTACTGTTTAAATTTTATTATTTAGTTTATTAGTGTGTTTATTATTTTTCAGATAAAGTCTGAAGGATACCATGTATCTTACCACCACCTGATTGAAGCGCTGAAATAACATTCTTCGCTGGTGATTGCAACAATCCAATAATCTCTCCGATCATCTCTTCTTTCGACTTGATGCTTACCAGGTGGTCCAGTTGGTCATCTCCAACATAAACTGCCTCTTCAACATAAGCTCCTTTAAGAATTGGCTTCTCCCTCTTCCCTTTACGGAAAGCTTTGATTACCTTCGCCGGAGCATTACCTATTTCTGAAATCATCAGGGAAGTGTTTCCCTTAAGAACGGTTGGTAATTCTCCAAAATCTTTATCACTACTATCCATTGCCTTTGCAAGCAAGGTATTTTTCACTACTGCTAATTTTACGTTAGCTTTAAAACAAGCTCTTCGTAAATTAGAAGTGTCAGAGGCATTCAATCCTGAGATATCTGCTAAATAGATTACTGGGTTATCAGTTAACTTGCCAGTTAAATCTTGTATTACTTGCGATTTTTCTTCTCTTGTCATAATTCAAAAATTTACAGCATTAAACTGATTTAGCATCTATTGCAACTCCAGGGCTCATTGTGCTCGACAAGAAAATACTCTTGATATACACTCCTTTCACAGTTGAAGGCTTTAACTTTACTATGGTTTTGATCAATTCATTTGCATTCTCGGCAATTTTATCAGCTTCAAAAGAAACTTTACCGATTGACGCATGAACAATACCAGTTTTATCCACCTTAAAGTCAATTTTACCACCTTTAACATCTTTGACTGCTTTAGCCACATCCATAGTAACGGTTCCTGTCTTTGGGTTTGGCATTAAACCCCGAGGGCCTAATACTCTACCTAAAGGACCTAATTTTCCCATTACACTAGGCATAGTGACAATAACATCAACATCTGTCCATCCTCCTTTAATTTTTTGAAGGTACTCATCCAATCCAACGTAATCAGCTCCTGCTTCTTTGGCTTCTTCTTCTTTATCAGGAGTAACCAATGCCAATACTTTAACATCCTTTCCTGTACCGTTTGGAAGGGTTACAACACCTCTTACCATTTGGTTGGCTTTACGTGGATCTACACCTAAACGAATTGCAAGATCAACACTTGCATCAAATTTTACGCTGGTGATTTCCTTTACCAGAGTCGAGGCCGCTAATACATCATGAGATGCACTAGGATCTACTTTTGCTCTGGCTTCTTTTTGCTTCTTTGTTAGTTTTGCCATTTTCTTACGCTGTTTTAACTGGAGCTGTTCCCTTTACACGAATTCCCATAGATCTCGCTGTTCCTGCAACCATCAACATAGCCGACTCAATCTGAAATGCATTTAAATCCTGCATTTTATCTTCAGCAATGGTACGTATCTGATCCCAGGTAACGGATGCTACTCTTTTACGATTAGGTTCTCCAGAACCTTTCTTAACTTTAGCCGCTTCTAACAATTGAATTGCTGCTGGAGGAGTTTTTACAACAAAATCGAAAGACTTATCCTTATAAACATTAATTACAACTGGTAAGACCTTTCCGGGCTTGTCTTGAGTTCTAGCATTAAACTGCTTACAGAACTCCATAATATTAACTCCGGCAGCACCTAATGCGGGTCCTACTGGTGGTGACGGATTTGCCGCGCCTCCTCGTACCTGCAATTTTACTACCTTACTAACTTCTTTTGCCATCGTTTTAACTTTAATTAATAAAATACACTAAGTGGAAGCTAATGCATTTACATAATATCGTAACATTTATGATATTTTCTCAACCTGCATATAGTTCAATTCCAAAGGAGTTTTTCTCCCAAAAATCTTCACCATAACCTCAAGTTTTCTCTTTTCTTCATTTATCTTTTCAATGGTTCCATCAAATCCATTGAACGGACCATCAATAACTTTTACCGTTTCACCGGCAATAAATGGTATTGCAACATTTTCATTCTGAACCGCCAAATCATCAACTGTTCCCAACATTCTGTTTACTTCTGATTTTCTTAAAGGTACAGGATCACCTCCTTTAGTTTCTCCAAGAAAACCAATAACACCTGTAACAGATTTGATTACGTGAGGGACTTCGCCGCTCAAATTCGCCTCTACCATGATATACCCGGGAAAATAAACCTTCTCTTTGTGGTATTTCTTACCATTTCTGATTTGGATCACTTTCTCTGTTGGCACCAACACCTGGCTTACATAATCAGATAATCCCAATCGAGCTATTTCATTCTCGATATAAGTTTTTACCTTATTTTCTTGTCCACCGATGGCCCTGACGGCATACCATTTCATTACAGAAGAATCAGACATATAATTATATTAATTAAAAATATTGAAATATTTTTCTAAGCCCATTTGAAAGAACTTGTCAACAAAAAACACAGCGAGGGCAAAAATAACAGTAAACACTGCTACCAATACCGTATTCTTTTGTGCTTCATTTCTTGGCATCCAAGAAACATGATGCTGCAACTCCCCAAATGATTCCTTAATGTAATTCACTATACCCATTATTGTCATTTTTACGCACGGGTGGAGAGGCTCGAACTCCCGACACCTGGTTTTGGAGACCAGTGCTCTACCAACTGAGCTACACCCGTATGGTCAGAAAATGCACCTTTTATACAGAGGTCATTTGTCTCCCAATTAATCAGTATGTCTTCATTAAAAACATACTTTTTTAAAAGAATATAAGGCGCTTCAATAAAGAAGCACCTGATATTCAATTTTTTATTTCAACTGAAAATGATTATGATTAATCAAGAATTTCAGTTACCTGTCCAGCACCAACTGTTCTACCACCTTCACGGATTGCAAAACGCAAACCAAGGTTCAAGGCAATTGGCTGAATCAAATCAACAGTAATTGTCAAGTTGTCACCAGGCATAACCATTTCAACACCATCAGGTAAATTAATTGTCCCTGTAACATCCGTAGTTCTAACATAGAATTGAGGACGGTAGTTTTTATGGAATGGAGTATGACGTCCACCTTCTTCTTTTTTCAAGATATACACCTCAGCTTTGAATTTAGCATGCGGAGTAATAGAACCTGGCTTACAGATTACCATACCTCTCTTGATCTGGTCCTTATCAATACCTCTTAATAAAATACCAACGTTATCACCAGCTTCACCTCTATCCAAAATCTTACGGAACATCTCTACTCCAGTAACTGTAGAAGTTAATTTCTCAGCACCCATACCAATAATATCAACAGAATCACCAGTGTTTGCAACACCTAATTCAATACGACCAGTAGCAACAGTTCCACGACCAGTAATAGAGAATACATCTTCAACAGGCATCAAGAAATCCTTATCAACGTCTCTTTTAGGAATTTCAATCCAAGTATCGACAGCATCCATTAATTCCATAACAGTATCAACCCATTTTTCCTCTCCGTTCAATGCTCCTAAAGCAGAACCCTGAATAACAGGACCGTTATCACCATCATACTCATAGAATGAAAGAAGATCTCTTACTTCCATTTCTACCAATTCCAGTAATTCCTCATCATCAACCATATCTACTTTATTCATAAACACAACCATTCTAGGAATACCTACCTGACGTCCTAACAAGATGTGCTCACGAGTTTGTGGCATCGGACCATCAGTAGCAGCTACTACTAAAATTGCACCGTCCATTTGAGCGGCACCAGTTACCATGTTCTTAACGTAATCCGCGTGACCCGGACAGTCAACGTGTGCATAGTGACGCTTTTCAGTTGAATATTCAACGTGCGCCGTATTAATGGTTATACCTCTTTCTTTTTCTTCAGGTGCGTTATCGATCTGATCGAAATCCTTTACTTCAGAAAGTCCTTTATCTGCCAACACTTTTGTAATGGCAGCAGTCAAAGTAGTTTTACCGTGGTCAACGTGTCCAATAGTACCAATATTTAAATGGGGCTTTGAACGATCAAAAGTTTCTTTTGCCATGATTGTTAAATTTTAATCTTAGTTATATATATATTCGTGTTTAATTCTATTTTGAAGCATCTATAAATTGAGCCAATGACGGGATTTGAACCCGTGACCTCTTCCTTACCAAGGAAACGCTCTACCCCTGAGCTACACCGGCTTAGGTATTTTTAAAACCGGATTCCTTTCAATGTATTTCGGGTTCAAGCACATATTTACCCGGAATAGGTTTTATTCATTTCAACTATACCTATCAATAAGTTGAAAATAGAGCGGGAGACCGGGCTCGAACCGGCGACAATCAGCTTGGAAGGCTGAAGCTCTACCAACTGAGCTACTCCCGCTTAAATTTTTTTCATTAAACAAACTTGTGGGGAGAGCAGGATTCGAACCTGCGAAGGTTTCCCAACAGAGTTACAGTCTGTCCTCGTTGGCCGCTTGAGTATCTCCCCTCAATTTTACTATTTTTTTCAAAGACCTGAGCCGATGGAGGGACTCGAACCCACGACCTGCTGATTACAAATCAGCTGCTCTAGCCAGCTGAGCTACATCGGCTTTTTCACGTGAAAAATTCCAAAAAAAACGAAACAAATTTCATTTGTCTTTCTCGGATATCTACATAAAAAAACAAACCGCTTTTTCTAACGGTTTGCAAATGTAAAAAGTTTTATCAGTTCTGCAAAACTTTTTGACTATATTTTTAAAATAATTATGCTCTTAATTTCTCTTTTCGTTTAACCAATTGTCTTTTAACCGAATCAACAGCCAGACTAACACCTTCTTCAAATGTTTTTGAATGTTTTTTAGCCACAATATCAATACCTGGCAGCTTCACTTTTATATCAATTATTTTATTTTCTTTTTCGCTCGTACTTTGCACCTTCAGAAATATTTCCGCACCGATAATATGATCATGGAATTTCTCCAGATTATTAACTTTCTTTTCAATGTAATTGACTAAATCGTTGCTAATATTGAAATTAACAGATTGAACAGATATTTTCATAAGTTAATAGTTTTTATTGCTCCTTGGATGAGCCCGGTTATACATTATTTTCAAATCCTTCAAGTTACTGTGTGTGTAAACTTGTGTCGAAGCCAGACTGGAATGTCCAAGCAATTCCTTTACGGAATTCAAATCAGCTCCTTCGCTCAGCAAATGCGTCGCAAATGAATGCCTCACTACATGAGGGCTTTTTTTCACTTTAACCGACACCTTACTAAAATATTCATTTATAATTCTGTAAACAAGAGTCGGATAAATAGCATCTCCTTTTTTCGTAACGAAAAATGAATCCGATATTCTGTGAATATCCTTCCTGAGTAATTTGTATTTTTTTATGGTTCCGGCCACCGAGTTCAGTAACGGCAGTTGCCTTTCTTTATTTCTTTTTCCTACCACCTTTACAATACTTTGTGAATGGTCAATGGACGTATCTTTTAAACCAATCAATTCGGCCCTGCGCATTCCTGTTGTGTAAAGAAGTTCAATAATCAGTTTATCCCTTACTTGTTCAAAACCACCTGCCTGATCGAAAAAATCAAGTACTTCATTCATCTCTTTTTCTGAAAACGGCACATTGACTCTTTTCTCCACCTTAAGGGATTTATGCTTTCTTAAGGGGTGCTCTTCTATTTGCTTTGATTTTAGTAAAAAATTAAAATACGACTTTAAAGAACTAATTTTTCTATTGATCGATCTGTTTGAAATACTATTCTCTACCAAATTAACGATCCAACTTCTGATAATCGTATAAGACACAGTAGAAATCTCCTTTATTTGAAATTCTCTTTCACAGAACTCCTCAAAAGATTCCAGGTCTTTATTATAAGCCGCAATAGTGTATGGTGAATATTTTCTTTCGCAATCCAGATAGGTTATAAAATGAGTTATGCTCAAAATCAATCTTCAGTTATCAATAAATATTTCAATAGTCTAAGCGCTTGTGAACCCATGCTGCTAAATCCAAAAATACAAAAAATACCTCATAAACCTTAAAAATTAACATAAAAAAAGTCCCGTAAATACGGGACCTTTTTTAGTTAGAAGGTTTTAACCTTTCTCTTCTGAAGTTCTTAAAGCCTGAACATATTGGGCTTTTTGAATCTGTTTACGCCTTAAGACTGAAGGTTTTGTAAACTCCTTTCTTTCGCGCAACGTTCTCATTGTCTTCGTTCTATCAAATTTTCTCTTAAAACGTTTTAACGCTCTGTCTATATTTTCACCATCCTTTACCGGAATAATTAACATAGTGGGGCACCTCCTTTCATGTGTACTTTAAATTTATTTTTAGGGCTGCAAATATACAAAGAATTAGTTCGAAAAAAATGTATTATATTTAATTTTTATTCTATCCCCCAAAATGAAACAAAAAGTTAAACTTTTTTTTATTGTAGTCGTTGGCCTGTTCTTTGTTGTTGTGGGCTTTTATTTCTGGGCATCTTCGCCCAATCTACCTCACAAGGATTACAATGTTTCGGGTCAGTACAATCTCAACACAGGGGGCTCCTTACATGATTCTGTCCTTAGTGTTTTAACCTATAATATTGGCTATTTAAGCGGAATGACCAATAATTTACCCGTTCAAAATTCAAGCTCGCTTTTCGAAGAGAACCTCAACAAGGTGATCTATGAATTGAAAAAGGCCGACGCTGATATTCTGGCTCTTCAGGAAATCGATTATGGCTCAAAAAGATCCTATCATGTTGATCAGCAGAAAGAACTTGGAAAACTCGGGTATAATTATTTTGGGCAAAGCATAAACTGGGACAAAAAATATGTTCCTTTCCCGTATTATCCATTCAGTGTGCATTTTGGGGAAATCCTTTCAGGGCAATCTGTTCTTAGCAAGTATCCTATTTCGGAACTGGAAAGAATCGAATTGAAGAGAAATACATCTAACCCCTTTTATTATGACAGTTTCTACATAGACAGGCTTGCCCAGGTCGTTAAAATTAAAATAAACTCCAGAACCCTGATCCTTATTAATGTGCATTTAGAAGCTTACCATAAGGAGACCCGAAAAATACAAATGCAGCAAGTAAAAAACCTTTATATTAAATACTACAAAGACTTCCCTACAATTTTACTCGGAGATTTTAACAGCGACATCAACTTTGACGGAGCCGCTATCAACATGATCATGGAAATTCCTGAAACCGGATGTGCAGCCTTTGATTCATCAGTTCAAAACAATACTTTCAATTCAATATCGCCTACTGAAAGGTTGGATTATATTTTTTACAACAAGAGGTTTATCAAAGAAGTGGATGCCGAAATACTGACGCAATTTAAAATGGCTTCAGATCACTTGCCTTTACAACTGAAATTCAAATTTAAAAACCAATTTTATGCAAACTCTCGACCACAACCGAACTCTTGATGCCAAAGAATGGGCATTGACCATCTTTATTTCTTCTCTGCCTTTAATTGGGATCATAATGTTGCTGGTTTGGGCCTTTAGTGATGATGCGAATATTCATAAAAAGAACTGGGCTAAAGGAACTCTTATACTTTGGATCATAGGCTTTGTTATTGCTTTTGCCTTTTTGTTTCTATTTGGCGGTATTGCTATACTGTCTCAAGTATTTAATTAATATTCTATGTAAAATTCGAAGCATCATAAACTTGATGCTTCGGTTTTTTTCAGGAACACTGACCAATTCACAAAGAAAATCCAAGCACATGTTGTAACATCCTCATGTAAAAAGGTTCATGTAAGCCCTCCTTACTCCTTTTTCCCGAAAACTCGCTTGAACCAGGATTTGTTTTTTTCTCTTTTAGCTTGTTTTTTGGCCTTTTTAGTCGCCTTTTTAAAAGTCATGTTTTTGTCTTTAAATATATTATCGAAGAATTTTTCAATTTCAGAATCATCAATAAAATCCGGACAGTTCAACGCAAATGTATTTTGCTCTGAAATTTTTAAATCGCTAAGGTATTTGGGTCTCAGGGTACGATTATTCTGAACCTGTTGTAAGGTTTTCCCGACAATTGGAAGCGCAAGGGCGCTGCCCGAACCATTTGTACCGCTTCTAAAATGTATCACGGGATAACTTGCCCCAACCCTGGTGGCTATTACCAGGTCATTATTATAGGCCAGAAACCAGGCATCACCATAATCCTGGGAAGTTCCTGTTTTTCCCGCCAATTCGCTTCTAATACCATAAACAGAATTCAAGGCCCTTCCTGTACCCTCCCTGACAGCTTTTGCGAGCATGGCAGTCAATAAGCCGCTTGTCGATTCCTTGAGGACCCGGTCAAGTTGAACAGCTTTGGGGTGCTTGTAAAGGCTCCGCCCATCAGAAGTTCTTATTTCTTTGATAAATACTGGTTTGATCCTTTTTCCCGCATTCGCAAATGCTGAATAAGCTATGGCCATTTCATATAGACTGGCTGTTGAAATCCCCAAGGCAACAGAAGGTTTATCGCTCAATTCCTGTGAAAATCCCAAAGACTTCCAGGTGTCGTTCAAGACATTAAAGTCCTGTTGAAAAAATAAATTTACGGTAGGGATATTCATTGACTTTGACAAAGAGGCGGCCATTGAATACTTCCCCCCTGCCGAACGATCATAATTCTGAGGTTGCCAATCCTCGAAATCTTTTAGAATCACGGCCTCATTATCGAGATACTGGCAAGGCATAGCCCCTTCTTCCAGTGCTGAGGCATAAAGTATGGGTTTAAATGCTGATGCCGTTTGGCGCTGTGCAAATATCTGATCATATGGCTGTGTCCGGAAATCAATCCCTCCTACCCAGGCTTTTACAAAGCCATCGTTGGGGTCGACGGCGATTAAGCCGGCATGAAGCAGCTTTAAATTGGCAGACACGCTGTCTCGAACCGAAATTGAATCCGAGGAGAACCCGTTCCATGTAAATATTTCTCTGCGTTTTTTAACATCTGCCACCTCAGTTAATTTCAACCTTTTCAATTCCTTATTAACCAGCGCATCAAGCGAGGCTTTATCGGAACCATTCGAATACTGCCTGTTCAATTGTTGCTGCATTTTTCCCAAATGAGATTTAAAAGCCCTCAAAGCATATTGCTGCAATTCATAATCCAGGGTTGTTTCTATGATCAAGCCACTTTTTTTTAGATCATATACTGTATCAGCTCTTTTATTGATCGTTTCTAATATGGCCAAAGCCTCATTTCTAATCTGAACCAAATAATAATTGGCAGGGCCTTCTGATTCCAGATTCGCATAATCCAGGGATAAGGGAAGTGCCTGCAGTTCATTTGTCCTTTTCTCTGTCAAATACCCATATTTTTTCATTTGTTCAAATACAACATTCCTTCTATTCAGGGCATGTTCAGGATACAACCTTGGATTGTAGTAAGTATTTGCTTTGAGCATTCCAATAAGCACCGCCGATTCCTCTGTTTTTAACTTTTTTACGCTTTTGTTAAAATAACGGTGAGCCGCCGCTTCAATTCCTAAAACATTCTCCCCGAATGGCACCGTATTCAAATAAAGTGTTAGAATATCCTCCTTTGAATACATGCTTTCCAGCCGATATGCCAAAATCATTTCCTTGGTTTTGTTCACGGGCATTGAAAGAAATCCATGGTTACTTCTTCCAAACATGTTTTTGGCCAGTTGCTGGGTAATGGTACTGCCACCACCTGCGCTTTTTTGCTGTAAAACCAATGTCTTGACCAATACTCTTAACAAACTGCGCGAATCCACCCCCTCGTGTTCAAAATATCGGGCATCTTCTGTTGCCACCAATGCATGTATAAGCTCTTTAGGGAGATGATCAAAATCGACATTGGTCCTGTTATCCGCAAAAAACTTACCGATTAACCTGCCCCTATCAGACAGTACCAGTGAAGCTGTCTCATTTTTGAATTCCTTTAGTTCCTTCTTGGTAAAAACATGGCCAAATACACCTAAATATATTGAGCCAATAAAAAGCCCAAAGAGTAAGGTCCCGAGTAACAAAAATTTAACAAAAAATACTATTAGTTTTCTTTTCATAAGGCAAAAGGAAAGTTCCTTTGAACTTTTCTAAATCGTTTTGGGTAATGAAACTTTACTATCTTTTCATGACTACAAGCGTAGCTATATAACCTGTAAGTATATTCCACTCTTTATCCGCAAGAAGCATCCCATTCTCATCTAAAACTTTGAATTCAGCAGTATTTGGTCCTGAGGAACCTTGATTGAGCGCCTCAATATCAATCCGATTAAATCCTTCTTTTAGGTTGATGTCAATGCTGTAATAGCCTCCCTGGAGGGTTATGCTTCTGCGAATTACTTCTTCATTTACATATAATTTGACTCGATCTCCATCGACATAACTGTGATCCCTGCAGATAATTCGAATGGTTTTTGAATTTGTTTCCAGCTTTCCAAGTTCCAGGGAGGTCTGAATCTTATTGATGCTCACATCTTTCCCATTCCAGTAGTTTGAAACAAGGACATCCTTGTCTATCTGGTTGAGATTGTTCATACTCCTTTGCTTCTTTTGGGGAATGACGCTATAGGATGGAAATTTATCCGCAATGTCTTCAATTGTTCCAAAAAGAGTTATTGTTTCAGCCTTGATCTCCTTATTCTCTGCATCTTGAGGGACAAATTCCATGACATTGCCCTTGTTAGGCTGGTATTGAAACACGTCAGTTTCCTCCGCAATGTTATTGTCAATTTGAGCGAATATTCCAGCGGTTAAGAAAAAAAACACAAAAGTTGCGAAGATTTTTTTCACGATTTAACAGAGCATTTAATAAAAAATTCCGGGCCGCAAATTACAAATTAAAGCCTACCTTTTTATTAAAACTTTATTAAAACTTACAAGCTTACTTTGGCTAGGACTGCTCCTTTTCATAATTACGCTGTATCTTCTTGATCGCGTTATCTATTGATTTATCTGGTTCTATAACGTTTAATTCTCCCCAGAATGAAGGATCAGCAAATCCCGATGCCTCATCAGTAAGTATTACATTTTTTCTCATTCTATCCCTGTTCTTAACTGTGATATCCTGATCATTGGGCTTCCAGTCGGTAATAGCCATTTCAATAGCGATATTATAGATAGAATTAAATAATTTTTTATCCCATTTGACTTTAAAAGACAGCTCAATACGGCTATAATTGAAATGCCATTTACCATTGGTCTGCTTGTAATCGATTATGTATTTGGTATCGAGTGGAATCACATCTGCATTAGCCGGTTTTTTCTTGACAAAGAATTTTTTTGCTTTGCTTAGGTTTTCCAAATTCAAACTGAAAACTGCCTTAACCAAGGCGAAGCTCTCGGTGTCGATATAGAGTTTTCCTTGATAGAAAGGCTCCACCATAGTCGGCTTTTGAACAAAATCTATCACATAAACATTTCTCTTGTCCATATTGATCATTTTGTCAAAGGAAAATTTATAGATATCAAACATATCCCCCGAAAAGAACAATTCTTCATTTCTCATCATATCCATACTTAAGTTATTATACGGACCTCCCTGTAACTTGATCACGAGCGTATCGATCTTATTGTAATCAGTGCTTTTTCTTGCTTTGTCGAGTACAACGTAATCGCCCTGTATAACTTTGGTTGGCTTGTAAACGTCAACGACCGCTTCAGAAAGGGAAGCATAAGTTTTCCTTTTTCTGATGGATTCCCTGTAAAATGCCTTGGCTATAACAGGTTCTCTGTATGTATTCGATTTCCTTTGCTCTATCACTTTTTTAACGACCGATATCGGATTGGCTTCGACCAAATTCACATCTGGCAACTTCTCAAAAGACTCTTCCATGGCAAATGTCATTTCCAGCCCTGTAAATGATCTTAAAGGAATTATTTTATTTTGGTAACCCAAATAAGTAACCACTACTTTCTCGTTTTCCAGGGCCTTAGGTACCTTTAGCAAAAACACTCCGTCAAGATTGGAAATTGTCGAGATATTGGAATTGCTAACTGAAACAGAAGCGTATTCCAATGATTTTTTCGTTTTTGCGTCAATCACAACCCCTTTGTATTCTTTAAAGTCTGACGTTTCTTCCTGGGCTTCTACCGAAGGATGAACCAATAACAAAGCCGTTACATATATAAAGGCGGTTAATACTATTCTGAAGCGGTTGTCTATTTTATTCATTATGGATACCATATTAATTGAATTTACATATCATTTGAACTATTGAAATTACCGATTTCTAGTCAATTATAAAAGAATTTTAACTTAATTATAACACTTGCGATCTTTCTTTTGGCAATGCTAGCTTATCTTGTGAATAATAGGGTTAAAAGCCTTTGACGCTATTAACACCTTGTCTCCAATTTCAAGAACAGCTGCTTCCTGGTCATTGGCAATCACCTTGACCAGATTCCTGCCGATTAAGACCGTAACAATCACAATAAAATCCTGTTTTACCATACTCATAATTTCACCTGTAAATTGAAACTTGGCGTTTACCCTGTCATTCGTAAACATGCCCACAGGATCTCCTTGACGGATGATAAGGCCTTGATCAAGTTCTATCATAAAATCTGATAGCCTGATTATTTCGGAGACGTCATGACTTATCAAAAGTGTGGTAAGATTAAACTCCCTATGCGCTTTGAGAATATACGTCTGAAGTTTCACCCTCATTTCATGATCCAGGGCCGAAAGAGGTTCATCCATAAGCAGCAATCTGGGTTTTCTTACCAATGCCCTTGCAAGTGCTACTCGCTGCTTTTGTCCTCCCGACAGCGTATTGGGCTTCCTGTTCTGTAATTGCCCAAGGTCAATGATTTCGACCAGTTGATCAACAATTGTTCCTGGCTGACCTTTCGCCTGGGCGAACAGAAGATTTTCCCTTACGGTCATATTCGGGAAAAGGGCGTATTCTTGAAATACAAAACCAATTTTCCTTTTTTGCGGGGGTAACATTATTTTTTTGTCTGTATCGGTCCAAATTTCATCACCCACTTTTACATATCCTTTTTCGGGATCCATAAGCCCGGCAAGTAACATCAGCAAAGTACTTTTACCTGCACCTGATTTACCGTAAACTGTAATCAGTTTACCTTCTTCAAGTTTGACCTGTACATTGAGGTTCATGCGGCCTCCCGGCGACTTTAACAATTTTTGAAGAGAGATATCAATCATGGCCTTCTGTTTTATTAAAATAACCTCCGTTAATTAGGTAAACCATCAGAAGAATTGCAAAGGTGATCCCAAAAAGAATTAAGGAATAGGTATTTGCGGCTCCATAATTCAAACTTTCAACTTCATCATATATGGCTATTGAGGCCACCCTTGTCTTTCCAGACAGGTTTCCCCCTATCATTAAAACCACTCCAAATTCGCCAATGGTATGCGCAAAGGCTAAAATAATTCCGGTAATCAAGGAGGGCTTGATGTTAGGCAGTAAAACCCTGATCAAAGTGGTTAATTTAGATTTGCCCATCACGTATGAGGCATTCTTCAAAGAAGGAGATAAATTGGCAAAACCGGCCTGAATAGGATGCACCATAAAAGGTAAACTATAAATTATTGATCCGAGTACAAGACCTTCAAATGAAAATACAAGACGCAGCCCGAGCCATTCATCCAACCAATTCCCAAACCCATTCGAAGGGCTTAATGCCAAGAGCATATAAAATCCAATTACGGTGGGTGGCAATACCAGGGGCATGCTCACAAAGGTCTCGGCTACCGGCTTTAAACGAGAACGGGTATTGGCAAGCCAGTACGCAATGGGTATTGCAATCAGCAACAATAAAATCGTAGTGATCAAAGCGAGTTTAAAAGTGATCAATAATGGGTTCCAGTCTATCATTTTGACAACATCAATTCATTGGTTTTTACCATAGCCGTTAGTTCCATATCCTGAACAATCTGCAGTTGTTTCACTGCATTTGAGGTAATGATGGAAGTAATTGTTCCCATTTCGGTATCGATGCTAACCTTACTCAATAAAGTATCCGATTCAATGTGGCTTACCTTACCCTTCATTTTATTTCTGAGACTAATACCACTCATATCACCGACACCAAGGATAACTTCAGTTTCTTTAAAAATGATCTTGACCTTATTGTCTACAAAGAGATAAGGCGCAGTTTCAGGTGTATCAATAAGGATCGTTGAAAATACAGCCGATCCTACCCTCACTTTTACAATCGAAAGATCCCCGTTTACTTTTATACTATCTATATGTCCTTCTAATATGTTCATTAAAATTCAATCTGATAACCAAACTTATGCAAAATTTCCTTGCCTTCGCGTGAAAGGATAAAATCCCTGAACTGAATCGATTTTGTTTTGAAGGATTCCCTTGCCTTCAAAATAACCATACCCTGTGCGATTGGTCGATAAAGACTTTTGTCGATTTCTTTCCAGAAGCCGCGATTTTGCATACGTGGGGACATCACTACTGATTTTGACGTGAAACCCAAGTCTGCTGCCTTGGAGATGATGAATTGATTCGTTTGGGAAACGCTTTCTCCAAATACAAGTTTATTTCGAATTGACTCTTCAATACCCAAGCCTTTTATCACTTCCAATGCCGTTACACCGTAGGGTGCCGTTTTGGGATTGCCGATGGCAATATGCTTCACCTCTTTTGCAGTGAGGGATTCCAAATCAGGATTGATTTCTTTCTTTAGGGTCCATAAGATCAAATTACCGTAGGCATAAATGACGGGTTCCTCAAAAGTAAAACCATTTTTAAAAAGTTCTTCCGGATACTTTAAATCGGCCGAAAGGAATACGTCGAATGGGGCACCTTCAAAAATCTGTGCAGTAAGTTTTCCACTCGAACCAACAATGATTTCACATTCCACTCCGGTTTGATCAGAAAATTTTTCAACCAATTCTTCAATTGCAAACTGTAAATTAGCCGCTACGGCAACGGTTAATTTATCATCTTGTTTAGATCCGCAAGAGATCAGTATCAGGAAGGAAAGCAGTAAACCTAAAAAAAATATTTTTTTAGCAGTATTTCCAGAAAGCATTTGGTACCTTTTAATATGTAAAAATACAAGAACTTTTCGATTTTCCAGAGATATCTTTTATTCATAGGTTATAAAACTCAGAGGGGCCGTTCAGCCTGTCAGACCGCTTCAATCTCTCTGCTGTGATATCACAGGACTCTATTCTTTTTCAGGTGACAGGTATTTATAGACGATCCCTGCCAAAGCCATCTTTGCCTGAAAGCAATTCAAAACCAAATAAAACACCAAGCATTTATCAATTACAAAAGCACTTTTCAAAATGAGTTGCCTCTCTTCGTTGTTTAATGGTCAATGGTACTTATTTTAAAGTTATTAGCCGAATATCTTTGCCCGGCAGTAATTAATTATTTAATATTACAAAACGGGTAATTAAGATTTATAGCATAAAGTAGTTTCGAAAAGTAATTTTGGCAATTAATCTTATGCCATGCAGTCAATGATTTTATATTCACAAAACTCTGAAAAATGGAAAAATTCGATTCAAGTAAAAGGCTTATTTCACTGGATATGCTCAGGGGACTTACCATTGCATTAATGATTGTTGTAAACGATCCGGGGTCATGGGAACATCTGTACTGGCCTCTTGCGCATGCCTCCTGGCATGGCGTAACAATTACAGATTTTGTTTATCCCTTCTTTATTTTTATCGTAGGTGTTTCAATTGTACTGTCCTCCTCCAAACAATTGGCAGCCGGCGCCAATAAAAGGGAAATGATAAAAAAGATCTGGATCAGATCATTGAAAATATTCGGATTGGGGATTTTACTTAACCTGTTTCCTTATTTTAATTTTATGGAATTGAGAATTCCGGGTGTCTTGCAGCGCATCGCTCTGGTATATTTGGTATGTGCGCATATTGGTTTGGTGACCAACTGGAAGGGTCAAGTAAAGATTGCAGCAGCACTGCTGATTGGTTATTGGCTGGCGATGATGCTGATTCCTGTGCCAGGAATCGGAGCAGGTGTTTTAGAACCTGGTCAAAATTTAGCAGCGTGGATTGACAGCATGGTTATTCCACTAAGAATGTACCGGGGAACCTGGGATCCTGAAGGCTTATTAAGTACTATACCCGCAATTGCAACCGGTATAACAGGGATGCTGGCCGGTCAATTACTCAGACAGGATATGAGTATAGAAAAGAAATTAAATTACATGTTCTTTATCGGATTTTTATGCGTCATCGTAGGATATGCATGGGATCTGGTTTTCCCTTTTAATAAAAACCTATGGAGTAGCTCCTTTGTGATGTTCACTTCGGGATGGGCCTTTATGTCTTTTGCTGCCTGTATTTTAGTCGTGGATATTCACGGCTATCAAAAAGTTGCCAGGTTTGGTGTCATCTACGGAAGCAATGCTATAACAATTTACGTTCTGGCCGGTATGCTTCCTGTACTCTTAAGTAACGTTCTGGGCTTACAAGGACTATTCTTTAACGGCTTGGTCGACATTGGCATGGCGCCAAAACTCGCCTCAGCATTATGGGCCGTTGTTTATATGTTTATCTGTTTTATCCCTGCCTATATTTTATACAAGAAAAAAATATTTATAAAAGTATAGCCTCAGGGGATACGCATTTTCTTACAATTTCAAGACCCTGATCTTTTGGTCAGGGTATTTTTTGTTGCGGTACATGATTTGATGACATCTATTTGTACTAAGGTCATCATTGAGATATTGCCAAAACCATATCAACCTTAGTATCGCTTTGCCAATGGAGTCATATAGTGTATTCCACGATGACCTGTTTATGGCTACGAACATCTCTAAGCTCCTGTAAAACAAAATAATGGTTTATAAAATCATGGAGGAATATATTGAAATACACCCGTAATTTCGTATCTTAAAGGGTTGTAATACGCATTAGTTTATTTTTAAATCTCGTCATTATGAACCCAATCAATTTTTTCTTAGTCATTCTTGTTGTTTTCCTATTATCCGGCATTCGAATCGTTTATGAATACAAGAGAGCCGTTAAATTCCGATTTGGGAAATATGTCTCCCTCCTAAAACCGGGATTCAGATGGATTATTCCGGTTGTCGACAGAATTCAACTTGTAGATATAAGAGTCATAACGATTAACATACAGAAACAAGAGGTAATGACCAAAGACAATGTGCCATGCCATATTAATGGCGTTTTGTTTTTCAAGATTGACGACGCCACCAAAGCGATTCTTCAGGTTGAAGATTTTGTATTTGCCATTTCTCAGATGGCTCAGGCCACGCTTCGCGATGTATGCGGAAAGGTGGAACTGGATACCATTTTGTCAGAGAGGGAAGAAATAGGGCGAAATATCAAGAACATTGTTGAACTGGAAACCGAGATCTGGGGTATCTCCATTCAGGATGTTAAAATCAAAGATATCGAATTGCCTGAAAACATGAAGCGCTCCATGGCCAATCAGGCAGAGGCTGAACGTTCACGAAGAGCGAGAATCATTCTGGCAGAGGCAGAAGAACAGGCTGCCTCCAAATTACTTCAGGCAGGGAAGATCATTGATCAGTCACCCTCAGCAATCAAATTAAGGCTGTATCAAACCTTGTCAAATATAGCCAGTGAGAAAAATTCAACTATCGTATTTCCATTTCCAGAAGAAGCGCTGACCTCCAAAAAGTGAGCGTATAAAATTACTTTAATTGAAAATACTCAGGCATGTGTTAGTCATTAAAGCCACAAGCATTTTTGTATCTTGTTACTAAAATCAATCAATTATGATCCAGACCTATAAAAGAAATCCGAAGCTTCATAAACATTATCACACCATTCTGATCGGATCAGGCATGGGCTGCCTTTCAGCAGCTGCCATTTTAGCCAAAGAAGGTTTTAGGGTTCTGGTTTTGGAACAGCATTATACTGCTGGCGGTTTTACTCATGTTTTTAAAAGAAAAGGATATGAATGGGATGTAGGCATCCATTATATAGGTGACATGCAACGTCCAAAAAGTGCCATGAAGAAATTGTTTGATTATGTAACAGACGGCAACTTAAAATGGGCGGATATGGGAGATGTCTACGATCGGATCATTATAGGTGACCGCTCTTATGATCTGGTGAAAGGTTTAGAAAATTTTAAAAAGCAACTCATAGACTATTTCCCTGAAGAAAAAGAAGCTATCTTACAATATATTGACTTGGTTTTTGCGGCCAACAAAACCGCAGGTAAATATTATATGAACAAGGCTTTGCCACCATTTTTAAGCAAATTATTATATGGATGGATGACCAAGCCGTTTTTTAAATATGCTGATCAGACTACTGACGAGGTCATCAGAAAATTAACAAAGAATGAGGAGCTGATCAAAGTTCTCTGCGGGCAATATGGTGACTATGGTCTTCCTCCAAAAGAAAGTAGTTTTTTTATGCATAGCACCGTGGTCAAACACTATTTTGGAGGTGGCAGCTTTCCCGTAGGCGGTTCCTCACAGATTGTAAAAACAATCGATCCTGTAATTGAGGCTGCCGGAGGTTCTATAATGATCAATGCCGAAGTAGATAAGGTACTGATAGAAAACAACAAAGCCATAGGCGTCAAAATGAATGATGGAAAAAAAATTCGATCTACCTATGTAATTAGCGGAGCTGGATTATTAACCACTTATGAAAAGCTTTTGCCTTCTGAAATTGTTCAAAAACATGCCTTGAGGTCACAATTAAAAAAAGTAAATCCATCTGTTTCTCACGCATGTTTATATATCGGGCTGGAAGGAAGTCCGGAAGACTTGCAATTACCCAAAACAAATTTTTGGATCTATCCGGATAAACTTAATCATGACCAATGCGTTCATAATTACCTGGAAGATATTGAGCAAGACTTCCCGGTGGTATATGTTTCTTTTCCGGCAGCCAAAGACCCTGATTGGTCAAACCGCTATCCAGGAAAAAGCACCATTGATATCATCACCTTATTGCCCTATGAAGTTTTCAGTGACTGGGAAGACTCCAAATGGATGAAAAGAGGCGAGCCTTATGAGCAACTCAAGGAAAAGATTTCACAAAGGTTGCTGGAAAAGCTTTACGATCAATTACCTCAGGTTAAAGGCAAGATCAAACATTATGAATTGAGCAGTCCTTTAACTACGAAACATTTTATGAACTATAGCAAAGGAGAGATTTACGGCCTTGATCATAGTCCGAAGCGATTCAGGCAAAAGTTTCTTGTACCGCGAACCCCGATCAAAAACTTTTATCTTACGGGTCAGGATATCGTAACAGCAGGTGTCGGAGGTGCCTTATTTTCAGGACTACTGACAGTATCGGCAATGACAGGGAAGAACTTTATGAAGAAAATTGTAGGCTCCTGATCGCCTCGCAAGCGAGGTGATCAACTCCGAGGCGCTCGCAACTGAGGCGCTCGCAGCTGAGCGCCTCAGTTCTCATCACCTCATCTCCGAGGTGATGAGAATTGTTACTTCACTCTACTCTCCAAATCTTTCCGATGTATTTGTAACAACCTTTCTATGGCCTTACCATTTCTAAAAGACCGGACTCTCAAACTGTAATCACCTGCAGGGAGTTCAAATGGGCCCTCGTATTTTTTACCAAAAGTTACCGGATATGTATTGTCAATCGTATAAAACATATCAATGTCAGAGAAAGGTGTATTCAATTTACACATAAGCTTCCTTCCTTCTTTATAAACCTTCACTTTAGGTTCATAAATCGTTTTTGCGATATTGATCCCTTTCTGGTCAAATCTTTTAAAATGAGATTCTGTTCTTCTGAGAAAATCATTCCAGTTTTTATCATCCTTGTTACTCCATAAAGATTCAGATAAGGCGAAGGCTCTTGGATAGGTCATATAAAAAGCGAACGGAAGATTTGGGATTACTTCGGTCCATAGATTTCCCTGCCCACCCAAAATCAATTCGGGATCCAATACAAAGTCGGGAACAGGCTCAAAGCTATAGGCTTTTTCAAGAGAAAGGTCTGAATAGATTTTGTTCTCTACGCTATAATCACCTTGTGTAAAATCAAGGTATGTAAATTCATTTGGTGTCATCACGACTTTATGGCCGAGCCCGACGGCTTCAATACCACTTTTTACATCCCTCCAATTCATCACGGCGGCTCCGTCTGCCAACCCTCCTTCAAGAATTTCATCCCAGCCAATCATTTTTTTGCCCTTGCTGCTAATAATCTTTTCAACGCGTTTTACAAAATAACTCTGTAATTCAGCACCGTTACTGATCCCGTTTTTTGCCATAAAGTCCTGTACTTTTGCATCTTCTTCCCAATAACCGTGATAACACTCATCACCTCCCATATGGATATACTCACCCGGAAACAATTCAGCTATCTCGTTAAAAATCATGTCTAAAAAAGCATAAACCGCAGGATCAGCAGGGTTTAATGAATTTTCAATTGTCATTTTAAAGGTTCCGTCGCCATACCAGTCAGCAATTTTTGCACCTGGGTTCACCTGTTTAAACTCTTTTTTAACAGAGTACTGAGGATATGCAGCTAATAAAGCCATACTATGGCCCGGGACGTCAATTTCAGGAACTATGGTTATATTTCTCTCAGCGGCATAGGCAACAACTTCTCTAATCTGTTCCTGGGTATAAAACCCTCCGTATGTCGTTTTCTCCGATTTTTTGGGTTGTGCCCGTTCAGAACCAAAACGTCCATGTCTTTCGACCCTCCAGGCACCCACTTCGGTTAATTTTGGAAATGTCTTAATCTCGATTCGCCATCCTTCATCATCTGTCAGATGCCAATGAAAAACATTGAATTTGTATGCTGCCATCTGATCGAGATAGGCTTTCACCTCTTCGACAGTAAAGAAATGACGACTCACGTCGAGCATCAAGCCTCTCCATCCAAATCTCGGAAAATCTTCAATGATACAAGCTTTGATTTCAACGGGCAAGAGTTCGCCTTCATCTGATGTTATTCGCTTTGTTGGAAATAACTGTTTTAAAGTCTGAATCCCGTTAAACGTTCCTGCTTTTGTATTGGCCATTAATAAAATGCCCCCTTCTTCCACAACAAGCTGGTAACCTTCATGTCCGAGCGTATCAAGCTTTGCCTCATAGAGACCTATCTTGAGTGTTTTCAAGGTTGAACTATCACCCCTGACTTGCGAAAAGTTAACACCAATTTCCTTAAGATCTGATTTCAGGAATTCAACCTGCCTGCTTAAATCATCGTTTTCTGTAAGTAAAACAAGGCCCATGTTCTGATCGATGATTAAACTACCTTCAGAGCCTGTATACGACACAGGAGCCGGAATAATCTGATGCTGGGACCAGGTAACCTGGCTTGAAATTAACAAGGTTATAATAAGCAAGCTTAAAATTCTTTTCATTTTATAAAAATTTGGATTATAGCATTTTTTTAATGGCGTGAAATTAATTGAATTCAATAAAATAAACTACTTTTTAATAAAAAAAAACAGGGAAATAAACCCTCTCGTATCTTTTCAATCTAATAGATTTAATACCTTATTTAATTCTTAATGCTCACTGTGAATTTACTAATGTGGGATAAATATTTATTCTGTTAATATCATCATTGGTTTTAAAAAACAAGAACCAAAAAAACGCGTCCTTGCATGGGATGTCAGAAGATTACACGGGCTTTGCCTGATCGATATTTTTTGAGAAAGAAGAACCGGATAAAGCAGTGATCAAATGATTTTTTCCATCAAATAATCATCCATAACAAATCCGTTCCCAATGTCCTGCACCAAAGCCCCCGTCTTTACAAAACCTGCTTTTTCATAGGCTTTTATCGAATTGAAATTGAACTTATTAACAGTAAGACTCACCTTTTTACAATTCAGGCTTTCTGCAACTTCTGTCACAAATTTCATGGCCTTTTTCCCAATTCCCTTGCTTCTGAATTCTTTTAAGACATATATTTTACTTAAAAATAAATCCTTCTCCCTTTTTTCAAAAGATAAATAACCAACATTTTTAGATTCGAAAGTGATCATGAAATACTGATAACCCTTGTCGATCTGATCTTTCATGGTGCCGGAAGACTGGAACTTGTCAAGCATATACAGTACTTGTTCTTTACCTATTATGGGCGTATAATGCTCATGCCAAATAGTACTTGCCATGATTTCTATTTTTCCCAAGTCACTGTGGTTTTTTACCTCCCAAAAACTTATCATCCTTAAAACTATTTTAGTGTCCAGCCCCCATCGACCGTCACGATCTCACCGGTAATCAATGAGGCAGCATCCGAAGCCAAAAAAACGACCACGCCGGCTACTTCCATTGGTTTTCCTATCCTGCCAAGAGGAATTCTGTCCAAAACACTTTGTCTAAACTCAGGATCCTTTAACCAGGGCTCTGTACCAGGGGTTTCGATAAATGTCGGGGCCACGGCATTGACCTGTATATGATATTTGGCCCATTCTGAAGCCAGGTTTTTCGTCATATGGTTTACTGCAGCCTTGCTCATGCAATAAACAGATTCGTCGTCAAGGGCAATTTTTCCGGCCTGTGAGCTCATATTGATGATCCGGCCATACCCTTGTTTAATCATATGTTTTGCAACCGCTTGTGAAGTAAAGAACATGGCTTTTACATTGAGGTTCATGGTCAAATCATAATCTGCTTCGCTAACTTTCTCAGCCGGGTTTGCAGGGGCGACACCAACATTGTTTACCAAAATATCAATCCTGCCAAAATTTTCAATAACCTGTTCCACTGCGTTTTGAATCTCCTTTACAGTCGAAACATCCATTTGCACCCTGATCACCTTTCTGCCCATTGCCCCGATTTCTTTTTCAAGATCTTTAGCAGAATTCACGTCTCTCAAGCCTAGCGCAATATCTGCACCTGCTTGGGCAAGCGCCAAAGCACAGGCTTTACCCAGACCTCTTGCCGATCCTGAAACCAGAGCTACTTTATGATTTAAACTAAAATTGGGGTATTCAATACTGTTTATATTCATTGGAATCTATTTAGTACCATCAAATATAATGCAGTTTAACGCAAATTCAAACTTATTAAGTCCAATCGCGGTCAATTATATTTCTGAACGTTAAGTTAATACGAGAGCCTATGTTTTTTTTTGTTTTAGGCACTTGGTGCAGCCAGTATTTTTGGACGACTCCTTTCATCAATAAGAGACTTCCATTTTGTAAAGTCAAGGAAATGGTTTTCTTTGATTTGCGGTGCTTAAACGAGAATTTCCTATCGCTCCCAAGGCTCAATGAAGCAATTGTTGCCCCCGGTACCAATTCTTTTTCGTTATCACTATGCCAGCCCATCCCATCGCTACCCTCAGGATATAGGTTAAGCAAGCAACTGTTAAACGAATTTTTGGTTTCAAACTCTATTAATTTCCTGATCTCGTTCAACTCCTGATTCCACAAATGAGCTTTTCTTCTGATTCGGGAATAGTTATATTCAAATGGTTTGCTTCCATACCAACCCACTTTTCTGCTTGTAATGATTTTTTTACCGTACATAAGAAACTCATCATGTTCCCATAAAATATTATCGTTTAAGGCCTCAAACATTTTTTTTGATAGCATGTTATCGACAAAATCCGGGATATAAACTGCTTCCCCGTCATAAGGCAGTAAATTCTGTAAGATTGTATTCTTAATTGACATCACGCAGCATGTTTTAAAGAAATATAATGATAATTCGATTATAATTTTGATATTGAAACAACAAAGTAATCTACTTTTTATAAATTTGTTATGACTGAAGCCCATATGAATTCGATCTCAATCAGCAAATTATCATGAGTGAAAATAATTTTATCGTAATTTGGGAGTTCTTGTTTTTTTATAAAAATAGTTTACTTTAGCCCCGTCTAAAGAATACTAAAATGTAGTATTTATTTTAACATCTTGAAACATTTTTGTAGTTTCGGGCATCTGGTTATTAAGGAGTTAAGTCAGATTGCAGCTTATTGGATAAGTGACCGATTTTTAGAGAAAATTCCTACTTTAAACTTTTTGGTTTACGCAGATCATCATGCAAGGTATATACCGATGCAGGGTCAATTACGAATTTAATTCATTGCTTTTCAGAAATACATGAATACAGTTTATTCATGATTATACTCTTACACTAAATTAAAAGCAATAATGAAAACAAAATATATTGACCTTATCGATCAAACCTACTTTTTTCCCCAGGATGAATTTCAGCTTGAGGGTAACAAACTAAGGTTTCACGACATCAACCTCTCAAAATTAGTTGAGGAATATGGCACCCCCTTAAAATTTACCTATCTGCCCAAGATATCTGATAATATTCAAAGGGCTAAATCATGGTTTAAAGAAGCCATGGTCAAAAATGAGTACAAGGGCGCATACAAATACTGCTACTGCACCAAAAGCTCTCATTTTAAACACGTTATAGAAGAGGCACTAAAGAATGATATACATTTGGAAACGTCCTCAGCCTTTGATATCAATATCATAGAAAATTTAAAAAAGAATAACAAAATAGGCAATGACACCTATGTGATTTGCAATGGCTTCAAAAGGTCTCAATACGTTAGTAATATTGCCAGGCTGATCAATAATGGGCATTATAACTGCATCCCGATCATAGATAATTATGAGGAAATTAATATTCTTTCTCAAGAGATCAAAAAGCCTTATCAAATAGGCATCCGAATTGCTTCGGAAGAAGAACCGAAATTTGCCTTCTATACGTCAAGGTTGGGAATTGGATACAAAAATATCCTTCCATTTTACAGAAAGCAGATCAAGGAAAATGATAAAGTTGAGCTTAAAATGCTGCACTTCTTCATAAATACGGGAATCAAAGACAACGCTTATTATTGGAATGAACTTCAGAAATGCTTAAAAGTATATACCAGTTTAAAGAAAGAATGTCCAACATTGAACAGTCTTAACATTGGTGGCGGATTTCCAGTGAAGAATTCTCTTGCATTTGATTATGATTACCAATACATCATCAATGAGATTGTAAATCAGATCAGAGTAACCTGTGAAGAAGCAGAGGTGGACGTTCCTGATATCTTCACCGAATTTGGAAGTTTTACAGTAGGTGAAAGCGGAGGAGCGATATATGAAATCCTGTATCAAAAGCAACAAAATGATCGTGAAAAATGGAACATGATCAATTCGTCCTTTATTACTACCTTACCTGATACCTGGGCCATTAATAAACGATTTATTATGCTGCCGATTAACAGGTGGAACGATTCTTACGAACGCGTACTTTTAGGAGGACTGACCTGTGACAGTGATGACTATTACAATTCTGAACAACACATGAATGCCATTTACCTTCCTGTTTACAACAAGGACAAGCCCCTGTATATAGGATTCTTTAATACAGGAGCCTATCAGGAAAATATAGGTGGTTTTGGAGGCTTACAGCATTGTTTGATCCCTCAGCCCAAGCACTTGATTCTCGATCGGGATAAAAATGGAGATTTACTATGCTCTGTTTTCTCTGAACAGCAAACATCTGATCAGTTGCTCTCTATTTTAGGCTATTCTGAAAAAGACAAAACCGAAAAAGAAAAAATTAAAAAAACTAAATTAATTGAATTATAACACTTACGTAAAATGAACAATGAAAGGACTTTTGCGGGTATACCTGAGAGCTATGCCAGCAGCGAAAAAGCAAAAGTAGTTTTAATCCCGGTACCCTATGACGGAACCAGTACCTGGCAAAAGGGAGCGGATAAAGGTCCGGATGCTTTTTTGGAAGCAGCCGAAAACATGGAACTTTATGATATTGAAACAAACTCTGAAGTTTACAAGGAAGGAATTTATTTGGCAGAAAGTGTACTGGAGAACAGTTCTCCTGAAGATATGGTTGAAGCTGTTCATAAAGTCACCAAAAAATATATAAACAAAAATAAATTTGTAACAATTTTTGGCGGGGAACACTCAGTATCTATAGGAACCATCAGGGCATTTAACGAATGTTTTCACAACTTAACCGTTTTGCACATTGATGCACATGCAGATCTAAGAAAAGAATACGAGGGATCAGCTTGTAACCATGCCTGTGCCGTTTATGAAGCCAGTCAGTCGACCAATTTGGTACAGGTGGGTATTCGCTCTATGGACGCAATTGAAACAACCATAGCAGATCCCGACAAGACCTTTTTCGCCCATAAAATGGTTACAGATGATTTTTGGATGGTCAATGCGATCGACCAAATGACTGACAATGTCTTTATTACCTTTGATCTTGATGCTTTTGATCCCTCGATATTACCTTCCACGGGAACTCCTGAACCAGGTGGGCTTTTGTGGTACGAAACCTTGGATTTCCTAAAAAAAGTATTTAACGAACGAAATGTGGTTGGATTTGACATTGTTGAATTATGCCCGAATCCAAATGAAAAATCATCTGATTTTTTGGCTGCAAAATTGTATTATAAAATGTTAACTTACAAGTTTAAGTTAGACGTTGAAGATGAAGAGGATTTGTTTGATGAAGAAAATAACAATCACTTCAACCAATTATCAAAATTCAAAGATCTCGATGATGAGTGAAAAAGGAACCATTTCCAAATTTATAGAAAATTACTATCTGCATTTTAATGCTGCTGCACTTGTGGATGCTGCAAAAGCTTATGAGATGCAGTTGAATAATGGATCCAAGATGCTGATTTCGTTGGCAGGTGCAATGAGTACGGCTGAAATCGGAAAGATTTTTGCCGAGGTCATTCGACAGGATAAAGTGCATATCATTTCATGTACAGGAGCTAATCTGGAAGAAGACATCATGAATCTCGTGGCCCATTCTCACTACAAGCGTCTGCCAAATTACAGAGACTTGACACCAGAGGATGAATGGGAACTTCTTTTAAAAGGCCTTAACAGGGTTACAGACACCTGTATTCCTGAAGATGAGGCTTTTAGACGTCTTCAAAAACATATTTTTGCCATATGGAAAAAGGCCGAAGACGAGGGGGAAAGATATTTTCCACACGAGTTTATGTATAAATTGTTACTTTCGGGTGTATTGGAGGAGTACTATGAAATTGATGTAAAGAACTCTTGGATGTATGCCGCTGCGGAAGCTAATTTACCAATTGTGGTGCCCGGCTGGGAAGACAGTACCATGGGAAATATATTTGCCAGTTACGTGCTTAAAGGAGATTTAAAGGCAAGCACAATGAAATCAGGCATTGAGTATATGACATTTTTAGCCGACTGGTATTCAGATAATTCTGAAAATGGCATTGGCTTTTTTCAGATCGGAGGAGGAATTGCCGGGGATTTCCCCATATGCGTGGTTCCAATGCTCTATCAGGATATGGAAAGAACAGAAACGCCGTTTTGGAGTTATTTTTGTCAAATTTCTGATTCGACAACCAGTTATGGATCTTACTCGGGTGCTGTGCCCAATGAAAAGATAACCTGGGGTAAATTGGGAATTGACACCCCAAAATTTATTATAGAGTCGGATGCAACAATAGTTGCTCCATTAATTTTTGCCTATTTATTGAACATGTAAGAAAACATCAATATGAAAAGAGTAATTGTAGATTTCAAAAAACTAAATCAGGAACTATTGGAAATGTTGGTGACTAAATTTCCAAACGGATACGATGATACTGACATCATTACTTTTCGCAACGCCAGCTATGAATTGATAGAAGCTGTGGAAGTTAAGACAGATGATACAACCTATCTGATAAAGATCAGTAAAAGGCTTGCTGATACGATGGAAAAGTTCGATGTCAACAGCGACGATGACGATGACGATGACGACGAGTCATTGAAAGAAAAAGATGACGAAATACTTTCGGCCAATACCGACATGGACGATGATCTGGATGACGATTTTGAAGATGAAATCGATGACGACGATCTTTAAGGACGTCTTCGGAATTGCTGTCTGGCATTTCCGGTCCCTGATCGAATTTCAGTCCTATTGCATTGATTAGAAAATATCAGGTTGCATGAAATTATGATACTGTTTCTTATCAAATTTGATATGATTCGTAAAATATAATCCTCAGGTTTTACTTCAACATAAAACCTGAGGATTTTTTTTGTTAGATAACAACCTGACTAACCTGAACCTGTGGTTCGATATTTGTAAAGTTGGGTAGATCAGCCATGATCTCGGCTGCATTGGGTCCAAATGAATTCTGAAATGATTCCATTGATTCAAAATACAGATTTCCAAGAGCCTCAAACGGGGGATGCTCTCCCGGGGCGCCTCCACCAAGCCCCTTTTCAACTGTCGCTCCTATGACCGAATCGCCAAGTAAGCCGGATACCATGCTTACATGTTGATTGGCATAATAATCAATATCGAAGTGTTTTCCTTCTCCCGAAGGATATAATACAGTCACTTTAATACTTCCTTTTTTCATGTTCTTGTATGTTTACCGAATTCATAAATATAATTTATCGTTCTATTTAGCTGTCATAAGAGCCTGGCTGTAATAAGCATTTTCTCTTACAATCTTGCCCTCATCATTAAAATTGTGAATCACAAAAAGAGGCATGACAATCTTTTTATTATCAGATTTTCTTGTCATTCGCAATTTCCACCAGGATTGAACCACTTTGGCATTACCAAGGCCATAATTAAGGTAATCCGGATATCCTGACACATCCACTGCGGTTATATCATAATTCTCCATCAGCTCCTTCATTCCTTTTTTGTCTTCTTCAAGTGACTTGGACTTTTCACCAACCGCCATGTGTATATTTCTGAACGTCGCCTTTTCATCAAAATAACTGTGGAATTTTTCCATGTCGTGATTTTCCAGGGCGGCCATCATTCTTCTCACATGATTGATATAATCATGGTGGTTATAAATAGTCCCGTTTTCACGCGCGACAAAACTTTCTCTCAATTCGTCCCAAACCCTACGGTCACTGTAATCAATTACCGTTTGAATCTTATTATCTGCATTGACGACATAAAGGCGATGTACGGGCATATCTACCTTTACACCGGTTTCATTATGCACACCTTTTAAATGGTCCCAGGTTTGTACCCAAACCACATCATTCTGATTTTCGTCCTTATACTCTATGGCATCGGGATAGGCCTGCCCTGATCGTTCTAGGCTTAAGTAAGCCATATTCTCTTTCCACCAGGTTGTGTTTCTTCCTGCTCCTTCCTTGGTTCCGGGTGTTGCATCCTTGTTCGAATTATTGCCATTCCACCATTTGTAGTCATCAGCGAGGTAACTCATCACCTTATCAGCATCTCCTGATATAAATGCCTTTTGAAAATCTTCAACGACATTTATGGCAGGATGTTCGGAATAAATGGTTCCATTTTTCTTTTTTTGTGCATAGGTGACAATGGTCAATAACATTATCATGACTAGTGTTAATCTTTTCATACTTATAAAGTTTTTTGGTTTAAGATTTTAATATAACTTCAGTAAATAAACACCATTCTAAAATTAGAATCAACTCATCATGGACGAATGCGCGTTAATAATGTCCGGAAGTACCATTTTAATTTTCAAGCAACACAATCAGTGGCATAAGGCAGATGTTGAAATACGGTCAGTATCCGGATAAGTAAACTTATGATCTGTTTGGATAGGTAATTTTCCTTTATTCACGGTAACAATTATGTCTGCCTCCACATTGTAAGAAATAAAAAAAGAATCACGTTTCCATGACTCCTTTTTCTTTAATGAATCCCTGGTGAATTTCCCGGGACCACAGTTCAAAATATTGATTGAAGTGATCTATTTAAGACACCAGCACCTGTAATTCGATAGTTCCCGCATCAGTGATTTCTCCAGCAGTTACCATAATTGGTTGCTTGGATTCGAAATCAGCATAGTTTAGCGTTACTATTTTTAATATGTAATAACCCTCGTCAAGGCCCTGCACTAAAAATTCGCCTTTGTCATTGGTAAAAGTAGAACCGACATACTCATCATTTTCTGTAAAAATGAATACTTCTGTTTTGTCCTGTGGAACAGCTCCATCAATTTCATCTTCCAATTCTTCAGCCACGACAATGCCGCTTATTGAACCAGAATTTACTTCCAAATTCACCCTTATGACAGGTTTTAAAATGTATTTACCTGAATTACCCGCCTTGACAATTGACTTGCTCACATCCCAATCGAGGATGAATGTATATGAAAAACCTCCCTCCAGATCAGTGTTCAGTTTTAATTTTAATCCCGATTGTTCAGCACTTGGCGTATCTAAATCAATAGGATCAGCACTTCCTTCAAGTAAAAGTGTATTGTTATCGCTTAACACCAAACGAATCTGATTTACCGAGCCAGAAGGAATAATGTCATCTGAAAGCAGCAAATCATTTCCGGCGACCAATTCTGTCAAATCTACCTTGATAGGATAACCATCCACCGGCTTCAGGCTTGTCCAACCTTCATCATCCTCAGTGTTGTTATATTGAATATCAATAATTTCAATATTGACTTCTTTATATTTTTCATCAGGTTCATCAATAAGTTTTAATTGAATCCGTGATGTATCATCTTTTGTACCCCCGTTGCCTTCATTACATCCAAAAAGGGTGGCAAAAACTGAAATAACGACAACTATAATTGATAATTTCTTTTTCATAACAAATGTATTTAATACTATTACTTAATCTTTTTTAAGGTAAATGTAATTGTTGTTTCTGAGTAAATTCTGTAGTTCAATAATGTGAGCATGTGCTATTTATTTATCCTGAAAGGAATCTTCAATAATCGCAGTTTGAAACATCGTGTAAATAGTTTTAAACCTGAGATAGGCCATGCCCATATGATACTATGTGCAATCTTCACAATATATACCGCAATTATTTATATACTTTGGCCGGTAGGCTTAACCTGATCACATTTCCAAACCCCTGACAATTACAATTTGCTCCTTTCGTTCAGTGTCGGGGTAAAACATTAACATGTCATTTTCTGCATCTTCAATGAGTTTTCCCCCTGTTGTCCAAACCGAATAACCGTTGCCGTAATGAAAATCCGGAATAAATATTTCCGTGGGTTCATTGATACTTTTATCTAATTCAAATTTTAAATAAAATTCCTTTTCTTCCCGAAAAAAATTGTATTCCAATATTCTTCCGGTAACTTTGTAAGGATAGGGTCTTATTACAGCATCAAGAGCCCTTCCGCCAGAATCAATATCACCGGGATCCTTTTGTTGGTCAGGACTAAAAATCGATAAATCCTCACCATTCCATTGATCTCCCCTTTCATTTGTATTATCAGCTGTATAATTCCACAGGGTGTAGTTGAGCAGGTTCTTTTCCATAGCTTTAAAAACCCTGTCAAAGGCTTTTTCCTGGCTTTCAAAATTTCCCGTTTTAAACGCTTCTTTATCATTCATATCAAATGGAATGCCTGTTTCTCCGATCAAAGAGGGAGCCTCACCCAGACTCTTTTTCGTACCGAGCTTTACGGAAGCAAACATATTTTCGAACAACAGTTTGACATTCCTTTTCCCAAACGTCAATTCCCCTGTTTCATAGTCGATACCCAGCCAGGGGGTGAAGCGTCCGGTTCCCAATGTTATACCATCGTACCAGTGAGATGCATTAACAAACCTGGATGCCTTTTCTTCGCTCCATACCGGTAAAGACAGGTGCTCCGGGAATAACACCGGTTCAATAAATATCAACCAATTGGAATTAATACTCCTGATGGTGTCTGCATAACGATCAATAGCAGGTTTGAAGTAATCTGAAGAGAAATCGACCGTGCGCCCGTTGATCCTGGCAAAATAGTCTGGTTTAAGTACCTTTGGATTGCCCTCTTTATCTTGTTCCCACACGCCGTTTTGCTTCCAAATACAACCTTTTGAAGTCTTCCAAATGGATAAGCCGTCGGGATTCAGGACTTTGGGGTCTCCTTCATTCATCCCAAATCTGCCCAATTGAAAAGTTTTCACTTCTGTTGAGATTCCATCACCAAGAAACATCGACTCAGAGGGTGTTGGGGCATTTCCGAAATAATTTGTATTCATCGGCTCGTTTAAATCCTTCACGCCAATAAAACCTGCCGAAGGTTCGTTCAAAAACTCGAAACCCACCACATTGGGTTCATCCTTGAGTTTTAAGGCCACCTGCTTCATAGCATTAATGAAATGATCTTGCAGATATTCCTGTATGGGTATCGTATCCTGTACCTTAACTTGTGGCGCGAATTGGTTACCTCCGAAGAATAAGGTGAACATATTGGCTGCTGCCAGTTTAAAGTTATTGGTGTACCAAATCATCCCCGGGAAAGGATCTCCATGCAGGTTATGTAATAAGGCGGCCCCGGTATCTTGAAATTTTGTGACATCCATACCTGCAGCCTCAAATGTCCACATAGGTGCTCCATCTCCTCCGCTATACCTGCTCCATACGTCCTGATGCGGATCAATAAATACATTAAGGTTATGTTTCTCAGCCTTCCTGATTATTTGAACAATATAATCCAAATAGGACTCATCATATATTCCCGGGCCCTCATGTTCAATGGCCTCCCATGTAACAATAAACCGGATAAAATGAAATCCCCATTTTTTCAATCTGTTAAAATGGACATCTGCCTCATCCAAAGGAAATGGCCGGCCAATAAAAGAAACAGCCTTACCGTTAAAAAAGCCTTCTTTAACATGTGTCGCCATATAAGGGGTATAGGGTACTTTAGAACTGCCACCCAAGTTTATTCCCCTAAGAAACATGGTTCGCCCGGTATGGTCCTTGAACCATGATCCATCCGCCATAATGTTGCTTTTTGAATCAGTTATGGTGTCAACCTGTTCTGAGTAAGCTGTCTGGCTGTCGGTTAGTTTTTCAATGTCATCACTTGAAACTTTGATCAAACCTTCGGTACTGGCCGATTCTTCAGAAGGATCGTAAAAAAGGTATAAAAGGGCTATACCGGCAATAATGATAAGGGTCAATAAAAAACCTGCCAAAATTTTAAATATCTTCTTCATGCATATGGTTTTAGCAAAATTAGGGTTCAACAAAAATAGATTTTAATCAGTAGAATAATAAATTATTTCAGTCAAATTGAATTGATTTTCCTGGTTACATTGGGATGTGATCTTTAATTTTTTTCTTGTGAATACCAACTTTTTAGCTATGTGAAGCAGCATTCCACTGGGTTGCAATGCACTCTATATATTGTTGTGCTTAATTGTCTAATTATCTTTGAGAAAAGCTCCATCTCTGTGTCCACCAACATACAGCCACTTATTATCGACTTTTAAATAAATATCACTGAATCTCAATTTCCCGTTCATTATCTGGTCATTTTGAATAGTGGCACCATCATCCTTGGTTCCATTTTCTCCAATCCACTTATATTCTTCATATATTGTATAATGCGCAATTGCAAGGTTTCCGTCATCAAGGATCTGCATTTTTTTTCTTTCAATCTCAATATTGATGACTTCCTCTTTTTTTTTTAATGCCATCCCAGAAAGAAGCAAAAATTTCTTTTGTCATCAATGTCTTTGAGTGAAGGGTCCATCTCCTGAAATCCGGATGATAAATCGACATATGACCTTTAAAGTCATTTTCAGCCCAAGTACTGTTTCTTTGTTCTACTACTTTCCAGACCTCTTCTATAATTGGCTCTTCGTCATTTAATTTATTTGTTTCTTGGCACAAAGCTGAAAAGCAACCCACGGACGATATGATCAAAAACAGAAAACCCTAACTTTCATAATACTTTATTCTAATTAAACAAAACGTTCAGTGTATGACTCGTTTCAATACGCAATATAAGTCTTAAGCCGGATGCAGAAAATAGCTTCCTTTTTACAACGATTCAAGTGCTTTGTATTTTTCCCAGTCCTCTTTTAATTTTGAAAGTAAAACTGTAAAACCTTCACTATCCTTTAAAGATTTTAAATTCGGATCTGAATTGTATAAAGGATAATTTGGAAACCCTTTATTGGCTGCTTTTTCAAGCCAGTTTAAAGATTCTTTCTTTTCGCCTAACAAAGCCGAAGCAACACCTAAATAATAGTAAATATGATGCGCATGGATATAATCATTTGTGTTTTCTTGAGCCAAGGCCATTTTTTGTAAAGCTTCATTTTTCTCTCCCTTGCTGGAAAGGATTATGGCATATACACTATTTATATGAGGACTATTTGGATAGTCGATTAAGTTTTCTTTTAACAATTCGATGGCTTTATCGTGTTGATTAAGATAAAAATACGTCAAGGCTTTAAAGGCATGAGTTGGTTCCGGCGCAAAACTTTTAGGGATTTTATTAAATTCATTAAGAGCGTCCTCGTAATTTCCTTGAAAAAGAAATATTTCTCCAATAAACCTTCGTGCCCTATAGTTGCCTGGGTCTAGCGAAATACTTTTTTGAGCGTTTTTATTTGCTTTGTCAAAAAGCCCAATGTGTAATTGAATCAAAGCTATTTGCTCATAAGTTTGACTAATTGTCGAATCCTTAGCAATCGCTTTATTAAATTCCCTCAAAGCTTCTTCATGAGCAAAATTATGACTTGGACTCCAATAAAATTGCCCTTGTATGATATGAGGATTTGCAAGATCAGGGTCTAATTGCAAAGCTTTTCCCGCAGCGGCATAAGCTTCCTCCTCCCATTTGGTGTTTGGGTCAAAGGAAAGGTTTTTTCTCATGTATGCACTACCTAAATTATTATATGCCATGGCAAACAGTGAATCATGCTTAATGGCTTTTTGGTAATTCTCAATGGCTAAATTAATATCGGCAAGTGATTGTTTTTTATGATAAAACTCTCCTCTTTTATAAAAGTCAAGAGCAATCATATTTGTTGTAAAATTCTTCGGTTCATTTATTGAATCTTTGGCCGTTTTATTTGTTTTAAGATCTTCTTCTTTTGTTTTGCTTTTGACAGGATTCAGGATCAAAATAGCTATTGGTGTTATAACAATAAGAAAGAATAAGCCATATATTAATCCGGCACTTTTTGAATCATCAGAATTAATACTCTCATTCTTTTTTAAACCATCAGATGTGATTTGAAAAGCCCATGAAAAAAGCAACCAAAATGGAAAACCAATAAACATACTTACAGTGATTGTTTTTAATACCCATTTTGGGGAATCAACCATTGGTAATAAAATGGAAAATACCTGAAGCAATATCCAGGCAACAGCCAAATAAGCCAGGGCAGTCTTAAAAACATTCCGCCTTTTTAATTCCTTAACAACTTTTTTAAAATCCAAATGATATTTTGATTATAATTTTCAATTTTATTACACGAAACATTTAGTCTATGGCAAGCATTGCATTAGAAAGCAATAAACTTTCGTGTTTGCTATATACGGCCTTGTAATCTGTTTTTTATTCGTTTTATATTACAAACCCTACAATGCTGTATGCTAGAATATTCGCCAATCCATGCGAAATCCAGCCGGGAATAATACTGCCATTTGCAATTTTTTCATTAAGATATACAGACACATAAGCTCCAGTTGAAGGAATAATAAATATTGCGATCAAGAAAATTATGTTGCTTGTTACTAAAGCAAATAAAGCAGTGTGAATAACTCCGAATATAGCAGCCTGGATTACATTCCCTTTTTGATACCCTGCAACACTAATAAGTCTTTTTGCTATAAATCCTCTAAACAATACTTCTTCAGCAAATGAAGTCTTAAATAAGGCAATTACAATCAAAATAAATAATGATTCTATCCCAAATCCCATCTGTCTGAATTTACCCGTTATACTATTGGGGTCAAACATGAGTTCTTTGAAATCAGCATTGGTTAGTGTTAGTATTAACATTGGTGTTGCAAATAACAGACAAGCAACAACGGCAAGATAATTTGCTTTTTTTGTTGATTTCTTTAATCCAATATATTCTAAAAAGCCTTTCGCTGATTTATTCTTTATCAGATAAACTAAAAATGGGACCAGAGTAAAAACTAAAATCTGCAGTATAGCTCCAATTGATTCGTTTATCATAAACTATCTCTTTTTATTATAAAACTGCTCAGTATCATTAAGAGCGGGTTTTCAAAATAATTCATGTTCAATATACACAGATTTCTATTAACGGCTAACATCTTCATATTCGATGCCTTAACTCTGATTTCATCTGTAAAAAGATAGTCCCTGATATTAATATTGTACTTGCCACTAACTGGTTAATAAACTCATATAGCTTTTATAACCCTTTTTAGATCCATCTGCCATCACTTGTTGTCATCCGTTTTTGGATCAATTAACCTGTCACGATTGTTTATTTTTAATTTTTATTTAGTTCTAAATCTATTTCTCTAACTAATTCTTTCATCGGAGGTATCAGTGAATTAATCAAATCAGTTACGTCTTTTGATGTCTTTGAAGACCAACTCAATAAAGACAGAAAATCCTGATTTGTTTTAAGGTCCACATTTTTCATCCTATTATAAATATATAATACATTGTCCTCTTTTAATTCAATTTGAATACTATCTTTTAATCGGTTTTCATGCTTTTTACTTTCAGTATTATATTCATTCATGAATATAGTAATAAGACCAGTAGTCCTGGGCAGCATAAATTCGTACGTATCAATAATCTTATTTCTTAATGAATCGTTACTTATTTTATCAATTCCTGTGGATTTTAAAGCTTCAAATGGGCCTCGATTGTAAGTTATTTGCAAACCCCGATTCAGGCCTGAGAAATGATAATTGATGCTGTCCCTATAAATGGAATCTGTCCTGAGGTAATTTTCAAAAAACCGCGTTGCCTGTTTTACTCTGCCCAACCTTCCTGTGATTAAATGATTATTGAAAAAATCAATATCTTTAATCAGCACATTTCTAATTTCAGTCAGCATTTTCTTTTCAAAAGTTCGTTCTTTTTTTGCCTCATTCCAGTTATTGATTTGCAAAGCAATCAGAATACCTATTACCACCAACACTATCTCTCCAACAGCATAACGCAGATATTTTAGAGGTTTGTTGTCATCTGCCAGTTTTTTACGGATTTTACGAAAAAAGTTAATCATTGAATTATTAGTTGGTTTTTAATGAAGCACAACAGTCTGGTATGTGAGTATGTAAATGGCTTCACCATGTTGTTAGGCTTTCATTATTCTTTTTTAAATTTTATATATATCTCTTTCATACAATCAATCAGATTTTTTTAATTCTTCCCTCACAAGGTGCAACATTCTTTGGTTTTCTTCTCTGTGATCATTGATCAAGTTTATAAAGTAATCACGTTGGCCTTGAGTTTTATTGATTAGGGCAATAAAATAATAGTCTTGCAGTATTTGGTCCGGTTCAAAAGGTATATAAAATACTTCGTTTTCGTCCTTATTAAACTTCTGGACAAAATGTTCGTCTATGAACTTTTCCCTGTCTGCCTTGTCTACATCACCCCACTCCAATTCGACATGAAAACGCGGTTGTCTTTCCTCAAAAAATATACTTAATTCTTTTTTCAGACTGTCATTCCGGATAATTTCGAAACCACTGGCTTTAATAGATTCATATCCCATATCGGAAAGTCTAAATCCGGATGTATTCATCAGAGCGGGATGGAACATCACAGAAAGGGAATCGTGGTATGGCATTTTTTGGTCGAGGACCTTTATGATATGCTGCCCCTCGTCACGGAAAAAGTTGATAAAACGAATTCGATACTTCATCAGATCCTCGTTCTGTGCTAAATTATCAGCCAAATTCTCCAGCAGTTTTTTCTCCAATACCCTGTCTTTTCTGCCTTCATTCCAATTATTGATTTGCAGAGCAATCAAAATTCCGATTACGACAAGTACAATTTCGCCAATAGCATAAAGAAGATATTTCTTGAATTTGTTTTCAGAGAGCAGTTCTTGTCTGATTTTTCTAAAGAATTTTATCATTGGTTATTCGTTGGTTATAATGAAGCACAATGTTTATGCATAAGATTAGTGGCGTGGCCAGGCACTGAATTTAATGAACAAATACTTGTCAGAGAAAAATTCAGCAGAAATTTTCCAGGGAAGCCAGAACCAAGGCATTAATTTTATGCTTTGTTGGTTGTGGTTTTTAATTTTAATAAACAGAAAAAGTTTTAATCATTTTCCTTTCAACTGCATTCGGAATTTCAGAGATTAGTACATAACTTCCTTTTTCCAGAGTTACCTCAAAATAACCAGTTTTCCCGGATGGCAAATCTTCAACTCCTCCCAAAAACAATAGCCCTTCAGGTTCAGGTGTCCTAAATGCCTTAAAGTCAACTATATTTAACCAATTACTCAAATCAATTATTAAGCTGTCGTTTTCAATCTTAACTAAATTAACATCATGTCCCATTAAATGTTCATATTGTTTTTGGTCCTCAAATTTTACCGCAAGCATGTAATTTCCTGCTTTAATTGAGTCAATAAATGAGATTCCTTTTTCACTTGAGATGCCTATATTGAAATCAGCTATTGGAGGTTTATTACCATTGGATTCTTTACTTACTTTAAGCTCTTTAACCATGCCCATAAAAACATGTCCTAAGCCATTTGGCATCCTTACATAGCATTCCATAACATAAGTTCCGGGTTCAAGAAATATTGTCGATTTGGATATTGTTTTCTTTGAGGTCAATCCGACTCCACCAGCCAATTCTACTTTATAAAACCATTGTGGTATTTTTTCAAATTCCTTAATTCCAGCTTCCATTTCTCCTTTTTCAAAATGCTCAAATGCAGAAATAAAAGGTGGAAATATATCTTTTTTGTAAGTTTCTAATCCCAATGTATCAGGCATTTTTTCTAGAATAAAAAAGTGTGGTTCTATTGATTTGTTTATATATTTAAATGTAGTCCAACCAGATTTAACTTCATCCACCATTTCGAAATCCATTCCATTTGTTATAACCTCAACATAATTTTTTTCTGAATCTATTTCATTTCCTAATGTTTTAGTTTCTTTTTTCTCTTGACACGAAGCCAAAACTATGAACGCTAATATTGTAAAAATTAATATTGAGTTTTTGTATTTTAATTTCATATTGTTAAATTTTAATCAAATCACTTTCAACTGGATAATAAACTCATATAGCGTTTATATCTCTTTTTTAAAACCATCTACCATCATTTGTTGTTTTGCATTTTTGACTCAATTAACCCATCACGATTGTTCCTGATTTTTTGCAAAAAAAAAGTATTTCCACCTAAACAATGCATCCCGGCAACCAGAGATGCCTAAAGATATACAAAAATAGGAAAGCTAAAAATAAAGGTTTCACCTCTACCATAAATGTTATGTAAAACTATCTTTTGACCAAAACGTGACCAAACCCCTTTGGCCATCTGTGATGATCTGCTAGAAAAAGATAAAAAAAAGTCGCTTTTGGGCGACTCTCTGCTTCCTGCTTTCGCGGGAATAACTTGTGTTTTTTAACAATAGCTGTTACATGGCCTCAACAAATAAACCTTCATCGATTTTACTTACCACAGCCAGCTTGTTCTTTGTCAAGCCTTTAATCGTTTTATCCCAGTCATGGGAACTTTTATTATTCTGTCCAAATCGGATCAGTATTTATTCCATGGCAGCTGTTACACTGTCCGGATGTTATGCTTGAATTCATGTGTTTTGTAACAGAGTTACCTTCAACCGAGGTGTAAATCCCATCTCCATAATCGAGGTTTTCAGTTGTATAAAAATTGCCATAATTATCAACTTGAATGGTTAGCTTTAAATCACCTGTGCCGTTAGGACCTGTAAATAATTTAACCGTTGCATTTGGAAAAGTTGATTTTTTCGAACTGTCATATACCGTACCTGCTGTTGTAAACCATCCTTCTCCAGATCCACCAGATTCATGGCAATTCATACAATTTTGCCCTTCCATGTGACTCTCTGTTGAATTATAAGTACTTATTTTGGTTTCGTTCTCATTCTCATCATCTTGCTCGCATGATTGAAATGAAATCACTGATATGATCATCACGATTAAAATATTTAAACCTCTTCTTTTCATGAATTTATTTAATTCGGGTATTTGTATAAAACTATTATTTAGCCTCCTTCCAATTTAAGAACCAGTTAAAGGTATAGAAACTGAAACAAATCGTATATGTATTATGACTAAATTTTTATTTCTACTTTACCATGAACAGTTAAGTATATTCATGTAATAGTCTCATCCGGCCCAGTCGCTAAAAATATCTTCAGGACATTTTCTTGATGCGCTGTCCATTAAAGGAGTTGATCATTAAAGAATTTAGGTAAAATATAAGAAAATCCAAGCAACTCCATTTACTCATACTATTCCGTGTTTTAAAAATCATTCAAGTGACCAAAACGTGACCAGATCCATGTGGCCATCTGTGATAATCTGCTAGAAAAAGGCATAAAAAAAAGAGTCGCCCAAAAGCAACTCTCTGCTTCCTGCTTTCGCGGGAATAACTTGTGTTTTTTAACCTTAGCCGTTACATGGCCTCAACAAATAAACCTTCATCAGTTTTAGTTACAGCAGCCAGCTTGTTCTTTGTCAGGCCTTTAATCGTTTTGTCCCACTTTTTATTGGATAAGCCCGATTGGGTCTTAAGATCTCCCAGCTCTATTTTTTCTGCCGCCTGTAACATTTTTAAAACGGCTTTTTCATCCTCATTCAGCTCAATGGTTTTGGCAGCTTTTGTTTCGGGTTTCATTTGGGGAAAGAACAGTACTTCCTGAATCGATGCATTATTGGTCAAAAACATAACCAACCTGTCGATTCCAATACCGATACCCGAAGTCGGCGGCATACCATATTCCAAAGCCCTTACAAAGTCCATATCGATAAACATAGCCTCATCATCTCCCTTTTCAGATAAATTCAACTGATCCTGAAACCTTTCCAACTGATCAATGGGGTCGTTTAATTCAGAATAAGCATTGGCCAGTTCCTTTCCATTTACCAGCAATTCAAACCTTTCGGTCAATTCAGGATTGTCACGATGCTCCTTACAAAGGGGGCTCATCTCTTTTGGATAATCTATGATAAAAGTCGGCTGTATATAATGATGTTCACATTTCTCCCCAAAAAGTTCATCGATCAACTTGCCTTTTCCCATGGTCTCATCAACCTCTATCCCAATTTTGGTGCAAACTTCTCTTAATTCCACCTCGTCCATTCCGGCAACGTCATACCCCGTGTGTTCTTTAATGGCCGATAAAATAGGAATTCTGGCATAAGGAGCTTTAAAATTGACAATGTTTTCTCCTACCCGGGCTTCATATGAACCATTTGCGTCAACCGCCACTTTTTCAAGCAACTCTTCGGTCATTTCCATCATCCAGTGATAATCTTTATAGGCTACGTATAACTCCATCACAGTAAATTCGGGGTTATGTGTTCGGTCCATTCCTTCATTTCGAAAATCCTTGGAAAACTCGTACACAGCATCAAATCCTCCAACAATCAGTCTTTTTAAATACAACTCGTTGGCGATTCTCATATACAAGGGCATATCCAATGCGTTGTGATGAGTGATAAACGGCCTTGCAGCTGCTCCACCCGGAATAGGTTGCAAAATAGGTGTCTCAACTTCTAAATAACCCCTGTCATTAAAAAACTGACGTATCGAATTTGTAATCTTTGTCCTTTTTAAAAAGGTGTCCTTTACATGATCATTCACCATCAAATCCACGTAACGCTGACGGTATCTCATTTCGGCATCGCTAAAGGCATCATGTGCTTTCCCGTCTGCATCAACTTTGACTATTGGCATAGGCTTTAAAGCTTTAGACAATACCGTAAGTTCTTTTACCATGATAGAAGTCTCCCCTACCTGGGTCTTGAATACTGTTCCTTTAACCCCAATAATATCTCCAATGTCTAAAAGTTTCTTAAAAACCTCATTGTACATGGTTTTATCTTCCCCGGGACAAAGCTCATCCCTATTGATATAGATCTGCATCCTGCCACTTCCATCCTTCAGTTCAGCAAATGAGGCTTTGCCCATTATCCTTCGGCTCATGATTCTACCGGCCAATACAATCTCCTTGCCTTCGAGAGATTCAAAATTGCTGACCACTTCTTTAATCGTTGAAGTCGTCTTAAACTGCGCAGCAGGGTAAGGATTAATACCTAAATCACGTAATTTCTTTAATGAGTCTCTACGAACCATTTCCTGTTCTGATAATTGCATTTTCTATAAGTTTTGAAAAATTGGTCGCAAAGATACGGGGAATCAATGATATATTGAATTAATGATATAATGAAAAATCGATATAATATGTTAATGCGCCACATATTCAACGATCAGTATGTGTTCTCAAAAGATTAAATTGTAACGAAAACAGTAAAATTGCGTCAAGTAATCAAAATAAATTAACGAATTTTGTAATCTCAAACAATTATTTAAAATGAGCATTTGGAGGGTACTTTTATCGATTTTATTTCCGCCTTTGGCAGTCATTGACAAGGGATGCGGAAGCGTGGTAATCGTTTTCATTTTAACCCTTTGCGCGTGGATTCCGGGAGTGATAGGAGCCTTGATCATATTAAATAATCCTAAATACAGCTGATGAATCGGGTTATTTATAAAGACCTTGGATCCATGGATTACAAAGAAGCATGGGATTATCAAAATGAGCTTTTTCAAGGCATCATAGATATTAAACTCGCGAATCGAAGTCGCGATGTAAAAGAGATAAGCCCTAATTATTTTTTATTTACCGAACACCCACCGGTCTATACGCTGGGTAAAAGCGGCGATCTTTCCAACCTCCTTCTTAACGAAGAACAATTGAAGCAGAAAGGCATCTCATTTTTTAAATCCAACCGCGGAGGCGACATCACCTTTCACGGGCCCGAACAAATTGTAGGATACCCGATTATTGACCTGGAAGCATTTAAACCCGACATCAGGTGGTATATGCGCAGTTTGGAAGAAGTCATTATAAAAACTATTGCAAATTACTCGCTTAAGGGGGTTCGCAGCGACGGTGAAACAGGCGTTTGGCTCGATGTGGGGACTCCCTTTGCCAGAAAAATATGTGCGCTTGGGGTTAGAACTTCGAGATGGGTGACCATGCATGGTTTTGCCTTAAACGTCAATACAAACCTTGGATACTTTGACCATATCATCCCCTGCGGAATAAGGGGTAAAGCAGTTACCTCAATGGAGGCTGAACTCAATCGAAAAATTCCTGTTGAAGAAGTGAAGTCGCTGATACAGGAAAATTTTGAAAAAGTTTTTGGGGCGAAATTGACCAATGATGTAAAAATCTGATCACCTTGTAAAAACAGCGGTTTTTTAGTATACTAAGTCGTTTCTTCGTTAAAATACACCTTATAAAATTTCATTTTCTTTTCTTCGTCATAGCCTAATTCAAGGTATTCCGAAGAAGCGTCCGGAGCCTCCACATCCAGTTTGATCTGAATATGCGTATCCAGTTTGATCTCTGTTTTCAATTTTTGTTTTTGCTTTTTCAAAACAGATTCCGATACATGGAATTGATTTCGGATTAACACTTCCCTGTCAGATTCAAAAAGCTTCTTATAGTCATCAAATAAATCTTTTTGATCTTCATCTTCAAAAACCTCTTCCTTAAAATCATGAATGTTCACCGTGTCATTCTCCTTAAGGTAGTCAATGGTTTTGGCTAAAAAATGACTCTGTTCCTGTGTACTGTAATCTGTCTTCAGAACTTCATTGGAAAAATCTTTGCACATTTCGATATACGACTGTGTATGATTGTTCTTGTCATCTGCAAATTTTACATGCAAGAAATTTTTGATCCAGTATTGGGCATCGTAATTATTATTGTCAACACTCAGGACAACCATACCTTCGTCATCCTGGTAATTTACGATTAAACAGCCCTTATCAATCTTTTTTGTGCTGATGCCTTTTTGCACAACTACATCCAGGCTATCCCCTTCCATATAGGTTTGGAAGAAATTTGTTTTGCTTTCTATTTTAAAGATCCCCAATGCATTTGTGTGCACCTCATTAAATTCTATATCTTCAAAAAGGGCCACAATGACGTCTCCTGTCTTGATCTGTGCCGAATTGGATTGTTCGAACAGGTGTAAAACAATATTCTTGGATGCTTCTATAAAGAATTCTTCTTCTTTGAACAAGCGCTGTGAATAACTGTTGATCTCGTTCAAATTGATATCCGCATGATGATCGAACCTGAAACTTTCGGTTAGATTGCCAAAAGGCTTTAACAAGTAAGGCAACATAAGGTTATAACTGTCTTCGTCAAAAACTACAGGTCCTTCAGAAAATACATTGCGTGTATCGTTGAATTTGTTGCCGATTTTATGGATGATCAATTTAGGGATGCTGGCCTTGGTTCTTTTAATCATGTAATGGTTTTTTTAGGAGCTGCAATGATACGATTTTAGAAGAATTTATCGGGTTCCGGGGATAAAAAAATCTCACCTACAAAGAAGCAGAAAGATTTTTATCATATGTGAGATCAGGTTTGATCGGAGTACTTTAATTTACAAATTACTCCTCAGAAATAATCTGACACGCTTTAAAAAAAATTACAGGTCCAGTTTTAACTGATCAGGTAAAAGCCTAAAGCTTTTCCTGTGGTGTAAGCATGAACCAAATTCCTTGAGAGCCATTCGGTGTTCTTCAGTGGGATAGCCTTTATTCCTGGCCCAATTATATACCGGAAAATCGTCGTGGATTTTCTCCATATAATCATCTCTGTAAGTTTTGGCCAGTATGGAAGCTGCGGCAATGTTCAGGAATTTACCATCACCTTTTACGATTGTCTGATGCGGAATACTGAAATAATCCTTAAACCTGTTTCCGTCTACAACAATAAACTCCGGACTAATAGCCATGGCCTCAATTGATTTGTGCATGGCCAGAATCGAAGCGTTAAGGATGTTTATCTGATCAATCTTATCCTGATACACAAAAGCGACCCCAAAAGCCAGCGCTTCCTTTTCAATGATCGGCCTGAGATAACGCCGCTTTTTGTCGGATAGCTGCTTGGAGTCATTTAAAAGTTCATGCTCAAAATGATCGGGAAGAATTACGGCAGCTGCAACCACAGGCCCTGATAAACAACCTCTTCCGGCCTCATCAGTCCCCGCTTCATATTGATGGGATGAATACTTTAATTCGAGCATAATAAAGATCTTTTCAAAAATACGGAACCCGAAACAAATAGGATGATATAATATGCTCAAAAATTTTACCTTTGTCTTCAATTAAAATTATCCATGTTAAGGAAGCTTCCCATTCTAATTTTGCTATTTATTTCGGCTGTTGGCTGGGCTCAAATCAATGACGGACAGCTCAACACTTTAGACAACAGGTATATTGATGAATACGGAGACACTGCCAAGGTCTATACCAAAGAAGTTGAGATAGAACTTAGCGACAAAACTTATTATCACGACTATAAGATCATTGATTATAAAATGGATACCACCTATGTTGATACCACGCTCAACATCAAAAAGTACTATAAATTCAATGTTGAACGAAAAGATGATTTCGAGCTGATGCCTTTTCACAACCCGGGACAAGCCTATAACCAGCTTGCTTACACATTTGAAGGGACCGGTACTTATCCCAAAATAGGTGCAAGGGCGCAGCATTACGATTATTACGAGGTTGAGGATATCAAATATTACAGTGTCCCGACACCTACTACAGAATTAATGTGGTCAACCGTTCTCGAACAAGGGCACCTTTTGGATGCGCTTTTTACTTTTAATCTCTCAAGGCAATTTAATGCTTCATTGAGTTTTAAGAGTCTTCGTTCATTGGGTAAATACAGACATTCATTAACAGATCATGGAGCGGCCAGGATCACCATGAGCTATCACACTAAAAACAAAAAATACTTTATCAGGGGGCACCTGCTGTCACAAGACATCAACAATGATCAAAACGGAGGATTAACAGAACAATCCCTTTTCTATTTTGAAACAGCCGAAGTCAATTTTAAAGACAGGGCAAGAATGGAGACCAATTTTACCGATGCCATATCTGTAATAAGAGGCAATCGCTATTATTTTGATCAATTCTACGTGCTTTGGGATAAAAAAGACAGTTTAAAATCAATTCCATCTGATCTTAAAATAGGCCATCAGTTTAATTTTGAAAGAAAGCATTATGAGTATGAGCAGGATAATGCAAATGATATGTTCGGGCAGGCCTTTTTTAGCAGTATTGACGATGACGCCAAGTATTCTAAATTTTACAATGAAGCCTATATCTCATTAAACTCACCAATCACCTTGGGTGAAGTTAGGTTCAAAGTCAACAATTACCAATACAATTACAGTTATAAAAGCATTGTGATCACCGAGGATGGCGTAATAGATTCTAAACTCGAAGGAAATAGTTTTGCCCTTGGTGGTGAATGGCATACCCAATTCAAAAAGTTTAATCTTGATGTTGACGCTTCACAGATCATTTCAGGCAACCTCACCGGGCACGCTTATTCTGCGATGGCAAGTTTTAAAACCGATAGTGTTTTTGCAGTCAATGCCAGGGTTTTTAGCAATAGCCGATCCCCTAACTTTAATTACCTTTTGAATCAAAGTGACTATAAAAGCTATAATTGGCAAAATGACTTTAATAATCAGGAAATTAACGGTATAGATTTTGTTTTTGATTCCGATAAATGGATTTTTGCTTCGGCACACCTCGCCAACATTGATAACTATTTGTATTTTGACAAGGATGTAATCACTGGTCAAACAGCACCGATGCAGGCATCACAAGCTGTAAATTATTTTAAGATCAAGTTGAGCAAGGAAATCAGGTTTGGTAAATTTGCATTGGATAATCAATTCATCTATCAAAAAGTAACAAATGGTGAAGATGTGATGAGGGTGCCTGATTTTATCACCAGAAATACCTTTTATTATGCGAACCATGTATTCAAAGGGAAACCCCTGTATCTGGAAACCGGGGTTACCTTTAGTTATTTCAGCAAATACCTGATGAATAGTTACAATCCAGTGCTTGCTGAATTTTATTTACAGAATGACCAGGAATACGGAGGCTATCCTCTGCTTGATTTCTTTGTTAATTTCAGGGTAAAGACAATGAGGGTGTTTTTCAAACTTGAACATTTTAATTCAGGCTTTAGCGACAACAATTACTATTCAGCGCCAACCTATCCTTACAGAGATTTTGTGATCAGGTTTGGTCTGGTCTGGAATTTCTTTATCTGATGATTAGCGCATTGTCCTGCTTTTTAGCAAAAAACAAAATAACTTGATCACTTAAATTTTTTATGCAACAAGAACTTCACATACAGGTTTCTCCCGAAACAGCGCATAACGAAGATCAGTTAAAGTCTTATGTGTCAAAACAAATTGGCCTGTCCAAAAATGAGATCAGTCATATTGAAATCTTAAAACGCTCCATTGACGCTCGTCAAAAATCTGTCAAAATCAATTTAAAAGTCAAGGTGTTTCAAAATGAAACACCAGTTCCGAGAGAAATAGACCTTCCCGAATTTAAAGACGTCAGTTCTTCTGAAGAGGTTCTTGTTATAGGAGCCGGGCCTGCCGGATTATTTGCCGCTTTAAAACTTATTGAAAATGGTTTAAAGCCCGTTATCCTGGAGCGTGGAAAAGACATAAGGGAAAGAAGAAGGGACCTGGCGGCCATTACAAAACACCACCTGGTCAATGAAGACTCAAACTATTGCTTTGGAGAAGGTGGAGCCGGAACCTATTCGGATGGAAAACTGTATACACGCTCAAAAAAAAGGGGTGATGTCAATCGTATTCTCAACCTGTTGATCGCCCATGGAGCCAACCCGGATATCGCCATCAATGCACATCCTCATATAGGAACCAATAAATTGCCTAAAATCATCCAGGCGATAAGAGAGACGATTCTTCAATATGGCGGAAAAATCCTTTTCAATACAAAAGTTATTGATATCCTTATTAAAAATGGTGAAATCGATGGAGTAGAAACAGAATCAGGACAAGTTATACATGCCAGAAAAGTAATTTTGGCCACGGGTCATTCAGCCCGGGATATTTTTGAACTCTTGCATAAAAAAAAGATTCATATTGAGGCTAAGCCATTTGCCCTGGGAGTACGAGTTGAACATTCACAAGAACTGATTGATCAGATCCAGTACCATTGTACCACAAGAGGTGAATATTTGCCCCCCGCACCTTATAGTGTCGTAAAACAGGTCAATAACCGCGGCGTTTATTCATTTTGCATGTGCCCCGGAGGGGTTATCGCGCCTTGTGCGACAGCTCCCGGGGAAGTTGTAACCAACGGATGGTCACCGAGTAAAAGGGACCAGCCTACTTCAAATTCGGGTATCGTTGTTTCACTTGATCTCAAAGATTTTGAACCCTATAAAGAATATGGCGCCTTGAGTGGGCTTCAATTTCAAAAAGAAATCGAACAGAAAGCCTGGAGGCTAGGTGGAAAAACGCAGAAAGTTCCGGCTCAAAGGCTTGTTGATTTTACCGAAAACAGGCTGTCTGATGATATCCCAAAAACGTCGTATCAACCCGGAACAACCAGCGTTGAACTTGGAGCACTATTGCCGAAATTTATTCATGGCACCCTGCAGGAAGGATTTAAACTATTTGACCAATCCATGAGGGGATATCTAACGAACGAGGCAGTAGTCCATGCACCCGAATCGAGAACATCATCTCCTGTAAGAATCCCCAGGGATCCAAAAACTCTTGAACACATTCAGGTCAAAGGACTTTATCCTTGCGGCGAAGGCGCAGGTTATGCCGGGGGCATCATTTCGGCCGCAATAGACGGTGAAAAATGTGCTGAACAGGTGAAGGCTTCGCTTGCGAGGTGATCGGAAGTGAGGCGATCGGAAGTGAGGCGATGAGAAGTGAGGTGATGAGTAAAGAGGGTGTGACTTAAGTCAAACCTTAGTTTAAGCCTTTCATTTCAGCTGTTTTATCTTGATGTGCAAAGCAGCAAACAAGAGCGTCATAAACGGGCTCAACCAATTAAATATTGCATAGACAAAATATTCTCCAACACTTACACCCAGCACGCCTGACTGATAGGCTCCACAGGTATTCCAGGGAACGAGCACTGATGTTACCGTTCCGGAATCTTCCAAGGTACGGCTGAGATTTTCAGGTGCCAGGTTTCTTTCTTCATAGGCCTTTTTAAACATTTTACCCGGGACCACAATCGCCAGGTACTGGTCAGAAGCCGTTACGTTAAGTGCCAGACAGGTTACCACGGTACTGGCAAACAAACCAAAGACCGTATGCGCCATCTTCAACAGTGCTGCACTAATGGTCGACAAAGCTCCAATGGCATCCATCACGCCGCCAAAAACCATGGCACAAATAATGAGCCAAATGGTTCCCAACATCCCATACATACCTCCTGAAGAAAACAGGTCGTTTAACTCAGGATTATTTGTCTCGACGGAAGTATCAACCGTGATCGCATTCATGACACCCTGATAGGCAGCCCGGAAATCAAGTTGCTCCGCTCCTGCTATTTTCATGACAATATCGGGTTGAAATATGATGGCAAAAACACCTCCCAATAAAGTACCGATCAGCAAAGCGATCAAGGGTTGAGTCTTGCGAATGATTAGCGCTATTACCGCCACGGGAACTAAAAACAACCATCCGTTAATATGAAAAGATTCTTTTATCGAACTCAAAATCGCCTCAGTATCGGCTGTACCTGTCGTGTCAAATGTGAATCCTAAAACAATAAATACGATCAAAGTCACGATAATGGTAGGAACCGTTGTAAAGGCCATATAGCGAATATGGGTAAAAAGATCGGTGCCGGCCATTGCTGGAGCCAAATTAGTTGTATCTGATAAAGGAGACATTTTATCACCAAAATAAGCGCCTGATAACACGGCTCCCGCAACCATTCCCAGGGGTATGCCCAATGCCCCTCCTATTCCTATCAAAGCGATACCCACCGTTGCCGAGGTTGTCCAGGAACTTCCTGTTGCAATTGAAATCACTGCACAAATCACAACAGTAGCCGGTAAAAAGATGGTCGGATTCAAAAGTTTTAACCCGTAAAAGATCATCGTAGGGATAACTCCACTAATGAGCCAGGTTCCTGCCAGAGCTCCAACAAAAAGCAAAATCAATAATGCACCTGTAGTTGACCTTATATTGTTTGCGATCTCTTCGATCATTCTCTTATAGGTCACTTTATTAAAAAACCCTACCACTGCAGCTACTGCTCCCCCAAGGAGAAGGATAAACTGGTTGGATCCGCTCAAAGCATCATCGCCATAAACAAAAACGTTGTAAGCAAGCATTCCAATAAGCGCTAATACAGGAATCAAAGCTTCGTAAATATTGAGTTCCTTGTTCCTTATAATCTTATCATCCATAAAAAAATCAATTGATTCTGTAATGTTACACAAAAACCACGACTTACAAAAACCAAATAGAATCCATTAATTTCACCACAAACTCTAAAACCAAAAAACAATGAAAAAATCAATTAACTATTTTTTACTGGGAGCTTTAACTGTTGGATTATTTGCCTTTGTTAAAAAGGACAACAATGTCGATACAGGATTTAAAAACTCCTTTACGGAAACGCTTAAAAATGCCAAAGCCTACACACTTGAAGTGGCAGAAAAAATGCCGGCCGAAGATTATACCTTTAAACCGCATGACTCCGTAAGAACATTTGGTGAGCAAATAGCCCATATCGGAATGTCGTCAAAGTTATTAAATACTATGTTTATCAAAGGAGAACAAGTTGATTTTGACCCTGCTGAAGGAGCAAAATTAGAAAAAATCACTGGTGCTTCAAAAGAAGATTGCATCAAAATGATCAATGCAAACTTCGACGAGGTAATAGCTACCATTGAAGCTATGAGCGATACAGATTTACAAGGCACATTTGTGTTTGGTTTTGCCTCAAATAAACCTGAATTGACAAAAGAACAAGGCTTTCTTTTTATACGTGATCACGTTACACATCACAGAGCTCAAGCCATTACATATTTGCGTATCAAAGGTCATGATGCGCCTCAATACAGGCCTTTTTAAGCGTTGATTATAAGAAAGTTAAACCCATTCTTTAAAAAGAATGGGTTTTTTATTGCTTTAAAAACAGTAAACTAAGACGAATTCCCCCAGAAATCTTGTGTTTTTTCATGTCCTGACGCAACCCCAGGGTCATTTTGGTATCTTATTGACAAATCCCCCGGACTATGAAACTTGAATATTCTATATTGGAGCATTTAAGTAATAACGATAATGGAAGATTTATTGATGTTACTTTTATCGAAGATGACTATGACTCTTTAATCAGTGCATTGGACGAATTAAAGGGAAAGAATATGATCTTGATTGAGAAGAACACTGGAAGAGATTTCGAAGCTTTTGGAATCGGAAATGACAGGAAAAAATCAGTTAAGGCCAAGATTCAGATGAATGGAAGAGTGCATTTTCATGCGATAAAAAGTAAAAACAGTGGAACTTCTGGAATCGACAGAAGGAAAAACAGATGGAGTTTGAGTTATTTTTTTACTTTTTAAATACAACATATGACATAACATTTACTCAAGATTAATCTTAGGATTATAGATCGGGGTTTGATTTATCAGGCCCTTTTTTTGTGCCTTCATTTGTCAGTTTTCATATTATGCTGCCCAATTATTTTTGATCCGGATACCGTTTTCAACCTGTTCTTTTAAATCCTTATATTTGACAGGTTGCTTATAAAGCCTTTCTTGGCTCTGATGCAGGATTTTTCAAGTTTGTTATGAATCATAACCATGAGCCTTTTAAAAAAAGTAAGAAGTTTGAGAATTTATTCAGTCTCAGTTTTTTATTGCTTATTTTCTTTTCGATTGGACAGATAAGGGCTCAAAAAGTGTTCAATGTTGAAACACACGCTGAAGGTAGCATTGAACTTGCAGCTGGAATAAATATCAAGAAAGTGAATTCGGGGTATACCCTATGGCTTCCCGAGACAGATTCTGTTAAAGGCCTGGTTCTATTTACACATGCCAGAAGGGATACTGTTAATGATGATCTTTTGATAAAAGAAGCACTCAAGGAGCAATTAGCAGTGATGTATGCCACAACGGATAATCGATTGGAATTCTTTTTTTCGAATGACCGCCTTAAAGAAATAGAAAATTACCTTCAAACTGTAGTTGAAAACCATAGGATTCCAAAAGAGAATATCCTCTTTTGTGGAATGTCGTTAGAAGGGACCAGGGCCCTTAAATTAGCTATTTTTGGTGCTTCCGAAAATTCCGAGTTTCATTTAAGGCCAAGAGCGATTGCCATTTGTGACGCTCCTCTGGATTTTGTCAGGTTTTATCAGGAAATGGTCAAAGCAAAAGATTTAAAATTTAGTCCTGTCGCTGAAAATGAGGGAACCTGGGTGTCAGAATATCTTTATAAGAATCTTCAGGGAAGTCCTAAGGAGGCATTTCAAAACTACGTTTATTATTCACCTTTTTGTTATTCTGCGAATGGAGGAGTTCATTTAGGGGAATTTAAAAACATTGCTGTTAGAGCTTATACCGAACCAGATGTAAACTGGTGGATTGATAACAGGAGAAAAGATTATTACGGAATGAATGCAATAGATTTGGCGGCCTTTATAAACATGCTTAAAATTAACGGGAATAAAGAAGCAGAACTTATCTTAACCAACAATAAAGGATATGATGATTTGGGAAACAGGCATCCGCATAACTGGAATATTGTAGACGAAAAACAGCTGATCCAATGGTTTAGCAGACTTATCAATTAATTGATTTTTTAAAACAACGCAACAAGGATATATGAAAAAGCTTATCATATTTTTAATTTTTATAGGATGTTCTAAAATTCTGGCTCAACAGATAGATTATCAATTGGAAACCACTATTCACTATTATGCTGATTCAGTTCAAATAAATGATGCCTATGTAAAAGAGCGATGTATTCTTGATCTATATTATCCCAAAAACATGGCATCTTTTGCCACAATCGTCTGGTTTCACGGAGGCGGACTCACCGGAGGACAGAAAGAAATTCCCGAGGCTTTGAAACAAAAGGGTGTTGCTGTAATCGGAGTGAATTACAGGTTATATCCTAAAGTAAAAGCACCTGTATATATAGAAGATGCGGCAGCCGCAGTAGCTTGGGCATTTAAAAATATTGCCTCCTATGGAGGAGACCCGAATGCTATTTTTATTTCCGGTCATTCTGCAGGAGGTTATTTGGCGAGTATGGTGGGCCTTGACAAAAAATACCTGGGCCAACATGGTATCGATGCCAATAAAATAGCGGGATTAATTCCCTTTAGTGGCCATACCATTACCCATTTCACCGTTCGGAAGGAAAGGGGGATTGAAGGCACACAACCGATTATTGATGAACTTGCTCCTTTGTTTCACGTAAGACCGGATGCATCGCCCCTTCTCATGATCACGGGAGATCGTGACATGGAACTTTTGGGACGCTACGAGGAGAATGCCTATATGATGAGAATGATGAAGGTTGCAGGGCATAAGAATACGCGTCTTATGGAAATTGATGGCTATGGACATGGAATGACATATCCCGCTTTTCCATTATTAATTAATGAAGTCAAAGGAATTTTGGATGAAAAGGATTAAATTACACCCTCTAATAAACCCTAAGTTTTCATTTAAAAAATCCTCGTTTCCCATATGAAAAATAATTCGGTCCTTATCGCTCTTTTACTGGCTGCAGCGATCATCATAGCAGGATATTTTATTGGCAATATGCATAAAACAGCACAGGAATTTAATCGGTTTGTACAGGTCAAAGGCCTGTCTGAAAGAGAGGTTCAAGCTGATTTGGCCGTATGGCCCATCCATGTAATCCTGTCAGGTAACGACTTAAGGCCTTTAAAAGATCAAATTCAAAATCAAAACCAGCAGGTCTATCAATTCTTTCTTGATCACGGTTTTACAGATCAGGAACTCACCAAAGGAATGGTCAATATCAGTGATGCCGCAAGTAATTTATACAATAATAACCAGTACAGCGGTTTCAGGTATGTGGCAAAATCCGAATTTACGGTGAGAACCAAAGACATTAAAAAATTACATAAGGCGCTAAGTGAATCCTTAAGCCTAATGTCAAATGGTATCGTTTTAGGATCAAAAAATGAATGGCGGCCTGTTGAATATATATTTACGGGCCTTAACGAGCTTAAGCCATCGATGATTGAAGAGGCGACGAAAAATGCAAGGCAGGTTGCAGAGAAATTTGCCAGGGATTCAGACGCTGAAGTCGGACCCATAAGAATTGCACGGCAAGGATTGTTTTCGATTAATGACAGGGATCAGAATACGCCTGAGATCAAGATAATCAGAGTAGTCTCTACCATTGATTTTCAACTTATTAACTAAACTATATAACCATGCCTGCCTTTGTAATTGTTGAAATTGAAATCCATGATCAGGAACTTTATAAAACCTATACCCTCTTGACTCCCCCCTCAATTGCCTCTTTTCAGGGTGAATTTGTGGTGAGAGGCGGAGAAACAACTATCCTTGAGGGAGACTGGCAGCCAAAACGACTCGTTGTGTTAAAATTTCCTTCTGTAAAAATGGCCAATTCATGGTGGCATTCCACGGAGTACATGAAAGCAAGAAAAATCAGGCAGCAGGCGGCAACAACCAGAATGATCATCGTTAAAGGAGTTTGAGAACCGATATAAAAAGTTAATGAAGATGAGATCTAATGACATTTAAGACCGAAAAAAATGAATGAAAGAAAACAAAAAATGTACCAGATCGATGCCTTTGCAAATACTGTTTTCGAAGGTAATCCTGCTGCCGTATGTATTTTAGACAATTGGCTGGATGCAGGGCTTATGCAAAGGATTGCCGCGGAAAATAATTTGGCCGAAACTGCCTTCGCGGTAAAAAGAACGACGGATTATGAAATCAGGTGGTTTACACCAACCACCGAAGTAGCACTTTGCGGACATGCCACCCTGGCCACGGCTTATGTTTTGTTTCATTATTATAAGTATCAAAATGACAAGCTGCTTTTCTATTCCCGGCAAAGCGGACAACTTTCTGTCAGCAAAAATAAAGACTTGTTAACACTTGATTTTCCTAAGGATGTCATCAAAAAAGTAACACCTCCTCAAGATATTATCGATGCCTTTCACAAAAAGCCACTTGAAGTTTATAAAGGGAAAACCGATTATCTTCTCGTTTATCAGTCACAGAAAGATATCGAAGAAAGTGACCCTAATCATCATATACTGAAGAAATCAGACGCCAGGGGTGTGATCATTACTGCACCAGGTGATGAAGTTGACTTTGTTTCGAGGTTCTTCGCGCCAGGTTCAGGAGTTGATGAAGACCCTGTAACGGGTTCGGCGCATACGACACTAACACCTTTTTGGAGTCAAAAACTGGGAAAAAGCACCATGAGAGCACAGCAACTTTCGAAGAGAAAGGGAGAACTGCTATGCGAGAATGCAGGTGACAGGGTCAAAATATCAGGAAAAGCAGTTCCATATTTAAGCGGTGAAATTTATATTTAGCAAGTAACTTTAAAACTCATAAAAAAGACTCTTTATCCAGGTTGGAATTAATTTTCGGATAACAAAAGTCTTATAAATCATGTCGAAACTACCAAAGGAACACCGGTTTATTGATCTTTCAGATTATGGAAGGCCTATTGCAATAGTTATCGCTACATCTCTTAAAAACACTGCGGTAACTCCTGTTCATATAACCCTTGCATTTACTGTGTTCGGTCTTATAGCCATTATGTGTATGTTACAAGGTTATTATTGGGCCGCGGCATTTTTCTATATTTTTAAATCTATTTTAGATGCCGCAGACGGAGAATTGGCGAGAATAAAGCATACGCCTTCATATACCGGCCGGTATTTGGATTCTATAGCAGATATCATTTTAAATTTCCTCATCTTTTCGGGACTGTATTTCTTAACCGAGACCAGTGTCATATTTGCTTTGTTAGCATTTATAGGGCTTCAATTGCAGGGAACATTATATAATTATTACTATGTGATTTTGAGAAATAAATTTGACGGTGACAAAACCAGCAGGATTATTGAAAACAAAACGCCCGTTGCCATGGCCGGTGAAAAACAAAAAAATGTAGATGTTTTATTTCGTATCTATAGAATCCTCTATGGAAAATTTGATGAGTTTATTTTTATGCTGGACCCCAAAGCCTCTAAAACCAATTCGTTTCCAAATTGGTTTATGACCGCAGTTTCAACTTTTGGTTTAGGATTTCAGTTATTGATCATTAGCGTCATGCTGGTATTGGGATGGAAAGAATTCATTATTCCTTTTTTTATTTTTTATTCCCTTTTCATTTTTGTTTTTATAGGGGTGAGAAAAATCTGGCTTGATTGATGATTTGAACCAGTGAAGACCTGGATTGATGTCATTGACTTGAATTCTCTTTGTGATGAACTTTAAGCTGAGCAAAATTAAGCTTATAAAAGCTAAGCATATTAGATCGGGAATTCCATGGTCCCGAAGGAGTCAATACTTTCAATTATTATTTTAAGCCTCAAAACTTTGGATATATTGTTGCCTGGCTTTTTCCATATTTTCTAAAATTTCACCTTGTAATTCAACAATGGTTTTCTTTTTACTTTTCTTTATAAAAAATATGTACCGTATCATTCTTCTAAATCTCTTAATACCTGCATAATAATACATCGCAACATAACCAGCTACTGGCATGATGCAAAAAAGGATCAAACTATGCCAAAAATCATCGCTTATATAGGTTCTGAACAACCAAATTATGATTCCATAAAAAAGGGGGAAAGTTATGAGTCCCGTAATCATTTGAACAGGGGCCCGATATGAAATATCCAGTTTTAAGGTCTTAAATATTCTTGCAGTAAGCATATAAGGCAGGTAATTCGAAAACAATCCCAAGATATACATGGGCAACAGAACCAGAAATTTCAAGAGTGAAGTCACATATTCAAGCGGCTTGTTTTTTCCTCTTATATTCTTGGAGACGGTGGCCGGCGTTATTCTTTCTTCTTTCAATAGTTTAAAAAACAAAACTAGTTTTTCCTGTGTATCGAGGTATAGTCCTAAATTTTCCTTTTGTAAAAATCGCAGGGCTTTTGAAACCTGATTTCTCAATTCTAACGACAATTTGGGGTTTTTCTCCAAATCAGCTTTTGTCGCATAGAATGCAGTATAAAACTGATGTGCCGCTAACAGGAATTCCTCTTGTTCCTTTCCGGAGGTATGAGGAATGATTTCCGCAAGTTCTTTTCTAATGGCTTCAGTCAGCTGCAAAACTGCATCAAACTCTTTCGATTCATAGGCCTGCTTATAATCACTCACCGCCAAGGGCTCACAAACCGTTATAGACACCACACTTCTGAACTGAATGGAATCTGAGTAGTCCAAGGCGATTGGAATGATTTTTAAATCCCCCTTAAAACGCTTCAGTTCCTCAAAACTCAGTGCAATCCTTGCTGTACCTGTTTTGATTTCGCGTAGTTTCAGTTCGTAATAACTGGTCCCTTCAGGAAAAATAAGCAAAGTTCCCTGCTGCCCCAAATAGTCATGACATTTAGCAAAAGCCATTTTGTTGTCCGGCTTTTCCCCGGGTTTGATATCCTTCTTCCTGTATATTGGTATCACGTGAAAATAGCTGAATACCTTAGAGACAAAATTGTTCACAAAAATACCTGCGTTTGCAACAAAACCAATTCTATTGCCGGTTATGGCTGCAATAAGCAAAGGATCCATAAAGGTATTTGGATGATTCGCCACAAGAATCAGCGGGCCGGTGTCAGGAATATGCTTCCTCCCTGTTACCACTATTTTCTTAAAAAAAAAGAAAAGAGAAACCTTAATAATCTGTTTTAAAAAATTGTAAATCACGCCAGGTTCTTCTTAAGGTTAGCCATTTGAAGCACTATAAAACCAGTGATAAAAAACAATGACATAAAAACCATGCTATAGCGCATACTTCCTGTAACCTGATCGATAAATCCGTAAGACAATGATCCTATTACAATCGCCATCTTTTCAGTGATGTCATAAAAACTAAAAAAAGACGCCGTATCTTTTGTTTCAAAAGGAATTAACTTCGAATAGGTTGACCTTGACATAGACTGAATACCTCCCATTACAAAGCCCAGAAAGGCCGCCAGGGTGTAAAAGGAGATTTTATCTTTCAGAAAATAACCAGATATACAAACAAAGGTCCAGATGAGCAAGGTTGTACTGATGGCAAATCCATTACCCCTCAGCTTTGACAACCAGGCAAAAAAGAAAGCCCCGCCTATGGCCAGTATTTGTACAATCAACACGATATAAATCATTTCATCAGCACCCATGCCTATTTCCTTATCAGCAAACAAAGGCGCCAACAACATAACGGTTTGAACACCCATACTGAATAAAAAAAACGAATAAAGAAAACGTTTCATGACCCTCTTGTCTTTTATTACTCCCCATACCTTCTTTAATTCCTTTGCGCCATTACCCAAAATTTGAAAAGTTATTGATTTTCTGCTATTACTATCTTTTAAATAATAAAATGCTATTTGAGCAAAGCCCAGCCACCAGACTCCAACCAGGATAAATCCGAATCGAGTTGCAGAACTGCCATTATCAAAACCAAAAACTTCAAAATTTTGATACAGAACCAGGTTAATGATCAACAGGATCACACTTCCGATATAACCCATGGCAAATCCCCTTGCACTCACACTATCCATTCTGTCCTTGGTCGCTATTTCTGGTAAAAACCCATTGTAGAATACCAAAGAACCTGCAAAGCCAATACTGGCCATCACAGAACAGCTAATACCGTATTCAACATTCTCCCCTGTAAAGAAATAAAGGCCTATACAGGCTAAGGAGCCCATATAGGTGAAAAACTGCATAAAGCGCTTTTTTAACCCTCCGTAATCAGCGATACCCGATAAAATTGGAGAAATAAATACAATAACTAAAAATGAAAAAGAGATGGCATATGAATAGAGTACCGAATTTTTAACACTCAGGTTAAAAAAATCAACGATTTCTCCACCATAGGCTTCCTGGGTTGTTCCCAGGTAATAAATCGGAAATATAGCTGTGGTAACGATAAGGTTATAAACTGAATTGGCCCAGTCAAATGAAGTCCATGCATTTATAAGTTTCGAGTTGTTTTTTTCCAGCATAATAGTTGAATTGATCATCAGAATTTAAATGAATTATGGGTCAATATACCTAAAAAAAATAGGTTTAGAAGAAAGGCATTAATGAAGCCCAAATCCAATCAGATTCATAAAGGGCCATAAGGATTCTAAACCTATTGATTATCATTCTTATTTGTTTTCGGGAACTTTCTCTTTGTTTTCAATAAAACTTTTATCCCGGGTGTTTTTTTGCACGGCGATGGCTGCAAAAAGGCTCAATGTATAAGACATGCCATAAAATCCTTTTTCACTCAACAGCAAATCTGCATTCCAAAGCCCTATAATCAGCAATAAAACAGCACTCAATACAGAGACCCAGCTTATTCCATAATACATGTCGGTTACCTTTAAACCTTCCAACCGGTCCCTCACGCTTTTTTGAACTGAGACCGCCGAAAACAATCCAAAAAGCAAAACAGTAAAGTAATATCCTTGCTCGTTGAGCATCATTTCTGAGTTCCATAATCCGGTACAATAACAAATAACCCCTGCCAACAGAGCGATCCAAGAGGCTCCGATAAAAGCCGGTGTTGGTTTTTGATTAAATTCCCTTTCTGCTCCTTTGGAAGAAAGCGCTTCTTTCGATGCGGTTTTCTCTTCCGCAGTATTGTCTGTCTTAAAATTGTAATCCATAATAATCTGTTTAATGGTTAAATTATATGATTCAAAATTGCGGTATATGATTTAAATGTCAAAATCATAATTTTACTAATACTTACGTTATAATAATTAATTATATTTACATTTATATATGATATAAAGTATATTTAATATAATAATACTTATGATATAAATGAATAGTATTTCTTTGATCATTGCTACTTTAACTCCTCAAGACAAAAAGGATTTTCTACTGACGCTCAAGCGGAGAAACAAGAGAAGCGATACAAAGAATGTAGCGCTTTTTAAACTCCTGGATACTCCTGACCCTGCCGGTAATTTGGACCTTGTTCTCTATGGTAAGCGTTCAAAAAATGCCTATCATGCGCTGTGTAAGAGACTTCATGATACCCTTATAGATTTTGTAGCCACAAAAAAAATTGAAGAAGAATCTTCCAAAGAAATGACGGCTTTAAAATTAATCCTGGCAAGCCGCACTTTTTTTCAACATCATCAAGCCACTATTGCCTTTAAAACATTGGCCAAAGCCGAATTGATAGCCAAAAAAAATTCATTATTCACAACATTAAATGAGATATACCAGATCCAGTTAACACACTATCATTTAAGCGATTCACTTGATTTTAAGGAAACATTAAAAAAGTTAAAAAAAAATAAAGGCAACATTCTTCATAAAGAAAACCTGAATCTTTTTTATGCCGCAATTCAAGAAGAGTTAAACGGTAAAAACCCACAGCTATCAGATATCATTGAAAGAAATTTACTCCTTTATAATATCTCAATTACAAAACATGTTAGTTACCCGTCACTTTTTAAGATTTTGCAAATCAGCAACCAGGTGGCCTATGTCACGAGAAACTATTATGATATCCTGGATTTTATAGAGCAGGCAAGAAAGAAAATTGACATTTCTGAAAGGGTTCAAAAGCAGCACCTTTATGATCATATCCAGATTTTGTATTATTTATCAAATACCTATTTTAGAATTAAAAAATTCAAAAAATCAGCTGATACACTACAGAGCATGCATAACAATATGCGCTTGCAGCAACAAAAATACTATCCTGTTTTTTATTGTCAATATTCATTGCTGGAGAACTTGCTTCTTATCTACACGGGTCATTTAGAGCAGGCTATTGACAAATTATATCAATTCAATTTTAAGAAATTTAAAAATCAGGAAGTACATATTCATGATTTGAAATTAACACTTGTCGTCGCTTTGTTTCTTCATGAAAATTTCAAAGAAGCACTTAAAGTTTATACAGATTTTTACCATAGTGACAACTGGTATTCAAAAAAAGTAGGCTTTATATGGGTTATCAAAAAGAACCTCCTGGAGATTTTGATATTTATAGAGCTGGATTATATAAATCTGGTTGAATCAAGATTAAAAAGTTTTAGAAAAAAACACAGCGCCCACCTGATCGAGCACGACGAAAAAAGAATTTTAGATTTCGTCACACTCATTGGTGCTTATTATAGCAATAAAGAAGCCATTACATCAGAAGCCTTTGCAAAAGAACTTGATCATATATTAAAGGTTGAGAGCGGTGAAGAAGATATTTTTGCCATAAGCTTTTATGCCTGGCTGAAAGCGAAAATAACCTCTAAAAAGACCTATGATACCTGTCTTGAATATATAAACAAAGTATAATAAATTAGGGATAAATAGGTTTGAGTAGGGCCAATCCCAAAAATTTAACTTACTTTAAACACCTCTCAACATTTAATGAATTCCTTTTTATGAAATCGTATACAATTGAAGAAATCAATGCCATTTTAAAAGGCGAATTGATAGGACATACCACTGAAAAAATAGTGGGTCCTGAAGAATTAGAAAAGGCTCAGGCAAATCATATCACATTTATTGGCAGCAGTACATATGCAAAACTATGGGCAAAATCCAAAGCAAGTGCTGCCATAGTCAACGAAACATTAAGTGTTGAGCCCGGAGATGATCGGGCCTTAATTAAGGTTAAAAATGCCGATTTGGCCATGGCTAAAATATTAGAGTTATACAATCCTCCCAAACCTCATTTTGATATCGACATCCATCCTACTGCGGTGATACATGCTTCAGCCAGCATTGGTAAGGGTTGTATAGTTGGAGCTAATTGCTATGTCGGAAAAGACGTTGTTCTGGAAAAGGAAGTAGTGCTGTATCCCAATGTTTGCGTTTTTGATGAAACCATTATCGGAGAAGCTACGGTTGTTTGGTCTGGAACCGTCATTAGGGAACGTTGCATTATTGGCAGTAATTGTATATTCCACACCAATGTAAGTATTGGTGCCGACGGTTTTGGTTACCGCCCAAGTGACGATGGGAGAGGTTTGACCAAAATACCACAAATAGGCAATGTTGTTATAGGGCATTATGTTGAAATTGGCGCCAACTCTTGTGTGGACCGTGCCAAATTTAGTGCAACCATTATTGGCGATGGATGCAAAATAGATAACCTGGTGCAAATCGCGCACAACAGTGTTATGGGGCGTTCATGTATTATGGCCGGACATAGCGGGTTAGCAGGTTCTGTAACTTTGGGAGATGGAGTTATTATTGGAGGAAGTGCTTCTATCAAAGACCACACAACAATACATTCAGGTGCCACAGTTGGCGCTGGTTCTGGTGTGATGAATAATGTTGCTGCCGGACAAACCGTTTTGGGCTATCCAGCTCAAGAAGCCCGAGAGATGCTGAAACAATGGGTTGCCATGCGCCGATTGGCTAAAAAGTAGCCTTTTAATAAGAAACCCATTCGAAATTCCTAATTCGATATTCAATATTCCCAGGGGATTACTCCGTGATCCCCGGTCGACCTCGGTTGCAACTAAAATCCCAATGCGCTGAAGCGCAGGGATTATTTCATGATCCCTACAATGTCCTCGGCTGCAACTAAAATCCCAATGCACTGAAGCGCATTGACGATTTTTTGTTTCCCTTCTTGCTTTTGAGCGAGCTCAACGCGAAGGGAAACAAAAAATCCCGATGAATTTTCATTCATCGGGATTTTGATTGATGTGGGCAATGAGGGATTCGAACCCCCGACCCCCTCGGTGTAAACGAGGTGCTCTGAACCAACTGAGCTAATTGCCCTAAGCGGATGCAAATATAATTTAGTTTTTAATACTGGCAAACATTTTTAATTAATTTTTAGGCTTTTCTACAGAATAGATTTTCTCACTTTGATAAGGACGGGATATTTCTGTAAAACTTTGATTCCTGGCTTTCAATGGCACTGTAAAGAGAAGTTAAAAACTGCATTCTGCCTTCCTCATTCGGAATGATTTTAGCTATTAAAGCATTGCTCTCATATTGAGATAATTCCACATCCGACAATGAATCAAAAATAAACATCTCGACAAACTCGCGACTATCCGCTCCCCAGAAATGTTTAAAAGGATAATAACCAAGTATCTTGGAATTCTTATAAAGAACTTCTTCTACGTAGTTCTTGTAATTGTCATAGGAATATTCATCCTCAGTATCCGAAAGTATATTGGTTTTTATCATAAAGGTAAAAGGCAAGTTCTGGCCCGGTTCTCTTATTAAATCTTTTGTGCTTTCTGAAGTAAGGTATATCTCATCTTCATGTTTGCTTTTATAAAAACTGTTTTGTTTTTCAAAAAAGGCATTTCTTTCCTCTTCATCGGGCCAGGCCTCCTCTATCAGTGCCATCCTCATCTCATTAATGGTCATGATGTCTTCCCACGAACCGATCACATTAATCACCTTGATCTCACCAAACTCAGGCAAAAAATAACTCATCAAAACTTCATGAGAACGTATCAGGTCAATCTTGCTGGTTACTTTATTGAAATATTCCTCTTCAACTTCCTTCCAGGCTTCAAAATCAAAGCCTTCAACACCGTGCAAAGTAGTGATGGTCACATAAGCCTGCTCACCGTCAATGATTTCTTGCCCGGAAATTGGGCTCAAATTTAAAACAGCAACAAATAAGATTACCAGGGAAAGAGATAAAGGCTTCATAAGATTTGATTGTAAAATACACTATCAAATTTAAGCTATTTTGTTGAAAAATTATAAGTGAAGTTCAGCAACTACAAAAGTACTTCCCCCGACGTATATAAAGTCATTGGGCGACGCATTTTGAACCGCTGCATCGTATGCAGAGGCAACCGATTCATATACTTGCCCGTGAAGACCATGGTTAACTGCCTCCTCTTTTAATGCCTCGGCTTCCAAACCCCTTGGGATATCGGGTTTACAGAAATAATATTTCGCCTTGCTTGGAAAAATCGGCAATATACTTTCAAGGTCCTTGTCATTTACAACACCCAGCACGATGTGCAATGTTTCAAATTTCTCTTTATTGACCTGAGACATGGCGAGTATCAGCCCCTCTCTGTTGTGTGCAGTATCGCAGATAATCTTTGGCCTTTCACCTAACAACTGCCATCTCCCTTTTAAACCTGTATTTTTTGACACCGACAAAAAACCATTCACCAAATGTTCATGTTTTATATTGAGCCCCGTTTGATCAAGCAGTTTTAAGCATTGAACCGCCGTTCTAACGTTCTTAACTTGATAATCCCCCAAAAGGTCAGTATCAAAGTTATCCTTTACCAGGTGCTCGGCTATATATACCGGTGCATGATTTGCATTGGCAAGATCTTTAAAAACCTGAATGACCTCCTCTTGGTATTCACCTATGACTACTGGTGTTTCAGGCTTGATGATCCCTCCTTTTTCAAAGGCAATCTCTTTCAGGGTTTCCCCTAAAAACTGGGTGTGATCGAGTCCGATATTGGTAATCACCGAAACCAGGGGCCTGATAATATTTGTCGAGTCCAGCCTTCCTCCCAGGCCAACCTCAACAACAGCTATATCAACCTTTTGTTGAGCAAAAAAATCAAAAGCCATGCCGACCGTCAATTCAAAAAATGACAGTTTCTGGTTTTCTAAAAAAGTTCTGTGTGTTTTGATAAAATCGATCACTGATGCCTCATCAATTGATTTTCCATTCACCCTTATTCTTTCCCTGAAATCCTTTAAATGGGGTGAAGTATAGAGGCCGACTTTATAACCGGCTGTTTGCAAAACCGAAGCAATCATATGACTGGTTGATCCCTTTCCATTCGTACCGGCCACATGAACCGTGGCATACAAATTCTGGGGTTCATGAAGTATTTTGCAAAGCGCTTTGATATTGGTAAGATCCTTTTTAAATGCGCTGCTTCCCTGTCTTTGATACATGGGAAGCCTGGAAAACATCCAATCTAAAGTTTCCTGATAATTCAATTTATTCAGATAAAGAAAAATTATAGATAATGGCACCCATTTGCTTTACCGGCGCCTTACTGTCAGCATTGAATTTGGTCTTAAGTGCGGCTTCCTTGGCCCGGTTCAATAAACATTGGGCCGAATTGGTAGTCCCTTTTACGCCTGGCTCCGCAGCTATAACCCTTCCGGACTGATCAACAGAGATCGATACAACTACCTTGCCCTCTTCATTACAATCATATTCAGGCTTTGGCTTGTTAAGGGCATTCCTGTTGCCCAACCTGTAATTACCGCCACTTCCGTCTCCGCCTATTCCATAATAACCACTGGCATTGGGATCTCCTGTCACTTTCCCTTTATCCCCAGCCTGATTGTCATTTCCTTCTCCCCCATCTGCCTTGCCATTGCTATCACTTATGCCGCCTATCATGGCATCAATGCTTTTTCTCTTAGCCTCTTGGGCCGCTTTTTCCTCAGCGATTCTTTTCGCTTCAGCGACTCTTTTGCGTTCTATTTCAGCCTGGCGTTCAGCCTCGGCTTTTCTTTTTGCTTCAGCCTGCCTTTTTGCTTCTGCCTTCGCTTCTGCTTCTTCCCTTTTTTTTGCTTCTTCCTTTTTCTTAATGGCTATGGCTTCTTCGTTAGCCTGAGTAATGACCTCCTCGGATGTTTCCTCGGGCGCAGCACTGGGCTCAATGGCCTCTTCCTGAACCTCCTCAGCAACTTCCTCAGCAACTTCTTCTGTGGGCTGTTCTGTATTCTCTGTTTCAGGTTCTGATTGAGCTGCCGGTTTCAATGCCTCGGTTGGCTGTTGGTTGCCACTTCCATAATCCGTGGTTCCAAAATTAACTGCGATACCAAATTCTTCAGGAGGATCCAGATAAGTCAAACCAAATACAAACATCAACAGAAGGATAAGCACGGCAATAACAGAAGTCATTAGGGCTGATTTACGTTTATGAGTTGTATCAAAAAGAGCCATTGTTGAATATCTATTTAGGTCTTACGGCCAGAACCACCTTGATTTTGTTTCGATTGGCAATATCAAGTACCTTCACCGCCTTTTCAATTGGAACACCCTCTTCTGCCCGCAACACTATAGTGGGTTGGTCACTATGCTTAAGCTGGTTCAGCAAATACTGTTCCACTTCATTTTCCTTAACTTTTTTCTTATCGATATAATAATCGAGCTTCCTGGTGATGCTCACTGCGGTTGATTTGTTGTTCTCCGTTTTACCCTGGGCTTTTGGCAAAATAATGTCCAATGCATTTACAGTGACCAGTGTAGAGGTCAGCATAAAGAATATTAAAAGCAAAAAAACAATATCTGTCATCGACGACATATTGAAATTTGGATTGATCTTATTTCTTCCTCCTAAATTCATATATTAATTAATACGTTATACCGGTTCGTTTAAAAGATCAAGAAATTCCAGTGAATTGGCTTCCATCTGGTACACTACCTTGTTTGTTCTTACGATCAGATGATTATAGGATATGTAAGCAATGATACCTACAATAAGCCCTGCGACCGTAGTTGTCATGGCGGTATACAAACCGTCACTAAGCATTTTTATATCTATTTGCCCACCCGAATTTGCTATTTCATGAATGGCAATAATCATCCCGATTACCGTTCCAAGGAACCCAATCATCGGGGCAGCTCCAGCTATTGTGGCAAGTACACTTACATTTCTTTCAAGTTTATAGATCTCCAGCTTTCCTGCGTTTTCAATGGCTGTATTAATATCATCAAGGGGCTTCCCAATCCTGGAAATCCCTTTTTCTATCAATCTGGCAACAGGCGTTTTGTTATTCTGGCTGAGTATTTTAGCGGCTTCGATATTACCACTCAGGATATTATCCCTGATCTGGTTCATGTAATTCTTATCAATTTTACTGGCCGCTTTGATCGCTAAAAACCGCTCAAAATAAATATAAAGACCAATCAATAACAATACAAACAACAAAGCGATAATGATCTGCCCTCCCAGGCCGCCTTCCATTATGAGATTGAAAATTGATAAAGTTTTTTCTTCAGAGACAATTTCTTCAAGGTTTTCAGGTGTCGTATCAGTATCCTGAAGTAAAAGTAATGACATATTGCTAAATTAATGAGTAATTAAATCGTAACGATGCAATCGCACTAAAATTGTTCGGGAAATGTGAAAGTTTCCTTAAAATTTTAGATAAAGGATCTAAGGAACATAAAACCGGCTGAACCGACTAAAAAACCTACTAAAGCGAGCCATCCTATTTTCTTCATATACCAGAAAAAATTTATATTTTCCATGCCCATGGCAACAACACCTGCTGCTGAACCAATAATCAGCATACTTCCACCGGTTCCTGCTGCATAGGCTATAAAATGCCAAAGCGGGCTATCGACCGGATCTGAAAACATACCAATACTTGCCGCTACCAAAGGAACATTGTCAATTACAGCTGAGGCAACACCCATCAGCATCACGACCAAATCGGATACGCTGTAACCCGCAATAAGCGGCTCCGTACCCAACATCGGTACGGTGGCATTCATTTCATTGGCAAAATTAAACAGTGTCCCCAATGATTCAAGCCCTGCAACGGCCATTAAAATTCCCAGAAAAAACAAAATACTTGGCAATTCAATTCCAGACAAGGCCTTATGAACCGGACTATAATGTGCAGCCTCATCAGAATTAGAGTCTACTGTGGTCAGAGAAAATCTCGTATTTGAATAGATCTCTGCGAAAATAGCCACGACTGCAAGTGAAAGCATCATGCCTACATAGGGCGGCAAATGCGTAATGGTTTTAAAAACAGGAACAAATACAATGGCACTTAAGCCCAGGTACAGCATAATTTTACTGTACTTATCAATCTTTTCGTCATCGCCATCTTCAATAGTTTCGATATTGCCCTTAAAAGCCGGCAAACGAGAAGCAATCAGCGCGGGTATAACCATGCATAAAAGTGAAGGAATAAACAGGAATTTAATAAGGTTAAGCGTAGTTACCTTTTTTCCAATCCACAACATGGTTGTTGTAACATCTCCAATAGGTGACCATGCTCCTCCTGCATTCGCAGCGATTACGATCAATCCCGCAAACCATAACCTGTCTTCTCTTTCCCTGACGATCTTTCTCAAGATGGTGATCAAAACGATAGTGGCAGTTAAATTATCTATAATGGCCGATAGAATAAAAGCCAGTATTGAAAAAATCCACAAGAGTCTTACCTTGGAGTTTGTTTTTACAAATCCTTTGATGGCAGAAAAACCATTGAAATAATCAATGATCTCGACTATGGTCATAGCTCCAATAAGGAATACCAGTATTTCGGCAGTTTTACCCAAATGGTGTAATAGAATTTCATCCAAATGAGTGGGCTCCAGTCTGAGTTCAGCAGTATTCACTTCAAACACCGGAAGATGTCCTAATGAAATCATGGCCCAAATAATTGCCATCATTCCCAAGGCAGGAATAAGTTTGTCGATTTTTAAATTGTGTTCTAAAGTAATTGCAAGATATCCTAATACGAAAACGATTATGACCAGTGATTCCATTTATTTTATTTTATTCGCTAAATATAATAATTTATCATAATGAACACCCGCAAAAGCTACATAAAGTTGAATAAAATTTCACAGATTGGCATGACGCCCGCCTGTTAATGGATATCATTGTCAACACTTGCAACAACAACTTATTTTTTTTAAGATTCATGCTATCATATCAGTTGCTGTAAGGCAATTTCAAAAGCCGTTTTACAAATATTTGTCTTGTATGGATGTAAGCGGTGTGTTTTTTCAAGAGCCAATCTTATCGTATTTGAAGTATCTTCAAAGATAGAATGATCGCTCATGGGAAGCTCGATTTTAGATTCCATCAGATAAGCAAACAACCTTGCTATCCCACAATTTGAAATAAAATCGGGTAACAGGCTTACCTGCTGGTCCGTGAATTCCATAATGGAACCAAAAAAGATTTCCTCATCTGCAAATGGCACATTGGCTCCTGGAGAAATCACTTCAAGCCCGGCTACTATCATTTTTTCTACCTGATCTTTGGTGACGAGTCGGGATGCCGCGGCAGGAATAAATATTTCCGCCGGGACAGACCATATTTTTTCGTTAATCTCATCGAAGGGCATCATCTTTTCGGCCACCAGCATATTACCCCGTTTATTTAAAAACATGGTTCGGATGTCTTCCATATCAAAGCCTTCCTTATGAATCACTCCCCCAACTCTATCAATGATGCCCACTACCTTTACACCAAGCTGTGTAAGATAGTAAGCCGCGGCTGACCCCACATTTCCAAATCCCTGGACAATGGCTCTTTTCCCCTTAATTTCACCTCCATAAATGTCATAGTAATGTTTTACTGCCTGTGCCACGCCAAAACCAGTAAGCATATCGGCTATAGTATACTTTTTAGAAAGATCAGGAGAGTAGTGTTTATCTTCTATAACTTTTATGACCCCGTGTCTTAACTGGCCTATCCTATTGATTTTTTCGGCCTCGGTGGGCTTAAAATGCCCGTTAAAAACTCCTTCCTGAGGATGCCAGACCCCAGAGTCTTCGGTAAGGGGGATCACATCGTGGATCTCGTCGACATTTAGATCACCACCCGTACCGTAGTAATGTTTCAACAAGGGGGTAACGGCCCTGTACCATCGTTCCAAAACACCTCTTTTTCTAGGATCATTAGGGTCGAAATTGATACCTGATTTAGCACCTCCGATACTGGGTCCGGAAACGGTGAATTTCACCTCCATGGTCTTAGCCAACGACAAAACTTCATTCATATCCAATCCCTTACGCATCCTTGTGCCGCCACCGGCTGCTCCTCCCCTCAAAGAATTGATAACTGTCCAGCCTTCTGCTTCGGTCTCCCTGTCTCTCCAGTGAAAAACAATTTCAGGTGGTTTATTCTCATACTTCTTTAAAAGCTCCTTCATGATGCTGATGTATTAGTCTTTATACGTTATAAATTACCCCACTGCTATGGTCCTTAATCGCTCCGGTTACACTGCTGAGGCAATTGACCTCATCCTGGTCTTTTAAAACACCTAAAAAGGCAAAGAGTAAAGCCTCTTTAAAATCAATAATGTCTCTTGAAGGAATAACAATCTGAGCATTGGTCAGGTCTTTGATTCTTTGGATCATAAAATCGTTAAGCGCCCCGCCTCCGGTGATCAAAACTTTTAACTCCTCTTCATCAAAATTGGATGCAGCTTCATTGATGCTTGAGGCGATTTGGGAAGCGCTGTGTTCAACAAAAGTCCTGAGCCTGTCTTCAAAGGACAAATCAAACTCGGAAAAAATTGGAAGAATCGATTCTATCACATATTCATAACCCAGTGATTTTGGCTGATCCTGTAAATAAAATTCCAATGCATCCAACTTTTTCAGAAGTTCTTTGTTGACAGCACCCTTTGAAGCTATTTTTCCTTTATCATCATAATCAAATCCCTCAAGACGCGTAAAAAGATTCAATACGATATTTGCCGGACAAATATCATAGGCGATTCTATCGGAACCATTATCATAAGAGACATTGGCAAAACCACCAATATTGAGGCAAAAATCATATTCAGAAAACAAGATCTGGTCACCGATTGGAACCAGGGGAGCTCCTTGCCCTCCAAGTGCTACATCCTGGGTCCTGAAATCACAAATCACTTTCTTTCCTGTTTTCGTCGAAAGATGTGCTCCGCTGCCAATTTGCAAGGTGTAATTTTGGCTTGGATTGTGAAAAATAGTATGCCCGTGAGAAGCTATAAAATCAACTTTATCAATGTTGTTCTCGCCTATAAAATCCACTACCAGTTCTCCGAGGTAAATCCCATAATCAGCATCGAGCCTTGTTAATTTTTCTCCTGAAAAAGAAAATGCTTTCTGTAATCTATTTTTCCATATTTCGGAATAATTAATCGATTTTGTTTCTAATATTTCAAAATCATAAGCCTTATTTCTGCTTATTTTAACATATACTAAATCTACTCCATCAAGGGAGGTTCCGCTCATTAATCCTATTACATACCAATTTTTATTCATCATACCCGGTAAAATTACAAATACATTTTGAGAATTTGACTATATTTGAGCAATACAATTTATATTTAATCAAGTAATTTTTATCCATGGATTTTACCCTTACCGAAGAACAGATCATGATACGTGATGCAGCTCGTGATTTTGCCAGAAATGAATTATTGCCAGGTGTTATAGAAAGAGATGAAAAACAACAATTTCCGCATGAGCAGATAAAAAAAATGGGGGAACTTGGTTTTCTGGGTATGATGACAGCTCCGGAATATGGCGGTGGCGGCATGGACACAGTATCTTATGTTCTCGCTATGGAGGAGATTTCAAAGATTGATGCTTCGGCATCCGTCGTCATGTCAGTAAACAATTCATTGGTTTGCTGGGGCCTCGAAACATACGGAACGGAGGAGCAAAAGCAAAAATACCTTGTGCCTCTTGCAACAGGAGAAATCATTGGTGCATTTTGTTTAAGTGAGCCTGAAGCAGGGAGTGATGCTACTTCGCAAAAGACCAGTGCCGTTGATATGGGGGATCATTATATAGTCAATGGAACCAAAAATTGGATCACCAATGGCAGTACCGCAAGTGTTTATCTTGTAATCTGTCAAACCCACGCCGAAAAAGGCCACAAGGGAATCAATGCCTTAATTATAGAAAAAGGCATGGATGGATTTGTGGTTGGCCTCAAAGAGAATAAATTGGGAATCAGAGGCTCAGATACCCATTCTTTAATGTTCAACAATGTAAAAGTTCCAAAAGAGAACCGGATTGGGGAAGACGGGTTTGGTTTTTCCTTTGCCATGAAGACCCTTGCGGGTGGTAGGATAGGAATCGCTGCTCAGGCGCTCGGAATTGCATCAGGAGCCTATGAACTGGCTCTGCAATACTCAAAGGAGAGAAAAGCCTTTGGCAAGGAAATCAGCCAGCATCAGGCCATCGCTTTTAAACTGGCAGACATGGCTACCGAGATAGAGGTTGCCCGCTTGCTTTGCCTGAAAGCAGCCTGTGATAAAGATGAAAAAAGAAATTACGACCAGTCTGGAGCCATGGCAAAGTTGTATGCTGCGGATATGGCCATGAGGAATACAGTAGAAGCCGTTCAGATTCATGGAGGTTATGGATTTGTAAAAGAATACCACGTTGAAAGACTTATGAGAGATGCAAAAATCACGCAGATCTATGAAGGAACTTCAGAGATCCAAAAGATCGTGATCTCCAGATCACTTCTCAAATAAGATATCTATGGCATTAAAAGTTCTGATTACAGGAGGTACCGGTGCTATTGGCAGTCAGCTTTGCGATTTCCTGTCTGAACACAACTGCGAAGTAAGTGTTTTGAGCAGAAGCAGGAATGAGCACTCAAAATATACCACCTATTTGTGGGACTACGAAAATTCCCTTATTGATAAAAAGGCTTTTGAGCAATGTGACTATATCATACATCTGGCCGGTGCAGGAATAGCAGACAAAAGGTGGACCAAAGCCAGAAAAAAGGAAATACTTAACAGTAGGGTAAAAACTACAGCTCTTTTGTTCAAAGCTCTTTCAAACACTGATCATAAGGTAAAGGGAATTATTTCGGCTTCAGCCGTTGGATATTACGGCCAGATTACCACACCACTAAATTTTAAGGAAGAGGACCCGCCAGGAAATGATTTTGTTGCTTCAGTCTGCAAAGCCTGGGAAACGGAAGTAAACCGTTTCAATGAACTATCTGTTAGAACCGTCAATTTAAGAATTGGCATCGTACTTATGAAAAAGGGAGGAGCACTTGAAAAAATGGCAAAGCCCTTTAGATGGAATGTCGGGGCTCCCCTGGGACACGGGAAACAGATCATTCCATGGATTCATATCATTGATCTCAATCATATTGTTTTACAGGCACTTTCTAACCCTGAAATGAAAGGAGCCTATAATTGCTGTGCACCTGACCCTGTAAGCAATGAAAAATTTTCGGAGGAAATTGCTGTCGCTCTGGACAAAACTTTGTGGCTTCCACATGTGCCTTCATCAGTTTTGCGATTGCTGCTTGGAAAGCGGTCAGTGCTCTTAACTGAAGGAAGCAGGGTGTCATCAAAGAAGATTTTGAATTCTGGATATGTTTTCAAATATCCTCATATTCGGGAGGCTCTGCATGACCTGTTACCTTGAAACAGGTTCTTTTTTGATTATAAATCTTCAATTTTTAGAGATGATTTTAGCATATCCATACTTTTTGCAAGGCTAAAATTGTGATTTTACATTTCTTCTTTGGTTTAACACTTTTCTTTGATTTTTAAGTAGAGATTTCGCTATTTTTGTGAAAATTTACTAATTATGGCATACGAAAAGCAGGGGGTATATTTACCTGAATATGAACATGACAATTGTGGAGCCGGTTTTATTTGCAGTCTAAACGGGGAAAAAACCAATAGCATCATACATGATGCCCTTGAGATACTTATAAAACTGGAACACAGAGGGGCAGTTAGTGCCGACGGGAAAACCGGTGACGGAGCCGGGATACTTATTGAAATTCCCCATGAATTCTTTCAAAAGACTTGTGATTTTGAGCTACCTGAACAGATGGAGTATGCAGTAGGGATGATCTTTCTGCCAAAGGGAATCAATCAGTATACCTATTGTATCAATGCACTTGAAGCAGAAATCAAGAATCAAGGACTTGAAGTGTTAGGCTGGAGAGAGGTACCGGTGCATCCTGAGCATTTGGGGCGCATTGCCAAATCAACAGAACCATATATAAAACAATTGTTTGTCGGGAAAAACGGTCTGGAACTCACACCCCTGGCCTTTAACGCCAAGGTTTATGCTGCCCGAAAAATTGCCGAACATAAGATTAACGAATCGAAATTAAAACACGCCAGGCAGTTTTATATCCCTAGCTTTTCAACAACAACGCTGATCTATAAAGGATTATTGATTCCCGAAGATATTAGAAATTTTTATGCTGATTTATCTGATCCGAAACTCGTAACAAGATTAGCACTGGTTCATCAGCGTTTTTCTACAAATACAGCGCCTTCATGGGACCTCGCCCAACCATTCAGGTTTATGTGCCATAACGGAGAGATCAATACCCTTAGAGGTAATGTAAGCCGTATGAAAGCACGCGAGGAACTGATGAAAAGCGACCTTTTCGGAGAAGATATCAAAAAGCTGTACCCGATCATTCTTGAAAAGAAATCTGATTCGGCTTCCATGGATATGGCAGTGGAATTATTATTAATGACGGGGCGCTCATTGCCTGAAGTCATGATGATGTTGGTTCCGGAGGCTTGGGAAAAAGACAAAACAATGCCTGATGAGAAAAAGGCTTTTTATGAATACAACTCCTGTATTATGGAGCCTTGGGACGGGCCCGCATCAGTTCCGTTTACAGATGGCAACTATATAGGTGCTCTACTTGACCGTAACGGATTGAGGCCTTCACGTTTTACGGTAACCAAAGGGGGCTATGTCATCATGTCTTCAGAAATTGGCGTATTGGATATCAAACCTGAAGATGTTGTAAGGCATGGCAGGCTTGAACCAGGCAAGATGTTCCTCGTTGACATGAATGCAGGCAGGATCATTGAAGATGAAGAAGTGAAAAATGAGGTAACTAAAAAACATCCATACAGGCAATGGCTAAATGAGAATATACTTCCTTTAGCTGATGTGCCATATACCGGAAACAAATGTCCTGTAGAACTGACATCTTACAAAACCAGGCAAAGGATGTTTGGATATACCATGGAAGATATTGATACGATCATTACTCCGATGTGTAAAAGCGGTAAAGAAGCTTTGGGTTCCATGGGAACAGATACGCCACTTGCGGTTCTTTCAGACAAACCCCAGTTGTTATACAATTATTTCAAACAGTTGTTTGCCCAGGTAACCAACCCGCCTCTCGATGGTATCAGGGAAGAGATCATAACAGATATAAGCCTGGCAATTGGTGAAGACCGAAATATTTTTGTTACTTCTCCGGACCACTGCAAGAAACTAAAAATTCAAAATCCGGTTATCTCAAATGATGACCTGGACAAAATAAAAAATATTGATCATCCTGATTACAAAGCGTATGAAATCCCCATGCTATATGATATTAAAAGGGGATTAAATGCCTTGGAAAAATCACTCAACCTGATCGTCGAAAAAGCGACCAAAGCAGTCGAAGAAGGATATAATATCATGATTCTTTCAGATCGTGGAGCTGATAAAATAAATGGTCCTATTCCTGCACTTTTGGCCTGCTCTTTTCTTCATCATTCCTTAAACGATATAAAAAAACGATCAAAATTCGGCATCATTATCGAATCTGCCGAGCCGCGTGAACCTCATCATTTTGCTACACTTTTTGGATATGGAGCAAGTGCCATCAATCCGTATATGGTTAATGAGATTATCCGTGAAAAAGTAAACTCAGGGGGTATTTCGGGCATTGATGCCGAAGAGGCTGTTCAGAATTTTAACAAAGCTATTGGAAAGGGAATTCTAAAGATCATGAATAAGATCGGAATTTCCACGCTGCATTCTTACAGGGCTTCTCAGATCTTTGAAATACTGGGTCTTAACTCTAAATTTACCAATAAATATTTCCCTAACACGGCCTCCAGAATTGAAGGAATCGGACTTTACGAAATTGAAAGAGAGATTTCCAAAAGACATAAAAACGCATTTTTCAACAATAAGATTGACAATAATCTTAAACTTGATATTGGTGGAGATTACAGATGGAGAAGGACTGGTGAAAGGCATATGTTCAACCCGACAACCGTTTCCAAACTTCAGCAGGCAGTTCGTATGAATAATACTGAGAGCTATAAACAGTATTCAGACATGATTAATGAGCAAAGTAAAAATCTGATGACGCTCAGAGGTCTCTTTGAATTCCAAAACCTTGATCCTATTCCGTTGGAGGAAGTTGAGCCATGGACAGAAATTGTCAAAAGGTTCAAAACCGGTGCCATGTCATACGGATCCATCAGTAAGGAAGCCCATGAAAACCTTGCCATTGCCATGAACAGGATTGGCGGGAAAAGCAATTCGGGCGAAGGTGGTGAAGACCTGAAAAGGTTTAGAAAAGATTTGAATGGAGACAGCAGGAACTCTGCGATCAAACAGGTGGCTTCAGGCAGGTTTGGCGTATCGAGCAATTACCTGACCAATGCTCAGGAAATACAAATCAAAATGGCTCAGGGAGCCAAGCCGGGAGAAGGAGGGCAGTTGCCAGGAGAAAAAGTTTTCCCTTGGATTGCCGAAGTTAGAAATTCTACGCCCTATGTAGGATTGATCTCTCCGCCTCCACACCATGATATATATTCTATCGAAGATTTATCGCAGCTGATTTTTGATCTTAAAAATGCAAACAGAGAGGCCAGGATCAATGTTAAACTGGTTTCAGAAGTAGGCGTTGGCACAATTGCAGCAGGGGTTGCCAAGGCTAAAGCCGATGTGATTCTGGTATCCGGTTTTGATGGAGGTACCGGTGCTTCTCCTTTAACCTCCCTAAAGCATGCCGGGCTCCCCTGGGAACTTGGTATAGCGGAGGCACAACAAACCTTGGTGTTAAATGATCTTAGAAGTCGTGTTGTTCTCGAATGTGACGGACAGTTAAAGACTGGTCGTGACGTTGCCATTGCTTGTCTTCTTGGAGCAGAAGAGTTTGGTTTTGCCACAGCTCCATTAGTTGCTTCGGGCTGTATCATGATGCGTAAGTGTCATTTAAATACCTGCCCTGTTGGGATTGCGACTCAGGATCCTGAATTAAGAAAAAACTTTAAAGGTACACCCGAACACGTCATCAACTTTATGTACTTCGTTGCCGAAGAACTAAGGCAGATCATGGCGTCATTAGGATTCAGAACCATCAAGGAAATGATTGGCCAATCTCAAAAGATCCATGCAAAAAATGCTGTTGAACAATACAAGGCACAGGGTCTGGATTTATCAGGTATTTTATACCAACCATCAGACTATCACGATAAAGTAATCCGAAATACTGAGAAACAACATCATGAAATAGAGGATGCCCTGGATTTCCAGATCATTCAGGATGCCCACCCGGCCATCTACAGAAAGGAAAAAATGCAATTAAAATATCCGATTTCCAATACAGACAGGTCTGTTGGAGCCATTATCAGTAATGAAATATCCAAGATCTATGGAGCCAACGGATTACCAAGCAATACCCTTCAGGTTAATTTTACCGGATCGGCAGGACAAAGTTTTGGAGCCTTTGCAACAAAAGGCCTTACCCTCAATCTGGAGGGAAACACCAATGACTATTTAGGAAAAGGGCTATCAGGCGCCAAAGTGATCATTAAGAAGCCCGAAAAGGCCACTTTTGTAGCTGATGAGAATATCATTATCGGAAATGTATGTTTTTACGGTGCCACTAAAGGTGAAGCCTATATCAATGGGGTGGCAGGAGAACGGTTTTGTGTTAGAAATTCAGGTATTACTGCAGTTGTTGAAGGTGTAGGAGACCACGGATGTGAATACATGACAGGAGGTAAAGTCGTCATCCTTGGGAAAACAGGCAGGAATTTTGCTGCAGGAATGAGCGGTGGTATTGCATATGTATACGATCCTGAGGAAAAATTTGTCAATGGTTTGTGCAATATGGAAATGGTTGAACTTGAAAAACCATCGGCCGGCGATGCACAGGAATTGTTTGAGTTGGTTCAAAATCATTACCATGCTACCGAAAGTACCAAGGCATTAATGATATTAGAAAACTGGGATAAGCAATTATGCAACTTTGTAAAGGTAATACCAACTGATTATAAGAAGGCTTTGGCTAGAATTGAACAAGAGAAAGCAGTAAAACAAACAGTTTAATTATGGGAAAAATAACGGGATTTATTGAGTTTGAAAGAGTCGATGAGCATAATAAGGCTGTAAAGGATAGACTGAAAGATTATAAGGAATTTACGGTTAAGCTTCCTGAAGAAGAGCTTAAAAAGCAAGGCTCCAGATGCATGGATTGCGGAATACCATTTTGCCATAGCGGATGTCCGTTGGGTAATTTGATTCCAGATTTTAATGACCTTGTTTACAGGGGTGAATGGAAAAAAGCATTGGAAATTCTTCATTCCACAAATAATTTTCCTGAATTTACAGGGAGGCTTTGTCCCGCGCCTTGCGAAAAAGCATGTGTTCTTGGATTGATTGAGGATCCTGTATCCATCGAAAATATTGAAAAAAACATTGTCGAAAAAGGATTTGAAAAAGGATGGATCGTGGCGCATCCACCTAAAGAAAGAACAGGTAAAACAGTTGCCGTTGTAGGTTCTGGACCTGCCGGCTTGGCCGCAGCCCAACAATTGAACAGAGCCGGGCACATGGTCACCGTTTTTGAACGCGATGATGAAATTGGAGGGCTTTTGCGTTATGGTATTCCAAATTTCAAAATGGAAAAAGAAATCATAGACAGAAGGGTTGCCATTTTAAAAGAAGAAGGCATTTTGTTTGAAACCAATGCGAACATAGGGCTCAATTACCCAATAGAAAAACTTGATGATTTTGACTCAATAGTGCTTTGTGGCGGAGCGACTAAAAGACGTTCCTTGCCAACCAAGGGCGCTGATGCCAAAGGCGTGGTTCAGGCAATGGATTTTCTTACTCAGCAAACCAAATCATTATTCGGCAGTAAATTTGAAGGAGAAATGATATCCGCCCGGGGCAAAGACGTTATTGTAATTGGCGGTGGTGATACGGGGTCTGATTGTGTTGGAACGTCCAACCGCCAGGGCGCGAAATCTGTTACTAATTTTGAGATCATGCCTAAGCCTCCCTTATCAAGAAGTGATACTACTCCATGGCCCTTTTGGCCTTTGCAACTCAAAACATCTTCCTCTCATGAAGAGGGCTGTGAACGAAACTGGCTGATCAATACCAAAGAATTCATCACCAATGACAAAAATGAATTGATCGCCTTAAAGACCGTTGAAGTTGAATGGAAAACAGTTCCTGGTCAAAGACCTCAACTTATTGAAAAGGCAGGTACCGAAAAAACCTGGCCATGTGATCTTGTATTACTTGCTCTCGGATTTACAGGGCCTGAAACTACCCTCAGTGAACAACTTGGTTTGGATTTAGATGAACGAACAAACTATAAAGCCAGCAATTACCAGACGAATGTATCGCATGTATTCACCGCAGGGGATATGAGAAGAGGACAATCTTTGATCGTTTGGGCCATAAACGAAGGAAGGGAAGCTGCACGAGAGGTTGATTTATTTTTAATGGGAAGCAGCAATCTTCCCATCAAAGGACAAGGGGATCTTCCGGGCGTATGATAAAATAATATGATCATGCATAAAAAGAAAAAGACAAGGTTTAAACCTTGTCTTTTTCTTTTGTAAAGAGCCTGCAAATAAGACCTTATATTGTTCAAATGTTTTAACTGAATTTTCATTTTTTTCATCGCTTTCCGAAAATGTTAAGATTATCTTCAGAATTCAAAGCTACTTTTATCCCATCAAACCTTAAAAGGGTTAATAAACATTTGTTTAATTACCCCATCACTAAAAACTAAAGTAACCTAAAATTAAATTATGATGAAAAAAATTCTTGCATTACTTGTAATGACAACTTTAATGGTGTCTTGCGTATCTAAAAAGAAATACGTCCTATTAGAGGAAGATCTAACGGAGACTAGGGGAGAATTGCAAAAGACCACCCTTGAAAAAGAAGCATTGGAAGCAAAATTTGCAAAAATTGAGAAGAGAGTTGAAGTATATAATACTCAAATCAATTCACTGCAATCTGACAATGCGAACTTGACAGAAAGCAGCAATCAAAAAATGGATTTATTGTCTGATAACTCAGCTGTTATTTCTGAAAACATGAAAGTAAATCTTAGAGAAACTTTAGCAAAATTGCCACCGGAGGCTTTGGAAGGAGCAAAGACCTTAAAAGATTCCATGAATATTGCTATTTCATATAAATTGAAAAAATCTATTAACGAAAATAATATTGACAATGGTGGAGATATTGATGTAAACATCGATCAGACTGTTGTGATGATCTCTGTTGCCGACAGTTTATTATTCAGATCAGGAAGTTATAATGTAAGTTCAAAGGCACACCCATTATTAGCTAAATTAGCTGATGTTATCAATGCAGAACCAAGTATCGACGTGATGATCGAGGGTCACACTGATTCTAAGGGCATACATACAGAAGAGATCGTTGACAACTGGGACCTAAGTGTAAAAAGATCAACATCTATCGTTAGACTTCTTCAAAGTAAATACAAAGTTGATCCGGCGAGATTGATTCCTTCAGGAAGAAGTTCATATGTTCCTTTGACTGATAATTCTACTTATAAGAACAGAGCCAGAAACAGACGAACTAACATCATCATTATGCCTAACCTTAACAAATTCTTTGCCCTTATGGCAGAAGAAGAAGTGGTTAGCATCGAGAACTAATCTTAGTTTTCTAATCATTTAAAAAGCGACCTTAAGGTCGCTTTTTTTTGTCCTGACGGGAAGAAACCCATCACCTCGGAGCTGAAGTGATCGGAAGTGAGCACCTCAGCTCTCATGCCCTCACCTCCGAGGTGATGAGAATCGGGAGGTGAGAAGTAATCCCTGTAGCTTCAAAATAAAAATCCGGAATAAAACAAGGTTTTATTCCGGATTTTTCCACTAACTAAAACTAAAAACTAATCAACATTATCGTGTAGGAATGAATTGTTGGAACGTAACTGAATCTCGTCATTATCGTCCGTTCCCAGGGTCATTCTTGATTTATTTTTATCTGCTTCGGATGAAGAAGGAACTTCATCAAGGTTTACGCCCATTCGCTTATAAGCAGGCTCACTTTCTATGTCATTTATATGGTGATTCAACTTATTGATGAATTTATAATTGAAATCCTTCATTTTTTTCCTTCTCATTTCGGCCCTGTTGCGTAATTCGGCAATGGTAAGATTCATCGGAGAAACGTCTTTGTCTTCAATTACTTCTTTTACATTATTCTCAATTACTTCATCTTTGGCAATTTTCAACTCAAAATGCATTTCCTCTTCATCTCCTTTTTCTGCGTCTGATATACTTTTTAATGTATTGATCTCAGAAGCAAATTCATCTTCTAGTGTATGGCGAATTGTATCGTCATTTAAAGGAGCAGCACTTGGTTCTGGCTTAATCAATTCAAGCCCTACAATTTCAATATCATTGATATTAAAATTTTTAAGAGTCTTCACCTCCTTAACTTCTTCTTTTTGAATATTCTGAATTGGCAGGTCAAACGTAAAAGAAAACTGGTTCTCACTATCTTCGTCTAAAGAGTCATCCACTTCAGCTTTTGGAGTAATATTGGTAATCTCATAATTGTCTTCAACCTTATCAGCCTTTATATAATCAAATTGAACTGACATATCATTTACGTCCTCCTGAACAGATGATTGCGGTTTTACCTCTTCATAAGTCACCACCTGGTCTTTTATGTCATTGTCAGTAGTTGGAGGTTTTACTGCTTCTTCTGACTTAACTGTCTTTGCTTCTTCTATAAAATCCTCTTCATGCAATATATGTCTGGTAACTTTTTTTTCGGGGGCAACAGGTTCAGATTTAGCAACGTGCTTGACCTCTCTCTCCTCAACAAGATTGTGTACGATCTTTTTTGATTCAATTTTAGATATCTCGCTCTGTTGCTCAGGATTGAATCCAGTGGCAATAATAGTTACAGCTATCGCATCGCCTAGTGCTTCATCTTCACCGACACCCATGATGATATCCACATTGGTTTTAGCCTCCGACTGAATATAATCATTGATCTCTCCAATCTCATCAATAGTCACTTCAGAAGTACCGGATACAATTAATAACAATACATTTTTTGAACCTTCTATTTTATTATCATTTAAAAGTGGTGAATCCAGCGCCTTGGTAATTGCATTTTGCGCGCGATTAGAACCAGATGCCTGGGCAGATCCCATAATAGCGGTTCCACTGTTTGACAAAACGGTCTTGGCATCCCTTAAATCGATATTCTGAGTATAGTGATGCGTGATCACTTCGGCAATTCCTGTGGCAGCCGTTGATAATACTTCATCTGCTTTTGAAAAACCGGCCTTAAACCCTAAATTACCGTAAACCTCTCTTAATTTATTGTTATTGATCACCACCAATGAGTCTACATGGGACCTTAATTTTTCAATACCCAATTGCGCCTGTTCATTTCTCATTTTTCCTTCAAATGAAAATGGAATAGTTACAATCCCAACTGTCAAAATATCGAGGTCTTGAGCAATTTTGGCAATTACCGGAGCAGCCCCGGTTCCTGTACCACCTCCCATTCCAACAGTAATAAACAACATTTTGGATTTAGTATTCAGCATGTTTTTGATATCCTCCATGCTTTCCATAGCAGACTGCTCTCCGATTTCGGGATTTGCCCCTGCACCTAAACCTTCGGTCAAAGTTGCGCCAAGCTGAATTTTATAGGGAACAGGACTGCTTTGAAGCGCCTGGGCATCAGTATTACAAACAACAAAATCAACACCTTTAATGCCTTTGTTGTACATGTGATTGATAGCATTACTTCCGCCACCACCTACTCCAATTACTTTGATAACATTGGATTGATTCTTTGGTAAATCAAAAGATAGATTACTAAATTCTAAACTCATAACTAAATTTTTATTTTTGGGGTTGTATTGTTATTCAGCGTTATCTAAAAAATCTCTAAATTTTTCGCCCCATTTCTCAAAAATGGTTTTCTTCGAAACCTCTTGTGACTCGGGATTTTTTTTATACGATTCTTCTTCAATTTCGGTTACGATCGTATTTCTTTTTTCGTTTTCTTTTAAACCTTTCATTAAAAGTCCCACAACTGTGGCATATAAAGGACTAGACAATTCACTGTCCGAATTACTTGCCAAGTGCTCATTGGGATATCCAATACGGGTGTCCATTCCCGTAATGTATTCAACCAATTGTTTTATATGCTTCAATTGTGCGCCACCACCGGTAAGTACAATACCTGCAATAAGCTTCTTCTTGCTTTCTTCATGTCCGTAATTCTTAATTTCCAAGAAAACCTGCTCTACGATTTCAACAACTCTGGCATGTATAATCTTTGATAAATTCTTTAGGGTTATTTCTTTGGGCTCTCTGCCTCGTAATCCGGGAATCGAAACAATCTCGTTATCCTTATTCTCACCCGGCCATGCTGATCCGAATTTGGTCTTTAGCAATTCAGCCTGCTTTTCTATGATGGAACAACCTTCCTTAATATCTTCAGTAATCACGTTTCCTCCAAAAGAGATGACTGCAGTATGTCTGATGATCCCATCTTTAAAAATAGCCAGATCAGTGGTACCACCCCCTATATCAATGAGTGCCACTCCCGCTTCTTTTTCTTCCTGGCTTAAAACAGCGTCGGCTGAAGCCAAGGGTTCGAGGGTAATATTTCCCAACTGAAGCCCTGCGCTTTTAATACATCTCCCAATATTCCTTATTGAGGATACCTGACCAACAACAACGTGGAAATTTGCTTCCAATCTTCCTCCGTACATTCCTATTGGTGTTTTGATTTCGGCCTGTCCGTCTACTTTGAAATCCTGAGGTAATACATGTATGATTTCCTCTCCGGGCAACATGACCAGTTTATACACCTGATTGATCAACCTTTCAATATCTTCCTCATCGATCACCTTGTCAGAATTTGGACGGGTGATATAGTCACTGTGATGTAAACTTCTTATGTGCTGGCCCGCAATCCCAACCACAACTGTACCGATTTTTTCTCCGGAAGCGCTTTCAGCCTCGTCAACAGATTGCTGTATGGATTGTATGGTTTGGGTTATATTATTGACAACTCCTCTGTGAACGCCGAGACTTTTGGCCTTACCGGTTCCCAGAACCTCAATTTTGCCATAAGCATCCTGCTTCCCGACCATCGCAACTATTTTTGTAGTTCCGATATCTAAACCCACTGCTATATTCTTATTGTCCATAATATTTATTTTTCACAAACAATTTGATTGTAAAATTTTAAGTTTATTGTTTTATAGTCTGTAATCGTGCTATCCAACATTATTTTTTGATAAAATACCTTTAGCTTCGCAATTTTTTCTTCCATTCGGGACAAATCTCCAAAAATGATCTTTTGGTCTCCAATCCTGGTCTTCAGTTCGAACTGATGTTTCTTTGTGCCTTCAATCTGGTCAATGCCTATGATCTGCTTCTTTAAAAAATCATCATTTCTTATGGTATTCGACAAGGTGATCAGCTCGAACCCTTCTATCCCCGAAATTGTATCAGTGGTTATAGGAACCCTGGCAGAATAATTATCAGATAATGGCATTTTGATGCCTAGTTTATCGTAATAATAGGTTTCCGATTCATTCGCTACTCTTAAAACTGGTGTTCTTTGTGTAATTATCGCCCCTAAATCCCCACTTAATGTTAGAAAAATCTCAGCGTTTTCAATCATTTCATTGCGCTGCAGGAATCCTTCTAAGTTATTCAAATTTATATTTTCTTTCGATTGATTTTTATAGGCCTCCAAATTTTGTATTAACAACTTATTAACTGTTTCATAGCTTACAAAAAGATTCTCCCCATTCTCAAAAATCACCTTAACTTCTTTGTTGCTTTTTTTTGAATTTCTTACAGCGGCAAAACCGTATAAAAACACAATCACAAACGTGAGTAGTAAAAATTTAATAATGGTATTGTATTTTTTCATTCTTTTTGTTTTAAAAAAACTATGACTACCTTTTAAATAATCCCCTCACTATTTAAGAGGGTAGCCATAGTTACCAAAGTATTTAGCACATAATTCTATTTTAATATTTTTTCGACCTCATCCGCTATCTGCTTTGTAGCATCCGGCAGGGCCAGCTTTTTAATGTTTTGACTCAGGGAAATTTGTTTTTGCTCATCTCCCAGTAATTGTTCGATCACCTCAGGCAACCTGCTGATTTCACTTTCCTTCAATAAAATGGCTGCCTTCAGATCGGTTACCGATTTGGCATTTTTTGTTTGATGATCTTCAGCTACATTCGGTGAAGGAATAAAAATCACTGGCTTGCCAACGATACAAAGTTCAGAGATGGATCCGGCACCTGCCCTGCTGATCAATATATCTGCAGCTGCATATAACAGATCCATTCGTTGAATAAATTCAATTACCTGAACTCCCTCGATCTCGCTATACTTCTTGTATTCCTGATAATATAGTTTACCAGACTGCCAGATCACCTGAACATCATTTTTCAGAATTGTTTGTATGTATTTTTCCAAAGCCTGATTGATAGCTCTGGCACCAAGGCTTCCACCCATAATTACCAGTGTCTTTTTATCAGGATTTAACTTAAAATGACGCAAGGCTTCTTCTCTTTTTCTCTCTATATCCAAAAGGTCCTGACGAACGGGATTTCCCGTTTTGATCAATTTTTCAGCCGGGAAATATTTCTCCAAACCGTCATATGCCACGCATATTTTATTCACCTTTTTCGCGAGTATTTTGTTTGTAATTCCCGGATAAGAATTTTGTTCCTGAATCAAACTTGGAATATGTTTCTTATTCGCCATATACAATGTTGGACCCGAAGCAAATCCTCCTGTTCCGATGACCACATTCGGTTTAAATTTTGTAATAATCCTGTTAGCCTTCAGCAAACTCGATATCAGTTTAAACGGAAAGCTTAAATTCTTAAGGCTAAGGCTTCGCTGTAATCCGGTTATATTCAAACCCTTGATCTCATAGCCCAGTTGTGGCACTTTTTCCATTTCCATCCTTCCCTCGGCACCCACAAATAAAAATTTAGAATCAGGGTGCCTTTCCTTGAGCTCATTCGCAATAGCTATGGCCGGATAAATATGTCCTCCGGTACCTCCTCCGCTTAGCAGTATGTTAACCGATTGCTTCATGTAATATATCTAAAGGGTTTTCAATTTCGTCCTTTTGCTTACCTGTGACGATCTCTTTATCAGAAGCGCTTACGCTTAATACGATTCCTATGGCAAAACAAGTCATCCAGATAGATGTTCCTCCCGTGCTTATCAATGGCAATGGCTGACCGGTTACCGGGAAAAGCCCGACGGCTACTCCCATATTGATCATGGCCTGAAATATGATAGGCAAACCCACTCCTAAACAGAGCAATGTTCCAAAAATCGTGGTTGATTTGGTAGCGATGATTACGATCCTGAACAATAGTCCCAGGAAGAATAAAATGATCAGAATAGCCCCTATCAATCCAAATTCTTCTCCAATGATGGCATAGATGAAATCTGAAGATGATTGCGGAAGGAAATTCTTTTGAACGCTCTTTCCCGGTCCCTTTCCGTAAATCTCACCTGATGCTATCGCAATTTTAGCCTTTTCGGCCTGATAGTTATCTTCAGATTCGCCGGAAGCAAAATTCTCAATTCGACTTGACCAGGTGTTGATACGTGTATTTTTCATCGCTTCCGGAAAAGCCTTGGCAGTAAGAATGAATAAAACCAAACTCAAAACTCCGACTCCCAAAATAGTCGCTATGAATTTCACAGGATATCCGCCGAGAAACGAGAGTAAGACCACCATAAAAAAAGTGATTGCCGTTGTAGAAAAGTTGGCAGGCAATATCAGTATAAGAACAAGGCCCACAGGCATCCACATATACAGGAAGCTTTCCTTAAAGGTTATCTCTTTTTCTTTGTTCCGGGCAAGATACCTCGCTACGTAAATCATTAAGACCACAGCGGCCAGCGTCGAGGTCTGGAACCCAATACCTATAAACGGAATACTGATCCATCTGCTGGCATTCGCCCCGTCGATAACCGTTCCCTGTGTAAGGGTATAGACCAGAAGCAAAATAACCACAGGAAGCATCAAAACAGATAAGCCGCTAAAGTATCTGTAAGGTACTTTGTGAGTTGTATATACAATAACAAATCCGAGCAGTAAAAGAATAGCATGCTTTAAAAGATACCCAAGTGTTGACCCTTTTCCGGCTACATATACAAGATTGGTACTTGCGCTGTAAACCGGAAGGAAAGAAAATATGGCCAGAACAGCTATGATAGCCCAAATGGTTTTATCTCCTTTAATATTGTCAAAAAATCTTGTCAGCATCCCTATGTTTTCAATTTATAATTGCCTTACTGCTTCTTTAAATTTCTTACCTCTTTCTTCGTAATTTTCTGCTGTGTTCTCGCAAGCTCCCGCAGGTGAAAAAAGAACCGTTTCACCTTCCCTGCAAAGTTTATATGCGATCTTGACAGCATCCTGTATACTTGTTGTCTCGATCATGAAATCCACAACGTTGCCGAATGTTTCAATAAGCTTGTCATTATTATTGCTCAAACAAATAATGGCATTGACTTTTTCATTGACAAGTGGCAGCAACATGTCATAATCATTTTCAGCATCCACACCTCCAACGATCCAGATGGTTGTATTTTCCATACTGTCCAAAGCATAAAAAGTTGCATTGACATTTGACGCTTTTGAATCATTCACATACTGAGATCCGTTGATCGTCAAAACTTTCTCAAGCCTGTGCTCTTCATTCTCAAAATCAGAAAGACAATTTCGAATGGTTTCCTTTCTCACTCTCATCAAATCAGACAAGGTGCTGGATGCCATAGCATTCTTTACATTAAAATTGGTTTGTAAAGCAAAAGATGAAATACTCATGTAGTTTCTATTTAATTGTTATTGTTGAATTATCTTACTTTTAGTGTCAGGATAGAAATTACTGCAAGCAGAATTCCAACAATCCAAAACCTGGTTACTATTTTACTTTCGTGATATCCGCGCTTCTGGTAATGATGGTGAAGTGGTGACATCAGAAAAATTCTTCTTCCTTGTCCGTATTTTCTTTTTGTATACTTGAAATAGGAAACTTGAAATACAACTGACAGATTTTCTGCCAAAAAGATCCCGGCCAGAATAGGAATTAAAAATTCCTTTCTTACAGAGAGAGCGATCACTGCAATCACGGCGCCTATTGTCAAACTGCCGGTATCGCCCATAAAGACCTGTGCCGGATATGCATTATACCATAGAAACCCGACCAGGCCTCCCACAAAGGCACTTATAAAAATGGTTATCTCTCCTGAATTTGGGATGTACATGACATTGAGGTAATCTGCGAATATGATATTACCCGAGACCCATGCAAAAATGGCCAGTGCCAGAACGATAATGGCCGAACTGCCGGCTGCCAGGCCGTCAATTCCATCGGTTAAATTCGCCCCGTTTGAAACCGCGGTAATAATAAATATTACCACAATCACAAAGAAAAGCCAAACATAATCCTTGGTCCAATCTCCCATCCAGGTGAGCACGTTGGCATAATCAAATTCATTATTCTTAACAAACGGGATCGTTGTTTTTGTTGATTTTTCGGCTTCGCTGAAACGATTCGACGATATGGTTATGTCCTGACTGATGACAACTTCGCCTTGACTTAGTTTTTCCTTCACCACAACATCAGGGTTGAAATAGAGCATCAACCCGATAAAAATCCCAAGGGTTACCTGGCCGACAATTTTAAAACGGCCTTTAAGCCCCTCTTTGTTCTTTTTAAAAACCTTAATATAATCATCCACAAATCCAATGGTCCCCATCCATATTGTCGTGACAATCAAAATAATGATGTAAATATTATCGAGCTTGGCGAATAAAAACACAGGGATCAAAGTCGCCATGATGATAATCAACCCTCCCATCGTTGGGGTGCCTTTCTTTTCAACCTGACCTTCAAGACCCAGGTCTCTTATTGACTCCCCGACCTGCATCCTCCTGAGCTTGTCAATAATCTTGCGACCGTATATGGTTGAGATCAACAAGGAAAATGCAAAAGCCAGAGCCGACCTGAAAGAGATATACTGAAACAATCCTGCTCCCGGAAGGCTGGTATTTTGATCTAAGTATTCAAATAAATAATATAGCATTCTGGGTTTCTATTTATTGAGTTCAGTCAGTATTTGATTCGTGATTTCAAAATCATCAAAACCCGATTTCCGGTCGCCAATGATTTGATAGTTTTCATGGCCTTTTCCGGCAACGAGAACTATATCGCCCTCCTGAGCCAGCTTACAGGCTGTTTTAATTGCCTGCCTTCTGTCTGTGATGGATATGGTCTTTTTATAATTTTCAGGACGTACTCCTGCTTCCACCTCTTTAATAATTTGTTCCGGGTCTTCATTCCTGGGGTTGTCAGAAGTAAAAACCACTTGATTGCTTAAACTTGATGCAATGTTTCCCATTTTCGGGCGCTTTTCCCGGTCTCTGTCACCTCCGCAACCGATAACAGTAATGACTTGCTCGTTGAAGGTCCTGATCGAATTGATCGTCTCTAAAACATTTTTGAGCGCATCAGGAGTATGCGCATAATCGATAATGGTGTTGATTCCGCCTTTTGAAACTGCGTGCTGGAACCGGCCTGAAACGTTATCCAGTTCGCTCAGAATCCTGAGGTTTTCATATTTATCCACACCCAGCAAATCAGCTGTAGCGTAAATTGCCAAAAGATTATATGCGTTAAATGTACCTATCAATTTTGTCCAGACTTCCTGTCCGTCTATATTGAGGAGTAATCCATGGAACTGATTCTCCAAAATTCTGGCCTTGTAATCTGCCTCTGTTTTAAGGGCGTAACCATACTTTTTAGCTTTTGTGTTCTGTACCATGACGCTTCCATTTTTATCGTCAAGATTCACCAGGGCAAAAGCGTTTGAGGATAAGCAATCAAAAAAAGATTTTTTTACGTCCCTGTAGGCAGCGAAAGATTTGTGATAATCTAAATGGTCATGCGTTAAATTTGTAAATATGCCTCCACTAAAGGTCAAACCCATGGTTCTTTTCTGATGAATTCCATGAGAACTGACCTCCATAAAACAGTGACTGACGCCTTGATCAACCATTCTTCTGAGCACCTTGTTGATCGTAACCGAATCTGGAGTAGTATGGGTGGTGGGGATCTCTTTCTCGCCAACTTTTATCTTAATCGTTGAAATTAATCCACTTTTAAAACCTGCTTTTTGAAACTGTTCCGCCAGGAGGGTTGCTATGGTTGTTTTGCCATTTGTACCGGTAACACCCACTAAGGTTAAAGCTTCGGATGGATTCTCGTAAAAATTAGAAGAAATAAGTGCGAGGGCCTCATCGGCATCTGCCACCTGGACAAAAGTAACGTCTTGAGGAGTCTCTTTCGGGAAATCCTGGAACACAATAGTCGTTGCACCTTTAGAAATAGCCTGGGTTATAAAATCATGTCCGTCGAAAAGCAAACCTTTTTGAGCTACAAACAAGGACCCTTGATCAATGTTTCTGGAATCAAACTCAATGCCCCGAACGTCAATATCGGTTGAACCTTTAACTGATTCAACGGATACCCCATACAATATGTCTTTTAACTTCTTCAATTCAGGACAATTCTAATTTGATGACTTCCCCCTTTTTTATGGCCGATCCAGCCTTAATCGACTGATTTTTTACTTTTCCAATACCTATAAAACTTACCCTGAAGCCCATATTTTCCAATAAGGATACAGCATCCATTCCCGGCATATTCTTGACATCAGGCACTTTGGTATATGCTTTATTTGCCTTTTCGTAATACCCTTCATAGTCATCATCCATCGAAGAGAGGTTTTCTGTGAATGCCACCTCTTCAACCACTGGGGTTTCAGTATAAATTTTTCTTGCTATTCTTTCAAATACAGGTGCCGCCACGATATTACCGTAGTAGCCTTTCTTTTTATCGGGCTTGTGGATTACTACAATACAGGAATACTTTGGTTTATCTGCAGGGAAGTATCCAACAAAGGATGAAATATATTTGGTCTCATCTGTCCAGTACTCTGTTTGACAGGTTCCTGTTTTACCCGCCATTGAAAAATTCTTGTCGTAAATATTTTCAGCCGTACCCCTTTTTACAACATTCAACATCATTTCCTTTACCTGGTCTATGGTCTCCTGTGAACAGATTCTGGGATCAATGATCTCTTTCTCAAATTTCGTCACCACATTGCTTTGCGCCCTGATCTCTTTTACAAACCTTGGCTTAACCATTTCCCCGTTATTAGCAATGGCATTATAAAAAGTAAGTATTTGGAGAGGTGTAAAAGAAACGCCATAACCGTAAGCCATCCATGGAAGAGATAAGCCATTCCAGGTGTCTTTATTAGTTGGGTCGGGAATTCTGGGTTCCCCCTCGCCTTTAATAGGCAAACCTATTTTTTGACCAACTTTCATCCTTTTTAAACCTTCTATGAATTTTTCGGGATGATCCTTGTAATGTTCATCAATGATCTTAACGATGCCAACATTTGAGGAAACTTCAAACACTCTTGATGCTGAAATTTTACCATAGCCACCATGGTGTGAATCCCTCACGGGCTTTCCATGAAACCTGATCACTCCTTTTTCTGTATCAATAATCTGAGAAGTATCGATCACTTTATCTTCCAAAGCCACAACCATCCCCATCAGCTTAAATGTTGATCCGGGTTCATGAGATTCGTAAATCGCATAATTTCGCTGTTCAAAATATGTACCCACAGAAGTTCTGCCCAGATTTGAAATAGCCTTGATTTCTCCTGTTTTTGTCTCCATGACAACGACTGAACCGTGATCTGCTTCAAACTCCTCCAATTGGGCCAGCAAAGCATGGTGGGCAACATCTTGAATTTTCAGGTCTATCGTAGTAATGATGTCCTTTCCATCAATAGGCTCTATTTCATTGTTGTCATTTAAAGGCTTCCATTGACCTTTGGCAATTTTTTGTTTTAACCTTTTCCCTTTTTTACCTCTAAGAAATTCATAAAAGCTGCCTTCAATACCTACCCTGCCTCTGTAATCATCGTAGCCAACAGCCCTTTCAGCTATTTTACCAATAGGATGCTCTCTTACTGTTCGCTGCTCAATAATCAAACCTCCCCGGTACATTCCCAATTTGAAAATCGGAAACTTTTTTAACTTTTGATAATCATTATAACTCAGGTTTCGGGTTATAAAAAGATACCTGTTCTTATTTACCCTGGCTTTTCTGATCTTGTTTTCATAATAACTTGCAGATTTACCGAGCATGTCTGATAAAGCCTCACTCAATTCTTTGATCCCGGATTCGAAGTCACTTTCTGAAATGGTAACGGCATCCATCCTGACATCAAAGCGTGAAACAGAAGTTGCCAACAAACTGCCGTCAGCTGTGTACACGCTGCCCCTGTTGGCCGCTATCTCAAAAGTCTTGACAGTGCCTTCCTCAGCTTCAACACGATACATCTCCCCATCGATATGTTCTATATGAATGAGTTTGTATATGATCGCAATGGCAAACAAGAACAAAAACCCCGTAAGCAGGTAGAGTTTGTTCAATATTTGTTTCTTTTCAACTGCCATGTTTATTTATTAATGATTACTTTGATCTTTTGAGGTGGTATTTGAGATATGTACAATCCGTTATCAGCAAGCCTTTTTGAAATACTTGACTCCATTTTTAATTTCATAAGATCAGATCGTGTTGAGACAAATTCAGAATAGAGTTTGCGCTTTTCCTTGTTCAATAAAGCTATGCTTTGGACCTTTCTGTCTATTTGATGAGAACTGGTAATCATCAATAATGCAAGGAAGGTGAGGAAGATGATAAAGCCCCAATTCTTCTTTGCATCTTCATCCACAAGAAACTTCCCCTTAAGGATGTTGTACAAGGTTTGTTTGACTTTTGACATTTTGAGTTATGACTTCTGATTTGATTAATTCTTCTCTGCTATTCTTAATTTGGCACTTCTGGACCTGTTATTCCTTTTTATTTCATCGGCTGACGGAAGAATCAATTTTCCCACTTTTTTAAAAGGAACGCTTACATTCCCATAAAAATCCTTTTCCGGTTCACCCTTGAACAATCCAAACTGCATATATCTTTTTACCAGCCTGTCTTCTAATGAATGGTATGATATCACACTTAATCTTCCCCCGACATTCAGCAGATCCTCTGTTTGCAATAAAAACTCTTTAAGAACCTGCATTTCCTGATTTACCTCTATTCTGATGGCCTGAAATATCTGAGCCAAAATCTTATGTTCCTTGGACTTTGGCAAGAAACGCTTTAAAACCTCTTTTAACTGAAAGCTGGTTCTTATGGGGTCCTGGTTTCTGACCTGCACGATCTCTTTGGCTATTGCTCGGGAATTTCTTAACTCCCCATATTGATACAAAACCTGCGAAAGCTCCTCTTCAGTATACTTATTGACTACCTCAAATGCCGATAAGGTGTCATTTGCGTTCATCCTCATATCAAGTTCTGCATCAAACCTTGTAGAGAACCCGCGATCTGCGCTATCAAACTGATGTGAGGAAACACCTAGATCTGCTAAAATTCCATCTACTTTTTTCACTCCGTGAAAACGCAGAAACCTGCTTATGAACCTGAAATTCTCATTGATCAGAACAAAGCGCTCATCCTGTATCTCATTATTCAAAGCATCCGCATCCTGATCAAAGGCAAACAATCTTCCGTTGGCATCAAGTCGCTTTAGTATTTCTGTGGAGTGACCTCCCCCTCCAAAGGTCACATCCACATAAATACCATCTGGTTTTATATTAAGACCATCAACACTTTCAAAGAGCAGTACCGGGTCATGATAACTCATGATCGGCATCATTTACGTTTCCCATTACATCTTCAGCCAAATCAGCAAAATCAACCGTTGCATCATCTATGGCTCTTTCATATTTTTCTTTGTCCCAGATCTCAATGATATTCACTGATGATGAGAGCACAACTTCCTTTGTAATTCCCGAAAATAAATGCAGGTCTTTTGGAATCAGCATTCTTCCGGACACATCCAGCTCAACAACCTTAACTCCGGCAGTAAACCTTCTTATAAAGTCATTGTTTTTCTTGACAAACCTGTTTAGCTTGTTTACTTTCGCCATCATTTCATTCCATTCCTTCATGGGATACAACTCTAAGCATGGCTGAAAAACAGAGCGCTTTAAAACAAAACCATCCTGTAGTATGCTGGACAGTTGCTTTTTAAGTGGAGAAGGCAGCATAAGACGTCCTTTGACATCTGCCTTACATTCGTATGTACCGATTAGATTTACCACTTTGAGCCCTGAAAATTGATTTATAATGACAAATATAAAGATTTTTACCACTTTTTACCATTTTTTACCACTTTGTTGATAACTTTCTTTATATTCGTTTAAGTAATTGATTCATCGACCATTAAATAAACAGGATTTTTTTTGTGGAAAATAATTTGAACTAATGAAGAGAAAATTAGTACTTTGAACCAAATTATTTAAATTTGCAAATCGATAAGAATTTAGATCGTAAATGAAATACACCGTCAAAAAAGAAAATGGATATTCCTACCTTGAATCAGGTGAAGGAACCCCTTTAATCATATTGCATGGTCTCATGGGGAACTTAAGTAATTTCGATGGCGTTTTTGACCATTTTTCAGATTTAGGATATCAGGTCATCATGCCTGAACTACCCATTTACACACTTCCGTTGTTAAAGACTAATGTAAAGAGTCTATCAAAGTTTATCAAAGATTTTGTCAAATTCAAAGGTCTTGAGAAGTATATACTGATGGGTAATTCTCTGGGAGGGCATATCGCATTATTTCATACCAAGTTGAATCCGAACAATGTCAATGGCTTAGTGCTAACAGGCAGTTCCGGACTCTATGAAAACACCATGGGAGAAAGCTATCCAAAAAGAGGTGATTACGAATATATCAAAAAGAAGGCACAGGATGTTTTTTATGACCCTGAAATTGCTACCAAACAGGTTGTTGATGATGTTTTTGAAACTTTAAATAACAGAAATAAACTGATAAGGACCATTGCTATTGCCAAAAGTGCCATCAGACACAACATGGCAAAAGATCTTCCAAAAATGAAAGTTCCAACTTGTTTGATCTGGGGAAAACAGGACACGGTAACACCCCCTTCTGTAGCTGAAGAATTTCATAAATTATTGCCTAATTCTGAATTGCACTGGATCGATAAATGCGGGCATGCCCCTATGATGGAAACTCCTGATAAATTCAATGATTTACTCGAACCATGGCTCACAAAAAATTTCAGGTAAAAGGAATACTATTGCTTTTATGCGATTTTTTTGAATATGACATGTGACTTGACAGCAGTAAGCATTTGCTCAGTAACTAAATTATCCCAAGGATCTCTCCTGTACCTTCCGAAAACCTTATCTTTGCCTTGGAGACCATATGAAGCCAGACATCTCAGTCATTCATTTTCCGATCTCCAATTACAATCATGCCAAAAATCTTATTTTTTTACATTTCGCTTTTGCTTTTGATATCTTGTCAAAACAACCCTCAACAAAGTGAGGTTTCGGTCCTGGAACCCGAATCATGGGTTTTATCCGGATTTGAAAAAAAAGACGAGGTAAATCCGATTTTACGACCCTCGGACACCTTGATGTTTGTTTGCCCGATTACAGGAAAGGAAGTCCTGTGGGAAGAAAGAAATGTACTCAATCCTTCGGCCATAGTCACAAACGATAAGGTGTACTTGTTCTATCGGGCCCAGGATTCAATGGGCACCTCCAGAATTGGTCTTGCCATCAGCGAGGACGGGCTTCATTTTAAAAAAAACATGAAACCCGTGTTTTACCCAGAACAGGATTCTATGAAGCTGTATGAATGGAATTATAGAAAAAAAGACGGGATGCCGCTGGATGAAAATTGTAAGAGTTGTTATTTTGACGGCGCCGAAGATCCCAGAATCATTGAAACTGAAGATGGAACCTACATCATGACATATACCGCCTACGATGGCAAAAAAGCCCGACTCGCATTGGCAAGTTCAAAAGACCTTATGCATTGGACCAAACACGGGCTTGTTATTAAAAATGATTCTTTTAAAGATATATGGTCTAAATCCGGAGCCATAGTCGCCCAGCTGAAAAACAACAGAATGATTGCTGTTAAAATAGATGGCCTGTACTGGATGTATTTTGGAGACACAAGCCTCTATATGGCCTATTCAAAGGACCTGATTCATTGGGAACTTGCCATAAATGAAGAGAACGGTCAAATGATTCCGGTTATGCATCCCAGACAAGGTTTTTTTGATAGTCGACTCGTTGAACCGGGACCGTTCGCCTTGTTAAAAAAAGAAGGTATCCTCTTGATTTACAACGGAAGTAATGCATCAAATTTTAACGACCCTTTGTTACCCAAATTTACCTATGCAGCCGGACAGGCACTTTTTGATAAAGAGGCCCCATACAAACTTCTGGACCGAACCGATGATTATTTTTTATTTCCTGAAAAAGACTATGAAATGATGGGAGAAGTAAATAATGTTTGCTTTGTGGAAGGATTAGTATTTTACAAAAACAAGTGGTTTCTCTATTATGGTACCGGAGACTCAAAAATCGCTGTGGCAGTAAGTGAATCAGTTACTGTTGCCAGTGAATAGGCATATGTCATATAGAAGTATGCAATTTTAGAACTAATTTTAATTATGAAAATAAAATCAGCAGAATTCGTCATCAGTAATACAGATGTCTTCAAATGTCCGAAAGAGAATCTTCCCGAATATGCCTTTATAGGAAGATCCAACGTGGGAAAATCTTCTTTGATCAACATGTTGACCAATCACAAATCTTTAGCCAAAACATCCGGGAAACCGGGAAAAACACAACTGATCAACCACTTTATCATCAATAAAAATTGGTTTTTAGTTGATCTTCCGGGATATGGATATGCCTCAGTTTCAAAAGACAAAAGAAAGACTTTTCAAAAATTCATTAAAGACTACTTCAATAAAAGGATGCAACTCGCCTGTACTTTTGTGCTGATCGATAGCCGTCATGCTCCTCAAAAAATTGATTTGGAATTTATGGAATTTCTAGGCATTAACGGTATTCCGTTTTGTATCGTTTTTACAAAGGCAGATAAGCTCAATAAATCAACCCTGCCTAAAAACATTGAAATTTATAAAAAAGAATTATTAGAATACTGGGAGGAATTGCCAACATATTTTATTTCCTCATCTACCGACAAAACGGGACGTGAAGAAATTTTGGATTTCATTCAAAATGTAAATGACAGTATGAAGTAAGCCCCTTTCACGGGCCCTTCTTATGATCTGAGCAAGAAAGGATCAGGAAAGAAGTTATCAGCATAAAAACAAAGACTTTAATCATCGCTATATCTATTTAGATAACTACTGTAAAGTTAGCTAAAACAGGCGCTCTGTTAAAATATTCAAATGTAACATGAGTCACTGTTTCATATCCCGATCATTTAAAAACCTGAAGTGATTTTAATTCGTATTTTTACAGCCAAATGATCCCGGGAATGCACAGTACAAAAGATAATCTGCAAATACTTTTTGAAGACAATCACCTTATCATCATCAATAAAAGAGTCGGAGACATTGTTCAGGGCGACAAAACCGGCGACAAACCATTAAGCGAGGTTGTTAAAGATTATATCGCCATTACATACCAGAAACCCGGGAAAGTTTTTTTGGGTGTGGTTCATAGACTTGACAGGCCCACTACAGGAATAGTCATCTTTGCAAAAACCAGCAAAGCCCTGGAAAGGATGAATAAAATGCTCAGAGAAAAACAAGTTAAAAAGACCTATTGGGCCCTGGCAGAAGGGAACCCGGATTTATCGGAAGCAACACTGAAACACTATTTAAGGAAAAATCCGAAAAACAATAAGTCAACTGCCTTTTCCAAGGAAACCAAGGATGCAAAAAATGCTGTCTTGCACTATACCACCCTGCTAAAACTGGATCGTTATTCATTATTGGAGATTAATTTGGAAACAGGGAGACATCATCAGATCAGATGTCAGCTATCTGTTTGTGGTCATCCCATAAAAGGAGATTTAAAATACGGAAGTAAAAGGTCGAATCAAAACGGCGGTATCCATTTACACGCCATCAAAATTGAATTCAATCACCCTGTAAAAAAAGAACTTCTCTCAGTAGAAGCTCCCTTGCCCAATGATCCTCTTTGGGAGATTTGTGCCTCAAAATTAAAATAAAAGGATCATTCTCAATCCCAGATCCACCATTCTGCCTTTACCCCAAAATAATAACCCCATCTCTCGCTTCCTGTAAACTCAAGATATGGAGAATAAAGCGATTCCATGGCAAAATCATTATATCGGGCTACCGACACCACGGCCCTTAAATGAGGACGGGCCCAGGTATCTCTTTGACCCGTTGGAACATAAACCGGTGCCACACTAAATTTAAGCATACTGGCCCAGGGGTTATCGCCGTCCTTTCTCTGTGAATAATGTACTTCTGTTAGTAAATGAAAATAATCTGAAAGATAGTGCTCGTTCCTAAAACCAACGGTAACATCAAATTTCCTATTGTATACTTCCCGGCCAAAAAATGTTTTTGACAAACCATTGCCATCCGCCGCCCCTTTACTATGCGTCAAAATCACATAGCCATTCAAGGTGTATTTATCAGAAAAATTAAACACTGCATGATCTGTAACCGCAAGGCTATAAGCACCTTTGAAATTCTGAGCAATGGTATCAGGAGCCCCAAAAGTGAGCCAGGTCTTAGACAAGCCTCCATCTCCTCCATTTGCGATACCTGTTCCATATCTCATGGAAAAATCATTAAATGAACCAGGTAACATTTTTTCAATTTTATGTTGGTGTCTTAACCCTACCACAAAACCATAATCAGACGGAAAGTTAAACTCCTGTTCAATAGAATCTATTTCAACTTCACCATCGGCATTAGCCATTCTGTGTATCTCACCTAAAAGCGTAAGGCTGTTGTTTTTATTGATTTTAAAATCCTGTTCACCAATGACCACAACTCTTTGTCTAAGCGCAGTACTTGGCGTACCTGTTTTTATATTCAAATAGAAATAGGGAGGAACGGTTGCCGTCGTATCGGTTGACGCTACAAATACTGTTGATAATCTGGTGTTCTTAAACTCAACACCAAATCCTTGCCCTGAATGGTCATTAAAATAAAAATGGTCGGCAATATGGATATCCGGGCCCCTATATAATCTTGATCCGGCCCAAAGGCTCACTCCAGAACCTTTGATGTTCCTGGCTTCCACATAAATTTCAGGCAGCGCAAAAGCCAGTCCGCCCGCACTTGTCGAGGTGCTGTTACCAAAACTTGTAAGGCTTGTTGAATAAAAAGAAAACCTCAGCTGTGCATAGATTTGTGTACTATCGCCTTCTTTAGGGTTCCAATTAAAATTAGGGACCACCTCAAGGTAATCCTGCTCCTCAAGCCTCCCTCCGATACTACCCATATTATTCAGATTGAGCCTCCTGCCGATAGAACCTCCATTCTCATAATTCCAATCCACCCCGACACGACCGTAGGATCCCACATTAACCTTCTTATTGGTGGGGATTTGATACATAATCTGACCATGAAGCCATGGTGAAAAAACTAAAAAAACCAAGAAAAAAAAACATACCCCCAAGGCCGGCGGATATTCAATGGGTTTGGTTTTGTGAGACATCTGTAAGCAGTTAGTGATAACCGAAGATAATCATTGTTCCTTTTTTAAACAAAACTTTATAGGCCATAAAAAAGGAGGTCCATGACCTCCTTATCTGAATTAGCCCGATAGAAACACCTGCGCTTTATAAAATGTAATTCGTGCTGACAAAGTTTGATTTATTATTGTCGAGTATATCGTTCAATATATCCTTGTTGAGCTGATTATTTTTACAGGCAACCAGTGTTCTGATTGAAAATGACCTGAGCGCAGCACGAACACTTAGTGTGCTTACCGCTGAATCTTTTCTCCCTACAAAAGGATAAACGTCAGGGCCTCTTTGGCACTGACTGTTAATATTAACCCTGCACACCTGGTTCACGAGGCTGTCGATAAGTGGTGCCAGGGTATCGGCATTTTTACTGAACAGGCTCACCTGCTGACCGTAATTAGAATTCACTATGGAATCAATTGGTTCCTGAACATCTTTAAAGGAAAGGATTGGAATAACCGGCCCGAATTGCTCTTCGTGGTATATATCCATTTGTTCATTCACAGGATATAAAACAGCAGGGTACACAAAACTGTGATGCGAATCACCTCCACCTTCATTGATGATTTCTGCCCCTTTGGAAACGGCATCGTCAATAAGATCCTGAATATAGGCAGGCTTACCGGGTTCTGGCAAGGGCGTAAGTTTTACACCATCTTCCCAGGGAAGTCCGTATTTTAATTCCTTAATTCTGTTTACAAATTTCTTATTAAAAGTCTCGATGATATTTTCATGAACAAAGATCATTTTTAAAGCAGTACAGCGTTGCCCGTTATATGAAAGCGAACCCAAGACGCATTCTTCCACTGCCAGGTCCATATCGGTATCGGGAAGCACGATGGCAGGGTTCTTTGCTTCCAGACCCAGGACCAGTCTTAATCTGTTCTGCTTGGGGTGGTGACTTTGCAGGGCATTTGCAGATTTGCTGTTCCCTATCAAAGCCAAAACCTGAACCAGTCCGGTTTTTACAATGGGAGTAGCGACTTCACGTCCGCGCCCGAAAAGTATATTGACAACCCCTTTTGGAAATGCTTCAGCAAAAGCTTCGAGCAAAGGAGTGATCAAAATAACACCGTACTTTGCCGGCTTAAACACAGTAGTATTGCCCATGATCAGGGCCGGAATAAGCAAACAAAAAGTTTCGTTTAATGGATAATTATAGGGCCCAAGACACAAAACCACTCCCAAAGGGCCCCTTCTGATCTGGGCATAAACCTCACTGTGTAATTGAACCCTGGCGCAATTTCTGTCGAGCTCCTTTAATTCTTCAATGGTATCGTAAATGTATTCCACAGTTCTGTCAAATTCCTTCCTGGCATCCGGAAGTGTCTTTCCAATTTCCCACATGATGAAATTAACGACCTCTTCTCTTTTCGTAACCATTAAACCGGCAAACTTTTCCACGCATTTGATGCGTTCTTCCACCTTCATAGTCGGCCACAAACCTGTCCCGTTATCAAAAGCACTATTTGCAGCATCCAAAGCTTCCAAGGCATCTTTTTCTCCCATTACAGGAACCGTGCCCAGCAATGTAGGCTGTAATTCTCCGTGCTTATTCTTACTATAAACCGGCGAGTGTACCTCCGCGGTTTTGCCACTCCATTTTTTGACCTCTCCATTTAACAAATAGCTGTCGTATTTTTTTCCAAGTGGTACCTGAAATGATTGAGGTACTTTCTGATCATTGAAAATCGTCTTAATTGACATATTGAGTAAAATTTAGGTTATATAAATTGATTATCCGATGTACACAAAAGTAGCATTATATTAAAAACTGAAACAGTTGAGGGCTGTCATTAAGGTATTCTCCGAAAAATCCCAATTCCTTCATCCGTTGTAATAAAGGATCAAAATCAGAGCGGCTCTTAAGTTCTATCCCGACTACGGCCGTACTTCTGTCCCGGCTGTTCTTTTTAGCGTATTCAAAATACGTGATATCATCAGTCTCTCCCAAAACATTGACCACAAACTCCTTCAGCGCTCCCGCACGTTGAGGAAAAACAACCATAAAATAGTGCTTGACCCCTTCAAAGAGCAATGACCTTTCCTTGATCTCCTCCATTCTTGATATATCATTGTTGCCGCCACTAATGATACAGGCCACCCTCTTGCCTTCAATGGCATCTTTGTACTGATCTAAAGCGGCCACAGAAAGCGCACCCGCCGGTTCGGCTACTATGGCCTTCTCATTGTACAATTTTAACAAGGTGGTACATATCTTACCTTCGGGTACGACTGTTACTTCATCAAGGGATTCCTGACAGATTGCAAAAGGAAGTTCTCCCATCCTTTTCACCGCTGCCCCGTCAACAAATTTTTCAATATGGGTCAAAGTCGTATTTCTTCCATTTGACAAAGAGGTTGTCAAGGAAGGGGCTCCCTGTGGCTCAACCCCTATTATTTTAGTTTTAGGGCTCCTGATTTTAAAAACACTCAAAATTCCTGCAACAAGTCCTCCTCCTCCTACAGGGACGAACAAAAAGTCAAGCGGTTCATTGAGGTCTTTAAGTATTTCAAGGGCTACTGTACCCTGGCCTTCAATAATCTGTTCGTCATCAAACGGATGCACGAATTCAAATTGGTTCAATTCACTAAATTCACGTGCAACTGCGTAAGAAGCATCATATGTATCACCAACAAGCCTGATTTCTATATGTTCCCTGCCAAACATTTTAACCTGCTGGACCTTTTGCTGAGGTGTTGTGGTTGGCATAAAAATAATACCTTTGATTCTTAGAAACTGACAAACCTGAGCCACCCCCTGGGCGTGATTTCCTGCACTCGAACATACAACAGTTTTTATATTCCGGCTTTTTACAAGTGAACTGATCTTATTATAGGCACCCCTTATCTTATAAGACCTGACTCTTTGAAGATCTTCCCGCTTAAAGTATACTTCTGCCTTGTACCGCTCCGAGAAATGAGGCATCCTGATCAGGGGGGTGTGTTTGACCAGATCACCAATACGGTCAGCTGCCTCTTCAATTTTATCTATATCGATAAAAGTTTTTGTCATATGTACCAATTAAAAAACCACCGGTTTCATTATTTTGAAACCGATGGTCAACTCAATTCTATAAGTTAATTTTTCGATTTCCTGATTAAACAATCTTAATCATTGCAGTCATTGATTCTCTTAATTCAGAACCAATAATTTCTACAGGATGATAACGCACTTCTTCATTCACTGCAATCAATTCCTGATTATCCACACCATTGTTTGTTCCTTTGCCAAAGGTCGTACCTATGACATCTGTTTCTATCCCCTTCATAAATTCAGTCAATAATGGTTTACAGGCATGATCAAACAAATAACAACCATATTCAGCAGTATCTGAAATCGTTGCATTCATTTCATATAGTTTTTTACGTGCTATCGTATTTGCGATCAAGGGAGTTTCATGTAATGATTCATAGTAAGCTGATTCGTCGATGATCCCGGCTTCGGTCATGGTCTCAAAGGCCAATTCGACGCCTGCCCTTACAAAGGCCACCATCAATACTCCGTTGTCAAAATATTCCTGTTCTGAGATCTCAACATTTCCGGCTGCTGTTTTCTCAAACGCCGTTTCTCCTGTTGCCGCTCTCCAGGTCAATAGGTTTTTATCATCATTTGCCCAATCTTCCATCATGGTTTTTGAAAACTCTCCAGACATAATATCATCCATATGCTTGTGGAATAATGGCCTCATGATCTCTTTCAATTCTTCAGATAAAGCGTAAGCCTTCAGCTTAGCCGGATTTGACAAACGATCCATCATATTGGTTATTCCACCGTGCTTAAGAGCCTCTGTTATGGTTTCCCAACCGTATTGAATCAATTTTGAAGCATATCCGGCATCTATTCCTTTTTCGATCATTTTATCAAAACAAAGGATCGATCCTGTTTGCAGGACACCACATAAAATTGTTTGCTCACCCATCAGGTCAGACTTCACTTCGGCAATAAAAGACGATTCCAAAACACCGGCCTTATCTCCTCCGGTCGCAACAGCATAGGCTTTTGCTTCTGCAAGCCCTCTTCCCTGCGGGTCATTTTCGCTGTGTACCGCTATCAATGTTGGAACTCCAAAACCTCTTTTGTATTCTTCCCTTACCTCTGATCCCGGACTCTTTGGTGCCACCATGATCACGGTAAGGTCTTTGCGGATCTGCATTCCTTCTTCCACGATATTGAACCCATGAGAATAAGCAAGTGTAGCTCCTTGTTTCATTAATGGCATCACAGCTTTTACAACTGGAGTATGCTGTTTATCAGGAGTCAAATTACAAACAAGATCAGCAGATGGGATCAATTCTTGATACGTCCCAACAGTGAAACCGTTCTCTGAAGCATTTATAAAAGATTGTCGTTTTTCATGTATTGCACTTTCTCTTAATGCATAAGAAATATCCAATCCTGAGTCTCTCATGTTCAGGCCCTGATTCAGGCCCTGAGCACCGCAACCCACAATAACTACTTTTTTCCCTTTTAAAGCCGACACGCCTTCTGAAAATTCAGAAGTGTCCATAAACCTGCATTTTCCCAGCTGCGCCAATTGTTCTCTTAATGAAAGAGAATTAAAATAATTTGCCATTATAGTTTTAATTTATTTTTTAATTTAACTGTTTTCTTAATAATTCCGATATTTTCATTTCTTCCTTAGTCACTGAAATTCTGCCAGAGCGAACAAACTGCATAATTCCATAAACCGACAGGTCGTCATACAAGGCATCTATTTCTTCCCTCCGACCCGACTTTTCTATGACAAAGAATTCAGGTGATACCGTTACGATCTGAGCATTGCTGTTTTTAATGATATTTTGAATTTGACGCTCTTCAAAGAGAAGACTCGATTTGATCTTAAATAAAGCCGATTGTAAAAATATGCATTCGTCATTGGTATGGTAATAGGCTTTAATGACCTCAACTTGTTTTTCAATCTGACCAATGATCTTTTTGACCTGCTCTTCAGAAATGTCAACAACAATAATAAACCTGGAAACATGTTCAATTTCCGAACCCGATACCGTCAGACTTTCAATATTGATGTGTCTTTTTAAAAAAATTGTTGCGATTCTGTTTAACAATCCCAGATTGTTTTCAGAGTATACTGATATGGTATATTTTTCTGTCTTCATTTTTATTATTTTAATCTGATGTCAGACACACTTGATCCGGTTGGAATCATCGGAAATACATTCTCCTCCATTTCTACTGCAACTTCAAGGAAATACGACTCCTTTGAAGCGACCATTTCTTCTATAGCTTCAGTGAGTTCCTTTCTTTCAGAAACTCTTCTGGCCTTTATGCTATACCCTTCGGCAATCTTCACAAAATCAGGGTTGGTCATTATTGTCGAAGCATATCGACCATCAAAAAACAACTCCTGCCACTGACGTACCATACCGAGAAACTGGTTGTTCAACACCACAATCTTTACCGGAACCTTGGTTTGTAAAATGGTTCCTAATTCCTGTATGTTCATTTGAAAGCCACCGTCTCCTATAATGGCAACAACCTCTCTTTCCGGAGCGCCCATTTTAGCTCCTATTGCAGCAGGCAAGGCAAATCCCATAGTTCCAAGGCCTCCTGAAGTTATCTTGCTTTTCCCATATTTAAACTTACTGAATCGGCTGGCAATCATCTGATGCTGTCCTACATCCGAAACGATTACTGCTTCTCCTTTTGTAGCCTTATTCAAAGCCACGATGGTCTCTGCCATGGTAAGGCCGTCCACATTTACATTGATTTGACCATCAATTACTTCCTTAAATTCTATCTCATATAAATCATGGAATTCCTGCATCCATTCCACATATTGTTTTTTCTCAATCAGAGGAAGAATAGCCGAAAGCGTATCCTTTACATTGCCCATAACGGCAACGTCTGTTTTTACATTCTTATCAACCTCTGCCGGGTCAATTTCAAAATGAATTATTTTGGCCTGCTTGGCGTAGGTTTCCAGGTTTCCCGTTACCCTGTCATCAAATCGCATTCCAACAGCGATCAGTACATCGCAAGAATTGGTGAGCACATTGGGGGCATAATTCCCGTGCATACCTACCATACCCACATGGAGTTCATGATCTGACGGTAATGCAGACAAGCCCAGCAATGTTGAAGCAGAAGGAATACCCGCCTTTTCAATAAAGTCCTTGAACTCTTTTTCGGCTTTTCCCAAGGTCAAACCCTGACCCCATACAATAAATGGTTTTTTTGCTGCATTGATCAATTCAGCAGCAGCAGCTATGCTGTTTGGGTCCATCTCTGGAACTGGATTGTAACTTCTCACTTCTTTGCAGTGTTCATAGGTAAAATCAAGTTCCCCAAACTGCGCGTCTTTGGTGATATCAATCAATACCGGACCAGGTCTTCCTGCTTTGGCGATATAAAAGGCCTTGGCCATAATTTCAGGAATTTCAGACGCTTTTGTGATCTGATAGTTCCATTTGGTCACAGGGGTTGATATACTAATAATATCTGTTTCCTGAAAAGCATCACTACCCAAAAGGTGAGATCCGACTTGCCCCGTTATACATACCAATGGGGTTGAGTCAATCTGGGCGTCAGCAATTCCCGTGATTAAATTAGTAGCGCCTGGACCTGATGTTGCAATTGCAACACCGACCTTATCAGAAACCCGTGCATAGCCCTGTGCCGCGTGAACAGCACCTTGCTCATGCCTTGTCAATACATGATGTAATTCTTTTTCATATTTATAGAACTCATCGTAAACAGGCATAATGGCACCTCCCGGATAACCATAAATCAGATCTACACCTTCTTCCAAAAGACATTTCACAACTGCTTCTGCCCCGGATATTCTTAAACTCTTATTATTTGTCACTTTTTGAGTCGATTTTGTCATTGTTTCCATAAATAACAATTTAGTATTTAGTTTTTTCTAAAACTTGTCCGTAACGCAACCTTCAGAAGCGGAAGAAACAGTTTTTGCATATTTATATAATATTCCTTTTGTGTGTTTGGGAGCTGGAGCTGTCCATAAATCTCTTCTCCTCAAAATCTCTTCTTTTGTGAGATCAACATCTATCGAATTATTGGCAGCATCTATAGTGATCATATCTCCGTCCTCGAGCAATCCAATTAATCCTCCAGATTGTGCTTCAGGAGTAATGTGACCCACAACAAAGCCATGCGTTCCTCCTGAAAATCTCCCATCAGTAATCAGCGCAACGGTCTTTCCTAAACCGGCTCCCATGATCATTGAAGTTGGTTTTAGCATTTCGGGCATTCCGGGTCCTCCTCTCGGGCCAACATAACGTATCACCACAACATCCCCCTGTGATACTTTACCGGCACCAATACCGTCATTGGCTTGCTGTTCTCCATCAAAGACAACTGCCTTTCCTTTGAAAAGGTTTCCTTCTTTCCCGCTTATTTTTGCAACAGCTCCTTCTGAAGCCAGATTTCCAAAAAGGATCTGTAAATTACCTGACGATTTCAAGGGATGGTCGGTTGGATAGATCACTTGCTGGTCCTCCTCAAAACTCAGGGGTTTTACATCCTTTAAGTTCTCCGCAAGGGTTTTCCCCGTAACGGTCATACAATCTCCATGTAAATACCCTTCTTCGAGCAAATACTTCATAACAGCAGGGGTACCGCCCACTCCGTGAACATCTTCCATTAAATATTCACCACTTGGTTTTAGATCTGCTATCAAGGGTGTTCGGTCGCTTACGCGTTGAAAATCGTCTAGTGTAAAGTCAATTCCAGCCGCATGTGCAATAGCCAAATAATGCAATACTGCATTTGTTGAACCCCCCAGGGCGTTGACCAGGGCCACCGCATTCTCCAGCGATTTTTTACTTATGATATCCAGGGGCTTCAGATCAAGTTCAAGTAAGTTTTTTATGGCATCAGCTATCCTTGTTCCTTCATTTTCCTTATGTGGATTTTCAGCGGGAATTGATGAATTATAGGGGAGGGCAAAACCCATCGCCTCAATAGAAGAGGCCATGGTATTGGCGGTATACATTCCCCCGCAGGCCCCTGCACCGGGAATGGCGCTTTTTATGATTTCCTTATACTCCACATCTGAAATTTCTCCTGATATTTTTTGCCCAAGTGCTTCAAAAGCCGATACTATGTTTAATTTGCGGCCCTTGTAACTTCCTGAGGCAATCGTCCCTCCATATACCATCAGAGAGGGTCGGTTCAATCTAAGCATGGCCATTATGGCTCCGGGCATATTCTTATCGCAACCCACTACCGACACCAGGGCATCGTAGCTTTGAGCATTCATGACCACCTCAATAGAATCTGCAATAATATCCCTTGACGGCAATGAATAATTCATGCCACTTGTTCCCATAGAAATGCCATCACTGACTCCTATAGTGTTAAATATCAAGCCTACCTGATCCTTCTTATTTACTTCTTCTTTGATTCCTGATGCCAAATCATTCAAATGCATGTTGCAGGGATTGCCATCATAACCTGTGCTGGCAATACCCACTTGTGGTTTCTGCATATCTTCATCACTCAGGCCGACTGCATAAAGCATCGCCTGGGCTGCTGGTTGCGTTTCATCCTGAGTAAGTCTTTGACTGTGTTTGTTTAACCCGTTCATTTACTGAGAAAGATCTTTTAGTTCGTATTGAGATTATTTTATTGGAAGTTGTTATTCTTTAAATAATCATCAAAAATAAACAGGCTTTCTGCCATAGTTGAATTCTTATTTATTTTATTACAATATCCAATTGAGCTTGATATTCATTAATTATCTGACAAACAACTACTTAACAACACTTATTTACAAGGTTTAACAAAAAAAAAACCTTCCCCAAAGGAAGGTGTTCTATAATGATCTTACAAAATAAGTTTCAGCTTTATTTTTGATTAAATAATCAGAAAATGAACTGATCCATAATGAAACCTCTGCTCGTCAGATGTTTTATCACCGTCAAGTAAAGTACTGCTATTTATATTTGAGTTTAGATTTTTTCTTGATAATCGATTCTACCGAAACGTTTTCAATTTTACTTTCTAACCAAGATATGATATCCAAATACATAAATGAACGCTTTTCGTAAGGGTGATTTTCAAACTCCTTAAGCTCCAGATAAAGTTCCTTAAAGGCATTTCTCAATTCATGAGGATATATTTTACTTAAATTTCTTAAAAATGCGATTATTTTTTGCTGTACCAAATGCAGTTCATTCATCTTGATTAAAAACTTGTAGGTAGACTTTATCAATGCCTCCAGATTCTGATCCATACCAGCTTCATAGTGAGCAATAAGATTCAATATTCTGGTAAAACAAAGTAAATCTTCACGCATTCCCAACTGCTTGTTTTTCATGATCTTTTCTAGGTAAAAGATACATTTTTCATACTTTGAAGCACCAAAATACAAACTGGCAAACTTATAATAGAAGACCATGACATGATGCTCGTCAATTTTTGACCGATGGCTTTCGATTTCATCCAATACCTCCGGAATCAAACTAAGGCCCAGGTTAAAATTACCTTCCAAAAAATACAAATTGATCTTATTGAGGTACAGATACAGAAAAGCCAAGGACTCCGTATTTTCATTGATGAGAAAATTTTGCTTTTTCAGTTCTTCTTCAAAAAATATCAAAGTAGACCTGAATTTAGTCAAATGCTGAACCAGGAACAAAACTTCAAGAAGGTAATTGATTCCCTTTAAATAAAACACAGGATTGGTTTTTTTCATTTCAGGATTGTAACAGAACAAATCAACCCATTTCTGGGCATATCGATATCCCGAAACAAAATCCTGAACGATAAAATTATACCAGAGGTAGGCCTTGTACAGGTACAGTTTTTCAATGATGCCTAATTTTCTGATATCGTATTCGGGTAATGACGACTTAAAAAACGCACGGACTTCTTCAAAATCCTTGTCGTTACTCACGTATCCTCTTTTCAATAGCATACTGTATAACTGAAGTGACAAGTTCGAAAGCTTGCTGAGCATCAAGGTTTTCTCTCCCAGGTCTTTTGATTGTGCGATCAAATCATCTGCCCTGCTGCTCAAACTCCTGGTAATGTATTGTGACTCCACGACCTTCTCTAATTCCACAATACTAAACGCAAGGATTGTGTCTTCATTCGACAATGCTATTGCCTTGGCCTTATCCAAAACCTTGAGGCTTTGTCTGTGAAGTCCTTTGTTATACAAAATTGTGGCAAAATCCAACTGTTCTCTCACCTGCATTTTTGCATTTTGATGTATCGGATTCAGTTTAAGGCTTACAAGGATCTGCCTGTATAAATGGGCTTTGGAATTAGAGAGTTGCTGTTTCTTTATATTAGTTTTTAAAAGAATCTGCTTTTCATCAAATTCAGTCAGTTTGTCCAAAACCGAAAAAAGAGCGATAAAATTCTTCTCCGAATTTCCTCCCAGTCTTCCGGCATATAATTTAAATTGTCTTTTTTCTGATTTTGTCAATGATTTGACCAATAAAAAAAGAGCGTCTGTTTTTTCCATAGACATCGTAATAAAATACCCTTAACAGCCTGATTACTTGGTTTTTAATAGATCTTCAAATAATTTGAATGTAGTAAACCCTTAAAAGAAAATCCTAGCTATTAGTGATTTCCAATTAATTTTGATTATTCAAAAGTGATAAAAAATATTTAATAATGAGTAAAAATCAAGTCCAAATATTCGACACAACCTTAAGAGATGGAGAGCAAGTTCCTGGTTGTAAGCTAAATACGCCAGAAAAATTAATTATTGCTGAGCGGCTAGATGAGCTGGGAGTGGATATTATTGAAGCTGGTTTTCCGATTTCAAGTCCGGGTGATTTTAATTCTGTTGTAGAAATTTCCAAACTTGTAAAAAATGCTACTGTATGCGGTTTGACCCGAGCCAATATGAAGGATATTGATGCTGCGGGGGAAGCCTTGAAACATGCTTTAAAACCAAGAATTCATACGGGTATTGGCACTTCAGAATCACATATTAAATACAAATTCAATTCTACACCTGAAAAGATTATTGAAAGGGCTAAAGAGGCCATAAAATATGCTAAAACCTACGTTGAAGATATTGAATTTTATGCAGAGGACGCTGGAAGAACAGATAATGTTTTTTTGGCCAGGATATGTGAAGAAGCGATTAAAGCAGGTGCAACCGTGTTGAACATTCCCGACACGACCGGGTATTGTTTACCTGAAGAATACGGGGCGAAAATGAAATATTTGATGGAAAATGTAAAGGGAATAGAAAATGTTATCCTTTCTTGTCATTGTCACAACGACCTGGGTCTTGCGACCGCTAATTCGATTGCAGGTGTTCAAAACGGTGCCCGTCAAATAGAGTGCACTATTAACGGACTTGGAGAAAGGGCAGGAAATACGGCTCTTGAAGAAGTCGTCATGATCCTGAAGCAACATCCATATTTAAATCTTGACACCAATATAAACACTCAATTATTATATAGTACGTCTCAAATGGTGCAACATCATATGGGAATTCTTGTACAGCCCAACAAAGCAGTGGTTGGTGAGAATGCTTTTGCGCATAGTTCGGGAATACATCAGGATGGAGTGATCAAAAATAGGGCAACCTATGAGATCATGGACCCTTCTGAGGTAGGTGTTACAGAATCATCGATCGTATTGACTGCGAGAAGTGGAAGAGCCGCATTGGCTTACAGGGCAAAAAAAATTGGATTTGACCTTACAAAGAAGGAACTTGACAAGGTGTACCCGGAATTCCTTAAAACTGCTGATAGCTTGAAAGAAGTGCATGATATGGACATAGAACGGATCATAAAATCTAATAGGGTCAGGGCTGACAAAATGGCCTCTTAAACAAAAAAAATGAAATTAAAGATCGCTGTTTTAGCTGGTGACGGAGTCGGGCCAGAAGTCTGTGAGCAAGGTGTAAAAGTGCTTAAAGCAATTGAAAAAAAATATAACCACGAATTCACGTTCACCCATGGCCTTGTTGGTGGCAGTGCCTTGAGTGCAAAAGGAGTGCCTTTACCTGACGAAACTCTTGAACTTTGTTTAAATTCGGATGCAATCCTGTTCGGAGCTATTGGCGATCCGAAATATGAAAACAGTCCTGATGCGAAAATCAGGCCCGAAGAAGGTTTACTCAAGTTAAGAAAAGAACTTGGTTTATATGCCAATATCAGACCTTTAAAGGTTTTCGAACCATTGATCCACAAATCTCCCATTAAGGAAAAAGTTATCAAGAATACCGATTTTATCATTTTCAGGGAATTGACAGGAGGTATTTATTACGGAGAAAAAAGTACAAGCGCGGATGGAAAATCAGCTTCAGATACCTGTAATTACACTGAGCATGAAATTGACCGTGTTGCCCATATGGCTTTTAAATCAGCTAAATCCAGAAGGAAAAAATTAACCCTTATCGACAAGGCCAATGTTCTTGAAACTTCAAGATTATGGAGAAAACGCGTTAAGGAACTTGCCAAACAATATCCTGAAGTTGTGGTTGATTACCTCTATGTGGATAACGCAGCCATGAAGATCATTGTGAATCCAAGGAAGTTCGACGTAATATTAACAGAGAATTTATTTGGTGATATCCTCTCGGATGAAGCCAGTGTGATATCAGGTTCCATAGGGCTTTTAGCATCAACTTCGATTGGCGAAAAATCTGTTTTATTTGAACCTATTCATGGTTCCTTCCCCAGGATGAAAGGAAAAAATCTTGCAAACCCGTTAGCAACGATTTTATCAGCTGCTATGCTACTTGAACATTTTAAATTGTATGAAGAGGCGGATGCGATCAAAAACGCTGTGGAAAAATCAATAGAGCATCATATCACAACGCCTGATATCAATTCTACCAAGAAATTTGCACACACATCCACAGTAGGGGAATTCATATCTGAATACATCATTGATAAAAAGAATATACTCTATCATGTGGAGAATATTTCTCTCGGACAATCTACAATCATTTAGCTATCTTTATTGTCGCAATCATAAGCCGTGATTTGCTGTATCATATAGAAAAGAGATAGGAATGGAATTTACGGAAGTCGTCAAAAAAAGGAGGTCAGTCAGAAAATACGATGCCAACAAACACATTGATTCAGGCAAAGTAAGAGCATGTCTTGAAATGGCAACCTTAGCCCCAAACAGCAGCAACATGCAGTTGTGGGAATTTCATCATATCACTTCCAAAGAAATTTTGTCAAGAATGTCTTCCTATTGTTTTGATCAAAACGCAGCTGCTTCAGCTCAACAAATGGTGGTCTTTGTTGTGAGAAAAGATTTATGGCGTCAAAGGGTCAAAGCGCACCTTGCATACCTTAAGGGCATTTTTGGTGACAAGCCTAAAAAAGAACAATCCAAAAGGGCCAGATTTGCCTTCACCTATTATAAAACAATCGTTCCTTTAACTTATATGGATTTTTTGGGAATCTTTGGTTATATCAAATATATATTCTACTGGTTAATCGGTCTTTTCAGGCCTATATACCGACAGGCTCGTAAAAGTGATATAAGGGTAGTCACACATAAAAGTGCAGCATTGGCGGCACAAACCTTTATGCTTGCCATGTCAGACATCAATTATGACACCTGTCCTATGGAGGGAATTGACACGCTTAGAATAAAAAAATTGTTGCACCTGCCTTCTGGATCAGAAATCAATATGGTGGTGAGTTGTGGAATAAGGCTTCCGGAAGGTGTTTACGGAGAAAGATTTAGAATTCCTTTTGAGGAGGTCTACAAAACCATTTAAACAAAAATAAGTATCATCGTCAACGTTGATTTACGTCTTTAAAAAAACTTACTCAGAACCAATTAAAAGCTATGTCAGTAGATAAGATCATTCAAAGCATCAGGAATAACAAACAGAATCACCTGGTTGATTTTAGGCTGAAATCAGGTACTGAAGATTTTACCAATGCCTTATTTCATATTTTATTCGATTCAAAAATTTCTGTAAGGGAAAATATTGATGACCTGGCAGATTCCTTTCGGGAAATTAGTCAAATGCTGAAAGAACAGGAGGGACTAAGTTATGAATTGATCTGGAAAAAATTTATGGTGAGTCTTCCCGATCTTCTTCAGCAACTCAATCAGGATGCCAAATGCATCTATCTTCACGATCCAGCTGCGCGAAGCGTGGAAGAAGTTATCCTGGCTTATCCTGGCTTTTTTGCGATTGCCGTCTATCGTCTAAGCCATGAATTCCACCTGTGTCAAATGCCTTTGATTCCAAGGATGATGAGCGAATATGCACATCGTCTTACTGGGATAGATATACATCCTGGAGCCAGCATTGGATCTCCCTTTTTCATTGACCATGGAACCGGTGTAGTTATTGGAGAAAGCGCCATTATCAAAAATAAGGTCAAAATCTATCAAGGTGTTACGCTGGGTGCTCTTCAGGTTTCCAAGAACATGAAAGATCAGAAACGACATCCAACTGTGGAGGATGACGTAACGATTTATGCCGGTGCCACCATATTGGGTGGAGAAACTGTAATTGGAAAAAACTGTACTATCGGCGGAAATGTCTGGTTGACGAATTCAGTTCCTGAAAATTCCATAGTCTACCAAAGAACCGATACCAAACTCAAATCGAAAACCAATGATGAAAACAAAAAGAATTCTTGATCTTATTGGAAACACGCCACTAGTTGAATCAAGCCGCCTAATTGAGAAGAAAGGCGTAAGGATACTTATGAAATTGGAAGGAAACAATCCAGGTGGAAGCGTAAAGGACCGACCGGCAATGAATATGATAAAGTCTGCCCTAGAAAGGAATGAAATTGATCAAAATAGCCGACTCATAGAGGCAACCAGTGGCAATACCGGAATAGCCCTAGCCATGATTGCTGGTATATATAAATTAAATATGGAATTGGTAATGCCCGAGAATTCAACCAGAGAAAGGGTTCAAACAATGAGGGCCTATGGTGCCCAGGTCACTCTTACACCTGCCGGTAATGGCATTGAAGGGTCCAGAGATTATGCTGAAATGAAAGTAGCCAAAGAAGGCTTTGTCATGCTCAATCAATTTGCCAATCCTGATAACTGGAAGGCGCATTACAAAACTACAGGGCCCGAGATTTGGAGAGATACTGATCAAAGTGTTACGCATTTTGTCTCGGCTATGGGAACGACAGGAACGATTATGGGGGTCTCCACATATTTGAAAGAAATGAATCCTGATATTCAAATTATAGGGGCGCAACCCACTGACAATTCAAAAATACCCGGTATCAGAAAATGGCCTGAAGAATATCTCCCAAAAATATTCAACCGCTCTAAAGTTGACCGAATTATTGAAGTAAGTGAAGAAGAAGCGCGGGCTATGAGTATCAGGCTGGCCAAAGAGGAAGGGGTTTTTGCCGGTATGAGCAGCGGAGGCTCCGTAACCACGGCTCTTAAAATTGCCAATGAAATTGAAAAGGGCGTAATCGTCTGTATAATTTGTGACCGTGGAGATCGGTATTTATCATCAGATCTTTTTGATTAAAAGTGCAGGTGGATTCGGAGTTATAAAACAACATGGCTTGCCTGTCTCCTACTCGATGCTGTCATTCATCGGAAGCAGCACCAATACATCTTCAGAGGCCTTGATCTCGTCCTTGTTCATCATCATTTTGACAAATTCTCCTTTGAGGTATCTATCCGCCTGATCTTTATAATGTTTGCTGAATACATTTCCTGACTGTCCTGTCGGTAAAATAGCCCTGGCATTTTCAACATCACTAAAATCAATGATGCGTCTTGTTGACGGACCCGCTTTAACGTTGTAATTTCCAGTTGGATTCAATTTAAATAATTGATTATTGATTACTTCAATACCTCCATTGGTAGAGAAAGGCCCTACATTAAAAAAACCTCTTAACATTCCATTCTTATCAAAAGCATGCTTATGGCTCACGCTTAGGGCATCAGACCACTTCCAGTCATCCGGATCATTACCGAATTGAGATTCAAGTGCTGTAATCGTTTGATGGAAGGAGCGTGTAATGATTTCATCTTTTAATTCTTTTATCTCCTTCGTATTCACGTCATCCCACCAAACGGATTTGTTCAGTTTTATTTGTTTGGCAATTTGCCTTTTGTATAAATGTGTCTCTAAAAACTGCTCAAAAAGCTCGTCTCCCATTTCATCTTCAAAGGTGTTTTTAAAAAACAGGTAAACGAATTTGAAATAAATGGTAGGTGCCGAAAGGTCGGATATGTAATCGCCTTTCCAGTCCTTCAAAATTTTTAGTGCCTCTTTTTCATTTTTATTCAGGTTTACGGTGGAAACGTTGTTCAATATGATTTTCACCAGCTCCGGTGTCACTGAAGACTCTACATCAATGATCATTGATGCTACATCATTTGCCGATAATTTATCTGAAGACTCTATTAAGTTTACTATTCTTTTTGCCCGATCCTGAGGAAGATAATAGCCGGGGTATAGTTTGCCGTTAACCTCTTCAGGCTGGTTATTCGCAGAGTATACATAATGCCATGATGGATTGATCGCATGCGGGTTATCCTCAAAATCAATATAACTCACTTGATCGTCAACACCATTGGCACCGTCAAGAATAAACTTTGAATGCACTCCTTCTGCCCGTTCATATAATTTAGCTGCAGCAAACCAGGCAATATTGCCTCGTGCATCCCCATACATAATGTTTAAACCAGGAGCCACTATTTTAGAAACTCCATCCTTGAATTCCTGTAAAGATCCTGAATGAGAAATCGCATAAGAAGCTTGGAGCATTTCGTTGTCAAATTTCGTATAAATCCAATCCATGGCTATTTTATCAGCTCCATCTATTGTTTCTATCAGGTCATTCATTAGGGGGCCGTGAATGCCCGTTTTTACTTCAAATTGAATGTCCTCCTCATTTTTAACTTTAATAATTTCTTGCCTGATAGCATATTTTTGATCGTCTGTTTCAGCGTAAAAATCAATATCATCATTCTCTAACATCGTCAAACCATAAGCATAGTCATAATTATGACCCAATAAAGGAAAAGGGCTCAAGGCAAGGTTGAAACCGTACATTTCATGCTCCGGGGTAATCAAATGAGCCTGGTACCAAACAGAGGGTTGTGAAAATCCTATATGCGGGTCATTGGCAAATATGACTTTGTTGTTTTCAGTTCTCTGGGGCCCTACCACCCAACTATTGCTTCCAATAAAAGGTGGAACCGGCAAACCTTCCATCAGTTTTGAAACTTCTGTTCCAATATTACCTGCCATCCTCTTCATACCGCGAGAGTTTCTAATGAGTGTGGTTCTCGGACTAATATCTATATCCAGATCAAGAAGGTATTGATTCCCTAAAAAATCTTTCAAATCTGTTAAAAAAGGGTCAGTCTTATGTGCTTGAGCAAAACTAAAACTCATATAGCCGTAAACATTATAAATGTCCTTTAATGAATAATGCTCCTTATCTATTCCAAGCAGCTTGAATTCAATAGGTGTCTTCCCTTCATCTATAAAATGATTTATTCCATCCAAATAGGCCTTTGCCAGTAAAAAGTGCGGCGAGTTTGTGTCAAGGCCCTGTATAGTCCTATCTGCAGCTGCATCGATACCTAAACCTCTAAAAAGTTTGTCGGTTTTCACCAACTCAGAACCAAATATTTCAGCTAACCTTCCGGCAGCAACCCGTCTGATCAATTCCATTTGCCAAAGACGGTCTTGAGCGTGAACATAACCTAAAGCCCTATATGCATCGGCTTCATTATCAGCAAAAATATGTGGGATGCCATAGTCGTCAAAATAAATACTGACTGCTTTATCAAGCGTATTCATTGAAACAGTGCCCTTATAATCGGGCTTATTATTCTGTATGTATACGTAAGATACGACTCCTAATAGAAGTAGTAATGCTATCACGAAATAGCCTATTTTTTTTAACATGACCAGACCTTGTTTTGATTAAAGGTAAAAAAAAACCCCAATAAAATTGAGGTCTAAAAATATGATTTTTTTAATTAGTAGTAGCTTTTAAAACTCTTCTTCACCTTCTCTCATCGGTACGTTCTGAGGTGTAAAATCCTGACCTCCCCATAAGTCACCATTATCGTCGGTCTTACTGTAATCATAGGCCCAGCGATATACTTCAGGAATTTCTCCGGGCCAGTTACCGTGCATATGCTCTACCGGAGTAGTCCATTCCAGAGAATTGCCTTTCCAAGGGTTCCGAACGGCTTTCTTTCCTTTGCCAATGCTAAAGAAGAAATTCGCAAGGAAGATCAATTGAGCCAGACCTCCAATAAGGGCAAAAACCGTGATTACTTTATTGATGTGAAGTAAATCTTCAAACATCGGAAATGCCGAGTTACTGTAATATCTTCGAGGAAGTCCTGCCAACCCGATAAAATGCATTGGGAAAAACACCCCATATGCCGAAATAGCTGTAATCCAGAAATGAAGGTATCCCATATCTTTATTCATCATCTTACCATACATTTTCGGGAACCAGTGATACACACCCGCAAACATCCCGAACAAAGCAGAAATACCCATCACAAGATGAAAATGAGCTACCACAAACATGGTGTCGTGAACGTTAATATCAAGTGCACTATCCCCCAGAATCAAACCTGTAAGCCCTCCTGTGATAAAAGTAGAAACCATACCTATAGAAAAAAGCATGGCAGGATTCAACTGCAAATTACCCTTCCAAAGTGTAGTGATATAGTTAAAGGCCTTGACAGCCGAAGGAATTGCAATAAGTAAAGTCGTAAACGTAAATACTGATCCGAGGAACGGATTCATTCCTGTAACAAACATGTGGTGTCCCCAAACAACGGTCGATAAAAACGCAATGGCCATGATCGAACCAATCATTGCACGGTAACCAAAAATTGGTTTACGCGCGTTGGTCGAGATTACTTCAGAGGTAATACCCAGTGCCGGTAAGAGAATGATATAAACTTCGGGATGCCCCAGAAACCAAAATAAATGTTCAAAAAGAATTGGAGATCCTCCTTTATAATGCAACACTTCCCCTTGAATAAAAATATCCGATAAATAGAAAGATGTTCCAAAACTACGGTCAAAAATCAACAATAAGGCCGCTGACAACAATACCGGGAACGAGATTACTCCAATAATAGCCGTAATAAAGAAGGCCCAAATGGTCAAAGGCAATCGTGTCATCTTCATCCCTTTTGTACGAAGGTTTAAAACTGTTACGATATAATTCAATGATCCCATTAGGGATGAAGCAATAAAGATTGCCATAGACACCAACCAAAGGGTCATTCCAAGGCCAGATCCTGACATAGCCTGCGGAAGGGCACTCAAAGGCGGATAAATGGTCCATCCTGCAGAAGCCATTCCTGTATGAACAAAGATCGAAAGAAACATGATCAAACTTGAAAGGAAGAACAACCAATAAGAAATCATGTTTAAAAATCCTGAGGCCATATCCCTTGCACCGATCTGTAAAGGGATCAAAAGGTTACTGAAAGTACCACTCAACCCTGCCGTAAGCACAAAAAATACCATAATGGTACCATGAATGGTCACAAGCCCCATATACATGTCCGGGGTCATCTGCCCGCCTTCTCCTCCTTTTCCAAGGAATGCCTCAATAATGCTAAAACTTTGGTCCGGATAGGCTAGTTGCAAACGAAACAACATAGACATAAACACTCCTATAACCCCCATAAACATACCTGTAATAAGGTATTGTTTTGCGATCATTTTATGATCCTGGCTAAAAATATACTTGGTTATAAATGTTTCTTTATGATGGTGATGATCTGACATTTTGCTTAAATAAGTTTTTCGATTAGTTCTTAGTTATTGATAACCTCGGTTAACGTTTTTTGCTCTTTTAACCATTTATTGAAATCATCCTCTTCCTGAACAACTACTTTCATCTGCATGTTGTAATGAGAGGCTCCACAAATTTTATTACAGAGCAATAAATAATCAAATTCAACAGTTTCTTCGTTACCATTAGCAAGTCTCAACTCATTAATAGCGTCAAATTTTGCCTTTGTATCCTCGTCAAGTCTCATTTCTTCAGTAGTTACCGTTGGCGTAAATCCAAAGGAAGTCGTCATACCGGGAACACAATTGATCTGTGCTCTAAAATGAGGCATATAAGCTGAATGAAGTACGTCCTGAGATCTGAATTTAAAAATTACCTTTCTTCCCTTGGGTAAGTGTAATTCCCTTACAGGGATATCATCGGCAGCATTCTTGTCTGTCATATCAACTCCCATGGTGTTGATACCTTTGATAAAATTTACATGCCCTACACCCAATTCATTGTCTTCCCCCGCATATCTTGCTTCCCATTGAAATTGCTTGGCATAGACCTCGATGATCAAGGGATTTTCTGCCTGAGAAAGATCCTGTACATTATTCCATGTCCATAGACCGTAGATAATCAATACTGACAAGACTATTGTTGGAGCAACCGTCCACCACATTTCAAGTTTATGGCTATCTGCGTAGAATAAGGCTTTACGTCCCTTAATGCCTCGGTATTTAAACGTAAAGTAGTAAATGAGGAACTGAGTGATAAACTGAACCACAATGATCAAACCCATCGTTATGACGAACAACCTGTCAATATCCTCACCTTCAAGGGAAGCTGACATTCGAGGCAGTAAAACAACCCTGCCCTGAATCATAGAATAGACCATTAATCCGTAAATAAAAGCTCCTAAACCTAACATCAACCATCCATTGATGTTGTTCTCCTTTTCTGTTGCTACCTGATCCTTCTTTGTTAATCCTAATAATTTAAAAAACTGCCAAAAAGCCGTTGCAATTACAAAAAATATAAGAATATAAAATAGTGCTTTCATCAATGATATATAAGTTTATAAGCGGATTTTCTGTGCCGCAAATATAAAGAAAAATATTAATTTTCATGATTTATATCAGCTTTAAGCCAAAAAAAAATCAATAAATTATCCGGGTACAAAAAAAGGTTGTCTAAACATAGACAACCTTTTATTATTTAAGCAGTTACTCTAATAGTGATAAATCTCGCTTTCCTTAATAAAAGGGTTGCCTTTTGCAAGCAATGGAGCCTTCGAAATCGCTGTAAAAACAACATAAATAAAAAGGCCAAGGAAAAAAGCAAGAGAGCCCAATTCGGGTATTCCGATACTCCAACTGTCACCTACAGTAGCCGGTGAAATCAATTGAAAAATATCAATATAATGTCCTGTTAAGATCACCAATCCAGCCGCAACCACAAACCAAGGGATTCTTTTATAATCACTGTTCATAAGAATCAGGATGGGGAATACAAAGTTCATCACGAGCATAGATATAAAGGGTAACTGGTACGAACCAATCAATCTTGGGTAAAAATACGCAGCCTCTTCAGGAATGTTAGCATACCACTGTAACATAAACTGGTCAAAAAAGAAATAAGTCCAGAAAATACTGAATCCAAACATATATTTGGCCAGGTCATGGATATGACTGTCGTTTACAAATGGCAGTACGCCTTTGCCTTTTAAATAGATCGTTACAAGGGCAATGGTCGTGATAGCAGACACAAGAACACTCGCAAATACGTAGAATGAATACAATTGGCTGTACCAATGCGGATCCAGTGACATCAACCAGTCGAATGACATAAATAATTCGAATATTCCAAATACTACGATAAATGCAACTGAAAGGTTAAAGTTCTTTTTATAAATCCTTATGTCACCAGATTCATCAAGTGCCAAAGAATTTCTTCTCAACATAAACATGAAGATATTGTACACAAACAGATAGATAAAACTTCTTATCAACCATCCCGGGGTATTTAACCACCAACTTTTACCAGCGATAATAGCATCATAATTTTCGCTAGTAACGTCAAAAGTACCTTCTGCCATCCACACATAAATGTGATTCATATGAAATGCCGACAACAAAAGAAAAACAAACAATAATATCGATCCGGGCAGAATAAAAGCCGAAATACCTTCCATGATCCTAAAAAGCACGATTGACCAACCGGCCTGAGCAGCCCATTGTATAGCATAAAAAACGAGTACACAAACTGAAATCATCAAAAAGAAGAACGCCGATATAAAAAATGCGGCCCATGGTCTGTTTTGACCTTGATGAAGAAGATGCTCCAAATGATTTTGTGCCTCATCTGAGTCATGCGCTTCCTCCTTGGCGTCATCATGTGCACTTGCCTCAGCCTGAACAGCTTCATCTCCATGATGCCCTTCTTCACTATGAGCCAAAGCCTGCTCAATATCCTGAGTGGTTTTTGGGGCAGTAAAAAACCCGTAACCAATGCTCAAAGCACCGATGATCATTAGCACAAGTGAAACCGTTTTTATTTTACCTGAAAATGTATACATTATATTCTGTATTTATTTTTTACTTAATTATTTTATTTCAAAAGATCCGCTCTTAACAGCTCGACGTAATGAACCACATTCCATCGCTCCTCTTCAGTTAATTGCGAAGCATGAGATCCCATAAGATTTCTTCCATGCATGATCACATGATAAATACTTCCTTGAGTGATATCTCTGTCTTTGTAATTGGGAACACCTAAAAATTTCTCGTTTTTAACCAGTGTACCCATACCGTCACCCTTATCACCGTGGCAAGAAGAACAGTAAATCTGGTAGGTAACTTTTCCCTTTTCAAGAACTGATTCGTCAACCTTAAAAGGCGATGTCAATGAATCTTTTGCCATCTGATATCCGGCCTCAGAATCAGGATAATCGTAAACTGTTGCCCCCCGTGCAATGCTTCCTTCTACAGGTAACTGAGCATTAATTTTATTTTCGAAAAAAGGATTTTCACCGTAGGTTTCATACGAAACAGGAACGTACATATCTGTATCTCCCATATATTGAACGCTTCTTTCAGTAGGTCTTCCATCACTACATGAAACAAGCAATACCATCATTAAACCTGTAAATGCAATATTGAATATATTCTTCATTATTAATCTTTTAGTGCTTATCAACAATTTTAGTTTCAGTGGCTCCTGTTTTGGTCAAAAATGCTTCCAGTTCCTTTGCATCACCTGTTACAGGAACCTCCATTAAGAATTTATCATCCGTGGTTCGCGGATCAGGATTCGACGCCTTGACAAAAGGCCCAATCTTACTTCTCATATAGAAAGTAATCACCATCAAATGTGCAGCAAAGAAGACGGTCAATTCAAACATAATTGGCACAAATGCCGGCATGTTCTCTGCGTAACTAAAACTTGGTTTTCCACCAATATTCTGGGGCCAGTCTTCAATCATCATATAGTTCATCATCCAGACTGCAAATCCAAGACCAGTGATTCCGTAAAGAAAAGCTGTGATTGCAATTCGCGTATTGGCTATCCCCATGGCTTTTTCCAGGCCGTGAACCGGAAACGGCGTGTAAACTTCATCAATATGATGATTAGCTTCACGAACCTCTTTAACTGCCTTTAACAGAACATCGTCATCGTCGTATATCGCATGTATAACTTTATCGCTCATCTTTTTTTATTTTATCAATTGTATCTTTTATTTAGTATCTCTGGCTCTTTTAAAATTATCTCCTGATGATTTTAAAATGGATTTTACTTCTGCCTGCGCAACAGCAGGGAATGTTCTTGCATATAAAAGGAACAGCACAAAGAAGAATCCTATCGTACCCATAAAGATCCCTATGTCTACAAATGTTGGTTCAAATTGAGTCCAGGTTGAAGGAAGGTGACCCCTGCTCAGGTTAATCACAATAATATCAAAACGTTCAAACCACATCCCAATGTTGATAATTAAGGCCATGATAAAAGATACCGTATAATTTGTTCTAAGCTTTTTAATCCACAGTAACTGAGGAAACACTCCATTACACAATATCAATGCCCAGAATGCCCACCAATAAGGTCCCGTTGCGGCACCTACAGATAAGTATGTGAAATCTTCATAGGAACTACCTGAGTACCATCCCACAAAAAATTCAGAAAGATATGCGACCATAACGATACCGCCGGTTACCAAAATAACCTTGTTCATATTTTCAATATGGCCCCTTGTGATATAAGCTTCGAGGTTTGATACTTTCCTCATGATGATCAAAAGAGTCTGTACCATGGCAAATCCTGAGAATACGGCTCCAGCCACAAAGTATGGCGGATAAACAGTACTGTGCCATCCTGGAATGACCGAAGTGGCAAAGTCAAATGATACAATTGTATGCACAGAAAGTACTAAAGGTGTTGCAAGCCCGGCCAAAACCAAAGATACCTCTTCGAAACGCTGCCAGTCTTTAGCTCTTCCGGTCCAACCAAAACTCAATAAACTGTAAATTTTCTTTTGAAATGGCTTGGTAGCTCTGTCACGGATCATAGCAAAATCAGGCAATAATCCCGTATACCAGAACACTACGGAAACTGTCAGATAGGTTGAGATAGCAAATACATCCCATAATAAAGGTGAATTAAAGTTTGTCCAAAGATTTCCGAATTGGTTTGGTATAGGCATGGTCCAGTAACCATTCCATACACGTCCCATATGAATTACAGGAAACAGTCCTGCCTGGAATACGGCAAAAATAGTCATGGCCTCAGCCGAACGGTTGATCCCCATTCTCCACTTCTGACGGAATAAAAGAAGTACAGCTGAAATAAGTGTTCCTGCATGTCCGATACCTACCCACCAAACAAAGTTTGTAATGTCCCAGGCCCAGTTGATTTTATTGTTAAGACCCCAAACACCAATACCTGTACCAATGGTATAAGCTATGGCTCCAATACCCCATAAAAAGGCGATCAAAGCCAAACTGAATACTGCCCACCACCACTTGTTGGCCTTGCCCTCAATGGGTGCTGCAATATCATTAGAAATGTCGTGATAACTCTTATCTCCTATGATTAATGGTTCTCTAATAGGTGCTTCGTAATGAGACATAGTATATTGTAATATTAATTTATTTCTCTTTTTTTATTCTGTATCCAACCGGCTTAAGCCTCTGTGGTATTTCTAACCTTCAATTGATAAAAGACGTTAGGTTTTGTGCCAACAAAATCAAGCAGCTTAAAGCTTCTGTCATCTTCGCTCAAGTGAGCCACTTCACTCACTGAATCATTCACATCCCCAAACACCAAAGAATCATTAGGACAAGCGCTGGAACAAGCAGTTGAAAACTCCCCGTCAGCAACGACCCTGCCTTCTTTTTTGGCATTTAAAATCGTCAACTGAGTCTTTTGGATACAGAAAGAACATTTTTCCATAACCCCTCTTGACCTCACCGTAACATCCGGATTCAATACCATTCTTCCAAGTTCGTTGTTCATGTTGAAGTCGAACTCGTTATTATTGGCATACTTGAACCAGTTAAATCTTCTCACCCTGTAAGGACAGTTGTTAGCACAATAACGGGTTCCGATACAACGGTTATAAGCCATTTGATTCTGACCCTGGCGTCCGTGTGAAGTTGCCGCTACCGGGCATACCGTTTCACAAGGTGCATGGTTACAATGCTGACACATGACAGGCTGGAAAGACACTTCTGGAGCATCCGAAGGCTCACCCTGAGCCTTAAAGAAGTCACCTGATCCGAAAGATCCGTCTTCTTTACCCTGAGCAACCGTCATATCACTTGAATAATATCTGTCAATCCTCAGCCAGTGCATATCTCTACTCACCCTGATTTCATGTTTACCCACAACGGGAACATTGTTTTCAGCGTGACAGGCAACTACACAGGCAGCACATCCTGTACACGTGGCAAGATCAATGGAAAGGTTAAATCTGGTTCCCAAACTGTCATCAAATTTTTCCCATAAATCCACTTTATCCTGAGTCACTTCCTGATGATCAAGAGAAAACACCGGTGCATGGTTCCAGTCTTCTTTAGGCTTCGAGACAAAATCAGCCAGGGTTGTTTCCTTGGTGATTTCTTCTTCTCTGCCCATGATCGTATGGTGTAGCTGTACACAGGCAAACTTGTGCTCTCCTTCAATTTTTTCTATGCTTACACTTTGAAAAGCACCCTCTGAAAGCGGATAGGCATTTACTCCGACTTTCATGTCTTTTTTGAGGTCGGTTCTACCGTATCCCACTGCAATGGCCACTGATCCGGGAGCCTGACCCGGCTGTATATACACCGGAACGTTACTCAAGGTTACTCCATTGGCAGTTATATTGACCAGGTCTCCATTCAAAGCTCCGTTGTCAACAGTTCTATTGGTTAAATCAAACTTTTCGGCATCTATTCTGGAGATCAATAAATAATTGTCCCAGGATGTTCTGGTAATCGGATCCGGAAGTTCCTGCAACCAAGGGTTGTTCGCCTGCTGACCATCACCCAGGCCTGTTTTTGAATAAACAGTGAGTTCCATATCAGCGCTTGCTGCTTTTGACAACGAAGCACTGGCCGCAGCCATGTCTAATTCATTAGCGACAACAAGATCTTCACTAACAACTGAAAAAGTCCCTTCCTGAAGCGTTTTATTCCATGATTTTCCGGCAAGCAAATTGGTCTGCCAGTTATCCTTTACATAATCGTAGTAAGCACTTTCACTACCCATCCATTGCAAAAGACTGTCTTCTAATTGACGTGTATTGAACAAGGGCTTAATGGTAGGCTGAATTAAACTGTAACTTCCTTTTACAATCTCAACGTCACCCCAGGATTCAAGATAATGTGGGCTGGCAACTACGTATTGGGATACTTCGGCAGTTTGATCAGCCGACATACTGAAAGAAACAGAAAGCGATACCTTCTGTAAGGCCTCAGCAAACGCTGCGCCATTTGCCAATGAATAAACCGGGTTGCTGTTTGCAATCAATACCGCACCAACACTTCCTGATGCCATTTCTTTTATCAGCTGGTTTACTTTTTTCGTATCCCCCTGACGCACATTTTTAGTCATGACAACATCAATGACCTCACTTTTCAATGCATTATTGATAGCCAGGGCCAGCAATTGAGCATTTTCGTCCTGGATACCCGTTACCACAACAGCCTTTTTTCCGGCCTTTCTGATTTGAGCAACGGCCTTATTGACAGCATCGTCTACAGGAGTTGAGCCTCCGGTTTCCTTACCATTAACAATTGCCTCATATAGCTTACTCATCACCTGAAGTTGTTCAGATGGTCTAACGATAACTCTTTTATCTGCATTACCTCCGGTTAGGGTCATGTTTGACTCAAACTGGATATGACGAGACATTTTTCCATTTTTAGGCTTTCTTCCTTTAGCATAATCAGGTCCGAAATTGCCTCCCTGCCAATCGCCAAGAAAATCGGCTCCAACTGAAACGATTACCTCTGCCTTACCAAAATTATAATCAGGTAAAGACCTTGTTCCATACATTTTTTCAAAGGCATTCAAGGCAGCATCTTCTGAAACAGCATCGTAAATAACGTGCTCTACATTGCCATAAGCTTCATTGAATTGAGCCACCAGTTTGTGAAGAGAAGGGCTTGCCGTGGTAGCAGTTAGCAATACTATCTTCTCACCCTTTTCCTTGATTTCATTTAACTTGGACTGCACTTCCTTATCGAGTGTTGCATAATCAGTTTCAGTGCCTTTGGCCAATGGTCCGTTAAGCCTGTTATTATCATAAAGGGATAAAACAGAGGCCTGAACCCTGGCGTTGGTACTTCCATTTTTAGAATCCTTGTTAGGTTCTATCTTAATGGGCCTGCCCTCTCTCACTTTAACCAATATATTCGCAAAATCGAAGCCATCGGCCATAGTGGATGCGTAATAGTCGGCAATGCCCGGAATCAGGTCATCAGGTTTTACTACATAAGGAATGGAATTTACCACAGGTCCTTCACAGGCAGCTAAAGATGCAACCGCAGTGGAAAATCCTACATATTTTAAAAAGTCTCTTCTTGAAGTATCACTTGCTTCCAGGGTTTCCTTATCACCCAAGAATTCACTAGTAGGGAGATCTTCAACAAATTCACTTTTCTGCAGCTTTTCAACAATAGAACTATTTTCTTTTAGTTCTTCAACACTTTTCCAGTATTTCTTGTTAGATGCCATATTTAATCTTGTTGTTTATTTTTTAAACTGAACAGGGCTCAGCCATTATAATTTCTTTACTCTAGTAGTGGCACTTGCCACATTCTTTACCACCTAACTGAGCGATTGTAACACTCTCCACACCATACTTATCTGCAAGTTCTTCATGGATTTTGGCGTAATAATCATTTCCTTTAAGGTCAACTGCTGTTTGTTTGTGACAATCAAGACACCAACCCATAGTCAAAGGAGAGAACTGATACATCTCTTCCATTTCTTCGACAGGTCCGTGACATTTTTGACAGGCCACGCCTCCTGCAGTGACATGCTGCGCATGATTGAAGTAAGCAAAATCAGGAAGGCTGTGAATCCTTACCCATTTGATGGGTTTTTGCTCATAGTTTTCTTTGTATTGCAATGTTTCAGGATCCCAACCTATTGCATCATAAATCTTTTGGATTTCTGCATCATAAAAGGCTTTATCTTTTTCAGAAGTTGTTGGTCCCGTATACTCAGATATACTCTTATGACAGTTCATACATACGTTGACCGAAGGGATTCCCGACATTTTACTGTGCTTCGCAGAAGAGTGACAGTACTGACAATCTACCTTGTTGTCACCTGCGTGGATTTTATGAGAAAAAGCGATGGGCTGTATGGGCTGGTAATCCTGATCGATACCGATATCCATAAGCGAATCAAAGAGAATATACCCTGTGAGAATCAACACAAAGATTGTTGCCGCGATTTTAAGGAATCCATTATTACTGGCTACAAAAATCCAAACAATCAACCCCAGAAGCACAAGCACAACAATATAGCTCATCCATGCAGTTGAAGATTTTGGTGTTGCGAGCACTTCTTCACCCGTCGCCACTGCAACCTGCTGCACGTCCCCAGCGGTTGTATAGGCAATGATCGCTTCAATATCTTCGTCTGACAACTGCGGAAATGCTGTCATTGGCATTCCATTATACTCATTAAAAATATCGATGGCATCCTGATCACCACTAGCCCTTAAGGCATTATTGTCTTTGATCCAGGCTTTCAACCATTCCATACTTCTTCTGTCTGCCACTCCACCAAGAGCAGGACCAATAAGTTTTTTATCAAGCTTATGACATGATGCACAATTTGTCTGGTATAATTTTTTTCCTGTAGCCACCTTTGGGTCAACCTCCTGGGTTGCTGCCACAGCTGTCTTAGCCTCTTCGGGCTCCCCATCTGTGTAAGCCAATATATCGTTGATGTCTTGTTCAGACAATTGCGGATAAGGCGTCATTGGCATACCGTTATATTCGTTGAAAATATCAATAGCATCCTGATCTCCTGTTGCTCTAAAAGCATTGTTGTCTTTGATCCATGCCTGTAACCATTCATTTGTCCTTCTCTCGGTAACTCCTCCAAGGGCAGGCCCGATGAGTTTTTTATCCATTTTATGACATGCTGCACAATTGGCATTGAATAATTTCTTCCCGTTTGCGGGATCACCTTGTTGTGCAGTAAGACTTAATGTGAGTAAAAAAAGGAAAGAAAGGCTGGCTAAGATTTTCTTAAATGTACTGCTGGGCATTACAATTTTCATTTGCATTGTATACGTTATATTAAATATCACTTTTTAGAGCGCAAAATATTCCAAAATTAATATATTTATGATTTTTATCATGAAATATAAAAACATTGTGCAAAAATACATTTTCTTACGTATAGACAAAGTATTAATAATCTGATCATATTAATTTATAATCATTCTAAATAACTAAAAAAAGACCTTTCTAAAAATATTCTTTTAGATTTGCAAAAAATTAAATTTATGCGGTATTTATCCAAATACAAATTGTTGATTTCACTTGCCTTTTTTGCTTTTTGGCAGTTTCATACCGAAGCTCAAAGTAAGCAAGGAACAGTTCGCATTGAAACAAGTGCACACATAGATCAAATGGTAGCTCAGAAAAAAGCATATAATAAGACGCTGGAAACGACACCCGGATATAAAGTACAAATCTATTACGGAAGCGAAAAAAGGTGTTATGAAGTAAAGGATGAGTTTAATGCTTTGTTCCCTGATATCACCACTTCTATTATATTCAGTACCCCACAGTGGAAACTTCAGGTAGGGAATTTCCGCACCCGTCTGGAAGCAGATCATGCAATGGTGCAAATAAAGAAGGAATATCCTGCGGCCATAGTTCTTGCCACCGATATAGAAATACAATAAACTGATCATTTTAATTTACAAATCTCAATATGAACGAATATTTAGATGCATCCAATAAGAATTTGCCTCCGGAGGAATTCGACCTGGAAAAAAAACTTCGCCCCTTATCCTTTGATGATTTTGCGGGTCAGGACCAGGTATTGGAGAATTTAAAAATATTTGTGGAAGCAGCCAATCAAAGGGAGGAAGCTTTGGATCATACACTTTTTCATGGCCCACCAGGACTTGGTAAGACGACCTTGGCGCATATTATTGCAAACGAATTAAAAACCAATATAAAGGTTACATCAGGGCCTGTACTTGATAAACCAGGCGATCTTGCCGGCCTGCTAACAAACCTGGGTGAAAGAGATGTGTTGTTTATTGATGAAATTCATCGACTTAGTCCTGTTATTGAGGAATATCTCTATTCTGCCATGGAAGATTATAAAATTGATATTATGATCGAATCGGGTCCAAATGCGAGAAGTGTTCAAATCAATCTGGAACCTTTTACACTTATCGGCGCCACCACCCGTTCAGGGCTTTTGACCGCTCCTATGAGGGCACGATTTGGCATCAGTAGCCGGCTAAACTATTACAGTACAGAATTGCTTACCCATATTGTTCAAAGAAGTTCAGGTATCCTCAGTGTACAAAATTCTATGGAGGCTGCCATAGAAATTGCGGGGAGAAGCAGAGGTACGCCAAGAATAGCGAATGCTTTGCTCCGACGCGTACGAGATTTTGCCCAAATCAAGGGAGATGGCAATATTGATATCGCCATAGCCAAATATGCTTTGAAGGCATTGAATGTTGACCAGCATGGGCTGGATGAAATGGACAATAAGATCCTGACAACCATTATTGATAAATTTAAGGGAGGTCCGGTAGGTATAAGTACTTTAGCAACTGCAGTAGGAGAAAATGCTGAAACAATCGAAGAGGTATATGAACCGTTTTTAATTCAGGAAGGTTTTATAATGAGAACACCTCGAGGCCGGGAAGTCACTGAATTGGCATTCAAGCATCTTGGCAGGATCAAAGGGCCTTCACAAGAAGAACTGTTTTAGATTGAGCTCATATTTTGATATCACATAATTTTAATACCAATACATCTTAAAGTATACTGATAAACATTTCTTTGTGGTTTTTTTAATCTCGAAAAATTAAGTTTTTTGTATATTTAGTTCACCAAACCGGATCAGCATGCCAATTTACATGGACTTTCACGACCTGCCTGAAATCAATATCAAAGATTCCAAAAAGGCTCATTTAAATGATCTATCCGTTCAGGAAAAGTACAGTGTAAAATATCTTCAATACTGGATTAATGAGCAGGAGGGAAAAGCCTATTGCCTTGTTGAAGGGCCCAGCAAAGAAGCATGTGAAGCCACTCATAGAGAGGCAAATGGCATTACGGCCTGTAATCTTGTTGAAGTAAAAGACGGGATGTATGACCTGTTCCTTGGAGATAATCAAAAGCTTGATCACGGCCTTGTAAGGCATTTTAACGGTGAAATTGATAATGGTTATCGGTTCATTCTATCCCTGGAACTTAAAAACTCACAGCTCCTTTCGCGCCAAAAAGGGAAAAAACACCCTCCTTATGACCAGTTAAAACTTGAATGTATTGCCCTGGTTGAAAAATACCATGGGAGAGATTTGATTCCGACAGGTCAAAAAGAGATTCTGGGTATATTTCGCACTGCGGAAGCTGCACTTAAATGCAGTCTTGAGCTTCGATCACTAATCCTTAAGAGAATAGGGACAAGAATGTTTAAGTCTTATCGATTTAAAATGGGCCTATGTGTTGGCCAACCCGTCACAGCTCAGTCGGGATTTTTTGAAGAAGCCATGAATTTTGCCCTGATCCTGTCTAACATATCTAAAGATTCCCAGATCACAACTTCACGGTTCTTTTGCCAATTATCAGGCCTAAGGGAGGACTCATCAGAAAAAAACGGAATCAGAATCATTGATGGTCCTGACGGAGAATTCCTGATTGCCCTTAATGGAATCATTCAAAAAAACCTGGAAGAAGAACAACTCAACGTAGATTTTCTGGGAAGGGAACTTGGCGTTTCAAGGGCCCAATTATACAGAAAGATCAAATTGTTGACAGGGCTTTCCCCAAATCACTATATAAGAGATCAAAGGCTTTCAAAATCCTTGAACCTTTTGTCGAAAAGAATGATGACTATTTCTGAAATAGCCCTGGAATCAGGTTTTAACAATCCTTCATATTTTTCCAAATGCTTTCAAAAACGTTATGGCGTCAGTCCTTCAAAAATCAAATAGCCTATTCCTTCTCATAAATCATTTAGTGTATGTACAACATCAAATTAAGTTGATATAAACCGATGTGTTAGGCTGGCTTTATCTCAACAACTGTTAGTGATAAAAAGTACATACTAAAACAATTAGTACAATTTTAAATCAAACATGACCCGCCATTTTATCAAAGTTTGTTTTTTATCGAGTTATGACAAACTGTTGAGCCGGGCTGTGAAAAGCAAGTTTCAAAGTTGTAATTTAGTCACGAGAATCATAAAAAAATATTGACGAAAAAAGAATCACATACAATTTGGATCAAAAGGGAAGCGCAAAGACTTGGTTTTGACGCTTGTGGCGTATCAAAAGCAGTTTTTCTTGAAGAGGAAGCACCTCGTTTGGAGCAATGGTTACAGTCTGGTTTTCAAGGAGAGATGCACTATATGGAAAATCATTTTGACAAGCGTCTTGATCCTGCTTTACTTGTACCGGGGGCTAAAAGTGTTATTTCACTTCTTTACAACTATTTTCCTTCTGACATTCAAAATCAGGATAGTTTTCATATTTCCAAATACGCTTATGGTGAAGATTATCATCATGTGATCAAAAAAAAGCTGCATGAATTGGTCGGCTCCATGCAGGAAGTTTTGGGAAGTTTTCATGCAAGGGTATTCACCGACTCCGCACCTGTCATGGAAAGAGCCTGGGCTCAAAAGAGTGGATTGGGATGGCGTGGCAAACATTCATTGCTCATCAGCAAGCAACGGGGATCCTTTTTTTTTCTTGCGGAGATCATCCTTGATGTTGAACTCAACTACGATCTCCCGTTTGCAACTGACCACTGCGGGTCCTGCACCCGTTGTGTCGATGCATGCCCAACAAAGGCTATTTTACCAAACAATACAGTTGATGGAAGTAAATGTATTTCCTATTTTACAATAGAACTAAAAGACGAAATCCCTGCCCATTTTAAAGATCATTTTGAAGACTGGGTTTTTGGCTGTGATATATGCCAGGATGTCTGCCCATGGAATCGATTCTCCACACCTCATAAGGAGCCTAAATTTGATCCTGATAATCGATTACTTAACTTCAAAAAAAATGAATGGGAAGAAATCACGGAAGAAATTTTTAAAGATATCTTTAAAAAATCGGCTGTAAAGAGAACGAAATTCGCAGGATTTGAACGTAACATCAGTTTCTTAAAAAAATAGAATTCACCCCTCTTCTTCTGGTAAAAAAATTAACTTTGTGTCCTTAGTCCAAAAATTCAAATAATGGGATCCAAAATCAAAAAATCAGACGCCTTAGCCTATCATCAGTTTCCAAAGCCCGGAAAGATCCAGGTAGTTCCCACGAAAAAGCATTCAAGCCAAAGAGATCTTTCTCTGGCCTACTCTCCCGGAGTGGCTGAACCTTGTCTGGAAATTGAAAAAGACGAACTTCAGGTGTATAATTACACTTCAAAGGGCAATCTTGTCGCTGTAATCTCAAATGGAACAGCAGTTTTGGGCCTTGGAGACATCGGACCCCTGGCTTCAAAACCAGTTATGGAAGGAAAGGCTTTACTATTTAAGATCTTTGCAGATATTGATGTGTTTGACATTGAAGTTGATGCTAAAGATGTGGATAAATTTGTTGAGACCGTCAAAGCCATTGCCCCGACCTTTGGAGGTATAAATCTTGAAGACATCAAAGCTCCCGAAGCTTTTGAAATTGAAAAGAGGCTAAAAGAAGATTTGGATATTCCGGTCATGCATGATGACCAGCACGGAACTGCCATAATTTCTGCGGCAGCTCTTAAAAATGCCCTGGAAATTGCAGGTAAAAAAGCTTCAGAAGTCAATGTCTTAATCAATGGTGCAGGGGCCGCGGCTATATCATGCACGCTCTTGTATAAAAAATTGGGAATTCTGGCCGAAAATATTGTTATGTGCGACAGCAAAGGGGTATTGCGAACCGATCGTACAGACCTCAACGAACAAAAAAGGGAATTTGCTACTGACAAAGACCTCTATTCACTAGAAGACGCTATAAAAAACGCAGATGTTTTTATCGGGCTTTCCATTGGTAATATCGTAAGCCCGGAAATGCTGCTGTCTATGGCTGATAATCCTATCGTTTTCGCTTTGGCAAATCCTGATCCCGAAATATCATATGAGGTGGCTGTAGCTACAAGAGATGACATCATTATGGCTACTGGAAGGTCTGATCATCCGAATCAGGTCAACAATGTGCTTGGATTTCCTTTTATTTTCAGAGGAGCCCTGGATGTGCGAGCTACAAAAATTAATGAAGAGATGAAAATGGCTGCAGTTCATGCGCTGGCTGATCTGACCAAGGAAAGCGTACCCGAACAGGTCAATATCACGTATCACAAAAAGAACATCACATTTGGCAAGGACTATATCATACCTAAACCCTTCGATATGAGATTGATTAGTGAAATCCCTCCTGCGGTTGCTAAAGCAGCCATGGAATCTGGTGTGGCACAGCAACCCATAAAAGACTGGGACGCATACCGGGAAGACCTTATTGAACGATTGGGTACAGGTAATAAATTGATGAGGCTGATTACCAACCGTGCGAAATCTGAACCCAAAACAGTGATTTTTGCCGAAGCAGACCAGTTAAGTGTTTTAAAAGCGGCACAAATCATTTATGACGAAGGTATTGGTATCCCAATACTTCTTGGTGACCAATCAGCTATTGAAAGTTTGATGAAAGAAATACAGTTTGAAGCTGATATCACTATCATAGACCCAAAATCAAAAGCTGAAGAAAAACGGAGAAATACCTTCGCAGAGATCTATTGGAAAAAAAATCAACGGAAAGGTATGACCCTGCTTGAAGCCCAAAAATGGATGAGGGAACGCAATTATTTTGCTGCCATGATGGTAAACGAAAATCAGGCAGATGCCCTTGTTACAGGGTATACGCGAAGTTATCCGACAGTTGCCAAACCAATGATTGAGCTTATTGGCAAGATAAAAGGGATTAGAAAGATTGCGGCAACCAATCTAATGCTCACCGAAAAAGGACCCTTGTTTTTGTCTGATACGGCTATGAACATCAATCCAAATGCCAAGGAACTAAGTGAAATTGCCCGAATGACGCATAAAACAATGAAAATGTTTGGATTGGTTCCAAATCTGGCAATGGTCTCTTTTTCTAATTTTGGCTCATCAAAATCTGAATCTGCAAAAAAAATGTCGGAAGCAGTCAGCTACTTGCATAAATATTTTCCTAAAATCAATATCGATGGTGAGCTTCAGGCTGACTTTGCCTTAAATGGAGAAATGAGAAAAGAAAAATTTCCTTTTTCCAAACTCAACGGAAAAAAAGTCAACGGACTGATCTATCCCAATCTTGAATCGGCTAATATCAGTTATAAATTATTAAAAGAAATCCATTCGGCAGATTCAATAGGGCCTATCATCATGGGGCTGCAAAAACCTGTTCATTTGATACAACTGGGTGCCAGTGTTGACGAGATCGTGAATATAGTTTGTATCGCAGTGGTAGACGCACAGAGCAGGATAAAATAAATTGCCTTTATTCAAGGCGTTGACGAGGTATTTGGTCTCATTTAACTGTTCGGTAATTTATACTTAAAAGCATGTTGGGAATGTTATTAAAATAAGTATAACAATTTTATTTAAAGCCCATAAAATTATTACATTTGAATCCATCACCATTCAAAATTTATGATTGCACATATCAAAGGAAAATTGGTCGAGAAAAATCCTGACCATGTAGTTGTTGAATGCAACGGTTTAGGCTACCATATCCATATTTCACTTCAAACATTTTCAAATATTCCGGATCAGGAAAATTTAAAATTATTCACCCATATGGTGATCAGGGAAGATGCCCATATTCTTTATGGTTTTTACAGCAAAACGGAAAGAGAGGTTTTTAAAATGCTGCTTTCTGTTTCAGGGGTTGGTCCGAGCATAGCAATTACCATGTTATCTTCTATGGATACTGAAGAAATTCAACGCGCCATAGGCTCTGAGGACGTCTCAAAAATACAATCTGTAAAAGGAATTGGATTAAAAACAGCACAAAGGGTAATCGTGGATCTCAAAGACAAAATCCTAAAATCTTATGAAATTTCAGAAGATTTATCCGTTTCAAACAATACTATCAAAATTGAAGCGTTATCAGCTTTAGAAGTCTTAGGATTTTCACGAAAAAAAGTTGAAAAAGTTATACAAGTTATTTTACAAAATTCTCCTGACATAAGTCTGGAGGAACTGATTAAACAAGCGCTTAAAAACTTGTAACGATTGATCCAAATAAAACGGTTTAAATATAATCTCCCTATTATATTAATCGTACTTTTATTTAGTACGGCCTTTGTCTCGGCTCAAATAAATTCAGGAGATAATTCGGTAACTTCCAATCAATCAACAACTTCTGCTCAGAACGACACCATACCACAACTTCCATATTCGTTCAACAACAATCAAACCGGAAGACTATTTCTAAACGACAACAAAGAACTTGAAATTATCTATGATCCCCAGTCAGGGAATTATATTTTGATGGAAAAAATAGGCGACTATTACATCAAAAACCCCACTCAGATGACGCCTGAGGAATACAAAGACTATCGCTTGCAAAGAGACATGCTGGAGTATTCAAAAGATAAGATCAATGCCATAAGCGGCAAAACAAAGGACGCTTCGGAGGTACAGAAAAATTTATTGCCCACCTATTATGTAAATTCCAATTTCTTTGAAAGCGTTTTTGGCGGAAATCAAATCGATGTCAATGTGCAGGGTTCTATTTTGATAAAAATGGGATTGATTTATCAGCGGGTTGAGAATCCCCAGCTTTCTGAAAACAACAGGCAAAGCACCACATTTGATTTTGATCAGGAAATCAATGCCAGTTTGAATGCAAGAATCGGAACCCGCCTGAGGGTCCTTGCCAATTTTGACACCCAATCAACTTTTAATTTCCAGAATATGGTGAAACTGGAATATACACCTACCGAGGATGATATCATCAGGAAGATTGAAGTGGGAAACGTCTCTATGCCGATACGTAATTCTCTTGTAACCGGGGCTCAGAACCTGTTTGGTGCCAAAATGGAACTTCAATTCGGCAAAACAACTGTTACCGGTATATTTTCTCAGCAAAGATCTCAAACCCGATCCGTTTCAGCACAGGGAGGTTCAATTTTGAATGAATTTGATTTCAAGGCGAGTAATTACGACAACAACCGGCACTTTTTTATTGCTCATGAGTTTCGTGACTCATACGATGCCGCTTTGTCCAATTTTCCGCTGATCAACAGCTCCAAGAACATAACCAGAATTGAAATTTGGGTAACCAACAGGAATGCAACAACCACAGGAACAAGAAATATCATTGCCCTTGCGGATCTGGGAGAAAATAATCCAGCTAATATTGGGCCGGCCAGTGTAAACCCCGTCCCGGGAGCGAAAAACCCTTCCAATGAGGCAAATGACCTCCAAAACTTGCTGACTCTTAACGGCCCGATTAGAAAAATTTCAACAGTGGGGCAGGCACTTGCGCCTTACAATATGTCTCAGGGTAGGGATTATACCATTCTTGAAAATGCCATTAAACTGGTCCAGGGTGTTGATTTTACCATGAATGCCCAATTGGGTTTTATCACCTTAAACAGGCGATTGGTTGACAGCGATGTTTTAGCGGTAGCCTATGAATACTCGGATGGAACAGAAGTTCACAGGGTAGGTGAATTTACAGATGCAGGTGTGATTGCCCCTGATAACCTTGTTGTAAAAATGCTCAGAAGCGAGATCATCAACGACAATATACCCATGTTTGATCTTTTGATGAAGAATGTGTATGAAATCCCCGGCGCCTTTCAATTACAAAAAGAAGGGTTTAGGTTAGAGCTGCTGTATTATGATGACAGTACCGGCGAACCGGTGAATATTTTACAAAATGCACAAACAACCGGAGTCAATGACAGAACGATTCTCAACCTGTTAAGACTTGATCGTCTCGATCAAAACAACAACATAAAACCAGAAGGGGACGGCTTTTTCGATTATGTAGAAGGAATCACCATTGATTCCCCTAATGGCTATTTTATTTTCCCAACAGTAGAGCCTTTTGGAGCATTCCTTGACGATCAGTTATTACCGGAAGATGATGTATTCGTTTTTAGAGAACTATACGACAGGACTCAGGCAGAAGCTCAAAATGATTTTCAGCAAAAAGACAAATACTCTTTTAAGGGATATTTCAAATCAGACGGGAAAAACGGTATTCCTTTAGGAGCCTTTAATGTACCCAGAGGATCGGTAAGGGTGACATCCGGAGGCAGGGAATTGATTGAAGGTGTTGATTATGTAGTCGATTACAATATAGGAAACGTACAAATTATCAATCCTGCCCTGGTTGCCTCAGATGCACCGATTCAGGTAAATGTTGAAAACAATATTGGATTTAACCAGCAGAGAAGAAGGTACATGGGAGTAGATGTGCTTCATGTGTTCAATGAAAAACTGGCTATAGGAGGTAATATCATCAACCTCAATGAAAGACCCCTTACTCAAAAAGCACAGTTTGGATCAGAACCTGTTAACAATACCATTATCGGAGCTTATCTTACCTATCGTACAGAAGTACCAAAATTAACCAAATGGGCCAATGCACTTCCCAATATTGATACAGATGTCCCTTCCTATATTTCAGTGAGGTCAGAACTGGCTTACCTGTTGCCCGGTACCCCAAAAGGTATAGACCTGGAGGGAGCCGCAACCTCGTATATAGATGATTTCGAAGGCGCCCAGATTCCTTTGGATATCAAATCCCCTAAACAATGGTTTACGGCGAGTACACCCCTGGGCCAAACCGGAGATCTTGATTTTACAAATGGGAATGTTGCTGCAGGTTTACCTCCCGAATTAAGTGTCGGGGCCAAAAGGTCAAAACTATCGTGGTACAATATCGACCAAATATTCTATGGGTCCAGCCTCAGGCCTTCAAATATAGATAGTGAGGAACTGTCAAGAGCAGAAGTCAGACAAGTGAATTTTAGTGAGTTGTTTCCTCAGGTTGATCTCGACGTGACCCAGTCAAGTATTATCAGGACTTTTGACATGGCCTACTTTCCGGCTGAAAGAGGAACAAACAATTACGATGACAGCTTCGGTCCGGATGGTAAATATATCAACCCTGAAGACCGATGGGCAGGAGTTACCCGAGCCCTCACAACTACAAACTTCCAGCAGGCCAATATAGAATACATTCAATTCTGGTTAATGGATCCCTATGAAAATTACTCTATTAAACCCGAGGAAGGTGGCCCGGCAACCCCTCCAAGTCTGCAGGACATGCAGGGAGAATTGTATTTCAATTTCGGAAGCATTTCAGAAGATATCCTAAAAGATGACCGCAAAATGTATGAGAATGGTTTGCCAACTGACGGGGTTCAGATTCCCGGAACGAACATCGAATCTACTCCCTGGTCATCAATCCCAACCGACCAGTCTTTATTGTATGCCTTTCCCGAAAGTGATGAGGCCAGGGTGAATCAGGATCTTGGGCTTGACGGGGTAAACGATACTGATGAAGCGGTTAAGTACGGAACCGTTTTTGGAGATGACCCGTCAGCAGATAATTTTCACTTTTTCAGAGGATCCGATTTTGACGCAGAAGATGCTTCCATCATCACACGGTACAAGGATTTTAGTTTGACAGAAGGCAATTCGCCCACGATCAACAATTCTGTCGAAAACTATCCAACCTCATCAACTACCTATCCGGATGTTGAGGATATTAACAAGGATCAAACGATGAGCGCCATTGAGAGTTACTATCAGTATAAAGTCTCACTGAACAAAACCGACCTTGTGGTAGGTCAAAATTATATCGTGGATACCCGAGTGACTACTGTAAACCTTCCAAACAATACAACTCAGACAACAACCTGGTATCAATTCAGAATTCCTATCACCACCCCTGAGGACCCTAATAATATTATCAACGATATGTCTGGTTTTACTTCCATCCGCTTTATGCGAATGTTCCTGACCAAATTTAAGGTACCGATCGTTCTGCGGTTTGGAGAGTTGCAACTGGTTAGGGGAGATTGGAGACGTTATACAAAAACTCTGGATGAAGCCGTCAATCCGCCTCAGGAAATTTCGCCGGATGAAAATCAAAAATTCGAGGTTGGTGTTGTCAATATTGAAGAAAACGAAGACAGGCAGCCTATTCCCTATGCCTTACCCCCTGGTATCCGAAGGGAAAGACTTCAGGGAACCACAACGATTCAACAGCAAAACGAACAATCCGTTTCAGTTAAGGTCGAAGACCTGCAACCCGGTGATACAAGAGCTATTTTTAAAAACACAACCTTTGACTTAAGAATGTATAAGCAATTGAAAATGTTTATACATGCTGAAGGAAAAATTGGTCAGATTGAAGTAAAAGATGATGAACTGGTGGGAATCATCAGGCTGGGCAGTGATACTGACGATAATTACTACCAGGTTGAAATACCATTAAAAATAACGGGCTTTAATGCCGTTACTCCGGAGGAAATATGGCCCGAAGAGAATAATATCAATGCAGATATAGAATCCTTTGGGAACCTTAAACTTGAACGATTGGAGGTCGGGGCTCCGGTAAATGAACTCTATCCTCAACCACAGATTGGGGAAACGCCTGAATACAGGATCAGGGTAAAAGGTAATCCGAATTTATCGAATATCAGGACCGTCATGCTCGGAGTCAAAAATACATCTATATCTCCCAAAAGTATGGAGTTATGGTTCAATGAATTACGCGTATCTGATTTTGACAATAAATCGAGTTGGGCAGCTATTGTGAATGCTGATGCGAATCTGGCCGATTTTGCCGATGTTTCGTTAACTGGTAGTATCCATACTATAGGTTTTGGCAGCCTTGATCAAATGGTCAATGAAAGAAGTCAGGATGAAATGAAGCAGTACGGAGTGGTTTCCAATATCAATATAGGGCAACTGCTTCCTAAAAGAGTAAGTGTCAGCATCCCGGTCAACTTCAGTTTTGGAGAAGAGTTCAGAGATCCAAAATACGATCCCAGATTTCAGGATGTACTTTTTAAAAACGGAACTACAGACAGCGATCAGGCCAGGGATTATACCCTTAGGAAAAGCCTTAATTTTATCAACGTCAGAAAAAATAGAACCTCGCAAAGTGGCAAATCTCATTTTTACGATGTCGAAAACCTTTCTGTTTCATATTTGTATAACGAAACCTATCACAGAGATTACAATATTCAAAGATTCATCGATCAAAAGCTCAGGGCTTCGGCGAATTACACCTATAGTTTCCAGCCAAAAATAATCGAACCGTTTAAATCATGGGGACTGGTAAGTGACAAGGCCTATTTGCAGTTTATAAAAGACTTTAACATCAATCTTTTACCTACATCGTTTGCTATCAATTCAAATATCATCAGAACCTATAACGAACAACTGTCGCGATCTTTGGTTGCCGGTTTGCCGGATCTGCCTGTATTGAAACAACGAAATTTTATGTTTGACTGGGACTATTTGGTAGCCTATAACCTGACCAAATCCCTTCAATTTTCACTAAGGGCTTTAAACAATTACGTGTATGACGAATTCGGACTGGACGAAGATCTTCAGATCTACGACAAATTTTTCAAGATTGGAAGGCCCGAGCACTATCACCAGACCTTTAACATGACCTATAAGATTCCCTTTGATAAATTTCCCATACTGAGTTTTATCAATGGAACCTATAACTATACGGCCGATTATGATTGGCAGGCTCCATCTTATACCACAATTGACAATGTGGGAAACACCATTCAAAATGCCAATACACATAATTTCACAGCCGAAATGAGCATGGACAGGTTCTATGATCAGATTGGGCTTTCAAAACTGTTTACAAAAAGAAAGACTGTCGATGTGAAACAGGATCCCCAAACAGGAGAGGCTCTTAAAGCTAAAAAATCACTTTCCACAGGACAAAAAATCGGAAGGGCTGCTGTTGATATCCTCACTTCGGTTAAGAATGTCAGACTTTCCTACACTGAGAACAATGGAACTTTTCTTCCCGGATATATTCCCGAATTTGGGTTCCTTGGTCAAAGCAGTTTTTCAGGCAAACTCTCTCCAACCTTTGGATTCGTGTTCGGAAGTCAGGCTGATATTTTAGACAGAGCCATTACAAATGGCTGGTTGCTTTCGAGAGACACCGGAGATAATTTTTATGCCAGAAACTACAGTAAATCCCATTTTGATAAGTTCGACTATTCGGCTAATGTAAAATTAACCAAAGATCTGGATATTGAACTTTTTGGCAACAGAACCTACACTGAAAGTTTTAACCAACAACTGGATGTGGTCAATGGAGTTCTCGATCCCACACCCAGAAACGGGGTAGGGAATTTTAGTATATCCCATATTATGCTGGGAGCTTCATTCAAGAATGCCGAAGATATATTTCAGGAATTTAAAGATAACCGGACAGTAATTTCACAGAGGTTAGCTGATAAAACCGGTGGAAATATTGACGGGTTTGGCGGCACGAATCAGAATGTTGTGCTTCCTGCTTTTCTTGCGGCATATTCGGGCAAGGATGCTTCCTCAGTACAACTGGATGCTTTTAGGAAAACACCAGTTCCAAACTGGAGGATTTCATACAAAGGGTTGATGTCGATTCCATGGATGAAGACGAATTTCAGGAGTTTTACCCTGGAACACAGTTACAGGTCGGTTTATTCAATTTTGTCATTTACCAATAACCTGAAATATGATGAAAACAACCCTTATGAAGATGTCAACAGAGATATTGCGGGCAATTTTAATCCAAATAAACTCTTTAATGGCATCAATTTGATAGAAGAATTTTCACCTTTAATCAGAGTGGATTTCAAGTTAAAAAACTCCCTTTCAGTAAGAGCGGCTTTTAATAAAGACAAAGCCCTGAACCTGAACTTTAATAACAATACGGTCACCGAGGTATCCGGTGAAGAAATTGTACTAGGGATGGGCTACCGAATCAGGAACGTGAAAATGAAATTCAAAAAAGGCAGTGGCGGAGGTTCAACCACTTTTCAAGGAGATATTAATTTAAAACTGGACATGGGTATCCGCGAGAACCTGACCATCATCAGACCATACGGTATTGAAGATGAAATTAACAATAACCAAATAACAGGGGGGCAAAATTTAGTTTCGTTCAAGTTTCTTGCAGATTATTCATTGAATAAAAATTTACTCGCGTCCTTTTTCTTTGATTATAATAATTCTAAATTTGCAATATCTACAACATATCCCCGAACTTCAATTAATGGAGGTATAAGTGTAAGGTATATTATAGGAAATTAACTTAAAGTCTAAAAAATGAACATACCGGAAGAATTAAAATACACCAAAGACCACGAATGGGTAAAAATTGAAGGAGACACAGCAACAGTTGGTATTACTGATTTTGCTCAGGGAGAATTGGGAGACATTGTTTATGTTGACATTGAAACTGTCGATGAGACCATTGCACAAAATGAAGTTTTTGGAAGTGTAGAGGCAGTTAAAACAGTCTCTGACCTTTTTATGCCGATAAGCGGCGAGATTATTGAATTCAATGAACTTCTTGAAGAAGCACCTGAAAAAGTGAATACTGATGCTTACGGTGACGGATGGATGATCAAAATAAAAATTTCAGAACCCTCAGAAATCGAAAACCTGTTAGATGCTTCAGGATATAAAGAAATTATTGGAGCGTAATGCTCTGTTCCTGGCTATTCTGGCTACATTGGTTTTAGCTTTTCTTAGCCTGAGTGCCATACCCAAAATAAATCTTGGACTCGGTATTAAATCGGGTGACAAATATTTACATTTTACGGCCTACTTCGGCCTTTCACTTTTATGGTATTTTGCCTTAAAAAAGAGAATCAACAAGAAGGTGTTCAATTTTTTTGTACCTTTAGCCTTGATCGTTTATGGCATCATTCTTGAAGGATTACAAAGTGGCTTAACCACATACAGAACAGGAGACATATATGATGCGATGGCCAACACAGCAGGTGTTATAGTAGCTTTGATAATATTCAACAGATTTATCAAATGGTGTGGGACAATTTAAAAATTACTTGTTTTTGTTCCAATTATTTCATTAAATTAGCGCAGTATAAAAAATTTTAACAGAACATGGAAGTAAAAAAGAACCCTAAAGCAAACCTAGAAAAACACAACAAGCAGTTTATGCTGTTAGGTTTAGCCCTTGCTTTAATTGTCATTTATATAGGGATAGAATGGAAAACTTTTGAAAGAAGCATCGCTGATCTGGGTATGGCTGACATTGCGGCTGAAGAGGAAATTGATATACCGATCACTGAAAGAATTCAGGAGATAAAACCACCGCCACCACCACCACCGGCTCCCGAAAAAATTGAAATCGTCGAGGATGAATCTGAAATTGAAGAAACAGTTCTTGAATCAACAGAGACCGATGAATCGGAAGCAGTTGAAGTTCTAGAAATTGAAGAAATTGTTGAAGAGGAAGAAGTTTTGGATGACGTGCCTTTTGCCATCATTGAAAATGTGCCAGTATATCCGGGATGCAAAGGATCAAATGACGAAAAGAAAAAATGCATGGTTGAGCAAATAACCAAACATGTAAACAGAAAATACAATACCGGCCTTGCCGGAGACCTTGGATTGAGCCCGGGTAAGAAAAGGGTTTATGTTCAGTTTAAAATTGACAAAACAGGTAAAATAACTGATGTTAGAGCTAGAGGGCCACATGCCAGACTTGAAAAGGAAGCGATAAGAGTGGTTGAATTATTACCTGATATGACGCCAGGAAAACAACGAGGAAGACCTGTTGGTGTAAAGTACACTTTGCCAATTACGCTTGTAGTTGAGTAAAAATTCATAAATGAAGCATAAAAACCACCTGTCATCCGGCAGGTGGTTTTTTTTATTCAATGAACTCAACATTTTTATATCTTCATTAATCAGGGACTATCCTTGCAGCTACCTGCTTATATTACATGACAAATGTCATGAAATTTCTTTGGACAAATTACTAACTTAGAGAGCATTGTCAATTTCGCCACGGTATGTTAGTCAAAAAAAGCAGCAAGGCAAGGTTATCCCCATATAGAAAGCTTTTCTTCCAATTGGGTTTGGTTTTAACTTTACTGCTTATATACATTGCTTTGGAATGGAAAACTGTTGACAGGTATATTAGTGATTTGGAGCAGATTACCATCGAAAATGAAGAATTTATTGAAATACCTATTACTCAAAGGATTTTAGAGATAAAACCACCGCCCCCTCCTCCACCTGCACCCGAAAAAATAGAAATTGTCACCAATGAAGAAGATATCATTGAAACAGTTTTAGAATCAACTGAAACAGACGAAACTGAATTCGTCGAAGTAACTGAATACGAAAAAATAGAAGAAATCATTGAAGAAGAGGAAATCGAAAAAGATGTTCCTTTTGCCATTATAGAAGAATCGCCTGTATACCCCGGATGTAAAGGAGACAAAAATGCTTTAAGACAATGCTTGCAGGATAAAATCAATAAACACGTCACAAAGCATTTTAGGGTCGATCTCGCCCAGGAATTGGGACTTGAAGAGGGTAAGAAAAAAGTTTATGTTCAATTTAAAATTGATAAAACCGGAGAAATAGTCGACATAAGAGCCCGGGGACCACATGTACGTCTGGAAAAAGAAGCGATAAGGGTTGTTCAGCTTCTGCCCAGAATGACTCCTGGTAAACAAAGGACGAAACCGGTAAGGGTTTCGTATACGCTTCCTATCACACTGGAAGTTCTCAAATAAATGATATTATATTAGCTGTAATTCCGATTTTAATTTCTAAAAACTTACTTGTCACGCGACCTGCTGTCATCAGTATTCCTCATGTAATACATTTTCAACTAGTCGGATAAACTCAATAAAATCAACGACTTTGGGAAGTTTAAATGTTTCCTTATAGCAACTTGCGTATCATTTTTAATTTGTAAATTTGAATCCCTAATTCATATAAATGATTACAAATTTAAATAATCTTCCTTCCTATGACACTGTAGGCGTCATGGAACGCGTTGACAGATTCTGCAAAAGAAGCATTAAAAAATCTTCTAAGGTGGAAGGGCTGAAGTTGGCACTAAGCATGATAGACCTGACAACCTTGGAAGGTAAAGATACCCCTGGAAAAGTGAGGCAATTATGCTATAAAGCCATGCATTTACATGAAGGGCTCGAGAATATTCCCACTGTTGCAGCTGTCTGTGTCTATCCTACATATGTAAAAATTGCAAAAAAGGCCTTACTGAATTCCAATATACAGGTAGCGTCGGTAGCCACAGCCTTTCCTAGCGGACAATCAAGCAGAAGTACGAAAGTCATGGATACAAAATTTGCAGTTGACCAAGGTGCGGATGAAATTGATATGGTCATCTCAAGGGGTGAATTTTTGGCGGGCGAATATAATTTCGTCTATGACGAGATTGCCACCATTAAGGAAGCCTGCGGTGAAGCCCACCTGAAGGTTATTCTTGAAACAGGAGAATTAGAGACTTTGGACCAGGTACGAAAGGCAAGTGAAATTGCCATGCATGCGGGAGCGGATTTTATCAAAACCTCAACAGGTAAAATTCAGCCTGCAGCGACAATGCCTGTAACCTATGTCATGCTTGATGCCATAAAAGATTATTACATAAAAACAGGTAAGATTATTGGAATGAAACCGGCTGGAGGAATTTCGACATCTAAAATTGCTTTGCAATATTTGGTGATGCTCAATGAAGTGTTGGGAGAAAAATGGATGAATAAAACCTATTTTAGATTTGGGGCAAGCAGCCTGGCCAATGACATTCTGATGCAATTGGTAAAATCAGAAACAGGATATTACCAATCAGCTAATTATTTTTCAAAGGATTAAGCATGAAAAAAGATTCAGATACACAAGTATTTAATGCTTCATGGAGTTATGAAGCAGCAACCGAGAGTAAAGATCACATTCAATTAAAAGAACAATATGAACTTTTTATCAATGGAGAATTCATACCTCCTGTGGATGGGAACTATTTTGAGACAATTAATCCGGCAGACAATCAGGTAATTTCGAAAATTGCGGAGGCATCTGACGAAGATGTTGACAAAGCTGTGGTTGCTGCAGAAAAAGCATTTAAAAAATGGTCAGAAATGCCCGGCAAGGAACGGGGAAAGTATATTTTCAGGATTGCCAGGTTGATTCAGGAAAGAGCCAGGGAATTTTCGGTTATAGAAAGCCTTGATGGTGGTAAACCCATTCGGGAATCCAGAGATATAGATATACCCCTGGCTGCCAATCACTTTTTTTATTATGCCGGCTGGGCGGATAAACTGTCTTACGCCTTTCCAAACCGAAAAGTAAAACCTTTAGGAGTAGCGGGTCAGATCATTCCATGGAACTTCCCTCTGCTGATGGCAGCCTGGAAGATTGCTCCGGCTTTGGCCACAGGAAACACAGTTGTTCTTAAACCCGCTGAAACCACTCCTTTAACGGCCCTGAAACTGGCCGAAATAATACAGGAAAGCGGATTGCCAAAAGGCGTGGTCAATATTGTAACCGGGGCGGGAATCACCGGGGCGGCCATTGTTGAACATCCCCGTATCCAAAAAATAGCATTTACCGGATCAACCGCTGTTGGGAAATACATTCAAAAAGCAATAGCAGGAACCGATAAAAAACTAACCCTTGAGCTGGGAGGAAAAGGGGCAAATATTATATTCGAGGATGCTGCAATTGACCAGGCCGTAGAAGGTATTATCAATGCAATCTTTTTTAACCAGGGACACGTATGTTGTGCAGGCTCCAGATTGTTTGTTCAGGAATCAGTGGCCAAATTGGTAATTGACAAGTTAAAAGACAGGATGAATTCTTTGATTCTGGGAGATCCCCTTGATAAAAACACCGATATAGGTGCCATCAATTCAAAGAAGCAACTTGAAACCATAGAAGGCTATATTAAGATTGGCCTTGACGAAGGCGGGGAAATTTATCAACCAGCCTGCATCATTCCTGAAATTGGAAACTGGTGCCCGCCTACCTTGTTCCTTAATGTCTCTCAGTCGCACAGAATTGTTCAGGAAGAAATTTTTGGGCCCGTTTTGGCAATTCAAACCTTCAGAACTGTTGATGAGGTTATTGAGAAAGCAAATAATACTCCCTTTGGATTATCTGCAGGGGTTTGGACCGAGAAAGGATCAAAGATTTTTTATATGACACAAAAATTAAGAGCCGGAGTGGTTTGGGCCAACACTTTTAACAAGTTTGATGCTACATCGCCTTTCGGAGGTTATAAAGAAAGTGGATTTGGAAGAGAAGGAGGTCTTCACGGCCTTAAACCATACCTAAAATTTGAATAAATATGAGCCGGTTAGACATACTTAAAACCTATAAATTATATATTGGCGGTAAATTCCCCAGAACCGAATCCGGGAGGTATTTTGCCTTAAAAGACAAAAAAGGCAAACTCATTGCCAATATGTGTTTGGCTTCGCGAAAAGATTTCCGAAATGCCGTTGTTATAGCCAGAAAAGCCCAAAGTTCATGGGCCGGGGTCACTGCGCTCAACAAAGGACAAATACTTTACAGGATTGCTGAAATGCTGGAAGGAAGAAAGGAGCAATTTATCAAGGAGCTTCAACTTCAGGGAATCGGCAAGAAAAAGGCTACCGACGAAGTAGAGGCATCAATTGACAGATTGGTTTATTATGCGGGTTGGAGTGATAAATATCAGCAAATTTTCAGTTCCGTAAATCCGGTGTCAAGTGCACATTTTAATTTTTCGGCACCTGAACCGATGGGTCTACTGTCAGTAATTGCTCCCGAATATCAGGGCCTGTTAGGCCTGGTTTCGGTAATTGCTCCTGCCCTGGTTGGTGGAAATTCTATTGTTGTATTGGGTAGCAATACATTACCTCTTAGCGCCATCTCCTTGGCTGAGGTACTTCATTCTTCTGATGTCCCTGCAGGGGTCGTCAATATACTTACCGGTGATAAGAATGAATTAATCCCTCATATGGCGTCCCATATGGATGTGGATGGCATCATTTATTGCGGGAATGACGAGGAAGAGATAAAGCTTATCTCCGAATTGGCAAGCAGCAATGTCAAACGCACTATTATTTACAAAAAAAATGACTGGCTCAAGGATATGAATCAATCTCCCTATTTTATCGAAAAAACGCTTGAAATAAAAACAACCTGGCATCCAACAAAAGTTTAAGGGCAGTTCTTTAATCTATCAGCAAAAATTCTATTTCTATGAATAAGCAAGCATATTTTGCACATGAAACAGCAGTTATCGACCAACCATGTATCATAGGTGAAGGCACTAAAATATGGCATTTTAGTCATATCATGGCCAACTGTAGCCTCGGGAAAAATTGTAATATCGGGCAAAATGTTGTTATTTCACCTGATGTCCATTTAGGAAATAATGTAAAGGTTCAAAACAATGTATCGATCTACACGGGGGTTATTTGTGAGGATGATGTATTTCTTGGTCCCTCTATGGTTTTTACCAATGTGATAAACCCCAGAAGTGCTGTAAACAGAAAAAACGAGTATATGAAAACTACTGTCAGGAAAGGAGCCAGTATTGGTGCCAATGCTACAATAGTTTGTGGTAATGACATCGGAGAATTTGCCTTTGTTGGGGCAGGAGCCGTGGTAGTCAAAGAAGTAAAGCCTTATGCGCTCGTAGTCGGCAACCCCTCAAAACAGATCGGATGGATCAGTGAATACGGGCAAAGGCTGTATTTTGATGAAGAGGGAATAGCCATTTGCTCTGAAAGCCATGAAAAATATGAATTAAAAAATAACCTTGTTCACAAAATAAATTAGATTTGCAGCGTTTACTTAGTTGCATTGAACCGTATTTTTCCCAACTGTATCCTATTCATATGAAAAAAATACTTTTATCCATTTCTCTTCTATTATGTGTCTCATTTTCACTAAGCGCCCAGGTATCAAAGCCCCCGGTTTACAGAGGTTGCGAAGAGACGTCTCTCAATGATCTTGAAGCTTGTTTTAATGATAAATTAAAAGCTGATATCCTAGAGGAGTTCAAGGTTCCTTCCATTGTGCAGGAAGCCGGATATAAAGGAAGAATCAAAATTGTATTTGTCGTTACCAAGGAAGGGAAATTTGAGGTACTCTATGTCAACGCTATGTATCCCGAACTTGAAGCAGAAGTGAATAGGGTATTTCAAACCTTACCCGATGTTCAGGGGCCAACATATAACGGACGTTCCATAGATGAACGCTACCAGCTCCCGCTTTCGATTCCATTGAGCGATAATAATAAGGAAATCGCAGTCGTGGAAGAAAAGAAAAATATTGAAGAAGAGATCCTGGATATTCAGACCACTTTGTTTCCTGAATTTCAAAGTGAACTAAATATACCCTTCGTACATCAGGAATACGATGACATCATCTATCATTTGAATATGGATGAGAATACACATACAGCTTCGAAACCCTATCTTTTCAATGAAGTAAAGCCCTATATCAATTTAGAAGCCAAAAGAACAAAAATTTTAAAAGACAAGGAATCATGGGGAGGCAGGAAATTGCACAATGAGCATCTGGCTTTGGTCAAAGGAAAAAATTTCTGGTTCACCCTCAACCCTGTTTTTGACCTGCAAATTGGTAAAGACAACTCAGATGTCGACTATACCTACAACAATACCCGAGGATTGCAAATACAAGGCTCTTTAGGGAAAAAATTTAGTTTTTCCACCTCTTTTTACGAGAGTCAGGGGAGGTTTGCCGAATATGTGAATGACTATGCAAAACTCAGGACTCCTCCTGAAAGTTACGGCGTGGTTCCCGGAAGAGGAAGGGCAAAACAATTCAAGGAAGATTCATTTGATTACCCTGTGGCAGAGGCCTATTTGAGTTATACCCCGAACAAATTCTTTAATTTTCAATTTGGAAATGGCAAAAATTTTATCGGGGATGGCTACCGCTCCTTCTTTTTGTCAGATGTGGCTTCCCCCTACCCTTTTTTAAAGATCAGCACCACTTTTTGGAAAATAAAGTACACCAATCTATGGATGTGGATGGAAGATGTAAGACCCGAAGCCGTAGCCAATGATTCTAATTTGCGAAAATATGTTGCCATGCATCATCTAAGCTGGAATGTGACCAAAAGGTTTAATATTGGCCTGTTTGAATCCGTTATAACGAGCGAAAACAGCAGCCCCAATGGCTTCGATGTATCCTTTTACAATCCAATCATTTTTTACAGGTCAGTTGAATTTTCAAGAGGATCCAGATCAGGAAATGCAACTATTGGTTTAAATATGAAATATCGCATCAAAGATAACCTGAGTGTTTACAATCAATTTTTGATCGATGAAATGACAACAAGCCGTGTATTTGACGGCAGCGGCTACCATGGTAATAAATTTGCCTTTCAACTCGGTGCCAAATACTACCGGGCTTTTAAGGTCGACGGTTTAATGCTTCAAGGAGAATTTAACTGGGTAAGGCCATATACGTTTTCCAGTGACGATGTTGAACTTAATGCGGGTCACAACAACCAGCCCATTGCACATTTATGGGGAGGGAATTTTTATGAAGTTATCGGTATCGCGAGGTATTCCAAGAATCGTTGGTTTGGGAATGCCAAATTGATCGCGGGTAAAAAGGGATTTGATTTTGAAGGTGAAGGATCTGAAATAAGTTACGGAGGGGATATCTGGCGGTCATATAATGAGCGATTATCCAATACGGGTAATGAAGTCGGCCAGGGAAATTCTACCAATATTTTTATCGCTGACTTTCAGGCAGGCTACGTAGTGAATCCTGTAACAAATCTGCAACTATTTGGTGGGGTGACTTTTCGGAATTTTTCGCCCGACCGGTCTGGCAACGTGATTTCAGAGAATAATACAAGCTGGTTTTCCATTGGATTAAAATCAAGCCTGTTCAACTGGTATACTGATTTCTAGAAATAAAAGCCAAAACCAACTTTCACGGCAAATTTTGTAGCATCCGGAAGGTCCCGGTAACTTCCCCTGTATTCAAAATCAACACGGAGTAGTTTAAAGATATTCCCAATACCAAAATGGTATTCCCAGTAGATGTTTTCTGGAGCCCTATAAATAATGTCAGAGGCATTGATATCGCGGTTTTCTTGTGATATACCACCAACTACTCCCCTGATTCCAATGATCTCTCTCCATTGAAGATCCCTGATCCAGGGAATTTTTGCAAAGATCTTTCCGTTAAAATTATGTTCCACATGCAATGAAACATACTCATCGGTGACAAATTCATAATAATCAAGAAGATCAAATAAAGTCCTTGAAGTGAAAAAAGTCTGGTTACCCGGTACTATATTTAAAAGTTGCAATGGAACCGGGTTAAATGTTTTTCCTATTTCAAAGGTTGATCTCAATTTTCCAAATAAACCGAGTTGATACGGCTGTTCATAATAAAACTGCAGTTTATGGTAATCAAAATTGCTATTGAATACACCCTTTAAACCCCTGGTATAACTAAAAAAGAATGTCGGATAACGGCCTTGATTACTCACTGATCTTTCCGCGCCAAAACCATAGGCCTTTCGATTAGGAGTATACTGTACAGCAAAACTAAGGTCAACCTGTTCTATTCTCGACTGTATTTCGCCATTCTCATCATAATAATCTACATTGAAAAGATCCGGGTTTGAAGACTCCAGAGTTTTATAGGTTGTCCCGATTCTAAGGTCAAGGTTCTTTACGGGTTCAACCGACACTTTTACGTTTGAAAGATTAATATTTGACAGCTTGGAATTATCTCCTCTTGTGAAGATCGATGTAGTTGCAAAACTTCTCTCCAGAACCTCATTGGAAGTTGTTAAACTTACACCCAATTGCTCAATGTCTTTACGGGTACCCACAGATAAGATCCACCTGTCCCGGCCTTTGAACAAATGCTTGGCCTCCACCCCGTACTTTAGCTTGGCATCCATAAAACCATAAGCTAAATAACCTTTAACACGCGATTTGTCATTTTGGCTGAAATAGGTCCTTCCACCGGCCTTTAACCTGAGTCCCTCAATGTCATTATAACCAACAGTTGAAAATACGGGTCCAAAATCCCAACCTTGCGCAAAATTCCAATATCCCGAAGCCAGAATTTCACCAATGGTGTTAATTTGTTGAAACCGCTTTACATTTTGCAGGGTATCCAGCATCTGATAAATCCCAATTTCATTTTTGCTCAATTCCTCCTGTCTGTTCTCCTCCCAGAATTCATCAGATTGATTGTACATCGCCTCATTGTCCTGAATCTGTTCCTTATAGTACTCATCAGGCCTGTTCACGTTAAAAATATGGTTATCATATAAAGTTGTGCGCTTTCCGTATACACCTTTTGACTTATCATTTTGATTTAAGGCAAAATCAGTCATGATATAATCCCGTGTCAGCAAGAATACTGAATCATTGAGCACCTCGTATTCCTGCTCAATATAGATATCCTTTACCCAGTTCACATTGGCATTCTTTGTAGCGTACATTTGTATTTCCTTGATCGCATAAGTGGTATCACTTACCCAGAAATCACCCTTAAAGGTCAACTCATTTTTTCTTCTGGGATAAAAGAGGATATTGTAGCACCATTTATTGTCTATAAAGCTGCTGTCTGTCAAAACATAATTATAGACCTCAGGGCCCAGTTTTGATAAAGGGCTCGAAAATTTCTTGTCAAAAAACAACAGGTAGTTATCATAAATATCAAAATCAACATATAACTGTTTCAAAAAGGATATCAGTGCCTGATTATCAGAGTAACCCGAATTCTTATTGGCTTTCATGATACTGTTTTTCTTTCTTGGATAAATATTTTTGCCATAGGTTTTATATACCGATTCATTGATAAATATGGGTAAAAACACTTTCCCGGTTATCTTCGAGGTGTCAATCTGGTCGAAAACCATTTCCATTCCTTCAAAGACCTTTCGCTCCATCAACTTTTCATCAATATTATTGAGGTCGAATTCTATTTTTTCATAGCGATCAAATTCATAACGATCGTACATGTTGAGCCCATTCCTTCTTTTCTGAGCCCATATTTTTTTTAAGATATCGATGGCAGGGTTATTCTTTTTCTTGATCCTTCCTGAATAGATCATCACTTCCCTGAGTTCATCCCTTCCCTCTTGTAAAACAATACGGAGATTGGCGTTTACTTTTTCCAATGGAATCAATTTGGTTTCAAACCCAACAAACGAAACTTCCAGTTCCTTATAAAAATTTGATGTTTCCAGATAGAATTTTCCATTCTCGTCAGAAATGGTCCCTTCTGTGGATCCTTTAAAGATGATGTTTGCAAAGGGAACCGGTTCATCAGATTCATCCACTACAAAACCACTGACCTTGATTTGTGCCGTAAGTCCTAAAGACAAAAAGAAGCATATGTACAGCAGTTTTTTTTGCATGTTCTTATCAAATAAAAAAATCCTTTCCAAGAGAAAAGGAGAATGGAATTACAAAAATATTATTTTCGGCTAAAATAACTTTTTAATTACAGATAAATTTGAGAAAAGTCAACTCATTGCAAACTGCTCATATAGCGCTTGGGAGTGGCCCCGAATTTCTTTTTAAAGGCAGCTATAAAATGGCTTGGTGTGCTGTATCCCACTTCAAAACTCACTTCTGAGATATTATACTTCCTTGTGGCCAGTAATTTTCTGGCAAACTCCATTTTATAATTTAAAAGATAGGCAAATACGGTTTCACCATAAATGTGTTTAAAACCATCTTTTAGATGCTGAAGCGGAAGATTGATCCGATGTGCCAGCTGAGTCAGCGTTGGTGGTTCTGTCATTGATTCAATTAAAATCTGTTTTGCTTTCTGAATCTTTTCAACATTGGCCTCATCTTCAAGGAAAGGGCAATTCTGAATGCCATCCTTGTCGGATTTGTGGAAATACAAACTTATCAATTCATAAACCTTTCCTCGGGAATAAAGCTTTTCAAGCGACGAATGTAATCCGTAATGAAAAATTTGATTCAGTACCATCATCTCATTCGGATTCAATTCCTTATCTCGGTAACATTTTTTGCTTTTGTTTTCACCGCTGAGGAAATGAATCAGTTCAGCCTCTTCGGTAAAAAAAGTGTGGAATTTTTCAATTCTTATCAAAAGACTGATCACTTTTGATCCAGGTTGCATCTCAAGCTGAATGGGAAGATCTTCCTGGGGGTTGTACAACAAAAACGACTTGTTTTCAAGTAGATCAAGTACATAATTACCTCCATTGAATTTTAAGCCTGCCACATTTTTTATGCAAAAATGCAATTGCAAAAATGATTTATCCACCTTTCGGCTCACTTCAACAGAATGTTTCTCTTCATTGTGAAATTTCAGCAAGTAAAAACCGTCTTCTATCTTGTTGTCTAGTAACATACTTTTGTCGATACTCTGATCCATCATTTCTTTTAAATTATATGTAAAAATAATATATCAATCCTTTATTTTAAAGGCTGAACAGGAAGTCAAATATACGTAAAATTATATCAATTTTTTTTAACTTTTATCGATATAATTTGATTAATTTTCAAAAAAAAAGCCATCTGATCATTCAAATGGCTCTTGGATTTTATCTGGGGAAATACTAGCGATACATAACTTTTTTCACTGCATTTATAACGTCTTGTTTATTTGGCATCCATTCTTCCAGTAAAACAGGTGAAAAAGGTGCCGGGGTATCTGCTGTTGTAATTCTTTGGATGGGAGCATCCAGAAAATCAAATGCATGTTCCTGTACCTGGTAAGTGATTTCTGAAGATACACTGGCAAAAGGCCAGGCTTCCTCTAAAATCACAAGACGGTTTGTTTTTTTCACTGAATTGATGATTGCCTCGTGATCCATTGGACGAATAGTTCTTAGGTCAATGATTTCAATCGAAATACCTTCTTTCTCCAAGTCTTCAGCTGCTTTATATGCTTCCTTGATGATTTTACCGAAACTTACAACGGTCACGTCAGTCCCTTCTCTTTTGATATCGGCAACTCCTATTGGAAGAATATATTCTCCTTCTGGTACTTCGCCTTTATCTCCATACATCTGTTCAGACTCCATAAATATAACGGGGTCGTCATCTCTGATGGCAGCTTTTAAAAGACCCTTTGCGTCATAAGGATTAGAAGGCACAATAACCTTTAAACCCGGGGTGTTTGCATACCAATTCTCAAATGATTGTGAATGGGTAGCTCCCAATTGACCTGCCGAACCTGTGGGGCCTCTAAAAACAATTGGTATGTTGAACTGCCCACCAGACATTTGTCTCATTTTAGCAGCATTATTAATAATCTGATCTATGCCTACAAGGGAAAAGTTAAAGGTCATGAATTCAACTATTGGCCTTGCCCCTCCCATGGCAGATCCAACAGCAATCCCTGAAAAGCCAAGTTCAGCGATAGGTGTGTCTATAACACGCTTTTCCCCAAACTCGTCAAGCATTCCTTTCGAAGCTTTATAAGCTCCATTATATTCTGCTACTTCCTCACCCATCAGGTAAACAGATTCATCTCTGCGCATCTCTTCACTCATTGCCTCGGCAATGGCTTCTCTAAATTGTAATACTTTCATATTTTAGTCATAAAGGATTGCAAAAATAACTAATTTTGATGAATATCATTAAGCTGTTCATCACAATTTTGCGTAAAAAATTATGCATCTTTGTTGACTAAACATGAATACCTTCTCAGCAATTGAATATTTTATTATGCATGCATAATATATTAAAAATATTTTTTAACTTCGTTGCTAAGAATATAGAACAGGCAAAACAATAAGAAAAAATGAAAATATTAGTTTGTATAAGTCACGTCCCGGATACAACTTCCAAAATTAATTTTACAGAAGACGGTACAAAATTTGACGCTAACGGAGTTCAGTTTGTCATCAATCCTTATGATGAATTTGCGTTGACCAGAGCCATGTGGTTCAAAGAAAAACAGGGCGCAACCGTTACTGTTGCCAGCGTTGGGAGTGCTTTAGTCGAACCCACCTTGAGAAAAGCGCTTGCCATAGGAGCTGATGATGCCGTCAGGGTTGATTCAGAACCATTTGATGGCTATTACGTAGCGAAACAACTTTCTGAAGTAATCAAAACAGAAGGATATGATCTGGTTTTAATGGGAAAAGAATCAATCGACTACAACGGAGGTATGGTACCTGGCATGTTAGCCGAACTATTGGGGTTCAATTTTGTCAATGCCTGTATTGGTTTAGACATAGACAATAACTCCGCATCGGCTATTCGTGAAATTGATGGAGGAAAAGAAGTCCTGAAATGCAGCCTGCCATTGATTGCCGCGGGACAAAAAGGAATGGTTGAAGAAAAGGACCTTAGGATACCTAATATGCGGGGTATTATGATGGCCCGTAAAAAACCCCTTAAAGTAGTAGCGCCCGTTGATTTTAGTGCAACCACCACTACAGTCCGGTATGAAAAACCGGAGGCAAAAGGAGCCTGTAAATTAGTTGATGCAACTAATATTGATGAGCTGATCCAGCTACTTCATAATGAGGCCAAGGTCATCTAAAAAAAGAATTAAAAATTACAGAAGGTATTATGGTATAATGCCCAAAGATTAAAAATTTAACATATGTCAGTTTTAGTATTTGCCGATCATTCGGAAGGAAAATTTAAGAAAACGGCCTTTGAAATCGTTTCATTTGGAAAACATGTGGCGAAGCAAGCCGAAACTTCTTTGGTTGTATTGACGATCAATGCAGAAAGCACAAGCGTTTTGTCTGACTTCGGAGCAGACAAAATTTTGACAGTTCAAGATGACAGACTGAAGACCTTTAACGCAAGGGCTTATGCCGATTGTATACAACAAGCTGTGTTAAAGGAAAATGCAAACATTATCGTGGTTGATTCAACAAATAATGGCCTTTATCTCGCCCCTATTCTGGCAGTGAAACTGGAAGCGGGTTATGCATCGAATGTGGTCGATTTTCCAGCTTCTGTTACCCCGTTTACAGTTAAGCGTAAAGTATTTTCGTCAAAAGGCTTTGGTCTTACAGAGATAGCAACTGAGCATAAATTAATCGGGCTTGCAAAAAACTCTGTAGGTATAATCGAGCATAAAGTAAACAGTGTGGAAGAAGCGTTTTCACCTTCATTGAATGATGAAGATTTTCAAATTACTTCTGATTCAATCGACAAGACTACGGGTAAAGTAACCATTGCTGATGCAGATATTGTTGTATCCGGAGGCAGAGGGTTAAAAGGACCTGAAAATTGGGGAATGATCGAAGAGCTTGCCGACGTTCTTGGTGCGGCTACTGCCTGTTCCAAACCGGTATCTGATCTTGGCTGGAGGCCCCACAGTGAACACGTTGGACAAACCGGTAAACCCGTGACCTCAAATTTGTACATCGCAATTGGTATTTCAGGAGCTATTCAGCATTTGGCAGGTGTTAATTCATCAAAAGTGAAAGTGGTGATCAACAGTGATCCGGAGGCTCCATTTTTTAAAGCCGCTGATTACGGAATTGTTGGGGATGCTTTTGAAGTAGTCCCGCAACTTATAGAGAAATTAAAAGAATTTAAAAGCAGCCTCTGAAACGATATTATTTTTTAGTAAATTGCCGCTTCAAAAAGGCTATCAGAATTTATGAAGATCATTAGTCATCAATTTTGATGGTCTTTTTCATTTTTATTTGTAAATTGATATGGCTTATACCTAATTTTATTACAAATTTGTATTTTTAATTTTTGTTTAAAAACCAGTGAGTCTAGTACGTTTAAATATTAAGGGGATATCCTATAGCCAAACACAAAGTGGTGCTTATGCTTTGGTTTTAAGTGAGGAAGATGGCGAAAGAACGCTGCCAATCATTATTGGTGCTTTTGAAGCACAGTCAATTGCAATAGCCCTTGAGAAAGAAATAAAACCACCAAGACCTTTAACGCACGACCTTTTTAAAAGTTTTGCTGACCGTTTTAACATCGTCGTTAAACAAGTGATTATCCATAAATTAGTGGATGGGGTTTTCTATTCCAGTCTGATTTGCGAATGTGATAAGATCGAGGAGATTATTGATGCGAGGACTTCAGATGCTATAGCCCTGGCAACTAGATTTAAGGCACCCATTTTCACATTTGAAAACATCCTTGATAAGGCTGGTATTATTCTCAAAATAAAAGATGAGTCAAAACTGGCTCAATCAAAGTTTAAAATGGAAGATTTGGTCGCCAATGTCGTTGAAGACACGTCAACATTCAAGGATGAGACTCTTGACGAACTTTATAAACAGCTGGACCAGGCGGTGAACAATGAAGACTATGAGTTGGCTGCTAAATTGAGAGACGAGATCTCCAAAAGAGAACAAAAATAAAAACCTATGTTAAAGAGACTACTATTTTTGTTCTTTATATTCTTCTTATCTATTCCAGTAAACGCACAACAAGTTAATGAGCTTGTACCAAATGCAGGAGTTTCATTTGAATCGATTTGGCGCGGGGTACTGGGAATGTTTGTTTTGATATTTCTCGCCTATCTGTTCAGTTCAAAACGAAAAGCAATTCAATGGAAAACAGTAGGCTTAGGCCTTCTTTTCCAATTACTTATCGCCATAGGGGTTTTGAGGATCAAATTCATACAGGCGGCATTTGAGGCTGTCGGAAAAATATTCGTCAGCGTTCTTGACTTCACAAGGGCGGGCAGTAAGTTTTTGTTTGAAGGATTGGTCGTTGATATGAATACTTTTGGTTATATTTTTGCTTTTCAGGTTTTACCTACAATTATATTTTTCTCTGCTTTAACGTCTCTGTTGTATTATTTAGGTATCATTCAAAAAGTGGTGAAAGGCCTGGCATGGCTTCTTTCAAAAACTTTAAAGATATCCGGGGCCGAAAGTTTAAGCGTTGCCGGAAATATTTTCCTGGGCCAAACTGAAGCTCCCTTATTAATCAAGGCTTATCTGGAGAAAATGAATCGCTCTGAAATACTCTTGGTCATGATTGGCGGAATGGCCACAGTGGCAGGAGCTGTTCTCGCTGCTTATATAGGGTTCCTGGGAGGTGATGACCCGGTGATGCGCTTAAAATTTGCGAAACACCTGCTTGCTGCTTCTGTAATGGCTGCTCCTGGGGCCATCGTAATTTCAAAAATACTTTATCCTCAGACCGAAGAAATAAGTACGGATGTTACGGTTTCGTCACAAAAAATTGGAAACAATATTCTCGATGCCATATCCAATGGTACCACAGAAGGTTTAAAACTAGCCGTGAATGTGGGCGCCATGCTTCTGGTGTTTGTTGCATTCATCGCTATGATCAATGGAATCTTAGGCTGGATTGGCGACCTCACTTCACTCAATGACTGGATGGCGCTCCATACACCATACCCAAAATTCACACTTGAATCAATTCTAGGAACAGTTTTCGCTCCCTTAATGTGGTTGATCGGGGTGGCAAAAAACGATATGATGATGATGGGCCAGTTATTGGGGATCAAACTTGTTGCAAGTGAATTTGTTGGCTATATACAACTAGCTGAATTGAAAGACGTTACGAATCAAATTCATTTAAATAACAGTAAATCTGTGATCATGGCCACTTATATGCTGTGTGGATTTGCTAATTTCGCCTCTATTGGTATACAGATAGGAGGAATCGGATCACTGGCCCCTGGACAAAGAAAAACCTTATCGGAATTTGGTATGAAGGCTTTGATTGGTGGCTCTCTTGCCTCTCTTCTTTCTGCGACCATAGCTGGTATGATCATGGGTTGATCTTAAAAATCATTCTTTATTTTTCCTTGGAATATTAACAAGAGATTAAGCAAAATTACATCAGAATATTTTATCTTTGAAGAGTCTTGGCTTGTACAAAAAAGCTCTTAAAAACAGCTTATCTTATAATTATTTTTCAAAATTAAGTAACAACATGAAGCAATATTTGGATTTGATCAAGCATGTGATCGATCATGGCATAACCAAAGAAGACAGGACTGGTACCGGAACTAAAAGTGTTTTTGGATACCAGATGAGATTTGACCTCAATGAAGGTTTTCCTATGGTAACCACTAAAAAATTGCATTTAAAATCAATTATTCATGAACTATTATGGTTCCTAAAAGGTGATACCAATACCGGCTATTTAAATGAGAACGGTGTTAAAATATGGGATGCCTGGGCCGATGAAAAAGGTGACCTAGGGCCCGTGTATGGATATCAGTGGAGAAATTGGAACGGAGATGGAATTGATCAGATCAAGGAAGTGGTTGAAACCATTAAGTATAATCCTGACAGCCGAAGAATGATAGTTTCTGCTTGGAATCCAAGCGTTTTACCAGATACCACTGCAAGTTTTGCAGAAAATGTAGCTAACAACAAAGCTGCTTTACCGCCTTGTCATGCTTTTTTTCAGTTCTATGTAAGTGACGGTAAACTCTCATGCCAGTTGTATCAAAGAAGCGCAGATATTTTTCTGGGTGTACCTTTTAATATTGCCTCTTACGCATTATTCACGATGATGCTCGCTCAGGTAACCGGATTGGGATATGGCGATTTTGTCCATACTTTTGGAGACGCTCATATATATAGTAACCACATGGAACAAATTGAACTTCAGTTGAGTCGCGATCCAAAACCACTGCCACGAATGATCATCAATCCCGAAATCAAAAATATCTTTGAATTTTCATTTAAAGACTTTAACTTAGTAGAATACGATCCACATCCTCATATTAGAGGAAGTGTATCAGTTTAACCCCCAAAAAATCAAAAAACCATGAATGCTTCAGAGTTAAAATTAAATCTAATCAAACATATTACTCAAATTGAAGATGTTAGTCTTTTGCAACGTATGCAGGCATTTTTAAATACATCCGGAAGCTTGTATAGCGACAAACTCAATGAAATTCCTTCTTTGCGAAATAACAAGAATAAGGAGTTTAACGATAAGGAAGATTTTACCGACTATATCAAAGAATGGGTAAAAGACATGTAATCAATTCTTTATTTTGAAGCCTGAATTAGATCACGCATACTACGAAAAAGCAAGAAAACGCACTAAACAAAAGAAGCGTTTGTATTTTCATTTTGTTTTGTTTCTTATTGGTTCGGTATTTTTTGTCTTACTGAACAAAGTCATTAAGTTCCATCCAGAGTTAGATTGGTATGTCTGGGCCACTTTTGCCTGGCTGTTCCTTTTGATCCTTCATTTTGTAAATGTTTTTGTGATGAATCGGTTCTTTGATAAAGACTGGGAACGAATTCAAACAGAAAAATTGCTTCAAAAACACAAAGAAAAAACAGAAAAACTTGAGAAAAAACTTGAGAAATCAGGTGCTTTAGAAAGTTTGGAAGACAATTCCTAAAACTAAAATCCTATGCTTACGATAATTGCTGCCGTGGCGAAAAACAAAGCCCTTGGAAAAAACAATGACCTTATCTGGCGATTACCTGCTGATTTAAAAAGATTTAAGAAAATAACCCTCGGACATCATGTAATCATGGGCAGAAAAACTTTTGAATCACTTGGCAGGCCCTTGCCCAACCGGACTACGATTATCATATCAAGAAATGTAAGCTATAAGGTAGAAGGATGTATTGTAGTTCATACGCTGGAAGCAGCTATTCTGGCTGCCAAAGAAGATAAAAACCCTTTTATTTTAGGAGGAGGAGAAATATACAAACAGGCTTTGTTACGTGCCGATATTCTTGATCTTACCTTAGTTCATCATTCCTTTGATGACGCTGATACATTTTTTCCGGATATAGATTACAACCAGTGGATTGAGATCAATAGAGAAGATTTCAACGCTGATGAACAACATGCTTATGATTACAGCTTTGTGAGATATAAAAAAAAGTGAGCCTTATGGGATAGGCTCACTTTTCAAATCACTGACAATAACTAATTAATAATGAGTTTTAAATTTTAACTGTTTTGGTAAATTTTCGTCCGTTAGATTTAAAAACGAAAACGTAATTACCTTTTTCAGACGTTGAAAAATCATAGATCCTTTTTAAATGTTTTTGATCAATAAATTTTTCACTAAGAACCAGATCATTATTATCTTCATAATAGATACTGTATTCTATAGGGCTTTCTTCAAAAGAAACTCTTGAAACAAAAACCTTGTCACCCTTTACCCTTACAAAAGGTTTAAAGATGGTGGATTTTAATTCCTTCTTAAAATCTACCTGATTAGACACTACATTAAATGGTATGATCACAACTTTAAACTCAGTATCGAGTTCAAAAAAATAATCTCCATTAGGCAGACTTGTAAGATCAAATCCTTTTGAGTAATCACCTTTTTTAATGATTGCCTCTTTGTAAAGTACAATTCCATTCATATCCTTGATGGATATCTTCGAACCCTGTTTTAACTTCTTAAAACTGATATTCGTAACATTCGGTTCCTTCTCTTTGATCGTTTCGATTTCACTATTTGCATAAGTCAGCATGGATACAAACAGTCCCAGGACGAACAAACTTTTCTTTGTTAATTTTTTCATGATATATATTTATTAAAATTAGACATGACAAATGTAGGTTAGATCAAAAGCTTATAAAACAACATTTTTGGCTTATTTATATGCTTATTTACCATTTTTAACCATATCGATAATACGTATTGTTAATTTAGTATACTTTTAGGTTAAGTCTCAACATGCCTGCAAATGCAATTATGCTACTCAATTAAACAAAAACTAATCCGATCATCATAGGCCACAAAAAAAGTGAGCTCCTAAGGGGAAGAGCTCACTTCTACACATCACTAGACAATAACTAATTAATATAGTCCTTTTATATTTTTACGATTTTCGTGTATTTTCTTCCTTTCGATTCAAAGACGAAAACGTAGTTTCCTTTTTTAGCCGTTGAAAAATCATAAGCCTTACTCACTTCTTCCATTTCTTCGAATCTTTCTGAAAGAACAAAGTCATAATTGTCGGCGTAGTAAATCTTATACGATAATGAAGACTGGTCAGATTCAGCTTTCCACACATAAACCATTTGATTTTTCTTAATCAATACGGGCTTGTAAATAGACTCTTCACTTTCTTTATTGAAAACTACTTCACTCGAGTTAACTTTAAAAGGAACAACAACAATTTTCAATTCTGAATCCAATTCAAACAAGTAGTCTCCATTAGGTAAGCTGGTAAGATCGAATCCTTTAGAGTAGTCACCGGTTTTCTCAATTACCTCCTTATAGAGTACAATACCTTCCAAATCCTTAATGATTAAGGTAGAACCTTTTCTTACATTTTCAAAACGCAGGTTGGTTATGTTTTTATCATTATCCTTTAGATTAAAATCGGTACTACCCGCGAAAGTTGATAATGACATCATTAATCCTACTGCAACTAAACTTTTTCTTACTAAATTTTTCATTTTATATATGTATTAAAATTAGACATGACAAATGTAAGCTCACTTTTTCTTAGCGAAAACAACTCAATTGGCTAATTTATATGCATAATTAACAGTTTATAATAACTTAACATATATATTGGTTAATATAACATACAATAAAGGTAAGTCCGTATAGAATACAAAATCAAAATAGATTATTTTTGCATTGTAAATCTTTTGAACATATGAACAATAAGAAACCTAGTTTTGAAAAAATAAGTCCAAGTTTTGGAAGCAGCCTTTCTGTGAAACAACACAGCAAGGAGGTTATCAATAATTTTGCATACTGGCATTTCCATCCTGAGGTAGAACTTGTGTACGTTAATCAGGGACAGGGAAAAAGACATATTGGAAACCATCTGTCCTATTTCAATAACAGTATGCTTATTCTTATTGGAGCAAATCTTCCTCATCACGGGTTTGTGGACAGGCTTACCACAAATGGAAAAGAAACCATCGTTCAGTTCAAATTGGACTTTCTGGGGAATACTTTTTACAACATTCCTGAAATGAGCAATATCAACGCGCTTTTTGAGAGAGCTAAAAAAGGAATCATATTCAAGCCTGAAACAAAAAAACTTGTGGGACCTAAGATTGAAGGCCTTTTAGAGCACCAGGGTATGTCAAGGGTAATAAAATTACTTGAAATCCTCAACGACCTTTCTCTTGCCAATGATTACTCTTTATTAAATGTGGATGGTTTTGCATTTGAAACTGAACCTCAGGACAGTGAAAAAATAGATATTATCTTTAAGCATGTTAACAATAATTTTAAGAGGCATATCAGTCTTGATGAGATCGCTAACAAAGTAAGCATGACGATTCCTGCATTCTGCCGGTATTTTAAAAAAGCTACCGGAAAAACATTTACAAAACTCGTCAATGAATACAGGGTTGTTCATGCTACCAAACTTTTACAGGAAAATCAAACAAGTATTACTGATATTTGCTTTGAGTGCGGGTTCAACAATTTCTCGCATTTTAACAGGCTATTTAAAGAATTTACCGGTAAAAGCGCTTCCAAATACAGAAGTGAAATGAAGCGTATGATTCACTAAGATTATTTGATCTCCAGCAAAAAAGGCAATCTGGCCTGAATACCAGTCCAATTGTCAAAATTTTGCGCGTGCTTGATCAACTTTAAATTCTCCTCTCCTATTTCATCAAGTAACAATTGCTCTTTGATACTTCCGAACGGGCCCGAAAACAGGTCTTTAAATTCCTTTTTATAATCAGGGTAACTTCGAATTCTGTATTCATCAAGTTCAACTATGGATGCTGCTAATTTGATCGCATCTTCCAGTCCTCCCAATGCATCAACCAAACCATTGTCTAGTGCCTGTTTTCCGGTCCAGACCCTACCCTGAGCAATCTGATCAACTTCCTCATAGGTCAAATTTCTTCCCTCAGCTACTTTGGTCACAAACGTAACATATACGCGTTCGATTCCCTCCTTTGTCACCTTGTAGAAATCATCGTTCATTGGTTCGAACAAACTATAGTTCACAGAGCGTTTATTGGTCCCCACCTGTTCAGCATTAATTCCTATTCTATCGGCAAATTCACTGATATTTGGCACCATGCCAAATACACCTATACTGCCCGTAATCGTAGTCGGATCTGCCACGATTTTGTCAGCATTACAAGAGATATAATAGCCCCCTGATGTGGCCAGGTTTCCCATAGAAACCACAACAGGTTTCTCCTTTTTGGTAATCTCTATCTCTCTCCATATAATATCAGATGCAAGCGCACTGCCCCCAGGGGAGTTCACGCGAAGTACGATTGCCTTTACATCTTTTGACTTTCTTGCTTTTTTGAGTGCTTCTATGATCAGATCGGGGCCAATATAATTTTCATCTCCTTTACCATAAATGATTTCGCCCTGAGCGTAGATCACGGCAATTTTATCTGAAGCAGCGGTGATGATCCTGCCTTTTCCTGAATTGATATAATTTTTGACACTAATTGAATTCAACTGCCTGTCTTCAGGTATCCCACCCAGTTGCTTTAATATTTTTACGTATTCATCCTTGTACAATTTACCGGTCAGCATGCTGTTTTCAATAGCCAAATCGGGTGTTCTTGCCATTAATTCATCTGCGATATAATTAATTCTCGTAGTTTCCAAATTTCTGCTTTCTTCTATATCTTCAACCATTTGAGACCAAATAGACTTTAAAAATGCCTCTGTTTGTTCCCTGTTGGCTTCGCTCATTTCATTTGCCAGGAAAGGTTCCACGGCACTTTTGTATTTGCCATGGCGAATTACTTCCATTTTTACACCGTATTTTTCCTGGAAATCTTTAAAAAACAATACTTCGCCTGATAATCCTCTGAAATCAATAAAACCTTCAGGATTCACATAAACAGAATCTGCTACCGAACTTAGATAAAGGTTTTTCTGAACATATACATCCGAAAATGCTAAAATAAATTTTCCCGACTCCTTGAATTCGTATAATTTATCCCTGATTTCGTGAATCTGAGATATGCCACCCCTGATCATTAAAGACTCAATGCTGATTCCCAGAATATTATCATCGTATTTTGCGTTGTCAATGGCATTTAATATGTTATTCAAGCCCATTTTATCTTCCTCCAACCCTAACAGTTGTTCTATAGGGTCATTGCTTTTAGGCGCATAGTCTTTTATAACATCTTCCAGTTTCAACACCAAAACAGTGTTTTTCTTAACGACTACCTTCTCGTCTTCACCAAAACCTGAGCCAATCACCGAAACTATGGCCACGAAGACAAAAAACATGATCATAAAGGAGATGAATACACCTAAAATTACCGCCAATAATTCTCTTAAAAAAGTCATTTAATTTATTTTATTATATGTCGTTTATTGCTACATTATGTTACAAATGTTAAAAACTAAGGCTAAAACAACCGAGAATTATGCCTTGGTTTTGTTTTCTTTGTATGAGCCTTCTTCAACAAGAACTCTCAGACTAATATATGATGTTATTGTTAATTATGGTATTGAATTAAAATAAAAAAATCAGCTTGAAAATAGTTCGTACAACATATCTTTCTTTAGGGACTAATCTTGGAAACAAACTGGAGAACCTGCAGCTTGCAATTGACGAGATTAATTCATTCATAGGACATGTACGCAAAATTTCTTCTGTATACAAAACAAAGTCCTGGGGTTTTGAAGGCGACGATTTTTACAATATTTGTGTTGAAATATCAAGTAGTCTGAGTCCCGAAAAAATGATCGGGATGGTGCTTGATTTAGAAAATAAACTGGGGCGTTCCAGAATGAGCGAAAAAGGTTATAAGAACCGTATCATAGATATCGATATTCTGCTCTTTGATGAAGAGATTATATTTTACAATGATCTGAAAGTTCCACATCCTGAAATGCTCAAAAGGAAATTTGTTTTGGTTCCTCTCACTGAGATTGCTCCAAACCTTATCCACCCCATTACAAAGAAAACAATTTTGATATGCTTACAGAATTGTGAAGACAACCAATCTATTGAAAAAATAGATGCAACCCTTATACGGCCAATTTCGCTGGTTGAAAAATACAATTATATAGCCATCGAAGGCAATATTGGCTCAGGTAAAACAAGCTTGTCAAAACGTATTGGCGATGATTACAATGCAAAACTGGTCTTGGAGAGGTTTGCAGACAACCCTTTTCTTCCCAAGTTTTATGAAGACAAAGAACGGTTCGCCTTTCCGCTTGAAATGAGTTTTCTGGCCGACAGGTATCATCAGCTCACCGAAGACCTTGCCCAATTTGATCTTTTCAAGAACTTTATCGTTTCTGATTATTTTATTTTTAAGTCACTCATTTTTGCTCAGATAACTTTACCCAAAGAGGAATACAGCCTTTACAGAAAAATGTTTGATATCATGTACAAGGAAATTGCAAAGCCTGATGTTTACGTATTTCTCTATCAAAACACCGAAAGACTTATAGAAAATATAAAAATAAGAGGTAGAGACTACGAACAAAACATTCAGCCAGAGTATCTGGAGAAAATTCACAAGGGTTATTTGTCTTTCATCAAGTCTAAAGAAAAATTGAACCCATTGATCATTGATGTCTCAGAACTGGACTTTGTGAATAATGACGATGATTACCGAAATATTCTTAAGCAAATACTGGAATTCAAGCCTGAAATTAGCTGATATTTAATTCAAGGTCCTTTACACCAGGGTTTTATTGTTTTTTAATCCCCATTTTTTCAGCGTAATAATCGCAAAAATCACGCATGGTGGCACTCATTTTCTCATCACTTGTAGCGGTTTCAAAAGTATCCGCCATAGCGGTTAAGGTTTGATGAAAAAACTGTATCATTTCATTGACAGGCATCTCCTTGGTCCAAAGGTTTATTTTATAGGTATCTTTTTCACTGGAGTCCCAAACCGAAAGCAACAATGCCTTGGCATCCATATTATCTATCGCTCCGTCGTCTGCAGACCAGGTCAGTTTTTCTGGAACCCTGTTCTCATCCAATCCAACTCTTATGTTTATTTCTGAACTATGTTTTATCGCCATGATGCTGTTTCATTATTTGTATACATCAAGGTGTTGAACAAACTATTTTGTTGCTGACCTCCTTGATTGTTATTTTATTTTTTTTTCGGTTTGTACCTCGATCTTTTAAAAATCTCTTCATTATCGGTAATAATCATTTCCTGCAGGCTTGGGTCATTGTTCTTAACATATGCATTTACAATTTGCCATCCGAACCATACCCCTATCCTGCCCGGGGAATCTCTGTCTACTTCCAAATAAAATTTTGAAAAAGGCGCCTCGGTTATAAACCTATCACTAAGCACGGGGTCATTGGAATATAGCATTTCATTTTGAATAAAATACTTCCAAATATCACTTTCACTAATAACTGCCCATTGGTATTGCTCGTCGCTGTATCCCATGATTTCAGCTTTTGGTGTTTCAGGCAGAAAAGCCTCAATCAAATGCATTTTTTTACCCTCCTGGATTATTCGTGAAATATACGAGTTGGTTTCTGAAGGTCTTAATATAGGCAAAGCAATCTGTTCTGCCACATCGACCAAAAGATGTTCCCTGGTGAAATTTTGCTTGATGTAATTCGGATAATCCTGATATACTTCATGCTCCTTTCCCAGATACACATCCAGGGAGATAAATAATAAACTATCGGCATAGACCACTTTATGATTATAATCTACCAAAGTCAATATAGTGATAACCTTAGGTTCTTTAAATTTCGGATAATAATATTTCACATGCTTGAACAAATCTGTAAGCGCTTCTTTTTCTTCACGGAAATCTCCAAAGACCTCCTGAACCGATTTATACAGAAACAGCTCATCCTCATCTTTCATTTTGGCAATCCAGACAGAATCAGGATTCGATTCGGGAAAGAGATACTTAAATTCAGATTTCAATTGATCCAGGTCTTCAGGAGCAGAAGTATAAAATTTCTGATCAAACCTGATCAATTCGGTATTTGACTCTATTTTTGCCACATCAACCTTTTTGTCTGCATTCTTATCGCAAGCTGAAAGAAAAGTGAGGATCAAAACAAGGAAAAAGTATTTAATAACGTTCATTTAAAATATTTGCGAATAAAAATTAATATTTTTGTGCCTCGCAAAACTAATAAATACTTAGCAATAATGAACACAGAAAAAGTTACAAATCATATCGTAAATTGGTTAAAAGACTATGCCGCCCAAGCTGGTGCAAAAGGATTCGTCGTCGGTGTTTCTGGTGGGATCGATTCAGCTGTAACTTCTGCCCTTTGTGCCAGAACAGGATTGCAGGTATTATGTCTGGAAATGCCTATACATCAGGCTCCTTCTCAGGTAAACAGGGCCCTTAACCACATAGATTGGCTTAAGAAAATTTATTCAGGCGTGGGTATGACACAGGTAAATCTTACCCCTGTGTTCGATAGCCTTATCAAAGCCCTTCCGGAAGTGGAAGACGAAGAAGAACGATTTATGTCTCTCGCCAATACAAGGGCCAGGCTGAGAATGACCTCCTTGTATTACTTTGCCGCCTTAAATGGCTTACTTGTGGCCGGCACCGGCAACAAAGTTGAAGACTTCGGAGTTGGTTTCTATACCAAATATGGAGATGGAGGAGTCGACCTAAGCCCGATAGCAGATCTAATGAAAAGTGAGGTCTATGCACTTGCTGAATACATGGGTATTAACAAAGAAATAATCGTTGCCGCACCTACTGACGGGCTTTGGGGAGATGACCGTACAGATGAAGACCAGATAGGGGCCAGTTACGACGAACTTGAATGGGCCATGGCCGCTATTGAACAAGGTATGGATGAAGGTAATCTCAACAAAAGGCAAAAACAAGTGTTAGATATTTATAACAGACTGCACAAGGCAAATATGCATAAAATGGTTCCTATCCCGGTATGTGAAATTCCCGAAGACATAAAATCAGATTCCTAAATAACCCGGTTGAGTTTTTCAAAAAGCAGTTGTTTTAATGCGGTATAGTCTCTTATAGATTCCAGGGTGTCACGGTTATTCTGAGGTGCAACATCTTCTTCTTCAGATGACTGGAGTTTTGTTTTTAAGGCGTGAATCTTTTGGGCAATGAGCAGTCTCCTCAGGTTATACAATACATCCATGACCAGTTTTGGAAGATAACTTTCTTTATCCTTTACAAAAATATCGTGTTTTTCCCAACTGCTGAGCACGTACCTCTCTTCATCCATAAGGATATCCGTAACGGTAGCTGCTATATCCTGATCCTCGTGGTTTGTAAAAAGATCCGCATTGATACCCTGTTCCTGATTCAAAAGGTGGATCATCTCATAGTAGATCTTCAAAAATACAGGATCCGTAAATTCAATCTCATCTTCCTGAAGGTGCATATAGATCTCCTTACAAACTTCATTTGTATAGTTCGTCTTTACTATTCTTTTTTTACCGTCATCGTCAATTTCGGAGGTGAAATCTATAAAATCAACCTGTTCATTTCCATACAGAAGCAGGATCTCTATGATTTTCTTCTCCATTTGAAACAACTGATCTATCTTTTCTGCCTTCTTGCTTTCTTTGACTATTCCGGTAAAAGGTGTTTTTTGAACTGGTTGTGCCCTGCTATCGCGATTTTCTCTTTTCAGGATTTGGGATAGCTCGTTAAAAAGAACACTTTCAGAAATATTCATGATACGGGCGCATTCTTGCAGATAGATCTCTTTTTGAATATTGTTGGGTATCTTTGAAATACTAGCCACAATATCTCTGATCAATTCAGCCCTCTTTATCGGATCGTTTTTGGTTCCCTCAAGTAAAAGAGATGTTTTAAACTGTATAAAATCCTGTGAATGGCTTGTTAGGTATTCTGTGATTTCCTCAGACGACCTCGATTTGGCGAAGCTATCCGGGTCATCGCCTTCAGGGAACGCCACAACTTTCACATTTAGACCCTGCTCCAGTATAAGGTCTATCCCCCTGAAAGAAGCCCTGATTCCCGCTGCATCTCCGTCAAATAAAACAGTAATATTATTGGTCAACCTGTTAATCAGTCTAATCTGATCAGAAGAGAGCGCAGTTCCTGAAGATGCAACTACATTTTCCACTCCCGATTGAAACATGGAGATCACGTCAGTATATCCCTCTACCAAAAAGCAATTGTCTTCTCTGGCAATGCTCTGCTTGGCCTGATAAATTCCATATAGGATCTTACTCTTATGGTATATGATGCTTTCGGGTGAATTGAGATATTTCGCCGCTTTCTTGTCTGTTGAAAGCGTTCTTCCTCCAAATCCAAGGATCCTTCCACTCATACTGTGAATCGGAAACATCACACGTCCTTTAAAGCGATCAAATTTTCTGTTGTCTTTAACGATACTGAGACCAGTTTTTTCTAGAAATTCGATTTCGTATTTTTTGTTTTCTGCCGCATCGGTAAAAGCCGACCATTCATCAAGCGAATAACCCAGCTCAAATTTTCTGATGGTTTCATCGGTAAATCCGCGCTCCTTGAAATAAGACAATCCAATGGCTTTACCCTTTTCATTATTCCAAAGTATATCCGAAAAATAGTTTTTAGCGTATTCCGATACAAGAAACATGCTTTCCTTTTCATTAGATCGCTTCTTGTCTTCATCATTCTGAACCGTCTCTTCTATTTCAATCTGATATTTTTTGGCAAGATAACGTATGGCCTCAGGATAAGAATAGTGCTCGTGCTCCATAAGAAAGGTAATCGCATTACCTCCTTTTCCAGTACTGAAATCCTTCCAAATCTGCTTGACAGGAGATACCATGAAGGAAGGTGTTTTTTCATCTGTAAAAGGGCTTAAACCCTTAAAGTTCGCACCAGCCTTTTTCAAATTCACAAAATCACCGATGACCTCCTCCACCCGGGCAGTTTCGAATACCTTGTCAATGGTTTCTCTTGCAATCATTTTTTCAATAAAGAATTTAGCTATAAAGATAAAAAAACTGCCAGATGCTGGCAGTTTTTTTTAGATTAGATATTTTCAACGGCCTATGATACGGCTTTCAACTTTTTAATCGTTGATTTGGTTAATTTTTCCTCAGCATATTTTCTGGTTACCTTTAAACTTGTTTCTTCGCCACCAGGCATATCAAACATGGCATCGGTAAGAATCTCCTCGCATAAAGATCTCAGCCCTCTGGCCCCAAGCTTGTATTCTACAGCTTTGTCGACAATAAAATCAAGTGCCTTTTCATCAATTTTAAACGAGATCCCATCCATATCAAATAATTTCTCATACTGTTTGATAATGGCATTCTTGGGTTCAGTCAATATAGACCTCAAGGTTTTTTTATCCAAAGGCCTCATAAAAGTAAGCGCCGGAAGTCTTCCTATAATTTCGGGAATCAATCCAAAGTTCTTCAGATCTGACGGGATGATATATTGCAAAAGATTTTCTTCATCAATCTTATCATCAGATATTGAAGCACTGTAACCGACGGCCTGCATGTTCAATCTTTTACTGATTACGCGATCAATGCCGCTAAATGCTCCTCCAGCAATAAAAAGAATATTAGTGGTGTCTACCTCTACAAATTTCTGATCCGGATGCTTTCTTCCACCCTTTGGCGGAACATTTACCACAGTGCCTTCCAGTAATTTCAGCAAGGCCTGCTGAACACCTTCTCCCGAAACGTCTCTTGTAATTGACGGGTTATCGCTCTTTCTGGCAATCTTGTCAATCTCATCAATAAAAACGATTCCTTTTTCAGCCTTATCAACTTTGTAATCTGCAGCCTGTAATAAACGGGTCAAAATAGTTTCCACATCTTCTCCCACATATCCGGCTTCGGTTAGAACGGTCGCATCTACTATTGCAAAAGGCACATCGAGCATTTTTGCTATTGTTCGTGCAATAAGGGTCTTTCCTGTTCCGGTTTCTCCTACCAAAACAATATTACTCTTTTCAATCTCAATATCGTCTTCCTTCGAAGTTGGCTTTTGAAGTAATCTTTTATAATGATTGTATACAGCAACTGACATCACTTTTTTGGCCTGGTTCTGGCCAATGATATACTGATCTAGAAAATCTTTGATCTCCCTGGGTTTCTTTACAAGAAAATCACCATTTGAATTCTTCTTTTCATTGATTGACTCTTCCAAGACAATACCATGAGCCTGTTCAATGCATTTGTCACAAATATGTGAATCGACTCCTGCAATCAACAGATTTGTTTCTTCTTTCTTCCTTTTACAAAACGAGCATTCTAATTCTTCTTTCTTCGCCATTTCCCTACTTTTAATACAGGATGGTCACATCCTGCCTGTCCTTTTATTTGTTCCTCGTAAGCACTTCGTCAATCATTCCATAGGTTTTTGCTTCCTCTGCCTTCATCCAGTAATCCCTATCGGAATCATCGTGTACTTTTTTTACTTTTTGCCCTGAATGCTTTGCGATAATCGCATAAAGCTCATCTTTTAATTTCAGGATCTCACGGGCAGTGATTTCGATATCAGAAGCTTGCCCTTGTGCACCGCCTAAAGGCTGGTGTATCATAATTCTTGAATGTGGCAGGGCTGATCTTTTACCTTTTTGTCCTGCGCACATTAATACTGCTCCCATTGAAGCTGCCATTCCGGTACATATTGTTGCTACATCGGGTTTGATGAACTGCATCGTATCATAAATTCCCAATCCGGCATATACGCCTCCGCCAGGAGAATTGATATAGATAGAAATGTCTTTCGACGAATCCACACTTTCAAGGAACAATAATTGTGCCTGAATTATATTGGCTACCTGGTCATTGATGCCAGTTCCTAAAAAAATGATCCTGTCCATCATTAAACGGGAGAACACATCCATTTGAGCGACATTCAATTGTCTTTCTTCAATTATATATGGAGTAACACTACTAACCAGTTGATCAACATGCAGACTGCTGATGCCTTGATCTTTAACAGCGAACTTTTTAAATTCAGTTCCAAAATTCATATCAATATTTTTTAAATCGTTTAGTGTGTAAATATACTAATTAATTAGGACGTATTTGTAATGAAATCATCTTCACCGACTTCAGTTAAAATGATTTTTTCATACGATTGGTTTTGCTCCATAAAAAAACTCCATAATGAAGTTTCATTATGGAGTTTTTTTTAACCAAATAATTTATTTATAGACTTCTTTGATGAAATCCTCGTAAGTCACTTCTTTTGTTTTTAGCTTGATATGCTCTTTAAAGAACTTCAAAAGTTTTTCATTTTTTAACTGATCAGATAATCTTCTCACTTCTTCCTGATTAGACATCACTCGATTCACAATATCATCGAGTTCTTTATCTTCTATTTTATTATCGCCAAATTGAGCCATTTGAGCTCTTACAAATCCTTTAGTATAGTCTTTAAGATCGTCATAGGTCACCTGCAAATTGTGTTCTGTCATCAATTTGCCTTCAATCAGTTGGTATCGCAATCCCTTTTCAGATCTCTCATATTCTTCACCAGCCTGTTCTTCAGTCATGGGTTTTTCTCCAGAAACGGCAAGCCATTTCTTTAGGAATTCAGCCGGTAAATCAAATTTAGTATTCTCTATTAAATTTTCAGTCACGGCATTGAGTAACTGTTGATCAGCTTGAGATCCAAACTGTTTTTCAGCATCCTCCTTTAACCTTTTTCTCAATTGCTCTTCACTTGTTACAAGACCTGCCCCAAAAAGTTTGTCAAAGAGATCCTGGTCTAATGTTGCCAATTCAGTTTGAGTAATTTCCTCAATTGAAAAAGTTAAAGGCGCTTCAAAATCGTGTGCCTCATCATGTGAAATACCCAATATGTTCATCAACATATGGTCATCAGTAAATAAATCTTTGGATTTTAAATCAATGGTATCACCTACCTTGGCTCCAACAAACTTTTTTACATTGGCCTTTCCTTTTATCTTGTCCAGTTTAAAAGTTGATTTCTTTTCTATCTCCTTTTCTTCGTTAATAAAAGTACCGGTTACATTAGAATTCTCCTCAACCTCTGCCTGAGTGATTAATTTTCCGTATTGTTCCCTGATATTTTCGATTTGATTGTTGATCATTTTATCATCTGCAACAATCTTATAGGAAATGATGGCCTTTTTTGGTTTGAGATTAACTTCAAACTCAGGAGCCAGACCCAATTCAAATTCAAAACAGAATTGATCGCCATCCCAAGAAAAATCTTCCTGCATCTTAGGAAGTGGATTTCCAAGTACATCCAATTTTTCCTCGACTAAAAATTTATTCAATGATTCCTGAAGAAGTTTGTTCACCTCATCTATCATTACCGATTTTCCATATTGCTTTTTCACCAGACTCATAGGAACATGTCCTTTTCTAAATCCAGGTATATTCGCTTTCCTTCTGTAATCGTCAAGCTGAGAATCAACTTTTTCCTGATAATCATTTGCTGTAATATCAATTTTAACAACTGAATTCAACGCATCAATGTCTTCTTTCGTAATCTTCATTCTAAATAAATTTATCTCCTGTTAAAAAATTCAGGAGGCAAAAATAATGATTTTAGAGCAATTTATGGCAATGATTATTCCATTTGAAAGTATAAATTGACTAATGTTTTGTTAAATTTTGATCTATTGGCAGGTATATCGCATTCGAAACGCTTACTTTTCGATTAGTTTGTACAGGATTGATTCAAAAAGTGAAAGCAAGATACTGAACAAAAGTGCTGTCCAAAATCCCGAAACACTAAATCCATCGATCCAATTGTTGGCCAGAAGAATGAGGGCTGCGTTGATCACAAATAAAAACAGTCCCAAGGTCAGGATGGTCACAGGCAGCGTCAGAATTACAAGAATTGGTTTTAAAATCGAAAATAAGATCCCGACAATAAAGGCCACCCAAATCGCAGTTACGTAATTATCAACCTCTACACCGGGCAATAAATAAGCGATTAATAATACGGCCAGTGCAGTGAGTAAGACTTTAAACAGATAATTCATTTCTAAAATTTAAAAAACAAGTAGACAATTTAGTCTTTTTTGAGAAAACTGGCAACATTATCGTAAAAATCGATCGGATTTTCGGCATGTAACCAGTGGCCGGCATTCGCAATGCTAACAACCCGGCTGTCTGGAAAATGCGCATGGATAAGATTCAAATCGGTATCGTTAATATAGCCTGACAAGGCTCCTTTCAAAAACAAAACCGGGCCTTCGAATAAGGTTCTCGGTGGCAATGACACGCCTATTTCATCATATCGCTTGTCAAGTACCTCCAGGTTAAACCTGAATGCGAGTTTGTCATTCTTTTCTCTATACACATTCTTCAAAAGAAATTGTCGTATCCCAGTTTCAGGAATTGTTTTTTTTAAGATTTCGTCGACCTCACTGCGGGATGCTATTTTTTCAAAATCAACATCATTGAGTGAATCGATAATAACCTGATGATGAGGAGGATAAAATTTTGGTCCTATATCGGCAACAATCAATTTTTCTATTTTCTCAGGATGTTCAACAGCAAACAACATCGCAGTTTTACCCCCCATGGAATGCCCGAGCAGGTTTACCCGCTTGAGCCTGTGATGATCAATATAATACAAGAGGTCCTCAACCATGTCTTCATAAGAAAACGCGTCATCGTGGAAACTTCTTCCATGGTTTCTCTGGTCAACCAGATGAACTTCATAATTTTCGGAAAACTTATTGGCAAGAGACTTCCAGTTGTCTCCCATTCCAAGAAAACCATGCAAAATAATCAATGGTTGCCCTTGACCCAAAATCAATGAATGTAACAATCTCATTATTTAAGTTTTTCAAGGTACATACTCACAACATTCTGAAGCCCGAAATACAGCGCCTCAGCTATTAAGGCATGTCCGATGGAAACCTCCAGTACCCCGGGGACTTCATTTACAAAATAATTGAGATTTTCAAGGTTCAGGTCATGACCTGCGTTGATGCCAAGACTGAGTTCTCCTGCCTTTTTAGCTGCCTTAACATAAGGTAAAACACCCCTTTTGTTTCCTTTTTCAAATTCAACGGCATAAGATTCTGTGTACAATTCTATCCTGTCAGTACCTGTTGCTGCTGCCCCTTCTATCAAAGAAACAACAGGGTCCATGAAAATGGAAGTACGAATTCCGTTTCTCTTAAATTCTTCAACAACTTCTTTTAAAAAACTCCCATGTGTTTTTGTATCCCATCCTGCATTGGAAGTAATTGCATCAACTGCATCAGGAACAAGGGTTACCTGTTCGGGTTTTATTCTTAAGACCAAATCAATGAATTCGGGAATAGGATTTCCCTCAATATTAAACTCAGTATTGACCACTGGTCTAAGCTGTATGGCATCAATATATCTAATGTGCCTTTGATCAGGTCTTGGATGAATTGTAATGCCCTGTGCACCGAAGTTCTGAATGTCGATAGCAGCCTTTAAAAGATCAGGAACATTGCCTCCTCTTGCGTTTCTCAAAGTGGCTATTTTATTGATATTTACGCTTAATTTTGTCATTAATCCTGTATTTATAATTTTAATGCAAAAGATGTTATATCTTTACAAAAACGTTCGTGTGAATCAGTGGGCAAAATTACAATTTTATCTTTAGTAACCATCTAATTTTATGCAAACCATCAATTACATATTAAAAGACATCAGACCTTTTAAACTCAATACAGATATTGCTCAATTGAAGAAAACTTTTGAGCAATACCCTTTTTCGCATTTACCCGTTGTCGATGACAAAATTTTCTATGGTGCCATCGCAAGGGAAGAAATTGAGATACTGAAAGATAATACACATAAGTTGAATGAACTCAAACAGCTTATTCAGCCCTTTTATGTCACTGATACCATGAATTGGTTTGAGGTATTGCAGTATTTCGCTTCTTACAACACAAATTTGATGCCTATACTAAATTCAGACAAAAAATATATTGGCTATTTTGAGCTTGATGATTTTCTGAATATGTTCAAATGCACGCCTTTTCTGCACGAAGAAGGGGTTATACTCGTGGTTTCAAAAAACATCAATGATTATTCCTTTAGTGAAATTTCACAAATAGTGGAATCAAACAATGCGACACTTTTCGGAGCCTTTGTCTCTAAAATTGAAAATGATATCGCTCAAATTACGCTCAAACTCAGCCTTCACGATATCAATAATACTTTACATTCCTTTAGGAGGTATAATTATGAGATATTAAATGAATTTGAAAAAGACAAATACCTGGAAGAATTGAATGACCGATCCAACTATTTGCAAAAATACTTAAATATTTAAGGCTCAATCATCGATGAAAGTAGGGATTTTCGGACAATCAAATAATGAGGTTACCATTAAGTACATTCAACAACTTGTTGAATTATGCGTGCAACACGAGGTATCCATTGTGTTTGAAAAAAACTTTTCCCAGAGTTTTGATCAGCTGATCAAAGGTAAAAAACCTGAAACTTTTTCAGGGTATAATGATCTTGACAAGGACCTTGATTTTTTTTTCTCGGTTGGAGGTGACGGAACTTTTTTAAGGACCATTACCTTTATCAGGGATCTTGAAATTCCTGTTATAGGAATTAACACAGGTAGATTGGGATTTCTTGCCAATATTCAAAAGGAAAATATTTCACAAGCCTTTGAGCAGATCATAAATGGCGAGTATACAATTCAGCAAAGGTCTGTACTTGGGGTCAAAACAGAAGAAATAACCCCTGAAATCGACAAGCTTAATTTTGCGCTTAATGAAATAACCATTACGAGAAAAAACACTGCATCGATGATCAAAGTTGACACCATGTTAGACAGTGAATTTCTCACAACCTACTGGAGTGACGGACTGATCATTTCCACCCCAACCGGATCAACCGGTTATTCCCTTAGTTGCGGCGGCCCCATCATTTCGCCTTCATCTAAAAATATTGTTCTCACACCTATTGCCCCTCATAGTTTAGCGGTTCGCCCCTTAGTAATTCCCGATCAAACAACCATTGAATTGCATATTGACAGTCGTGCAGATGAGGTATTACTCACACTAGACTCCAGGATGTATACCTTGAGCAATAAATCAAAAGTGATTATTGAGAAATGCGCCTATTTTATAAAAACTGTTCAACTTGATAATCAGTCCTTCATAAAAACACTGAGAGAAAAACTTCTTTGGGGTGAAGATAAACGCAATTAAAACACAGGATATAAAACAATTTTACGCTTAAAAATCTGTTAATCAAAAAAGAGCATTCATTTGAACCAATTGCAAATGTATTTTTTTATATTTGCACACTATTTTTTATGATGAAAAAAATTGTAATTATAATCCTGTTTTTCAGCCTTTCCGGGAGTGTTTTTTCTCAAATAAACGAAGCTGGAATTTTTCTTGGCGGAAGCAATTACATTGGAGATGTTGGAAGAACAAATTTCATCTATCCCAATAGTTTTGCCATCGGAGGAATTTATAAATGGAACATGCATCCGCACTATTCAATCAGGGCAACTTATATGTATTCTAAAATTTCAGGAAAGGATTCCGAATCAAGTAATTCATTTAGAAATTACAGAGATATTAGTTTTTCAAATGACATCCACGAACTTGCTCTGGGAATAGAATATCATTTCTTTAAGTACAGTTTAGGAAAAACAGGATATACCCATACACCTTATTTATTCGTGGAAGGCGGCGCCGTGAATTACGGCACCCTTGGCGATAACAGGAGTTTTAATTTTACCATGCCCTTTGGAGCAGGATTCAAAACCATCCTGGCACCCAGTGTAGGGCTTGCATTTGAGACAGGTTTCAGGTACACATTCAAAGATGATTTAGACGGTTATCCTTATGACCCTGATAACGCCAATATACAGATCAACCCTAATAATAACGACTGGTACGTTTTTACCGGAATTACAATAGTTTTTGCTTTCGGTAGGGAAGGTTGTTATACCGGAAGTTTTTAATTGACTTATGGATATAGTTTCACAAATAGATAAGGATTTTATTCCCAAACACGTCGCTGTAATCATGGACGGTAACGGGAGGTGGGCCAAAAGTCAGGGACTAAAGCGAGTGTTCGGCCATAAAAAAGGGGTTGAAGCCGTGAGACAAACCGTTGAGGCAGCCGTCGAACTCGGCATCGAAGCTTTAACACTTTATGCTTTTTCAACTGAGAATTGGAAACGACCTAAAATTGAAGTTGATACCTTAATGAGTATTTTAGTCAACTCATTAAAAAAAGAAATCAAAACTTTTCAAACCAATGACATTAAACTTCAGGCCATAGGAAATTTAGACAAATTGCCTTTAATTGCGAGAAATCAGCTTCGTGATGTCATGAAACTAACGGAGAAAAATGACCGTATGATCCTGACTCTAGCCCTTAACTACGGGGCAAAAGAAGAATTGATCAGGGCCACAAAATCCATTTCTAAAAAAATTGTTAATAATGAACTTAAAATAGAAGAAATTGATGAAAAAATTATAAATAGTCATTTATATACATTTACTTTGCCCGTCGTTGATTTTTTGATTCGAACTAGTGGGGAAATGCGCATTAGCAATTTTTTATTATGGCAAATTGCCTATGCCGAATTGTATTTTACTGATATATTGTGGCCCGATTTTAGGAAGAAGGACTTTTACGAAGCGATACTGAATTATCAAAGAAGAGAAAGACGATTTGGAAAAACAAGTGAACAAATTGAAAACAGTAACAAATAGCATAAGATATTCAGCGCTGCTGATGATTTTAATCTTAACTGGTGTTACTGTGAATGGGCAAAGCACTCCCCAAAATAACATATCTACCCAAGATTCAATCCCGGTAACCAAGCCGCTGGATACCTTGCCTGGTACAGAGAAAACGTCAGATTCCATCCCTGTAAATAAGGTGCTTGACACATTACCCGGTGTTGAACAAAGAGCCGATTCGGTTAAAACTCCTGTCAACATTAGTGCCACAGACACCATAAAAGAGCGTAAAAGCGAACCCATCGTTCTTGAAAAAAATAAAAAGTACCTGCTTGGAGGAATATCAGTTGTTGGAAATGAAACCATATCTGAACAATCCATTCTCATTTTTTCTGGACTTAATTCGGGTCAGCGACTGAAAATCCCCGGTGATAAACTTTCATCTGCAATCAAAAGACTTTGGAGTTCGAAACTGTTTTCGAACGTGGATGTTTTTGTAACAAAAATGGATGGTGATGCCGTATATCTTGAAATTGTTGTCCGCGAATTAGACAAAGTTGGCACGCTGACCATCACGGGACTTAAAAAATCAAAAATTGAAGACCTTAAAAAGGAAATTGAGTTCCAGGCTGGCTCAATGCTTACTGAAAACCTTATCACGACAACCGAAAACTTTATTAAAGAAAAATATCGTGAAAAAGGATATCTAAAAACCAAAGTAACAATCAATACCAAAAAAGATACCAGTTTCCCTAACACTCAAAACGCCCTGATTGCAATTGACAAGGGGAAAAAAATCAAAATAAAAAACATTAGGTTTTATGGCAATACAGCCTTGTCTGACAAGAAGCTGAAAAAAACCTTGAAGAAAACCAAGGAAAAAGGGATCACGAGACTTTTTTCACCTTCCAAATTTGTTGAAGATCTTTATGATGAAGACCTTGAAAAGGTAGTATCACTGTTCCAGGAAAAAGGATTCAGGGATGCTTTAATCGTAAAAGATTCACTTTCGTGGAACGATGACAATACAATCAATCTCGATATCTTTTTGACCCAGGGAGAACGCTATAAATTTGGCCAGATCGATTTTCTTGGAAACACTGTTTTTACAGATGAACAATTACAAACTATCCTAAGAATAGATAAGGGCGTTACATACAATGGCAAGGCTCTGAATGAAAGGGTATATGGAGACGGAACTCCTGATTCAAGGGATATCACCAACACTTATCTCGATAACGGATATCTGTTTTCGAGGGTCAATGCGGTTGAAACGAGTGCCGCCAACAATACCATCGATCTTGAAATCAGGATCATTGAAGACGAACCGGCTTCTATTAGAAAAGTGACCATCAAAGGAAATGATGTAACAAATGACCATGTACTTTACAGAGAGGTCAGAACAAAACCTGGTGATCTTTTTAGCAAAAGTGATATTGTAAGATCCATCAGAGAATTGGGACAATTAGGATTTATAGATCCCGAAAATATCGTCCCTGATGTTCAACCTAATTTTGCAGACAAAACTGCCGATATTGAATATTCTGTTTCTGAAAAAGGATCCAGTCAGATTGAATTACAGGGAGGATATGGAGGAGGGACCTTTGTAGGAACTTTAGGGCTTTCTTTCAACAACTTTTCGATAAAAAACATTTTCAATTTAGACGAATACAAGCCGGTTCCAAGGGGAGATGGCCAGAATATTGCCCTCAGGTTGCAAATCAGTAAATTTTACAGAACCTATAGTATTTCGTTTTCAGAGCCATGGATGGGCGGAAAGAAACCCAAAGGATTCAATTTTTCGATTTATAACTCCAGCCAGTTTGGTTATGATCCGTTCACAAATAGTGTTGATAAAGACCAGCTTCTTGATATTATTGGTGCCTCTGTAGGCCTGAGCCAGCGTTTGAAATGGCCTGATGATTTCTTTACCTTGTCAACGTCTTTAAACTATCAGCGTTATAAGCTTCAGAATTATAATATTTCATCCTTTGATTTTGACAACGGAATTTCAAATAACTTCAACTTTGCAGTGAATTTTGGAAGAAGCTCAGCAGGGCCTAACCCTGTGTTCCCTTCCGGGGGGTCGCAATTCAATGTGTTGCTAAAAGTTACACCGCCCTATTCTCTGTTTGACGACAAAGATTACACGGATCTCCCGGATGAAGAAAAATATAAATGGATAGAATTCTATAAGGTCGTTTTTACAGGTAAATGGTACAGTCCGGTTGTTGGGAAGATGGTATTAATGTCTAATGCCGAATTAGGGTTCCTCGGAGACTATAACGATGAGATTGGGGCACCTCCATTTGAAAGGTTTTATGTGGGGGGTGACGGATTACAACAAGGAAGGTTCGACGGAAGAACAACAATTGCCTTAAGGGGATATCCTAACTCCAGTTTATCATCTCAAACCGGTGGTACGATATACCAAAAAGTAGGATTTGAATTGAGGTACCCCATCACGTTAAAACCTTCAGCATCGATTTATGCGCTGACTTTTCTTGAAGGAGGTAACTCATGGAATGAATTTGACGAATACAGACCATTTACATTAAAAAGGTCTGCAGGTGGAGGTATAAGGGTTTTTATGCCAGCCTTTGGATTGCTTGGAGTTGATTTTGGTTACGGGTTCGATACGATCCCCGGATCCAATAATATTTCAGGGTGGCAAACACATTTTATCATAGGACAACAGTTTTAAGCTAAATTGTTATATTTGCCCAGATTTAAGAAATGGCACGATATTTTCTTGTAAACTAATAGAATGAGAGTGAACAGGGTTTTAATTATTGTCATCATAAGTGTAAACTTTATTGTGAATGCACAAAAGCCACAAAGAGTTGCATATGTAGACATGAACTATATACTGGAAAACGTTCCTGAATATGTAAATGCCCAGTCCCAGTTAGATGCTAAAGTAAAGACATGGCAACAAAAACTGGATTTACTTTCAAAGGAGATAGAGCAGATGAAAACCGATCTGAGCAATGAAAAAACGCTTCTTACAAAGGAATTAATCAATGAAAGAGAAGAAGATATTGTCATAAAGGAACAAGAATTAAGAAGATTGCAACAAGCATATTTTGGCCCGACTGGTGATTTGTTTCAAATGAGAAAGCAACTGGCAAAACCAGTTCAGGATCAAGTGTATAATGCAATTCAGGATATCGCCGGAAAAAAACGTTACGACTTTGTTCTTGACAAATCAAGTGACCTTATCCTGTTGTACAGCAACAGTAAGTATGACATAAGCGAACTCGTTTTAAATGCGATCGTAAAAAACAGAAAAAGACAGGCTGTACAGGATATGAAAACTGAACGTCTGGCCAAGGCAGGAGTGGTTAGCAGCCCTACTGTACTCGAAAACCAGGATGACGATCAAGTGTCAGAAGAAACTGTCGACGGGGATGAACCCGATGAAACAGGAGCCTTTGAAAACGTTCAGGCTGAAGAAGTAAAAACCGAGGAACAACTAAAACTGGAAGCGAGGAATGCAAAAAGAGAAGAACTCAAAGCCAGAATAAAAGCCCAGCAGGAATCCAGGGCAAGAATGAGAGATTCCCTAAAACAGGTGGCCGAAGAGAAAAGAAACGCCAAGTTGAAAGAAATAGAAGACAGAAAGAAACAGAGAGAAGCAGCAATAGATAAAAAGGATTAAAACAAAGTAAAAACAAAAAAATTATTAATAACAAATTATTTGAAAAATGAAATTATTTAGAAATTTATTCGTGGTAATTGCCCTTTTAACGGCTTTTAACACCGTGGAGGCTCAAAATGTGGCTCACATTGACAGTGAACAACTTTTAATGGCGATGCCAGAAACAAAGGCCATGGAGACAGAATTGAAAAAAGTTCAGCAGACTTATGCAGATGAATACAATGCGCAAGCGACTGCTTTACAAGCTAAATTGCAAAAATACGATCAGGAAGCTCCAACCCAAACTGATGCTAAAAATGAAGAGAGAAGGATCGAAGTTGAAGGATTGAAACAAAAAATTCAAAAATACGCACAAACTGCTGATCAGGAAATTCAAAAGAAAAGATTTGACCTTTTGAAACCTATCGTTGAAAAAGCTCAGAAAGCCGTAAGTGATGTGGCAACTGAAAAAGGCGTCAAATATGTTTTGGACTCTTCACCTGGTAAAGGATTGATCGTTTTTGAAGGCGAAGATCTTATGCCGTCTGTTAAATCTAAATTAGGTATTCAATAAAAAGAATAACACCTTTAAAAAAAACATCCTTGCTTCCAGGATGTTTTTTTTTGCCTTGTGTCCAAGACCCTAAAGCAAAGATTGAACTTACTTATAAATCGACCTGCCACTACTTATACCAACTGGCATATTTAATATAATTATTCGCAATTCTGTCGATCTCTCCTGAAATAAGTTCCTGATCAATATCCTTTATTTTTTTTGCAGGCGTACCTGCAAAAACCGTTCCTGAAGGAACAAGGCTCCCTTTTGTTACAACGGCCCCGGCCGCTATGATGCTATTACTTTCAATAACACAATCATCCATGATAATGGCACCCATACCAATAAGTACGTTGTCATAAATGGTACAGCCATGAACCAGTGCATTATGACCTATAGAAACGTTGTTTCCAATTTGAGTAGGCGACTTCTTATAAGTGGCATGAATTACGGCTCCATCCTGCACATTAACCTTATTTCCTAACCTGATATAATGTACATCCCCCCTGATAACGGCATTAAACCAAATACTGCATTGATCGCCCATGGTTACATCCCCGACAACAACAGAATTCTCGGCAAAAAAGCAATCTTTTCCGTAAACCGGTAACTTTCCGTTAAGTTCTCTTATGATCATGGCTCTTTTTTTGATTGATTTAACATATGCATCAAAAGTAAGAAAAAATACTTTCGTAAATTCGCAGCTAGAACCTTATAGATTTATGTCAAAAATTAAAATAGAATACACCCCGAACCCTGCGATCATTAAATTTGTTGCAGACAAAATGCTTACCGAAAGCAGCTTTGAATACAATTCTATCGATGATGCAAAGAATTCTGCCCTTGTGCAGCAATTATTCCATTTGCCTTTTGTCAAGAAAGTTTTTATCACGGCCAATTTTATCGCCTTGGAAAAGTTTGACATCCTTGAATGGAGTGAAGTTCAAAAAGAATTGCAAGAGATCCTTGAAGCCTATTTAGATCAAAATGATTCTCTTTTTTCAGAAGACAAAAAGGAGCAAATCGTTGAGGTTTATGCCGAAAGCACTCCTAATCCAAACGTTCAGAAATTCGTTACAAACAGGTTGCTCAGCAATCAGCACATCGAGCTTAGTGAACAAAAAGATGCCCATGAAGTCCCCTTGGCTTATGAACTCTTTGAATTTCCCTTTGTAAAGGAAGTATTTATTTCAGATAATTATGTATCCATTCAAAAATCTAATGAATTGGAATGGTTCGAAATAAACAACAGCCTTAGGGATTTCTTAAAGGAATACCTTCAAAGTGATAGGAGAATTGTAGCCGAAGGCTATTCACCGGTAAAAAAGGATTCACAGCAAAATAACATGAAATTTACCGCTACGGATGACGACATTTCCAAAGAGATCATTGCCGTTTTGGAAGAATATATAAAGCCAGCTGTCGCCGGAGATGGAGGCAACATACAATTCCTTTCGTATATAGCCGAAACTAAAGAGGTTAACGTGTTGCTACAGGGCGCCTGTAACGGATGTCCTTCATCAACGATAACCTTGAAAAACGGTATTGAAGCAACCCTTAAACAATTGCTTCCAGGTAAAATAGGAACCGTCAATGCCTTGAATTAGGACCTGGATAAATTTAATGAAACTTAGGGTGAGCATTCAACTATGTTTTCCATGTTTGGCCTTTTGGGTGGTAGCTACCCAATTCGTTCAAGCACAAAACTTAACTATGAAATTAAAATATCCCGAAACCAGAAAAGGGAAAGTATCTGAAAAATATTTTGGAACGGAGGTTAAGGACCCTTATCGGTGGCTGGAAGATGACAGGTCAAAAGAAACAGAAGCATGGGTCGGTTCCCAAAACGAAGTAACTTTTGATTATTTGAATCAAATTCCTTTCAGGGATGAGATCAAAGAAAGATTGACTCAACTTTCGGATTATGACAAATACTCTGCTCCAACCAGGCACGGAGACTGCAATTATTTCTACAAAAATGATGGCTTGCAAAACCAGTACGTACTCTACAGGGAAAAAAATGGTTCCCAAGAAGTATTTTTAGATCCTAATAAATTTTCGGAAGATGGGACAACTTCTCTGAGCCAGGTATCTTTTAGTAAAAATGGCAAAAGGGTGGCATATGCTATCTCAGAAGGAGGATCCGACTGGCAGAAGGTGATTCTCATGGATGCAGTTACCAAAGAAATTATGGAAGACACCCTGATTGATGTAAAATTCAGCGGCATTTCATGGTTTAAAAATGAAGGTTTCTATTATTCAAGCTATGACAAACCTGAAGGAAGTGAATTGTCGGCCAAGACCGATCAGCACAAACTGTATTATCACAAACTGGGTACGTCTCAGAAGGAGGATAAGATCGTATTTGGAGATACTGTCAAAAGAAGGTTCGTAGCAGGATCTGTAACGGAAGATCAAAAATACCTGGTTGTCAGCGCGGCCAATTCGACATCTGGTAACGAACTTTATATCAAAGATCTTGGTTCCCCAGAAAATAAATTGATCACAATTGTGGATAATTTCGAAAATGACCATGACGTCATTGATAGCGATGGACAGATGATTTTCATTGTCACTAACTTGAAAGCACCTAATAAAAAAGTGATCAAAACATCATTTGCAAACCTCCAGCAGGACCATTGGCAGGATTTTATCCCTGAAACGGATCATGTTTTAAGCTTGACAAAGGGTGGCGGATATTTTTTCGCTGAATATATGAAAGATGCCTTTTCGATGGTAATGCAATACGACAGAAAGGGAAGATTACTGCGAGAAATTGAACTTCCGGGCCTTGGTTCCTCGTCTGGATTCAGAGGTAAAAAGGATGATCAGTTACTTTATTATTCTTTTACCAATTATACCACACCCGGTACAATTTTTGAATTTGATCCTGATCAGGGTGCATCTAAGGTTTACAAGGTGCCAAAGGTTGGTTTTATATCAGATGATTACGAATCCAAACAGGTATTTTATTCCTCCAAGGACGGAACCGAGATACCCATGATAATTACTTATAAAAAGGGTACGGTCTGGAATGGCCAAAACCCGACAATACTTTACGGCTATGGTGGCTTTAACGTAAGCCTCATGCCTTCCTTCAATGTTGTAACAGCAACCTGGCTTGAAATGGGTGGTGTCTATGCCGTTGCGAACCTCAGGGGTGGTGGAGAATACGGTAAAAAATGGCATGATGCAGGTACTAAATTAAAAAAGCAAAATGTGTTTGATGATTTTATCGCCGCAGCTGAATACCTTATTAATAATAAATACACATCACGGGATTACCTCGCCATTAAAGGCGGATCCAATGGAGGATTACTCGTTGCCGCAACCATGACACAAAGACCTGATCTTGTGAAAGTTGCCTTACCGGACAAAGGTGTTCTCGATATGTTGCGCTATCATACTTTTACGGCTGGAGCCGGATGGTCCTATGATTACGGAACAGCAGAAGACAATAAAGAAATGTTTAATTATTTATATGACTATTCCCCCGTGCACAATTTAAAAAAAGGTGTGGCATACCCTGCAACCCTGATTACTGCAGGGGATCATGATGACAGGGTTGTTCCGGCGCATTCATTTAAATTTGCGGCTCAGTTACAGGAAAATCAAAGCAGCGACTCGCCGGTACTCATCAGAATTGAGACCAATGTAGGTCACGGAGCAGGTACCCCGGTTTCAAAAACCATTGATCAGTATGCAGATATTTTCAGTTTTACCCTGTATCATATGGGTATCACTAATCTGAATAAGTGGAACTAACTATTTCAGAATGTACAGTGTTATTCCACCGCTTGTATTCTAATTGTTTTTGAGCCAAATGATATTTGTGATCCCTGTTTCCTACCGAGAAGGCACGCCCCTATCGGTGAAGATAAAGACACGGCATAATAGCTTTTTCCTTCAGCGACGAGTGCACCTGCGCTTATGGAAAGAAAATAAATTCCTCTGTCAGTTGTGACCAGGCTACCCAATTTTATGCGTTCCGAAACTGAGTTAATCTGTATCTTCTTTAAAACATCCCTCATCTGTTTTACCGCTTCGAATTGCTGAGAAGCTTTTTCCATTTCAAGATGTAACATGGCCCTTCCCGTTTCGTGCTTGTCACCGGCCGAACTTTTTGATTCCTGCTCTAAAGCGATTTGATTGCTCCTCATTATACCTTCAATAATGGCAGATTTTTCGTTTACAAAAAGTTCGCATTGCTTAAATAAAGATTCTTTTAGCGTCATCGTTGGAAAGTTTGATCAAAAATAAGAGAAAATATATTCTGTTGCGTTTTTTTAATAAATTGATTTATCTTCGAAGTCATAAAATCAATAAATTGAAGAAATCAAGATGCAGCTGGTGTGGAGAAGACCCATTATATAGGGCATATCATGATAAAGAATGGGGCGTGCCGGTATTTTCGGATGATCAATTGTTTGAATTTCTAGTGCTTGAAACCTTTCAGGCTGGTTTAAGCTGGATCACAATTTTAAGAAAACGCGAAAATTTTAGGGCTGCATTTGATGGTTTCGATTACCAGATAATTTCCAAGTATGATGAAAAAAAGTACGAGGAACTTCTTCTGGATTCGGGTATAGTCAGAAATAAACTTAAAATAAAAGCCACCATAGGCAATGCCAAAGCTTTTATAGAGGTGCAAAAGGAATATGGAACCTTTTCCAAATACCTCTGGGAATTTACCAACGGCAAACCTGTTTGCAATCAATGGCAAAATCTCAAGCAGGTTCCTGCAACAACATCCACCTCTGATCTGATTTCAAAGGAGCTTAAAAAAAAGGGATTCAAATTTGTCGGTTCAACAGTGGTCTATGCTTATATGCAGGCGATTGGGATGGTCAATGACCATGTTCAGGAATGTTTCAGGTATCAGGAAGTAATGTATTCTTGATTTAATTGGATAATGCTTGAACTCGTAAAATCGAACCAGCCTTCTGCCAGGCAGGGATTCAGCCGAGTTAATTCTTCAAAAACCTTACAGCAACATTCTTCGGTCTACAATCAAATTTCCTGATATGATTTCAACGCAACAGGAATGTAGATTTCAGTAACTAACTCTGCCGGGTTTGGGGTGCTTTGAGCACTGTTAACATAGATTTCAAAAGGTTCGCCATTTTCCATCAGCCTGTAATCTTTCAAAGAAGATACATCAAACATTGCTTTTTCCCATGCTTCCTTTAAATTGCCATAATCACCAGTCAATACAGTTTTGAAATAAGTTCCCCGTTCCATATATCCTGTTAAAATATCTGCGTCCTGGCTAATGATACGTTCAGCAATAGGATAGGCCACAGAAAACATGGTAGTCCCATTCTCCTGATCAAACTTGTGATAAATGGTAAAAGGGCTGCCAGTCAATCGAATATGATTATCACTTACAAATTTCTCAATGGCTTCCATCATCGGTGTAAGTTTGGAATTCATATTGCTGATCTTGCTGGAAGTTGATTGATACAAATAAAATCCTCCGCTATAATCTACTACCCCAACCGAATCAATTGTGTAAACCTTCAATTTTCTCTGTAAGTTTTCATCAAATAATTCAAGACCACGCTTTTGCATTGGTCCCAATTGTTTTTCCATTCCAGACGCCATAAATCTTAAAAAAAAGGGGAATTCACCTCTCATGCCCCAGGTAAGGTCAGTTCCGGTATCGGTTTTTTCCAAGACCCAGTAAACGTCAGACATCATATCCCCAAATGGTGTTTCAAAAACAATCTCCTGATCCAGTCGCTCCGGTTTTTGAATCTTTACAGTTTTCATGCTACCGCCTCCTTCAATGTCTGAGGTCCAGGTATAGGCCCCTCCTTCTCCAATGGTATTGTCTGCATACTGAACTCTAATAGTGGAATCTTTCTCATACCATGGCCCCCATTCCTTCCAATTTTTAAAATCATTCAGATCGTTGAATACTACCATGCGATCTGCATTTATCGCTCTCGATTTTGAAACGTCATAGCTTCCGTCAAGTGTTGCCAGATAAATGGCTCCAACTACAAAAAGCACAAGTAACAGAAGAAAAATATTTTTTAAAAATCTCATTTGGAAGAAGTTTATTAAAACATGGTTTCAAATATAATAATTAAATCTTAATTAATTAGATATGAGATACTTAATTAATGCTTTTGATTTGGTCAAACTTTTGTTTTTCTATACATTTGAAAATAAAACATAACAAATACATATCTTATGAAATTTAAATATTTCCTCGTCATTCTTTTAGCTTCGACCCTGCTTTTTTCTTGTCAGAAGCAACAAAGAGAAACAGTCAAAACAGAAGTATCAAAAGTAAAGAAGGATTCATTTGAATACACTTCTGAACAATTTGCAGACGTCAAAATACTGAGGTATCAGGTCCCTGGATTTGATGAGTTGAGCAAACAACAAAAAAAGTATGTTTACTTCCTGAGCCAGGCAGGATTGGCCGGAAGGGATATCATTTATGATCAGAATTACAGGCACAATCTCAAAATCAGAAGAGCACTTGAAGGCGCATACTCAAAATTCGAAGGAGATAAAAATACAGATAACTGGAAGCATTTTGAAACCTATCTAAAACAAATATGGTTTGCCAATGGGATCCACCATCACTATGCCAATGATAAATTTGTTCCCCAATTTTCAAGGGAATATTTAGAAAGCTTAATTAAATCAACTGATACAAACCTTGAGGGGGAAGCTCTTGATATTATCTTTAATGAAGATGATGCAAAAAAAGTTAATTTAAATGCTGATAAGGGCCTTATTAAAGGATCGGCGAGCAATTTTTACGGAAAAGATATTTCTGCTGAAGAAGTAGATAGTTATTATGCCGCTATTAAAACTGATAAAAACCAGCCGATAGAGAAAGGCTTAAATTCAAAACTGATCAAAGAAAATGGCCGTTTAAAAGAAAATGTTTGGAAAAGTGGCGGTATGTACGGAGCAGCCATCGATCAAATTATCTTCTGGCTTGAAAAAGCAAAAGATGTAGCAGAAAATGAGGCTCAGGTCAAGGGATTGACTTTACTGATTAAATACTATCAGACCGGTGACCTTAAAACATGGGATGAATACAATGTCGTTTGGGCCAAGTCAACAGAAGGTGATATTGATTATATCAACGGATTCATTGAAGTCTATAACGATCCTAAAGGTTATAAAGGATCTTATGAATCTGTAGTTCAAATCAAGGATTTTGAAATGTCCGAAAAAATGGCTGCTTTGGCCGAAAACGCTCAATGGTTTGAAGATAATTCACCTTTGGATCCTGCCCACAAAAAGGAAAATGTTGTCGGTGTTTCGTACAAAACAGTAAACGTGGTGTCAGAATCCGGAGATGCATCACCTTCAACGCCTATTGGGATTAATCTTCCGAACAATAACTGGATCAGGGAACAACATGGCTCAAAATCAGTTTCTTTAGGTAATATCATTCACGCCTATAACAATGCAGGCGGAAGCGGACGTTTAAAAGAATTTGCCTTTGATGAGGAAGAAATCAAAACTGAAGAATCATACGGCCAACTTGCCGACAAACTTCACACTGCTTTACATGAGGTGATCGGACACGCGAGTGGAAAACTGAACGAAGGCGTGGGAACACCAAAAGAAACATTGAAAAACTATTCTTCAACGCTAGAAGAGGCCAGAGCCGATTTGGTTGGCCTTTATTATTTGCCTGATGAAAAATTGGTAGAAATAGGAATTTCCCCTAATGCGGACAGTATCGGGAAAGCAGCCTATGACGGATATATTCGAAATGGTTTAATGACGCAATTGATCCGGTTGAATTTGGGTGACGACATCGAAGAGGCTCATATGAGAAACAGACAATTGGTTGCCGCATGGGCCATGGAAAAAGGAAGTGCCGAAAATGTGGTTGAAAAGGTAAGCAAAGACGGCAAAACCTATTTTAAAGTGAATGACTATGAAAAATTAAGAGTCTTATTTGGAGAACTTCTCAAAGAAATTCAAAGAATCAAATCGGAAGGAGATTATGAGGCCGGGAAAGCTCTTGTTGAAACCTATGGCGTAAAGGTGAATCAGGAAATTCACAGGGAAGTACTTGAAAGAAATAGTCAGTTCAAGTCAGCCCCATATTCAGGTTTTATCAATCCGGTATTGGTTCCTGTGGAAGACGAAAAAGGTGAGATTGTTGATATAGAATTGATGCAGCCCGAAAGTTTTGCAGTTCAAATGCTAATGTATGCCAAAGACTATTCAACTTTACCCGACGAAAACTAACCTGATGTAAATCAAATAGTCAAAAGACCGTAAGGATCAATTACGGTCTTTTGCATTTTTAATAAGTATCTTTGCCTTTATGACAGGTGTTGTTATTAAATCTACTGGAAGTTGGTATTGGGTAAGAACAGAGGCCCATAAACAGGTTCAATGTCGTATCAGGGGTAAATTCAGGACCAAAGGAATTAAAAGTACCAACCCTGTAACCGTCGGGGATCATGTTGACTTTGACATGGAGTTAAATTCGAATACCGGCGTAATTACAGCCATCCACGACAGAAAAAATTATATTGTCAGAAAATCAGTCAACCTTTCAAAACAGACCCATATTATTGCTGCAAATATAGATTTGGCTTTCTTGCTTGTAACCCTCGACAACCCTCCTACCTTTACTTCTTTTATCGACAGGTTTTTAGCAACAGCAGAAGCCTACCATATCAGGGCCGTGCTTTTATTCAACAAAATGGATCTCAATGATGATGTTTTGGAAGAAAAGAAGAACAAGTTAGTAAAAACTTACACTGACATTGGCTATACCTGCCTTGAAATATCCGCCACATTACCCAGTAACATCGATGCCGTTAAAAAATTGATGTTAGGCAAGATAAGTATGTTCTCAGGGCATTCCGGGGTAGGGAAATCAACCCTTATCAACGCTATTTATCCGGGCTTGCAATTAAAAACTGCTGAAGTATCAACCCAGCACAAACAAGGCCAACATACCACTACTTTTGCTGAGATGTTTGCCATACCCACCGAACCTGAAAGTTATATCATTGATACCCCGGGTATCAAAGGATTTGGAGTGGTTGATTTTGAACCCAGTGAAATAACCGATTTTTATCCTGAATTCTTTGCTTTGAAACACCTGTGTAAGTTCAATAATTGCTTACATGTTAACGAACCAAAATGCGCGGTTAAAAAAGCTCTGGAAGAAGGAAAAATTGCAGCTTCGCGCTACAGGAGTTACTTACAAATACTTGAAGGCGAGGAAGAAAGCTACAGAACCAATACTTACGATTTTTAGAATATTTTAAAGAATATATGTATTAATTTTATTTTTTAAGAGATATTTTTGTTAATTTTTTATATTTTATTCAAATTTTTACGATAGTTATCATTTTTATTTTTAAAATAATTTGTTTTTATTTGTGAATCTGTTCATCAAAAATCATGAAATGAAAGCAGTGATTCAAAGAGTAAACCATGCCTCAGTAACAGTGGATGGTCAAGTAACAAGCAGCATAAGAAAAGGACTCCTTGTGCTATTGGGTATCACTGCGTCAGATACCAGGGAAGACTCAATTTGGCTCAGTAAAAAAATTTTAAATCTCAGAATTTTTAATGATGATAAAGGCATCATGAACCATTCCCTTTTAGACATAGACGGGGAAGTAATCATTGTGAGCCAATTTACACTTATGGCCAGCACAAAAAAAGGAAACCGACCCTCATATATCAAGGCTGCAAATGCGGAGATTGCCGTACCCCTGTATACACAGTTTATCGAAGATATTGAAATGGAATTAGGAAAAAAAGCGGGAACGGGAATCTTTGGTGCCGATATGAAAATAGACCTTCAGAATGATGGTCCTGTGACTATAGTTATTGATACAGAATTCAAGCAATAATTTTGATAAAACTTCTTAATAAATCAAATTGCATCTATGAAAAAGAACTTTTTCACGCTAACCCTATTTACACTTTTTAACCTTTTTACGTACGCGCAGAATCAAAATTTAAACATACTTCTCATTCCAGATAGCCTTAGCATTAATGCCAATGCAATCATCAGATACGACCATACTGATATTGAGGTTTTGAATTCTTCAAAAATGATCGTCAGTAAAAAAATGGCCGTGACTATTATGAACAAATAGGGAGATGAAGATGGTTATATTTATTTAAATTATGACAACCACTCCAAAATCAAAACGGTTGAAGCTAAAATATTTGACTCTACAGGCAAAGAAATCAAGAAAATAATTTGCTGAGCAAGGGACATAAGGAAAACCGGGTGACCAGGCACTTTTTTTTTTGTAATTTATCCTATTCCAAGGTAAACATATAACCCAAGGAAAATATCAGTCCGCCAACGTGGCTATCCCCAAAAACTTCATCTTTTTGAAGGCTTTTCGCACCCCATGATCCTCTGAATCCCACAAAGACTTCATGTTTATCAGCGATTTTCCTGATGAGGCCTGTGCCTGCGTGAAAACCAAAGTTTAAGGTGTTCAGCTCATCTTTTGTATCAGTTTCAGCATCAAAAGACTGAGGTGGAACGGGTACCCATAACGGACCTGATGATGGATTGGAAGGGTCGTAATTAGGATTCGCAACAATCAATGGATCCTGCCCCGCAGCATCCAGTGTTATAAGGCTTGTGCCGCTGGTGTTTTGAGAAGCGTTCACCAAAAAACCAATATACGGTCCTGCTTCTACATAAAATCTCCAGGTTTCACCCCAGCCCAGCTTACCCATAATTGGGATTTCAATGTAATTAAGATTCGAAATATTGTTGAAGTCAGCATACATTGGGTTTAAATCGTCAACCGGGCCCTTTCCCTGAAGGGAAAGCATATAATTAAGCTGATCCACTGATCCGAAATCCTCCAAGGCAGCAGTTGGTATCGGTTGCATTCCTGTTCGATCTCCTCCTCTTTGGGTATATAAAATTTCCGTTTGCAATGAAAATAAATCCGAAACAGGGAATTCGAACATGATCCCGACGTCGACACCCGACGTCGATTTATAATCTTCGGTATAGATATTATCAGAATTGTCGGTTATCCGCCCAACGCTATAGCCGACCTTAGCCCCGATTTTTACTTGAGCATAACTAAGCTCTCCCATCAGAAAAAAGGTAAGTAAAAGTAATTTTAGTGAAGTAGTTGATTTCATATATACTTGATTAAGATTTGATTTTGAATAATAATTGGAACCAGTGTTCCCTCTAACTTTGGAATAAATATAAATAAATTATGTAAATCTCCTTGATCCTTGCAAAGAAACTTCGTTAATTCTGGTCAGATAGCGCTAACAATTGCAGTCAGAATCACAATTGGAATCCTTTTTTTTTGGCTTAAAGAAGAATTTTTTAATCAAAAAAAGCAAAGCCAGCAAAACCAATAAATAAACCAGAATCTCCTGAAACATGTGTCTTAATTTAGAAGTGTAAAGGTAAGAAAAGATGCAAAATAGGCGATCAGCCCCATTCCAACTAACTGAATCATAGGCCATTTCCAACTATTGGTCTCTCTTTTTACAACCGCCAGTGTGCTAACGCATTGCATGGCAAATGCATAAAATACCAAAAGCGACATCCCAACGGGTACGTTAAAAAGTTTTTCTCCTGTATTCTCATTGATCTCTTCTGACATACGCTGTTTTATGGTCGTATTCTCTTCGTCATCATTTCCTACACTGTATATGGTGGCCAAAGTACCAACAAAAACTTCTCTCGCCGCAAAAGATGAAATCAAGGCTATTCCAATCTTCCAGTCATATCCCAAAGGCCTTATGGCAGGTTCAATTGCCTTGCCCATCACTCCAATATACGAATGTTTAAGTTTATAAGATGCAAGAGCTTCATTATAACCCACTTCCTGTCCAATTTCGGTGTCTCTTGATAAGGCGAAATCAGCCTCAGCCGAGTCAAACGAAGATGGACCGTTAGACGCCAGAAACCAAAGTATGATTGAGATGGCCAAAATAATTTTACCGGCACCGAAGACAAAAGCCTTTGTTTTTTCCACGACCGTGTAAAAAACATTTTTAATGGATGGAAGCTTGTAATCAGGCATTTCGATCAGGAAGAAACTTCTTCCTTCAACCTTAAGGGTTTTATGTAAAAGATACCCTGAAACTATGGCCATGCTAAAGCCCAGAAGATACAAGCCCAGCAAGGTTAATCCCTGAAGGCTAAATATCCCGAGTACACGGTTCTGCGGAATAATCAGGGCAATAATAATGGCATACACCGGGAGCCTGGCAGAACAGGTAACAAAGGGAACTACCAATATCGTAATAAGTCTTTCTTTCCAACCACTGATATTTCGTGCAGCCATTACTGCGGGTATGGCACAAGCCGTACCGGATATTAAGGGGACAACACTTTTACCACTCATGCCAAAGCGGCGCATGATCTTATCCATAAGAAATACTACACGACTCATATACCCCGTCTCTTCAAGGATTGAGACAAAGAGAAATAGAATGGCAATCTGAGGAATAAAGATCACAATTCCACCAATTCCAGGGATTACCCCCTGGCTAATCAAGTCAGTTATTCTTCCCTCAGGAAGTACTTGTTGAACAGCCTGGCTGAGTTCAGCAAAAAACGCATCTATATAATCCATTGGAATACTGGCCCAATCAAATATAGATTGAAAAATCATCATCAAAATGGCGGCAAAAATTATATATCCAAAGATTTTGTGAGTCAATACCCTGTCTAGCCTGCTCCTTAAGTCTCTTGCCTTTGACCGATCGACTTTATAGGCTTTTTTTAGAATAGAATTAATTTGCTGGTAGCGATAGATCGTTTCCTTATGCTGAAATTTTTTAAGTTTCGGTTTATCCTGCTTATAGCTTTTAATCAATGCTATTTCCTCTTCACTCAACCCATTGAATTCCTCTAGTTGGGTAATGCATAACCAGGTCTTGTATAGTGACATCCCGGGAAATTTCTCATCCAGTTCATCAAAATACTCTTTGTCGATCCTGGAGGATATATGGGCAATTGGCGAGGTATCAAGTTGCTTGTAATCAAGAATAACTTTCCTTAAGGCATCAATTCCAATATTTTTGCGGGCACTTACGAGAACCACTTCACTTTTCAATTCAATTTTCAGTTGTTCCAGATCGATCTCCACCCCTTTTCTGGATAATTGATCCGCCATGTTTATGGCGAGTATTGTCGGAATTTCAAGATCCTTAATCTGTGAATACAATAGAAGGTTTCTTTTGATATTTTCAATATCGGCGACAACAACAATCACATCCGGGTAATCTTCGTGTTCCTGATTGAGTAAGGTTTGTAAAACAATATTTTCATCAATTGTGGTCGGATTGATACTGTAAGTTCCGGGAAGATCAACTATTGATGCATAATATCCATCTGAAAGCTTGGCCCTCCCTACTTTTTTATCAACAGTAATACCAGGGTAATTACCCACTTTTTGTTTCAAACCGGTAAGTTGGTTGAACAGGGAAGTCTTTCCAGTATTAGGATTACCAACTAAAGCTACTTTTATGGCTTTATGTTCTGGCATGAATTACGCTTTGGTTATCAGAATTTGTGACGCAGTTTCTGTTCTGATGGCGAGATGACTGCCATTTACACGAATATACAAGGGGTCTTTCAATGGGGCCTTTTGGATCAATTCAACCGTCTCACCTGGCATGCAACCCATTTCAAGAAGTGACAAAGGAATACAATCAAGTGAGATCTCCTCAATGATCCCCGTTTCTCCAACACGTAAATTTGCGATACTGGTACTCAATTTTTATTTAGATTAAATATAAATACCATGCGAAATTACGTAAAAATATTTGTTTAAAACTGATAATTGTCACGAAACAGGAAAATATTTGAGCCTTTTCAAACTCGTGATCAATCTTCTGATTTAAGCACTTCAATATCTTTAATAATGCGTTCTATTTCTCTCGCATCTGTTCCGTCGTAAAATCCCCTGATCTGTTTTTGTTTATCCACGAGTACAAACTGTTCGGTATGAATAAAATCCTGTTCCCCGCCGTCACCTTCGTCCAAAACAGCAAAATAAGATTTTCGAGCCAGCTCATAAATATGTGTTTTCTTACCGGTGGTAATCTCCCATTTTCCATCAATGGCATTGTTTTTATCAGCATAGGCCCTGAGCACAGAGACACTGTCTATATCAGGGGTAACAGAATGGGAAAGAAATTTCAAATCATCATCTTCTTTATAATACTCCTGAAGTTCTGACATATTTATCGCCATAATCGGACAAATGGTTTGACACCTGGTAAAAAAGAAGTCAGCGATGTAAATTTTACCCTCAAAATCACTTTTACTTATCGAATCTCCATTCTGATTGATCAAATGAAAATCACCAATCCTATGGTCCCGGCTGATGTGTTTTACGGCATCATCCACCAATCTTGGGTTCACATCAACAGGGTTATAAACAGGAAGTTTACTTTTAGGTTTTACAAGAAAATAAAGAATAGGAAGAAAGATCAAAGTAAAGAAGAAAAGAAAGATAAACGTAGATTTTGACTTCTTGAAAAATTCGATTAAATACATATTTTGTATCTTTGAGATTCTTTAAAAATTGCTAACAGAAGTACAAAAGTAAGCTTTATGAAGTATTTAATGCTCCAGGGACTATTATTATTTTTCCTCTCAGGAATCGCCCAAGAGCAAGACTTTATGAATCTGGATTACCTCAAGGAGATCGCTGCTTCGGAAAAGGAAAATTCGGCCCAGAAAATTGCTTATAAAGCCAATCCAAACACCGTGAATTATGATGTGAGTTATCACAGGCTTCTTTGGGAAGTTGATCCTGCAATAGCTCAGATAAAAGGAGAAGTGACAACCTACTTTACCGCCCTGAACGATATGGAAGAAGTAGTTTTTGACCTCGCGGACAATATGACCGTATCACAGGTGATTCAGCGAGGAGAGGCCTTAACTTTTCTTCAAAACAGCAATGATGAATTAATCATCAGCCTACCTTCATCCCAGAAGCAAAATGTACTTGACTCGCTCACTGTATTTTATGCCGGCAATCCGGTTAGTTCTGGATTTGGATCATTTGAGATCAGTACACATGGTGCAGGAAACGTACCCGTATTGTGGACCCTGTCAGAACCTTATGGGGCCAAAGGATGGTGGCCGTGTAAACAGGATCTGATCGATAAAATTGATTCTATTGACGTCTTTATTAAACATCCCGAAGCTTACAAGGCTGCCTCAAATGGATTGTTGATTTCAGAAACGTCAAATGCTCAATCAACGCTTACGCATTGGCGCCATAAATACCCTATTCCGGCCTATTTGATCGCCATTGCCGTTACAAATTATTCGGTATACACTGACAATGTCCCAGGGTTGGATTTCGACATCGTCAATTATGTGTATCCTGAAGATTTAAATTCCATCAAAAATAGCACCTCCATTACACCAAGTATCATGCAACTCTATGGCGATCTGTTCGAGATATATCCTTTTGCCAGGGAAAAATACGGGCATGCGCAGTTTGGATGGGGTGGCGGCATGGAGCATACCACCATGACTTTTATGGGTGGCTGGAGCAGAGGATTGATCGCACATGAACTGGCGCACCAGTGGTTTGGCAATAAAGTTACTTGCGGGAGCTGGGAGGATATATGGTTAAACGAAGGTTTTGCAACCTATCTTGATGGTCTGGTCTATGAAAACTTTGACGGGGAAACAGCGTTTTCTCAATGGAGAAAAGCAGTCGTTATTGATGTTACATCAATATCGTCGGGATCAACTTTTGTAACTGATACGAGTTCTGTTTCCCGAATCTTCAACAGTCGCCTGAGCTATCGAAAAGGTGCCATGATACTTCATATGCTGCGCTACAAACTTGGTGATGAGGCCTTTTTTAGCGGGCTAAAAAACTATCTTTCGGATCCCCAACTCAGCTATTCATATGCGAGGACCTCTGATCTTCAAAGGCATTTGGAAACTGCAAGTGGCGAAGGACTTGATGAATTCTTTAAGGATTGGTATTACGGGCAGGGATACCCCATATATGAGGTAGTATGGAATCAGGATGCTTCTGACAAAACTGTACATTTTCAGGTGAATCAGCGGCAATCTCATACGTCTGTTTCTTTTTTCGAGATGCCCTTACCTGTGCTGGTTAACGGAACTTCGGGAGAAACAGAAAAATTGCGACTTGAAGTCTCTCAAGACAAGCAATTGTTTAGCGTTGAAGTTGATTTTCAGGTTGCGTCTATTCAAATAGACCCCGAAGCACATCTGATTTCAAGAAACAACCGAGCTGTATTAGGCCTGGATCAGGACAGCCTTAAGAATATTATTTCCATTTATCCCAATCCGGTTGCCGATGAATTGTATATTTCGGGAAATGGCGTCATTGAGATAAGAAAGATCACTATTTATAATGTGCTTGGGAAAAAAATTCTTGAACAAACTGATCCCCAAAACAGTATTGCCATGCAACAGCTTGAATTTGGCGTGCATTTAGTAGTTATTGATACTGACCAAGGCAGCCTTCACAAGACTATTCTCAAAAAATAAAACTTTTAACAACTATTTCAGAAGACTGATTTCCTAATATTGTTCATAAAGTGTACATTTGTCGTCCTTTAAAATTTGAATACTATCAATGGAAACCTATATAAAAATTACCCAGTTCTTATTGAGTTTATCACTACTCATTATTTTACATGAATTGGGCCACTTTATTCCCGCAAAATTATTTAAAACCAGAGTTGAAAAATTTTATCTTTTCTTCGACTATAAATTCTCCATATTCAAAAAGAAAATTGGGGAAACCGTGTATGGTATAGGATGGATCCCACTGGGTGGCTATGTAAAAATATCCGGTATGATCGATGAAAGTATGGATAAGGAACAAATGGCACAACCTCCTCAACCTTGGGAATTCAGATCAAAACCAGCATGGCAGAGACTGATCATTATGCTCGGAGGGGTTACTGTGAATTTTATTTTGGGGATATTCATTTATATCATGATGTTCACAGCATGGGGAGATAACTATGTGGCTGCTGAAGATGTAAAAGAAGGATTCTATGTGTCGGATCTGTTCAAAAGCCTTGGATTTCAGGATGGGGACAAAATTGTAAAAATCAATGATGAGGTTCCTTTTGATGTGCTTGACGTTAACAGGCACCTGTTTCTGAGGGATATAAAAAATATTGAAGTGAATCATCCGGATGGAAATGCGGAGATTATTGAATTACCTGAAGACATTGGTTTGCAAATGTGGCAAGCTGGAAATTTAGATCCTTTTAACCCTCGAATCCATTCTATCCTTGATAGCATTGTCCCTGGAACTCCCGCTTTTGAGGCAGGTTTAAAAAAAGGAGATATCATTACTGAAATTAATGATCAAAAAGTCAACTACTGGGATGAATTCACACATGTTGTCATAAATAACCCAAAGAATAAGGAAATCAAAGTCACTGTTGATCGAGACGGAACGAATGAAACTTTTATGATTGTTCCGGGAGATGATCAAAAACTAGGTGTCTATCCAAAAGGCTACACCGAGGATGTTATTACTTTAAGCCATAAGGATTACTCATTTGGAGAAAGTATCCGTCCTGGTTTTGCTAAGGCATATTGGACTTTAAAAGATTATATGGGTCAGTTCAAGTATGTATTCACAAAGAAAGGTGCAACACAACTTGGAGGTTTTATCACTATAGGCAATATCTTCCCTTCTAAATGGAACTGGCAGGCTTTTTGGAACATAACTGCTTTACTTTCGATCATGCTCGGGTTTATGAATTTATTACCTATACCTGCCCTCGATGGCGGGCATGTGGTTTTTACGATGTTTGAAATTATAAGCGGGAGAAAACCAAGTGATAAATTCTTGGAATATGCGCAGATCATAGGTTTTATCATTCTGATATCATTGTTGTTGTTTGCCAATGGAAATGATATTTATAAATGGCTAACCGGCCAGCTCTAAATCCGGCATTCAGTGTTTTAGACACACTTTATTTTTGAATTTTGTAAGCTGCTGTTATCATCAGCGTCTATTATAAAAACTCAAGGATGAAGAAAATAATACTGCTAATATCTTTAGTTTACTTTGCTGTTTCCTGTGCTGATTCAGACGATATGGGTCAAAATGTCAATGATGCTCCCCAACTTGACAATTTTGATTGGACCATTCCGTCGGGGTTGATCAATGGCTCCGACAACCCCTTTCCCCTTGCCAAAGATCCCAAACTTTTTAAGGTTTCGGAGGTTCAATTCCTATCCGATGAATCCCTTGCGGCAGTAGCATATATAGAAGGTGAAATCAGGGTATATCCTTATCTTTATTTGAATTCCTTTGAATCTGTGAATGACCAGGTTAACGGAATTTCATATGCCTTAACGTATTGCCCTCAAACGCAAAGTGCCCTTTTGATCAACAATAGATTCAAAACTGATAATTTTGTTTTACGGGCCTCCGGATATCTGTTGTATGATAATGTGATTCTTAAAGATGAAAGCAGTGAGACGTATTGGTCCCAAATGCTGGGGCAATGCATCAAAGGCCGGTATGCAGGGGAGTTCAGCGGCACTTTTAATTTTGTTGAAATGACCTGGAAAACAGTCAGGACAAATTTTCCTGATGCCAAGGTATTTACCATTTCAAGTATAAGCCAATCGAGCAATAATACACAGGCCAATAAAGCTGATGTAAAAGTCGGAGATTTGGTCTACGGAATAATAGGCAGGACGACAAGTCAACAATTTGCAAGTGCCGAGGCTGTTAAAAACACCGAGGTTTTTATTTATCATTACGATGATTTCGGTGATCAGACAGAGCTTTTAACTGACAATATTGCCAATAAACAGACCCTCATTATAGGCAATCGGAATGACCATTATATTACTTCATATATCAATGACGGTACTGCTGTGTTCCAGGCTGTTCAAAATAAGTTCCCCATCGTGATGAAGGATAGTGAAGACAATTACTGGAATGTGTTTGGAGTAGCGGTGGAGGGTCCTAGAACTGGACAGCAATTAGCATCACCTGTTGGTTTTTTTGCACTGTTCTGGGCCTGGGACGAATTTTACGATGATTTCAATTTTGTTGACTGATCACTGATGAAAACAAAACAATTATTTTTACTGTTATTTCTTTTCTGTTCATTGGTTCAAGCCCAAAAAAGGCTGCCAAAAATAAGTGTAAAAAGCTTCAATGAAAATAACCTTGACCTGAATTTACAGAGCATGGAACAGGTCCTTATCATTAGTTTTTGGGCAACCTGGTGTGAACCATGCATCAAAGAGTTAAACGCTTTTAATAAAAACCTGAGCTATTTGGAAGAAGAACTGAATTCAAAACTGATAGCCATTTCTACAGATGATTCGCGTACAGTTTCGAGAATTATCCCCATGGTAAGCGGCAACTCCTGGGATTTTGAGGTTTACCTCGATACAAATCAAAAAATAAAAAGGGCATTGAACATTATCGACATCCCACATACGCTTGTTGTTTTTCAAAATAAGATCGTTTATGAACATACGGGTTATTTAAACGGTGATGAGGACGAACTGTTTAAGAAGATCGTGGAAATAAACAATAATGAATTTTGAAAAGACTTGTTATTATTTTTGTTCTTTTTCTTGCAGCAACTACGGCCAGTGCACAATTTCTCGATGATTTTTCTGCAGGTCTCGAATCAATGATCACCTATTACAACGATGATCAGAAAGTTGTGAATCCAGGTGAAACTGATGTCAGGTCTAACAATTATCTTCGTTTTAATTATTTTAAAAGCAGTTTCAGCGCCTCCCTGCAACTGGAATCCTATATAGAAGAAGCCTTGCTTGGTTATGCTCCGGAATTTAATAAAAAGCTTGGTGTATCGATGTTCTCATTTGCCTATACACATAATAAACTGGAATTGTCTGCGGGGTATCTTTTTGATCAATTTAGCAGTGGCTTGAGTTTTCGAACATGGGAAGACAGACAATTAGGACTCAATAACGCTCTTGTAGGTGTTCATCTAAAATACAAAGTGCTTAGAAAGGTGAATATTAAAGGATTTCTCGGTAAACAAAAGATTGGTTTTGATATCTCCAAAGGCACTCTAATGGGGCTGAATACTGAAATTGGTCTAGGTAAAGAATTCAATATGGATTTGGGAATTGTAAGTCGTTATGAAACCTATGATTCCGAGAATCCCACTTTTAATGAGTTTACGAATCTATATTCCTCAAAATTAATCTATTCGGGCAAAAAGATTTACGGGCATGTGGAATATGTTTATAAAAGTAAAGATGCTTTGGTTGAATTCGGCAATATCATCGACAGCCGCTTGTTCTCAGGTAATGCCCTTTCATTTAACCTGGGCTATTTTAAATCAGGATTCGGATTTGATGCTACTTTCAGAAGGTTAGAGAATATGGCCTTCTATACTGATAGAGACACATATGGAAACATATACAACCAACTCATCGTGAATTACCTTCCGGTGCTTACCAAGCAACACAATGCAGGTCTATCAAACATATATGTCTATCAGGCACAAACGCAGTTGAATTTCTTAACAGGTGGAAAGGCCGGAGAAATTGGTCAGCAAATAGATGTCTTTTACAAATTTTCTAAAAAAAACAGTTTAGCTGAAAAATACAAAACGGTATTGGCATTTAACTACGCTTCATGGTATGGATTAAACACCGATTTCGATCTTGAAAACCGAAAGTATACCTCTGAATTTTTAAAATACGGTGACAGATATTACAGGGATATAAATCTTGAACTTAAAAACCAATGGACCGATCAGTGGAGCACCTCTTTGTACTGGATCAACCAGTTTTACAATATGGAATTGCTTGAAGCAGCGACAGGAACAGTAAACGCCAATATTGTCTCAGCAGATATTTATTACACAGTTAATGGCAAAAATGAATTCAGGATTCAGGCCGAGCATCTTTGGACCCGGGACGACAAAAAGAATTGGGTTGGCGGGCTCATTGAATATCGTTTTTTAAGAAAATTCTCAATTTATGCAACTGACCAGTACAACTATGGAAATGACAATTCCCTGGAAAAAATACATTACTATAATTTTGGAGGCACTTACAGGCGGGGAAAAACTAAAATCTCTCTCAATTACGGACGTCAAAGAGGAGGGTTAATCTGTGTTGGAGGTGTATGCCGATTCGTTCCAAAATCCAACGGACTCAGCCTGGCCATGAACCTGTATCTATAAAAAATCCCCACGCTAAGCGTGAGGATTTATGCATTTCGTTATCAATTATAAAATCAGTCTACAAGTATAATGATCTTATTATCATTCATTTCTATGGTTCCACCATTAATCTCCAAAACTTTATAACCATTATCACCATTTGAGAATTTCTCTTCATAGGCCTCTTCCAGAGTGAAATTTCCCTGAATCCTGACTTTGCCTTGTTGAAGCAAAGATACTATAGGAGCATGATTATTGAGAATCTGAAACTGGCCCACAACTCCCGGGACAATCACTGATTCAACTTCGTCCTGAAAGATACTGGCCTCAGGTGTTACAATTTCTAAAAACATAGTTTATGCGTTTATGCTTCGGTCAACATTTTTTCTCCAGCCTCAATAGCTTCCTCGATGGTTCCCCTAAGGTTAAAGGCGGATTCAGGATACTTATCCAATTCACCGTCCATAATCATGTTGAAACCTTTAATGGTATCTTTAATATCTACCAAACATCCTGGGATTCCCGTAAACTGCTCAGCTACGTGGAATGGCTGAGACAAGAATCTTTGTACACGTCTTGCTCTGTGAACGATTAATTTATCCTCTTCACTCAATTCCTCCATTCCAAGAATAGCAATGATATCCTGTAATTCTTTATATTTCTGCAAAGTCTCCTTTACTCTTTGTGCCGTATCATAGTGCTCATCACCTAAGATTTCCCTGCTTAAAATCCTTGAAGTTGAATCCAATGGATCCACTGCAGGGTAAATTCCCAATTCTGATATTTTCCTTGAAAGTACGGTTGTTGCATCCAAGTGGGCAAAAGTTGTTGCCGGTGCAGGGTCAGTCAAGTCATCCGCAGGCACATAAACTGCCTGCACAGATGTAATAGATCCATTTTTTGTAGATGTAATCCTCTCCTGCATAGCTCCCATCTCCGTGGCCAATGTTGGTTGGTATCCTACTGCAGAAGGCATACGTCCTAAAAGGGCAGATACCTCAGAACCAGCCTGGGTAAATCTAAAGATATTATCGATAAAGAATAGAATATCTTTCCCTTGTCCGTCCCCGGCTCCGTCTCTAAAATATTCTGCAATGGTCAATCCTGAAAGGGCCACACGTGCACGTGCTCCCGGAGGCTCATTCATCTGGCCAAATACAAAAGTAAGCTTAGAATCTTTTAACCCATCTGCATCAACCTTATCGAGGTCCCATCCTCCTGCTTCCATGGATTTATCAAACTCCTCACCATATTTGATAATGCCTGATTCAAGCATCTCTCTTAACAAGTCATTTCCTTCACGAGTTCTTTCACCTACTCCTGCGAACACAGATAAACCACCATGGCTCTTTGCAATGTTATTGATCAATTCTTGAATAAGTACTGTTTTTCCAACTCCTGCTCCACCAAACAAACCAATCTTACCACCCTTAGAATAAGGTTCAATAAGGTCAATCACTTTAATTCCGGTGAACAAAACCTCAGTAGAAGTTGAAAGATCTTCAAAGTTTGGCGCTGATCTGTGTATCGGAAAGCCATTCTTCCCGTCTTTTGGAAGTGCTTTTAACCCATCAATTGGATCTCCATTCACATTAAACAGTCTTCCGTAAATTTCTTCTCCAACCGGAACCTTGATAGGATTGCCTGTTGAAACAACTTCAACCCCTCTGCTTAAACCATCTGTAGAATCCATTGCGATACATCTTACCACATCTTCACCAACATGTTGTTCTACTTCAAGAATCAATATCGAGCCATCCTTTCTGGTGATTTCCAACGAATCAAATATTTTTGGAAGTTGATTATCATTTGAAAACTCAACATCGACTACTGCTCCTAAAATTTGAGAAACTTTACCTGTGATCTTTGCCATTCTTATTAATTATTTATTAATCTTTAACGCATTCTGTTACGATTCAGAATCAATTCAAATGCATTTTTGTTTTGCGGTGCAAAGATATGTTTTTAATACAAAAATTAAAGTTTTTTTCGATTATTTTTTTCCAGACTGAATATCCTCAACCACAGTCTTTTTAGCCACTTCTCAAAGGTAATCCGGACGATCATTTCAGGCCAATCTCTGTGCAGATTCTCGGGCTTAAAAATAAAATCCATAATACATACGGATTATCTTTATAAAGCAATTGATCTGCATTGGCAGAAACCCGGTCAACCTGATACTATAAACTCAACATCAAAAAGCCTATAAAGCAATAAGTCATTTCACCAAGATCCTTATGTTAGGAAAAATTGGATCCCTTTAAAATAAAAGATCCGTCTGAAACGGATCTTTATCTTGTATTTACTTTATTTGACTACCTGAGAGCAGGAGAATAGATCGTTGGAAAGTCTCCTATATCGTATAAGGCTCCGGCTTCTTCAAAATTAGAATCATATGATTCATCAATAAGTTTCAACATTTCATTAGCCAAAACGGCATTTCCTCTGGCTGTTAAATGAATCCCATCAAGTGAAAAAAGCCCGCCAAAAATAAACTCAGCAGTCACTGTGAATCCGTCACTTGCATAACCATTTACAACGATATCATCAAGCAGCGAATAAGCGTCAAAAACAGGTAATCCTGCATTGGATGCAAGTTGTTCAATGGTTTGATTAAATGCGATGTTGGCCTCACTAATTTCCGTTTGCTCCGATGGAACAAGAACATAGGTATCCCCTAATGGATATGTTAAACCGTTTACAGATAATCGTCCTGCCAATTCAAGTGGCACACCTTTCCCAGATAAATATTCAAAATAATCTGTATTTATCTCAGAAATAGCAAATTGGCTCGTTAACAAAATCAGGTCATCTTCATTGGCCTGTCTTGCTTGACCATACTGAGAAGACAATATGGTTGCTGTAAGTTCATCCAATCCTCCAACAAACATAAGCGCTTGTTTTAGAGGCCCTGAAATATTAACCAGGGATTCATCGAATATCACGATAGGGCTGGGTTCAGTTTCAGAAAAAACTACTGAACGTTCAGGGAAACCTATTCCTGTGAAGGCCTTGTTTAAATCGGAATAAAATCCGTTTAGCAAAGGAATCTGTTCAGCATATTCCGGAATTGAAGGATCTAATGGATTAAAGGGAACATAGGTGAAAAAAGGATGTTTCAACACATTGGATATATTGGCAACGATTCCTTTGGCTCCGCCAGAGGCCAGGGTTCCTATCACTGCAGCCATCGAACCATCAAATACATTTTTATCGGTTATTTCACTTGATCCATCTCCACCGGACGATGCATAACCCAATACATCATTGGCCCCTATCCTGAGGCTAAAAAAAGTAGGATTCGCTGCCATTGCATCATCAAGCACACGTACGTCAGGACTTGAAGCCATTCTAACAAAATAGGGGTTTGCAAGGCCCAACTCAAGGTTTGCAACATTACCATAGCCGGGGGCCAGTAAATGAAAACTCCTTGCTCCCGGCACACCCATGTTATTATAGGGTCCTGGTTGTATATTAGTCACCTCTGTAGTAGGCGGTCCGGGCAGGTTGCCAAGGCCAGTACCATTAAAAAACAACCTGGGTCCGAATGGGCCTTCAGGCTGGGTACCCCCTAAAAGTAATCCACCAACATTATCATTCATATATGGCTGGGAAAATTCCCCGCCGCCGGCAAGTGCCATTTTCTGCGCAAGCAAATTCGGGTATGAATTATCCTGACTAGCTATAAACAAAGCGCCATCGGCTAATCCTGCCGTAGATGAATTTCCAAGCGCCACGTAATTCGTAAAATCAGCTTCTCCCGAAACAACCTCAACCGGGGGCTTAATTTCTCTGTCAAACTTACCTTGTTCGCATGAAGCCAGGGCAACAACCATTAAAAGAGCCCATATATAATTTATTCTCAACATTGTTTTCCTTTTATATTTGATTATTGATTGAATACCCATGACACAAAGAATTGTGATCCAATAAATGGCGAACCAGGAGCACTTTGATACTCATGACCTCCAAGATTAGCCCCACCCATTTTAAACATGGATTTGATCTTTGGTACAAAATAATTGATCTGAGCATCTCCGACTGTTCTTTGAGGAATGACGGCATTGGCAATAGTAGATTGCCATAAGTATTCATCACTCCATCTTACATTTATATTAAATCCAAGGTTGCCTACGATGTTCTGGCTTCCCAAGGAGATTTTAAATTTGTGCTCCGGGGTATTGAAACCCGCAGAAAAATTAGGATCAGATGCCTGGTCGAAATCAAATTTCGCCAAAGTATAACTCAGGCCTAAATCCAGTTTATCAAGTACCCGAGCATTTAAACCGATACTACCCCCGTATGACGAGATATCCGCCTGGGAATTTGTGTACGTTTGAAAAGCAGTGACATTTCCGCTAATAAGATCTGCAATACCTGATGCATCCCCAGTTGTTCCCGTGTTTGGAGTTACTACAAAAGTATTGCTTATAAAGTCTTCATAATTGCTGTAATAACCTGAAATATCAACGTATATTTTCCCGAAAACACCTCTGTAACCTAAGTCATATGACTGTATCCTTTCGGGTTGAACCAATTCTGTTTCAATAGATTCAAGCAATGCCGGATTGCCAGTAGCCTGAAAGGCCTGTACGGAAGATAGAGAATAGGAGTCACTATACACTTTTCTACCGGTAAGATCTGTATTAGGTAAGTCTCTGTCTAAATTTGCAGGAGAAGATCCTACTAAGATAGCACGACTGGCGTCAAGGCCAATAAAAAGATCCTGCGTTGTCGGATACCTGAAACCTGTTTGAAATGACGTCCGCAGATTGTGGTTCCTGGCTTCGTCAACCGCAAACGTGACAGAGGCCCTGGGTGAAAAATTACCATCGTAGAATTCATTCTTATCATATCGGATAGAAGCCTGAAGTTTAAGCCTGTCATCCATCAATTTTTTAATAGCCTGCGCATAGATACCATATTCGCCGTACTTGATTGGACCATCATAATCTGTAAATATAGTTCCCTGGGAATTCAGGGAATATTGACGGTAAGACCCTCCAACCTGAAGATCCCATTTGTCATCAAGCAGATGGGCAAAATTATAATTTCCTTCACCAACGTACATTGAAGTTTTGTCAATAAATTTTGAACCTGTAGTTAAATCACCATCTGAAACAATTCCATCAAACAATTCTTTGAATAATGGAGAACCCGGTTTAGGCGTAGTAAGTTCATTGGAATCTGCAAAAATTCTGGCCTGGGCATGTGCCTGATCATTATTGGCGCCTCCAAGAGCTGCATTAAGATATCCTTCCAAATACTCCCCAAACCAATCCTGAGCTCCATATTTTGCTATATTAAGACCGGTAAAAAGCATGTCATATGAATCTCCGGCATCTTCGGTAGTCATATATCCCCTCACAAAAAAGTTCTTGTTTCTGACCTCTATTTTATGTTGTTGAATCAAGAAGTTTTTGATATTATATCTGTTTGTTCCCTGATAGATAGTAGAACCATAACCGCCTCTTGTATTTAAGATGATCTCAAGGTCATCGCCGTTTGGTCTGTAATGAAACGAGGCATCGTACTTAATGCTCTCGGCATTATAATCTGTAAATGCCTGTTCCAGGTATCCGGTTCTAGACACATTATCGGCAGGAACCAAAGCGCTCACTCCAGCAGGAATAGCCCCGGTTGCCTCTCCCAGTTGGGCCAGTTTTTTTAAATCTAATCCTAATGCACCCAGAGAAAGTTCGTCTCCATATATATTAATTCCGTCATGTGCCGGGCTCGATCTGAAAGGCAATACCTCATCAGGTTCTCCCACTGCAGTATTTGCATTTGAATATTGGCTTTGATCATTGGCATACCAATCAGTCCCTTTTAAATATGATACAGTAGCCTTAATGGCGAATTTGTCGTTAAATGCATGACCATACCTCACTGCTATATCATAATAAGCGCCATCACCTGCCGCCTTTTGCATGGTCAGCCCTGTTTTTACATAAGAACTCACGCCCTGGTTGTCAAAAGGGTTTCTTGTTGTCATGAATAAAATTCCATTGAACGCATTTGCACCGTATAAAGCAGAAGCGGCTCCGGGTATAATCTCAACGCTTTGAAGGTCAAGTTCATTTACGCCAACCAAATTCCCAATAACAAAGTTCAAAGCGGGAGAGGCTGTATCCATACCATCCACCAATTGCACAAACCTTGTATTGGAAAAGGTTGCAAAACCTCTGGTATTAATTGAGTTAAATGTCAAACTACCTCTGTTTAAATCAACTCCTTTTAAATTTTCCAACCCATCATAAAAACTGGGGGATGTACTGCTTTTCAATTCCTTTATACCAATTCGCTCAATCGTAACTGGCGATTCCCTTATGCTTTCGGGAGTTCTCGAAGCGGAGACCACTACTTCATCCAATGAGGTTTCATTTTCTGTAAGCGTGATTTCCATTTGCTCATCATCGGCAGTGATTTCAATAGTTTGACTTTGATATCCTACAAATGTTATTTCAATTTCAAAAGGAACTTCCTCACTAACTTTCATGCTAAACTTTCCATCAAAATCTGTGGAGGCTCCAATCGATGTCCCTACTACTCTGATATTGACACCAGGTAGAGGTTCTTCAGTGCTTGAATCAGTTACCGTTCCGGTAATCGAAGTTTGTCCAAACATTATCGAACCGCAAAAAAATGCGAGAACGGCTAAAATCTTGTTCATAAAATAAATTTGTGTAAGTTAAGAATGTCGAAAAATACAATTTTTTTCGAATTTCACTTAATTTTTAGCGAAAAATATGTTAAATGATAAAAATTAACCCTCTAAATTTTCAAATACGGATTATTTGATTCTGATTTTATGCGAAGACATCTTATTTCCCCGCTTTACACTGAGTATATAAATTCCACCGGCAACGTCTTGCAAATTCATTTCCTGCTCAAAATTATTTGACAGGTTTTTATAGGTCTTCTGAACGATCTTTCTACCCAGCACATCATAAACAAAAACATCTACATCTCCGGCATCTTCAGATTGAAATTTGATCATAAATTTCCCATTCGAAGGGTTAGGAAAAACCGTAAAATCATCAAAAACATAATTGTTCACACCCAAAACAGCCTCTGAACTGCAAATTTCCAAACTCCAGGCCTGTAGAAATCCCGAGTCTACTTCCTGATTGTCAACAACTTTTAAGATCCAGTTTCCCTGAGCATTTTCACCGTTAAACGCTGTAAACTCCTCACTGGGTTTAATTGTTCCTGAGATACCCGGACTTCTATCACTGCAGTTCGCAGAACTCAAGGGATCTCCCGAATCTGAAAATATCACCTGAATATCTTCACTGGCATCACAGGCCTTGTTGATCAATTCTATCACAGTTCCTTCAGGGCTTTCAAGACTAAGGATTAAATCTCCAACATAGGAATGGGTAATCCCGGGCAAATTGTCTGTCGTGATCAGACTGACCTTAAGATCTTCCACGTTTACATTCTCTGAGATTGTTATCACCGACGAAACTCCTTCTCTGTTATTATCGGTAATCTCCAGTGGCGTATCTTCCGAATTATAAATTTTACAAATTTCATTGAACTCTCCAATGGAAAAGCTTTTTGAATTCATAGAAAAGAAATTATTTCCTACTGCTTCAATCATAATATAACATTGTGAAGCCTTGATTTCAGGAACTATAACAATTTGCGACCCGTCATTAGGCACATTTGCCGCCAAGGTTGTAGTAAATGATTTTCCCCAGTCTGTCGATAATAAAATATTAACCTGTGACACATTGAGTCCATTTGCATCGGTGCCGGCTACATCCCAGGTGATCACTTCCTCAGTATTTGCAGTCCATACAAGGCCATCGGTATTTTGAGAAGTCACCAAAAAAGGACCGGCCGCATCAGTCACAGTTACCTTTAAATCATCCGAAACCACCTGACCGGCTTCAATATTATTATCCCTAACGGTTAGTAAAAAATTTATTTCTCTTGCTACATTGGGCGTCACTTCCCAGGTAGATGAGATCAACCCTGCAGACAGGGTACTCAAACTAGGTAAATATCTCACCGGGCTTAGAGTTGGAAGATGCGACCTGTATAAAGCTCCTGAGGTTGAGGATTCGCTGGGTGGTGCTATAGTAATTTCGTTGTCCACCTGTTCCCAGGAAAAAGTAAGCAGGTCACCATCAGCGTCAGATCCTGAGCCAACTAACCTGAAAGGTGTTCCTTTAGGTACTGTAAAATCCTGCCCGGCATCGACCAGAGGGACGTTAAGATTTAAAAGGAGGTCCAACTCTTCCGCACAGCTACCACCTGTAACTCCCGTAACATAGGCACGAATTTCTTCAATGCTGATGATGTGAAAATAGGGATCAACACTTCCTTGCACATTTTGTAAACCGCAAAGGCCTGCATACGACATTAAGGTTGAACCGCTCCCGCCTTCCACAGCAGTTCCCGGATTTCTTTGACCATTAAAACCACAGGCCTCCTGATCTCCGTTAAAAGTATGATTCGCCCCGAACTGGTGTCCCATTTCGTGAGCCACGTAGTCAAAATAAAAATAATCGCCAATAGGCTCCGGTAATCCTGTAACACCCCTTGCTTTTTGTCCATCCCGACAAACAACAGATAAACCGGCAACAGCTAACGCTCCGGTTCCGAAAACATGGCCAATATCATAATTTCCCGACCCGATAACAGCGTCGCAATTAGTCTGGTTTTCACCTAGCATGGTTTCTGCTTCAAAATTTGTATAAGGATCGGTATCCGGATCAAGATAAATAAGATCATCATTGTTTGACACGAGCTGCATGGTAAGGGCAAGATCATTTTCAAAAATCGCATTGACCCTGGTCATAGCGGTAGTCATGGCAGCCAAAACCACAGCCTTCTGTTCTGCTTCGGTTCCATTTCCGGCATTTTGATCCTGAATATGATATTGAGCATATTCACCGGTAGTGGCCAATGCAAGCTTGTAGGTTCTTAATTTTAGATCATCAGTGATCTTGACCAAGCTCGATTTAAAAGCCTCTTTGCTACTTCCCGTTAAACATTCAAAATCACGTTCAACTTCGAGGTCGGTTCTGTAAAAAATTCTGTATTTCTTTTTATCCTTGGTCAGTGGTTCAATATATTGAATACCTCCTTTTAGACTCATTATAACCGCATGCAAACCGAGTTCATTGATACTAAAATGTATTCTTTTCAAAGCATCCTTTTCAGAAACACCCACATAAGATTTGTTTTGCGGATACTTTCTTTCCAAATCCGGATGCATCACCGAGGCCTCTTTTACCAAATAGGTAACCATTTGCCCGCTCCCATCAGGAAAAACTATTTTCGTATTAGATGGACCGGCATAAAGCTTTCTTTTTGGAGCACCTTTTAACGCGGCTTTAAAAGAAGTCAATTCCAAGGCAAAAGGTTTGTATTCTTTGAGGTTCACTTTCTTGTTCACTTCTGAACTACTGAAGCTTGTTTCGTTTATTCTAGACCATAAATTTCTTTGCTGAGCAACTAAAACATTCGTAAAGAAAAAGAGACAGATTAAGAAAAATCTTAGGTGATTTTTGATCATTGTTATACCTATTATAATCGGGGAATACAAAACTATGAATTTTTTAAATAGTATTAAGGTATATTTTTTTGCTTCCTTAAACATGTTCACAAATAACTGACGCCCGGCTATTGCAAGAGCAGGGGAATGAAAAAGTATACCTATTGAATTGAACCCTTGTGATTATTTCGCATGTATTTTTTATAAAGAATCTTTCTTCCAAGCTTTGAAAAAGCTATTTTTGCTGTTACAATAGGAGATCATTCCTGTACATAAAAGTAAAGATTGTAACAGTTTTTCATGAGACATTGTATTATTTTATTTTTCTTTTTTGTCATTTCTTCTTGTGCGACCAATAAAGTACAGGAGAATGAAAAAAAACAACTCATTCCTCCACCACATATTAATTGCCCTGGAGATGGTAATTGCTCTTTTGAAGTCCTGGAAAATTCCAGTCTCAATCTGGCTTATGACAGCACTGGCAAACTGTATCCTGAGGTTAAAGAAGGAACAAAAATTGTAATAAAATATACTTACAAAAGAAAGGCTGTTGAAAATGTAATGGACAGCGGTTATGCTGAGTACGTATATCTTGAATTTGATCCGGATGATAAACAAATCATTCTCAAAGATAAAGAGCTTAAAAAAGTAAATATGATTTTTGGAAGAATTTGTTATTGTAAAGGAGCCATGGGATATTTTCCTGTACAACAGGGAAACTTATTTTTGTTCAACAGAGAAGGGAATTTACAGATCAGGACCTCTTTCAAGGTGAACAAGGTGCCTCAGATCATCCAGCAAATAGACGAAAACATAAAATATTAATATTCATCTGAGTGAGAGTTCATCAATCCATTGAAAATTACGATCATAAAGATCAGTCATCGGTCCTTACCATAGGAACCTTTGACGGGGTACATATTGGTCATCAAAAGATCATCGCGAGATTGAATGAGATTAAAAATAAGCCCTCTGAAAGATCGATGATACTTACTTTTTATCCTCATCCAAGAAGAGTGCTTGATCAGAGCAATGATATTAAGATGCTCACCACTATGGAGGAGAAAACCCAGCTGCTGGAAAAATTTGGCCTGGATGACCTTATCATCGAACCCTTTACCAAAGAATTTTCCAGACTTTCGGCACTTGATTTTGTAAGAAATATACTTGTTCACAAATTGCACCTTACACGATTGGTGATAGGTTATGACCATCATTTTGGAAAGAACAGAGAAGGGAATTTTGAGCAACTCACAGAATATGGAGAACTTTACGGTTTTACCGTTGAAAAAATACCGGCCCAGGAAATCGAACATGTTTCGGTTAGTTCGACCAAGATAAGAAAAGCACTGGAAAGTGGAGATATCATGACGGCCAACAAATATCTCGGTTACAACTATTTGCTAACCGGAAATATTGTTAAAGGTCAAGGTATTGGTAGGAAAATAAATTTTCCTACCGTAAATTTAGACATAGAGGAAGATTTTAAATTGATCCCAAAAAGAGGGGTTTATGTCGTTCGGGCCCTTTTCAAAGACAAACATGTATTCGGGATCATGAATATAGGTTTTCGACCTACCGTGGGTGGTAATGGTCAAACCATTGAAATCCACCTTCTCGATTTTCAGGGAGATCTTTACGGCAGTAAAATGCAAATTGAGGTGCTGCATCGCGTAAGAGATGAACAAAAATTTGAAACCATCGAAGAATTGGCTTTACAAATATCCAAAGATGAAAAATCGGCCAGGATTTGGCTAATGAATTCCAAATAAGCCTTAGTTCTTCCAAACTCATTACTTATCTTTGCATGTCAAAAAATATTGCATATGTTATCATTACCCTACATTCGTGAAAATAAAGATCTGATCATTAAAGGTCTTGCTGTCAGGAATTTTAAAAATGCCGAAATGATGGTCGATAAAGTTCTTGAAACAGACGCTAAACGACGTTCTGCCCAGACCGAGTTGGACAATATTTTATCCGAAAGCAATAAAATTTCAAAAGAAATAGGGAAACTGTTTAAATCGGGAGAAGTTCAAAAAGCAAATATCGCCAAGGAAAAAACAGTACAATTAAAAGAGAAGTCCAAGGTTTTGTCTGAGCTGCTTAGCGAAATTGAAAGCGAACTGAACGAATTGCTGTATCAGATTCCTAATATTCCAAATGTACTGGTTTCTTCAGGAAGTTCAGAAGAAGATAATGAAGTAGTATACGAAAAAGGTAAAATTCCTCAGCTGCATGACGGTGCCATGCCTCATTGGGATCTGTGTAAAAAATATGACATCATTGATTTCGAACTTGGAAACAAGATCACCGGAGCGGGTTTTCCTGTGTATAAAGGAAAAGGAGCAAAGCTACAACGTGCCCTGATTGCCTATTTTCTTGATAAAAATTCTGCTGCGGGCTATACCGAAGTACAACCGCCTTTGCTGATCAACGAAGCCTCCGGATATGGAACCGGACAGCTACCTGATAAAGAGGGGCAAATGTATCATGTTGGCGTCGATAATCTTTACCTCATACCTACTGCGGAAGTGCCCGTAACCAATTTTTACAGGGATGTGTTGTTGAAAGAAAGTGATTTCCCAATTTGCAACACAGCCTATACGCCTTGCTTTAGAAGAGAAGCAGGGTCTTATGGAGCCCATGTCAGGGGATTGAATCGATTACATCAGTTTGACAAGGTTGAAATTGTAAGGATAGAACATCCGGAGAGGTCTTATGAAGCTCTTAATGAAATGGTTGAACACGTTAAAGGAATTTTACAGGAATTAAAACTACCCTATAGAATTTTGCGCCTCTGTGGAGGGGATTTGGGATTCACATCAGCGCTAACATATGACTTTGAAGTTTTTTCAACCGCACAAGACAGATGGCTTGAAATTAGTTCTGTTTCTAATTTCGAGACATTTCAGGCAAATCGATTAAAACTGCGTTTTAAAAATAAAGATGGGAAAAGTCAATTGGCACATACCCTCAATGGTAGTTCCCTCGCTTTACCGAGAGTTTTAGCCGGACTTTTAGAGAATTGTCAAACCGAAAAGGGTATTGTGATACCAGAAGTATTGCAGGCCTATACCGGTTTTAACATGATCGATTAAAATACGTGATACTATTCGATCTAAAAGCACAGGCTTAAGCAGCATCCATTAATTTCTTGTAGTGATTCATGATTAATAAATCATTCAAGTAATCATTGATTTGACCATTTTTCATGTGGTTCTTTGCACTTTGCTTAGCTCTTTCGTAGAATGTTTTAACTTCGTTCATAACTTTAAGATTTTTGTTACTGTTGACTTATACTATTAAGACTGTTATTTTCAAATAACGTTACATTTTGTAATTTATTTTATTAAAACTTTAACATTGTTCAGAAATTCTAATGAGAATGCATTATTTATTAAGGCTTTAGTAATAATTTTCACGAAAATTATGAATTAGATAATTCGCGAAAATGAAAGTAAAAGCATACTTTTAACCACTGGAATCATGAAGTTCGCAATCATTGTCATATGTATACTTTTCTCCTTAAAGGGACACGCCCAGAGCGCAGAACTGGCGAATGCCTATTTTAGAAAAGGAGAATACGAAAAAGCCATCCTGTTATATCAGCCTCTTTTCGAAAGCAACCCCATAAGGCAGGATTATTTTAAATCCCTATTGACTTGTTACCAGCAGGTCGATTCATTTACAGATGCACAGACACTTATTGAAGGCCAAATTCAGAGATTCCCCGAACAGGTCTATCTCTTTGTTGAATTGGGCTATAATTATCAATTACAAGGGAATTTAAAGCTGGCAGAGCAATATTATGAACAGTCTTTAAATTATGTTAAACAAAGGCCCAATTACGGTTTTATGATAGGCAGATCCTTTAGGCAGAACCACCTTCTGGATCAGGCTTTGCAATCGTATCAAATTGCAAAAGAACTCAATCCAAAGTTAAACACTGAGATCAGCGAGGCGCAAATTTATGGGGAAAAAGGCGACCTGGATAAAATGTTTGATCTCTATCTCGATCTTGTCGATAAAAATGAGAACTACTTTTCAACTGTTCAGCGCTACGTAGCGAGTTTTATCAGTGGGGATAAATACGATCCTAATAATATCCTTTTTAAAAAACTACTGCTGAAAAGGGCACAGACGAATCAAAAAGATGCATGGAATATCCTGCTGAGTTGGTTGTTTATGCAACAGCAAGAATATAAAAAAGCACTTACCCAGGAGAAATCTTTATTCAATAGAAAGCCCGGAAGTTTGGAAAGGATCCAAGAAATAGGGTATATATCTTTTGAGAATAAAGACTACGAAACATCGGCAAATGCCTTTGAATTTATGCTATCCAAGGAAGAAGAAGTGATTATTGATGCCCAGGCTACATTATTTGCCGAAATTTACCTGTTAAAAATTGAGAATAATACGCTTAAAAAAGGTGAAAATCGAGAAAGGATTGACGGAAAATTCGAGGAACTCATTCACGAGTATGGCTATCGTGAAGAGACTTTGGAACTGCATCTTGCTTATGCTGATTTCTTAACCTTTGATTTCAATAAGCCCGAAAAAGCGATCCAACATCTCGAAAAAATTTCAGAAAGGGCAGAAACTCCTTTTCAAAAGGGGCTAATTGACATGAAAACCGCAGACATCCTCGTATTTACAAACCAATTCAATCAAGCCTTGATCAAGTATACCAAGATACAATATGACCTTAAGAATAGTGAGCTCGCCCAGGAGGCCCGATTTAAGGTTGCACGTACTTCGTATTTTAAGGGTGACTTTCAATGGGCTCAAAATCAATTAAAAGTGTTGAAATCTTCCACTTCTCAACTTATTGCAAACGATGCCTTGGGATTAAGTTTGAAAATTGGCAATAATATTGACAAAGATAGTTTGAACGAAGGTCTTCAAATTTATGCAAGGGCCGAATTATTAGGGTTTCAGCAAAAATACAAACAGGCGATAGATACCTTATCTTATGTTCTGACCCAGTTCAAAGGCCAGCAGATTGAGGATGATGCTCTTTTTAGCCAGGCTGTCTATTATCAAAATACAGGAGATTATAAAGCCGCAGAGCTGAACTTGCTCAGCCTTTTAGATTTTCATCCCGAAAGTTTATTAATTGATGACAGCATCTTTACGCTCGGAGAACTATACAGAGATCATCTCAACGAGCCGGAAAAGGCGAAATCAATGTTTGAACGTATCATTTTTGAGTTCCCTTCCAGTATTTATCTGGTAGATGCAAGAGCGTCTTTTAGAAAATTGAGAGGAGATGAATTGTAGTTTTGCCAAAAGACCTGATTTCAAACTATAACTTTCAAAAAAGATTTATTGACCGAATAATACTACCTTTAATTTTTTAAAAATATGTCATGTATATTTATAATGTAACTTTAAATGTTGACGAAAGCATTCATGATGACTGGATCATTTGGATGCAAGATGTCCATATCCCAGAAGTTCTGGCTACCGGGAAATTTACAAAAGCCCTCATGAGTGAGGTACTTGTTCAGGAAGAGCTGGGAGGTATTACATATTCGATTCAATTTACATGTTCGTCTAAAAAGCTCCTGCTCGAATATTACACAAAAGACGCTCCGCGACTCAGGGAAGACAGCTATAAAAAGTTTGGCGACAAATTCGGAGCTTTTAGGACAGAAATGAAAATCATCAAGGAATTTTATAGTTAACCTTCTTTTAAAAACATGACAGTTAGAGCCAAAAAACATTTGGGGCAGCATTTCCTTAAAGACGAAGCAATTGCGGCTAAAATTGCCGACAGCTTGTCGTTTGAAGGATATCGAAATGTCTTGGAAATAGGTCCGGGCATGGGTGTATTGACCAAGTATCTTCTCAAAAAAGATATCATCGTTTGGGTCGTCGAAATAGATTCAGAGTCAATAGAATACCTAAAAACACATTACCTGCATCTTTCAGATAGAATCATAAATGCCGATTTCTTAAAAATGGACCTCGCTACTTATTTTAAAGGTGATCCTTTGGCTATTATTGGTAACTTTCCCTATAATATTTCCTCTCAGATCGTTTTTAAAGCAATTGAATACCGGGATTACATCCCTGAATTCAGCGGTATGTTTCAAAAAGAAGTCGCACAAAGAATCACGGCAGGGCCGGGAAGCAAAATTTATGGAATCCTTTCGGTACTCACCCAGGCTTTTTTCGAAGTTGAGTATTTGTTTACGGTACCTCCAAATGTTTTTAATCCTCCACCCAGAGTAGATTCGGGGGTTATAAAACTGGTGAGAAAAAAAAACCACACGCTGCCTGTTGATGTTCCATTTTTCTTCAGGGTGGTTAAAACAGCTTTTAACCAGCGGCGTAAAACCTTACGGAACAGTTTAAAATCTTTCCAGATATCAGATAAATTGAAGGAAGATGTTATATTTGCCCTGCGACCTGAACAATTGAGTGTTGATCAGTTCATCAAATTAACAAAAAGCATTGCCGAAGATGGGATCAGAGATCACTAAAGAATTTCTTGAGAAAATTGAATCGCTTATAAGCGACAATAAGGACAAGACTTTGCTGACATTACTTTCGGAAGAGCACCCGGCAGATATTGCTGAAATATTAGAAGGCCTAGGTCCCGACGATGCTACCTATCTATTTAAACTTCTAGACAGCGAACTTTCGGCTGAAGCCTTGCTGGAAATAAATGAAGACGACAGGGAGAAAATTCTGAAAAACCTTTCCGCTGAGGAAATTGCCTTTGAAATTGACGAACTGGACACCGATGATGCTGCTGATATAATTTCAGAACTTCCACAGGAGCGGGTGACTGAAGTTATTTCGGAAATTGATGATGATGATCACGCCAAAGATATCGTTGAGCTTTTGCGCTACGAAGAAGGAACCGCCGGAAGTTTAATGGCAAAGGAATTAGTCAAGGTTAAAGAAACCTGGATGGTACCCACCTGTGTAAGAAAAATGAGGTCACAGGCTCAAGAAGTAAGAAGGGTACATTCTATTTATGTGGTAGATCAGGACAACCACCTTATCGGCAGATTGTCGCTTAAAGATTTATTGGTAGCCTCGCCCAAAGATAAAATTTCCAGTATCTATATTCCAAAGGTAGATTCGGTGCATGTCAATGACAAGGGAGAAGATGTTGCCAGACTTATGCAAAAATATGACCTGGAAGCGATTCCTGTGGTAGATGACAATAACGTACTTATTGGAAGAATTACTATTGATGATATTGTTGACCTGATTATAGAAGAAGCTGAAAAAGATTATCAAATGGCTGCCGGTATCACCGAAGATATAGACGCTGACGATAGTATATTTGATAAAACCAAGGCGAGATTACCCTGGCTGATCCTGGGTTTGGTAGGTGGTTTGGCGGCCGCAGCCATAATGGGAGGGTTTGAAGATGCTTTGACGCGTTTTCCCGAACTGTTCTTTTTCACTCCCTTGATTGCCGCCATGGCTGGAAACGTAGGTGTGCAATCTTCTGCCATCATAGTTCAGGGTCTGGCTAATGACAATATTAAAGGAAGTATGGTGAACAGAATGTTCAAAGAGATTGGCCTGAGTATGGTTAACGGAATCATTCTTGCAGCGCTGATCTTTGTTTTTGGTTTTTTTCTTGACTACAACACAAATATTAGTATTACCATATCTATCTCATTGATTATTGTTATTATTATGGCCTCTCTCGTGGGTACTTTTGTGCCTTTGATCCTGGATAAAAACGGAATTGACCCGGCTGTGGCGACAGGGCCGTTTATCACAACCAGTAATGATATTTTCGGGATCTTTATTTTCTTTTATATTGCAAAGGTCATTCTTGGCTTTTGAAAAGTTTTGAAGCCTATTTAACTGCGCTTAACTTTATCTATTTTCACCTTTTTTAATTAGCAATTTTGCTTAATTTTGGCGTTCATCAAATGAAAGTATGTCGGAAATTAAAAAATCTCTCAATTTTTTAGAACAAATCATTGAGGAGGACCTTACAAAAGGTATGAAAAGGTCTCAACTAAAATTCAGGTTCCCACCAGAACCCAATGGATATTTACATATAGGGCACGCAGCATCTATCTGTCTGAATTTCGGACTGGGGATCAAATACGATGCACCTGTTAATCTTCGATTTGACGATACTAACCCTGAAAAAGAAGAACAGGAATATGTTGATGCCATAAAAAAAGACATCAAATGGCTTGGTTTTGAATGGGCTGAGGTATTGTTTTCTTCTGACTATTTTCAACAGTTATATGATTGGGCAGTAAAGATGATTGAACAAGGCAATGCTTATGTTGATGATCAGACCTCTGAAGAAATAGCAGAACAAAAGGGAACCCCGACACAAGCAGGAACAAACAGCCCGTTCAGGGATCGAAGTGCGGAAGAGAACCTTGCCCTGTTTGAAAAAATGAAAAATGGAGATTTCGAAGAAGGAACACATGTATTGCGTGCCAAGATCGACATGTCATCTTCAAATATGCTCATGAGGGATCCTGTCATGTACAGGATATTGAAAAGGGCACATCACCGAACAGGGGAAAAATGGAAAATCTATCCTATGTACGACTGGACGCATGGGGAGTCAGACTATATTGAACAGATTTCCCATTCACTTTGTACCCTGGAATTCAAACACCATAGAGAATTATACGACTGGTTCCTCGATCAGGTTTATGATCACAAGAGCTTAAGGCCAAAACAAAGGGAATTTGCCAGGAGGAACCTCAGCTACACGGTAATGAGTAAAAGGAAATTACTTCAACTGGTTGAAGAAGGCTATGTAAACGGCTGGGATGATCCTAGAATGCCTACAATATCCGGTCTTAGAAGACGTGGTTATACACCTAAATCTATTCGCGATTTTAGTGAAAAGGCAGGTATTGCAAAAAGAGAAAACGTTACAGATCTGGCTTTGCTTGAATTTCACATTCGAACAGAACTGAACAAAACAGCTCCAAGGGTTATGGCGGTGCTCAACCCGGTGAAGTTGGTTATTACAAATTATCCCGAAGGAAAGGAAGAAATGCTGACAGCTGAAAATAATCCGGAAGATGAAGATGCAGGAATCAGAACGGTACCTTTTTCAAGAGAATTATATATAGAACAGGAAGATTTTAGGGAAGAAGCAAATAAAAAATTCTTCCGATTGAAACTGGGAAAAGAGGTGCGTTTAAAGAATGCCTATATCATCAAGGCTAATTCTGTGATCAAAGATGAAAACGGGACTGTTACTGAAATCCACTGTACTTACGATGTTGATTCCAAGAGTGGCAGCGGTAGTGAAGCGAGTATGAGAAAGGTAAAAGGCACGATCCACTGGGTATCCATTCAACACGGTTTAGAAGCAGAGGTGAGGTTATACGACAGATTGTTCACCGATGAGGCCCCTGATTCACATAAAGAGAAAGACTTTAAGGAATTCATCAACCCTGATTCTCTTAAAATTATTGAAAAAGCCTATGTAGAGCCCAGTCTGGCAACAGTTTCAGCAGGTGATAGTTTTCAGTTCCAACGATTGGGGTATTTTAACGTAGATCCTGATTCTACCAATGATAAACTTGTTTTTAACCGAACAGTTGCCTTAAGGGATTCCTGGGCGAAAATTGAACAAAATAAATAATTTATTTATTGTAAATTGTTCGACCCTTGAAAACTGTAGAACAAATAAAGCTTCCCATCCTGAAGGAAATGGAATTCTTTGAAACAAAATTCAAAGCTTCCATGATTTCCAACGTTTCCCTGCTCAACAGAATCACTCATTATATCGTGAGGCGAAAAGGAAAACAAATGCGTCCGATGTTTGTTTTTTTAGTAGCCAAAATGGTTTCTAACGGCCAATTCAAGGAAAGAACTTACCGGGGGGCATCAATCATAGAATTGATCCATACCGCTACTTTGGTTCACGATGACGTTGTGGATGACAGTAACACCCGCCGTGGTTTTTTCTCTTTAAATGCTTTGTGGAAGAATAAAATTGCTGTCTTGGTCGGTGATTACCTTCTTTCCAAGGGACTGTTATTATCCATTGACAATGATGATTTTGACATCCTAAAGCATATATCAATTGCAGTAAGGGAAATGAGTGAAGGAGAACTCCTGCAAATAGAAAAAGCCAGACAGCTGAATATTACCGAAGATGTGTATTTTGAAATCATCAGAAAAAAAACAGCAACGCTTATTGCGGCCTGTACTGCTATTGGCGCCACTTCTGTAGATGCCCCAAAGAGTGAGGTCGAAAAAATGAGAAAATTCGGTGAATTGATCGGTATTGCCTTTCAGATCAAAGATGACCTTTTCGATTATTCCGAAGAAAAAATAGGAAAACCCACTGGAATTGACATCAAGGAACAAAAAATGACGCTGCCTTTGATCTACACCCTGAACCACTGTTCAAGAAAAGAACGTAAATGGCTTATAAATTCGGTAAAAAACCACAATAAAGATAAAAACAGGGTTAAAGAAGTCATTGAATTCGTAAAGCAAAACGGTGGTATTGAGTATACCATTGATAAAATGAAAGAGTATCAGCATTTGGCCGTTGAGATCTTAAATGACTACCCCGATTCTTCCTATAAAGAATCCTTAATGACCATGGTGAACTATGTGATTGAAAGAGAAAAATAATCTTAACAATTCATGGCATAGCTTTTGAGAAGTTTAAAGATACCCTTATCAGACCTGATTTATGAAAAAACTCTCTCTTCTTACTTTCGCTATTTTATTTTATAGCTGCAGCAGTAATTTTGATTTTGAATTAGATAACAGGGTTATTTATACCACTGATGAAGAGGGCGATCCGGTTATTGAAAACATCAAGGATAACGAAGAGGTTCAGGAGGACTATCAATTTGGATTAGGTGGTGGATTCTGCTATGGTTACGAGACACCTGATGCCACAGTTGCAGAGATTGATATCGACATCCAAATGCCAGGTTCATATGATATTTCGGAATATTTACCCGAAGTCGGGTCCCAGGGCAGACAGGGGTCGTGTGTAGCATGGGCAACCGGATACTACCTGAAAAGCTACCAGGAAAATTATGAGGATTTCCAAAATGGTATTCTCAACAAAGACAATGTAATGAGCCCGGCTTTTATATACAATCAAATTAAAGTTAGTGACTGCAGCGCCGGTTCTGTGATTCAAGATGCACTGGATACGATTTCGAGGCAGGGGATTACTGATTGGGCGATTATGCCTTATAATGAAAATGACTGTGATACTCAGCCCAATGACCTTCAAAAATCATTAGCGGAGCCAAATAGAATCATTGAGTATTTCTATCTGGATGAAAATCTAGCCTTGGAGCAAACCAAGGCCTCCTTGCTCAAAGACCAGCCGGTTGTCATTGCTGTAACCATTGACAGAAGTTATTTTGGAGCCAGAGACGAGAACGGAATTCATGTATATCGAAAATTCGAATCCGGAGATGGAGGACATGCCATGCTGGTTGTGGGATACGACGATGACATGAATGCCTTTAAGGTGGTGAATTCCTGGGGTAAAGGTTGGGGAAATCAGGGCTTCGTCTGGATAGACTATCAGGCATGGGATGAGGCGGCAGATGTGAATTCTGATTTTAAAGTTTTATGTGAAGCCTGGGTCACAGATGACATTGTTGTAAATCAACCTGCTTCACTTTGATAAAGACCGAGAAGTTCATCAAGATAATCCCTTGTATTGCTCAATCTTGGCACCTTATACTGACCTCCGAGTTTATCTTTACTTTTTAGCCATTGATAAAAAATGTCTTTGGGAGCAATATGAACTACTGGCATGCTAATGGTCATGTTGAGGTATCGTTTTGCCTCATAATCTGAATTCAATTCTTTGAGAGCATCATCAAGATAACGTGTAAAGGCCTCTAAATTGTCTGGAGGTTCTTTAAATTCAATGAGCCATTCATGACCACCGCTTTTATCACCATTCATAAAAACAGGAGCCACGGTAAATTCTATGACCAATGCATTCGATTTTGAGCAGGCTACTTCCAGTGCATCCACTGCATTTTCAATAACCAATTCTTCTCCAAATACATTAATAAAATGCTTTGTTCTTCCCGTGATCTTAATTCTGTATGGCTTAAGGTTGGTAAACTTAACGGTATCCCCAATCAAATAACGCCATAATCCTGAATTGGTTGAAATGACAATCGCATAATTAGTGCCTTCCTCAACCTCTTGTAATGGAATCGCAACAGAATCTTCACCTTTGAACTTATCCATTGGGATAAATTCATAAAAAATCCCATAATCAAGCATTAACAAAAGCTCATCAGAATCATTCCGATCCTGAATGGCAAAAAAACCTTCTGAAGCATTATACGTTTCGTAGTAGCGAAAATTTTTCTTAGGGATCAATTTTTCATATTGCTCTTTATACGGTTTAAAATTCACCCCTCCGTGAAAATAAACCTCAAGGTTTGGCCAAACCTCCAGGATATTATCCTTTCCGGTTACCTCAAGCACCCTGTTCAACAGCACCAGCATCCAGGAGGGCACTCCGCTCAAGCTGGTAATATCTTCCTCGATTGTTTCATTAATAATGGCATCCATTTTGGCTTCCCATTCGGTCATCAGCGCTGTTTTCTGACTCGGAGCACTGCTAAAATCGGCCCAGAACGGCATGTTTTCAATAATGATCGCAGACAGATCGCCAAAATAGGTATCATTGTCTTCATAAATATCTGAACTCCCTCCTAACCGAAGGCCTTTGCCTTTAAAGATCTCCGTATCTTCATTATTGTTGATAAATAAACAAAGCATGTCTTTACCTGCCTTCATGTGACAATAATCTATTGCTTCATCACTCACCGGGATAAATTTGCTTTTAGCATTGGTGGTACCACTTGATTTTGCGAACCACTGAATTTTTGACGGCCAGAAAACATTTTGCTCTCCTCTCCTGTTCCTTTCGATCAAAGGTTCTATACTCTCATATTGCTGAATGGGAACATTTTCGGTAAAAGAAGCGTAACTCTTTATGTCTTTAAAACAATATTTTTTACCCAGATAAGTGTGCTTGGCTTCAGAAAGTAATTCATACAACACTTCGTTCTGAACCTCTACGGGATGATGTAAAAACATATCAACCTGATACTTTCGCTTTTTTAAAATCCACGACAAAACGGTATTAAATAATGGAATTTGCATTGTTATGAAAACACTTTTTTATCTTACCTTTAGCCTCTAAAAATACAATTTTTATCAGTCGAATTCAATAAGTTTTTTTAAATAAATTAAATTATGGCCAAGGTTGGAATAATCATGGGTAGCGATTCAGATCTACCGATTATGCAGGAAGCAATTGATGTACTTAGAAGTTTTGGAATAGATTCGGAGGTAGACATCGTCTCTGCCCATCGCACTCCTGAAAAATTGTTTAGTTATGCGACCGAGGCCCACAAAAGAGGTCTAAAAGTTATTATAGCCGGGGCCGGTGGAGCGGCACATCTTCCCGGAATGGTTGCTTCCATGAGCCCTTTGCCGGTAATAGGTGTACCGGTAAAATCGAGGAACTCCATAGACGGATGGGATTCTGTGCTGTCGATACTGCAAATGCCGGGAGGCGTTCCAGTGGCAACAGTAGCTCTTGACGGCGCCAAAAATGCCGGAATTCTTGCTGCTCAGATCTTAGGCTCATCTGATATTGAAATCTTACATAAGATCATTTCATTCAAGGAAGATCTTAAACAAAAAGTCATCAAAGCATCTGATAAGCTGAAACATTGAATCTCATAAGCCACAACCTGGGCTAAACCCAAGCACAAATTATTTAAACAATATCAAATGCCTTTCCAAGGCTTCAACATTATATATCCATGAACAATCCTTTATTAAAAGTATTTACGGCACCCCACGGATCAGCTCCGTTTTCGAGTATTAAAAATGAACATTTCAAACCAGCCTTTGAAACTGCTATCGACGAAGCCAAAAAGGAAATTGATAAAATTGTGGAAAATCCAGAACCTCCAAGTTTTGAAAATACCGTTGTCGCTCTTGAATTTTCCGCTAACAGACTCAACAGAATATCAAGTATTTTTTTTAATTTGAATGCCGCAGAAACTAACGAAGAGATCCAGAAGATTGCCCAGGAGGTTTCACCCCTTCTCAGTGAATTTTCAAATGACGTCAGGCTGAATGAAGCATTGTTTAAAAAAATAAAATCGGTTTTTCTCAATAAAGATCATTTGAATCTGAATCCGGAAGAAAGCATGCTTCTTGAGAAAAATTATAAGGCTTTTGTAAGAAACGGATCAAATTTAAATGAGGACGACAAAAAGATTCTGCGGGATATCGACATAAAGAAATCTAAATTAGGTTTGAAGTTTGGTGAAAATGTTTTGGCCGAAACAAATGCTTTCGAATTGCTTATAACTGATCAGGAGGATCTGTCTGGTTTGCCTGAGGGTGTCATTGAAGCCGCGCGCATGCTGGCTGATGAAAAGAAAAAAGATGGATGGGTATTTACGCTGGATTATCCAAGCTATATCCCATTTATGACCTATGCCGACAACAGGGCTCTGAGGGAAAAAATGGCAAAAGCCTTTGGAGCAAGAGGGATGCAAAATAATGAATATGACAATCAGCAAAATGTATTGGACATTGTAAACCTGAGGTATCAGCGCGCCAAATTACTGGGATATGCCTCACATGCCCATTATGTTTTGGAGGAGCGTATGGCAGAGGACCCTGATAAGGTTCAAAGTTTTCTTGAAAAACTGCTTAAAAAAGCAAAACCTGCTGCAAAAAAAGAATTCAAAATGCTTGAGGCACTCGCCAAAAAAGACGGTATTGATATCATGCAAAAATGGGATGGAGCTTATTATTCAGAAAAGTTAAAGAAAGACATGTTCGACCTTGATGATGAAAAACTTAAGCCTTATTTTAAACTGGAAAATGTCATAGACGGAGTGTTTCAAATTGCAGGTAAACTTTACGATCTTCATTTTGAAGAAGTATCGAATATAGATACTTACCACGAAGAAGTTAAAACTTATGAAGTCAAGGATTCAAAAGGTGAATTTATCGCCTTGTTTTATGCCGATTTCTTTCCACGCAAAGGAAAAAGAAACGGTGCGTGGATGACCAGTTATAAAGCCCAATGGAAAGAAGGAAAAACCAATTCCAGGCCCCATATTTCAATTGTATGTAACTTCACAAAACCAACCAATTCAAAACCTTCCTTGCTTACTTTTAATGAGGTCACCACCTTGTTTCATGAATTCGGTCATGCTTTGCACGGCATGTTGGCCAACACCACTTTTCCTAATCTGTCCGGCACAAGTGTTTATTGGGATTTTGTAGAGTTACCCAGCCAGATTCTTGAAAACTGGTGCTACGAAAAAGAAGCCCTTGAATTGTTTGCAAGGCATTACGAAAACAAGGAACTTATCCCGATGGAATTGGTCGGGAAAATCAAAGATTCTTCAAACTTTCTTGAAGGAATAGCCACCCTGAGACAATTGAGCTTTGCCATGCTCGATATGTCTTATCATGCCCATGACCCGGCATCCATAAAGAATGTAAAAGAATTCGAAAATGATGCTTTTCGCGAGACTCGGTTGTACCCTGATGTTGACATAAATTGCATGAGTACGGCTTTCTCCCATATTTTTCAGGGTGGATATTCTGCAGGGTATTACAGTTATAAATGGGCCGAGGTACTTGATGCCGATGCCTTCGAGGCATTTAAAGAAGCCGGTATTTTTAACAAGGAGGTCGCTTCTAAGTTTAAAGAAAATATATTGAGTAAAGGAGGAACTGAAAAACCAATGGTTTTGTACAAAAGATTCAGGGGCAAGGAACCAAATGTCAATGCACTTTTAAAAAGAGCAGGACTTCTGGCTTAAATTTCCTTTTTCCTTATAATTAATATGGCAGCAGACATTGTTAAGCTCTCCGTAAACGAGAAAAATCAGGAAAATCAATTTCTCAATAGCTTCTTATATAAATTGAAATAACTTATTTTTACTGCATAAAAAAATAGAACAGAATTTATGAAATCATACGATGTTACCGTAATTGGATCTGGTCCCGGAGGATATGTTGCTGCCATAAGATCGGCGCAACTAGGTTTAAAAACTGCTATTGTTGAAAAATACAGTACCCTTGGAGGCACTTGCCTCAATGTAGGTTGCATTCCAAGTAAGGCCCTTCTTGATTCTTCTCATCATTATGAGGATGCCGTAAAGCATTTTGAAACTCATGGGATAGAAATTCCGGGAGAGATCAAAGTAAATCTGGAAAAAATGATTGCCAGAAAGCAAGCTGTTGTTGACCAGACTACGGGTGGTATCGATTTCTTAATGAAAAAAAACAATATTGATGTCTACCATGGAACAGGGAGTTTTAAGGATAAGACGCATATTCTTGTTAACGGAGATGGTAAAAGTGCAGAAGAAATTGAATCAAAAAATACAATTATAGCTACCGGAAGCAAACCTGCGAACCTTCCATTTATCAAACTTGATAAAGAACGTATTATTACTTCAACTGAAGCCTTGAAATTGAAAGAGGTTCCCAAGCACCTTGTCGTGATTGGGGGAGGCGTTATTGGTCTTGAACTTGGTCAGGTTTACAAAAGATTAGGAGCCGAGGTTACTGTTGTTGAATATATGGACCGTATTATTCCGACTATGGATGCCGGGCTTTCAAAAGAACTTACCAAGGTCTTGAAAAAGCAAAAATTTAAGATCAATGTTTCTCATAAGGTAAAAGCAGTGAACAGAAAAGGAAATGAGGTCGTTGTTTTGGCTGATGATAAAAAAGGAAACGAAGTTGAGATAAAAGGTGATTATTGCCTGGTTTCGGTGGGTAGAAAGGCTTTTACCGATGGCCTTGGGCTTGAAGCTGCAGGTATCGTTGCAAACGATCGGGGTCAGATTGAGGTGAATGATCGTCTTCAGACAAATGTTCAGAATATTTATGCAGTAGGAGATGTAATCAGAGGGGCCATGCTCGCCCATAAAGCAGAAGAAGAAGGTACCATGGCTGCTGAAATTATTGCCGGCCAAAAATCCCATATAGATTATAACTTAATTCCGGGAGTTGTTTATACATGGCCGGAAGTGGCTTCAGTGGGTAAAACGGAAGCGGAGCTAAAAGAAGCAGGTGTTGATTATAAAACGGGGAGCTTTCCTATGAGAGCCTTAGGCAGAGCCCGGGCCAGTATGGATATTGATGGCTTGATCAAAGTTTTGGCGGATGCCAGGACAGATGAAATTCTGGGCGTTCATATGATAGGTGCAAGAGCTGCTGATTTGATCGCCGAAGCCGTAGTTGCCATGGAATTCAGAGCTTCCAGCGAGGATGTTGCGCGAATGAGTCATGCACATCCTACTTTTACGGAAGCCATGAAAGAGGCTTGCCTTGCTGTTGATGGCAGGGCATTACATAGTTGATTTCTGACATACATAAAATCTGTACACCTGTATTTATATTTGTCAGTACTTTTTTAAATAAGCCATTACCCCCAAAAAATGAAAAGATTGCCCTTCCTTCTGCTACTGGTTTCTTCCTGGATTTGGGCTCAGGATAATTATACGATTAGCGGAACTGTAAAAGACTTGGGAAGCGGTGAAACCTTATTCGGAGCCACTGTTTTTATAAAAGATTCTTCTGTCGGTACAAACACAAATGAATACGGATTTTTTTCCATTAGTGCTTCTGAAGGAAATTATACGCTTATTGTATCTTATTTGGGTTTTGAAGATATTTCTAAAGAAATTATTCTAAATGAGGACCAAAATATACAAATTGAGCTTTCTGAAATCAGTAATCAGTTAAATGAGGTAGTCATCAATGCAGATGATTCGGAAGATATCAGTCTTCGAAAGCCACAAATGAGTGTCTCAAAACTCAATGTAGCCACCATTAAGCAAATGCCCTCCGTGCTTGGGGAAGTGGATATCATCAAATCTATCCAGTTATTGCCTGGTGTAACGAACAACGGTGAAGGATCAAGCGGCTTCAATGTTCGCGGTGGTTCCGTAGATCAAAACCTTGTATTGCTGGACGAAACCATCATATACAACACCTCTCACCTGTTGGGGTTTTTCTCGATTTTCAATTCAGATGCCATAAAGGATGTTAAATTATACAAGGGAAATATCCCTGCAAGATTTGGAGGTCGTGCTTCGTCGGTCCTGGATGTTAGGCAAAAAGACGGAAACAACAGAATTTTCATGCTCACAGGCGGTATAGGTTCGGTGTCGAGCAGATTAGCCATTGAAGGCCCCATCGTAAAAGAAAGAAGTTCTTTTTTGGTGGCAGGCCGGGGATCTTACGCCCATTTGTTCCTGAAATTGGATGACGATTTGAAAGAAAACAGTGCTTATTTTTACGATCTGAATTTAAAAACCAACTTTGAAATCAATGAAAGCAACCAACTTTTCCTTTCCGGCTATTTCGGGAGGGATGTTTTTAAATTGAATGAAAACTTTAACAGCTCTTACGGGAATTTCTCCGGTAATTTAAGGTGGAATCATGTATTCAATGATAAAATTTTCTCTAATCTCTCTTTGAATTACAGTAAATACGACTATGAACTGGAAATCAAAGCCTTTGAATTTGACTGGTTATCACAGATAGATAATTACAACCTCAAATATGCTTTGAGTTATTATATCAATAATGACATTCAATTGGATTTTGGTATTAACGGTATACAGTATCTTTTTAATCCTGGAATCATTAGTCCGACATCAGAAACTTCAGGGATCAATTATCTGAAACTTGACCAGAAAAGGGCTTTGGAGGGAGGTATTTATGTAGGAACCGAACACCGAATAACTCCAAAATTATCATTACAATACGGAATCCGGTACAGCGATTTTGCGAGGTTGGGTGGCCAGTCACTAATAACCTATAGAAATGATCAACCGGTTGTCTATAATGAAGTTTTAGACATTTATGAACGTGGTACCCCTACAGGAAGTGTCGACTATAAAAAAGGTGAGCTTATGGAAGGATTTGGAAACCTGGAACCACGACTGGCCTTTTCTTATCAATTCAATGAGAAAACAGCTGTAAAAGGAGGTTATTCAAGAGTGGCTCAATACATTCATTTGATTTCAAACACAACATCAGTAACGCCTTTGGACGTATGGGCACCCAGTGGTCCATATATCGAACCTCAGTTGTCAAATCAATATGCCCTGGGCTATTTTAAAAAATTCAAAGAAAATAATTTTTCCCTTGAGGTCGAAGTGTACTACAAGGATATTGAGAACAGGATCGACTATATCGATGGATCAGACCTCATTGGGAATAATACGATAGAAACAGAAATTTTAAACGGTGAATCCAAGGCTTATGGATTAGAATTTTTACTGAGGAAAACCAAAGGAAGTTTTACGGGCTGGCTGGCCTATACCCTTTCTAAATCTGAACAGAGAACTCCTGGTGGAAAAGCCGGAGGTCCTGGAATAAATAATGGCAACTGGTATTATACGCCGTTTGACAGAACTCATGATTTATCTTTTACCGGAAGCTACAGATTAAATAAAAAATGGAGGTTAAATGCTAATATTATTTACCAAACGGGAAGGCCTGTAACTTACCCAACCGGTCAATACACCTATGAGGGACTGTCTATTGCAAGTTATTCAGACAGGAATTCAGACAGGTTACCGGCGTATCACAGAATAGATGTTTCAGCTATACTTGTTCCCGGGAAACCAAATCGAAAATGGAAAGGTGAATGGGTTTTCGGCATCTATAATATTTATAATCGCAGGAATGCAGCTTCTATTTCCTTTTCCCAGAATCGGGAAACCGGGTTAAACGAGGCGACAAGAACGGCCATTTTCGGGATTGTTCCTTCTGTAACATATAATTTTAAATTTTAGCCAAATGAAAAGTTATAGATTAAAATTGAGTTTTGCAGTTTGTCTTCTTTTTATATCCTGCACCGATGTCATTGATGTGGAGGTTCCCGAAGCTGAGCCAAGGCTAGTCATAGAGGCCTCAATGGATTGGGAAAAAGGATCTGAAGGAAATGAACAAATGATTAAACTAAGCTTGTCAACACCCTATTTTGACAATCTCAGTGAAACAGCTGTCACAGGTGCGAGTGTTAAAGTAATTAAAGATGACGATCAAACCGAGATTGTTTTTATAGATCAGAACGACGGAACGTACACAACAGATGAATTTGTAGCCGTTATGGACCAGTCTTATACCCTTGAAGTCATTTATGAAAATGAGGTCTATGGGGCTTCAGGAAAGATTACACCGGTTACAAAAATTACTGCATTATTCCAATCAAAAGAGAACGGGTTTGACAAAAACGCCCTCGAAGTCAATATAGAGTACATTGATCCTAAGGATATAAAAAATTTCTATCTTGTCAAGTTCCAAAGAAGAGGTGACCTCTTACCTGCACTTTTTGATATGAAAGATGAATTTACCGATGGAAATCTAATGACCATTTTCTATGAAAAACTTGAAGATGAGGATTCGGGTGAAACCGAATTTCAACCGGGTGATATTGTAGACATTTCTCTATTGGGCGTTTCTGAACAATATTACAACTATATAAGGTTGCTGATTGCACAATCCGGAGGACCCGGAGGGCCTTTTACAACAATCCCGGCTGAAATAAAGGGCAATTGCTTTAACGTTTCAAATCCTGAAAAATATCCCTTTGGTTATTTCAGGTTATCAGAAGTAGATTCAAAAGGTTTCCTTTTTAAATAAAAAATTAGTATTAAATTTTTGTTTTTGCCGTGATCCGGATATCCAAAACCATATCGAATGAATTAGCAAAAATCTCTAAGGAACAAGCCTTAGGGTGGGCACAACAATTTGACGAAATCATCTTTCTGGAATCTAATAAAGACGGTCAGGCAGTTCAAGAGAAATACGGTGAAATTGAAGCTGTTTTGGCTGTTGGAGCCCATCAAATTCTTTCTGCAGCATCACATGGAGCCTTTGAAAAACTAAAACACTTCAGGCAAAAGCATAAAGATTATCTTTTTGGATACCTAAGTTATGATCTAAAAAACGATATTGAAGATCTTAGTTCAAAGAACCCTGATCATTTAAATTTCCCTGAATTGTTTTTCTTTCAGCCAAAAAAGGTGATTTTATGGAAAAATGACTCGGTTGAATTCCTGTATATGGAGGAATATAAGGCTGAGATCGAAAAAGATGTACAAGAAATCAGACAGGTTAAACTTAAGTCTGAAACACCTTCAGGTAATTGTCAAATTTCTTCAAGACTCTCTAAGGAGGACTATTTTGAAAAAGTAAGCAATGTTCTCAAACACATATACAGGGGAGATATATACGAGGTTAATTATTGTCAGGAATTTTATGCTGAAGACTGTGACATCAATACCATTGGGGTCTATCAAAAATTAAATCAGATTTCTCAGGCACCTTTTGCCAGTTATATCAAACTAAGCGATAAGTTTTTACTTTGTGCATCTCCCGAAAGGTTTGTGAAAAAACAAAATAACAAAATCATTGTACAGCCCATTAAAGGAACAGCACGAAGATTAAGCGATCTTGCCGAAGACAAAAAACTTGCTGAATCCCTGGTAAACGACCCAAAAGAAAGAGCTGAGAATATCATGATCGTCGACCTGATAAGAAATGATCTTTCAAAAAATGCAGTCAAAGGCAGCGTTCATGTTGAAGAACTATGTAAGGTATATTCGTTTAAACAGGTTCATCAACTTATTTCGACCGTGGTTTGCACAGTAGACAGGGATGACAACGACGTCGACATCATCAGGAACCTTTTTCCGATGGGCAGCATGACAGGCGCTCCTAAAATTTCGGCGATGAAGATTATTGAAGAAGAAGAAGAAACCAAAAGAGGGCTTTATTCTGGTGCGGTTGGCTATTTTAACCCTGAAGGTGATTTTGATTTTAATGTGGTGATCAGAAGCATTCTATACAATGCTACTAAAAAATATGTATCCTTTTCGGTGGGAAGTGCCATCACTTCTCTTTCGGTTATTGAAAATGAATACGAGGAATGTTTACTCAAGGCGAAAGCATTGAAAGAAGCATTGACAAATTAATCTTCTTTTTTTGAACGATACAACCGTCAGTCGGAGTTAATCCCCATTCCATTGTCCATCTTTATAGCCTGTTGATATTCCAGTATCTTGCCCTGGGCACATCGCTTAGATAAAAAATAAGAGCCAACTTTTAAAGATCTTTACTCCAATGCATCCTTTTAGCTCAATTACGAATGAATCAGGCCATTTGCCTTTTCCATTTTAGCCTTGATCCTGTCTAAGCCCAAATTTCCTATACTACCGATGTGGCTATGCACAACTTCTTTATCAGGCATAAAATTGCCCTCAACCACTTTTTCTCCAACAATCTTATACGCATCTCTAAAGGGGGTTCCTTCTTGAACCAGTTTATTCACCTCCTCTACGGTAAACAGATAATCATAAATCTTTTGATCAGTAATATTCCTGTTCACTTGTATAGAACTCAATGAAAAAGTAAACATTTCCAGGCATGATTTCAAGGCCTGAATACCGGGTATTAAGCCCTCTTTTAACAATTGCAGGTCCCTGTGATAACCGCTTGGAAGATTATTGATGATCAAGGTAAGCTCATAGGGTAATGATTGCACTTTGTTGCATTTACCCCTTATCAATTCAAACACATCCGGATTTTTTTTATGAGGCATAATGCTTGAACCGGTGGTCAGTTCATCAGGAAATGAAACAAAACCAAAATTTTGACTCATATACAGGCATATATCCATGGCAAATTTTGATAGTGTTCCTGCCACCGAACTCATGGCAAAAGCTGTACTTCGTTCTGTTTTACCCCTGCTCATCTGAGCCGCAACAGAATTTACCTTTAAATCACTAAATCCCATTTCTGCAGTTGTATGATCACGGTCTATTGGAAATGAGCTCCCGTAGCCGGCTGCCGAGCCCAAGGGGTTTTGATCCACTATCTGATAAGCAGCATTTAGCATATATACATCATCAATCAAACTCTCCGCATAAGCAGAGAACCACATCCCAAAGGAGGAAGGCATTGCCACCTGAAAATGGGTATAGCCCGGGAGCAGCGTTTCTTTGTGAGTTTCAGCTAATTCTATCAACAGATCAAAAAAACCTTGCATCATAGCACTGATTTCTTTGATTTCCGCTCTTAAATACAAATGAACATCCACCAAGACCTGATCATTCCTTGAACGAGCCGTATGGATTTTTTTACCTGTGTCCCCCAACTTTTGAGTAAGCATAAATTCCACTTTTGAATGTACATCCTCGAATTCATCTTCAATAACGAAATTACCATCCTCAATCATCCTTGTGATTTGAGCCAGCTCCTTCTCCAATTTATCCATTTCAATTGATGTAAGCAATCCAATTTTATGAAGCATTCTGGCATGGGCCAGCGAACCTATAACATCGTATTTGGCTAATACAAGATCAAGTTCCCTGTCATTGCCAACAGTAAACAGATCAATTTTTTTGTCAGTACTAAATCCTTTATCCCAAAGTTTCATATCTTTTTATTTTATGCGCCTGTGTAAGACTATAGTATTTTTTTCAACATTTGAATATACAGTTCTATCCCTTCAAAAACCTCCTTTTCATAAATAAATTCATCGGCAGTATGCGATCTCAAAGAATCCCCGGGCCCTAGCTTCAGAGAAGGACAACTCAGATTAGCCTGATCAGACAAGGTAGGTGAACCATAAACTTCCCTGCCCAGGCTAATTCCTGCTAGAACTATTTCGTGATTTTTGGGTATGGACGAAGAGTTTAAATTAAGAGACCGTTCTTTTACCTCAATTTCAACATTGTTTTTTACAATAGCCAAAACCTCCTCATTTGAATACAAGTCATTCACTCTGATATCCACAACAAAATGACATGTTGAAGGAACCACATTATGCTGGTTCCCCGCGTTGATCTGGGTGACGGTCATTTTAGTGTCATGGAGTGTTTCAGACACTTTAGGGAATTTAAAAGATTCAAACCATTTAATTGCATCCATGGCCTTATAAATAGCATTGTCTCCCCTAACATGAGCCGCATGACCCGCTGTACCATGAGCATAGGCATCCAGCACCAACAGCCCTTTTTCAGCCACTGCAAGGTGCATAAGCGTAGGCTCACCAATGATGGCAAAGTCAATCTCAGGCAAAATTGGAACCATTGAACGTATGCCATGATCTCCGGAATTTTCTTCTTCGGCTGAAGCCAGCAAGATCAAGTTATATTTGAGATTTTTCTTTTTGTAGAAATAAATAAAGGTCGCCATCAACGACACCAGACATCCACCGGCATCATTTGATCCCAAACCATAAATTTTACCTTCCTCGATAACGGCCTGATTGGGATCTCGGGTATACCCCTTATTTGGTTTCACGGTATCGTGGTGTGAATTCAACAGAATACTGGGCTTCGCCTTGTCAAAATCTTCATTCACGGCCCATAAATTATGCTGATTACGTTGATACACGATCCCTTCATTCCTGAGAAATACCTCTATCAAGTCTGCTGTCCCGTCTTCCTCACCTGAAAAAGAAGGGGTATTAATCAAATCAATCAATAATTGTTTTGCCTTATTGTTTAGCTCAGAGATCATAATGTAAGTGTTGTATGTTTACCATTTCTATGATTAATCACCTCAGGTTTACCAATGATGACCCTTTCGACACCACTTCGCAGGGAACTGAAACAATTTTCCAATTTAGGCAGCATCCCTTCACTTATAATCCCTTGATTTTTCAACCCTTCATATGATTTGCTGTTGAGGTGTTCAATAACCGATTCCTCATCATCAACGCTCTTGAGAACGCCTTTTTTTTCAAAGCAATAAATAAGTTCCACTTCGAAATCCTTTGATAATCCCTTGGCCAGTTCGGCAGCAATAGTATCAGCGTTGGTGTTGAGAAGTTGACCATGATTGTCATGTGTAATGGCCGAAAATACCGGTGTGATTCCCGCATGGAGAAATAGGCTAATCGTTTTGTTTTCTACCTCATCAATGTCTCCGGCAAAACCATAATCGATATCTTTAACGATTCGCTTATGAGCCTTGATCACATTGGCATCAGCACCTGACAAACCCAAAGCATTGCATCCCCTGGCCTGTAGCTGTGCTACGATGTTTTTATTCAGTAAACCTGCATAAACCATGGTAACCACTTCCAGATTTGCCTGATCCGTCACACGACGGCCACCAATCATTTTTGGGCTAAGCCCCATGGAATCCGCAATTTCTGTCGCTTTTTTACCCCCTCCATGAACTAATATTTTTAAGGTGTCAAGTGCTGTAAAATCATCGAGAAATGCATCGAGTTGTTGCTTACTGTTAATTACATTACCTCCGATTTTTATGATACTCAGTTGCTTTTTCATTCCTTCAGTTTTTGACTACATTTTAAGGGTATCAAGTATTTTTTTTAAGACTATCTGTGCAGCATACGTTCTGTTATTGGCCTGCTCAATAACCAGGGAGTTTTCATCGTCTAAAACTTCATCGGCCACTACTACATTTCTTCTTACCGGCAGGCAATGCATGAATTTTGCTTTATTGGTCAATGCCATTTTTTCTTTACTGATGGTCCATGAAGGATCCTTGGAAACCACTTGCCCATAATCGCTAAAAGAACTCCAATTTTTAGTGTAAATAAAATCAGCTTCTTTAAATGCTTCATCCTGATCATACTCAACCTTACTGTCTCCTGCAATGTCAGGGTCCAGTTCATATCCTTTTGGGTGGGTAATCACAAAATCAGCTTCCTGCTTCTGCATCATTTGAACAAAAGAATTGGCTACAGCATGCGGCAAAGCTTTTGGATGGGGTGCCCATGAGAGGACTACTTTTGGTTTTTTGCCACCTAAATGGCCTTTGTTTTCTTCGAGGGTAATTGCATCCGCCAGGGCCTGTAAAGGATGGCCCACTGAACTTTCCATATTGACTATTGGTACCGTGGCATAATGAGCGAATCCATTTAAAACAATCTCTGCCTTGTCCTTTGCTTTATCCTTAAGAGAAGCAAAGGCCCTGATGGCAATGATATCGCAAAATTGAGAAATGACCCGGGCTGCTTCCTTGATATGTTCAGATTTCCCCTGATCCATTACGGTGCCGTCTTCAAATTCCAAAGCCCATCCCTCCTTGTCAAAATTCATAACCATTGTGGTCATTCCGAGATTCTGAGCAGCTTTTTGAGTGCTCAGCCTGGTTCTTAAACTAGGGTTGAAAAATAAAAGCCCTATGGTTTTATCAGTGCCTAACTTTTTATACTTCAAAGGATCTTCCTTAAGTTTTCTGGCTTCCGAAACCCACTGTTTTATCGAATCTATATCTTTAACCGCTAAATAATTCATCATTGATCATTTAAAATTTTTGTGAAATTCACTTGTTGATTCATCGCATTAATGATGAAATTATCCTGAATACCATTTACGATCCAGGTTTCTATTTTTTCCTTTTTTAATATTTCAGCAGCTTCTATCTTCGATTGCATCCCTCCAGTTCCCTGTGAAGACATTCCTGTTGATATTTCCCGTCGCAAGTCATCAATGTCTGTTACTTCCTTGATGGTTTTTTTAAGGTGAGTTTCCATACTCTGTTTTGTGTAAATTCCATTGGTATTTGTTGCTATGATTACCAAATCAGCTTTGAGAAGTGCAGCAGTCAAGGCGGCCAGTTTATCATTATCCCCAAACTGGATCTCATCAGTTGCCACCGTGTCATTTTCATTAATGATCGGGATATAATTATTGTCGAGCAAAACATTGATCGTATTAACTATATTCTCCTTTGACTTTTCTCCCTTAAGGTCAGCATAAGATAATAAACACTGGGAAGTGAGTAAGCCCAGTTCCCTGAAATTTTCCTGAAAAATACGCATAAGATGAGGCTGTCCGATGGCAGCCAGGGCCTGTTTCACCGTGATTTCCTTACCGCTGGATTCGAGTTTTACAAATTGCTTGGCAACTGCTATAGCGCCGGAACTCACAATGATAAACTCATAATCTTTACTTAACAAAGAGATCTGTCTTCCAATATCCTCAACCTTACCTCTGGAAATCTGATTCGTCTCCTTGGTCAGGGTGTTGGTGCCTATTTTGAGAAGTACCCTTTTTTTACCTGATCTGCCCATTGCCATATACATACCATTTATTAGTCACTAAATGTTGAAGTCCGATAGGGCCTCTTTGGTGTAATTTATCCGTACTGATCGCCAGCTCTCCTCCCAAACCAAACTGAAATCCATCAGTGAATCTTGTCGATGCATTGTGATACACAGCCGCAGCGTCTACAGCACTTAAAAAATTATTTGCTTCCAGTTTGTTTTCACTGATGATTGCAGCTGAATGACCGCCACCAAACCTGTTAATGAACGAAATGGCCTCCTCTGCCGATTCAGTTGCCCCGATCAGGATTTTATAGTCTAAAAATTCTTCATACCACTGTTTCTCGTCCGAAACAGGTTCTGCACCTTCAAAATGGCCCAATCCCTCATCTGTCAGTACCTGAACCTTGCTCCCTTTAAGATGGTCAATCAGCGTTTGGATAAATACCTTATAACCTGGAATTTTCTTATTGACAAGTACTTTATCAAGAGCGTTACAAGCTGAAATCTTATCGGTTTTGGCATTGAAAATGATTTGCAGGGCTTTCTCTTTGTCGGCCTCATCAGAGACATAAACAAAATTATTCCCCCTGCCACTTACAATCACCGGGCAGGTAGCGTGTTCTTGTACAAAAGCGATCAGCTTTTCACCTCCTCTCGGTATAATCAGGTCGATCTTTTGATCAGGATTTATTAAATAATCCCTGGTTTGCTCCCTGTTAAAATTCAAATACTGAACCCAATCCTTGCTTATTTCATGCTCAGTCAGGGCCTTGTGCCACAAGTCAACAAGTACCAAATTGGAATTCAAAGATTCCTTCCCTCCCTTCAAAAGTATCTTATTTCCAGATTTAAAAGCAATTCCTCCTGCCTCAATAGTAACATCCGGTCTGGATTCATAAATGATCATCACTGTTCCAAAAGAAGCGGTTCTATTGTAAATTTCCAATCCATTCTCATGAGTAAAATGAAACCTTTCAACCCCAACCGGATCATTTTGCCCAGCCAGCTGCCTCAAAGAATTGACCATACCGGCAATCTTTTCTTCATCAACCTTTAAACGATCATACATGGCAAGGTCATTATTGTCAAATCCTGACATGTCTTTCAGGTTTGCTTTTAATATTTCCGTTTGCCCTTGATGCACCAGGGTTGCCATGCTGAGCAGTACCTTGTTTCTCTTTTCTATTGATAAAACTGACTCCATATGAATTAAATACTGTTTTCCTTTTTTCTTATGCTGTTCAATACTCTTTTTAAGGCATCAATAAACCTGTCAATTTCAGCTGTTCCAATTGAAAGTGGCGGCAGAAGCCTTAAAAGATTGGGATCACTCGATCCTCCGGTGAATATGTGCTCTTCAAAAATAAGCGCTTTTCTCATCTCAGATACCGGAAAGTCAAAGGAGACACCTAACATGAGTCCTCTCCCTTTTACAGATTTTACCTCATGAACCTCTTTTATTCTTTTTAAGAAATGTTGCGACACCTCATTCACATTGTCAATCAATTGTTCATTTTCAATGGTGTTAAGTACAGAAAGAGCTGCGGCACAGGCAAGGTGATTCCCCCCGAAAGTTGTTCCCAGCATACCGTAAGATGCCTGTATTGAATTTGAAATAAGTATCCCTCCTACCGGGAAACCATTTCCCATACCCTTGGCCATAGATATGATATCCGGATGTATACCGTGGTGCTGGAAAGAGAAAAATTTCCCGCTTCTTCCACATCCAGATTGAATTTCGTCAAGGATCAGTAACGCTCCGTATTTTTTACACAATCTTTCCAAAGCACCAAAAAAATCTTTCGATCCTTCATTCAGGCCCCCTACTCCTTGAATACCTTCAATGATCACTGCAGCAACATCATTTTTTGACAACTCAGCTTCGAGGGCATCCTCGTCGTTCAAAGGTAAAAATACGACCTCATGCTGGCTGTTTAGAGGGGCTTTGATCTTCTGATTATCCGTTACAGCCACTGCGGCTGAAGTTCGACCATGAAAAGCCTTATCAAAAGCTATAACCTTATATTTACCTGTTTCAAAAGAAGCCATTTTAAGCGCATTTTCATTGGCTTCTGCCCCGGAATTACAAAGGAATAAATTGTAATCCTTACAATTAGATACTTCTCCAAGTTTAAAGGCCAATGCCTCCTGTAAAGGGTTTTTTATCGAATTGGAATAAAAACCAATTCGTTCCAGCTGTTCGGTTACGGCTGAAACATAATCCTTATGGCTATGACCGATCGAAATTACGCCATGGCCCCCATATAGGTCGAGATATTTTTGCCCTTTATCATCAATAATATAGCAACCTTGGGCACTAACCGGGGTTACATCATATAAAGGGTATACGTCAAATAATTCCATATTAAAATTATTAAATCTGGTTTATTTTTTCATAAGAAGTCACCAGTCCTTTGATGATAGACGAACTAAGGCCCTGATGCTCCATTTCGTTTAATCCTTCAATGGTACAACCACTGGGGGTGGTTACTTTGTCAATTTCCTGTTCCGGATGGCTCTGGGAATCGATCAACAAACTGGCAGCTCCCAAACAGGTTTGCATAGAGAGTTTTTGGGCTTCTTCGCTGTGAAAACCCAGCTGTACCGCTCCCTGGGTGGTGGCTCTTATCAACCTCATCCAAAAAGCAATACCGCTCGCACAGATCACCGTAGCAGCCTGCATGAGCCGTTCTTCGATACACATGGTTTCCCCAAGAGCATTGAATATGCTTTTAGCAAGATGAAAATTTAGTTTCCCTGCTTCGTTTGCACTGATGCAAGTCATCGACTGACCGACCGAAATAGCGGTATTGGGCATACACCTTATCACAGGCACACCATTCTTTACTACAGCTTCAATTTCTTCAATCTTTCTTCCTGTGGCCACAGAAATAATCGTATGTTTTTTAGGGTCTATCAAGTCTTGTACCTCCTCCAATACCTCCATTAACTGGGCTGGCTGCACTGCCAGAATGATTACATTTGAATACTTTACCGCACGTCTGTTATCATTGGTTGTTTTAACCAGTGATACCTTCTCAAAGTGACTCAGAGAACTTATATTTCTTTTGGTCAGGTATAGTGATTTACAATTTATTTCTTTTTTCTGACTTAAGATTCCTACGGCTATTGAATAACCCAAGTTCCCCACTCCTATGATGGCAATTTTCATATATTTCGTTTAAAAAAAGTTAGCTTTTAATGCAAGTCCCGCTGTTTCTTCCAAGCCAAACATCAGATTCATATTCTGAATGGCCTGTCCGGAAGCTCCTTTGAGCAGGTTATCAATGGCACTGGTAATCAATAATTTATTTTGATGTTTATGCAAATGTAGCAGGCATTTATTGGTATTGACCACCTGTTTCAAAAATATATCCTGTTCAGATAAATATGTAAAGGCAGCATCCTTGTAAAATTCCTGATACATGACCTTTGCCTCCTCAATACTTCCTTCGAAATCTGTATAAGATGTGGCAAAAATCCCTCTACTGAAATTTCCCCGGTTAGGGATAAAATTAAGTTCCTTTGTGTATCCGGGTTGAAGAAGGGCTATATTTTGTTCGATTTCTCCAAGATGCTGATGATTAAATGCCTTGTAGTGAGAAAAATTATTGTCCCTCCAGGTAAAATGCGTTGTTTTTGACAAGCCGGTTCCGGCTCCGGTAGCTCCGGTGACTGCGTTGACATGTACTTCGCCTTTTAGCATGTTGGCATTGGCCAGGGGCAGCAATGCCAGCTGAATCGCAGTGGCAAAGCAACCAGGGTTGGCGATATGGTCAGCCCTGATGATTTCTTCCCGAAAAACTTCAGGAAGCCCATAGACAAACGTTTTATCCATAAAATAGCGATCTGCAGTAAGTCGAAAATCATTGCTGAGGTCAATGATTCTGGTTTGAGCCGAAAATTCATGTTCCTGCAAAAAGGATTTAGAATTCCCATGCCCGAGACAGAGGAACAAAACATCAACTTCAGGATTGATCTTCTGAACAAATTTCATATCCGTTTCTCCGATTAAATCTCTGTGAATCTGCTGAATTTCATTATCGGCGTTTGAGGTGCTGTAAACAAAATCAAGCACTACTCCGGGATGATGAAGTATCAGTCGGATCAGCTCCCCCGCTGTGTATCCGGCCCCGCCAATGATTCCTGCCTTGATCATTTTTATGAATTTACATGGTTAAATATTTTCCCCTGATTTGATGTGATCTTGATGAATCCTTTAGCATCTTCTGCTGTCCATCCTTCATTTGTTTCGCCATAACTCGCAAAAGACGAGCTCATAAGATCGTGTTTAGATTCAATTCCATTGAGAACAAACCTGTATGGATGAAGCGTAACAAAGACATCACCGCTTACATTCTTTTGAGTATCGTTCAAAAAGACTTCAAAATTTCTCATCACTTCGTCGAGATACTGTCCTTCATGCAGCAACATGCCATACCAATTACCCAATTGCTCCTTATGGTGTTGCTGCCATTTGGTTAATGTGTGTTTTTCAAGCAAATGATGTGCTTTGATAATAATCAAAGGGGCTGCAGCTTCAAATCCGACCCTCCCCTTTATTCCAATGATCGTGTCTCCCACATGGATATCTCTTCCAATGGCATACTGAGAAGCTGTCTTCTGCAAAAACTCAATATTGTTCACATGACTGTCTGCCTGATCATTAATAGCCACCAATTCTCCTTTTTCAAAAGACAGCTTTAAGTCAACAGAATCGTGTTGCACCAATTGGCTGGGATAAGCTTCTTCGGGTAACCCGGCATGTGAAGAAAGTGTTTCCTGTCCGCCAACGCTGGTTCCCCACAATCCTTTATTGATAGAGTATTTGGCCTTTTCCCAGGGAAGATCCACTCCATTTTCCTTTAAAAATTCAATTTCAGTTTGTCTGGACAATTTAAGGTCCCTTATTGGAGTAATGATTTCTATCTCAGGCGCCAAAGTTTGAAAGATCATATCAAACCTTACCTGATCGTTTCCTGCACCGGTGCTCCCATGGGCGATATACCCAGCTCCAATTTTTTTTGCATAGTTGACGATTTCTATGGCCTGAATGATTCTTTCCGCACTCACAGATAGCGGATAGGTATTATTCTTTAATACATTTCCAAAAATCAGGTATTTAACTACTTTATCATAGAAGGTCTGGACTGCATCAATGGAAGTATAACTGCTGGCACCCAGCTGGACGGCCTTAGCCCCAATCTTAGATATTTCTTCCTTCGAAAATCCCCCGGTGTTAACACTGACTGCATGAACCTCATAACCTTTTACCTGTGACAGGTATTTTGCACAATAGGAAGTGTCTAGACCTCCGCTATATGCCAATACTAATTTTTTCATTTTATTCTTTTTTACGTCTCCCATACCTGATTCTTCAAAGTACACGAAAACTATGATTTATTGGAATTATTCTTATGCTGATTATTCTTTTTCAAAAACAAACTCTGTTTGATCCTCTTCAGCCTGCTTAAACTTTTTGAATTATAAGGATGTTTCTTTTCTTCATCCTTTTTACCGTCATAGAGCATGCCTGTGCAAAGGCACATTTTTTGCTGTGTACGCTGAAGCACATCGTAATTTCTACAGGTTTGACAGCCCTTCCAGAATTCAGGATCATCTGTAAGCTCTGAAAAGGTAACCGGCTTATAACCCAGCTCATAATTAATCTTCATCACAGCCAAACCCGTTGTAATTCCAAATATCTTAGACTTGGGATACTTTTCCTGAGAATATTTAAAGACCTTGGTCTTTATCTTTTTAGCAAGGCCCTGATTTCTGAAATCAGGATGTACGATCAAACCCGAATGGACGACAAAATTCTTATCACCAAAGGTTTCGATATAACAAAACCCGGCAAATTTTTCTCCGTCTAACGCTATTACGGCATTACCATTTTTAATTTTAGCCTCAATATACCCGGGTGTTCTTTTGGCAATCCCTGTACCTCTTTCCTCAGCAGAAAGATCAATGGTTTGACTGATAGTTTGGGCAAACTTTATATGTTTATCTGTAGCAATTACAATTTCCATTGTATTGATTTAAAGTAAGTTTTTGAAATTATTTTTTTGAAAAGCAGAGATGGACACACCTATCTCCATAAATTGTAATATACCCTTACGGGCGGCGGCGAGGTGCAAGAACAACTGTATCCATTAAAATAATAGCTTTAAGGAATTTTAAATCTTTGAAGTTATTCTGAGAATGCATTTGAAAAATATTGAATTGTGAATTAAAAAAAAATTTGCTCTTACCATTACCTTTGACGCGGGAAGCGAAACGGACGGCGGCGATTATTTCTTAATGAAGTATGTAGTTTATCTAAATTCACGATGCAATATTACAACTTTAATTCTAATGCAAAAAGAAAATATTCAACATTTTACAATGAATTTGAATCAATATTATCAATCATCTATTAATCCAGTTGTTTTTTAATGGTTTCTCTTACAATATTGACAATTTCTTTAACTTCTGAGGCCTCCATTTTCAAAATCCCGGCAATTTCATGAAAACTCAGTTTTCCAAGAATGTACAAATCGACAATATTGGAAGTATAAATAGGGAGTTTATAATATAAATTTCGAAGCATTCTTCTGTCTGTGTTCTCTTTATACTTTTCAATCTGATCAAGACCTAAAAAGGTTTTTACGCCTTCTTCCGATTCATCGTAGGGCAATTTATTTGATCCTGAATTATTTTGATGATAAGAAATATCGTCGAGGTCTTCATTCATAATAAAATCATTGTCGGCGTCAACGGTAAAATTTTCCTCCAACTGCTTCAGTTCCTCTTCAAGTATATCCCTTGTGCTGATTGAATCCTTGTGCCACTCTTCAGATTTGTACAAAGCAATGATTCTCTCGTTCAACATGGTAAACATGGCTAATCTCAATTCATCGGTATCCATAGTTTTATGGAAGCCTTTTTCGTAGGTTTCCAAAACAACTTCATCGATGATTTCATTTGACTTATACATGTTTTTAGGAAAATAACCCAGAATTTCTCCCACTCTAATTCGCTGCTTCGTATAGGGGTACAGAAGATGGACAACAGTTAACGTTTTCTTTTCTGGATTTTGACCGGAATTATTTGTTTTAGTAGTCATCATAAAAAGAGATTAAATGGTCTTCCTAAGTTACAAAATATAGTGGCAATAATGAATGTATTTAGCCAAAAAAATACTGTTTTCAATCACTGGATTTCTATATATATTGCTCAAAACAGGTTAAAAATCACCTAAAATTATATACTTGACAAAAGCTAAGTGATTGATTCAGATTGAGTTGATTTTGAAGTTTTTAACAGTTTTCAACAAATTTGCAATTCCAATGTATTGCTTAATTATTTTTGAGTAAAATCACCTGTAACATGACCCGTAACGATTTTGAATTTCAGATTGAGAAATACACCATCCAAGGCCAGTCCTATTCATCTCAAAAGATACAGGCTGTTGTTGTATTGGTTCATGGAATGGGAGAATATGCGAGACGATATGAAAGAACAGTGATTCCTGTACTTTTAAAAGAATCAATTGCCGTAGTTTCCTATGATCAGTTTGGGCATGGACATTCATCAGGTAAAAAAGGACACCATCCGGGTTTCAATTATTTGCTTGATGCTGTGGAACAATCAATCGTTAAGGCGCAAGCCCTGTATCCTTCAAAACCCGTCTTTCTTTACGGGCACAGCATGGGAGGGAATGTCGTAATCAACTATGCCTTGCGCAGAACAAATACGCTAAAAGGATTGATCGTTACGAGCCCATTTCTGCGCCTTGCATTTAAACCTCCTGCTTATAAAATGATTTTTGGCAAATTGATAGACCAAATCTTTCCATCCCTTACAATGCCCAATGAACTGGACCTGGAGTCTCTTTCAAAGGATCAGAAAGAAATTGAGGCCTATAAAAATGATCCTCTTGTACATGACAGGGTAAGCACCAGTTATTCGCTCAGGCTTATCGAAACAGGGGAATGGGCACTTAAAAATACCTCCAGGTTACATACACCCATGATACTAATGCATGGTGTTAAAGATCGTATTACTTCCTATGAGGCTTCGAATGAATTTGCCAAACATGCCGGCGATCAGGTGACATTCGTCACTGTAGAAAACGGATTTCATGAATTACACCATGATCTGGAGAAAGAGCAAGTGCTGGGCCAAATTTGCGAATGGATCAAAAAACAAATAATAAAACCTTAAAATAAGAACGCTATGAAAAACTTCCTTATTCTTTACTTATTGGTGCTTTCGTCCCAAATTAACGCTCAAAACAGTTCATTTTCGAATCGAATTCCCCTCTCCAATGATCCTGGTAAATCCTTTTTAAACCTTGACCAATTGCTCGTTGCTAACCTTATTCCCGTGGATGCAAACACAGATGCCACTTTAAACAACCAATGGCTTTTATATAACAAACCGCTATCCCGGCTTTCGGACCCTGAAGAGTTTTCAACGATTATTCTTATCGATCAGCTTGAAGAGCTCAATAAATCAACTCCTTTTAACGTAAGACATAATGCTACATTGGAACGATTTATAAGGGTGTATCTAAATGATCACAGGGAGTATTTAAATAAAATACTCGGAAAATCTGCCTATTATTTCCCCGTGTTTGAAAAATATTTAGATGCTTATGAATTACCTCTCGAGTTAAAATACCTCGCGATCGTTGAATCGGCTTTAAATCAGGTTGCTGTTTCTCCTTCAGGAGCCAAAGGCCTTTGGCAATTTATGTATGGAACAGGAAGGGAATATGATTTGTATATCGACTCATACGTCGACGAAAGATTCGATCTTATAAAATCTACCCAAGCCGCGTGCCTTTACCTAAAGAGGCTTTACAAAACATTTGGTGACTGGGATCTGGCCCTTGCTGCCTATAATTCAGGACCGGGTAATGTAAAAAAAGCGATCAAAAGGGCAGGAGGAAATACTAATTACTGGGAAATCAGACGATTCTTGCCCAGAGAAACAAGCAGTTACGTCCCTGCCTTTTACGCAACCATGTATTTGCTTTCCTACGCAAACTACCATAACCTGAGCCCTCTGAAAAATCAATTATCTTATCGGGAAATAGATACAGTTCATGTAAAAGGCCGTTTAACTTTTACATCAATTAGTGAACTAACTGGTATTGATCCTGAAGCCCTGAGATTATTTAATCCTCAGTACAAACAAGACCTCATCCCTGATATAAAAAACAAAATATTTTCTCTCGCACTGCCTGTGCAATTGATACCCGATTTTTTGTCAGCAGAAAGGGAACTGTATCAAAAAAATCTGGTAATTCAAGAAAAAAGTCCATTAACACTGGTAATTCCAGTTACGCTAAGTAATAGTTATTTGGTAACAGTAGGAGATAATTTGAACAGCATTGCTAAAAAACACGGGATAAGTTTCGAAGAACTGAAAAACTGGAATGGCCTGGATACTAATTTCCTGATTGCCGGACAAAGATTAGTGGTCACAGATCAAATCCTGACAAAACCAAACCCTATCGGGAACCTCAGCCTGAAAGAATTACCAAAAAATAAATCTTTTGGGCAAACTTCAGGATTCACTACGCATATCGTGGAGCATGGAGATACCTTATTTAAAATATCGAGAAAGTATGGGAATATTCCCATAGCTGATATTAGAAACATGAATCAACTTCACAACGTAAATTACTTAAAACCTGGAACGAGCCTTATAATTAGAACTGAGCCGGCCAGCCATGAAAATAAGCCGGTCAGCAAATCTTAAGATGATACCAAAAAATATAAGTAAGTAGAGAAAAAAAATTGAATACGTGAAATTTTGTTATAATTTTACCGTTTTATAGCGAACTTACTGACAACAATGATGATATTAATGAAATTGATGCGCCAAAATTTACCCCTTTTCCTTTGTTTTTTCCTTAGCCTTTCTTATGCCCAGGAGACCTCAAATTCAGAGGAAATCCAACCTTTAGAAGTCTTTACTGATTCTGTCTCTGAGTTACTAACCCAGATACCCGGCAAAGTTATCGACACTGTAAAGGTGGATACGACGCTGATACAAGGAAAGGCTGTTGCACTTATTGACCACATTGAAGTTAGTGAGTTTGACAAAAAATGGCTGGATTCATGGAAGCTTAATGTCATAGACAGCAGCCTGATCATCAAACCTGAAGACACCGTTGGAAAAATGGTGATTGAAAATTTATCAACCGAAGAACTTAAGGAAAGAATTGCTTATCTCGACAGTCAGACCCCTTTTAATTTCGAATATAACCCTTCTCTTGAAAAGATCATAAAACATTATTTAAAGAACCGACAGCAAACACTTGCCAATCTGATGGGAAAGGCCAAATACTATTTTCCGATGTTCGAGGAACATCTTGCAAAATACAATATTCCCATGGAGCTAAAATACCTTGCAATTGTTGAGTCGGCCTTAAGAGCCGATGCAACTTCAAGAGTAGGCGCCAAAGGGCTTTGGCAGTTTATGTATGGAACAGGAAGGGAGTATGATTTAAAAGTAAGCTCCTATGTAGATGAAAGGTCTGATCCGATTAAAGCCACTGAGGCAGCCTGTCGCTATCTAACCAAATTACACGATATTTTTAACGACTGGGACCTGGCACTTGCCGCATATAACTCCGGGCCGGGGAATGTAAATAAAGCGATCAGAAGAGCAGGAGGACAAAAGAATTACTGGAACATTCGGCACTATTTACCGAGAGAGACAGCAGGTTATTTACCCGCTTTCTACGCCACATATTATATTTTCGAATATGCTGATGAGCACCAGTTGTACGCAAAAAATGAAGTACTAAATACATTCGAGACAGATACTGTAGTTGTCAAAAGGCAAATCACCTTTGAGCAGGTCAATGAAGTTTTAGGTATCGACATGGAATTACTTACCTTCCTTAATCCACAGTACAAATTAAAAATCATTCCTGTTATAAAAGACAGGAACTATACCCTGACGCTTCCCAAGTTTATTTCGGGCAGTTTTGTTTCAAATGAAGCCCAGATCTACGCTTATGCCGAAGTAGAGGATGCAAAAAGGGAAAAGCCCCTTCCTAAATATTTTGAGGCGAATGACAGGATCCGTTATCGGGTAAAAAGTGGCGATTACCTCGGTAAGATTGCAAATAGATACGGAGTATCTGTGAGCAGCATTAAAAGATGGAATGGTTTAAAAAGTAATAATCTCAGAATAGGACAACGACTTACAATATATCCCAGAAGACCGGTTGCGGAAGCTTCATCGACCCAAAATTCAAATACTTCAGCTAAAAATGAAGCGCCAAAAGGATCATATGCGACCTATGTGGTTAAAAAAGGGGATTCACTTTGGTTGATCTCTCAAAAATATCCAAAAGTTTCTGTTGCACAATTGAAAGAATGGAACAATATTTGGAGTAGTAAAAGTCTAAAGCCAGGCACCAAGCTCAAAATATACTAAAATTGTTTTGAACATTTGGTTGTTCAATTAACATCTTAACAATGATTAAAAGAATTACTTTCACTCTTATCTGCGTAGCAATGCTATTCTCTTGCGAAAAAAGTGATACCGTTACCCTAGTATCCTCAACCGGAAGAATAAACCATGTACTCATCGTCATGAATAATGAAGACTGGAATGGAAAGGTGGGAGATGAACTAAAAAAAATCATTGGAGAACCGGTGATTGGTCTGCCTCAGGAGGAGAATCAGTTTTCGATAAACCAGGTTGACCCTATCACATTCAACAGCCTTTTTAAAAGACACAGGAACATTCTTTTTATAGGCCTGGATACTGTAAAAAATTTCTATAGCAATATTGATGTCTATGCGAGTCCTCAAACAACTTTGACCATTTTAGCCCAAGACAAGGAAGAACTCATGGAGAACATTCGGTCGCATAAAGAAGACATTATTAAGATATTCAAGAAAAATGACCTTGCCTTATACCAAAGAAAGATCACCAAAGATTTTCATGATCCTTCGACTATCGAAACACTTGATAAACTTGGGATTTCCATGAAGATTCCTTTTGCTTACAAAAAGGTTGATGACACAGGGCAATTCCTCTGGTATAGAAATTCCTTTGAAAGGGGCTTACTGAATATTATCGCTTATGAAATTCCTTTATTTGATGAACCTTATACCCCGGAATTCCTGGTATCGTTCAGAGATTCAATCGGAAAGAATTATATCCCGGGCCAGTTTGACAATACCTATATGAGAACTGAGCCTTCATTTACTCCCGTGACCGAGCAGGTGACCATTGGTAAGATTAATGCATTGGAATCCAGAGGCCTTTGGTTTGTTGAAGGTGATTATATGGGAGGCCCTTTTTTGAGTTATACAATCAAGGATGAAGTCAATGAGCGGCTTATCGTTGTTGAAGGCTTTAGTTATTCCCCCTCTTCAAAAAAGAGAGATGTGGTTTTTGAACTTGAGGCCATTTTAAAAACCATTAACCTGAAATAAAAAAATTGACTGCCATTTGTAAATCTCCTAATTCCAAAGATGTTTTTTTGTCTGTTATTTTTCGAGTAAAAGATTTTCGGTGCTAAAAGTTTTTAAACCACCTTCCGGGTCACTGTAAATCAAAAAAGCTTTTAATTCTTCATGCTGACCAAGGAACTCTTTTGATTTATCCAGCCCCATGGCCATAAAGGCAGTTGCATAAGCATCAACATCCCCGCAATCTTTACTGGCAATAACAGAAGCGCTAAGCAAATTACTTTTACTGGGATATCCTGTTTGCGTATCGATTGTATGCGCGTATTTCTCACCATTCACAGAATCTACTTTGAATTTTCTGTAATTTCCAGAAGTGGCTATGGATTCATTTTGAAGGGCGATAATAGTTTGAAAAGACCGTGATCCGTCAAAATTTGGTTCTTCTATTGCTATTCGCCAATACTCCCCTTTCTGATTGGTTCCCCTTGCCCGAATTTCTCCGCCAATCTCTACCATGTAATTCTTAACACCTTGTTTTTCGAGGTATCTTCCTATAACGTCAACTGCAAAACCTTTTGCGTTAGCATTGAAATCAAGAAAGGTCTCAGGGTGCATTTTAATGAGTTTATCGTCTATCAGCTTAATTTGATCAAATCCGACAAAAACCAAAAGGCTGTCTACTTTGCTTTGTTCCATTCGACTCAAGGGTTTTCCCGGACCAAACCCCCATGCGTTCACCAAAGTTCCAATTGTAGGATCGAATGCACCGTCTGTCTCGTTATAGACCTTTAGCGACTTTTCGAAAACTTCTTTAAAATAAGCATCTACAACAACGGTCGTATCACCTCTGTTGATTTTTGAAATATCCGAATTGGGAATATATGTAGATAATGATTTGTTCACTGCGTGTATCAAACTGTCTATATCAGCTTCCGTAACACTGTCGTTTTTATGGTCAAGGCTAATGTGAAAACTGGTGCCAAAGGCCAGCCCTTCAAGTTGTTTGTAAACATTTTGCCGATCGCTTTTACATGAGACGGTCAGTAAATAAAAAATAAGAATGCAGAAAGCTTGTTTCATACCAAAAATTATGGATTATTTAACACGCAAAGATAAGTTTTATCTTAGTTTTGCCTTTAGGTTTTTTTTAGTAAATTATGTTAATCCAAGCAAAATATTTAATATTTTTGTTTATAAATTAAATTCTATTCAAATTATGAAAAAATTATTTTTTGGAGCCCTGTTTTTATCGGTTCTATTAACATCTTGTGTTTCAAACAAAAAATATGCGGATCTGGAAACACAGCACAACAAAACAAAACAGGATCTGGTAGATGCAAAAGCTGATTTACAATCTTGTTTGGTGGATAAAGATCACTTGATGGAATTAAACAGTTCATTAAAAGAAGACAAAGCACGTTCTTTGCAACAAGTAGAAAATTTAACTGTATTAACTCAATCTTCATCTGATAATATCAAAGAAGTTATTGCTCAGTTAAGTGAAAAAGATAAATACATCAATGGAGTTCGTGATGCAATGACGAAAAAAGATTCGATCAATTTAGCGCTGGCTTTCCAATTGAAAAAAGATCTTGCAGATGGTATACAGGATGAAGACATTCAAATTGAAGTAGAAAAAACTGTAGTTTATATTTCAATTGCTGACAAAATGTTGTTTAAGAGCGGAAGCGCGATAGTATCTGATAGAGCAAAAGAAGTTCTTGGAAAAGTGGCAACGGTAGTAAACAGCAAACCTGAAATGGAAGTTCAGGTTGAAGGTTATACAGACAATGTGCCGATCAGTACCAATAACATGAAAGACAACTGGGACCTTAGTGTAGCCAGAGCTACTTCAGTAGTGAGGGTACTTCAAAACGATTTTGAGGTTGCCCCAAGCAGGTTAATTGCTGCCGGTAGAAGTGAATATGTTCCTTTAGCCTCAAATGATACGGCAGAAGGAAGATCTACAAACAGAAGAACCAGAATTGTTATTTTACCTAAATTAGAAGAGTTCTTCGATATTCTGGAACAGAAACCCGAATAGATTGAATTTACCGAATGATAAAATAAAATCCCGCCAATGGCGGGATTTTTTTATGCCATACTTTTTTTATGGTATGGAATCAGCCGTTCAATCTGCGTATGTATAGATTAGGCCGTGCAGACATTTAAAGACTGCCCACTACCCCTATAATACATAAAACATAGTTCTAACTGTTCTAATGCGATTTATCGCTCTAACGACATAGCTTTTTACCGAAGGCAGGCTAAAAGCAGGCTTGCTTGTAATTGCTTTTAGAAATATAAAATCCCGCCATAAGCGGGATTTTATATCGTTTATACAATGATCATTAAATTAACCACCGAAGTCATCAAATCTAATATTCTCATCTGCCATACCAAAATCTTCACCCATTTTCTGAACAGCCTGGTTCATCATAGGCGGGCCACAGAAATACAATTCCAGATCCTCAGGTGCTTCATGCTTAGAAAGGTACTGGTCTATCACAGCCTGATGCACAAAACCTAAGAAACCATCTCCTTCTGTGTCATCTATATCCTTCATAACTTTCCAGTTATCATCTTCTGTTGGTTCTGAAAGTACTATGTAAAATTTGAAATTAGGGAATTCTTTTTCCAGGTCTCTGAAATGATCAGTATAAAATAACTCTCTTTTTGATCTTCCGCCGTACCAGTAGGTTACTTTTCTGTCTGTTTTAAGTGTTTTAAACAGATGATAAAGGTGCGATCTCATCGGAGCCATACCTGCACCACCACCTACGTAAAGCATCTCTGAGTCAGACTCATTGATAAAGAATTCACCATAAGGACCTGAAACAATCACTTTCTCACCAGGTTTTTTACTAAAAATAAACGATGAAGCAATTCCAGGGTTAACATTTGCCCAGCTGTTCTTAGCCCTATCCCATGGTGGGGTAGCGATACGCACATTCAACATGATATTTCTTCCCTCTGCAGGGTAAGAAGCCATGGAATAAGCTCTTTCAACAGTTTCAGAATTCTTCATTTTAAGAGGCCAAAGGTCAAATTTATCCCATTCTAGTTTAAACTTTTCAGGTTCTCCAGGATGTTCTTTTGGATGTGCCGTAATATCAATATCTTGAAAACTAACCTCAGTTGAAGGAATTTCAATTTGAATATAGCCCCCGGCCTTATAATCCATATCCTCTGGTAATTCTACTACAAACTCCTTAATAAAGGAAGCCACATTATAATTGGATTTTACAGTTGCTTCAAACTTCTTGATTCCAAATATTTCTTCCGGAATTGTAATTTCCATATCTTCTTTTATCTTCACCTGGCAACCCAAGCGGGCACCGGCAGCCAGTTCCTTTCTCGTAAAGTTTGGCACTTCTGTCGGAAGCGGTTCTCCTCCACCCTTTAGCACATGACATTCACACTGTAAACAAGTACCTCCCCCTCCACAAGCTGAAGGCAAAAATATCTTTGCGTTACTCAAAGTTGTCAATAGGGTGTTACCGGTTTCTACTTCAATTTCCTTTTGTCCGTTAATCAAAAGTTTTACCTTACCTGAAGGAAGCAATTTAGCTTTTGCTACAAGTAAAACGGTTACTAAGATGAGTATTAACACTAATGAAAATACGATACTTGCTACGATTGGATTCATTATCTCTACGATCTTAACTTATTATAATTTTATTCCTGAAAAACTCATGAAAGCAATGGCCATCAGGCCTGTAATTACAAACGTAATTCCCAATCCTTTCAACGGCTTAGGAACATTTGAATAGGCTATTTTCTCTCTGATAGAAGCAATAGCAACAATGGCAAGAAACCATCCGATGCCCGAGCCTAAACCATAGACGGCTGATTCGGTCACAGTGGTAAAATTCTTTTGCTGCATAAACAAAGATCCTCCTAAAATTGCACAGTTTACCGCAATCAAAGGAAGAAATATACCTAAAGCACTATATAGTGCCGGAGCAAATCGCTCTACTATCATTTCTACCAATTGTACCATTGAGGCGATCACTGCGATGAACATAATAAAGCTTAAGAAACTCAAGTCTATAGATTCATATTCAGGTCCTAGCCACACCAAAGCGCCTTCTTTCAAAATATAAGTATCCAACAAATAATTGGCAGGTACAGTGATTATCAGTACAAAAATTACCGCAGCCCCTAATCCAACCGCTGTTTTTACGGTTTTTGAAACAGCCAGATAAGAACACATCCCCAGAAAATAGGCAAACACCATATTATCTATGAATATGCTTCTAACAAACAAACTTACTAATGCTTCCATGTTTTATTTTTTTACTCCTTTATGACAAAAGGCTTATAATTTTATTTTATTCTTCTATCAGTTTTCTGTTCCTAGACCTTTGGAACCAAATCAAAATACCTACGGTAATGAGCGCCATCGGGGCCAACATCATAAATCCGTTGTTTTCGTACCCATAATGATATAAGCCTGTCGATTCAGCTATAGTCTTTCCTTTATGTCCTAAAACTTCATAACCCATTAATTTTCCAGAACCGAAAAGCTCTCTGAAAAAAGATACAATGATCAAAATGACCGCATATCCTATCGTATTTCCAATCCCATCAAGAATCGATTTCCAAGGCCCGTTAGCCAAAGCAAATGCCTCAAATCGACCCATAATGATACAGTTCGTAATGATCAGCCCAACAAATACTGATAACTGTTTGCTAACATCATAAGAATATGCCTTTAAAACCTGATCAACCAGGATCACCAAGAAGGCCACGATCAGTAACTGAACGATAATTCTAATCCTGTTAGGAATAAGGTTCCTCAATAATGAAACGATCAGGTTACCAAAAACAAGTACAAACATCACTGCCAATGACATCACTATCGCTGCCTTTAATTGCACCGTAATTGCCAATGCCGAACATATACCCAATACCTGTACTGTTACTGGGTTATCATCGTTTAAAGGGTCAATCAATAACCTTTTGTTCTTTTGCGAAAACAAAGCTTCTTTTTCTGCCATCATTAATTATTTTTAAAGTATGGTAAATAGTTTGCTAATCTCTCTTCGACCATATCAGAAACCCCGTCTGAAGTAATTGTTCCTCCGGAAATGGCATCCACAGCATGAATATCTCCTGCCTTAGCACCTCCTTTAACCGCTGTCACTGATACAAAATTATTATTTTCGTCGAATATTTTCTTTCCAATATACTGGTCCTCATACCAGGACTGATTAATTTCAGCACCAAGACCAGCAGTTTCACCTGCATGGTCAAATGAAGCTCCAACAATAGTATTTTTATCACTATCCAAGGCCAAATAACCCCAGATTTCCTTCCAAAGCCCGGCTCCGAATAGTGGGATTACATAAAATGTCTTCCCATCTTTCTCAGCGATATACAATGGAAAAGCCTGCTCTTCCTTAGGTTTCTTGGTTTCCTTCATCAATTCGATCTTAAAGGCATCGACATCTTGGTTCACCGAACCATCTGAATTAAGCGCCAATTCCTGCTTCACATATCCTGAAAACTGCTCGCTGGCCTCTTTTCGGCTTACGTTGATACCGATAGTCGATAAAATGTTTTGCATCTTTTCCTGCCTTACATTTTCAGCCTGAAGCGGCTTGAGCGTTGTTGCTGTAAAAGCAAGCGCAGCAGCTACTACTACAACCATGACAACGGCAAAAATAAAGGTGTAACTATTACTATTTCTATCCATAACTATGCGTTAACTTTTTGTAATCTCTTTTTTCGTCTTTTTATATTTCCTTCAACAACATAATGATCAATTGTCGGTGCAAAGACGTTCATCAACAAAATGGCCATCATCATTCCTTCGGGTAATGTCGGGTTGACCACCCTGATCAGAATTGCAAATATTCCTATTAAGAAACCATATATCCATTTCCCTTTTGTGGTTTGAGCTGCCGATACCGGATCTGTTGCCATAAACACCAAACCAAATGCAAACCCGCCAGCCAATAAATGCTGCCACCATGGAAAATTCAATAATTCATTGGTTTCACTTCCAATGGCATTAAACAGAAGCCCCATAAGGGCGGCTCCCAATAAACAGGAAATCATGATTCTCCAGCTGGCAATACCAGTAAACAGCAATAAAGCCGCTCCTATCAAGATCATGAGCACCGAGGTTTCACCCACTGAGCCGGGAACATATCCCATAAACATATCAAACCAACTGTATGCTGGAGTTGTTCCTCCGGCAAGTGATCCTAGAATTGTTTCCCCGGAAACACCATCAGCAACTGAATCTGCGACCCAAACTGTATTTCCAGACATATAAGGAGCATAAGAAAATAATGCAAAAGCCCTTGCAACAAGTGCAGGGTTAAGAATATTCATTCCAGTTCCTCCAAAGGCCTCTTTACCAAGAATAACGGCAAATATAACCGACAAAGCCAGCATCCAAAGAGGCAGGTCAATCGGCATGATCATGGGAATAAGCAATCCTGTCACCAAATAACCTTCATTAACATCGTGTCCTCTGAAAACGGCATAAGCAAATTCAATACCGAGACCCACTCCGTAAGAGACTATGATCATTGGCATAAAACGAATAGCGCCAAAAATAAAATAGTCCCAGAATTCCTTTCCATCACCCATATTCTGGTAACCTACGTTCCACATCCCGAAAATCAGGGCCGGCAATAAAGCAATGACCACAGTAATCATTACACGTTTCAGGTCAATTCCATCCCTGATATGTGCTCCGTATTTTGTAGTGTGATTAGGTACAAAAAGGAAAGTATCTATTCCGTTAAAAGCCGGTGCGTATTTTTCAAATTTACCCCCTTTGTCAAAATTGGGTTTGATTTTGTCTAATTGTTTTCTTAAAAAATTCATCTAGCCTACTTCTTTAATCATTAAATCTAATCCTTCACGAATAATTTCCTGAGCTTCGATCTTGGATGTGCTTATAAAGTCGATCAATGCAAAATCTTCAGGAGCTACTTCATAGATTCCCAAATTCTCCATTTTTTCTATATCCTGAATCATGGTTGCCTTAAGCAACTGCATAGGATAAATATCCATGGGGAAAACCCTTTCCATTTCACCTGTAATCACAAAAGCCCTCTCTTCTCCATTGAGATTAGTATCGAGGTCATATTCTTTATTGGGCGATAACCAAGACAGAAATGTTCTGCTCATGCTGAATTTGTGATTTCCAATAAAAGGCATCCATCCAAAAAATTCATGATGATCACCTTCGGGAATAACACATACTAAGTCATCGTAAAACCCAAGAGAGCCTTGCAGGCTAACAGCAGTTCCGGTCAACGGATTCCCACTAATGATTCTATTTTTCCCTGATTTTAATTTTCCTGCTACAATATCACTGATTTGGGATCCCTGAATAACCGCATAATACTGAGGACCGTCAACCTGACTGCCTGCAAGGGCAATCACTTTGGTTGGATTGTATTTTCCACTGAGAAAAAGACTTCCAATGGCAGCAACATTCTGAGGATGAACTACCCACACCCTTTCTCCAGAATTGATAGGATCTATTTTTGCTATCTGAACACCCACATTACCTGCCGGATGTTTACCGGTTACCTTATGCAATTCTACTCCGTTGATATTGTCAAAAAAGCTTTCCGATGCTCCAACTGATAAGTGCACCTTTCCTTCTGTCAACTTGGATAAAGCATCAATTCCCGCCTGAAATTGCTTCTTTCTTCCTTCAAGAGTCACAACATGGGATGCAGCAAGAGGTGCAGTGCTGTAGGCTGAAATAAAAATGGCCTTAGGGCTGTCTGACGGGTTGGCAACCACATCATAAGGGCGTTGTTTGATCATGGGCCAGCAGCCACTTTCCAACAGTAATTCCTTTATCTGGGGTCCAGCTAATTTGCCTGGTGTCTTGGCGCCAAAATCAACATAAGTGTCTTTATCATCAGCGCTAATTTTAATCGATAAAAGTTTCCTTTTTGCTCCTCGAACTATTTCTGTAACCTCTCCACTTACCGGAGAAGAAAATTTTATCTTTTCATTACTTTTTGAAAAGAACACTGCATCTCCAACCTTGACCTTATCTCCAACTTTTACAGCCAGTTTTGGTACTATTCCGTGAAATTCTGATGGATTTACAGCAAAAGTTTTTGATCGATTCGCCGTGGATATTTCGTGAGTGGCTCCTCCTTTGAGCTTAATATTCAAGCCCTTTTTAATTTTAATGTCTGTAGACATACCTTTGCTTAATTAAAATTTATTTTCCTAAGACACCATTTTCATGGCCTTTAATGGGAAAAATCAATTGTTTCTTAATCGAGTGCAAATTTAATAATTAATATTTTATAGATTAGCATTTAATTAACATTTATTTGGATTCAATCAATGATCTTATTTTTGTTTACTTATCGTGCTAAAAAAGTAAGCAAAAACTAGACAACACCTTACAAAACAGATGCCTATAAACGATTCGTTCTTTAAAACTTTGCTTGTTGCCGGTCTTTTTTCACTGTGTTGCCTTAATTTAAATGCTCAGCAGAATAATATCATCCTGCCTCCCGCGAACATCAAAACTATAGAGTTTAAACCTCAAAAACCAGAGGCCTATGCCCCTATCGTAAAACTGGGTGAAAAACTCATTTTAAGCTTTGATGATATCAATTCAGAAGAAAGGATCTATTCTTATCGCCTCGATCACTGTGATTACAACTGGCAAAAATCAAATCTGTCTTCAACTGAGTTTATGACAGGCTATGCAACGGATAGAATTAGAAAATATCAAAATTCATTTAATACGCTGCAGTATTACACGCATTACGAACTTCAAATCCCCAATGAAAGCAACAGGATTAAAATAAGTGGTAACTATTTGATCAGTATTCTTGATGATTACGGAAAGGTATTATTCACGCGAAGATTCATCATATACCAGCCAAAAGTAAACGTGGCCGTAACAGCTCATCGAAGCACTAATCCTGCAGTAATTAACGAAAAACATAGTATTCAGTTCAGGATTGATCACCCGAACCTGCTTTTAAATGATCCCAATCGAGAGATCAAAGTCGATGTTTACCAAAATAATGACTGGAACTCGGTGATCAAGGGCATCAAACCCAAATTTACCAGAGGGAAACAGCTTTTGTATAATTATATAGATGGTATTTCTTTTTGGGCAGGTAACGAATACCTTTATTTTGACACCAAGGAAATCAGAAACGCAACGAATAATATTTTTAAAACCCGTTTGGACAATATCTTTAATACTTTTCTCTATGTCAATGAAGCAAGGGGAAACAGACCTTATTCATTCTACCCGGATATCAATGGGAATTTTGTGTTAAGGACACTGGATGCGGAGAACGTATCGTTAGAAGGAGATTATTCGCTGGTACATTTTGGGTTAGTTTATAAAGAGAACTTTGAACAGGAAGACATCTACATCTACGGTAGTTTCAATGATTGGCAAATCTCAGAAGAAAACAGAATGACTTATAATGAAGTCTCAGGCCGGTATGAAGCAGCCATTCTTTTTAAACAAGGTTTTTATAATTATACTTATGTTTCGGTGAATAAAAACAACATGATAGACCCTTATAAGGTTGAAGGTTCGTTTTACCAAACCGAAAATGAGTACACCGTTATCGTTTATTACAGGAAATTTGGCGCCCGGTATGACCAGGCCATAGGTTTAGGATCGACTAATTCACAGAAATTACTAAATTAGAATGCTAAAAGAACCACCTGACTTTAATTGTTTGGCATGTTAAGGATGTTTATTTAAGGACTCAAAGGATTAAAAATCACCACTGACCAGATTCAAATGCTTATTACTAAAGAAATAGCGCGACATGTGAGAGAAGTTCATTTTGGAAGCAACTGGACTGATTCCTGTCTGAAAGACTAACTGAAAGATGTGAACTGGGTGGAAGCCACTACGCAGCTGTATGAATTAAACTCCATCTCATGCCTTGCATACCATATGAATTACTATATCGTTGCCGTCTCAAAAGTATTGCAAAATCAATCTTTAGTTGCCAAAGATAAAGACAGTTTTAAACTACCCCCAATAACATCTCAGGTAGATTGGGACAATCTGCTGCAGAAAATCTGGGATGATGCTGAAAAATTTGCCGAATTGATCGAAAATTTTCCCGAAGAGAATTTGTTCAAAGATATGGCCGATAAAAAATATGGGAGTTTTTACCGAAATTTTCAAGGTATTATAGAACACTTTCATTACCATCTTGGCCAAATAGCCCTGATCAAAAAAATCATCAGAGAGAAAAGTCATTTTGCGAATTCTTGAAAGAATTGATAAAATAAGTATAAAACTTCCTCTTTGTAGACTGAAAAAAAGTTGAATTAGCGCTTGCTAAAAATTCAATGAAAATTAGAATTTATCCAGAATAATTTTAATCCCGGGGCTAATCATATTGAGAATCAGAAAATAATTTTCATTCTTTTTAAAAAATTTATAACATGTCAGGGCTGTTTAACATGTAATGATATCCGTCATGTTTTGAAGCTTTTGTTATGAATAATTTTGCATGGCATTTTAAACACAATCAACAAAACTCACGAAAATGAATATCAGTCACATCGAACACATCGGAATCGCCGTAAAAAGCATTGAAGAATCAAGAAAATATTACGAAGAAGTTTTAGGCCTTTCGTGCTATGCTGTTGAAGAAGTAAAGGACCAAAAAGTTAAAACTGCCTTTTTTAAGGTTGGTGATACAAAAATTGAATTGCTTGAAAGTACATCTCCTGATGGTCCAATTGGAAAATTCATTGAAAAAAAAGGAGAAGGAATGCATCATATCGCCTTTGCAGTGCCTAATGCAACAGAGGCCCTTAAAAACCTTTCCAAGAAAGGGGTCCAACTGGTGGATAAAGTTTCCAGAGATGGTGCAGAAGGGTTAAAGATAGGATTCCTTCATCCAAGATCTACTCATGGAGTACTCACCGAACTTTGCTCGAAGTAAGAAACTACGCTTACAGTTAAAAAGGAAATTAAACAATTAGATTCCAATTAAATTAAATCCCATGGTCAATCAGACAAAAATTAATGAACTCATTGAAAAAAGAGCTAAAGCCAAATTAGGTGGTGGAGAAAAAAGAATCGACTCTCAACACGCAAAAGGCAAGTTGACAGCCCGTGAAAGAATAGATTTACTGCTCGATGATGATAGTTTTGAAGAATTCGACATGTTCGTAACCCACAGAACCAAATCGTTTGGGCTTGACAAACAAAAATTCCTTTCTGATGGTGTTATCACAGGTCATGGTACTATCGACGGAAGAATCGTTTACGTGTTTTCACAAGACTTTACCGTTTTTGGAGGGTCACTTTCTGAAACATATGCCTTGAAAATTTGTAAAATTATGGATATGGCCATGAAGATAGGGGCTCCGGTCATTGGCTTAAATGACAGTGGTGGTGCCAGGATTCAGGAAGGGGTAAGATCTCTTGCCGGATATGCCGAGATCTTCCAGCGAAATATAATGGCTTCCGGAGTTATTCCCCAAATCTCATCTATTCTGGGACCATGTGCAGGGGGAGCAGTATACTCTCCGGCACTTACTGATTTTACCATTATGACCGATCAAACCAGTTATATGTTTGTAACCGGCCCTAAAGTGGTGGAAACCGTAACAGGAGAAGTAGTAACAACCGAAGAATTAGGAGGCGCACATATCCACTCTACCAAATCAGGTGTGTCACATTTCTTAGCAGATAATGATGAGGAAAACATTTTACTGGTCAGAAAATTAATGAGTTATTTACCTTCAAATAATCTTGAAGATCCACCAATCATCAAATGTAAAGACCCCATAGACAGGCTTGAGGATGCATTGAATGAATTTATTCCCGAAAACCCCAACCAGCCCTACGACATGGTAGATGTAATTTCTTCAATTACCGACCGGGGCGAGTTTATGGAAGTCCACCGAAATTATGCCAGAAACATAGTTGTGGGGTTTGGTCGTTTTAATGGCCGACCCGTTGGAATTGTGGCAAACCAGCCTAAATATTACGCCGGTGTACTTGACATCGAAGCTTCAAGGAAAGCAGCGCGTTTCGTTCGCTTTTGTGACGCCTTCAACATACCCATAGTCACTCTTGTCGATGTGCCAGGTTTCCTTCCGGGAACAGGCCAGGAATATGGCGGTATTATCCTACATGGTGCCAAATTACTATTTGCTTATGGGGAGGCTACGGTTCCAAAAGTGACCATCACCCTGCGCAAGTCTTATGGTGGAGCTCATGACGTCATGAGTTGCAAGCAACTTAGAGGTGACATCAACTACGCATGGCCAACGGCAGAAATTGCGGTCATGGGAGCCAAAGGTGCCGTTGAGGTTCTTGAAGGAAGAAACATCAATAAAATTGATGATGATCAGGAAAAAAGAGATTACATCTCTCAAAAAGAAGACGAATACACAAAAAAATTCGCCAATCCTTATGAGGCAGCAAAATATGGCTTTATTGATGATGTTATAGAACCAAGGAATACACGTTTCAGAATCATCAGGGCCCTGGAGTTATTAGCGAATAAGAAAGAGGTCAATCCTCCAAAGAAACATTCAAATATTCCATTATAATGATACTGAGCATTTTTCTAATGACACAAATAAAAGAGGGTTATCTGATCCTTTTTTCAGGATTGATCATAGTTTTTACTGCTTTATTGATCCTTTCACTGTTCTTTAAGTTTGGATTGCCAGTGATGCTTTATACCTATAAAATCATCACAAAAGGTCCTGATAAAAAAATCAAGGACATCTCCATTGCCTCCAATAAAAAGTTTACCGGTGAAGAAGCTGCCGTCATAGCGGCAACGATTCAAATATATCTTAGCGAGCAGCATGATTTTGAGAATCCGATATTGACTATTAAAAAGGCTGAAAAGTCATATTCTCCTTGGAGTTCCAAAATTTATGGCGTACAAAATAAGTTGTAATACCCACCTTATTATTTGACTTGAAAAACCAGAAAACCAAAAAAAATGAAATCATTTAAATTCAAAGTACACGAAAATAATTACCATGTTACTCTCTTGTCACACGAAGGAAATACTATTGAGCTAGAGGTCAATGGAACAAAATATGAAGTACAGCTCCAGGAGGAGGTTAAAACCACCAAAACACCAACTTTGGTAAGATCAGCTTCGAAAAGACCGGTTGAACCACTCAAGGTTAATCCTTCTTCCAAAAAGACAAAAATTCTGGCTCCTATCCCCGGATCCATACTCATGGTGGATGTTAAAGTGGGTGATAGCGTGAAAGTTGGTGATCGTTTGGTTCAGTTGGAAGCCATGAAGATGGAAAATAACATCACTTCTGAAAAAGCAGGTAAGATTACTGCTGTGCTTGTGAGTGTTGGACAAAAAGTTTTACAAAACGAAGTGATGATTGAACTTGAATAAATGCGATATAAAGACTCCAGGGTCTTGCAAAAGGTTAATAAATCATTTATTCACAGAAAAGAAAGAACAATGAAAAAATTATTTATCGTATTTGGATCCCTCGCCTTGCTCCTGCTCTTACAACCTATATTGAGCATTGGAAGCCTTGCAGAGCCCATAGAGATTGCATCGATTGACGGAATCTCCCAAAGCCTGGACAATGAACTGGATTCAACTGTTTCAGGAGCCTTCACCGGATTAAAGAGGTTTTACAATTTCACGGGGTTTGCCAATGCCACATCCGGTAACCTGATCATGATTTTGATCGGGATTATCTTTATTTACCTCGGTATCAAATACGATTATGAACCCTTATTGCTGATTCCTATCGGAGCCGGTGTTATTATTGGAAATATTCCTTTTGTACCTGGTAATCAAACAGGGATCTACGAAAGCGGGTCAGTATTGAATTATTTATACTTTGGTGTTGTAAAGGGAATCTACCCTCCCTTGATATTTTTAGGCATCGGAGCGATGACCGATTTTTCTTCCCTCATCGCCAACCCGAAACTAATGCTGCTGGGGGCAGCTGCGCAGATCGGGGTGTTCGCGACTTTTATGGGTGCCCTTTATCTCGGTTTCAATTTACCCGAAGCAGGTGCCATAGGAATTATTGGTGGTGCAGACGGACCAACGGCCATCTTCCTTTCCTCAAAACTAGCCAACGGCATTAATATTTTGGCCGATGGAACAACGGTTAAAAACCTGATCGGGCCTATAGCCATTGCCGCATATTCTTATATGGCTCTTGTACCGGTTATTCAACCTCCATTGATGAGATTATTGATCTCGAAAGAAGATCGAAAAATAAGGATGAAACCCCCAAGAGCGGTTTCCCAAAAGGAGAAAATGATCTTTCCTGTTGTCGCATTATTATTGACTACCTTTATATCGCCCAGTGCATTACCATTATTAGGTATGTTGTTCTTTGGCAATTTATTAAAAGAATCAGGACGAACCGAGCGGCTGGCCGATACGGCAAGAACCAAACTTATTGATATTGTCACGATTCTTCTGGGTGTCACGGTCGGAGCATCTACTCAGGCCGATATTTTTATCACGAAAGACTCTCTGCTTATTTTTGGTTTGGGAGCCATCTCCTTTGTTATTGCAACAATGGGAGGTTTGCTTTTTGCAAAATTTATGAACCGATTCTTAAAAGGAGACAACAAAATAAACCCTCTAATTGGTGCTGCCGGGGTTTCGGCTGTTCCCGACAGCGCAAGGGTTGTTCACGCTGAGGCATTAAAATCAGATCCTCATAATTACCTGTTGATGCATGCCATGGCGCCTAATGTTTCGGGTGTAATCGGATCAGCTATAGCAGCAGGTATCATATTAAGCTTTTTATCGTAAGACATAACAGAAAAACAATATTTATCACTACAAAATATATATCAAATGAAAATCCCCAATATTATGACAGCACAAGAAGCTGTTAAATTGATCAAATCAGGAAACAGGGTATTAATCCAGGGAGGTGCCGCAACCCCGCAAGCTTTGGTGAAGGCAATGGTTGAAAGAGGCCCGGAATTAAAAGGCGTCGAAATTGTCCATTTGCATACTGAAGGCGAATGTGGATATACCTCTTTAGAGTTAAAAGACAGTTTTCATACCAATGCTTTTTTTATTGGGGGAAACATTAGAAATATGATCGGTATAACTGCCGACTATATTCCTATTTTTCTAAGTGATATTCCAAGTTTATTCCGTCAGGGTTATATGGATCTTGATGTGGTCCTTGTCAACGTATCACACCCCGATAAACACGGGTTTTGTTCCTTGGGAGTATCAGTTGATATCGTGATTTCTGCCATTGAAAAAGGTAAAAAAGTAATTGCGCAGATCAACAAAAACATGCCCAGAACCTTTGGAGACGGCATCGTTCATCTCAACAATTTTGATGCCTGCGTTATGGTTGATGAAGAAATACATGAAATGAAATTTGTTGCGCCAACTGATGCTGAAAAAAGAATTGGGAAAAATATAGCCGAGATTATTGAAGATGGATCTACCTTACAAATGGGTATAGGCGGAATCCCAAATGCGGTGCTAACTTATCTTGACAATCATAAAAATCTTGGTGTCCATACGGAGATGTTTTCAGAAGGTATTGTTGATTTGGTTGAAAAAGGTGTTGTCAATGGCGCCAAGAAAAAAGTTAACCCCTACAAAATAGTTTCTGGTTTTGCCATGGGTACCCGAAGGCTTTATGATTTTATGGATGACAACGCCGAAATTGAAATGCGGGATATAGCCTACGTCAATGATACCGCTATTATCAGGCAGAATCCAAAAGTTACCGCCATCAACTCTGCCATTGAAATCGATATGACCGGCCAGGTATGTGCAGATTCGATTGGTTTGAGGATGTTCTCAGGCGTGGGAGGTCAAATGGACTTTATGCGCGGAGCAGCCTTGTCAAAAGGAGGAAAACCAATTATCGCCATCACCTCGACAACAGCAAAAGGATTTTCTAAGATTGTTCCTTCCTTGAAACCGGGAGCCGGAGTTGTAACCACCAGGGCACATGCCAGGTTCGTTGCGACTGAATACGGAGTCGCAGAGTTGTTTGGAAAAAATTTGAGACAAAGAGCATGCGCCTTGAGAGACGTTGCCCATCCTGATCATCGTGAATCATTGGACAAAGCAATTCATGAAAGGTTTTCAGGCTCTGTCGTGAGCATTTAATGATTAAATTTATGGTGCTGAATAATAAAATTAAATTGTAGAAAATAAACACAGGTTATGCATAACGATAGCAAAGATAAAATGCTGTTTCAGGATTTCGCTCCTCAGACAAAAAAGGACTGGATTAAAAAAGTCACCTCAGATCTGAAAGGAGCTGACTTTGATAAAAAATTGGTTTGGAAAAATCTCAATGGCATTGACCTTGAACCTTTTTATACAAGAGACAAAAAGAAAGCATTTCTGAAAAATACAGGAGAGAACAGCTCCGAAACAGCCAATTACAGGAGAATTGCCGTCAAAGGAGCTAAGGAAGGAAACCACCTTGCACTAAAGGCACTGGAAGAAGGTATGACAGGGCTTCTATTCGAAATAAAATCCGAGGTAAAACCTGATGAATTACTTGAAAATATTGATTTCAATAATATTTGGGTGTCCTTTGTTTTGAATGAGGAATTCTTTTCATTTACCTCGGCGTTGAAATCTTTTCTGGAAGAACACTCTATAGATCCGAAAACAGTAAGGGGTTATATTGATTTTAACTTTTTCAACCAATATCTCAGTACGGGAAAGCTGGCAGCAAACAGCATTGAGCAATTAGGTGTGCTAACGACACTTTTCTCTGACTACCCCAATCTAAAAACCCTGGTAATCTCAGGAACCATTTATCAGGACGCCGGATCAAATCAGGTTCAGGAAATTGCCTATACCCTGAATTCTTTGGTATTTTTAATTGAGCAAATGACTCAAAAAAATTGTTCTGTTCAACAGATTTTTGAAAACCTGCATTTTATTTTGGGAATAAGCTCTGAATATTTTGTGGAAATAGCAAAATTGAGGGTATTTAATAGCCTGCTTTATGAAATTGCTGCAAAATACGGAGTGCATAATGCCAAGGTTGGCTTGTCGGCTAAAACATCGGTTTGGTCAAAGTCAGTTACTGATGCCAATACCAATATGCTGAGAACCACAACAGAGGCCATGTCAGCATTATTGGGTAATGCTGATGGAATTGAATTGGACCCCTATGATAATCCGTTTAAAAAATCAAATGACTTTTCAAGTAGAATCGCAGGAAACATTACCACCATTTTAAAAGAGGAATCCTATTTTGGAAAAGTTGCCAATCCGGTGGACGGATCCTACTATATTGAAGAATTGAGCTTACAAATGGCGCAACATGCCTTGAACATTTTTAAATCCATTGAAGCTGAAGGAGGGTTTATTTCACAAGTAGAAAATGAGAATATCCAGTCTCAGATCGCAGAGATCAGAATGAAAAAGGTCAAGTTGCTCTCTCAAAGGCGACTTGCCATGGTTGGCGTAAACAAATATCCCAATCTAATGGAAACAATTTCTGAAGATATTCTTGATCATCAAAAAAGAAATGACGACCCAAAATTGTTAGTTGCTCAAAGAGCCGGTCTTGAAATGGAAAAGGTCAGGTATAATACCGAACATTTTGTAAGCGAAAAAGGCTTTAGGCCCAGCGTTGAGATTGTAAGTTTTGGACAATTGACCATGAGAAAGGCAAGAGCTGCTTTTGCCTATGATTTCATGGGTGTAAGCGGTTTTGAGATCGGGAGTGAACAGAGCTTCGATTCATTTAAGTCAGCTGTTGAAAAATCAGCTTCATCAGATTCCAATGTGGTTGTTATGTGCAGTTCAGATCCTGATTACAGTGAATCAGCATTGGATTTTGTAAAGGATTTCAGGTCTAAAAATACTTCCAAGGTGTTGATCCTGGCAGGTTATCCTGAAGAGATACAGGAATCACTTCTCGAAGCAGGGCTTGACGGATTTATTCATATGCGTTCAGATATTTTTAAAACGCTTACAGAGATTCAAGATAAAATTTCAAAAACAACTAAACCTTTGGAGATATGAGACCTGATTTTTCAGATGTAACCATCAGCACGAGTGTTGAAGAAAAACCAAGACCTTTGGAAAACCAGGATCCCTGGATCACTCCTGAAGGCATCCCGGTAAAAAAAGAATTTACAAAAGACGATATAAAAGAGGCGGAACACCTTGATTTTGTTGCCGGATTGCCTCCTTTTACAAGAGGCCCTTACAGTACCATGTACGTAACACGTCCGTGGACCGTAAGACAATACGCCGGTTTTTCTACTGCGGAAGAATCGAATGCCTTTTACCGAAGAAACCTTGCTGCCGGACAAAAAGGCTTATCGGTAGCTTTTGACCTCGCCACGCACCGGGGCTATGATTCCGATCACCCAAGGGTAACAGGTGATGTTGGAAAAGCAGGAGTGGCCATTGATTCTTTATTGGATATGGAGATTCTTTTTGACCAGATCCCTTTGGATAAAATGTCTGTTTCGATGACAATGAACGGCGCTGTACTGCCAATTATGGCTTTTTATATTGCTGCTGCCAAAAAACAAGGGGTAAGTCTTGACAAACTCAGCGGAACAATACAAAATGATATTCTTAAAGAGTTCATGGTGCGTAATACCTATATTTACCCCCCACTTCCGTCAATGAAAATTATCGGGGATATTTTTGAGTATACCACCCAGTACATGCCAAAATTCAATTCTATTTCCATTAGTGGATATCACATGCAGGAAGCAGGTGCTACAGCCGATATTGAGCTGGCCTATACCCTGGCAGATGGATTGGAATATGTAAGAACCGGATTGAAATCAGGATTGAAGATTGATGAATTTGCACCTAGATTGTCATTCTTCTGGGCAGTCGGCATGAATCACTTTATGGAGATTGCCAAGATGCGGGCGGCAAGAATGCTTTGGGCCAAAATCATCAAACAATTCGACCCAAAGAATCCAAAATCAATGGCACTGAGAACTCACAGCCAGACTTCCGGCTGGAGTTTGAGCGAACAGGATCCGTTTAACAATGTAGCAAGAACATGTGTTGAGGCTATGGCTGCCGGTTTGGGAGGAACACAATCCCTGCACACCAATGCCCTTGATGAGGCAATTGCATTACCTACAGATTTCTCAGCGAGGATTGCCAGGAATACCCAGATTTTTATTCAGGAAGAAACTCAGATCACTAAATCAGTCGATCCTTGGGCCGGTTCGTTTTATGTGGAATATCTAACACAGGAAATTGCGAAAAAAGCATGGAAACTCATCGAGGAAGTTGAGGAATTGGGCGGAATGGCCAAGGCAATTGAAACGGGAGTTCCTAAAATGAGGATCGAGGAGGCCTCTGCAAGGAAACAGGCCAGGCTTGACTCAGGGCAGGACATCCTGGTAGGAGTCAACAAATTTCAAACAAAAGAAGCTTCTGATATTGAAATCCTCGAAGTAGACAATACCGCTGTTAGGATTTCCCAGATCGAAAGACTGAAGCACCTTAAAGCCCAGAGAGACCAGGCTATTGTGGATACCAAGCTAAAGGCAATAGAAGATTGTGCGGGAGGAGGTAAAGGTAATCTCCTGGAGCTGGCAGTTGATGCCGCTGAAAATTTTGCCACCTTAGGTGAAATTTCAGATGCGATGGAAAAGCATTTTGGGAGACATAAAGCAGATACCAAATTGATCAGTGGGGTATATAGAAAAGAAGTAAGCAATGACAGTACTTTTGCCGAAGCTCAAAAACTTGCCGATCACTTTGCTGAACTGGAAGGTAGAAGGCCAAGAGTGATGATCGCTAAAATGGGACAGGACGGCCATGACAGGGGAGCCAAAGTTGTTGCTTCGAGTTTTGCCGATCTTGGCTTTGACGTTGATATGGGGCCCTTGTTCCAAACCCCTGAAGAAGTTGCCAAGCAAGCCATAGAGAATGATGTGCATTTTGTAGGTGCCTCAAGTTTGGCAGCAGGTCATAAAACTTTAATTCCGCAGCTGATCGATGAGTTGGCCAAACTCGGAAGACCAGACATCATGGTATTCGCCGGAGGTGTTATTCCTGCTCAGGATTACAACTATTTATTCGAAAGAAAAGTGGCTGCCGTATTTGGGCCTGGGACCGTGATTGCAGCATCAGCGATAAAAATTATGAAAATGTACCTGGCTCAGGAGTAAACCTATGCAAACAAAAGATCCTTATTCTTATAAGGGTCTTTTGTATAAAAAACATTTTATATGGTTGATTTAAATTCCTGAATGATTTTTTCTGCCGCCTTGACCGGTGAAATCCTGGCTTCGATCACCTCTTTCTCAAGGGTCTTCAGATGTTCTTTAATATGCGCTGAACCATAAAACAGCTGTTTTAATTCTTCATGTATATTGTTATACATCCATTGTATTTGCTGTTCTTTCCTGTTAGTTTTAAAGTATCCGTTGGCATCAACTAATTTTTTATATTCCATGACTTGTTCCCAAACCTCTGCAATGCCAATATTCTTGAGTGCAGAGGCTGTGCTCACCACAGGGGTCCAGCCAGATTCAGATTGTGGGAAGATATGCAATGCGTTTTCGTACTGCCTTTTGGCTATCTGACTTTTTCTGATATTATCTCCATCAGCCTTGTTGATCACCAACATGTCTGCCATTTCCATAATACCTTTTTTTATACCTTGCAATTCATCCCCTGCCCCTGACAACATCAAAAGCAAAAAGAAATCCGTCATTCCGTGTACCGCTGTTTCAGACTGACCGACACCTACGGTTTCAATTAGTATCACATCATAACCGGCTGCCTCACAAAGCAGCATGCTCTCACCGGTTTTATTTGCAACACCCCCTAAAGTATCTCCCGAAGCTGAAGGCCTGATGTAGGCCTCCTGTCTTGTGGTCAGCTCCTCCATTCGGGTTTTATCCCCTAGAATACTTCCCTTTGATCGCTGACTGCTGGGATCGATAGAGAGAATAGCCACCTTATGGCCTAATCCAATCAAATGCTTTCCAAAAGCTTCGATAAAAGTGCTTTTTCCCACTCCCGGAACACCTGTAATCCCAATCCTTATTGAATTTCCCGAACTTGGAAGAATAGCCTGAATGATATCTTTTGCCAAAATTTTATCAGTGGCAAGATTACTCTCAACGATAGTTATTGCTCTTGACAACAACACCCTGTCTCCTTTCAGAATTCCCGCTATATATTCACTGGCCTCCAGTCGTTTTTTCGGCTTGTAATTTCCCATAAAACCATTTAAGCAAAAGCTATTAGTTTTTTCTGTCACCAAAGACCCTTAGTAAAAAAAGAAAAAGATTCACAAAATCCAAGTATAACATTAATGCGCCAATGATCGACATTTTTTCCATTCCATCTTGACTGGTAAAACCCCTGCTTCCAATTTCCTTGAGCTTTTGGGTATCATAGGCTGTCAGGCCCACAAAAATAGCCACACCCAGATAACTAATGATCCAGTACATCATTTCATTCTGTAAGAACATATTCACTATCGAGGCTATAATGATACCGATCAATGCCATAAAAGCCATATTCCCTATACTTGTCAGATCTTTTTTGGTTGTATACCCGTAAAAACTGATGGCAGCAAAGGTACCTGCAGTGATATAAAAAGTCGTTGCAATTGAACTGGAAGTATAGGCCATAAAAATAACCGATATGGTCAGGCCGTTTAGCACTGAATACAGTAAAAATGCCCCAATAGCCGTATTTCGACTCATACTGTTTATGGCCCGGCTCAGATACACCACTAAGGCCAATTCGCCAATTATTAATCCGAAAAATAGCCATCGGGATTCTATAATCACATTGAATATTTGAGGTGAAGTAGCCGTATAATACGAAACGATTCCAGTAATGAACAAGGCAAGCGCCATCCAGTTGTATACCTTGGTGATAAAAACTGCCTGATAACTTTTGATCCCGAGCTGTTCTCCGGTTTTAGTTGAAACTTGATTTTCCATGATTACATTTAAAACATGATTACATTTAAAATTTAAAAATATCAAAGATATTAAAACTATTAGTAAAATTGCACAGTTTTTTATAATTTGCTCTGATGACCAGATCGACCAAAAGTGCCCGTTTTGCAGGACAATTTTACATTCTTCTTTTATTTTTTTTAGCCAATGTTGCACAGGCACAAACCCGAAATGCACCACTAACAAAAATTGATGCACAAAGAGCCGAACAAAATTATCAGAAATACTGCGCGCTTTGCCATGGAGCAGACAGAGAAGGAAATGCAGCAGATTATGCCCCTTCCTTAAAATCCAGGTCGCTGATGTCAACTATGCCTCTTAATTTTTTAGCAAGCTCTATTGGGTTTGGTAGACCGAACACCGCAATGGCTCCTTATTTAGCTGATACTGGTGGGCCGATGTCTATGAAAGATATTTTTACTTTGGCCATATGGCTGAAATATAAAGCTGGCCATGAAACCATTGAATTATCGATGGAACCCATTGAAGGAGACCTTAACACCGGCGCTACATTATTCGTTCAAAAATGCTCAGAATGTCATGGTTCTAAAGCAGAAGGTGTTACGGCTCCTGCTTTGGCAAATCCTGCGTTTTTAGCCTTTGCCACTGATGCCTATATCAAATATGCCATAGAAAACGGAAGGGAGGAAACTGAAATGAAAGCCTTCAAAACTCAATTATCGCAGCAACAAATCAACGATCTTACCGCTTATATAAGGAGCCTGACATCTGGTTGGAGCCCTGAACCCAAAGAATTATCGCCTTATCCTGAACCTAAGGATTATGTGACGAACCCAACAGGAAAAAACCCTACTTTTACCTTAAAACAGGAGAGGTACGTACCCATGGAGCAGGTAGCTAAAGCCATACAGGAGAATAATAAATTGGTCCTTTTGGATACCAGAACCTCTTCTGAATGGCACAATGCCCACATACCCGGGGCAATTCCTATACCATATTATATATCAGAAGATAAGGTTGCTGCTGGATTGCCTAAGGATGATACATGGATCATCGCTTACTGCTCTTGCCCTCATGCGGCATCCGACAAGGTGATCAACATGCTGAGAAAAAAAGGTTTTAAAAATACAGCGGTTATTGATGAAGGGTTTTTCAACTGGATCAATGCCGGTTATCCCATCATAGGTGGCCAACCTGAGTGAGCCGATTAAAAATCCTTCTTTTTTAATTTGGTCCTGATTCTCCACACAGGGAAAACCACCCATAACGACATCACAGCGAGTGACAGAAAAAACCCAAGGTCAGTGCCAAAAAACTTTTTAAATACTGCCCCGGTATACCCAAGTAAAGCTGAAATATCAAGTTTTAACAAGATCAATATTCTGGACAGATCAATAGGGTTGAACATGGTTGCAAAAAGAGCGAATTTATCTAACGGATACTCATTGAACACTACCAGAGAGATCAGAAAAATACCGTCATAGATTACTGCTAAAAACAACCACATCAGGATCGCATAACCAAAACCTTTGATCCTGTTTTCGTTGGATAGAGCAATATTAAAAGCTAAGGCAACAAAAATAAAATTGAGAAGCGTACCCACCACCAATAAAAGAGTAAATTCAAAAATGGCAGATGACATAAAAAGCCCGTAGAGTAAAAAAGGAATGCCTAGACCCAATATTAAACTGAGTGTGAGTGAAATGGATATCCCCAGATATTGCCCGGTAAAAATCGTGCTTCGCCTTATTGGCTGCGCCAGCAATAATTCTGTGAATTCCTTGGAATTGTAATAATACATCACGCCGAAAATAGTACCTATCAAAGGCGTAAGCACAATGATGATATTCATAAGCGTGATCACTGCCTTGTTCATATCATTATTTAGAAATAACAAGACAAAACCAAGGGCCATATAAAATGCAAAATACACATAGCTCCAGCGGCTGCGCATTAAATCGTAAAAACTGTATTTTAATATTTTGATCATAGGTCTTTTGAAATCAGGTGTGCGATGGCGTGTTCCAGATCTCTTTGCCCGGTACGCTCCTTTAATTCATGTGAACTTCCTTTAAAATAGATTTCTCCATCGAGCAGAAAGACGATTTCGTCGGCAATTTCTTCAACAAAACTCATGATGTGGGTGGTGATCAGTATCGTCTTTCCCTTATCTTTTTCTTCATGTATAATTTCCTTTAACCTGATCAGCGATATTGGGTCCAAACCGGTAGTAGGTTCGTCAAGAATGATCAACTCACTCTCAAACATAAAAGTGAGGACTATATTTACTTTTTGTTTTGTCCCGCCCGAAAGATTACCCAGTTTCTTATCGAGAAATGGTTCCAGGCCAAACCGTTCGATCAGTGCCTTGTCATTGGCCTCCTTTGGTCTTAAATTTTTTACCATACTAATCAATTCTTTAACACTGAGATTAGCAGGAAAATTAGCAATCTGAGGAAGGTAATTGATCTCATTTCGATACTTCCACTTTTTTAAAACTGATTCACCCGAAATTTTGATCTCCCCCTTATCGGGAATTACCATACCCAGAATACTTTTGATCAGGGTTGTTTTGCCAGAGCCGTTAGGCCCCAGAACAGCAAATATCCCTCCACTATCAATGACCAGGTCCAGGCCTTCAAGTACAGTCAGTTTTCCGAACTTCTTGTTTAAACTACTAATTTCAATCATAAATTACTTGCATTAAAGGACTGGCGTCTATCAGGTTGTCGGGTGTAAAAACCGGTGATACCTTTTCAGAAAAGTTAATAATATCCACAAACATACTTCTCAATAAAATGATGGTTTCCGGGGTATTATGAACAATATAGGAAAACAATTTCACAGGCCTGTAGGGTATATCGCCTATACCATTACGGTCGAGATCGTAACCAGCATATTCGCTCCAATAATTATTGTCGAATTTGTTGGTATTGATCTTACTGTTATAGCTGAGGTCAAGTGCGTTGTTTAAAAAATTGTTTTTCGAAAATACGTTCTCATAACAAGCCCCAATAATCGTTACCGCCCAACCATTTCGCGAAAAAGTATTATTGGTATAATTAATTCGTGTTGATCCATCAACACTTATCCCTATGGTGTTTTGTTCAAACACGTTCCTTTCGATATCTGCATCATAAATTTCCTTTAGCAACAACCCATAAGAAGCTGTACCCCAGTTGTGTTCAAAGCGATTATTATACATTTTTATAAATTTCGAAAACATGATCGCCACACCTGCTCCATTGTTTTTAAATATATTATTGAAATACGAATTCTCGTTCGAAAACATGAAATGCAGTCCATAGCGCAAATTTCCAAAACTTTGATTATCATTTACGGTACTTTTTTTGACAAATTCAAAATAAATACCATCTCTTAGGCGAGTTAGCACGTTTTTTGATACTTTCATTTTTGAACAATGCCATAGGTGTATTCCGTTACCTGAATTGGCCTGAGAAATAGCCTCCGAACTCACTTGATTGTCTTGAATGACTCCATTCTTTGACTTCTCTATAAGGAGTCCAAAATACACCTTTTTCAAATGATTGTTCTCTATGACAAAATCATCTGATTCCGACACAAGAATAGCGGCATAATCTTTGGTATAACTTTGCCCGACATTGATAATTTCCAGACCTCTAATAGAAAAATGATCGGCTGTCACCTTAAAAATGGTCTCTTTAAATTCCCCGTCAATTACCGGAAAATCAACTCCTTTGATATGAATGGATTTATTCACTACGATACCGTGTTCCTTATAAATTCCGGGCATGATGACAATCTCATCTCCATCTTTAGACAAGTCAATGGCTTGTTGAATCGACCTTATATCACAAGAGTCACAAACCTTTATCTGATGTGCTTGCATCAGATAAAAACAAAAGAAAACGAATAAGAACAACGTCTCTTTTTTCATTTATTCTGCATCAAATTTAATGAGTAGTTCCTTCCAGGTGTATAGATCACCACCACTGTCCTTTTGGATTATCAATGCTTTTTCTTTGGACGCAAAGCCCGAAAGATTGGCACCCATAGGGCTTTTAATCTCTTTGCAAATCAAATAAGTAGCTTCTTTAGCCAGGGTCATCGAACCAGGAACCTGATAATCGGCGACTAGAAATATTTCAATCTCCTCAATTCCTTTTTCAGCAAGGTCATTGACCATGCATTCAATGGCATCGAACTTAAACTGTTTGCCCTTTTTGGTTACATATTGAGAGGCATGTTGCTGATCAACGATAGTCATTTTACAAAATGCACAAGCATCGCTTCCATAATTAATCTGTTCTGGTTCAACCTTACATGAAACCAATACACAAAGTAATATCGTAAAAGCAGTATAAAGTACTTTTTTCATGAATATTTTAGTTAGATATAACAAATATAGTCCTTTTACAAATTACTGATTTTTAGTACAGTAAATTTCAAGGGATCTAATTTCCCGCTTTTGCTTCTTTCTTCCCTATAAAAAATGCTACTACGGTGAGCACCATACCTGAAAACATTAAATACGCCCCAGTTCGTGGATAGGAATGTGCAATAAAGTTTAGTATGTGCTTGGTTCCCAAAAGAGGAGGTTGGAATCCCATTGGGCTACCATCGGGATTTTTGAAACTCATAATAGCTTTAGGGTCAAGATTATGCCCATAGTCATATTCCCACAAATAGAAATCATATATTCCTGCAATCCCAAGAACAGACATGACTATAAACCACACAATAAACCATTTGTAATTTGCAAAAATTCCGATCAATACACCTAAAATAACCATTACGCCAATAACAATGGGGAATAGTTTAAATTCGGGAATAGATTCAGGTATATATTTCATACCTACATAGTGATTCATTAAATTTATGTTCTTGATATCGAAATCATGCACATCACTAAATTTATTGATGTGGATATTCATGCCTAATGGGGTTGGATACTGAGGTGCTTCCAAAGTAATATTCCATAATGGAAAAAAGAATAGGCCCATCATTAATAAGGGGCCGATGATCATTAACAATTTGGATTTTTTCATGGCATAATAATTAACTTATTCCTGTTAATCCAGTGGATTAAAATTTGTTACAATTTGATTCTTTGTTTAAAAGAAGTTCTTCAAATTAAAAATGAAAACGGACAGTATAAAAATCCCCTGCCCGTTTTCTACAATAATTAACTTAACCTCAATTTTAATATTATTCCATGTCTACGGGGTCACCATCTAAAGTGAACGAGATAGGCACATTTGATCCTTTAGGAGAAACCCTTACATAACCTTGCATTTCCTGATGCAGTGCCGAACAGAAATCTGTACAGTAAAATGGCCATACCCCTTCTTGCTTAGGCTCCCAAGTAAACGTTTCTGTTTGACCTGGCATGATGAGTAGTTCCGAAGTATTGGCTCCAATCATAGCAACACCATGGGGTACATCGTAATCTTGTTCGAGATTGGTTACGTGGAAATAAACCTTATCTCCTACCTGAACACCTTCAATATTATCAGGTGCAAAATGTGAACGTATCATCGTTAAATAAATATGTACTTCATTGCCCTCTCTAACCACTTTTGATTCAGCCTCACTTTTAACGGCATATGGATGCTCGTTATCTTCAAGTTTAAAGAATTTTTTGGAATTTTCCGTAATGATATCCGCACGAATACCAGCAGCATAATGAGGCTCTCCAACGGTTGGAAAATCGAGCAGTAATTCCATTTTTTCTCCAGAAATGTCGTACAATTGAGCTGACTGTGTTACCTCCGGACCTGTAGGAAGATACCTGTCTTTAGTTATTTTATTCATAGCAAGTACATACTTACCGAATGGCTTTCTTGAATTACCCCCTGGGATCATCAAGTGACCAACTGAGTAATAAGTAGGTTTTCTATCAATTACTTCCCAGGTACCTAATTTCCATTTTACTACTTCAGATGAAATAAAGAAAGTTGTATAAGCATTTCCTTTACCGTCAAACTCGGTATGCAGTGGTCCAAGGCCAGGTTGTTTGACAGCACCCGCCAAGGTTGCTTCATATGACAATATTGGGATTCCATAAGCATCACCATCAAAATCTTTATTCTCTATAGCTTTTAACATTTTGCTAAAAGAATGAACCGTCAATTCAGCAGCAAGTTTACCACTACCAACAATATACTCGCCACTTGGATCCACATCACAACCGTGAGGAGATTTTGGCGTTGGCATAAAATAAATGGCACCGGGCACTTCGGTAGGATCAACAACAAGAACCTCTTTTTTCATGGTAGAAGTTGCTGTATGTGTATTATCATCATAAACATTATGCGCATAGTTAGCCGGAACTTTTTTTCCGCCACCTTCATTTACATAAGCTTCAATTTTTTTCCAGTTGATTGCAGCAATAAAATCCTTATCGTTTTGAGAAGCATTAACCTCCAGTAATGAATTTGCCTCTTCTGTATTATAAGTAGAGAAAAAGAACCATCCATGAGAATCACCTCTTCCAGGATGAGAAAGGTCATAATCAAATCCAGGCATCATGATCTGAAATTTTATATCCATACGGCCATCTTCAGGATCAACTGAAATGAACGAAAGCGCTCCTTTAAAATTACCCTTGTATTCAGAAATTGGCATGTCTCTTTGAGGATATGGAACAGAAAATCTTGTACCTGCCACAACATATTCCGTATTTTCAGTAACAAAAGAAGAACTGTGATTACCCGCTGAATTAGGTACTTCGATAATTTCAGTGGTTTCAAAAGTGGTCAAATCAATCTTTGCAATCCTCGGTGTATTATTACCATTAATAAATACCCATCTACCGTCAAGTTCTCCTGCTGTTTGTGAAATATCAGGGTGATGTGAATCATCCCAAGGAATAAAACCGTGAGAAGTATTTAACATAGGTTTTGTTTCTTCATTAAAACCCCAGGCTTTTTCTGCATCAACAGAAAAAACAGGAATTACTTTGAATAATCTGCCTGAGGGCAAACCATAAACGGCCAACTGACCGCTAAACCCACCTGAGACAAAGGCATAGAACTCATCGTGTTCACCTGGAGCTACATAAACTTTTTCAGCAGCATTTCCAGAGAGCGCCCCTTGTTTAGACGATTTTCCTGAGTTCATATCACCACATGACACCAACCAAGATGAAAGCACCATAAGCGTGATAAAATATTTAAACATTGTTTTCATAATTATTAAGATTTAAGTCGATTTAATTTTTTGTTCTTAAGTATTCCAGTATTGCACGTGCCTCATCTTTAGTTATATTCTGATTTGCCATTGGAGCACCGTTTGCTTCGGCTAACAACCTGATCGCTATTGGGTCTTTCTGTATCATTTCCTCCGGATTCATAATCATATTCATGATCCACTCCGGGCTTCTTCTTCCTGTGACGCCTTTTAAGGCAGGTCCAACAAATTTTTTACTGATTTTGTGACAAGCAGAACACTTGGCTTTAAATACAGTTTCTCCTTCAGTTACCATGGCCTGATCGATGTCTCCCAGGCTCACAGTGCTAATGGGCCCAATTCCCTTATTTGCCATTGGGTCGGCACTTGAAGTTTCGGCTTCCACCTCTTTTAGAGGTTCAGACACTGGAGCTTCGCTTTTTGGTTTATCTCCCCCGCATGAGGCCATAAAAAAAGCAATAGCCATTACAATTATAAAATTCAATTTCATGATTTTGATTTAAAAGTATTATTCTGCAGGTACCAATACATCATCGATGACATGAATCCAACCATTACTCACTTGTACTGTTTTTAAGACTTCTGTTCCTCCTACAAAGATTTTTCCATCCTTGTTTTCTACCATAAGGTATTTGCCAGAAGCCATATAAAGGTCTCTGCCTTTTTTAGCTTCCTTCTTTAGTTGCTTGATCGGATAGTTGGCCGGAGCCACATGATTGGTCAGAATAAACGCTAAGGTCGCTTTATTCTCAGGTAGTACCAAATTCTCCACGGTCCCCTCAGGCAATTTTGCAAAAGCCGAATTCAAGGGAGCAAAAATTGTTAAAGGCCCTGCATTTACAACGGCATCTTCTACCCCTGCTGCTTCAATAGCAGCCACAAGGGTGCTAAAATCATCTATAGATTTTGCCACTTGTAATGCATTCGCATCCGATTCGGTATCCGTAACAGAAGCCTGTCCTTTGTGCTCTGTGGATTCTGTCACTTTTTCAGAACCCGTATCTGTTGCGGGCTTATCGTTTTTGCAGGAAACAAAAGAAAAAATGAATAATGCTGTAATTAGTAATATACGAGTGTTCATTATCAAAAAAATTAAGTTAGTTTTTCAATTATTGTATTTAGGTTTCAAAATTATGTAACATAAGTAACTAAAAGCATGACTTAAATCATATAAAGGACATATTTATCTTTTATCTTTGCACTATGTTAAGCCAACAAAGTAAATATGCGGTCCGTGGAGTCATTTACCTGGCTGTTCACGCTTCTGTCAATCGAAAATTAGGGTCAAAAGAAGTGGGAGAAAACATCAATGCCCCTGTACCGTTTCTAGCTAAAATATTTCAAAATTTAAATAAGGAAAAACTCATTACTTCGGCCAAAGGGCCCAAAGGTGGATTTTTCCTCAACGAAGATCAGTTATCGGGCAGCCTTTTATCGGTCATTAAGTGTATTGACGGAAATGGCAATTTTAATTCTTGTTTTATAGGCCTTCCTCAATGCAGTGATGATAATCCATGTTCTATTCATCACCTTGCCCCTCCGCTTCGCAATACATTAATCAATGAATTAAAAAGAAGGAGCATCCGGGAATTTGCAAAAGACACCAAAAAAGGAAAGTCTCATATTTTTTAAAATAATTCATATCTTTGTAGCGTCTATTGACGACATTGAAAAGCTATGGTTCAACAAGTTACAAAGGGTATAAAAATATCAATCACATCAAATTTTGAAGGTAATCGCTTTCAGAATTCCAAAGTGTATTATGCTTTTAGCTATAGCATAACCATTGAAAATCAAAGTAGTGACACCGTACAATTACTAAGTAGACGCTGGAATATTTTCGACTCCTTAAATAATCTTGAAGTTGTTGAAGGAGAGGGAGTTGTTGGGAAAAAACCCATTCTTAAACCCAAACAATCTTATACCTACTCCTCACATTGCTTTTTATTATCACCCATAGGGTCGATGAACGGGCATTATACCATGATCAATTTTTCAACCTCAGAAAAATTCAGAGTTTACATCCCTACATTCCAATTAATGATTCCTGCTACTTTTAATTAATTTGCTTACTTTTAAATCTTTGGAAGTTAAATTCATTTATGAAATCTATAACTAGATTTACGAGGAATATTCGCGGGAACAGGTGCTTGAATTGCGAAAATGATATTTCGGAAGAAGATAATTTTTGCTCTCGATGCGGTCAGGTGAATGATCTGAAAAAGGTCAGTCTGAAGCAATATCTTTCTGCCTATTTTGATGATTTCCTCTCTTTTGACGGTCGGCTTTTAAATACAATAGCCACCCTTATTTTTAAACCCGGATATGTAACCAAGAATTATGTCGAAGGAAAGAGAATGAGGTATATGAATCCATTTAAATTATACCTTCAAATTACCATATTATTTTTTCTTGTTGTGGGTTTATTTAAAACTATTGATCGATACAAACTTGAAAATGAATCTTCCGGCAATATTCTTTCAAAATTGAATTCAAAAGACGGAGTTGCAGTTCTTGACTCGATCACATCAGAAACTTTAAAAGATTTAGAGGAAAATGACATTAAAATTGATACGATTACATTATCGGCTATCAGTACAGGAATAGCAAAAGCATCCCAAAGGGTAGATTCCACAAAAAGTAAATCAAAAAAAAGAGATCAGGATAGCATGTTAATCTTGCCATTTGTTGATTCTATCATGTTGGCTCCGGGCTCTCTGGAAACTTTTAAACTTGATGATACTTATCAAAAATCCAAAGATTCAGTAATGACTGGTTTTCTAAAGGCAATTGATATCAAGATTGAAAGCTTGCTTGTTGAAAAGAAAGGTATTGCTGTCAATGATGCCGACCCCTTTAATGGTGGGTGGATTCAAATATCAAAAAAAGGGGCTTTAAAAAAAGAGGCTTTAAAACATATGGATAGCATTTTTAAATCAAATTCCATTGATTATAAAATATCTGAATCATTGATAAGAAGTACAGGTTCTGGTTGGTTTGAAAACACCTTTGATAAAGTCAAAGGCTTTATGGAATATCAAAAAGAACATCCTGATGTTAGCACATACATGGCTCTTGATGCATTAGATTATGAAAAAAACTATTGGAATGTATTTCTGTATTCCAAATCAGGTGACTGGAACGAAGCAGTTGAAGATCCTGAAAATTATGGGGCAGAATTTAAAGACAGGATACTTTCCAGGGTTTCTGTCGCTTTGTTTTTCCTGTTACCCTTATTTACTTTGGTTGTATCATTGCTCTATTTGAGAAGAAAATTCAACTATACTGAAAACCTGGTCTTTGTATTTCACGTTCAAACTGTATTTTTCCTGTTGCTGCTGCTCTTCATAATTATTGGAAGAATTGCCCATTCCAAGGCTATAATTTGGGTCTTTATTGTCATTTTTATGATCCATCTCTATATGGCAATGAGACAATTCTATCAGCAGGGAAGAATTAAGACCCTTGTCAAGTATATCATACTCAATTCCGCATTCATGGTTATGGCAGCCATTGGTGCCATTATTATTTCTTTTATTGCTTTTATGCTTTAGCTCCTTGGAAAATAGCTCATTTCAATCTGTTCATTGCTTTTAACAACCTGGGTAATGCTGACAGTACCTACTTTCTCTCGTTTCAAAACAACATCTGTTTCCGGATCTCCAATACCCGCTTCGCTGTGAAACTCTAATATTGACCTTGGACTTTTCTCATCTTGTTCCAGCCATTTCGCGAACCATTCTCTCCTCATATTTTTCATTTCACTTGTAAAAAGCGTTGATGAAGACCAGATATGGGGACTTTGATCAAGTTCTTTTAAAAACCTTTGTTCACCATCCCAAACAAATTCATAAAGCTTCCTTTTTTCTTTCCAGTCGACTACCACTAGTGTGAATGGTTCTATATTTTTCAGGTCAATCTGAAGGCAGTTGTCTTTAAAACTTTCGGCAATCAATAATTCTTTGACAATCAGTCCTCTGCTTTTCGGATAAGACGCCTTTCTTTTGTGATTTTCAAAACCTCCATTTAATAAACAGATCAATCGATTGTCCCGGCTGGTTCCAATCCAGGTACCTCCTGCTTTCCCGTCTTTGGGATACTGCAGTGACACGCCATCCTCAACAAAAGTTTTCGGATACAGTGCTTTTTCTCGTTGATAGCCTACATCTCTGTTTGAAGTTAATACAAACCCTTCATCGGCCAAGGGCAAAAAAGTTACCGTGCACATTAAAAAAGTAATTTAAAGGTTTTGACAATTACAACATACAAAGTTAATATTTAGGCTTCAGTTAAGACTTAAAATCTCACATAATTCGTACCTTTGCCATCACTAAAAATTGAATTGTTTCAATCTAAATTAAAAACATATGTCAAACGGATTTTTCAAGGTACCTAAAGCTGTGAATGAGCCGGTTAATTCCTACGCTCCCGGAACAGCCCAACACAAAGATTTAATTACCACTTACCATAAAATGTTCAACGAACAAGTCGATATCCCCTTTTACATAGGAGGTAAAGAGTACAGAACCGGCAAAACAGTCGATATTCATCCTCCACACGACCATCAGCACTGTGTGGGCCAATATCATACTGCAGATAAGGAACATATTGAATTGGCCGTTGAAAAGGCTGCTGAAGCAAGGGTAAAATGGGCCAAGACCAGTTGGGAACACCGAGCTGCCATCTTTTTAAAAGCTGCAGAACTTTTGGCCGGACCATACAGGTATAAAATGAATGCCGCCACGATGATCGCTCAGTCTAAAAACGTGATGCAGGCCGAGATTGATGCGGCTTGTGAACTGATAGATTTTTTGAGATTCAATGTTGAATTCATGACAGACATATACAGTAATCAACCTGAATCATCTCCGGGAATATGGAACAGAATGCAGTACAGACCGCTTGAAGGTTTTGTCTATGCCATTACTCCCTTCAATTTTACGGCAATTGCCGGGAATTTGCCAGCAGCTCCTGCCATGATGGGTAATGTTGTGATTTGGAAACCGGCAAGGTCTCAGGTCTATTCGGCTAATGTGATCATGGAATTATTCAAGGAAGCGGGCTTACCTGACGGAGTAATCAACATGGTTACCGGGAACTCCGGAACCATTACGGATGTGCTGTTAAACCACAAGGATTTTGCCGGAGTACACTTTACAGGATCCACGCCTGTATTTGATGATTTCTGGAAAACGATCGGTGCCAATGTAAAACACTATCGTTCTTACCCAAGAATCGTTGGAGAAACAGGAGGAAAAGATTTTATTTGGGCACATCCCTCTGCCAATGCTCAGGAAGTGGCAACCGCTATTTCAAGAGGGGCATTTGAATACCAGGGACAAAAGTGCTCTGCAGCTTCGAGGGCATATTTACCAAAAAGCTTGTGGGCAGACATCAAAAAATCAGTGATAGAAGATGTAAAATCGTTTAAAATGGGTTCCCCGGACGACAGTTCGAATTTTATCAATGCTGTAATTGATGATCGCGCCTTTAAAAAATTATCAGGTTATCTCGATCAGGCCAAAAAAGACAAGGATGCTGAAATTATTGTTGGGGGAGGTTATGATGATTCTGTTGGTTATTTTATTGAACCCACAGTGATCGTGACATCCAATCCTCAATACGAAACTATGTGTACTGAATTGTTCGGACCCATCATTACGATTTATATTTATGAAGATAAGGATTGGGAAGAAGTTCTTGACCTGGTGGATCAAACCGGTGAATATGCCTTGACCGGAGCTATTTTCAGTCAAGACAGATATGTCATCGAAACGGCTACAAGCAAGTTGGAAAACGCTGCCGGAAATTTTTATATCAATGATAAACCAACAGGTGCAGTTGTAGGTCAGCAACCCTTTGGCGGAGCCAGAGGCTCAGGAACAAATGACAAAGCCGGTTCAGTTTGGAACCTGTTGCGTTGGGTATCGAACAGAACATTAAAAGAAACCTTTGTTCCTCCAACAAATTACAGATACCCTTTTCTGGGTGAATAGTCCTTAAAAACTATATATAATGAAACCTGAAATCTCTGATTTCGGGTTTTTTTATACCCCTTGCATTTTATCAGCATCAGGTAATAATCCAACCAATTTTTGAGGATCGTGAATCAATACCGGGATATGCTGGGCACAGATAAAAAAACTCGAATCTTTGTATAGGAATTCTGTTATTGGAATTTCCTGTTGACCTCTTTTGCAAACCAGACACTCTTTTTGATCTTTCATAAGTTTATGTTATTTGTGTAAAATTAAGGTTACCCTGTTCCATAAACTATGATATTAATTAGGAATCAAAAAATAAGGAACAAATCTGTGGGGGTTCTTTAGAGCCCAAGCTCCTTTTTTAATATTTGAACAAAGTCGAACACATCTTTATAACTATTGTACAGCGGAGCGGGTGCTATTCTGATCACATCCGGTTCCCGCCAATCGGCAATAACTCCCCGGTCACTGATTGCCCTAAACAATGACCTGTCACTGTTCAATACCCGAATAGACAACTGGGCACCTCTTGCATCAGGCTGTTTGGGCGTAATTATCTGAATTCTTTCACTGCCTAAAGAATTGATCAGAAATTCAAGATATCCCGTCAGCAATCTTGACTTACCCACAAGTGCTTTCATGCCTACTTCCTCAAAAATTTCAAGAGATGCTTTTAAAGCGGCCATGGATAAAACCGTTTCATTACTCATCTGCCAGCCTTCGGCACCTTCGATCGGTACAAAGGTGTCATCCATCAAAAACCTTGTTGCTTTGTCATGTCCCCACCATCCGGCAAACCTCGGAAGGTCCTTGCGCTTAATATGTCGTTCATGTACGAAACATCCGGCTATGCCACCCGGACCTGAATTCATATATTTATATGTACACCACACGGCAAAGTCAACTCCCCAATCGTGTAACGACAAATTGAGGTTCCCTGCCCCATGCGCCAGATCAAAGCCAACGGTACAGCCCATGTGATGTCCGGCTTGTGTAATTTTTTCCATCTCAAAAGCCTGGCCCGTATAATAATTAAGTCCTCCGATCATGATCAGTGCGATTTCCTTGCCTTTGTTTTTGATCAGCTCCAGGATATCTTCTGTTCTCAAAATATCTTCACCTGCCCTGGGCTCCAATTCCAAAAGAGCTGTTTGTGGGTCATAACCGTGAAATTCAAGTTGCGACTTTACTGCATATTGATCGGAAGGAAATGCATTTTTTTCGATCAGTATTTTAAAGCGATCCTTCTCCGGCCGGTAAAAGGAAACCATCATCAAATGAAGGTTTACAGTCAGGCTGTTCATGGCCACTACTTCTTCCTTCTTAGCACCTACAATGCGCGCCATTTGTTCACCAAGGGATTCGTGATAGGTCGTAAACGGATGAGCTCCTTCAAAATGTCCCTTTACCCCGAGGTTGCGCCAATCATCTAGAACGGCTTCTATATAATCCCTGGCTGATTTAGGCTGAAGCCCCAGGGAATTCCCACAGAGATACAGAGCCTCTTCGCCATTGCTGTGTTTCGGAAAATAAAATTCATTTCTATACTTTTTCAAAGGATCGGAATTATCCATCATTAAGGCAAATTCCTCAGTATTCAAGTATTCCATAAGATTATAATTACAGGCATTTCAAGCCTTGATTAAGGGGTACAGTAAAGGGCGACTCGGCGCAGCATCAGATACGAAAGGCGCTATCTGCAAATTTAATAAATATGACCCATCAACGATCTCATCAGCAGCATAAATCATTTCGGTTATGGTTTTGTTCAATAAACTATGCGCAGTTGTCTCATGACTTCCTGGTTTGACGTTCCAAAAAAGACGGTGGGTATTCAGTTTTCCCTGATCATAGGCCCTGTCAATGGAAGGAAGATCAACAAGTATATGCTCAACACCGAGCTCTGTTATAAAATTCATGGCATCAAGAGAAAGGAAGGGAGGTTTCTGCTCCGAATAGTTTCTCGAAAGTTTTGTATGATCATTGGGAAGCGTTCTGATGATCAAGGCCTTTAAAAACAATTTCGAAACCGGCTTCAAGGCCTTTTCCAAAGCACTTCTGCTTACAAAAGCATCTCCCTTTTCTTTGGGTGGATCATAGTCCTCAGATGAATTCATGGCATTTTCGGGCAAAATACTAATCAGGGTACATGGAATCAAAGAATCTTTAAGTTGTTCCTGCACCGAAAATCGCTTATGGGTAATATGACCAATACATTCGGTATGAGTTCCATTGCAATGTGGCACCAAGGTCAGTTTCTCAAAATTACAAGCGCCTCCCTTTCGTGTGTCGCCAATGAATCCATCACCTTCATAGGTATGGGAACCGGCCCTATTGACACCGTAAACACGAGGTTGGCTGCCGTTAAATTCCAAGGGTATCGACAGGTCTTTAACAAGACTCGTGTCGAAATCAAAACGTTGCTTATCCAGGGTTATAGTTAATATCATATAAACGTCTTACGATTTGTCTTTCGAAAAGTTAAAATCCAGCTTCTCTTTTAATTCCTTTGGCAATTCAGGTAAAAATGACCTGGGAATAAGAAGTGTTGAAATGTTATGAAGGTCGTAAAAAACCCTGTGCTTATCGGCTGTGGTTTTTAAATAATCATAGCCTGAAGAGCCTCCGGTTCCTATTTTCTGTCCAAGCGTACGCAACACCATTTGGGCATGCCTGTTACGCCAGGTGGTTAGAAGTTCGTCCATATCAACAAGTTTCTGAAGAAACATAAACGGCTGTCTCAATAAGGGTTCATCCCTGTAAAGATTGATCAGCAAGGCACTAATGGTAGCCTTATAGGAAAGTTTTAATGTACCCTCCTTCATCTTTTGATCATGAATCGCTTCATCAAAAATGGAGTTGAAATACGTCTTTGTCTCTCCCATCATATTTATCCTGAGTTGCTTTTCCTGAGTTGAAATATAATCGGCGCTTTCAATAGCCTGTTCTTCCCTGTTCAACATTAAGCCCACAGATTTTTTATATTCTTCAACAAAATCAAATGCTTCAAATTGCAGGAAAGGAGTTCTCTCAAGCCATTTTTCAACCAGGTCAAACATAGAATCACCTTTTTCAAGCTCATCCAGTATCTTTTGCTCCTTATCAGAAAATACACCTGAATAAGAACACTGGGTATAAGAAATCCTTCGCTCTCTTTTTAAACCCAATGACACTTCCAGTTGTCTGAACTGAAAGCTTTGGAACCCCGAAGCAGGAAGCAGGTAATTTCTAAAATCCAGAAAATCGAGCGGGGTCATGGTTTCAATAATGTCAATCTGATCAACAAGTATTTTTTGGATTTTGGAGATCCTGTCAAGCCTGGAAATAGCGACGCCAATGTGAGACTCAATAACTGTTCCTTCACTAAAAAGTTCCATTACTGACCCTAAATCATGGAGTATCTCTTTAAACCAAAGCTCATAGACCTGGTGTACGATTATAAAAAGCATTTCATCATGTGCCGGTTTGTTGAACCCAACACTTCTCAAATGTTGTGCGTCAAGTATTTTTTTTAGTTGCAGGTATTCGTCGTAATGTATTGAAGAAAGTTCCTTGTCCATGAATCACCAGGTTATAAATTTTGAATAGTACAATAATCAAGCTAATTTAAGGAAGAAAATCAACTATATTAAAAAATCACCGGGTATAATTACCCTGTTGTAAAACAAACAGCCTCCACCAAAACGGAATAAAAAACCGAATAATTCTTTTTTTTCATTCAGTATCCCAACTAAAATCTTTGTAATTTGAAGATCTAAAAAACACCTTATTCAAATACGTGGTTTATGAAAAAATTAATTAACTATCTGCTTCAAGGGCTGCTTTATATCGCCCCACTAGGAATTACAGCCTATATCATTTATGGTGCGTTTACTTTGGTTGACGGACTGTCTCAGAAGTTACTGGCAAGGTTTTTTGACATACAGATACCTGGCCTTGGGTTACTGTCACTTTTGATTTTTTTGATCTTTGTGGGCTTTTTGGGACGAACCATCATTGCCCAACCACTTAAAAAAGTGTTTCAAAAAATAATTGACAAAGTGCCGCTGCTCAACTTTATTTACTCCGCCTTTAATGATCTTTTCACTGCTTTTGTAGGCAAGGAGAAAAAGTTTAATCAGCCGGTACTGGTTAAAGTAAATTTAAATTCAGACCTGGAAAAATTGGGATTTATCACTGAAGAAAACCTTGATATCATTAAAGCAGCGGGTAAGGTTGCCGTATATTTTCCCCATTCGTATAACTTTTCGGGAGAACTTTTTATCGTGCCCAGAACGCAGATCAGAAAACTCGATGTGAATTCCAGTGAACTCATGAAATTCATTGTTTCGGCAGGGCTCACAGGATGGACCAAAAACAACTAAAGCCTGTACTTAATCGGAAGGTGGACCACCTTTTTTGTTTCAAAGAATGTATCGTCAAAATAATCGGTCAAATCGAATAATTTGGCACTTGGGAAATGCTTCAGCTCTTCTTCGAGATCTCCTCCTTTTAAGTAGAGAATCCCATTCTTTAACTGGTGACGGCTTTTCCTTCTGACTTTTTTCCTTACCCACTTAACAAAATCATCCATGTGCGTTACTGCCCTGCTGACAATAAAGTCAAATTCACCCTTCACCTTTTCTGCTCTTCCGTGAATTGCTGTTACATTTTTTAAACCTAAAGCCAGCACAACTTCTTCAACAACCTTAATTTTTTTTCCGATGGAATCGACCAATACAAATTCAGTTTCAGGAAACATTATCGCTAAGGGAATTCCTGGAAAACCCCCACCGGTGCCAACATCCAAAACCCTGGCCGAAGGTAAAAAAGGCTGAACTTTAGCTATCCCCAAGGAGTGCAAAACATGCTTAACATATAAGGAATCGATATCCTTTCTCGAAATAACATTAATCCTGGAGTTCCAGTCTTTATACAAACCTTCCAGTTTTGCATATTGCGCCAGTTGTTCCGTGGTAAGATCAGGAAAATTTTGAGAGATCAGGTCCATTATCAAATTTTATTAAAAATACAAATTATCTTTTAGGCTAAAGAAAGACTAAAACAAAGCTGTTGAATCATTATCAATAATGACAAACATATGTTAATTTTTTGATAATAATATGGCTTTATTTTAACAAAACTCTGCCAAAAATCATTTAACTTTGCCAATTGAATTTTGTTGCTAAAACAAAAATATAAAAGAACATATATGCAAGGGGTAAAATTTGTTACAAGAGATAAGACTAACTTTATCAAAACGCTCAACAAGAGGGTAAATAACTACTTCAAAGAGAACAATCTAGAAAAAACGGGAAATTGGAAACTATATACCAAAGCGCTAATCATGTTTGCTATTTTTATAGCTCCATTGGTGATCTTGCTAACGGTTGAATTGCCTGTTTGGGCAATGGTTTTGATGACCATCACAATCGGTATCGGGATGGCCGGAGTTGGAATGAATGTAATGCACGATGCCAACCATGAGTCTTTTTCAAGTAAAAAATGGGTCAATAGCCTTATGGGCAGCAGTATTTATATCCTGGCTGGCAACGTTTACAATTGGAAAGTGCAACACAATGTGCTTCACCATACGTATACGAATATTCAGGGCTTGGATGAGGATATAGACGCCGGAAGAATCATCCGTTTTTCAAAGCATGCCAAGTGGTTGCAAATTCACAAATTTCAAAAATATTATTCGATATTTCTTTATGGCTTATTAACCATTAACTGGGCAATAACCACTGATGTCAAACAAATGCACAACTATTTAAAGCGAAAACTTTCTTATGGTAAATTTCCAAATCCTGTAAAAGAATGGTCGGTTTTGGTAGTGACAAAAATTCTGTATTATACAATCTGGCTGGCTTTACCCATGATGGTATTGGAAATTCCCTGGTGGCAGGTGTTGATTGGTTTTTTTATTATGCATTACACGGCCGGAATGATCTTAAGTGTCGTATTTCAACTGGCACATGTTATGCCAAATACTGACATGCCCCAGCCCAACGAGGAGGGAGTAATGGAGCATACCTGGGCGATTCATCAATTATATACTACGTCAAATTTTGCCATTAACAACAAGCTTGTGAATTTTTTCACCGGAGGGCTGAATCATCAGGTAGAACACCATATTTTTCCACATATCTCTCATATCCATTATAAAAAGATCTCTGAGATTGTCAAAAACACAACCAAGGAATTCAATTTGCCTTATAATGAATACCGAACGATGATCGGCGCATTTATCGACCATTTCAAACAGCTTGATACATTGGGAAAACACCCTGAATTTGCATAAATATTAAATAATAGCCTTACAATGTCACAACCATTATCCGACAGAATTAAAAGTTTACCCGTTTCACAAACTTTGGCGATGGCAGCCAAAGCAAGGGAATTAAAAGAACAGGGAAAAGATATTATCAGTTTAAGCCTGGGAGAGCCAGATTTTAATACTCCCGAATTTATTAAAGATGCTGCAATTCAGGCCATCAAAGACAATTACAATTCATACAGTCCTGTCAACGGATATGCTGATCTGAGACAATCGATCTGCAGAAAGTTTAAAAGGGATAACAATCTTGATTATAATATCAATCAAGTTGTCGTTTCGACAGGAGCAAAACAGTCCATAGCCAATGTGGCCATGGTACTGTTAAATCCGGGTGATGAAGTAATTCTGCCCGCTCCTTATTGGGTAAGTTATTCGGCCATTAGTATTTTGGCGGAGGCCACTTATGTTGAAATTCCTTCAACTATTGAGACCGACTTTAAAATAACTCCCGAACAACTTGAAGCAGCCATCACGCCGAAAACAAAAATGATCTTCTTTAACTCACCGAATAACCCCAGCGGAACGGTTTATACTGAAGAAGAATACAGAGCGCTTGCCAAAGTATTGGAAAAGCACCCTCAGATTTTCATTCTGTCTGACGAGATCTATGAACATATCAACTATGGTGTGCCTAATTTTAGTTTTGCTGCCATAGAAAGCATGTACGACAGAACCATTACCGTAAATGGAGTTGCCAAGGCATTTGCCATGACAGGATGGAGAATCGGATATATCGGAGCACCTGAATGGATTGCGAAGGCATGTAACAAGATGCAAGGGCAAATTACATCAGGAGCAAATTGCATCGCCCAAAGGGCAACCATTACTGCCCTGGATGAGCCTGTTTCAAGAATCCAGTATATGGTAGATGAATTCAAGATCAGAAGAGATCTGATTATCGGGTTATTGAGCAACATAGAAGGAATAAAAACCAATGTCGCGCAGGGAGCATTTTATGTGTTTCCTGATGTTTCTCATTATTTTGGAAAGACTATTCAAGGAACCAAAGTAGAAAATGCTTCAGATTTCGCAATGCTTTTGCTTGAAAAAGCTAATGTGGCGACAGTGACCGGGGAGGCATTTGGAGCTCCCGACTGTATCAGGATCAGTTATGCGGCTTCCCAGGATGAGTTAAAAGAGGCTGTTAAAAGAATTGCCGCTCTCTTATCTTAATGAAACTTTTTATTTAGATGAGTTATAAAGTTTCTTTTCTTACACGCTGGTCAGACTTTGACCCTAATAATCATTTACGCCATAGTGCCTATAACGATTACGCAGCTGAATCGAGGGTGAGATTATTCACTAAGTACGGTCTTTCACTAAAGGAATTCAACAAGCTTCATATTGGTCCGGTTCTGTTTCAGGAAAAAACAAATTTTCTTAAAGAAATAGCTATGGGAGAAGACATTATAGTTGAAGTATTGTTACAAGGCAGTTCTACAGAGGGTGAACGTTTCAAATTTCTGCATAATATTTATAGAAGCGACGGGGAGCTCTCCGCTCAGATAGAAGTTTTTGGAGCCTGGATGGATCTTTCAAAACGCAAACTGACAACACCTCCACCCATTATAATTGAGGCATTAAAACAGATGACCAAAACTGATAAATTTGAGATTATTCCTTTACCTCAACATTATCCAAACTGAAAAATGCCCCCTTGTTTTCTTTTCTCGCCATAGATTGATGCACGATTAAATAAGCTACAGCATTCAGGTTCCTCAATTCACAGATTTGTGGGGAGAGTTTTGACTTCTCATAGGCTTTCTCGGTATCCTGAAACAGGTAATTCAAATGATCAAGTGCCTTTTCGAGCCTTTCATTTGATCTTACAATTGCCACAAGGTCTGTCATGATGTTCTGAATGGTTTTCCTGTTATGTGAGATCAACACTTTCTCCTTTGGAACCATAGTGCCCTCTTCATCCCATTCAGGAATCAAAAGTTTGCTATTAAAAATCATGTGAGCCCTGTTTTGAATGATCTCTTGTGCAATTTTATTGCCAAAAACCAATGCTTCCAACAAAGAATTAGACGCCAACCTGTTTGCACCATGAAGGCCTGTTCTTGAGCATTCACCACAAGCAAATAAGTTTCCTATAGAACTGTAACCATTTGTATCTACTTCTATTCCGCCCATAAGATAATGTGCTGCGGGAATTACCGGAATCCATTGAGATTCGGGATTAATTCCTAAGCTTTTGCATTTTTCGTAGATATTTGGAAAATGCTTGATGAATTCGGGCATATCCAGGTGAGTACAATCCAAGTATACGTGCGGGTCGCCTGTAAAGATCAACTCACTGTTTATGGCTCTCGACACTATATCTCTTGGGGCAAGCTCCGCCCTTTTATCTATGGCAAGCATAAAACGCTCACCTTTTTTATTCCTAAGGAAGGCTCCAAAACCCCTAACAGCCTCAGAAATTAAAAATGAGGGGCTTTCTCCAGGTTGATAAAGTGCAGTTGGATGGAACTGCACAAATTCCATATCCGTGATTTTTGCCTTGGCCCTGTAGGCCATGGCAATTCCGTCACCTGTAGCAATCACGGGATTTGTTGTGGCAGCATAAACCTGGCCTATTCCACCTGTAGCCAGAACTACTGAAGATGCAAGGTAAGTATCAATTTTATTTGTTTTCTGATTCAGTATATAAGCGCCATAACAGGATATGCTATCTTGAGAATGTTTTTTATGTAAATGGTGATCTGTAATCAGGTCAATCGCAAAATGATAGGGTAAAAGTTTTATATTGGGCAACTTACTTACCTGTTCCAATAAGGTTTTCTCCACCTCAAAACCTGTTATATCCTTAAAATGCAAAATTCTGTTGGCTGAATGACCTCCTTCTTTTCCCAGGTCTATTTCCCCTTCCTTATTCTGATCAAAATCCGTACCCCAGGTGATAAGCTGTTTCATACAGTTAGGTGCTTCTTCAACCACCATTTTCACCACATTCTGATCAGACAGATAATCTCCGGCCACCATCGTGTCTTTAATATGATCTTCAAATGAATCGAGTTTATCCCAAACCGCAGCGATGCCTCCCTGGGCGTACTTTGTATTTGATTCACTTTCATCTGCCTTGGTAGCAACCAGTATTGACTTTTCAGGTAAGGAAGTTGCTGTTTTAATCGCAATGGAAAGTCCGGCAACGCCCGAACCCAATATGAGTAGATCAGTTTTAAATACAGACATTTTATTTGGAAGATATATCCAGCATTCTTTGGATTGGGATTAATGCCTTTTTTTGTATGTCTTCAGGTACATGAATTTCGGGCAACTCATATTTCATACAGAGATACAGTTTTTTCATTGTATTCATTTTCATGTAGGGACACTCACTGCAAGCGCATGTATTATCTTCGACCGCTGGTGCAGGATACAAGGTTTTATCGGGTACTTTCTTTTGCATTTCATGCAGTATCCCGGCCTCAGTGGCCACGATAAATTCCTGGGCCGGATCGGTTTTGGCATAATTGATCAGGCCGGAGGTTGATCCTATATAGGCTGCTGTTTTTAAAATGTGATCCTCTGATTCAGGGTGCGCAATAATCTTGGCCTTTGGATGGGCATGATGAGTTTTCAATAGCTTGTCTATGGAAAATGCTTCATGAACAATACAGGCTCCCTCCCATAATAACATGTTTCTCCCAGTGACTTTATTAATGTAAGCACCCAGATTCTTATCGGGCGCAAATATGATAGGCTGGTCAAGGGGAATAGAATCGACGATCTTTTTGGCATTTGAAGAAGTGCAGCAAATATCACTTATTGCTTTCACATCAGCCGAAGTATTTACATAAGTAACAACTATATGATCCGGGTGTTTGTCTTTAAAAGCCTGAAGGTCTTTGGCCGTGCAGGCTTCTGCAAGAGAACATCCGGCATTTAAATCAGGAAGAACCACTTTCTTGTCAGGATTGAGAATCTTTGCTGTTTCGGCCATGAAGTGTACGCCTGCAAAAACGATCAGATCGGCGTCAACTTCTGCTGCTTTATATGAGAGTTGCAAACTATCCCCAACAAAATCAGCAATATCCTGTATAGCCGGTTCCTGATAATAGTGCGCCAGGATAACGGCATTCTTTTCTTTCTTAAGCTTTACGATTTCTGCCGCATAGTCGATTTCATCCGATAATTTCAAATCCAAAAACCCCTTCTGATTCAATTCTTTTACAGCTTGTTCAAATTCCATTTTCTTTATTCTTTTTACAAGACTAAATTACTACTTTTTAAACAAACTAATACATAGTCTTCGCTTTAGAATTCAAGCCTTCGACACTGAGTCTGATTCTTTGATTCCCCTGGATTATTGATACTTACAATACGGGAGGCTAACTCAGAAAAAAGCCATTGAGAAACTAACTTTGTCAATTTCATAATATTTTAGTATATTCGGCTCATTATTAACAGCTTATAAAATGAATTTTTAACACTTTAATTGACTCTAAAAAAAATACAACCAGCTCGTCTAAAGCCTTAAACCTCCTCAAATGAACTCCCCTGCAAAAATCTTGATCGTAGAAGATGAAATGATTATTGGTGCCAATATTTCTCTGCAACTTTCCAAACTTGGTTATGAAGTAACCGGTATAGTATCAAGAGGAGAGGAAGCGATAGCTTATGTGAGCCAAAATAAACCTGATATTGTACTTATGGACATACAATTGAAAGGAGAACTTGACGGCATACAAACCGTCATTAAAATGCAAAGTGAAACTGAGGTTCCCGTTATTTACCTTACTGCAAATGCTGATGAAGAAAATTTTGAAAGGGCGAAGGCCACGAATCCATATGCTTTTATTTCCAAACCTTTTAAAAAACTTGATCTACAACACGCCATTGAGTTGACAATGGACCGTATTGGCAGGAAGAATAAGGTTGAAGAAGAGCCGACTTGTATATCTCCCTTTGTTCAAAGTGACTGTATTTATGTCAGAAGAAATGAAAGAATGATCAAAATAATGATCGACGATATATATTATTTTGAAGCCGACCGGAATTACTGTAAAATCTATGCTAAAAATAAAGAATGCCTTTTGGTGATGACGCTTAAAGAGATTGACGACAAATTACCTCCAGAGCACTTTTTGCGTATACACAGGTCTTTTATCATAAATCTTCGTCATGTTGATGAGGTTGCCGGGACCCATGTCGTCATAGGTAAAAAAGCGGTTCCTTTGAGTAAAACGTTACGGCGTGAATTAATGAATCGTTTGCAAACCTTTTAGTCCAAATCAAACTCCATCCTTGTTTTTGTTCCCAAACCATTTATGGTCATAATGGAGCCATCCAGTTGCTGGATAAGCAGATCGATCAATTGAGTGCCAAAACCGCGGCCCGCATCATCCTCCTTATCGAACTCCAGCAAACCTATTCCATTATCCCCAACTTCGAGGAGTATGCGGCTTTCTGTTATATGACGGCAGGTAATACTAATCAAACCTTTAACATTTTTGGGAAACGCATGCTTAAAAGAATTTGTCAATAATTCATTTACGATCAGGCCCATAGGAATGGCTGAATCTACATCAAGCTCCATTTCCTCAAGATCGTAGTTATAAGATATTCTTCCGTCACCTCCATAGGAATCGGATATGTGCTGACTTAAATCTATAAGGTATTCTTTCATTCCAATGGATGAGAGATTCAATCCCTGATAAAGCTTTTGATGAATCATACTCATTGAATACACCCTGTTTCTGCTTTCCTCGATCGCTGAGATAATTTTCGGGTCTTTAATCTTCTCAGCTTGCAAATCGAGCAAACTGGAAACAATCCCTAAATTATTCTTTACCCGATGGTGTATTTCCTTTAAAAGAAACTCCTTTTCTTCATTTTGTTTTTCAAGCAGGATATTTTTCTTTTTATTATTTTCATAGGTAACATACAATACCATAAGCAAAATAAGCAAGAGGCCGGCAATGATCGTGATAAGCGTTTGAGTCGAGCTTTGTTTTTTGATCCTTTCTTCCATTCCTTGGATTGTGATTTCCTTGTCGGCAAGGTCAAATTCTGTCTGAAGCAGGGACATTCTCTTATTTGAATTTTCAATAAAAACCAGCTTTTTTAAAGAATCATAAACACCAAAAGCATCGATCGCCTTTTTATAACTGTGACTTTTGGCATATGCCCTGCTCAACCTTTCATAAGCCTGGCTTAAATAAAACTTATCCCCAAATTCAGGAGTAGCGACTTCCAGTGATTTATTGAGCGTATGTATGGCATCATTATACTTTCCCTGAAAATATTTTAACCTGCCCAATGCAAGCAATGAGCGCATCATTAAAAAATCATTATCGATCAACTTTGCGTATTTGAGAGCTTCCTTACCTGCTGATTCAGCTTCATCATATTGGTTAAGATCGGTGTAAAGGTCAACAAGTGAAATGTTAATATCACATAAATTATTGTAGAAGCCATATCGCTTTCCGATAGAATTCGCATGTTGAAAATACCTGAGGGCCTCCTCATATCTCTTCAGGCTTAGCAGGTTATTTCCTACCACATACAGAACAAAATCATATTCCATATCGTTTAAATTGCGTCCTTCAAAAAATTTTACCGACATCAAACCATATTCAAGGCCTTTATCAAAATCAGAATATTTCCAATACAAATTACTCAAGTCACTGTAAGCCTGTCCAATCGCTCTTTTATCATTTAATTCGGTACCAATCCTTTTCGCCTCCAGCGCATAATCAGCAGCCCTCATGATGTCTCCATTTCTTTCAAATACATATCCCAACTGAGTAAATAAATGTGGTAAATCCTGCTTTTTAACCTTTCCCTTTGCATCCTGAAGAATTGCAAAGGCCGTATCGAGTTGTTCCATTCTCAGGAGTATGGCACCTTCCGTGATCTGAAACCTTCCTTCCCAAAGTATATTCTTCTTTTCCCTTACCATTTTGAGCCCTGATCGCGTAAATTCAAGAGCCTTGTTCAGATCTCTTGTATGGGTGTAATAAGCCAGGTCATTCAAGGCTGCATATTTGAGGCTATCCGTCTTTAGTTTGGGGTAGCCTGCTTCAAGCTCCTCGAGATAGGAAGATCCAAAATTATCTGTGTCGACAAAAATTCTGTTATACGGATTCGATCTGTCAGGGTCAATGAGCTGCTGGGCAGACATTACCCCTAATCCTAAAAATATAAGGATAATAAAAAATTGAAAAATTAAATATTTCTTATTCATACTAAGGTCTGTTGATCCTGTCAAATTATTAGCCACATAAAATCTTGACATCGATAAAAACAAATGAAGAAAACGATAAAAGCCAAGCCTACTGACACATAATTTTGAGAAAGTTACAAATTTAAAGTCAATTTCATTTGATAAATAAAACTACCTCTTCGGACAAGAAAAGGAATCGTTTGTCCTAAGAGGTTTGTTAAATTACTGGTAAGAGAAGTAACTTTAGATAACTAAAAGATCCATTACTCAACTGAATATCCCGCACCATGTCTAAACAATATCGTATAGCATTTTTCTTTCTGCTTCTGTTAGGATGCAGCAATACGGCCTATCAGGAAGAAAAAGAATCACAACATAAAAAAACAGTACTCGATTTTATAGATACGGTTTGGAATAAAAAAGACCTGAATAGCCTTGATCTGTTTTTTTCATCAGAATTTACGCGAAAAGTGAACGATATCGAGGTTGCGACAGAAAATGCAGATTTGACAGCTAATATCAATGTGCTCTTCATTGCTTTCCCTGACCTGAAACTTTCAGTGGAATCAATAGTTGCCGCTGAGAATACCGTGTTTGTGAATTGGAATATAAAAGCTACAAATACTGGTGTATTCGGTGATAATGAGGCTACCGGTAAAAAAATAATAATCAGCGGATTGTCGAGAATTGATTTGAATGAAGAAAGTAAAATCATTTATGAAAACGTATTTTATAATGAACTTTCGCTCCTTCAGCAACTTGGTTATCGCCTTTTAAAACCAAATACAGAATAAAATATTAACTAAAATCAACACAAAATGAAACTTCTAAAACTTTCCCTTATTACACTCGTGATGTTAATTTTACCTGTTTTATCTTCTGCTCAGGAAGAAAATAGCTACCAGACTTACTGGATCCATGAAGACCGGGTTAAACCAGGTATGACAGATGAATACGAGCAAATCGCCAAAGATCTCGTAGCTGCCTGCAAGGAACATAATGTTCAGGAGACCAGATGGCTGACTTTAGCTCTGAATGACAATTCATATTTGTATGTGACTCCCATCAATTCATTTGCAGAACTGGATAAAACAGGCTTCGAAACACTATCCGAAAAAATGGGAGCTGATAAACTGAATGCCCTTTTCGCAAGGTTTAATTCAACCTATGACGAACATGGTGACTATATTGTTTATCTCAACAAAAATTTATCGTACATGCCAGATGGAGTTTCACAAACCATTGAAGGCCAAAACTACAGAACAATGTATTATAATTATGTCACACCAGAAAACAATAAAGGCTTTGTCGAAACAATGAAGAAGATGAAAGCCGCATTTGAAAAAAACAATTCAAAGATACATTACAGGGTTTATAAAACCGGTTTCGGGGTGATGGGTACCTATTATATGATTGCTGTTGCTGCAGAAAATAATTTAGACAGCGCCAAAAAAGGAGATGAAAACTGGAAAGCCATGAAAGATGATTTTGAACCCTTATTAAAAGAAATGAGCAAATACACATGGAAAACCGACGAAAAAAGAGGATGGATGAGAGAGGACCTGGGGTATATGCCTGCCAAATAATAAAATCAACTGATCAAACCTTTATAAACAACCGCTAACCAAACCTTTTGAAATTTAATATGAAAAAAGTATTATTATTTGCATTGCTGCTTTTTATAGTTCCCAGCTGTCAAAATAAATCACCCGAAAGATTTAAAACTGCATCTGCAGAAATAGACCTCTTGAAGAAAGGACTTACCGACTATGAAAATGCCAACTGGGAAGAATGGTTTAAACAGTATGCTGATTCTGCAAAAATATTTCAGAATACCTGGTCTCAATTTGAAAGCCCGGAAGGAGTCATGAAGAGACATCAGGAATTGATCACAAAATTGTTGAGTTACTCATTCGATAAAGAAAATCTATTCTTCGAACAAGTCATTGATGATAAAGGCAGGACCTGGGTGAATTTCTGGGGTCTATGGACCGGCAAGTTAAAGGCCAATGAAAAAATAATTGAAATACCCGTTCACTTAAATTTCCAATTCATAAATGGAAAGATCGTAAAAGAATATGGTTATTGGGATACAATACAATTGTACGAAGAGCTCAAGAAAGCCGAATTCGTGTCTTCTCATAAAGTCGCAGAAGAAGACTCAAAAATGGCACCCTGATGAAAAGAAGAAAATTTGTTTTATTGTCATCTGCTATTGGAACCGCAATCGTTTTAAAAGCCTTTGCTTCGTGTGAAAATGCGCTAAACCCTGAATTCATATCGGGGGCAAATTCCTTACATCTCATATGGAATCACGACACCATAAAGGATATTGGCGCAAAATACCGTGCCCTCTTCCCAATGGAAAACATTGGTGAAAACCTTAAAAAATCTTTGAAAGTAGATGTTCTAAATGAATATTCCATTAGGCTGGAACTTGAAAAAAGAATCACAAAAGATTTTGAAACCGATCAAATCGTCATCCTCGACGGCTGGTTGATTTCGCTGACTGAAGCCCGTCAATGTGCTTTGTATTCAACATTAATGATTTAATTATGCATGTAGACGCAAGAATATTACCTAATGGCTCCATTATTGAAGGAGACATTTGCATCATTGGTGCCGGAGCGGCAGGTATCAGTATGGCTTTGGACTGGAAAGACCTTAAGCAAAAAGTCATATTGCTGGAAGGAGGTGGCTTTGAATATGAAAGTCAAATTCAGGACCTCAACAAAGGAAGTCTGTCGGGTCAAAAATATTACCCGTTAAGATCCTCAAGATTACATTATTTTGGAGGTACAACGGGTCACTGGGCGGGTATGTGCGCCCCCTTTGACGAACTGGATTTCAAAAAACGCGACTGGGTGCCTCACAGTGGCTGGCCAATCTCGAAAAAGGAATTAGATCCATATTATGCAAAGGCCCAAAAAATTTACCAGCTCGGACCTTATAATTACGACCTGAGTTTCTGGGAACAACAGGAAAAAAATTACAATGCGCTCCCATTTAATGAGCAAGTGATCTGGAACAAAATGTGGCAATTCTGTGAATCCTCAAGAATCGGGCAAGTATATGCAGATACGATCAAAGAAGCCAAAAATATTCATTTATACACCTATGCGAATGCGACCAATATAGTGTCGAATGAAGCACTTAACAAGATTACAGAAGTCGAAGTAAAAAACCACGAGGGAAAGAACCATATTGTCAAAGCCAAAAAATTTATTCTGGCTTGTGGCACCATACAAAATGTCAGGCTGCTGCTGGCCTCAAACAAGCAGGCCAAAAGGGGCCTCGGAAATGAAAACGATGTTGTGGGACGTTACTTTATGGAACACATAGAAACATCAACTTCAGACCTTTATCTCTTTAAAGATTTTAAAACAGATCTGTATAGCTGGCCCAGCAATCCCAGATATACAAGAGCTGAATTAGCCTTTACTGAGGAAACCCAAAAAAAACACGAGTTACTTAACGGTACCCTGGGCTTTTTACCTCTGAAGGTAGCAAAACACTTCAAGCCAAGAATGCTCACCTGGCAAAATGAAGATCCAAGAAAATCAGCCGACAACATGTTTTCTAACTGGAGGGAAGCCGATAAACTTTCAAAAAAGAATCCGGATTCTGAAACTGATAAAGCCTATCAGCTGGATATAAGAATAGAGCAGGCCCCGAATCCCAATTCCAGGGTGACGCTAACGTCTGAAAAAGATGCATTGGGAGTTCCTCTTCCTAATCTCAATTGGGAATTGACAGCACTTGATAAAAAGAGCATACGAAGGCTCAATAAGCTATTTGCCCAACAGGTAGGGCTATCCGGTATAGGAAGGGTGCAAATAAGAGATTGGTTAAGAGATGAAAATGACGATACCTTCCCAGAGCATACCAACGGTGGGTGGCATCACATGGGCGCGACAAGAATGAATGAGAATCCTAAAATGGGGGTTGTTGACAGGAATTGCAAAGTACATGGAATAGCAAATCTCTTTGTTGCCGGGGCTGCATGTTATCCCACCTCGGGAGCTCCAAATCCGACACTTACATTAACTGCACTCACCCTAAGGCTTTCTGATCACATAAAACAAAACTTTAAAACATAAGCTATTATGAGCACAATAGACCCTTCAAAAATTATGCAAATTGGCATGGGCTTCTGGGCCTCTAAAACACTGCTTACCGCTGTAAATATGAATCTTTTTACCCATCTTGCCACAGGGGAAAAATCAGGTCAACAAATTCAACAGTTACTTGGTCTTCACAAGAGATCGTTATTTGACTTCCTCGACACGCTTGTGGCCCTTGGGTTTTTACAACGAAAAGGAATCAAAGAAAATGCGATGTACAGCAATTCTCAGGACGTTGATCTCTTCCTTGATAAAAACAAGCTGACGTATATTGGCGGTATCCTTGAAATGTCAAATAATCGCCTGTATCCTTTTTGGAATAACCTGGAAGAAGCCCTTAAAACGGGAAAACCTCAGAATGAATCGAAATCCGGTGAAGCCCCTTTATTCGAAGCCATATATTCGGATGAGAACCGGCTAAAAGAATTTTTACATGCCATGGGGGGTGTTCAGGCAGGTAATTTCGATTTTTTTGCCAGGAATTTTGATTTCTCCGGTTTTAAATCCCATTGCGACATTGGGGGCTCCGGGGGGAACCTGTGCGTTCATATCGCTAAAAATGATCAGCATATCAAGAGTATTTCTTTTGATCTTCCGCAGGTGGCACCTATTGCCGAAAGTAATTTTAAAGCCTTGGGGTTGGACCATAGAATAAAGGCGGTTTCAGGTGATTTTTTTAAGGATGATCTCCCAAAAGCGGAACTTATTACCATGAGCAACGTTTTGCACGACTGGGGTCATGAAGATAAAAAAATGCTTATTCAAAAGGCCTATGATGCCCTGCCGGACCATGGAGCATTTGTCGTCATTGAAAACGTCATAGACAACGAAAGAAACAAAAATGCATTTGGATTAATGATGTCACTTAACATGCTCATTGAAACTGATCAAGGCTTTGATTACAGCCTTGCAGACTTCGAAGAATGGGCAGGGGAAGCAGGGTTCAAAAAAATAAGTGTCATGCCTTTAACAGGTCCTGCCAGTGCCCTGATTGCCCGGAAATAAAAATGAAGTTATATGAATTCCTCAATAAAAAGAACGGGTCAGATAAATGCTTACTGTGAATACATAAGCTTGGGACCAGATATCAACAACTTGACAAGTGCACGTATTTTGAAAATGATCAAAAGGGGGAAAGGTTTCATTATACGTGTCTTGTCTTTTATTCGTTTTCATTCTTTATCTGTTCTGCAAAAAGTATATGCAATATAAACCCAGTCATCCTGAAAAGTGGTGGCTACTTTATTTATAACTATTTTTCATCATTTGTGTGCCCCAATTAAACTGATATCACTATGTTCACAAATCAAAATTCACCGTCATGAAAAAAACCTTAATTCTCATCCTGCTCGTTTTGCTATCCTGCAAAAAGGAAGAACCTGAAAAAACTTATCTTGGCATTGTAAATATTGAGGTTACCGGAAGTGAACTTGCTATTCCTCATTTTGAAAAAGGGCTTTTGCTCCTTCACAGTTTTGAATACACCGATTCCAGAGAGGCATTTTTAGAGGCCCAGAAAGAAGATCCTTCCATGCTGATGTCTTATTGGGGAGAGGCAATGACTTATAACCATAGCCTGTGGTCGGAACAGGATTATGACAAAGGAATAGAAGCCTTGAAAAAACTTAAATCGGTAAGCGCTGCAGCTCAGATTTCACAACTCGAAAGTGACTTCATTGAAGGGATACATATTTTATATGAATCTGACTCCTTGAAAACCACAAGGGATCAAAATTATGCAGACTACATGTCTGGACTAAATAAGAAGTATCCCGACAACCACGAAGTTGCAGCCTTTTACGCCTTATCACTTTTAGGGTCGGTTGCCGATGGACGTGATGACAAGATTTATGGAAAAGGGGCTCAGATCGTCAAAGGAATCCTTGAGGAAAACCCAAATCATCCAGGGGCCCTTCACTACCTCATTCATTCTTATGATGATCCTGAACATGCAAAACTAGCCCTCTCGGCCGCAGATTCTTATTCAGTTGTGGCTCCCGATGCAAGTCATGCGCTTCATATGCCTTCACATATTTATGTGGCTCTTGGCATGTGGGATAAGGTCGTAAGCAGTAATGAAAACTCTTATCAGGCCAGTGTGAACAGAATGATTGCCAAGAACCTTGCGGCAGATGGCAGGGGTTTTCACGCCTTTCACTGGTTAACATATGGTTATCTCCAGCAAGGAAGGATAGAGGATGCCAAAAAACTGGTTATCGATATGGAAGGCTACGCCAAAGAAGCTCCCAGCAAATATTCAAGGGCGCATTTGGTATACCTAAAAGGCACCTATTTGGTAGAGAGTGATGATTGGAACAGTGAGATTGTGACTATACCGGTTGACGTTAAAGATCTTAACCTCACAACACGATCAAAATACAACTTTATAGAAGGTATGAAGGCCTTTAAAGAAGATGATAAGGCTTCTCTGGATACAGTTATCAATGAACTAAAAAAAGATCACGACAAGGAATCTTATTTGGTGAGTTACGATAATGCACCATTCTGTTCGGGAGCCAGCCGTTACGTTACATCACCTTCCATGTTATTGGAAACCGAAATCATGATGTATCAGCTTATGGCATTAAGGTCATGGCTTGACGATGATTCAGAACAGGCCGAAACCCACTTTAAGAAAACCCTCGAGCTTGAAGAGAACCTCAGCTATAGCTACGGCCCGCCTGTTATTCAAAAACCAACGACCGAATTATATGCAGACTGGCTTTTGATCCAGGGAAGGCCTCAGGAAGCAAGGGAACAATATGAAGCAACCCTTTTAAGAGCCCCTAAAAGGAGAAAAGCTCTGGAAGGAGTTTCGGCATGTGAAACAAATATGAGTGGACAAACCTGAACCCGGGGAATTCTTAACAATCAAGAGCAAAAATTCGAATATAAGCTTCATCTCCCTTGAGCAAAGGTTGACTCAATTTTCATGTCTAAATAAGTAACAATTTAGATTCATAAGCGTCATTTATATAACCAAAATAAATACTTATGAAATTATTGCCATTACCCTCATTGATCATTTTTATCATTTCATTTTCCATTTTGGCATGTGAAGATGATAGTTGTATAACAGGCGAAGGAATTATTGAAACCAGAACCATAGAGCTTGCTTCATTTGATAAAGTAAGTTTATTAGGCGTCGATGATCTAACGGTCAAGCAAGGAGACATTCAAGCAGTAAAGGTGACCGGTTATCCGAATATTATTGATCAACTCAACACGAACATCGCAAATAAAGAATGGGAAATAAGACTGAAGAATGGCTGTTATAAAAACGCCAATATGGATATCGAAATAACGATTCCAAATCTGAAAGCTGCAAATTTAACAGGATCCGGCAGTATAAAAATTGAAGAATTCACCAATCAGGAAAATCAGCTTTTCGCAGTCAGTGGTTCCGGAGATATTGAAATTGCCGGCAATAGTGGTACGAAAGAAGTTCTTTTTAATATTACCGGAAGTGGAAACATTGTTGGTACAAATAATTTTACAGATCTGGAATCTGTAAAGCTTAACATTTCCGGATCAGGAGATTTTGATGCCTTTGCTATAGAATCTTTATCGTATGAAGTAATTATTTCGGGCAGCGGTAATGCTAATGTGCACCCTTTAAATCAGCTTCATGGTAACATTACCGGTTCGGGTAATATCAATTATTTAGGTACTCCCGAAGTAAATGTATTGATTACCGGCTCAGGCAAAGTGAACAATGTAAATTAATAATTAACGACATATTAATGTTTTTTTTTAGACTCATATTTTATATATATTTACCGCAAACGTGATTTGCTGCCTTTTTTCCAATTTTCCTTTAATACTTTTCTCAGGTTTGAATTGATGCAGTAATCGTACAACCAAAAATATGGATCGAAGAAAAGCACTGAAAAATTTGGGGCTCCTAACCGGTGGAGTTGTATTATTCCCTTCCTGCGATTTTTCAGAAGAAAAGGTAAGCTTGGCCTTGAACAAATTAAGGATTACCGAAAGTCAGGAAACATTAATGAAAGAACTTGTAGGCTGTATCATTCCCGAAGGAGAAATTCCGGGTGCCGTAAGCCTTAACGTTCATGACTTTGTTTGGATAATGGTCGATGACTGTATGGACGAACCTTCTCAAAAATCTTACCTGGCAGGACTTAACAACTTTGACAACAGTATCAAAAATATAAGCGGAAAACGATTTGGCAAACTGATACCAGAGGACCGCATCAAGGCATTGTCGGGCATACTGGAAAAGGCAGGTGGCACACTGGAACCTGCGGATCAGGATCTGGTTAATTTCGTTCAAACAACCAAAAATTTTACTTCACTTGGTTATATGCGTTCTGAATACATGATGACCGAGGTGATGCCCTATACCCTAATTCCCGGTACATATGGTCCATGCGAGACAATTGACAACTCTAAAAGAATAAATATAAATGGCTAATTTCAATATAGACGCTAACGACGCAAATACCTATGATGTAATTGTTATAGGTTCGGGAATGAGCGGGGGTTGGGCCGCAAAGGAATTCGCTGAAAAAGGCCTGAAAACCCTGGTTATTGAAAGAGGCCCTGAGGTGAAACACAACGTTAATTACCCTACTACCAACATGAATCCATGGGAATTCAAACACAAGGGAATTATTCCGGAAGATGTTAAGAAAGAAAATCCCATTGCAAGCAAATGTTACGTTTTTCAGGAAGATGCCCAACATTTTGTTTCAAAAGACAAAGAGCATCCCTATATACAGGAAAAACCTTTTGACTGGATCAAGGGCTATCAAACAGGTGGAAAGTCTCTTTTGTGGGCAAGACAAACCCAAAGAATAAGTCAGTATGATTTTGACGGGCCGGCTCGAGATGGTTTTGCCGTTGAATGGCCCATCACTTACAAGGATCTTGCGCCCTGGTACAGTCATGTAGAAAAATTTGTGGGAATTGCCGGCAACTATGACGGTATAGATGTTTTGCCTGATGGTGACTTCCTTCCGGGCATGGACCTCAATTGCCTCGAGGAACATTTTAAAGGGGTCGTTGAGAAAAATTATTCAGGAAGGCATGTTATCAGCGGAAGGTGTGCGCATATCACTGAAAACAGAGAGATTTTCGCCCAACAGGGAAGAGTACAATGCCAATACAGAAATCTCTGTCAGCGGGGTTGTCCTTTTGGCGGGTATTTCAACAGTAATTCAAGTACCTTGCCATGGGCCATGAAAACTGGTAACCTTACGATGATACACGATTCTGTGGTCCACTCTATCACCTATGACGAGCAAAAAGAAAAAGCGAGCGGAGTGCTGGTCATCGATGCTAAAACCAAGGAAACCAAAAATTATTATGCTCCTGTCATATTTGTAAACGCCGGTACTTTAAATACGAATTTGATTCTGCTCAATTCAACTTCCAATCGATTTCCAAACGGGCTTGGCAATGATAATGGTCTGCTCGGAAAATTCATTGCCTTTCACAATTACAGGGCACAGCTATTTGCTGAGTACGAAGGTTTTGAAGACAAACATACAACCGGAAGAGAACCTACCAGTGCCTATGTTCCAAGGTTTAGGAACGTACAAAAACAGGAAACAGATTTTTTAAGGGGATATGCAGCCACCTTTGGGGCCAGAAGACAGGTTCTTCAAGACAACAGCGGACTAGGCGAGAAATTGAAAGACGGGTTGCTAAACCCAACATACGGACCGTGGCAAATGGGGGCTCATATGATGGGAGAAACAATTCCAAAAGAAGAGAGCCGGGTAACATTAGATGCTGAAAAAGTTGATGACTGGGGTGTTCCATTACTTAAAATTGATGTGGATTATGATGAAAATGATGAGAAAATGATACAAGATTTTTATGAGCAATTCACAGAGATGTTTGAAGCAGCCGGATTCAGCAATATCAATACCTATGATTCAAAACAGGCTCCTGGATTGGATATTCATGAAATGGGCGGAGTAAGGATGGGCAAGGACCCAAAAACTTCACTGCTGAACAAATGGAACCAACTTCATTCCTGCAAAAACGTCTATGTTACCGACGGCGCTTGTATGACCTCAACTTCAACTCAAAATCCGTCATTAACTTATATGGCATTAACCGCCAGAGCCTGTAATCATGCCATCAAGGAATCAAAAAAGGGATAGGTAGCAGCTCAAAACATCCCGGAAACAGCAAGTAGGGTTCCAACTTTTTTTTCTTAACTTGTTGTTATGAAAAAATATCTGTTTTACGTGCTTTCTTTTTTTACCCTGTTTGTATATGCTCAAGACCGGCAATTGTCACTTGCGGCAGATGTATGGCCACCTTTTACAGATATTGACGGAGAAAAATCAATCCTTTCTGATCTGGTTCAAGAAGCATTGGGCCGAATGAAAATCAATTCAACCATTGAGACGATGGAGTTTGCCAAGATCTTTATCGAGATAAATTCTGGCAGATTCGATGGTAGTCCAGCCTTATGGATAAGTGATGAAAGAGAAAAATATTATTTTTTTTCAAAACCTTATTTTTATAACCAATTGATCTTAGTTGGTAAAAAAGGCAGTGATGTCAGCGCTGCTTCTTTCGATGAGTTAAGCGGCAAGAAGATAGGTGTGATCAATAATTATGCCTATGGTGATTTTGACAAAAATCAGGAGGTCGAGGTTGTCTCAGATCTGAGCAACCAAAAAAATCTGGAGAATCTCCTGTCAGATAAAATTGATTATATGCTGGTCGATGCTTTACTGATACAATACATGCTTACATACCAATTGAATGATGTAACAGAGTTCCTCGCCATTGGCAAGAAGCCTTTGCTCGTTAAATCATCGCATCTGGCATTGGGTAAACATGTCCAAAACGCTAAAATAATCCTGGAACACTTTGATGAAAAAATTAAAGAAATGATCGCTGATGAAAGTTATAACCGAATCCTTGAGTTGAACTGGATCAAGGCTGATGTTGATGGAGACGGAAAAATGGAATTGGTCCTTGGAGGTAATAAAGCCGGAACTTCAGCACCTCAGAATATCTATGGACTGATGCATGATAACAGCTATAAAGAAAAGAATCCTCCACAACGCTATTATGTGGATGGAAAACTATATGAAACCTGGGACAATATTCCTAATAACTACAAATTGGATCTCGTGGTAGACTCAACCCCAAGCATAGAAGACACTTATATCAGATTGGATTTTTTAGACTGAATTGAATTCTTTGTGCTCACTTATTTTATGGACTTGAAAATTTTTGTTTTAAATTAATAAAGGACTAATCAGTTGAACTAGCATAAAGCATAAAATCATGGACTTAAAGGAGGTATTAAAGGAGCTCGAATCTTATGCGGACGAAAGAACCAAAAATACACACATAAAACACGGGGCTAAAGAACCTTTGTATGGCGTACGGGTGGCTGACCTTAAAACGATCTTGAAAAAAACGAAAAAGAACCACGAACTTTCTTTGGCCCTTTTCGAAACAGGAAATTCTGATGCTATGTACCTGGCAGGCCTTATGGCGGATGAAAAAAAAATCAGTAAGGAACAACTCAATCAATGGGTAAAAAGGGCATATTGGTATTATTTAAGTGAATATACGGTTCCGTGGGTGGCTGCCGAAACCCCTTATGGCTTGGAATTGGGCTTGGAATGGATTCGTTCTAACAAAGAAACCATCGCTTCAGCCGGATGGTCGACCTTGTCTAATTATGCCAGTATCGCTGACGTTTTAGACCTTGAAATCTACACATCTCTTCTTGACGAAGTTGCAGAAAAAATTACTGATGCCCAAAACAGGGTCAGATACACCATGAATGGATTTGTCATTGCGGTTGGCTGTTATATTCCAGAACTCACTCAAAAATCAAAAGAAATAGCCTTAAAAATTGGAAAAGTAGACGTTTTTATGGGAGATACATACTGTAAAGTTCCGTTGGCCCTTGATTATATCAAAAAAGTCGAAGAAAGAGGCAGTATAGGCAAAAAAAGGAAAATGGCAAGATGTTAATCAGAATATAAAATGTTTCTCTTGAATGGAAAAGATTGCCTCAACAAAATTCCATTCATAAGCCTAACTATTCTTGACATATGTATACGGCATTCCTTATACATTTTTAAAACCTATCTTTGAGAAGATAATAGAAGTATATGGGCTATAAAGTTGTCATTACCGGAACCACCGGGATGGTTGGAAAGGGAGTTTTACTTGAGTGCATGGACCATCCGTCCATCGAAAACATCTTAATTGTAAACAGAAGCCCTTTGGGTATCACGCATCCTAAAGTAAAGGAAGTTCTGATCGAGGATTTTTTTGACCTATCATCAGTTTTAGATGAGCTAAAAGGATTCGATGCCTGTTTCTTTTGTCTTGGAATTACTTCAATAGGGCAATCAGAAGCTTCCTATACAAGAACCACCTACGATCTTACCATAAATTTTGCCGAAGCTTTTATTGATCAAAACGTCAAAAGCATATTTTGTTATGTTAGTGGAGCAGGAACCGACAGCAGTGAAAAAGGAAGCTCCATGTGGGCTCGTGTAAAAGGAAAAACTGAAAATCGATTGCTCGAAATGCCCTTTAAGAGGACTTATTTGTTCAGGCCGGGTTATATACAGCCGCTTCGGGGCATAAAATCAAAAACTCAATGGTATGCATTATTATACATGATATTCAAACCCATCTATCTTATTCTGAAGCATTTCCCGTCAGCCGCAACCAATTCAACAAATATGGGTTTGGCCATGATCAATTCCCTGGACGGAAAGTATGCCAAATCAATATTGGAAAATAAAGAAATCAATGAGCTTGCCCAACAGTAAAAGTTTAAGCCGTTTCGTGAGGGTCTTCACAAAGAATCCGCTGTGAATCTGGCAAAAATTCATTACATTGAATCAACTTTAGCAATAGACACATTATCATGACACGATATCCAAAAAAAGCGAAAAGCGAAATTGGGCTTTCCCCTACTGAACTTGTTTTCAGAGGCGAGAAAAAGGTCGATCAAATTCAAATGGGTGTAATTGATTTTGACGAAACTTCGGTTGAGGAAAAAACCATTCAGAACGTCAAGGAAATCGCAACCTTTGCTCATAAGAAAACAGTAACTTGGTTCAATATTTACGGCTTACATGATATTGAAATACTCAAGGAAATAGGTGAAGAATTTAATTTCGACAAACTCATTCTGGCTGATGTATTGGAAACACAATCACGCCCAAAAATTGAGGATTTTAATAATTTTGTGTTTATTTCATTGAAAATGATTCAGTTCTCAGAGGAAAAACAAGATATCACTGTCGAAAACTTAAGCCTTCTATTCAATGATAATATACTCTTTTCCTTTCAGGAGAAAAAAGGGGATGTGTTTGAACCGGTGAGAAACAGAATAAGAAACCATAAAAGGAAACTGAGAAGTTCACGGCCCGATTACCTGGCCTTTGCTTTGATTGACACGGTCATTGATCATTACTTATATTTGCTGGGCATGTTGGGAGAAAAAATAGAATCTATTGATGATGTGCTGATCGATCACCCTAATACCAGTGTTATCGACGAAATCAAATCCTACAAAAAGAAAATAAATTATATCCAAAAAGGTATCAAACCTGCAAAAGAAATGATACTGGCTTTATCTAAACTGGAAAGCGATTTTATCCACAAAAAGAATAAGATCCACTTTAAGGAGCTCGTCAATAATATAAACCAGGCAAGCGACAACGTTGATAGTTATCGCGAATTATTGTCTGATCAATTAAATGTTTACCATATGATGATCAGTAGCAGGCTCAATGACATCATGAAATTTCTGACCATATTTTCGGTCATATTTATCCCTCTCACCTTTATTGCCGGGATTTACGGTACTAATTTCGATGTACTGCCTGAATTGCATTTTAAATACGGGTATTATATAATGTTGGGGTGTATGGCTGTAATAGCCATCGCCATGTTGCTCTATTTTAAACGAAAAAAATGGTTGTAAACTTAATTTCTAGTGGTGCCTCTTTTGATCAAAGTCGTCTCAATAACCGTTGTGGTAAAATCTAAGTTCTTATTTTCAAGACGGTTTATCAGTTTTTGAGTTGCTACTTTTCCTATGTCCTTTCCATGCTGGCTAATTGTGGTTAAAGGCGGATTGCTGTTCATCGATAATATCCCGTTTGTAAATCCGATGATAGAGATTTGTTCCGGAATCTTAAAGCCCAGTCTTGTGGCTATATTTATAGCTGATATTCCGGTAAGTTCATTAGCAGCGATGATGGCATCAATTTTATCAGCTTTTAATATTCGCGTGAGATCGTCCGAAAAATCCCTGTACTCTTCTATATGAAGCACTTTCTCTTTAAGATTGCCCCTTTCTTCCAGGGCGAAAGCATAACCACGGTACCTGTTTTTACCAATTGTAGTCGTGCTGATAGGTGATATAAACAGGATATTTCTGGCACCCGACTTAAGCAAAAGTTTGGTCGCATCATAGGTAGAATCAAAATCATTGATGATCACTTTGTCACATTGAATTCGTTCATCCACCCTGTCAAATAAGGTTACCGGGATACCATTTGAGATCAATGTATTCACATGGTCAAAATACTGTTCAACCTGGGATTCCTTTGACAATGACATTAAAATCCCGTCGACATTTCCCTGTGAAAGCATATCCAGTATGGCCTTTTCCTTGGAGAGAGACTCATCAGAAAAACAAGTTAAAATATTGTAGCCCTGAGCACTGGCCTCCTTTTCAATACCTCGTAAAACCCTGATAGAGAATGGGGCACGCATATCGGGTATCACCACACCTAAGATTTTGGTCTTTTTGGTTTTCAAGCCCTGAGCCAATAAATTAGGAGAATAATTATACTTAATGGCGGCTGTCTTAACTTTTTTCTTTGTGGCCTCACTAATTTCATAACTATCGTTTAAAGCCTTGGAAACGGTTGATACAGATACCTTTAAAATACCAGCTAACTCCTTAAGGGTTATCTTTTTATTTATCATTCTCTTAAAAACTGAATTTAAAAAACGTCAGGTCGAAAGTTAGCAAAAAAAACAAGATCCCCTATATTAATTTTATGGGGTGATCCACCAGGATTAATGTGCAAAATATTTCAAAGCTTTAAAGGCAGGTTAAACTAAGAGAAGAAGAAAGCGGAAAAAGAATAAATTGAAGCAAAGAGAAATATTTTGAAATTATTGATTAAATTGAAGGATCTAAATTCTACCCTTATCTTATACAACAACATGTGAATCAGGGTATTCAAGAATCTAGCCAAATATTTTTATCACTGATAACGCATGTTTACGGAATATCTATCGATTTTAGATTCATACAGTCCTCTCAGTAGCAGTAGTAAGGAAGCGCTTTTGGAACATATCACGCTAAAAAAATTTGCCAAAGGGGATATCATATTGAGCCATGGAGAAATATGCAGGCATATCTACTTTGTGCACAAAGGGTTTATCAGAATCTTCTATTTTAAAAATGGAAAAGAAATAACCGAATGGTTTGCAGATGAAAAACAATTCTTCTTCTCCATTATAAGTTACTTTGAAGCCAAACCAAGTAATTTAATTATTGAAGCCATTGAAGATTGCGAAATCATAATGCTTTCCAAAGAGGGCCAGGATAAATTGCGAAAATGCAATCTTGAAGTCTCCAATCTCATTATTTATTTCTATTCTCTTTCTCTTATGTTATCTCAAAAGAGAATGGAATCATTACAGTTTGAAACTGCTGCACAGCGGTATCAGAATTTACTTCTTGACCAACCAAAAATCCTCCAAAAAGTAGCCCTTCAATACATAGCCTCCTTTCTGGGTATTACCCAGGAGACCCTCAGCAGGATCAGAGCCAATAAATAATTTTTGTTTTATGACAATTGTCAAGTGAAATTATTTTAATAATCAGGAAATTTGAAAACACTAAATTTTTTGACGATGAAATACACATTCAAATATCAATGGGCCCTTATCACTATGCTATTATTGAGCTCTTTTCAACTTCTCGCACAGGACAAATTCGGAGGATTGGCACTCTACACAGTGAGAGAAGATATGACAACAAACCCAAAAATTGCCCTCGAAAAGATTTCAGATATTGGTTATACATATATCGAAGCCGCCGGTTATCAAGATGGCAAGTTTTACGGTATGCAGCCCCTGGAATTCAGGAATACCCTTTATGATTTAGGCCTGATACCCATAAGCAGTCATCAGCCTACAGTAACCCTGGAGAATGCAGATCAGATGATTGCTGATGTCAAAGCTGCAGGTTTCAGGTACTTTGTAATTCCTATCCCTCCAATGGGTCATTTTCAGTTTGACAAAGAAACCAGAAGCATGAACATGAGCGAAGATCTTGAACTTTTGACAAACATATTAAACACCATTGGTAAAAAATGCAAGGATGCAGGTTTGGAACTTCTGTATCACAACCATGATTTTGAATACAAAAAGAACGCAAAAGGGATTGTTCCTATTGAATATTTTCTTGAAAATACAAATCCTGAGTACGTCAATTTTCAAATGGATCTATTCTGGGTCCTCAAAGCAGGAGCTGATCCCGTTGTCTATTTCAATAATTATCCCGGAAGGTTTAAACTTTGGCATGTTAAAGACATGGATGAAGAAGGGAAGTTTGCACCCGTTGGAACAGGAACGATAAACTTTGAGAGAATTTTAAAAGAAAAAGATCTCTCAGGCATGAAATTTTATTTGGTGGAACAAGATATGACGTTTGACGAAGAACCTATTGAGGCCGTGAAAATAAGCCATGGCGGATTGTTGAAGTTAGGTTTTCAATAAATCCAATATCGATAGTCACTTTAAGTCAGATTAAAAAAGTATATCATGATTCAAAAAAAAGTATATCTGGGAATTGTAATTGCAGGTTTTCTCATGAACAGTTGCGTCCCTAAATTTACTGAAGAAAACAACGGAGATTTTATTACGGTAAAAAATGAGTCGGGAAAGGTCCTGGGCTATCACCCTGATTCGGGTGTTTCATTATTAACCAAAGACAGATATGCTTTTAAGGATTTAAACAAAAACGGCAAACTGGATACCTATGAAGACTGGCGTTTACCGGCAGAAGAAAGAGCTGCTGATCTCGCTTCAAAAATGTCGGTAGAGCAGATCGCCGGATTGATGCTCTATAGCGGACATCAGTCTATTCCGAGCAGCGGCGGGTTCAGAGGTCCCTCCTACTACAACGGTAAGCCATTTGATGAGAGCGGTGCAAGCCCTGGCGATCTTTCAGATGAGCAAAAGAAGTTTTTAAAGGAAGATCACCTCAGACATGTACTGATCAGGAGTTTCTCTTCTCCTTCAATTGCTGCACAATGGAACAACAATGCGCAGGCCATGGTTGAGTCTATTGGCCTGGGAATCCCGGTTAATTCCAGCTCAGATCCGAGACATGGGAGTGATTCCTATGCAGAATTCAATGCCAGTGGCGGAGATCTCTCTGTCTGGCCAAGTACATTGGGTATTGCAGCATCCTTTGATCCTGATTTAATGTATGAATTCGGAAAAATCGGATCACAAGAATACAGGGCTTTGGGTATTGCCACGGCGCTTTCCCCCCAGATAGACTTAGGTACCGAACCACGATGGTACAGATTTGATGGCACCATGGGTGAGGACCCGGATCTGACAACCGATATGGCACGTGCCTATATCGATGGATTTCAATCAACCGATACAGAAGGATCAGATGGATGGGGAACACAAAGCGTGAATACCATGGTAAAACACTGGCCTGGAGGAGGTACCGGAGAGAGCGGCAGGGATGCCCATTACGGGTATGGGGCCTATGGGGTATATCCGGGTAAAAATTTAAAACAACAGATACAGCCCTTTTCAGAAGGAGCATTCAAATTAAAAGGCCAAACTAAAATGGCATCGGCGGTCATGCCTTATTATACCATTTCATATGACCAGGATTCTGTAATTGGTGAAAATGTGGCCAACGCTTATAATAAATACCTGATCACAGACTTACTGCGTGGCACCTATGGCTATGAAGATGTCATTTGCACTGATTGGAGAGTAACCGGAGATGTAAATTCATTGGACCAATTTCAAGGCAAGCCCTGGGGAGTTGAGCATTTGACTGTGGCGGAAAGACATTACAAGGCCCTGGAAGCCGGGGTTGACCAGTTTGGAGGCAACAATGAAAAAGCTCCTGTATTGGAAGCTTATAACATGGGTGTTAAAGAGCGCGGAGAAGCATATATGCGTGAACGATTTGAAGCTTCTGCTGTACGTTTGCTTAAGAATATTTTTAGGGTAGGTTTGTTTGAAAACCCATATCTGGATATTGCTGTAACAGATCGTATTGTTGGCAGTGAAACCTTTAAAAAAGCAGGATTTGAAGCCCAGCTTCGTTCCATAATTCTTTTAAAGAATCATAAAAAAACACTTCCATTACAAGCACAGCAAAAAGTATATATCCCCGTGAGATACATTGCTGCAAGCAAAGATTGGTTTGGAAACGAGATTCCGGAAAAATGGGAAATGCCTTTTAATCTGGAAGTAGTTAAAAGATATTTTGACGTAGTTGAAGATCCTGATGCAGCAGATTTTGCCTTGGTGGGCATCAGCAACCCTGACACAGGTGTAGGTTATGATCGAAATGATCTTGACAATGGAGGAAATGGTTATGTACCTATCAGCCTGCAATATGGAACATATACAGCTCATGAGGCACGTGAAGTTAGCATGGCAGGCGGAAGCCCCCTCGAAAATTTCACGAACCGCAGTTATAAAGGAAAATCAATAATTGCGACAAATATATCAGACATGAAAATGGTACTCGAAACCAGGAAAAAAATGGGAGATAAGCCTGTCATAGTATCCATAAGGGTCTCAAAACCCATGGTGTTTTCCGAAATTGAACCTGACGCTTCTGCTATTTTGATCCATATGGGCGTTCAGGATAAGGCCTTGCTGGATATCATTTCTGGAAATACAGAACCTTCGGCCCTGTTACCATTTCAGATGCCTGCCGATATGAACACCGTAGAGACGCAATTTGAAGATGTTCCAAGAGATATGAAACCTTATGTGGATTCTGAAGGAAATACTTACGATTTTGCCTTTGGCCTGAACTGGCAAGGAGTCATTACTGATGAAAGGGTTGAAAAATACAGATAGTCAAATTTATTCTAAACCTTTGGTCTAAAAAATAGTCTAAAAAGCAAACCATTTGCCATGCTGAAAAAAATTTTAATTGGATTGGGAGTGATACTGATCATCATACAATTCATACGGCCCGAAAAAAATGATTCCAAAGATCTCACTTATGATGTATCTACAAAATATCAGGTTCCTGAAGACGTAAACAGGTTGTTGCAGGTTTCGTGTAACGATTGTCATTCGAATACATCGGTATATCCCTGGTATTCGAATATTCAACCCGTTGCATGGTGGCTTGACGAGCATATTACAGATGGAAAAAAGCACTTGAATTTTTCTGAGTTTACAAAACTTCCAATCGCTATTCAGCATCATAAATTCGAAGAAATCATCGAAGAGGTTAAAGAACACGAAATGCCCTTGGAATCTTATACTTATTTAGGCCTTCACAAAGAAGCAAACCTTTCGGATGAGCAACGACAGATTTTGACCAATTGGGCCCAGAATCAAATGGATATGCTAAAAACAACTTATCCGGCCGACAGCCTTGTGATGCCCCGAAGGCGTGATTGACAAGCAAATAGAAAACGACTATTTTGCTTTATTTTTAGATCACAAAAATATCTTTCTCCCAGAGTTACTTCTTTCAGGTGGGTGGAATTGAACTTTTGATTCATTCTAAACCTATTTGCAGCACTCATTTTACTGTTACAAGACAAATTCTTAGGTTTTGACGATTGATGATCCTTTAAACGGATTTAATTGCTGGCATAGAAATTGATATTTGCATTTATGATTTGAATAATGGGTGTTTGCATTGAAAAAAGATGAAACTACGCTGATACAAAAAAAAGCACGATCAGAAGGCTAAAAGGGCCCTAAAAAATGAAGAACCCTTTGCACTGGAAAAATAACTATCATTCTCTTGCTGATTGCAATAATATCATCTAAGCCATAAAACAATCATGAAAACTAAAGACTCCCTCCTGTTTTGCATTGCATTTTTGATTTTTCTAACTGGCAGTGGTCAACATGAAAAATCGTATGACTCAGTTAGTGTATTCCAAAAGAATTATAAGAAGAATCGCTTTGAAATGAATCTCCCCTCCATCAAAAAGATTACAATTACTCAGGAAAAACCACGAAGAGATTCCTATCCTGCAGGTGAAATTCTTGAAGATATAGGAAGAGTTGGTCTGACCTTAGTCATGAATGCTATTTGGGGTCAATATACCGATACCTCACTCGATGATACTGATGAAGTCGATTGGGTACTTTCGAGCCAAATAAAATTTCCAACCAACAGTTATAACTGGGAACTTCAGGTTTTTACAAAAGGCATACATTACAAAGAATTTTATGCCAGTGGAAGTGACATTGGTTCAAACAGCGACCGGGAGGTTTGGTGGGACGAAAACACAAAAGCAATACTCCTGGACCAAAAAGATACGATTTCCAGGTTCGTGATGCTTGTGAATCCGGACATTAATAAATTTATTGAAAAAATCGCTCCTGACGATTTTGAGGAAAGAAAAATGCACATCATGAGTGAGCTTATGAGCACATTTAATCAGGGAGGTCTTTTTCTTTGGCACATGGACTTTGCGCTTATTGGCAATTTCAGAGGAGAAGATTTTGCCGCAGTTTGCAGCGAGGAGGCCGGGAAATATTGGATCTTTAAAAACGGGATCGTTCAGGCAATTCTTCAGTTTCCTGAAAACATGATTTTTAAACCTACGAAAAAATCGGAAGAGCGCCACTTATTGATTGCAAAAGAAAATCATATAAATCAGTTGGACGTTTTGAGGTTATCTTTGCTTTATTACTATTTTAGACCCTATTACCAATAGAAACAGCCAAAGAAAAAGTTTCCCGAACCAAAGCGTTTTCCGATTTGAAGATGTTTTTCCAATATTTCAATATAAACATTGGTAACTAAGATCTTTTATGATACTTATTAGAAAGCATAGTATGATAATTTTAAGTAAATTAGAACCTTGTGCTTTAATGTTACTTCACTGATAAAATACAGAATAAATTGAAACCGTTTCAGCAAAACAGAAACATTGCGATTGCAATATTACCCTTTCAGGTAATGACCAAAGAAGAAAGAATCAAGAACCTTTTCTTTGGATTCACCGAAGATCTTATGACCAGCTTTTCAAAGTTCATAGGGCTTTCGGTGATTTCCTCCTATTCTACCCTTCAAATTAAAGATGTTACAAATCAATCAGAAATTGACCAGTTAGCGGCCGACTATTTAGTGTTTGGCAGTGTACGACATATTAATGATACGCTTCGGATCTCTATTCAACTGGTAAATTCGAAGGATAAAAGTCTCGTTTTTGGAGAACAATACAATGAAACGATTTATTCTCTTTTGGATGCCCAGGATACCGTTGTTCAGCAAATCGTGAGTGTTCTTCAAGAAAAGATCAATTATAATTTACTATCGCACTCCTATAAAAAGAATGCTGTTGACCTTGCCGCATATGAGAACTATTTAATTGGAATGAGTATATTAAAAAAGGGCTCTGGTGATAACGACAAAAAATCAAGAGATTATTTTAATGCAGCACTGAAAATCGATCCAAATTATTCTCTTGCCTATACGGGCTTATCATTAAGTTATTTTAATTTTTGGTCATGTCTTCTATGGGATCGCTGGGACAAAAGTATGAAAGGCGCACATACGTATGCCCTGAAAGCTATTGAATTAGACCCGAATGATTACACGGCTTTAGGGGTTTTGGGAAGAACCTATGTGTATCGCGGAGATTATGAACAGGCTGAACATTGCCTGCGCAAATCACTTCGCATGAATTCAAACGATGCCTCCAACTTACTCCGGGTTTCTTTTTCATTGATGTATTTGGGATATGCTGATGAGGCGGTTAAGCTTTATTTAAGAGCGATTAAGATCAATCCTTTTCACAAAGATGTGTATTTCGCATATGGTTCTAATTATTACCTAGAAGTCGGTGACTTTGAAAAAAGTATTGCGCTTAGTAAAAAGGTACCATTCAATTGCTGGACAGATTTTCCTGCCTGGGTGGCAGCAGCATATTTACAGGTTGAAGATTTTAATCATCTATGGAAATGTTGGAACATTTTCCTGAATCAGTTTGAAAATAAGGCCTATACAGGAAAAGAGACGCTTGAAAAGGAGGCCATTGACTGGTTGATCATTTTAAATCCATTTAAAGGCAAAAACTACCTTAGCCCGTTGTTTGACTTCATTAGGTCACATAAAAACATAGAAAATCCTGTTGAGCAAAAGCCACTGCAACGCAGCAATTCATCTTTCTTGTTAAAAGGAGATGTATGGGTTTTAAATTATAAACACAAATCCATCACATTGAAAGATGCAAAAGGATACCGCGATATTCATAAATTAATAAGCCAGCCTTTTTATGAGTTTCATTGTTTAGATTTAATGGAAAGTGCCGTCGATGAAAGCATTTCAACCGAATCGATTGATGCCAAAGCAAAAGCCCAGTATATAAGCCGTATCAAAGAATTACAGGAAGATATTGATGAAGCCGAGGAGATGAATCAATCTGAAAAAATAGCTTTATTGCGACATGAATACGATACTATTCTTGATTACCTCTCCCAGACTTTAGGCCTGGCCGGTAAAACACGAAAAGTAGGCTCTACAGTCGAAAAAGCCAGATCTGCGGTTACCTGGAGAATCAGAAATGCTATAAAAAAAATAGAAAATAATCATCCTGAACTGGGAAACCACCTTTCCAAATCGATTAAAACAGGAACCCTCTGTGCTTATAATCCTGAATTAACAGTTCACTGGATACTATAAGGATCCCAACCTTACATTTTTATTTTAACAACTCACACCGTAAGTTAAAAACTTACGCCTTAGTAGGTGAAAGCAATTGTTAATTTAAAACCGATAAATCATGCCCACACCACTAGAAATCTTATTAGATCCTATTTCTCTGATCGCATTATCAATGTATGCCCTATTAATTATTTGGGAAGCATTATTTCCGGCATCGGAATTACCAAAAGTAAAAAACTGGAAATTAAAAGGGTTGTTTTCCTTTTTTGTTTATTTCTTCCTGTCCTCTTATTTGCCTTTACTAACAGATCCGTTTCTGTCCAAATTTCAACTTTTTGATCTCACGGGCCTGGGAAATGTGGGAGGTGGAATTTTAGCAATAATTCTTTATGAGTTCGGATTGTTTTTTTGGCATTGGGCCATTCATAAGTCAGACATTTTATGGAGAGTATTTCATCAAATGCATCACAGTCCCGAGCGTATGGATACCTATGGGGCATTTTACTTCAGTATTTTCGATATGATTGGATTTACTTTCCTCGGAAGTATTTGTCTGGCTTTATTCATTGGAGTAACACCACAGGCGGTCACCATTATGCTACTTACAACAATGTTTTTAGCCATTTTTCAACATACAAATATACGTACGCCACAATGGCTGGGTTATATAGTACAAAGGCCCGAAAGTCATACTGTTCATCATGCAAGAGGAGTTCATAAATACAATTATTCCGATCTGCCGGTTTTTGATATGATGTTTGGCACCTTTAAGAACCCTAAAGGTTATGAACACGAAACCGGGTTCTATGAAGGAGCATCTTCAAAAATAATAGAAATGCTGACTTTTCAGGATATCAATAAGTCTAAATCACAAGCTCAGAAATCATGAAATCAATAATAGACAGAATAAACGCGAATACCTTCTTGACCGACGGAGGTCTTGAAACCGATATGATCTTTACAAAAAATATTGACCTACCTCATTTTGCCGCATTCCCAATGCTTGACAATCCAAAACACATACATATGCTTCAAAATTATTACAGGGAATATTTGGATATGGCTAAAAAAAATGGAACAGGATATATTTTAGAGAGCCCAACATGGCGTGCCAATAAAGACTGGGGATTTAAACTGGGCTATAACGAACAAGACCTTTTCAGAGTTAATCAAAAGGCTGTACAATGCCTTAAGGAACTTAAAGAAACCTATAAAAATGATATCCGTGATATTTTTATAAGTGGACAAATTGGACCAAGAGGAGATGGCTACCGAATAGACAGTACTATGACAGCATTGGAAGCGCGCGCATACCATCTTTTACAAATTAAAGCTTTTAAAATGGCTGAAGTGGACATGGTTTCGGCCATTACACTGACCTATACTGAAGAGGCCATTGGTGTGACCCTTGCGGCTCAAGAGCACGATTTACCAATCGTAATATCCCTTACCGTTGAAACAGATGGCAAAATGCCAAATGGTGACAGTTTAGAAGATGCCATTTACAAAATTGATCACGCTACCAATGCCTATCCCTTTTATTATATGATCAACTGTGCACACCCATCGCATTTCATTGATGTGATCAGAAGTGGTCACAATTGGACATCCAGAATTAAAGGAATCAGGGCTAATGCTTCTTGCAAAAGCCATGCTGAACTGGATGAGGCTACAGAGCTGGACGCCGGCGACGTTGTTGAACTCGGTCAATGGCACGCGGTATTAAACAAATATTTGCCCGAACTCAGGGTCTATGGCGGATGTTGTGGAACCGATGCTTCACATGTTGAATCTATTTGCAAACACATTTTAAAACCAGCCAATAGTCATGGAATCTAATGGAGTTCAAAATCATTTTCACTTGTACATCAATGTACTCAAGCAATGTTCCGAAGCCTAAAAGGAGCTTGATCAAACTAAACAAAGCCTCGCGGAATGAATTCCATTCTTAAGTCATAATAATCTATTTGGTCCTTGCAGAAATAATGATCAATCATCATTCAAATAAAATTTCATTAACTTTAATTTTTATTTGACCGAATGACACCTGAGAATAGTGATTATTATAGATATTTAGAAGTTTTGAAACGATCCTCATTTTTAAAGGATTCAAGTACCGAATCGCTCGAAGACCTTTTAACTCTTATGACTAAGGAAGAGTGGAAAGCGAAAGAGTTTAAATCTAGTAAGGAAGTTGCTTCGACTTTCCACTTTATAATTTCGGGAAGGCTCAAGGTATTCAAGTCGAATCCTGATACCGGCAGGGAGCACACAGTATTTGTCTTATCTACTGGGGATGTTTTTGATGTTCTGTCGCTGTTGGATACAGAACCCCATGATGTATATTGGGAAGCCTTGGATGTATTGGAAGTTTTAAAAATTCCCATGGACCAAATGCGTTTATGGATGAACAAATATCCTGTAATCCATAAGGCAATTTTATACTATTTAGGAGAACGCATGCGACGGTTAATAGACGTTGCAACCGATATTACCCTTCATAGTACCTTAGTTCGTCTTGCTGTCTTACTACTTAAAAATATTAACGGTGAAACCCGTAAACTGGAATTGATCAATAACTTACCTAATGATGAAATTGCAGGCCTCATTGGCACTACCAGGTCTGTAGTTAGCAGACATATACAAGAATTGAAACGCTGCGGGGCTATTTCGGTAAGTCGTAAAAAAATCAATGTCAAGAATGTAGATATACTTTTTTCTATTGCTAAAGAAAAACACATTACATAAGATGATTTTTTAACAAAATCTCTTCTTTTTTCATCATTTCTTATAATTACTTAGCCTTAGGTGGTACCTAGGTAGCTGTTCTGTAATGAACAATCACGTATCTTTGTTGATTCTGTAAAGTCATGTTGGGTCCATCCTATTATTAGTTTTGACCTACTAACTAGTCATACATCTATCTACTAGTGATACATCTACTTAATTTTTTAACCTTTACAAAGGTGGAAAACCAATGTTTGCTGCATGATTGAAATTTGGAATTAAGTCCAGAATCAATGTAGAGCAAAAAAACAGGCCAATATTTTAAAAGAATGCTTAAGGGTTTAAAATCAAGACTCTGGGTCAAAACATACAATATAAATTGAAATAGGTAGTATAGCGCTTAATTACATCTACCTTGTAAAAAAATGAAAAAAAAATAGTGAAATTGAAATTAACTAAATCTCAGGAGCTCCTGAATCGGAGAAAAGAGGTTGTGGCTAACGGTGTTGGAGTGTTTAATACCACTACAGTACAGGATGCCAAAGGAGCAATTATTATTGATGCCGATGGGCGAGAACTTATTGATTTTGCAGGAGGCATAGGGGTTGTAAATGCAGGCCACTGTCCGGAACCTGTTGTAGCAGCGATAAGAGAGCAGGCAGGTAAATATTTACATACAAGTTTTAATGTGGTTACCTATGAACCCTACATTGAGCTATGTGAGGAATTAATTAAGATACTACCTCATGGAGAAAAAACCAAAGCCATGCTGGTTAGTACCGGTGCAGAAGCCGTGGAGAATGCCATAAAAATTGCGAGGCAAGCAACAAAGAGACCTGCCGTAATTTGCTATACAGGGGCCTATCATGGGCGTACCATGATGGCAATGACTTTAACAAGCAAGGTTAGCTATAAATATGATTGTGGCCCTTTTGCCCCCGAAGTTTACAGACTTCCTTTCCCTAACTTTTATCGTTATGGAGGCACTAGAGATGAAGCTACCTTTGTAAAGGATGAACTCAAGCGATTGCATGAAAGTGCCCTTAATTTGGTGGATATCAAAAATGTTGCAGCTATTATTTTAGAACCAATTCAAGGAGAAGGCGGTTTTAACCCCGTTCCACAGAAATATCTGGAAGGACTGAGAGCATTTTGTGATGAGCATGGAATTCTACTCATAATGGATGAAGTTCAAAGTGGTTTTTGTCGAACAGGACATTGGGCCAGTTGGCAGCATTATGGGGTAGAGCCAGATATAAGCACCTACGCCAAATCTATGGGTTCTGGCCTGCCAATTGCAGCTGTTGTAGGACGTGCCGGCATTATGGATATGGCTGCATCCGGTTCTATAGGTGGCACCTATATAGGCAGTCCAGTTTGTTGTGCATCAGCTTTGGCTACGATTCAATATATGAAGGATATCGATCTTAACGAACAAGCCAAAATCATTGGTCATACGATCATGACGAGATTAAATAATCTAATGAAAAATACCCCGCAAATTGGAGATGTAAGAGGAATTGGTGCCATGATAGCGATCGAGTTTGTTAAAAACAGTGACCCTGGACAACCCGATGCTGAAATCTGCTCAAAAATCGTGAAAGGCTGTTCCGAAAACGGTTTAATCATGTTAAGTGCAGGAACCCATAAAAATATTATCAGAATACTGTCTCCGTTGGTTATAACCCCGCAACAATTAGATAAAGGGATGTCTATTTTAGAAAAAGAAATTAAAAACGCTATAAACAAATAAATTATGAAACCATTCGCAATTGCAGGAATTCAAATGAAAGTATCAGCTGTCGCTTCTAATGTAGAAATGATGAAGTTGAAACTTGATATCACTATGAACCTTTACCCATGGATCGAAATGGTTATGTTTAGTGAACTATGCGCATTCGGTCCATTAACTCATACGGCCCAGCCAATACCCAATAATTTTGAGGCAGAAATGCAAGCAATGGCTAAAAAATATGGAATTTGGTTGCTGCCAGGTTCTATCTTCGAAAAAAGTGAAGGCAAGATCTACAATACTGCAACCGTTATTAATCCTAAAGGTGAAATCGTAAACCGCTATCGGAAAATGTTTCCCTTTTATCCTTATGAGACAGGGGTAACCCCAGGAAAGGATTATTGTGTGTTTGATGTGCCCAATGTTGGAAAATTTGGAGTGTCCATTTGTTATGACATGTGGTTTCCTGAAACCATACGTACTTTGGCTGTCATGGGTGCAGAAGTCATCTTACACCCAACCATGTCGGGAACCATAGATCGTGAGATTGAATTATCAATTGTTAGGGCTATGGCTTCTGTGAATCAATGCTATTTCTTTGATGTCAATGGTTTAGATACCGGAGGATGTGGACGATCAATCGTTTGTGGCCCCGATGGCCGTGTTTTGCATCAGTCTGAAGGCACCGAAGAGATCATACCGCTTGAGCTGAATATAGATAGGGCAAAAAGAAGTCGTGAATTGGGAATACTTCGTTTGGGACAACCTTTAAAAAGTTTTAGAGACCATCTGAAGTCAAATCATTTTGGCATCTATCAACCCAATTTAGCAACGCCATACCTTGATTCTTTAGGGCCATTGATAAAACCTTCAAGACTTGATAAAATTACAGAATTAAAAATCAAAGAAAACGCTTTAAAACAACAAGGCTCGCCAATCCACTACAAAGGGGATGGTGTAATTTAAAATATAAAATATGGGTGGAACACCAATGAATAAAAAGAATAAAGGAACTGCAATTAAAAATTATGTCAGTTGGTTTGAAATACCGGCGATTGATTTTCAACAAGCGGTACATTTCTATAATCACATATTTGCGATTGAAATGACTCAAAATATAACGGATGCTAATGCCATGGCTTTTTTTCCAGTGACGTCAGGAATTGGTGGAGCCGTAATTGCAGGTTCCGGATCCATTCCTTCTGATAAAGGTCCTTTGATCTATCTCAATGGAGGTAAAGATCTCAATAATGTGTTAAATAAAGTAGAAGAGGTGGGCGGACGAATAGTAATGCCAAAAACCCTTATTAGTGAAGATGCTGGCTATTTTGCCATGTTTATTGATAATCAGGGAAATAAACTTGCCTTGCATTCAAAAAATTAAAACGTGATTAAAACTAAAAAAAATATTGCCCCTTATTATAATATCGGACAACTTCGGGTTGAATTTTGGAACAGATTAAAAATTGAAACTTCCGAACTTACTCGTTGTCATAAAGGATCTCAAAATGAAAATAGGCACAAACAAAATATAAAACAGTTATTAATAGACTTGCAAAGCGTCGAATGCTTTTTCGCATTCCCAGGAAAAGAGCGATTACAAAAACTTGACAATGCCTTTTCCAGTCATGAATATGCCTCCCTATCTCATTTGGTTGCTGAAACAACAAGGCAATTGTTAGGAGATAGTTATAAAAGCAATCCTGAGTTTATTGATTTAGATGAGCATAGCATGGAATCTGCTGAGGAACATGAACAGCATAATAATATTAGAAAAAACCATTTCGAAGTATTGTTTGTGGACAATATTTCTGAACAGGAAGAATATAAACTGAAGCATCGGTTAAGAACGCTACATACTCCAAATGACAAGTTCAGTTATGGAGTTGTATTACAACGTTCTTTTCAAGACGCTATGATTACTTTACTTTTTAATCATAATATTCAAGCAGTGGTGGTACGTTATGCGCCTCCTTTTCATTCTAAACTTATTACACCTTCTATAAAACCTTATATCGAAGAAATCAATAAGCATGATTTTTCATCAAAACCAGAAACCGATCTCGGCCCAATCATTGGTGAGTTCGTAAAACAATTACGACCCGAGTTAGATATTTATTATGTCACTGATTCTTCGCTTGGGCATCTAAAAGATAATACTATTAAAGGTTTCAAACGCATATTTTATCAATCCGAAGATATCCAAGAGATGCATCTAACTATTATGCGAGGTATCGCCGAACGTTACAACACGCCTTTCTTTACAGCCTTAGTAGAATATAGTCAAAAACCAACCGGGGTGTTTCATGCCATGCCAATATCACGGGGAAATTCGGTCTTTAAATCGAGATGGATCAATGATTTTGGCGATTTTTACGGTCGCAATATGTTTTTGGCAGAAACATCCGCTACAACTGGTGGTCTTGATTCCTTGTTGCAACCAACAGGGCCTCTTAAAAAAGCCCAGGAGATGGCTAGTGATGCCTATGGGTCACTTAATACTTATTTCGTAACTAACGGAACATCTACTGCTAATAAAATTGTTATGCAGGCCTTGGTTAAACCAGAGGATGTCGTACTTATTGATAGAGATTGTCATAAATCACATCACTACGGATTGGTATTGGCAGGTGCTTATCCCGTATATTTGGATTCCTACCCGATTGAAGAATACTCCATGTATGGAGCTGTTCCTTTAGAACAAATAAAAACCAAGTTGCTAAAGTTAAAAGAAGCAGGAAGGCTTGATAAGGTAAAGATGTTACTACTAACCAATTGTACTTTTGATGGTTTGGTGTATAATGTGGAGCGGGTTATGGAAGAAGTCCTTGCTATTAAGCCTGATATAGTTTTTTTATGGGATGAAGCATGGTTTGCTTTTGCAGGATTTGCATATCATTACAGGCAACGTACCGGCATGTTCACTGCAAATAAGCTTTATGAAAAATATAACAGCACCAATTATAGAAAGCAGTACAACGAGCATATAAAAGGATTGAAAAACGGAGAACAATCCTTATTGCCTGACCCTGACAAGGTAAAAATACGAGTTTATTCTACCCAGAGTACCCACAAGACTTTAAGTAGTTTTAGACAAGGTTCCATGATTCATATTTGGGACGAGGATTTTCGTAGAAAAACAGAAAACACCTTTCTTGAAGCCTATATGACCCATACGTCTACATCTCCAAACTACCAAATGTTGGCCTCGCTGGATGTTGGAAGACGGCAAGTACAGCTCGAAGGATTTGAATTGGTTGAAAAAAGTATTGAAATGGCCATGGTACTTCGCGCCAAAGTAAATGATAATCCTCAATTGAGTAAATACTTTGATGTTTTGACTGTGAAAGATTTTATTCCAAATAAATTTCGTCAAACAGGACTTAAGGAATACTATTCTAAACATGAAGGATGGAACAATATGGACGAGGCATGGGATAAAGATGAATTTGTTTTAGATCCTACCAAAATAACCCTGTATATCGGAAAAACGGGTGTTGATGGTGATACTTTCAAAAACAAATATTTAATGGATAAATTCAATATACAGATTAATAAAACATCTCGGAACACGGTTTTATTTATGACGAATATTGGTACCACAAGAGGTAGTATTACTTATCTTATAAATGCGTTATTAAGAATTGCAGATGAATTAGATGATGAATTTAAGGCATTGAACGACCAGGAAAAGGAAATAAGGAATAAAAGGATTCATTCCTTGACAAAAGAGGTGCCACCCTTACCGGATTTCAGTTATTTTCATCATTCATTTCAGGCCGTACCTGGTGTTCCTGGAGGTAATTTACGAGAAGCCTATTTCCTGGCCTATGATGAAGAAAATTATGAATATGTAGCCTTAAACGAATGTCTGTCCGTCATGAGTTCGGGAAGAAATTTGGTTGCTTCTACATTTGTAATTCCCTATCCACCAGGCTTTCCAGTATTGGTACCCGGGCAAGTGGTAAGCGAAGAAATTATCAATTTCATGACCGTTTTGGATGTTAGTGAAATCCATGGTTACCGATCTGATCTGGGTCTTAGAGTATTCAAAGAAAAGGTACTTAACAGACATAAGATTACTACATCAATGGGCAGTATGCCTGTTGGATAAATGAAAAAACAATTAATTTAATCATTGAAAAATATTTACATGACTACTAAAAAAACAACAGTTATAAAAAATACCTCAAAACCAATTAGTAAAAAAACAGCACCCAGAAAAAAAGCCTCTTCAGCCGAAGTACTTAATGGAGTTGCTGATATAAGACGATTCTTTTATAAAAACGAGACGCCTCTTTATTTTATAAGTGCCACTAATTTTAATATGCTCGGTGCAGATGAATGGATCAAGGGATTTAAGTTTATCTGTCAAATTGAATGCTTTGATGGCCAGCATCCCAATGTGTTTTCCCCTAAAGAGGAAATTCCGCATGACGAATTTACAAGTATTGAAGATATCAACAACTACCTCCTTCAACATCCTGAGGTTCAGGATTATTTGAAAACACGGAAAAAAGGAAAGAACACCGGAAAAGCCATGTTTTTAATGTTTGATGAGAAAACGGAGAAACTGGCAAAAAAATTAGGGCTTCAAATCATGTTCCCTACTGCCAAAATGAGAACTTTGATGGACAATAAAGTGAATACAAACCGAATTGCCGAAAAGGCCGGTGTACCTTGCGTCCCCTATGTACTATCTAAGGTGCAGGACTATAAACATCTGACTAAAATTTCTGAGGCTCTTGGCAGTGACCTGGTAATCCAAACACCATTTGGTGATTCTGGTCATACTACTTTTTTCATCTCCAATGAGAAAGAATTTAAAAAGTATGAAGAGGATATTGTAAAAGAGAAGGAAGTAAAAATAATGAAACGTATAAATTGCAGAGGTTCCGCTATTGAGGCCTGTGTTACCAGACACGGTACAATCGTCGCACCTCTGATGACCGAACTTGTAGGTTTTAAGGAAATGACCCCTTACAAAGGTGGTTGGTGTGGCAATGAGATTTATCCCAACGCATTTAATCCTGAAATCAGGGAAAAGGCAACAAAATACACCCAGCTTTTTGGTAATCAATTAAGAAAAGAAGGCTATAAAGGCTATTTTGAATTGGATTTCCTTATTGATCAAGACAGTGGTGAAATTTATCTTGGTGAATTAAACCCAAGAGTAACAGGTGCAAGTTCAATAACCAACCATGCGGTTTTTGCACTGGCAGATGCACCTCTTTTTGTATTCCATATTTTGGAATGGATGGATGTAGATTATACATTGGACGTAAAAGAACTTAATGAGCGATGGGCTGTACAAGAGAATATTGATGGGTGGAGCCAATTAATTATTAAACATACTGAAGATACCATTGAATATGTATCAGAGGCCCCGAAATCTGGAATTTGGAAAATGTTTGACAACGGCCACATACAATTTGACAGGATGGATACCCATAGAAGAGCCGTAGAGACTGAAAAGGAGGCCTTTTTTCTACATATTGCAAAAGAAGGGGATTATTTATATGAAGGGGCTGATTTGGGTATTTTGGTATCCAGAGGTCGAATGATGACAGATAATTTTCAGCTTAACGCACGTGCAAAAAATTGGATCAAAGCCATCCATGGAAAATACACATCAAATATCGTGGAAGATAAAAGGGAAAAAATGGTGCTTACCGGCAGTTTAACTAAATAAGTAAAATGCCCGGCTTTAAGTACAGCGTTGATTTATTGGAATTAAAAGAGATTCAAGACATGACGGAGGCATGGACTTTTGACGATTTTTTTGGTTTGTTGAGCTACATGGAATATGATGATGCAGCATCTGTTCCGCAGAATGAACTAAAAGAAATGGTTTGCCTGGCCTTATCAGATTTTGAAACTGAAGATGCGGCAATAAAGATTTTGGAATTTCGCCTCGAAGAGAAACTTAACAAAGGCCAAAGACAAAATCTTGCTGAGGAGTTAAAAGAGGATAGGCTTTGGGAAGAATATTCAGACATTACACTCCATGAAGAGTTGTTTAATGTTGCCTGCCTGCTTTATTGGACCTTTCCAAAACATTTTTCAACGCCTGATATGGTTAGACTCAAGGTAAGGATTGTTTCATTAAACAAAGAATCCAAAAACAATTTGATACATCCGACCCCGTCTTTTTTAGCTCGAATATTAAATGACGGAATGGATAATAGCAATATCATGTATCGATTATTTGGTGACAATATTACTTCGAACAGTTTTCCTGAAAGTGAGCATATCATATGGAAATTTGAGGAATCTGGCTTTTCAGAAGAAGAAAATTCCAATACATTTATCATTTATACATCTTGGAATTGGGTGAGAAAGCTCAAAGGGGTAGAAGAATATGAATCTCTGGCATTTTCGGACCAAAAAATATAAAATTTATGGAATTTAAAAGTGTTAATCCTTACAACGGTGAGGAGGTTGGTTCATATAGTTCTCTTACTCAGAAAGAGCTTATTGAAAAGCTTGATAGAAGTCAAATTGCCTTTGAATCTTGGCGAAAAGTATCCCTTGCTGAACGATGTAAGCTTATTAAAAAAGCTGGTCAGGTATTGCGTGATCATATAGAAACGTATGCTAATATTATTACCATAGAAATGGGCAAACCCATCTCTGAATCCAGGTCGGAAGTCAGCAAGTGCGCTTGGGTTTGTGATTACTACGCCGAAAATGCCAAAGCTTTTCTCGAAGATGAAATCATATCTACAGACGCTGATGAAAGTTTTGTACGGCACGATCCAATTGGAGGTGTTTTAGCTATAATGCCTTGGAATTTCCCATTTTGGCAAGTATTCAGGTATGCAGCACCTACATTAACCGCAGGCAATACTGGTATATTAAAACACGCCCCTAATGTATTTGGCTGTGCTCAACTCATTGAAGAAGTATTCTCCAAAGCAGGGTATCCAAACTATGTTTTCCAAAATTTGATCGTTCATCACGATCAAACAGAACTTATCATTTCGAATAAAGCTATAAAAGCGATAACCCTTACTGGAAGTGAAAGAGCTGGTTCTGCCGTTGCCGAAATAGCAGGACGTTATATAAAAAAGACTGTGCTGGAACTTGGTGGAAATAATGCTTTTATTGTTTGGGAAGATGCCGATATTGATAAGAGTGTTGAGTTAGCCCTGTCTGCTCGTATGCTTAATTGTGGGCAGAGTTGTATTGCAGCAAAACGTTTTATTCTAGTGGAGAATATCTATGACGAATTCGTTCAGAAATTCACCCAAGCCCTAAAAAATATGAGATATGGAGACCCCTTGGATGAAATCACCAATATCGGGCCGCTGGCAAGGCCAGACCTTGCCGATCAATTGAACAAACAAGTTAAAGAGTCAGTCGAACAGGGTGCTAAATTATTACTGGGAGGTATTCAAAAAGGTTGTTTCCATGAACCGACCATTTTAGGGGATGTGGTGCCTGGCATGTTAGCATTCGACCAGGAAACTTTTGGACCTTTAGCAGCTATGGTCAAGGCCAAAGATATAGATCATGCATTTGTGTTATCAGAAAATTCAAATTATGGCCTTGGAGTAACGGTATGCACCAAAAATTCTGAAAAGGCCCTTGCATATGCACACAAAGTTAGTGATGGTGCCTATTTTATTAACGAATTGGTGAAATCGGATCCGAGATTACCATTTGGAGGTACTAAAAATTCGGGATACGGACGTGAATTAGCAAAAGATGGGATGATGGAGTTTGTAAATAGAAAAACAATTTATGTTAAACGCTAATTTATACTTCTAAAGTCAATCTATATATGACAAAACAAAAAAGCCTCTCGAAATGAGAAGCTTTTTCTTTGTGCGGGCAGGACGGAGCGTTAAGAAAATGTCTAGCAGACATTTTTAGCGAACGGGCCAGCTGGCGCGGTGGCCGCCCGCCCTTTCGCTTTATAAAACTCATTATTTCAATGCATAAAAAAAGCCCTTCGATGTGAAGAGCTTTTTTGTGCGGGCAGGATGGAGCATTAAGAAAATGTCTAGCAGACATTTTTAGCGAACAGGCCAGCTGGCGCGGTGGCCGTCCGCCCTTTCGCTTTATAAAACTCATTATTTCAATGCATAAAAAAAGCCCTTCGATGTGAAGAGCTTTTTTGTGCGGGCAGGATGGAGCGTTAAGAAAATGTCTAGTAGACATTTTTAGCGAACAGGCCAGATGGCGCGGTGGCCGCCCGCCCTTTCGCTTTATAAAACTCATTATTTCAATGCATAAAAAAAGCCCTTCGATGTGAAGAGCTTTTTTGTGCGGGCGAAAGGACTCGAACCTTCACACCGTGAGGCACTAGATCCTAAGTCTAGCGTGTCTACCAATTTCACCACGCCCGCAAAAATTAGGATTGCAAATATAATCATTTTTACAAATTAGCAAACAAAGATTTAGAAATTTGTTGCTCTTTTTAAAAAGTATCTTTGATCCAGTTATAGGGTTTTCTTTTTACCCATAGCCCACGCGTAAAATCAGGAAAATCCTGGGGTTCACCATTGTTCTCAATAGACAGTTCAGAGAGGGGTGTAACCGCACTCCAGGCTGCTGCATCATAAACGTCAAGCGGAGGTGCTATTTGTTGCTTCACAGATTCAACAAAGGCATGAATAACAAAGAAATCCATACCGTTATGTCCTGCCCCCGCGGCTTGTTCCCCATACTTTACCCAAAGCGGGTGCTCATATTTTTTTAACCACAGATCAGCATCGTCCCATTGATTAGGTTCGGATACTCCTTCAACATACATGCGGTTACCATCGACTTCCCATAGACCTTTGGCTCCCTGAGCTCTAAAACCCAGGGAATAAGGTCTGGGCAAGCTCGTATCATGTGTCACGATGATGGTCTCTCCCATGGCTGTTTCTATTGTACTGGTAATTATGTCGCCCATCTTAAAATTTAGTTTTGCATTAGGATGATCGGCGCCTCCGTTCTCAACAATATAGTTATGCAGGCCCCTGCTTTTTGTAGCGTGAGAAGTCATGGATAAAAACCTGTTTCCCCTGTTGATATTTGTCATGGCGGCAATCGGGCCAAGGCCATGAGTCGGATATACATCGGCATTTCGCAATAGTGAATGCTGCGTGCGCCATTTAGATTCAGAAATCCCCTTTTCACCAAATTCCACTCCCTTGCCATACGCTGATTTTCCATCATTGAGTTTTACAAAACGCAGGTCGTGCTGATAGCCGCATCTAAAGTGCATCATTTCTCCCAAAACATTTTGTCTCACCATGTTGAGTACGGCCAGGACATCCCTTCTGTAATTCACATTTTCCAGAATCATCAAATGCGTGCCCGTTTGTTCATGTGTATTCACAAGGTCCCAGCATTCTTCCATGGTATTGGCTGCAGACACTTCCAATCCTGTATACTTACCGGCTAGCATGGCGTCTTTGGCCATACGCGCGTGCCATAACCAAGGTGTTGCAATAATCACTGCATCCAATTCTTTAATCTCAAGAAGGTTTTTATAATCAAGTTCATCCTTTCCAAAAACCTCTGGTTTCTTCTTTCCGGCCTTATCCATTAGATCGAGGTTCAAAAAAATCCTTTCCTGATCAATGTCGCAAATAGCCATTATATGTACATCTTCCCTGAGGAGTAAATTATTAAGGTGATTAGTTCCCCTCAAACCAACTCCGATTATACCAATATTGATTTTATCATTTGCGGCAGGCTTACCAAAGATAAAATTGGGAACAACGGATACTGCGGCGCTTGCCAGCGCTGTTTTTTGGATAAAAGTTCTTCTAGTTTTCATTTACCTGTTTTTGCATGAAACATATTATTTTTTATTCTTTTGGACCATAAAAATAGGTCTTTTCTTTTGTCTATATTTGTTCGCATAAAAAATAGTACTCTCGCTTATGTCAGCAATAAAAACTTACATCGATCAAAATAAAAACAGATTTATTGAAGAGTTGATCTCTTTGTTAAAATTACCATCGGTAAGCGCCGACAAGGCATACCAGCAGGATGTGTTAAACACAGCCGACGCTGTTAAGAATTATCTGGATAAAGCCGGGTGCAAAAAAGTGGAAATCTGTGAAACGCCGGGCAATCCGATTGTTTATGGCGAACATATTATCGATGCGGGTTTGCCAACAATTCTTGTCTACGGCCATTATGATGTGCAACCGGCCGACCCCATTGACTTATGGGATTCCCCCCCTTTTGAACCTATTATCAAAAAGTCTGAATCGCATCCTGAAGGGGCCATTTACGCGAGAGGAGCTTGTGACGATAAAGGACAGATGTATATGCATGTAAAAGCCTTTGAGATCATGATGAGCCTGAAGACCCTCCCTTGTAACGTTAAATTCATGATTGAGGGAGAAGAAGAAATAGGTTCTGAAAGCCTGGAATGGTTTGTAAAAAGAAATCAGCAAAAACTGAGCAATGATGTAATCCTTATTTCTGATACAGGGATGATCAGCAATGAACAACCCTCAATCACTACAGGATTAAGAGGCCTGAGTTATGTTGAAGTAGAGGTCACCGGACCAAACAGAGACCTGCACTCAGGTCTTTACGGTGGTGCAGTTGCAAACCCGATCAACATCCTGACGAAGATGATTGCTTCTTTGCACGATGAAAATAACCATATCACCATTCCCGGTTTCTATGACAAAGTGATTGAGGCTTCGAAGGAAGAAAGACTAGAAATGGCCAAGGCTCCCTTTTCTTTGGAAGCTTATAAAAAAGCGCTGGATATAGAAGACGTATACGGGGAAGCCGGATACACAACCAATGAAAGAAACTCCATCAGGCCCACCCTGGATGTCAATGGAATCTGGGGAGGTTATACCGGTGAAGGTGCTAAAACAGTCATTGCCAGTAAAGCCTATGCTAAAATCTCCATGCGCCTGGTGCCCGACCAGGATCCGGATGAGATCACCCAATTATTCAAGAATCACTTCGAAAGTATCGCCCCAAAAGCAGTGAAAGTAAAGGTAACGCCTCATCATGGTGGCCATGCCTATGTAACCCCAATTGACAATATCGGGTACCAGGCTGCTAACAAAGCCTATACCGAAACTTTTGGTGTACCGGCAATTCCTCAAAGATCTGGTGGCAGTATCCCGATTGTGGCTCTTTTTGAAAAAGAATTAAAAAGTAAAACGATTTTGATGGGCTTTGGATTAGACAGTGACGCCATTCATTCTCCCAATGAACATTTTGGTGTTTTTAACTACTTAAAAGGAATTGAAACCATACCCCTGTTTTATACATATTTTACCGAAATGTATCTGAACCAATAATCGATTAAGATATCTTTTTTACATATTTGGTAATGATCACGATTTGAGTCGGGCCAACCTTGCCTTCAATATATTCGGCATTGTCTCTGTCAAGCGAAATCCTGCGTACTGCGGTTCCTTGTTTCGCAACCATGCTTGAACCTTTCACTTTCAAATCTTTGATCAATACCACCGAGTCTCCGGCTTGTAATACAACGCCGTTCACATCTCTGTGAACAATTTTATTTTCACTTTCTTCATCTTCACCGGTCGCTTTTGCCCATGCCAAATCTTCTTCATTGAGGTACATCATATCCAATAAATCCCGTGGCCAGCCTTCTGGTCTCAGACGCGTAAGCATCCGCCAAACAACTACCTGTACAGGAGCTACCTCACTCCACATACTATCATTTAAACAACGCCAATGGTTAACTTCTGTATTGTCGGGGTTTTCAATTTGATCAGCACAGGTATGGCAAATCAAAATACTGTCGTTTTCATCTGCTGTTGACGATGGTGGTACCTCATAAATGGTCAACTGTTCTTCTGAACTGCACAGTTCGCATTTTGAATGGCTTCGTTCCTGTAATTTCTTTAATAAACTCATCGGTGTGTTTTAAGACGGCAAAAGTACATATATTAAAAATGCTCGCAAGTTTTACGATCAAATCCCTGTTGTTTTTCAAAAGAATTGAAATTTTAACAAAACTTTATCATAACAAAGACAATAACTGAGCAACATATAGAGGGTAAATTTCGTTGTTTTAAACTAAACCCTCCTCTATTATGATAAAAGAATTCTTCTGGATGTGCTCCGGCGCAGACACAGACCTGCTTCAGGAAAGTCCAAAATCTGAACAAATTAAATATGCCGGTATTGGTGGTACCGTTTTTTTTACGGCAATCATGGCCTTGGTTTCGAGTGCTTATGCCTTATATACTGTATTTGACAATGTCTATATGGCGCTCCTTTTCGGATTGATCTGGGGCTTGCTGATATTTAATCTTGACCGTTTTATTGTTTCCACAATTAAAAAACGGGATAGCTTTTGGCAGGAACTGCTTCAGGCATCTCCTAGAATTGTATTGGCATTGATTATTGCCGTGGTTATATCCAAACCTCTTGAATTAAAAATATTCGAAAAAGAGATCGACCGCGTCTTACTGGAACAAAAAAACGAAATGACCTTGTTGAATCAGGATCAAATCGCAGAACAATTTACTCCTGAAATCGCTCGGGTTGAAGGGGAAATTAATCTCATTCAGCAAAATATAGCCGCAAAAGAAAAAGAGGTCAATGACCTGTATGACACCTATATAACTGAAGCGGAAGGTACCAAAGGCACAATGAAACTGGGAAAGGGCCCTGTTTATAAGGAAAAAAGAGAAAAACACGATGCCCAACTCAAAGAATTACAGCAACTTAAAGACAGCGGTGCGGTTAAGATCTCCGGAAAAGAAATCTTACTGGGTGATTTAAGGGAAAAACAAAAACTGCAAATCGCAAACAGTCAACCCATCATTGATGGATTTGATGGACTCATGGCCAGAATCAATGCCCTTGAAAAACTTCCGGCGCTTCCTTCTATGTTTATTCTGCTGCTCTTTATTGCTATTGAAACAGCTCCTGTGTTTGCTAAGGTTATGGCGCCTAAAGGGGCCTACGATTTAAAATTTGATGAACAGGAAGATGCATTAAAAGTATGGGTGACCCAGCAAAAAAATCAAAGAGCCGAGGTCTTGTCTACCGATACAACACTGAACGAAAAAGTGTATTACGATGTGGCCAAGGATGAAGAGATCTATGAATATAAAAAGCAAAAAGCCAAGGATCTTTTAAAGCTTCAGTCTGATACTTTCTATAAAAAACAACGCGATGTATTAGGCTAAATATTTAAGTTATATTTGATGTTTAAACGGCCCCTATGATTGTTTTAAGCACTGAGAGACTTCTTATCAAAAAAATCACGCCTGCCGATGCCCCTTTTCTTTTGGAATTGATGAATGACAAAGACTGGATCGAAAACATTGGCGATCGCGGCATTAAAACCATCGAACAGGCTCAGGTATACATTACCAACAGATTTCTAAAAAGTTACGAAGAAAAAGGATTTGGGTTTTATGGTATTGTATTAAAGGAAAGTTCAGAAATGATTGGTACAGCGGGCCTGGTTCACAGGGAAGGTTTAGATGCTGTAGATATCGGTTATGGCATGTTACCGGCCTTTAGAGGGAAAGGATATGCCTTCGAAGCCACCAAGGCCGTATTTGACTATGGATATAACGTCTTAAGACTGGATAAGATCGTTGCCATAGTAAACCCCAGTAACAAGTCATCCATCAAACTCCTGGAGAAACTGGGCCTTAGATATGAAAAAATGGTGCGTCTTCCGGATGAAGACAAAGACATTAAACTCTTCTCCTGAATATTTTTATATAAAACATAAAATCGGGGTCAGCAGATCATCTGACACTGGCCTTTTTGGGGCCGATTGATCGTATTTTTATCTAATTCTGTGCCTAAATAGGAATACTAACAACTAATAATTACTTTTATTAAAAAAATTAAATGGATCAATTTCCATACATCAACAGCGAATTCATGGAGTCAAATACTGACTTCAAGGAGTTAATCAACGCTTTGAAGAAGGGGTTTTCAAAAAAGACAGTTGAAACCCCTATGCGGCATCATCATGATTATCCCAATCCAGAGGAAGAAATTGATTCAACCCTGTTATTAATGCCCTCCTGGGAAGCCGGAAAAGACCTTGGGGTTAAGATTGTTTCGGTAAACCCACATAATGGAAAATTCAACTTACCTTCCATTCAGGGCACCTATATCTATATCGACGGTCACAAAGGAACAGTCCGGGCGATCCTGGATGCTAAGGCGCTAACAGCCAAAAGGACTGCAGCCGCTTCAGCACTGGCAGCTTCTTATCTTGCAAAATCAGATGCTTCAACGATGTTAATGCTCGGAACGGGGGCCCTTTCGGTAAACCTCATCAAAGCACATGCTTGCGTGAGGCCCATTAAAAAGGTCTTTGTCTGGGGGAGAAATTTTAAAAAAGCAAAACTGATCGCCGGACAATTTGAAGACCTGGCCATTGAAGTGATTCCCGTAGAGGATTACCTTCAGACACTCCCTGAAGCAGATATTATTTCGTGTGCCACCTTATCAAAAGAGCCACTTGTTCCTGGAAAACTACTAAGGCCGGGACAGCACCTGGACCTGGTGGGAGCCTATAAAAAAGATATGAGAGAAGCTGATGATGAAGCAGTAATCAGGTCTGTAATTTTTCTCGATACCTACCAGGGAGGTTTGAAGGAATCAGGAGATATTGTCATACCTATGAGGCTTGGAATTCTTCAGGAATCGGATGTCAAAGCCGATCTTTTTGAACTTTGTTCCGGGTCGAAAAAAGGAAGGGCATCAAACCAGGAAATTACTTTTTTCAAATCAGTTGGGCATGCCTCTGAAGATCTAATCGGGGCAAGGTATTTTTACGGACAGTGGGAGGCGATAAAACAATCAAATAATGAAAAAGTGAGCTAATGGGTACTTTTCAAAATATTCTATCTAAGAAGCAATTTGAGCCTGATCCGAATTGGCTTCAAATCAAAACCATTGACATGCATACTGGTGGCGAACCCCTAAGAGTTATAACCGAGGGCTTCCCCGAGCTCAAAGGTAGTTCAGTCCTGGAATACAGAAGGTATTGCAAAGAACATTATGATCATTTGAGGACTGCCTTGATGTTTGAACCCAGAGGACATGCCGATATGTATGGTTGCATACTGTGTCGGCCCAATGATGAGGAAGGAGATTTTGGCGTTATCTTCCTCCACAATGAAGGCTATTCAACCATGTGTGGTCATGCCATCATTGCCCTGACTACGCTTTGTGTCGAAATGAAATGGATTGAGGTCAAAGAGGGCGACAATATGGTTAAAATAGATGCACCCTGTGGCAGGATTACTTCCTTTGCTCATATTAAAAACGGGGTCCTCACCGGCGTAAGGTTTCATTGCGTCGCCAGTTTTGTAGTCGGGCTGGACCAGACGGTAAAGGTTCCCGAACTTGGAACTGTTACTTATGACCTGGCTTATGGCGGGGCATTCTATGCTTATGTTGATATGGATAAAAACAATTTCGATTTTGATTTGTCGAAAAATTCGTATCAGCAACTGATCCGTAAAGGAATGGATATCAAAAAAGCTGTTATGCAACAAGATCACAAGATCTTGCATCCTTTTGAAAATGACCTCAGTTTTTTATATGGAACCATTTTTACCAAAAAATCGGATAAAAGGTCCATTGACAGCAGAAATGTATGCGTTTTTGCCGATGGTGAAGTCGACAGGTGCCCCACAGGATCCGGAGTTTCGGGCAGAATGGCTATTCACAAAAAAAGGAATGAAATTGATTTTGGGGAAACAATGAGCATTGAAAGCATCACTGATTCAGTTTTTATTGGATCTGTTGTTGAAGAAGTTGATTTCGGTCCTTTTAAGGCAGTCATTCCTCAAGTTGAGGGGACGGCAAATATTACGGGAATGCATACCTTTGTGATTGACCCTAATGACCCCATGAAACATGGTTTTATACTAAGATAATATGATGTATTCAGTTGAGATCTCAGATTCAAATAATTTATTGGATCATATACACATCTATGATAAAACATTATCTGCAAGGATTTATCCCAACCTGGGAGGCAGTATTCAGCAACTTATTGTCAACAATGTAAAAATCATTGACGGTATCAGCAACGATCAAAAAGGACTTGAAGATTATGCAGCCAGCTATAAATCATCAGTGCTCTTTCCCTTTCCAAACAGGATAGAAGATGGTTCTTACCAATATCTGGGCACAAAGTATCAGTTAGCAGTAAATGAGCCATCGGTCAATAACGCAATTCACGGTGTGGTTTACAACAAAGCATTTGAAATCAGCTCAATTGAGTCAAAAGAGGATGTCTCCAAAACAGTGTTGACCTACAATTCCAATGGTTCAACTGCTGGTTTCCCTTTCTTTTTTGAATTAAAATTAACTTATGCTATAAGCGGTACAGGAAGCCTGAAACTTAAATTTGATATTTTGAATAAAGGAGATAAACCTTTTCCCTATGGCCTGGGATGGCACCCTTATTTTTTGGCCGACTCACTTAAGGATTGTATCCTGTCGTTTCCATCAAGGTATTTTTATAGCTGCAACAAAAGGAGCCTGCCTGTAAATAAGGCTACTTCGGAGCTTTCTGAATCGTTTAAAATAGGCGACAGCTCTTTTGACGATGCCTACTCGCTCAACCGTCCCGAATGCCGGTTTGAATCGAACAGCTACAGCCTGGCTTTGGCATTTGATTATCCCGAAGACACCTATTTACAGGTCTATACCCCTCCTCACCGGAAAAGTATTGCCCTGGAACCCATGACCTGTATTGCCAATAGTTTTAATAATCAAATCGGCTTAAAAGAACTGCTTCCGGGCAAGTCAGATTCCTGGACCATACATATGGACCTCAACGTTAAATAATGAATTGTCTTTATGCAAGAAAACAATTATAATAACCTCACTATTGAACCTTCCATTGCTGAAAAAATCCTGTTTGATACATACCGGATAAGAGGAAAGGCCAGTTTATTGCCTGGGGAATATGACCTGAATTATAAGATTCGCATTGATGAAACAGATCAATATGTTTTGAAAATATCAAGGCCCGATACAGATCGTGAAGCTCTTGATTTTCAGCAAAAACTTTTAACGCACCTGGAAGAAGGCCCTGAAAAAATCAAGGCACCCCTTGCAGTCAAGGATAAAGCGTCAAATTTGGTGTCGACATTTATCGACAGTTCAGGCCGCAAAAGACCCGTTCGTTTATTGAGCTGGATCCCTGGACGGATGTATCATGAAGTGCAACCCAAACGCGATAGCTTAAGGCTGAGCCTTGGCAGCATTTGCGGAAAACTTTGTAAAGCCCTTCAGGGGTTCGGGCATCCAAAAGCCCATAGAACCTTTGAATGGGATCTTGCATCTTCCTTATGGACCATTGAACATGTCGACCTTTTTTCTGAAAATGAAAAAAAAGTGGTCACTTATTTTCAGCAACGATTTTCAAAAGCCCAGGAAGGGTACAGGCTATTGCGAAAATCGGTCATTCACAATGATGCCAACGATCATAATTTAATTGTGAGCGCAGATCTAAAGGATCCTCTCGTTGTTGCGGTAATCGATTATGGCGACGCCATCTACTCACAAACCATCAATGACCTGGCAATTACCTGTGCCTATGGAATGATGGAACAAAACGATCCATTATCGGCTGCTCTTCCCATCGTAAGAGGCTATCATCAGGGTATGGAACTTTTAGAAAATGAATTAGCTTACCTCTATGACTGTATCGCTATGCGACTGGTTATTACAGTTACAAAATCGGCTCTAAATAAGATCAGGGAACCCAATAATAAATACCTTCAGGTAAGTGAAAATTCGGCCTGGAACCTTCTTCAAAAATGGAAAGACGTGAGTGCCGATTTTGCTCATTATGGTTTTAGGGATGCCTGCGGTTATACTGCCCATCCGAAGGAGGAATTATTCAGGTCATGGGTTTCAAAAGTAAACCCGGGTCTTGATCTGCTCTTTCCGAGCAGGAACTCTAAAGAATGCCTGTACCTTGACTTAAGTGTTTCAAGTAAATGGTTGGGGCATTTAAGTGAATTTGCGGATTTTGACCACTTTGAGTATAAAATTAATAGACTTCAAAAGAAACATCCCGGCAAGATCATTGGAGGGGGTTATCTGGAACCTAGGCTTGTTTACACTACGGCTGCGTATCAAAAAAATGGAAACGAAAGAACAGAGAACAGGACCGTTCACTTAGGATTGGATTTTTGGGTATCTGCCGGCACTCCGGTTCACGCTCCCTTAAAAGGTGAAGTTGTGGTGGCTGTAAACGATGCGGGTGAGAGAGAATATGGAGGACTGATTATTTTAAAACATCATCTGAAAAATTTCGCTTTTTTTAGTTTATACGGTCACCTTTCGGTAGCTAGTGCAACTGCCAAAAGCATTGGTGATATCGTGGAGGCAGGAGAACAGATTGCTGTTATTGGAGACTATCCTGAAAACGGAAACTGGCCGCCTCATCTGCATTTTGAATTGATGCTTTCTCTATTGGATTATACATCAGATTTTCCCGGGGTAGCCTATAAAAGTGAACTGAGTATTTGGAAGAGCATTTGTCCCGACCCTAATCTGCTTTTTAAGCTTGATGCCTTGCAGCAAAAAACTCCGGCAGATAATAAAACACTGGCAGACTATAGAAAAGCTCATCTGGGAAAAGGAATGAGTTTATCATATCAGGACCCTATTCAAATAGTAAGAGGCTCTGGCCCCTTTCTTATTGATCAATTCGGGGCACTTTATTTGGATACGGTAAACAACGTGGCTCATGTGGGCCACGAACATCCTCATGTGGTAAAAGCCGGGCAGGAACAGATGGCTTTGCTCAATACAAATACGAGGTATTTACACGAAAACATCAATTTGTTAGCTAAAGAATTACTCGAAACGTTGCCACCTGAATTAGCAGTGGTACATGTTGTAAATTCAGGAAGCGAGGCCAATGAACTTGCTTTGCGCATGGCAAAGGTTGTTACTGGGAATAAAGATATCCTGGCCTCCGAAATGGGCTATCATGGCAACACAAATGCCTGTATAGAGATCAGTTCGTATAAATTTGATGGTAAAGGCGGTGAAGGATGCCCTGAGCATACGCATATATTTCCTTTACCTGATAGTTTTAGGGGCCTTTACAGAGGAGCAGACACCGGAGAAGCTTATGCAAAAGAAGTTAAAAAGAAAATTTCAGAACTTCAAAAAACGGGAAGAGCACCTGCTGCATTTATTATAGAACCTATTATCAGCTGCGGGGGACAAATTGAATTACCATCCGGGTTTCTTTCAAGAGCCTATAATGATACGCGAAGTGCAGGAGGTTTGTGCATTTCTGATGAAGTTCAGGTAGGATGTGGAAGAATGGGTTCAACTTTTTGGGGTTTTCAATTACATGACGTCATTCCTGATATAGTGACCATAGGAAAACCTTTGGGCAACGGACATCCTGTTGCGGCAGTAGTTTGTACAAGGGAGGTTGCTGATAAATTTGCCAACGGCATGGAATATTTTAATACTTTTGGAGGAAACCCCGTTTCCTGTGCAATTGCGACAGAAGTTTTAAAAACTGTAAAAAGAGAAGGTTTACAAGCCAATGCTTTAGCAGTAGGAGATTATCTTAAGAGCGGGCTAAAAGAATTAGCGAAGACATCCTCCATTCTGAAAGATATTAGGGGCCAGGGCCTGTTTTTGGGTATAGAATTAACCGATGATCAACTAAAACCTCTGCCTGAAGAAACTAAATATCTCTCTAACCGTATGAAGGATAAGGGTATTCTTATGAGTATTGACGGCCCGGATCACAATGTTCTTAAGATCAAACCTCCTTTGGTATTTTCAAAAGAAAACGCCATGCAGCTGTTAGGAACCCTAAGTGAAGTACTCAAGGAAGATTATTTAAAAACTTAAAATATAATATCATGAAAAATGCTTTGTTAGTAGCAAGTCTGCTTCTTTTTACCTCTTTTACAACCACCATTGTGGATGATGAAACAGCCATTAGAAAGGTTTTGGAAGATCAACGACAGGCTTGGAACAATTACGATTTAGAAGGTTTTATGCAAGGCTATTGGAACTCGGAGGAACTTAAATTTTACGGAAGTAACGGTGTCACCTATGGTTGGAAAAATACACTTGAACGATATAAAGCTGCCTATCCTTCGAAAGCACATACGGGAACATTAAAATTCGTGCTCAACGATATCTCGAAAATTAACAAAGGATCTTACTATGTTATGGGAGAATACCACCTTGAAAGGTCGGTGGGAAATGCAGACGGAATCTTTATGATCATTCTTAAAAAGATTGACGGAGAATGGAAGATTATTGCAGATACGTCTTGTTAAGCTTTACTTTGAACTAGAAAATTTAAATCCTTTATTCATGTATTTCATCAGAAAGGCAACTTTAAGTGATCTCAGCAAACTTCTGGAATTTGAAAAGGCCCTGATCAATGTTGAACGTCCCATGGACTTGACGATTCGGGAGGGTGACATTTCTTATTACGATATCAGTGCTTTTATAGTGGCAGATGATACCGAGTTAATTGTGGCCACTCATAAAAATGAAATTGTGGCCTCAGGTTATGCGAGAATAAAAGATGACCGTCATTATTTAAAACATAAAAAGCAGGGCTATCTTGGATTTATGTATGTAGCAGAGGCCCACAGAGGAAAAGGGCTTAACAAACGAATCATCGATGCTTTGATACAATGGTGCAAAGACAAAGGTGTCTTTGAGATTCGACTTGACGTGTATCAGGAAAACCCAAAGGCCATCAAAGCCTATGAAAAGGCCGGATTTAAGAAACACATGATAACCATGCGGCTGGATGCCGGCAAAAGTTAAGGCTGCTGCTTATTTCATTAACGCTTCAATCTCTTCTATCTCAATGGGCATTTTGGCCGTAAGATTAATCGCCCCGTTTTCTGTTATCAAATAATCGTTTTCAAGCCGGCAGCCTATACCTTCTTCAGGTATATAGATACCAGGTTCGCAGGTGAGCACCATGCCAGCTTCGAAGGGTCTGGAATACAGGCCCACATCGTGAACATCAAGGCCGATATGATGCGCCGTGCCATGCATAAAATACTTTTTATACAAAGGTTTTTCAGGATCCTGAACCGCTATGTCAGAAGTTTTAAGTAAGCCCAGATTGACTAATTCATGCTCAATTAGCTTGGCCATCTGCTCCTCATAGTCAGCAGAAAGTATACCCGGCTTCAAAAGCCGGGATCCCAGTTGTAAACAGTTCAACACGGCTCGATAGACCTCTTTTTGTCTTTTTGTAAACTTGCCGTTTACCGGAAAACACCTTGTGGTATCTGAATTGTAGTTCCCATAACATACCCCAAAATCCATCAGGATCATTTCGCCATCGGCACAAGTTCCGTCATTGCTGTTATAATGCAATGCACAGGCATTGCCACCACAGGCAACAATTGGTTTGAAGGCGTGTCTGACCGCTCCCCTTTTTAAAAATATATAACTCAGTTCAGCCTCCAACTCATATTCCATCATACCCGGTTTTACCGAGCTCAACACTTTTTCAAATCCCTGAATACTGATATCCGCCGCTTTTTGGATCATGGCAATCTCTTCCGGTCCTTTGATCTGCCTCAGTGTTCTTGTTATTTTGGCTGCCCTGTGGTACTCGTGAAGAGGATATTTTATTTTGCACCATTTAATTAACCTGTCTTGCCTGGTTTCCAAATCTTTGGTCGATCTCTTGATATGCTCATTATGACCCAGATAAAAACCATCTGCTTCAAACGCGATGAGCTGTAGTATTTTTTCAAAATCTTCCTCCCATTCTACCCTTTTTATACCTGAGATCTTTGAAGCATCTGCTTTGGTCAATTTATCCCCTTCCCAGATCCTTATGTCTTCATCGGTTTTTTTTATAAACAGAATCTCACGATTCTCTTCTTTATAGGCATCGGGGTACATCAGTAAAATGGATTCCTCCTGATCAATACCCGACAAATAGAAGAGATCATTATTCTGGGCAAAACCCATGCTGTCATCGGCATTGGTAGGTTGTATATCGTTGGAACAAAGCAGGCCAATGGTATTGCCATCCATGGCAGCGGTAAAATTACGACGGTTAGAAACGAATAGATTGCTGGAAATGGATGAATATCTCATGGATAAGGAAATTTAAAATGTTCTGTCAGGGCTAAAAGGATAAAGGTCAAGAGAAGTTTTTTTGTTTGAAATGATCTCCGAAACCAACCTTCCCGTTCCGGTTGCCATTGTCCAGCCCATCATGGCATGACCTGTCGCTATGGTAAGATTTGAGCATTTCTTCGTCCTGCCTATATAGGGTAATCCGTCAGGTGATAAGGGCCTTAAGCCTGAAGAGGCGTTCTTCATTTCATCTTCAGTAATCGATACTTGTTGATAGTAGCCATGAGCAGCTTTAGCAATGGCCCTCACCCTTACAGGGTTCACCTCATTATTGATGCTGTTGATTTCCATGGTACCGGCAAACCTTGTAAATCCGTTCATGGGAGTTACAGCCGCCTTGGCTTCAACAAGAATCGCCGGAAGTGTAATCTTGGTCTCTCGCTCCACATTGATCCTATACCCCTTACCCGCCTGAAGTAAAAGTCTCATGCCAAGTTTTTTAGCTACAAGCCCTGTCCACGAACCTGCAGCCAGTATGTATTCATCTGCCATATAACTACCCTGACCGGTCATTATTTTCGTTATTGAGCCCTCTTTTATTTCCAAATCAAGAACCTCTTCATTGCTCTTTATGGCAACTCCTTTAGCCAGAAGATGGGTTTTCATTTGTTTCATGAATTCATGTGGGGTGGTATGGGAATCACAGGAATAAAAAGTAGCTCCAATCACATCGTCACTTACTGCCGGCTCCAGAACTCTTAGCTCATCTTTATCAAGAACTTGTGACTGAAGGTCAACCTCCCTGGCCAATTGTGCTATTTTGATCTCCTCTTCAAGCATTTTTTGGGTTTTACAGAGCATCAATAATCCTTTCTTTTCAAAATGAAAATCCATACCGGCTTCTTTTTCGATGTCTTCATATAACTCATGACTAAAAACAGCAATATCTCTGATTACAGGGATGGACCTTTTGACATGTTCCTTCGTACAACTTTTATTAAAAGCCCAGGCCCATCGCAGGAAATCATTATCCAATCTTGGTTTTACATAAAAAGGGCTTGCCGGGTCGAACATCCATTGTATGCCCTTCTTGACAACCCCGGGAGCGGACAAGGGTACGATATGACTGGGAGAAATATATCCTGCATTCACATATGATGCCCCTTCATCCATATTCGATTGGTCGATAACGATTACCTGATGTCCTTCTTTTTGAAGGTAATAAGCAGTGCACAAACCGATAATGCCTCCGCCTATGACAATACATTTTTTCATGATTCCATGGTTACATTTTTACAATACCTGAAACCCATACGCATATGGATCATCTTCTTCATCTATAATAAGGGTATTATATCCGGTTACTTTGGCCCAGCCCTGTATACTGGGTACTATGGCCGGGATACCTTTGATATTTGTTTCTTCTTCTACCTTGCCAATAAAAGTTGAACCAATATAGCTTTCGTGTATAAAGGCTTCTCCTTTTTTGATTTTTCCCTTGGCATGCAGCTGGGCAAGCCTTGCTGAAGTTCCCGTGCCACATGGTGATCTGTCTATAGCTTTATCTCCGTAAAAAACGGCGTTTCTCCCCGATGATTTTGGATCCAAAGGCTTACCTGTCCAAAGCATATGGCTTGCCCCGCTTATTGAATCATTTTCAGGATGTACAAAAAAATCAGGATATTTTTCATTGATCCGCTTTCTCACAACTTGCGAATATTTAATAATCTCCCCAGCGGTAAATTCTTCCAAGCCCCTGTAATTATTTTGAGGATCAACAATGGCATAAAAATTTCCTCCATAAGCCACGTCAAAGACCAACTCCCCCAGATCAGGACAATCTACGGTAAGCCCTTCGGCTGCCAGATAACTTTTTACATTTTTTAACCTCACCCATAACACCTTGCCATCCCTTTCCTTATAATCGATCTCAACCAATCCGGCAGGTGCTTCCATTTTAATTTTTCCCGGTGCCTTTGGGTTGATCAGTCCTTCCTGAATCCCAAAAGTGATGGTACCAATGGTCCCATGTCCGCACATAGGAAGACAGCCGGAGGTTTCAACAAACAAAATGGAAAAATCATTGTCAGGATCATGCGGCTCGTAAATAATACTTCCGCTCATCATATCATGACCTCGCGGTTCGTACATCAATCCTCTTCTGATCCAATCGTATTGCCTCATAAAATGAAGCCTTTTTTCGTTCATATCCTTCCCCACAAGATCAGGTCCTCCGCTTGTAATAAGCCTGACCGGATTACCACACGTATGTCCGTCAATACATTTAAAAATACTCAGTGCCATCTTTATATATCGTCCCTATATTGATTGATTCCATTTTACCAATTCGGCAGGGTCATCATTTTTACCCAAAAACAAGTTGTTTTATGTTTATAAAACTAGAGGGCCTCAGTACTTAGCTGGTTATTGACCAATCTGATGATTCCCAATGGATTTTCATTTTTCAAGGCGTCAGGTAACAAATTATTCGGCCAGTCCTGATAACTAAAAGGCCTTACCCATCTCTTGATCGAATCGATCCCAACTGCAGTAAACCTGCTATCGGTTGAAGCCGGGTATGGGCCTCCATGAACCATAGAAGGGCAAACCTCAACTCCGGTAGGAACCCCATTAAAGATGATCCTTCCCACCCTGTTCCTAAGGGCATCAACTACACCCGAAAACGTATTCACTTCATTTCCTTCTGCAATTAGTGTTCCTGTTAACTGTCCTTCCAATTTTAAAATAATAGCTTCAAGCTGCTCTTTGTCCTTACATTGAACAACCATGGTAAATGGGCCAAATACCTCCTGATGCAAAGCCGGATTCTGTAAAAATGTAGTTCCTTCAACCGTAGTTACGGCTTGTCGCGCAACGTTATGACCTATTGCCTGCTCATACTCAGTAACCAATTTTAAACCTGGTTGTGATAAGGCCTTTTTCTTATTCGCCTCATAATTTCCGATGATATTAGGGTGCAACATACAACCGGGTTCTATCAAAACGATCTCTTCTGAAAGTCTTGAAATAAACTGGTCAAGAGCATCTCCTTTGATTCCGAACAGAAGTCCCGGATTGGTGCAAAACTGACCGGTTCCCAAAGTAACCGAACCTGCATATGTTTTAGCTAATGAATCTCCTCTTTTCATCAATGCTTCAGGCAGAAACACAACGGGATTTACACTTCCCATTTCGGCAAATACCGGAATGGGTTCCTCCCTTTTCGCCGCCAGATCATATAAGGCCCTTCCTCCTCTGATACTTCCTGTAAAACCTACGGCCTTCACCTGAGGATGCTGCACAAGCTGAACGCCAACTTCTATACCACTGCTGTTAAGGTTAGAGAAAACGCCTTGTGGCATACCTGTTTTTCTGGCTGCCTTAATGATTGCTGAGGCCACTAATTCACCGGTACCTGCATGCATGGGGTGCGATTTTACAATTACCGGGCAACCTGCAGCCAAAGCCGCAGCCGTATCGCCTCCTGCAGTAGAATATGCCAAAGGAAAATTGCTCGCTCCAAAAACCACGACCGGTCCAAGGGCGGTCATCATTTTTCTGATATCGGGTTTTGGTATGGGTGCCCGATCCGGAAGGGCGGTATCTATGTGCGCTTCTACCCAATCTCCTTTTTTTATGAGTTCGGCAAAGCTTCTTAACTGGAATACCGTTCGACCTCTTTCACCCATGGCTCTCCCGGCCGGTAAACCGGATTCTGCACAATACATATCAATCAAATCATCTCCCAAAGACTCAATTTCATCCGCTATTGCGTTTAAAAACTCGCTTTTCCGCTCTCCTGAAAAATCCTGATAGTATAAAAAAGCCTCCCAGGCCAGGTCAACTGCCTCCTTGATTTCTTGAGTTGAAGCTTCGTAAAAAGTTTGTTCGTTCTCTTTATTGCTAATTGGGTTAAACGTTTTAAAAATTTTACTTCCGAGGGAGCTTGTCCGGCTTCCTATATAATTCTTTCCTGTAATCATCTAAATTTAATTTTTTTAATGAGCTTCTGTATATACCAAATGAATTTCCCGTTTTTTTTTAAACAGGATGCTTATGAAAAAGGCCGGTAACTGACTTACGAACGCGCCAAAATAAACCGGGCTCTTGTAAAGCGAATTCACAGGCTCCTATAAATTTTTATAATCCGGCAACAATGGCCTGTTTTTTATGGCCTGATCAATAATACCCAACACCTTTTTACGCTCTTCCCCGGCCAAAGGCAATCTGGGTTCCCTAACATTTTCAGTTCCGATTCTTGTCGCTACTTCAGCCAATTTGATATTCTGTACTAATTTAGTGTTTATATCCAATTCCAACAACGGTAAAAACCATCGATAAATATCAATCGCTTCCTTGATTTTTCCTGCTTTAGACAACTCATAAATAGCAACTGTTTCAGCCGGAAATGCACATACCAAACCTGCTACCCACCCGTCGGCTCCTATTAACAGGCTTTCGAGAGCCAAAGTATCCACGCCGCACAATATGGCAAGACGGTCACCAAATCTGTTTCTTATCCGGTTGATATTCGAAATATCTCGTGTAGATTCCTTCACGGCCTGAATATTGGGACAGTCATTTAGCAACTCTTCAAACATATCCAGCGTTACTTCAATGCCATAATCAACAGGATTGTTATAGATCATGATTGGCAGTGGCGTACTTTGTGCCACTTTCCTGAAATAGGTTACCGTTTCCCTGTCATCGGCTTTATAGCGCATAGGAGGTAACATCATCAGGCCACTTGCTCCGTCTTCCTCAGCCATACGGGCCAAGTCAATGGCTGCTTTTGTAGATTGCTCCGCAATGTTTATGATTACGGGAACCGCTCCTTTTACAAAGGATACAGTTTCCCTGACAAGCGTCCTTTTTTCTAATTCTGATAAGGTACTTGCTTCTCCTAAGGTGCCTCCGAGAATGATACCGTGCACACCTGCATCCAGTTGCGCCTGAATATTTACTTTAAACGCCTCCAGATCCAATTCATCCTGGTCGTTAAATTTAGTGGTTACGGCAGGCATAACCCCTTTCCATTGTACTGTCATAATTATGTTTGTTTTTATGCAAAATTATAAGAAGAATCACTTATGCTGTTCATATAAATTAGCTATTTATAGTACTATATTAACTCAATTTATGAATAATTATATATTTTTGATTAATATTTATCTAAGTTACTTATGAAAGTACTTCCTTTTAAAATTCCGAAGCCCGAAAATGCCACTCTTGTTGTACAGGAAGATCTGGTGCCGAAGCTCTATGACAAACTACATCAGCATCAGGAAATTCAGATCAGCCTGATCAAAAAAGGAGAGGGAAGTTTTATCATTGGAGATTGTGTTGGTGAATTCAAAGAGGGAGAAATTTTTATTATTGGAGAGAACCTGCCGCATGTTTTTCGAAACGACCCTTTGGAAGGACCTGTTCATATGGTTTCATTGTTTTTTATGAAATCCACTTATGGGGATCAATTTTTTAACCTGCCTGAATTCAAAGGTATTCAGCATGTTTTTGAATCTTCTTCATCAGGTATAAGACTTGAGGGACATCAAAAAAAATTAATCCATTTGATAGAAATGCTTTCAGGGCAATCAAAACTTCATAGGTTTATTTCATTTTTGGAGATATTGGATACAATCTCAAAAGAGGACTGTACAAACTTATCGTCTGCTATTTACACAAAATCTTATGGAGAAGAAGAAGGAAAAAGAATGAGGGATATCTTCGAATTCACCCTGAATCATTTTGACAGTAACGTCAGCCTGGGTCAAGTGGCAGGTGTCGCCAATATGTCACCCAATGCTTTTTGTCGTTATTTTAAGCAACGAACAAACAAAACCTATATCAATTTCCTGCTGGATATCAGGGTTGGTCATGCCTGCAAATTACTTTCAAAAAAAACAGACCTGAGCATTGCCGAGATCTCCTTTAAATCAGGATTTAACAACCTGACAAATTTTAATCGAAAATTTAAATCCATAAAAGGGATGACTCCTTCTGAGTTTAGAAACAAATCTTAAATAATATTCACCAGGCAAGTGTACCTGCCCGGTGAACAATTACTTAACAAAAACAAATTACTTGGATAATCCTGATATATAGGTATAGATATAATCACCATGTATACCGGTATAATATTTACCCATCTTTTTACCCATTTCTTCACGGGCTGCTTCATCTGGCCAGGCTTCATTGGCAAGTGTTCCCATATTGTCGAGCATTTTATCAAGATCCGTCAGAGAATCTACATAAAAGGCTTCAAGGAATTCAGTTCTGTCTGATCCGTAATAATGTGCATTTGGATAGTATGCCTTGATATACTCATTCTTATGTATAACGTTTTCCAAATATTTTTTATTCAATTCTTCCCATTCCTCATTGGAGCCGTCCTCGGGAAAAGCAAAATGTCTTATCTGTAAATAAAGCGTCATGTCTTTTGTTGGCATTTCCGACATATGCTTCGCCCCATCCATGGTGGCGTAAATTTCATCCGAATGATCTGCTGAATAAAGTTTATTCCTTTTTTGGAAGAAAGCTTTTCTGGCCTCATCATCCGGCCAGGCTTCTTTGGCAAGTTCGGCACTTCTTTGGGCGGCGGCGTGAATGTCATTCCAGTTTTTAAATGTCTGTACGTAGAGTAATTCAGAATTGTCTTCGGTGAATTGATGCATAAAAAATGATGCTCCGACGATCAGTTCATTTTTCATAACGACTTTGTCAAGGTATTCTTTTTCGATAGCCTTAAAGTCATCATAATCGTATTCATCCTGTTCCATGTTCCAATGCATGGTAGTTGCTACAACAAATTCAGGCCTTTCTTCCTCCTGAGCCATAAGGTTTGCCGTGCACATGATAAACACAGCCATTAAAAAGTAATTTTTCATTGTTTTCATAAAAGGGGTTTTTATTATTAATATATGGCTGAAAATAGTCTTATTCCAAGACATGAAAAAACCTGCAAGGACGAATGACCCTTTTTACCTTTCAAACTAGCACTTTTCTTTATCGAAGGAATTCACACAAGAGTGTACAGGCATAAAACTGTAATCCATTTCTTCAGTTTCAGTAATTTTATTCTTGTCAAAGACATGTTTATTCTCTATGAAGTTGCTTTTTCACATAAAGTATGGTCCATGCGATAAGTTGTCATCATAACAACTGATCCCTGAGTTTTTTTGGCAAGCCTTTTACCACCAGGTCATACGAATGATCGATAAGATCCTTAAAAAAGTCATCCGAAAAAGAACCGTCAACCTCTACCGTATTCCAATGTTTTTTATTCATATGAAATCCCGCAGTGATGCTTTTATAGTGTTCTCTTAATGAAATGGCCTTCTCCGGATCACATTTCAAATTCACTTTTAAATCAGGTTCTTCCAGCCCCGTGAGTGCGAACATCTTTCCATAGACTTTAAACACAAGGGTGTTTTCATCAAAGGGAAATTCCTCCGTCACCCTGTTTTTACTTAAACAATATGCTCTGAATTCTTCTATATGCATAAATCATATCAGGTATAACTAGATAAAAACCAAAGCCATTTTGATCTGATCGTAACTTAGCTCTCCTTTGAGGATATCAAATATGGGTTTTAAGCTGATCCTCTCTCCCGGCTCAATTTCTTTCAAAAGCTTGTTTCTGGCCTTTTTTACCTTGTTTATTACCTTGGCTTCCGGTTTAAACCTGCTCAGGTCTGTTTTTGGATATAGTTCGGCAATTCTTATAAGATGGGTAGAAACTGTGCCAAGGGTAAGGTCTCTTTCAATGACAATATCTTCCAATGAATGTCCATTATCTATCATTTGCTTTGTGATAAGGTAAGTAGACTTCTTGCTTACTTTTTTGCCCTTTTCAAGATTCTTACGGTTCTCACTGATTTCATCCTTATCCGAAATCCCACCACTTTTTTTAACAAAATTTCGGGCTTTGACCTCCAGGACTTCTTCTTCAAAAATCTCTTCTACCTCCCTTGATAATTCCTGAAACCTGAGGTCGGCCTTGAGCGCGAGCCCATCAACTTCGAGGGCAGTATTGTTGAAACCGTTTAATTGCAGCCCGTCGAGCCCTTTTACCCTTGACAAGGCCACATATCCCTGACCTTTTTCAAAGGTTTTGCTCAGGTCCATCACTGCACTGTCAAGCGTCATTCCCTGGCTCTTATGCACCGTTATGGCCCAGGCTAGTCTAAGCGGTACCTGGACGTAGCTCACAAGAAGTTTTCCGGTTTCATCCTCAATTCTCCAGTCTTCAGGCTCGGCGGTTATCTCAAACCCATTGGTCAATCGAATCACGGGATATCCCTCATCATTATACCTGATGACTTTACCCAACGAACCATTTAAGTACCCCTTTTCATAGTTGTTCTTAACGAACATTACTTTTGCATCCTTTTTCAGTTCCAGGGTTTCAGGAGCCATTATAGATCTTTTGATCGTTTCGGCTAGTTTTAGATTTCCTTTGACTTTTGCCTTGAATATCTTTTTTCGGCCCTTGATCTCAGCAATATGGGCCGTATTGATTCTGTCGACATCCAAATTATGGGTGTACAGCCTTGTGGGTTCTTCGGTTTCAACAAGGTCTTTTGTTGCCTGCAACAAAGAAACAGATTTATCCGAAACCCTTCCTTGCCTGATTTCATTGAGAATATCATTGAGGGCGCTATCGGTTTGTCTGTATTGATCTGTTAAGTAACAAATGGAGAGATTGGCACTTAGCCAGGACTGAGACATAAAGCAAAATTTATCCCTGTTGGTTTCCCCTGAAACACCAATAGGCGGTAACTGAAAAAAATCCCCGCAGAGCACCACTTGAATGCCACCAAATGGTTTGTCGTTTTCCCTAAAGAATTGCAATACTTCATTGACCAGGTCAAATTGCTTTTTATGCAGCATTGAGATCTCATCGATGATCAGCACTTTTGTTTTTTCTATATGTTTCTTCAGGTATTTTTTCTCCCTTAGATCCCTGAGGTTTCTCAGGCTCAGGGAATCCTTTATTCCAATTCCCGACCAGGCATGTATTGTTGTTCCTTGTAGATGAGTTGCGGCAATACCCGTTGATGCCGTAATGGATACCGGAATTTTTCTCGCTTTAAGGTATTGGATATACTTGTTTAAAACATAGGTTTTCCCGGTTCCTGCCGAACCGGTTAAAAATACATTGTCTCCTGATTTTAATATGGCCAGAGCCTGTTCCTGATTCACGTTTAAATTTTAGTTCTATTGAGGTAAATTAGGCTTCCAATTTCTTTACCAGATTTTCTTTAAGCATTATTCCTTTGTTGTTTTTTGACAGGAGCAGGTCCTCATAATCTAAAGTCCAACCAATAGTCTCTACTATATTTTGAATTAAAAGGACTGCTTCCAAGGCCTCACTTTTTGCAGTATCGAACAAACCACTTTCAGGAATCTTTAACAACACATGTTCTTTGGCTTTCGAATTAACCTCAGTCAGATCGGTTGAATCGAATTTATTGAACAAACCCTCCTTTTTATCATAATACCTTAAATCGGTCTCAAGACTTAAGATCTGGGGGTCGGGAAAATCAGTAAGCCTGATCACTTTTTTATCATTGTTCGCCTCCATCTTTATTTTTGAAAGGTCGTAGCCCACATGAGCCTTGGCATTGATCAGCAATATAGCCTTCTTTTTACTCGAAACCATACTCATAAACCGCTCCTTGGTGTTTTCATAGTGGTAGATCTCTGCGAACTCGCCTTCAACAGTAATCAATTTCCAAACCTTTCTGATCTTTTCCATAATCACCATGGACTGAGAATTGGTAATATCCTTCCTTTTTTGAATTTTAATATATTTTAAAACCCAATAAGTAATGATGGCACCGAGAAATAAACCTAATAATCCTTCCATATAAATGATTGATGATTTAAAATTACTAAATATATCATACTTTCAATAAAAATAAATCGGCAGAGATCCCATCGGCGAGAAAATAACTTTCAGGCCTCAGAAATAAGCGCTCCTGCTTCACATACAGGATTCCGTTTTCGATATATTTTGCCGCCTGCTTAAGTATCTCTTTTTTGTAAGCCTTGCCGTGATTTTGGTCAATAGCTGCAAGAGACACTCCCCATATTGTCCTCAGTCCGGTCATGATCGATTCGTTGATCATATCCTCTGTAGTCAAAAGCTCCGTTTCGCTTGCCAGGCGGTTCTTTTGGATTCCCGCAATATATTTAGCATTATTTGCAATGTTCCAACTGCGGTATCGACCATCATATGAATGCGCTGAAGGACCAATTCCAAGATAGGGTATTCCCTTCCAATAAGAGGTATTGTGCTTTGAAAAAAAACCATCCTTTCCAAAATTTGAAATTTCATACTGCAGATACTGCTGTTTTTTTGTCTCTGCCTGCAGTATATTGAAATGTTTCCCGGTCAAAGAGTCAACAGGAGCCTGGTATTTTCCGCTTTTGATAAAATGATCCAGCGCAGTTCTGGGCTCTACGGTAAGGGCATAACTTGAAATATGCTGTATTCCCATTTCAAACGTATAGTCAAGGTTTTCTTTCCAATCTGATTCAGAGAGATGGGGCAATCCATAAATCAAGTCGATGCTGATATTATCAAAATACCTTGTTGCCTGTTCCAGTGATTTTTTTGCTTCAAAAGCACTATGGGCCCTGTTCATATACTTCAGGTCCTTGTCAAAAAATGACTGAATTCCGATACTCAATCTGTTCACTTCAGAAACAGCAAGTTCCTTTATTTTTATGTTGGAGAGATCATCGGGATTGGTTTCCAGCGTAATCTCAGGATCAGTACCAAGGTCATAATGTTCTTTTATCAGATCGAGTAATCCGTTTATTTCTTCAGTGCTCAATAAGGAAGGTGTTCCTCCTCCAAAATAAACAGTATCTACCTGACCCGCCATTTCATTCTTTCGCAACACCAATTCCATTTCGATAGCTTTCAACATATCATCCCGCCTTTTATCGGAAGTAGAAAAATGAAAATCACAGTAGTAGCAGGCCTGTTTACAAAAGGGTATATGAATATAAATACCAGACATATCAGCTTCAAAATATTTGGAACGCAAGATACAAAGTAAGTGGGAGTATCTATGATTTATTGAACGTTTAGACCGAAGTCAACAATACTTTAAAAAAATTACTTGTTCAGGTAGGTGTAGGTCAGGGTAATTTTCCCTTTACCTGCTCCTCCTTGTCCCGAAATGGATTTGTCGCTTGCTCGCTACCTATAAATTTTAAAGGAAGCTTTGACAACAATACACTTACAAATTCAAAAACCAGATTTTCACTTTTTTATGACGCCTACAAAAATGAACCTCGAGTGCGTTTAGGTGCGGTAAGTATACATTGGATCAATGAATCATGCAATCAATTTCAATCTATTTTTAACAATGTGGGTGCTATTAAAACACTGTCTCTAATATTTTCGGCTGAAGAAGAAGAAGAAGAAGAAGAGATTGTTGACCCAAACGCCCACTTGAAATTTTGCTGTCTAGATATTCGTTATACCTTTTGGAAGTGTTAAAAAATAACATTTCGCACGATTAAAAACACCATTTAAACGCATGAATAAGCTCAGGTTATTGGGTTTTTTCAATACTTCTATATTCTAATGCAAGTCTAATTTTTCCTGTTTTCTGATCGGCTTCCCGAATCTCTTTGCGGTCAATAGAGACATCGCTGCCCGCAAAATTAAGTGGAATCCTGATGCGGTCCATTTCAAATGAAACGTCCAATTTGGTTGGAAGTATAGCCTGGCTATCTGGGTATGTGAGCCTCAGTGTATAAGCACCGTCTTTTTTAGTGTTGATTTCGGCCCAAGTGATGCGTTGCTTCTGGGTATCTATATGCAAATTGGCCACACTAAAATCTGCCTTATTATCTGATGGTAAAATAGAAATTGCCAATAGCGATGTTGACTGTCCTTCTACTTCACCTCTGTCTACTACCATAAATGGATACTCAAACAGCTCACTAAACGACAAGTCTAATCCGCGTTTGGGAATTAGCACAAAATCTTCAGAATTGATGGCCAAATCTTCACCCTTTTTAAAAACTGCCAGTGCTTCCTTATCTGGCATTTTAATGAATGAAATATCCACATGTAACTTTATATCTGCTTGAAAGGTTTCAATACTATCCAGTCTAGATTTAACGAAAAGCACCTGTTCTTCAGCTGTTTGAGAAAAGCCATTAACAGCATATAAAAACAGTAAAAGTATTCCATGTAGTTTCATCCAATGTCTTTTTTCTGAAATAAAAATAGCCCCACAAGCATCGTCACTAAAATATAAAGACCCATTAAGACCGAATTGATTATAATCGTATCCCATTCAATGTCATGGTTAAAAAAATATTGCCAGGTATTGTTCAATTTAAAAAAGGCTATCTGGTTCAATACATCATTACCTAAGTCTATTTTCAATAATAATGTAGAAACGATCAAAAACAACGCAGCCACAATCCAAGTTTTAAAACTTTCTTTCAGCAACACGGCAAGGGTTAAACTTACCACAGAAAAGAATACCAAAGAAAGGGTTCCGAATAAAAAAGCATACACCAACCTGTAGAAGGCATCATCGTGTTCAAAAAAAGTGAGTCCGTTGGTATAGACCACTAAGTCTCCTTTTCCAAAAATTCCGTACGACAATATAAAGGATGTTAAGGCCAATAGTAGCACTAAAAAAATGGTAAATAAACTGGCAACGATATATTTCGCAAATAGATATTTCCACTTCACAACAGGTTGCATAAGCACCGTTTGTAAAGTTTTTTCTTGATATTCGGTTGTTAGCATGCCAGATATAATTATCATGCAGAGTAAGGGTACATGAAACCAAAAGGAGTTGAGTATAAAGTATATGATCAAGTTCCCGTTAAGCAGCTTGCCTTGAAAGTAGAATGTATCCTTCAAATTGGCCAACACAATATCAATAATTCCTGTACCTTGATAATAAGCACTTAACAGTACAACCGCTTCAATAAAAAAGAGGGCCAAAATTGCATAATAGGTGCGGCTTTGACGAAACAATTTATAGGTTTCAATATAAAGTAGTCGCATCATTTCTCCTTCGTATTAAATAGTTGTTGCAAGTCAAGTACAGGCCTACAAGAAGTGATTGCTATTTGCTGCTGTGATAATTTAAATATGATTTCAGAGATTTCGGTAGCCGATGCCGAAATAGTCATGCAATCTCCATTCGAAACCGTATCATAGTCACTTAAAAAAGATGCTTTTTTAATATCGCTTCCACATAAGGTATAACTTTTAGTACAGGCAGAAAGGATTGTGCTCGTCTCGCCGGTTTGAATAATTTCTCCATTATGAATTATTGATAACTTCGTACAAACCGTACTTAAAACATCAATGATATGAGAAGAGATTAATATAGACATTTGAGTTTGCTGTTTAAGGTCAAAAATGAGCTGTTTTAAGGCTTCTATACCCAGAGGATCTAAACCTGAAAAAGGCTCATCCAACAACAAACAAGAAGGATTATTAAGAAGGGCAACAGCAATACCCAAGCGTTGTTTCATTCCCATAGAAAAATTACGAACCGGGTCTGTTCTATTTAAAGGTAAACCAACTTGTTCTAGGGAAGCTTCTATAGCGATTTTTGAGAAGTCTGCCCCTTGCATTTTTGCAAATAATCGCAAGTTTTCATGTGCATTTAAGTAAGGATAAAGTGCTGGCTTTTCGATAATCCCTCCAATCTTTTTTGCGCCGTCGCCAGATATTTCAACTTTACCATGATCAGCAGTTACTAATCCGAGTAAAATTTTGAACAAGGTAGTTTTACCAGCTCCATTGGCACCAACCAAACCTAAAATTTCTCCCTTTCCGCAGGAAATGCTAGTGCTATTAAGGGCTCTTACTTTACCATACTTTTTATGCACTCGTTCGCAGTAAATCATGCTATTTGCGATTTGACGATAGCCCGGTAATCAAATTTAGGTTTGTAGAATTCTTCCAGAAAAGTACGGGACCAAAACATTTTTTTGAACAGAAATAAGGGCTCCTTTACCATAAAATAAGGCAGGTAATGGTACCATTTTACACCAAAATCACGATAACATTGTCGCACCTGATCCTTTATCCCCAATTCTTCTGCAGCTGTTTCTGCAGCCATACGCTGACATTTGGAACCTATATAAATGAGTGAAATTTTCTTATTAAAACCATGGATAAAAAATTGATCCTTTATACGTTTATAATTCTGGTAACGTGACCAGCCATCCATGATAACCAAATATATATGAACAAACGAAAACAGAAAAAATAAGGTCCAAAACATAATCCAAAACACTGATCCAGAACTAATTGATTTCATGAGCTGCACACCATAGATCCATGATTCTATTATAAATAGTATCAGTGAAGCATACAATAACCTACCCACCCTTAAATAGGAAATGATTGGGCTAGGCTGTATGGGTAAAATTATCTTATTCAAGTAAACAAATATATAATTTCATGAATAAAAATTAAAAAAATGCGTTTATAAAAAGAGCGATTAAGTTGCAATGTTATAATAAAACAGGGCAATTCCAAATAAGCCCATGATATGTAAAAAAGCCCCAATCCTTACATAACGAATAAATTGATTATATCTAATGCTCAGGCCTGAATGTGTTGCTAATGACGAAGGGGACTTTAACATACTCAAATATAGAAAAAAAAACTTTTTTAGGGCAACTCTATTCTAAGTAATCACATGAAGAAATCAATCAAAATGGTTGCCTCCGCCAATTTACCCAATCCTTTTCTCATTTTGTTTCACAAACGAGCCCCATCCTGAATAACCTTTATCAGATTGCTCCTTGCCTTCATTATAAAAATGACAAACAGCAGCAGCAAGACCATCAGTAGCGTCAAGATTTTTTGGGATCTCCTTCAACCCAAGGACACTTTGTAACATTTTAGCCACCTGTTCTTTAGAAGCATTTCCATTTCCGGTTATCGCCATTTTTATCTTTTTTGGAGAATATTCGGTTATGGAAACTTCCCTCGACAAACCGGCCGCCATAGCTACCCCCTGAGCACGTCCCAATTTTAACATAGACTGAACATTTTTACCAAAAAATGGTGCCTCAATGGCTATTTCATCGGGATGATAGGTGTCGATTAACTCTATCGTTCTTTCAAAGATCAATTTGAGTTTTGTATAATGATCGCTGTACTTTTTTAACATGAGTTCATTGAGTTGCATAAAGTACATTTTGTTATTGACAACCTTGATCAGTCCATAACCCATGACTGTGGTCCCGGGATCAATTCCCAATATGATTTTCTCTTTTGGCAATTTTTAATTCTTTTGATTGTTGAAGGTTAATATCAGAATGATATTTTGTTTCTTTGCGTAAATGTACAATAACTTGCAAAAATACTTTTCGAGTTTAGTGTTTTTAACTAAAATACTGATCATTGCCGGTGCTTATTATATGATTTCGGATAGGCTGCTCAATGACATCAGTTTTAATCGTTTTTTGTGGCTTGAAGAGATTGAATCAAAGGGCTATATGGGACTTTTACTCATTTTGTTGTTGCTTTTCTTCACTTTGATTAACTGGTTATTTGAGATATTAAAATGGCAATCTCTGGTATTCTCATCTACCGAAATATCCTTCTTCGAAGCCGCCAGGCAAAGCTTAACTTCCCTGACTGCTTCACTGATTACACCCAACAGGATAGGCGAATATGGAGCCAAGGCCTTATATTTTTCCAAACCTCAACGACCAAAAATCATGATGCTTAACTTTGTAGGCAACATAAGTCAAATGCTTGTCACTACATTTTTTGGGCTCTTCGGGTTGTTTATTCTCAAAAATGAATTTTCTTATAAAATAATTGATTCCTCCCCATTCTTTGGAATCGTAATTGTTTTGGTCCTTCTTGTTTTGCTGATCGTCTTTTTTCAAAAAAAATGGCTGGCTCGAATCCGCAATGCGTTCAAAGATCTTTTGAAAATCCCTGTCCCGGTTCTTAAAAGAACTTTTTTATATTCGATCCTCAGGTATCTGGTCTTTTCACATCAGTTCTACCTGATTCTTGTTTTCTTTGGAATTGATCTTGAATACAACATCGCAATGCCTGTTATTTTTTCCATGTATTTAATTTCGTCTGTGATACCTGGATTCGTGCTCTTCGACTGGCTCGTAAAAGGATCTGTTGCAGTAAGCCTGTTTAGCTTATTCGGTGTTGATGAGATGATCGTGCTTAGCATAACGGCCACCATGTGGATTCTCAATTTTGCGCTTCCTGCTGCTATCGGAAGTTTTTATGTATTGACTTTTAAGACTGATTCTTTGGTATTAAGTGAAAGCAAAATTCTAAAATGATATTCGCCTCCCTGTTAATTTTCGTGTCTTATGCCATGCTGATCCTGTATTTTTACAGGGGTATTGAACGTCTGAAAAGCCCTGTAAATGACAATAAAGATCCTGAAGCCAGTTTTTCTATACTGGTTCCCTTTAGAAACGAAGCTTTAAATTTACCAGCACTACTGCAAAGTATAACCGAACTTGATTATCCTGCTCATAAATTCGAGCTTATTTTGATCAATGATGATTCTTCAGATGAATCGGTTTCTATTGTAAGTACCTTCAGGGAAGAACATCCAAAGCTGAAAATCATACAGGCCGACCTTATAAAACAGAGCAACTCACCCAAAAAAGAAGCTATTAACTATGGGGTGGCATTAGCTTCACACCCATGGATTTTAACAACTGACGCTGATTGTATAGTTCCTCAATCCTGGTTAAAAACCTTTGATTTAATGATTCGGCAAGAACCTGTTCATATGGTTGTTGCTCCCGTTGCCTATGCACCCGGACCGGGTTTTTTACACAATTTCCAGGCCCTCGATTTTTTAAGTCTTCAGGGGATTACAATGGGTAGTTTTGGCATGAATGATAAGGGCCTGGGCCAACCTTTTTTGTGCAATGGGGCGAATCTTTGCTATCAAAAAGAAAGTTTTACAAAAGTGAATGGTTTTCGCGGCAATGAGCATCTGGCAAGCGGGGACGATGTGTTTCTCCTTGAAAAAATGAACCGGGCATTTCCTGGCAAAATTAAATTTCTCAAATCAAAGGCAGCCATTGTCCTGACTTCATCCAAAGATTCTCTGCGAGGACTGCTTCGTCAAAGGGTAAGGTGGGCAGCCAAGATCACTGGCTTTGATTCTGTTTTCGCCAAACTCGTGGGGTTATTGGTTTTTGTGACCAATCTACTTGTCATAGTGACAATTATCCTGGGGGTTCTCGGCCAGATGTCCTGGGCACATGTGGGCCTTCTCTATTTAGTTAAATTCAACATAGATTTTATCTTTCTGCACCGGACCTCTCAATTTTTTGAACAGCAGGACGTGATGAAATCATATTTCATTTCCAGCTTGCTTTACCCCTTTTATACTATTTTAATTGTGAGCTTATCCTTCAAAAAAGCATATACCTGGAAAGAAAGGGTTTTACGATAAGACTTCTATTCCTTTGGGGAAATTACTATGGGTAATTTAAACATGGAATTTACGGGAATTCCCCTTTTTAAAGATGGCTGAACCGTTGCCGGAAGTGATGCAATGCTCTTGAACAACAAACTGTCAAGCTCAGGGATCTGACGTTGCGTTTCAGGATTTTGATGAATGTCAACGATCGATATTTTACCTTCAGTATTTACAAGTATATCGACCATAACGGTGTCGCTAACCCGGACCGATGAACCCAGGTGGCTTTTTTTGGCATAAGATTGCAAGCGCCTGAGAAGTTCCATTTCAAAACAAAGATTTTGCTTTTCACTGCTGTCGCAATTATTACAATCCAAAAACAGAGGGTATACATCTACTTCATTATAATCAATAAGGGTGTCAAGAAGTTCAGCGTTTCTTAGAGTCGTCTTTTTAGGTGATATAAAATCACAGGAATACGTAACCACTATAATAGATATGAGGATAACCCGCCTAAAAAACATTGTATTCGCTTATACTACGTGAATGTACAAATATTTTTGAAAATCACTCTGTATTGTACAAAACTTAAACGAATTGTTAATACTATGACCTATCCGTTAAAAACAGGCAGTAATTTCAAGAAATTTTCTATCCCAACTTATAAAAAACTATCCGGAAAATGGTATTCAGCTTATTAAAAAACTTTTGGGAGATCTGTATTCTTGGCTACAAAATTGAGTGTGTCTATTCATTATTCACATCTTTCTCTTACATTCGCTTATGGATTTGTTTTTAGTACTTCTTGGATTTATACTGGTGATCCTTGGGATAGTTGGATCAGTACTTCCTGTTTTACCCGGCCCTATTACAGGTTGGTTAGGGCTGCTGCTGCTCTTTTTGACCAGCACTATACCCATAAACTACTATTTATTGGGGATCACACTTTTTGTAGCCGTGGCTATTTTTATTCTTGACTATCTGATTCCCGGGCTTGGAGCCAGAAAATTTGGTGGTTCAAAAAAAGGAGCGACAGGAGCTACTATAGGGCTGATTATCGGACTTGTGCTTCCCATTCCTCTTGGGTTTGTTATCGGTGCCTTTGCCGGTGCGCTTATAGGTGAACTCATTCATGACCCAAAAGACCTGAAAAGAGCTTTTAAATCGGCTTTAGGCTCATTCGCAGGGTTTCTTGCTTCTACAACCATGAAATTGTTTACCAGCCTTATTTTCCTGGTGATCTTTAGCTATACCTTAATCGAGTACTGGACCGAATTCTTTTGAGTTTTTCGCCCTGTGACTGACTGATTCCCGGCAGTAGTCTATCCATTTTCACAATGCCAAGAATTGTACTAAAAAATTACATCTCATCCATCACTTATGATTTGGTGCAAATCTTTTATTTTCATGCTTAATGAGAGGTGTTTTCTTCATATTTTATATGTAAATTTGATCGTATAAAATCTCCCTCGAATCGTAAATAATTCTTGAATTCAAGCCTGATGTTCCTTATGACTTTTCCTTTTTTTGCCGGTTTGATCGCTTCAATGCTTCATGTAATCATGGGGCCCGACCATGTGGCTGCCGTGCTGCCTTTTGTGATTGAATCCAAACGAAAGGCATGGAAGATTGGCCTTTTCTGGGGGATCGGTCATATTTTTGGCATGTTGATCATAGGAATGTTGTTCCTCCTCTTTAAGGAATTGATCCCTGTTGAACAAATATCTCATTATAGCGAACAGCTTGTGGGAATTGTTTTAGTGTTTATTGGAATCTGGGCATTTGTTAAAATCTTCAAATCAGATCAGCACCATAAGCATCTTCATGTGCACAGTAAAAATCAAGCTATTATCCATAAGCATTCCCATGAACACAGTCACAACACGGGCCATGAACATACTCATCCTCCACAGGATAAACAAGGATTTTTAGCTTCTTTCTGGATAGGGGTGCTCCACGGTCTTGCCGGAGTGGCCCATTTTATATTGTTCCTTCCTGTTCTGGGCTTTGAAAACAATTTTTCGGCAGGAATTTATATTGCCGGCTTTATTCTGGGGATCTTGTTAGCCATGACCACTTTTGCGCTGATCGTTGGAAAGGTTTCAGGTTTTGCCAGGAATGAACACAACCAGAATCTCTACAGGGGTATCCGGCTCACCGGTGGTGTTTTTGCCATCATTATTGGCGTCTATTGGATGCTGGGGCAATAAAATCCTGTGGCGTTTAACAAATTCTTGGCAGCTGTTCCCCAATTAAAGGGCTTACCATTCTGGTTCCTCCAATAAAACTTTGCATGACAACTTTATGCGGATGCTCCTTCGTTATATAGCCCACACATTTTGCATTTTCCCCTTTGGGGTCCTTTTGCATGAAGCTGAGAAAGTCATCGGCTATCTTTTCGTCAACGATACTGATAAAAACACCCTCATTCGCTACATAAAGAGGATCAAGGCCCAATATTTCGCAGGCGGCTGCAACCTGTTTCTCCAAGGGAAAATCCTTTTCAAAGATCTTAATTCCCAATCCGATATCACTGGCTATTTCAGACAGCACACTAGCCATGCCCCCCCGGGTTGGGTCTCTGAAAAGATGTATGTCTTCACCAAAGGTATCGAGCAATTTTGATACCAAATGATTGATATTGGTCGTATCACTTTTAATGGCAGACTCAAATTCCAGCCCTTCTCTTTCAGACATGATGGCCATTCCATGTTGTGCTATATTTCCATTTATAATAATGCGATCGCCGGCTTTGATGTTATCTGCATCTATTTTTGCCCTGGGATGTACTGCTCCAATCCCTGTTGTATTGATAAATATTTTATCTCCTTTTCCTCTTTCCACCACCTTGGTGTCTCCTGTAATGATTTGAACACCGCTTTCATCTGCAGCCCGTTTTACCGAATGTACGATCCTGATAAATTCATCCATTTTAAGCCCTTCTTCAACGATAAAAGCAAGCGACAGGTATTTTGGGACGGCGCCACACATGGCCACATCATTTACAGTACCATTGACAGCCAGTTCTCCTATGTTTCCGCCTTTAAAAAATATTGGAGATACCACAAAACTATCTGTGGAAATCGCGATCTCAGTTTCAAACTTGACGATAGAACCATCGTGCTTCTTGTTCAATAATGGATTGTCAAAAGTTGAAAAAATAACCTTGTCGAGAAGGTCTCTGGTCATAATACCCCCGCTTCCGTGTCCTAAATTAATGGTAAGCTCTTTGCGTTCTTTGTCATCCATATCTTTATCTTATTGAATGTTCTGAAAAATTATAATAGGCGCTGCAGGCACCTTCAGAAGAAACCATTGGCGCTCCCAGAGGGTTGGCAGGGGAGCAAGTTTTCCCGAATTCGGGGCAATCAACCGGTTTCTTTATTCCTTTAAGAACATCACCGGCCATGCAATTGGGATGCTCACTTACTTTGATCCCCTCTATACCAAATTTTCTTTCGGCATCATAAAGGGCAAAATCTTTGGTCAATTTGTAACCACTGTCGGGAATCATTCCAATACCCCTCCATTCCCTGTCGCCTACTTCAAAAACCTGATTAATTATTCTAATCGCATTAAGGTTTCCTTCTTCTTTGACCACCCTGGCATATTGATTCTCAACCTTGTATATTCCGGCTTCCAATTGATTTACTGCCATTTGGATACCTTGAACAAGATCCAAAGGCTCAAAACCTGTAATAATAATTGGGATTTGATATTTGTCGACCAGGGCGTGGTATTCATTATAACCCATGATGGCACAGACATGGCCCGCACCCAAAAAAGCATCTATGTTGCTGAATTCATCATCCAAGATCGCTTCCATTGCGGGAGGCACCAACACATGAGACACCAATATGGAATAATTGCTTAACCCTTCCTTTTGTGCGTGAAGAACAGACAGTGCGTTAGCCGGTGCGGTCGTTTCAAACCCAACGGCAAAGAACACAACTTCTTTATCAGGATTATTTTTGGCAATTTTAACAGCTTCAAGAGGGGAATACAGAATCCGAAGATCACCTCCCTTTGCCTTTGCTTCCAAAAGACTTTGTTTGCTGCCCGGAACCCTGATCATATCCCCAAAGGAACACAGAATCACACCTTGTTCCAACAGCTCAATGGCCTTGTCAATCAGATGAAGGGGCGTGACACAAACCGGACAACCCGGGCCATGAATCATTCTAATCTTTTCGGGTAATAAGTCTAAAATTCCATTCCTGACGAGCCCATGGGTTTGACCTCCACAGATTTCCATGATGTTCCAGGGTTTTGAAACCGTTTTTTTAAGGTTGTCGAGCACCGCTTTTGTAGCTTCAATATTTCTGTATTCGCTTAAATACTTCATCTGTTCTATAAATTGACATCATTTTTTTGACTGGAAAAATCTTTTTTATACTCCCTTTTTGCTCATACAATGAACAAAATACATCAACTGACCGTAGGATATATTTTCATCATTAGGAGCTAAGTTACGGTTAAAAAATAGCTCAAACCTGTTTTTAGATAATTCCTTGAGCATATCGATTAATACAGTATTTTGAAAAACCCCACCGCTCATTGCAATTTTTTGAGATCCACTGAGTACAGCCATTTCTGTGATCACGGTTGCCAGCGTATACAGAAAATTTAGAATGATTTTCTCCTTTTCAACTCCATTGTTAAAATCCTTGTAAAGGTTCTCCCATAAAATATGAGTATGTATTTTACAATCCTCTCCGGCATGAACATATACCTTTAATTGGCTAAGCTCGTAATCATTTACTGCATTCTCCAGCAAAATGGCTCCTTCTCCTTCATACGAATTTACGTCACAATAGTTTAACAAAGACGCCACAGCATCAAATATCCTTCCTACCGAAGACGTTTTCAGGATATTGGATCTCTTTACAGAATCATAGATAGCAAGCTCTTTAGCCGAAAATTTATCCTTGAAAAACGTTGCCTTCTCGTCTTTATGTAAAGAAAACAATGAAAGCCGGGGTTCTTTCGACATTTTATCTCCGGCAAGCCATTCAAAGTAGTCAAAATAAGCTGACCTTTTCATTTCACCTGATCGATACGTAAAGAATTCTCCTCCCCAAATTTGACCATCATCACCATATCCGGTTCCGTCCCAGATGACCCCCAAAATCGCATCTGACGATGCAAACAAATTATTTTCTCCCAAAACCGAGGCAAAATGTGCCCTGTGGTGCTGGATTCTATACAACGGAACCTTGAGATTTTTAGACAATTCCTCTCCATATTGGCTGCTTAGATAACCTGGGTGTTTATCTGTCAGGATACAATGGGGTTCTTCTTGAAAAATCCTCCTAAAAACAGTCGTTGTCTCGGTAAACCTTTTGTATACCTCAAAATGATCCAAATTACCAAGGTATTGACTAATGTATAAATAATCATTTGGAGTGTATGCAATGGTACTTTTCAAATGACCTCCCAGTGCCAGAATCTTCCCCATATTCTTTTTAACATGATCAAAGTAGTTTGGAGCAAATCCTCTTGATCTTCTAAAGGTGATTTTCTGACCATGCTTAAAGCTGTATTTTACAACGGAATCATCCTGAGCATTTACAATGTTGAGGTTGTGGTGTAAAAAATAATCGGCCACGTCTGAAATCAGTGCCATTGACTGTTCCTTGCCGCTAATAATAGGGCTGCCATGTATGTTCCCGCTGGTTGCCACTATGGGCTGTTTTAATCCTTTAGACAATAACACAAGAATACCTGAATAAGGCAACATAACACCTAACTGACTGAGGCCGGGAGCCAAATCATCAACAGCGAGCCCGCTTTTTAAACCCTTACTTGAAAGTATGACTATGGGTCTCTCGGTACTCATTAATTCTTGACTTTGCAAGTCATTAACCACGAGCTGTTCCTTTAACAAATCGAGAGAAGGATACAAAATGGCAAAGGGTTTTTTCGGCCTTCTTTTTAATCGTCTCAATCTTTGAATGACCTCCGGGTTTGCTGCATCACAACAAAGCAAATAACCTCCGGTATTTTTGATGGCAATAATTTTGCCTATGGATATCAAATCGCTTAGTTCCTCAAACAAGAGATCCGTGTCGAGGTTTATCACGGCTCCTTTATTATCGGTCAACTCCAGTTGCACACCGCAATTTGGGCAACTATTGGTCTGAGAATGGAATCTTCTGTCTTTTGGATCCTCATATTCAGATTGACATGCCGGGCACATCAAAAAACCGGCCATACTTGTATGAGCCCGTTCAAATGGAAAGGTATTTGTGAGTGACCATCTCGGGCCACAATTTACACAGGTTGTAAAAGGGTAATTATACCTTCTGTTATCCGGGTTTGAGATTTCTTCACTGCAAGACGGACAGATTCCAAAATCAGGGGTCAGGGCCAGGTTCAATTTACCTTTTGCGGAGCTTGGAACAATATCAAAAGTATCAAATGCAACGCTTTTAACTTTCATTATTTCATGGCCATTAATTCGTGCTGCCGGTGGTGGGTTTTTGACAAGTTTATGATAAAATTCAAGGACCTTATCAGCTACTCCCGAGGCCATTAGAATGACTCCCTCTTCATTGTTGGACACCGTTCCTGTAATGTTCATTTTTCTTGCCAGCTTACTAACATGCGGACGAAATCCTACCCCTTGAACCTGTCCATTAAACAATATCTTATACGTATCTGGCATGTGGAATCTTCTGTAAAGAATACGGCTATACTAAATTACAATTTTTAGTATGTATTTCTTTAGCTATTTGAAGAATAAGATCAACCGCCTTTGGAATCGATTCGGCGACAGGATCGGAAAGGTCCAACGTCATGGGCTTCATTTCCTTTATTGAAATGGTTAATAATCTGATTTCAGGTCGTTTCTCCATCAAATAAACGGCTTCTACCATGTCTTTTAAACCCACGTCATGTACGCTCAAAGCGGAGGGGAAATCAGAGGCATATTTAGGCTTGATCAATGAGATACTCCCTGCTTTCTTGCCATCCATGGTTGCATCAACAAAGATAATATGTCCGTATGCTTCAATGCAACTCAACAGTAAAAACCCTCCGGTGCCGCCATCGAGGATATCCATATAGGTTGGAAGTTCCAAGGTATCCATTCTCTGTATCAGCTGGACCCCAACCCCTTCATCACCCATCAGGTAATTTCCTATTCCCAGAACAAGTATGCTTTCGGATTTGTCCTTTTCAAAAAAATAAGCGTCACTGCTTATGGCTACAGGAGTTCTATTTTTATCTTTCATTTTATCCTTTTTAAATCATTAGGCTTGCCATATCGTTTGCCTTGATACTGTGCTCATACAGGAATCTGGCCCTAAACGCTGTGGCAAGCCTAAAAAACAATTTAATACAACTAAATTTGGATGAACATATTAACTTATGCGTTTTTAAATATGATCACCACTTTCTAAACGCTCTTTTCTCACAAATTTATAACCACTGATCATGGCAGAAGATTCTCCCCTGCCCTCGAGCCAGTCATGGTAAAAAACCAGATATACATGTATCAGTGTAAAAATGATAAACAACCAGGTGGCTGAATGATGCACAAAACGTGTCGTCATTTCATCACCCAGAAAAGTCGGTACCCAGGCAAATAATTTGGGTAACCACCAACCTGAAGTTGGTGCATAAAGCCCAAATCCCGTAAATATTTGCACCAATACCAAAAGGAAGAGCATGACATAAGAAAGTGAGGCTAAATAATTATGCCCTACACTAATATTCTTAAGTACCTCTTTTTCCTCATTTTGCAATAGTACATCAATCTTTAGCACGTGTTTGATATTCTCCCATTGTTTTCTTTTTAAGGGAATAAAGGCCCTCCATGAAGAATAGTAATTCCCCCTAAATGCCCAGTAAATTCTGGCAATGGCATTTAAAAAAAATATGTATGCCGTAATAAAATGAATCACTCTTACCGTTCCAAACCAATAGGAATCTATAGCTTCAGCGGTTGACATTAAGGCTGGCGGGTCAGCAATAATAAAACCTGTTATTGCCAGCACAGTTATACAAAGGGCATTCAACCAATGAAAAATTCTAACAGGAAGCTCCCAAACCCTAACTCGTTTAAAGTCGTTTGTTTTGTTCAAAATAGTGTCCATCATTCTTCATCTTAAAATTATACGTCACAACTACCTACATTCGTCACTCTTGAGATGTGATTGCCATGTTCGTCATACAAATGAACTGCACATGCCAGACAAGGGTCAAATGAATGAACCGTGCGAATGATCTCTAAAGGAAGGTTCGGGTCTGCAACAGGTGTACCCAGGAGCGCTGATTCATAGGGAGAACGCTGCCCTTTCGGATCTCTTGGTGAAGCATTCCATGTTGTTGGTACCACCTGCTGGTAATTCTCCGTTTTTCCATCTTTTATCTTGATCCAATGTGCCAAACCTCCTCTTGGAGCCTCAGTAAAGCCGACTCCTTTTGCCTCAGCGGGCCATTTTGCAGGATCCCACATTTCCATATTGGCCATGCGTGTATCTCCATTTTTAATATTCAGCAATAATTGGTCATAAAATTCCATGGTCCAGTTCGCCACCAGTTGAGATTCGATACCTCTTGCAGCTGTTCTTCCCAAAGTGGAAAATAGTGCCTCTACAGGAACATCTAAATGTTTTAAAGCCCCATTGACTGCATCCTGAATTTCCTTATTACCTCTTCCATAGCCTACCAGCAACCTGGCCAAAGGACCTACTTCCATAGCTTGGCCTTTCCAACGCGGGGTTTTTACAAAGCTGTACTTTTGCTCTACATCCAGATGCTCATACGGCGGTTGTGGGCCAGAATAATTAATATTGGTTTCTCCTTCCCATGGATGTCTTCCGGTTTCTGCACCCTCCTTGTAATTATCATACCATGAATTATTGACAAATTCCTCAATATCTCCATTTCGATGATCCACATCGTGCACTTTCGAAAGGTCTCTGTTGAGAATCACACCCTGCGGAAATTTAAAATTTGACGGATCCCCGTAACCGTTTACCGGGAAGTCTCCGTATGACATGTAATTTCCAACTCCTTTACCAATGCCGCCCCAGTCTTTGTAAAAAGAAGCGATAGCCAATAGATCTGGGATATAAACTTGTTCAATAAAATTCTTTCCTTCTTTTAGTAATTTCCCCACATGTGCAAGTCGTTCTGCGTTCAAACCACCTGTGCTGTTTTCATTAATGGCGCAAGCCATTCCACCAACCAAATAATTAGGATGAGGGTTTTTACCTCCAAGGATGGTATGCACTTTAACAATTTCTTTTTGCCATTCCAATGCTTCCAGATAATGTGCTACTCCTAAAAGATTTACGGCAGCAGGTAATTTCATTTGAGGATGCCCCCAATACCCGTTGGCAAAAATACCCAGCTGACCACTATCAACAAATTTTTGAATTCGTTTTTGGATATCACTGAAATATCCTGGTGAACTTTTAGGCCAATTGGAAATGCTTTGGGCAATTTTAGAAGTTTCATTAGGATCGGCGCTTAAGGCATTGACTACATCCACCCAGTCAAGTGCGTGCAGATGATAAAAATGAACCGCATGATCATGCATGTATAATGCACCTTCCATAATATTTCGCACCATTTCTGCATTTGGCGGTACGGCTATTCCTAAAGCATCTTCAACCGCACGAACCGAACTGATCGCATGCACAGTGGTACATACACCACAGGTCCTTTGAACAAAGGCCCAGACATCTCTGGGGTCCCTGCCTTTAACGATATTCTCAAGTCCGCGTACCATGGTACTGGAACTAAAGGCATCTACTATTTTGCCGTCTTTTATTTCGGCTTCTATTCTTAAATGTCCTTCGATCCGGGTGATGGGATCCACAACTATTCTGTTTGCCATGATCGTTTATTTTTCTTCGTTCTTTTTCAGTTTCTCTTCATTGATTATTCCTCTTGTATACCTACCTTTCAGTTCCTTATATTTGGAAACATTGGCCACAATTGAGTGTAGCGTCAAACCTGCTGCTACTGCCCCGGTGGCAATCATACCAACTTTATCTGCTGAACTTTCTATTCCAAAACCTGGCGTATTGGTCAATCGTTTATAAAATGGTCCGTTATCCCAGAAGTTTTCTTCACTGCAACCAATACAACCATGACCCGATTCAATTGGGAAACTGGTGCCGTTATTCCATTTCATACTTGCGCAGGCATTGTAGGTAGAAGGTCCCTTGCATCCGAGTTTGTATAAACAATATCCTTCCTTGGCATTCACATCATCAAAAGATTCCGCAAAAAGTCCTGCATCGAAATAAGGACGTCGGTAACAGGTATCATGTACACGTTTCCCGTAAAAGGCTTTCGGGCGACCTATTCTATCCAGTTCCGGTAACCTTTCAAAGGTAACATAGTGCACAATCAATGCCGCCATGGCTTCTCCAATCGGTGGACAACCAGGCATTTGTATGATAGGCTTGTTTTTAATAATCTTGTTAATCGGAGTAGCCCCGGTAGGATTGGGATTTGCCCCCTGCACACAACCATTTGTTGCGCAACTACCCCAGGCAATGATGGCTTTTGCCCCTTCTGCAGCTTCCTTTAAATGCTCCAGTGCGGTTTTACCCGCGATGGTGCAGTACACTCCATTAGCCCCGATTGGCACTGAACCTTCAACACATAAAATATACTCGCCGTGGTACTTTTTCATGGTGTCATGCTTAGCGGCTTCGGCTTGATGCCCTGAAGCTGCCATAAGTGTTTCTGTATAGTCTAAAGACACATTATCAAGAATAATATCTGCCACCATCGGGTGATCAGACCTTATAAATGATTCACTGCAGCAGGTGCATTCCTGGTAATGCTCCCAAATGATTGGAAGCCTGGGTTTGGTTTCAAGAGAATTTGCTACCTGCCCTATAAGGGAGTTTTCCAAGCCCATATAGGCCGAAATAAATGCAGCAAATTTCATAAAATCCCGTCGATTGTAACCCTTTCTTATTGCACTTTCATAATAGGTTTCTCGAAACCCGTCTTTTGTAGCCATATCAGTAGTTTTAAGAGAAATTGGTTGGTGTAAACAAAAATCAGGGACTAAAATAGAATATTTAAATACCTGATAATATGATAATTATCATATTATTTGAGTTTATTTATATTACCTTTAGAAGTTGATTTCAAAAAAAAAATGATCAAATGCATGAATTATCCATAGTCATGGGGATCCTGAAAATTGCCGAAACGGAGGCTGCAAAAGCTGGAGCCAAAAAGGTTGATCTTATTGAACTCGAAATTGGCACGCTGGCCGGAATTGAGTTTCAAGCCCTGGATTTTGCCTGGTCCAAAGCCGTTAAGGATACTGTTTTAGAAAGCGCAGTAAAAAAAATTGACAAAATAGAAGCTAAAGGCCAGTGCATGGAATGTGATCATATTTTCACTTTGGAACATATTTATGATCCCTGCCCCAAGTGTCAAAACTATCTGAAAGGAATTCTTCAGGGTAAAGAACTCAGGGTGAAAGCCCTGGAGGTTACATAGTCGTTCTAAAGCACTGATCCAAGTCGTTGATTGCAAACGAATAATTTATTCCATTTAATATCAAAAACAATGATAATTATCATTGTTTTTAGGGTGTTAATTTAATATATTCTCCGATCAGTTTCTAACGATTATGGCTGCTCTACAAACCCCCCCGCCAAAATCCTCTTTGATGAATATCCTGTGGGATATTCAAAGAAAAAGAAGGTACATTGCTCCAGACGATATGACAAAAATTGCCAACGAATTTCGTATTTCCAGAATCGAATTGGAAGGAATTATTTCGTTCTATCATTTTTTTCACCGCTCCCATGCAGGTAATTACACAATCTACCTCAACAATGGCATTATTTCAAAACACGGCAATTATGCCGCTGTCAAAAGAGCCTTTGAAAAGGAGTTGGATATTTCGTGCGGCGAAACCACCACTGATAAAATGTTCGGATTGTTTGAAACCTCGTGCATCGGATTAAGCGATCAGGAAACTTCGGCCCTGATCAATTTTCACGCATTCACTGATCTTACGCCTGCTAAGGTTAAAAATATTCTTGGTCAATTGAGAAAAGGGGAAATGCCTGAAACGCTTACAGGAATCCCGAAAAATAATATTCAGTATACCCCAAAAAAAGACAAGACAGTTTTTTTTAAGCCATATACAGCAGGTGTCGGGCTAAAAAAATTAAAGAAATTATCTCCTGATCAGCTTATCGAGCTTGTTAAAAAGTCGAAATTATCGGGACGGGGAGGAGCCTTCTTTCCAACGGGAATGAAATGGGAATTCTGTAAAAACAATAGTTCTGATCAGAAGTTTATTATTTGCAATGCCGATGAAGGTGAACCCGGAACATTCAAAGACCGTGTTCTTATGAATAAATATCCGGGCTTAATGATAGAGGGGATGGCCATGGCTGCTTATGCCGTTGGTGCAAATTTTGGTTATGTCTATTTAAGGGCCGAATACTACTATCTAAAGGATAAAATTGAAAAAGAGATTAAAAATTTCAGGTCAAAAGGATTACTTGGTAAAAATATTTTGGGCATTGCCGGATTTGATTTTGACATCGTGGTCCACCTGGGGGCCGGAGCTTATGTCTGTGGCGAAGAAACGGCTTTAATAAGTTCTATAGAAGGCAAACGAGGAGAACCTTCCACCAAAGAATATTTTCCTGTAGAAAGAGGGCTCTTTGGAAAACCAACCATAATCAATAACGTAGAAACACTATGCGCGGTTCCCAGAATTCTCAGCATGTCTCTCGCAAAGTATTTAAAAATAGGTACCGAAGCCACAAAGGGAACCAAATTAATTAGTGTGTCAGGAGACTGCAAAAAGCCCGGTATTTATGAGATTGAGTGGGGGATGAAACTCAAGCAATTCCTTAAACTGATTAAAGCAAAAAACCCTTATATGATACTTTTTAACGGTTACGCAGGGGAATGCCTTTCATCGGCAGATTTCGATCGTGAAATCTCGGGAGAAAACCTGCTTGCCGAGCACGTACAATTCAAATGGGATGATCCAATCGAATACGCACGAAAAATGAGTGCGATCGGACTCAGGAGCGGCGGCTCGTTTATGGTTTTCAATGACCAGCGCGACCTCATGCCAATTTTCGAGAACATAACCAATTTCTTCGTTTCAGAATCTTGTGGTATTTGTGCTCCTTGCAGAACAGGAAATTTCCTTCTGTCAAAAAAGTTAAAAAAGATCATGCTTTGCCATGCAGAAAAATCTGATTTGGAAGACCTGGAAAAATGGAGCAGCATTATCAAACAATCAAGCCGATGCGGTTTGGGAAAAACTTCTACAAACTATTTACTTTCTGCCATGCTTAAGTTCCCTCAGGAATTTAACAAATGCCTGTTGGCCAGAAGTGACTTTAACAAATCTTTTGAATTTGAGAAAGTGACCCAAGATTATGATACCATTATCAATGAAATTGAAAAAGTCCATGGATAAAAAGATCAATATCAATATCGACGGTAAGGATTACCAGGTATTGGAAAATAAAAAACTAGTTGATGTCGCCAAGGAAAATGGAATATATATCCCAACGTTATGCCATTTCAGGGAAATCGAACCATCTCTAGGCACCTGCAGAATATGTACCGTCATGGTCAATGGAAAGTTCACCACAAGTTGTACTACCAAGATCAAAGAAGGAATGAACGTTAAGATCAATACACCCGAATTGATCGATACACGAAAAGCCATTATTGAAATGCTCTTTTCAGAAGGTAACCACTTTTGTCCGTCTTGTGAAAAAAGCGGCAACTGTGATTTGCAAAACCTTGCTTATGACATGGGCATCAGCGTTTCTCGCTTTCCACATGTCTTTAGCAACAAACATGTGGACTTTAATCCGAAAAGAATAATCATGGAGGCAAACAGATGTATCCTCTGCCGGCGTTGCGTTGAAGAAATTCAAAACACCGATGGTATGGATATTTTTTCTTTTGTGAATCGGGGCGTAAAAACAAGGGTTCATATTGATTATGAGCAGGAAGAAAAACTTACGGAAGCTGAGGCACTGCATGCCATGAATCTGTGTCCGGTAGGCGCCATTCTTGTAAAGGGAATGATCTACAAGGAACCCTTTGGAGACCGGAAATACGATATCCTTGGAAAAACAAAACAGACGAGTTCCGGTGATTTTTGCAGCCTTACATATGATGATGAAAAATTCATCGTAGCCACAACTTCACTGGCTGGCTGCTTTGGCTGTCATATGTCTCTGCTTGACATTGATACAGAACTGATCGATATATTGGAGATTGTTGAATTCAATAAGTCGCCGCTCACTGATATTAAAAAATTCAGCAAGCGCTGCCATGTTGGATTAATTGAAGGAGGGGTTGCAAATTCAGAAAATGTAGCTGTTCTTAAAGAGTTTAGAAAAAAATGTGACATACTTATCGCTTTTGGAGAATGTTCCGTAATGGGGGGAATTCCTGCTATGAGAAACTTTTTTTCTTTAAAAGAATGCCTCGAAGAGGCCTATATCCATGGTGTTACAAGTGAAATCGGAGCCAATACGATTCCAAATCACGAAGACATACCCAAACTTTTAAACAATGTGTATCCCTGTAATGAAGTAGTCAAAATCGATTACTTTATCCCGGGGTGCCCCCCAAATGCCAATCACATCTGGAAAGTTGTTAAAAGTATTCTGCTGGGGAAAGAATTCCCGGTGATGCATGAAGAATTCAAATATGATTAAATACATGTGTTATGAGTCAAAAAATAGTCATAGATCCTGTAACGCGAGTCGAAGGACACGGAAAGGTAACGATACATCTTGATGAGAATAACAAGGTGAAAGACTCATTCTTTCACATCGTTGAATTTAGAGGATTTGAAAAATTTATTCAGGGCCATCCCTATTGGGAAGCCCCTGTCATGGTGCAGCGGTTATGCGGTATTTGCCCCGTAAGCCATCATTTGGCTGCCGCGAAAGCCATTGATCAAATTGTGGGATTGGAACCCGAAGATCTGTCGATCAGCGCACAAAAAATCAGAAAACTCCTGCATTATGGGCAAATATTTCAATCTCATGCCCTGCATTTTTTTTACCTGGCTTCGCCTGATTTATTATTTGGATCGGATGCAAGCCCCAGCAAAAGAAACGTTGTGGGTGTAGCCATGGAATACCCTGAATTAGCGAAAAAAGGTATCCTGATGCGCAAATTTGGACAAGAAATCATCAAAATGATCGCCGGGAAAAGGATTCATGGAATTTCTGCCACTCCGGGTGGCGTTCACAAAAGAATTAGTCCCCAGGAACGAGACTATTTTCTAAACGGAAAAGAAATACCCTCGATTGATGCCATGATAGAATGGTCAAAGGAGATTCTTGAATTCATAAAGGTTTACCATTCAAAAAATCAAGAATGGTTTAATCAGTTTGCCGCTTTTCCATCCGGTCATTTAGGACTGGTAAACAAAAAAACCGGCGATCTTGAATTATACGACGGTTATCTCAGGGCAATTGACGCATCGGGCAGCATCACTTTGAATGATATCCCTTCTGATACCTATCAAAATTATTTTTACGAGGGTGTTGAAAAATGGTCTTATCTAAAATTTCCATATTTAAAACATCTTGGCAGAGAGCACGGTTGGAACAGGGTGGGACCATTGGCAAGATTGAATGTTTGTGAAGGAATTTCTACTCCCCTTGCTGCGTTTGAAAGATTGTCATTCCTCAATGCCACAGGAGGAAAAACCAATAATGCTTCCATGTACTCCCATTGGGCCAGGTTGATTGAGCTTCTGCATTGTGCTGAACTTATGAAAGAACTATTGGAAGACGATGACCTTTTGAGCTCCGACCTTGTTAGAAGAGGGAATAGACGCAGTGAAGGAATTGGTATTATTGAAGCCCCGAGAGGTACATTGATACACCATTATCAGGTAGACGAAAAAGACCGCATTACCCGATGCAACCTTATCGTCTCCACAACCCATAACAACGAAGCCATGAATCAAGCGGTTAAATGGGTTGCCAATGAGGTCATTGACGGTAATCAAAAGGTGAGCGAAGCCATGTTGAATCAGGTTGAAGTGGCCATAAGGGCCTATGATCCCTGTCTAAGTTGTGCCACACATGCCATGGGTCAGATGCCTCTGGAAATAACATTATACGATCATTTAGGAAATATAGCTGATGTCAAAAGAAGAAACTAGCAATATCCTGATTATTGGTATTGGTAATTCGGGCAGAAAAGATGACGGTTTGGGTTGGTTGATGCTTGACTTTATCAAAAAGAAATTTTTTAATATAGACTGTTTATACAGATATCAGCTACAAATAGAAGATGCCGAAATTCTGTCGCATTATGCTACCGTAGTTTTTGTAGATGCCACCAGGGAAAACACAGAAAATGGATTCTTTTTCAGGTCATGTCATCCAAACCAGGGTTTCGGGCTTAGCTCTCATATACTCGAACCCGAGACCGTACTTTGGTTGGAAAACAAATTATACCACAAGAAACCTGTGGCTTTTGCTTTGGGAATTGAAGGTAAAGAATGGGATCTTTCTCTTGATCCCAGCGAAGTTGGTTTGCATAATTTGAGTAAAGCGCAGGATTTTTTTAAAAATAACATACATCTGATCATAAAAAATAAAGCAAGCTTAATTTTATAAAGACAGTAAAGCTGATAGAAATCATATGCTTAGAAAAGTGAAACTGTTATATTTGAAAAAATTAAAATCAATTTCTTATGTGTGGTACTTGCGGTTGCGGAAGTCCGGACGGACACATTTCCATTCAAAAACCAGGAACTGAAGTTCATCATCATCATCATCATGGTCATGATCATGCACATGATGAACACATTCACCACTCGCATCATGAACACAGCCATGGTGAACATAGTCATTCACATACCCACAGTCATTCACATGATTCGGTCAAAAAAACAGTCATTGAAGTTGAACAGGATATCCTCCAACACAATGACCTCATGGCATCGAGAAACAGAGGGTATTTTGACGCAAAAAACCTCTTTGTCATTAATCTTGTGAGCTCTCCTGGCTCAGGTAAAACCAGTCTTTTGGAAAGGACGCTTAAAGACCTTAAAGAGGACGTTTCTTTTGCGGTGATAGAAGGTGATCAGCAAACCATGCAGGATGCCAATCGGATCGATGCACTCAATGTTCCTGTGATTCAGATTAATACCGGAAAAGGCTGCCATCTTGAGAGTGACATGGTTTATGATGCCGTAAAACAATTGAATCCTCGACAAGATTCGATCCTGATGATCGAAAATGTGGGAAATCTTGTTTGCCCCTCGATGTTTGATCTTGGAGAAAGAAAAAGAGTTGTTATTATCAGTACAACCGAAGGTGAGGATAAACCTTTAAAATATCCGGATATGTTCCTCAGTTCGAACATTTGTCTGATTAATAAAACAGACCTCCTGCCCTATCTGGATTTTGACCTTGAAAAACTGAAATCATATGCCCTACAAGTCAACCCTGAGTTGATATTTTTTGAAGTATCGGCCACTACCGGAAAGGGGATGGAAAAATGGTATGACTGGTTAAAAAAAGAACAAAAAAATAACTTGTGAAATTAATTTCTAAAACATTACACTATGTGTCTTTCAATTCCGGGAAAATTAATTAAAATAACCCATGAACTAGATGAAATATTTAGGGTTGGCAAGGTTTCATTCGACGGAATTATCAAAGAAGTAAGTCTTACACTGGTACCGGAAGCCCAAGTTGGAGACTATGTCATGGTGCATGTTGGAGCGGCCATAAGTATGGTTGATGAGGAAGAGGCTAAAAAAACATTTGATCTTCTTAAACAGCTGGGAGAATTAAATGATCTGGACGATTCCTCCGTAAATTAACAATAAAAACTCCCTTAAAGGGAGTTTTTATTAACTGAATAAGCAGCACTATTCTTTAGATTATTTTTCAATTTTGGCTCCTGTCACTCCTTCAGCGATCCAGGTGGAGTAGATTTGATATCCCAAAGCCAGCACCACGGGTCCTATAAAAAGCCCAAGTATACCCTGCAGCATCATGCCTCCCAGTGCCCCGATCAAAATGACCAACATGGGCGTAGTTAAACCCTTACCCAAAAGCATGGGTTTTAAAAAATTGTCTGCAATAGCCACAAAGACGACATAGACTGTAAATATGATGGCCGGTGTAGTATCTGCATAAGAAAAGACGATAGCAATTGCAGGAATCATGGCGAGCAAGGCCGGAATTTGAATAATGGCAAAAATCAGTACCATAAAAGCAAAAAGGCTGGCTGCTGGTAATCCTATGACGACAAATCCAAGATAAGCCAGTGCGGCCTGTATAATGGCAACCAACAGGATTCCTTTGACAACACTTCGTATCGTGCCTACGCACATAGACATAAACTCCTCTCCTTTGCCTGGTGACAGCCTGTTCACAAAGTTCACTCCAGACTGGTATCCGATATCAGCCGAAGACATAAACACCCCTGCAATGATCAGCGCAAACAATCCGAGTGCAACAGATCCCATCAAACCGGCAAAACTGCTAAAAAGCCAACCCAAAGAATTTGAAATTTCACCTTTATATTTTACGATAAAATTTTCCAGGTCCTGCGAAGCGTTTGACCAGGTGCCGTGAATTTTTTTCCCTATCAAAGGCCATTCCTTTACCTTATCCGCAGGAGGTGGTACCTCAAGTGTCCCTTCATTAAAACTCTGGTATAATTCCCGTCCGGAATCAATAATGGATCCTGTCAGACTTATCGTTGGAAGAATAATCAATGTAACGAGTATCAAAATAAAGACCGTAGTGACAAGCCCCTTTTTCTTTCCTTTTGTCAAATTCATTAATTTCTGATAGAAAGGATAGAGGGCAACAGCTACAATGATTGACCACACAATAAGGGTAACAAAGGGTCGCACAATGTAAAAACTCCAGACCAGAAGCAAGGAGAGCAGGACAATTTTGATGTAAACATCAATCGGATTCTTGGATTCGTTAGTTTTCATATTAAAAGGGTTTTAAATTAGTTCAATTCTTTAATGTCTTCTCTTTCTGCATACCAGCCTCCTCCCAAGGCCTGGTAGAGGCCCACTATAGAGGTTATCTGATTTTTAAAAGCTTCGGAAGCCCTTAATTCTGCATTAAACTGAGAGCTTTGAAGATTCAACACTTCCAGATAACTTGTAAGCCCTCCGTCATAACGAACCCAGGCTAGTTGTGAAGCTGTGGTCGCCATTAACATTTGCTCATTTCGCAGGCTATATTCTCTCTTATAAGTCTGAACCGCAATCATCGCATCCTCTACTTCCTGTAAGGCTAACAAGTAAGAATTCTCATAATCCAAAAGCAATTGTTTAGTTCTGGCTTCCTCTACCTCCACATTTCTTTTCAATTTTCCAGAATTAAAGATAGGGCCCAACAATTGAGCGCCCAAATCAGCAAATAAAAATGAAGGATTTACCAATTGCGCTCCCATATCGAGACTAAGGGTTAGTGAAGGATATTTTAATGCTTCTGCAACACCTATCCTCAGGGTTTGAGCATGAAGCCTTCTTTCTGCCTGAACAATATCAGGCCTCCTGTCTAAAAGTTCAGAAGGCAGGCCTACCGGAATTTCGGGGACAGAAATCTGATCGAATAGTGTCAAACCCCTCGGAATACTTCTGGGTGCAGTTCCCAGCAAGACACTGATGGCATTTTCAATCTGAACTCTTGACCTGTCAAAAATCTCCAGGGCAGTTTTTGCTTCACTCAACTGAATTTTAGCCTGGGAGAGGTCTACTTCACTAATAAACCCGGCATTAAATCTCGCCTGCATTACATCGAGGTTTTCTTGAAAATTTTTTGCCGTTTTTTCAGCAATGATCATTCTGTTATCTATGTCTCTCAGTGATACATAGGTAGTCGCTACTGCCGACACCACACTGATGTTTAATGATTTATAGGCTTCTTCTGTGGCAAAATAATTTTGCAAGGCAATTTTATTCATGGTTTTGATCTTCTGCCAAAGATCTACCGTATAGGATACATTAACACCGCCACCAGCCTGATTCGACAATCCTGAAACCTCCGAATTTGCTAAACCGGAACCATAAGCATTATATCCAATAAACGGATAATAATCAGCCTTGGCGATATCAATTTGCAGCTGAGATTCTTCAATTCTTGAAATAGCGACCTGGATACTTTTGTTATTGACCAAAGCGGTATCAATCAGATCAACCAAAATACTATCATTAAACAACTCCCACCAAGGCAGGTTTGACACACTGCTGTCTTTTGGAAAGTCCTGCGAAAAAACCACAGGGCCCTTCATGTCGTGGCGCTCGTAATCCTGCCCCACCTTGCAGCTTTCCATATACAGCGACAGGACAATAAAAAGGACCAGGAATAAACTATATTTGAGTGTCTTTTTCATACTGATTTCTCCTTTCTTGAATTAAGGATTCGATTTAGAATTCCAAAGGCAAGTACAACATAACTAACAGCTATTGATATCTGAACAACACGGCTCCAAACCTTGCTGCCTGCATCTGCATCCGAAGAAGTGACCGAGCCAAGAATCAACAGAAAAGTTGAAAACCCGCTCCCAAAAATTGCAGCGTACTTATTATCTGAAAAAAGCCTGCTTGCAAAGAAAATACCTATGCTAAGTGCCACCAGGATCATAAAAACAAAATTAGGTACTATGACAAGTAATTTATAGGCCAGAATCCCAAACAATCCTCCCAGGATGTTCGCAACAATCAGTACCAGGCCAACCTTTGGATTTGCCAGGGCAGGACTTATTGACAAAATGGCAATAAAGGTGAGTACAAGCGTACTGGAAGACAACTTGAACATATAAAACAGCAGCAGTACAGGTGTAAGGATCAAGATAATGCTAAGGGCATATTTAAAGCGCTCAGGCTCAGTTTGCTTTTTTACGTCTTGTATTTTTTTCTCAAATGGTAGATCCGCCTCACAAAGTGGAAATACCTTAAAAACCAACTGAGACAAAATTATAGCCATAAAGGCATTAAAAACCAATCGAACCGCAACATAGCTTCCTATGGCTCCCGAATCAATCGAAACAAATGGGATGATCACTAAACTCACCAAAGAAAACAATTTGACCATCATTGGGAGCTTATCCGTATAATACAGCCACAAAAGAGAAAGCAATAGCAGTGGCATAAAAACCAAGGCATAATCTAAAAACAATTCTGTAAATATAACTGTGACACCAGTGATCAGGGTCAATGTAAGAACAAATCCTCCATCCTGCTTAAGCGAAAGCGGTTTGGCTCCCGGCGCCATATAACCCAAGGCAAGTACAGAAGTGAGATAGGCCAGGTCGTAATTCATCAGCGAGGTGACCCCAAGTATAAAACAGGATCCCAATACATACCTCATCATTGGAACAAGTGACTTCCAATCGATTGAAAATGCAGGTATTTTTTGCAGTTTATCTAACATACGACAGAAGTGAAATTATCTTTAGCCTCAAATGTGCAACACTATTTAAGATAAAACTATCTCCGGTATAGACAACAACATCCACCTGGCCTCCAAGCCGATAAAGATCCCTTACATCAGGGTCGTCACTTGTAATGATCACCGGGAATCTCTGAGGATCCTGAAGCCATCCTTTCTTGTCTGAAATTGAAGGAAGTCCGCCTTTGTTGGTTTGATCGGTGGCAACACCAAAACCAAGGCTTCTTACCTTTCCGTTAAATATTTTTCCCGGGGCTATGTCAAGTACAAATTCAACTTCATTGTCAATTCGCATCTTTGATAAATTATTTTCTTTCAAATTTGCCTGTATCCATATGTCTGAGCTGGAAATGAGCGTTGTGATAGGCTGGCCGGCCGAAGCGTAGTATCCGAGATCCACATCAAAACTTTCAATAACACCGTCGGTAGGTGCAATAACTGTTGCAAACTCAAGATCCAGTAGGGCTTTTTCAAGTTTCTGGATCGACCTTCTTATTTTTGGATTATCAGGCCCCGATTCTCCCAGTGATTGCTTTGCTCTTTCAAGACTGGCTTCGGCAGACGCGACCTGCTCTACAGCCTGAAGCAAGGCCGTTTCCGACTGATCTTTATCTGCCTCAGACAAGGCCCCTTCATTTTCTTTCATGACTCTTTGAACCCTGTCCCAGTTTCTTTGTGCCCTGTCTAACTGGGCTTTTGCCACGCCCAGTTTTCCCGCAGATGATTTTACAGATGCCGAACCTGCCGCGACGGATTGTGTTGAGTTGTCAATTTCTGCCTCTGCTATCTCAATCGCGATTTCAAAAGGTCTTTTATCAAGTTGCAAAAGGGTGTCTCCGGCATTTACCCTGGAATGTAAATTGATATTCAGGTCGGTAACAACTCCAGATACTCTTGGACTAACCGGTGTGATCAAACCATGAATCCTTGCCTGATCGGTATAAGGCGTATGCCTGTCTGAAAGGACATACCAAATAAAAAATACCGCCGTGATCAGCAGGACTATCAGGCTTACTTTTTTTATAGAACTCTTGTCTTTTCCCATAAAATTATCAAATTATTAACAAGGTTTGATTTACGGTTATTCACTAATTAACGCGCTTGTTTTTATTCTTTTTCTTCAATAACTCCTGGAAAATGGCAAACATAAACGCTGTTGACCATCCTATAAGGGTGATGCCATTGATCGCCTCCAGACCTGACAGAATCCTGTTTGTTGAGCCTATTGTAATTTCTCCATAACCCAAAGATGTAAAGGTCACCAAAGAAAAATACATAGCCTTTTCAAAAGTCTCAATCTCTGAAATACCTGGAAGAATCATGTATAATAAAGCCCATAAGGCCGATTGAATGAGGTGTAAAAAAATAAGAAAAATAGATGTGGATATTAAAAGTTTTGCACCTTGCTTTCTAAAGGACTCCTCACTAAGGACATTTCTTTTCTTATCGTATTTTTTCATCCAGAATAAAGTACCATAGCCTTGAACATTTACAGTTAAAACAACGACGGCTAATCCCAGGATAATGTTTAGGAGCATGCTTTTTCTTATAGAGGTTTGGATGTCTAAATTAGGATTTTTAAAATTAAATAACAACTTAATCAAGTTTATGTACGACAATATTTATGTTTATATCATTGAATTTCAGTAAATCATACAGAAATGACAATAAATAATCAAATTTCATAAAAACTAATTATCTTCGCAACTCATATTAAACCCATTTAAGGATGTCTGTTAAGAATATAAGAAAGGAAGTGATGTTAACTCTTGAGAAAAATGTTGGAACCTTTCTTAATGACTATTTGATCCCACCGGAAAAGATCTGGCAGCCTACTGATTTTCTGCCTAATCCGCAGTCGGATTCCTTTATGGATGAGGTTGAAGAAATCAGAGAGCTCTCTAAAGACCTTGGCAATGATTTCTGGATTTCCCTTGTTGGTGATATGATCACCGAAGAGGCATTACCTACCTATGAATCTTGGTTAATGGATTTGGAAGGTGTAACACAACACGGTGAGAACGGAGATAACGGATGGGCAAAATGGGTAAGAATGTGGACAGCAGAAGAGAATCGACACGGAGACGTTTTGAATAAGTATATTTACTTGTCAGGAAGGGTGAATATGAGAGAAGTTGAAGTCACGACACAACATTTGATCGCCGACGGTTTTGACATAGGAACAGCTAGAGATCCTTACAAAAACTTTGTTTATACCAGTTTTCAGGAACTTGCTACTTACGTTTCACATAATAATGTTGCCAAAATCGCCAAAAAAGCAGGGATGAAAAATCTCGGAAAAATGTGCAAGATCATCGCAGGAGACGAAATGAGACACCACAAAGCCTATACAGAATTTGTCAGACAAATATTCAGCGTTGATCCAAGTGAGATGATGATCGCCTATTTTGATATGATGAAACTTAAAATAACGATGCCTGCAGTGCATTTAAGAGAATCTTTTGGAGCTCAGGGAACCCTGTTTGAAAAATTTTCTGAGGTAGCGCAAAGAGCTGGTGTTTATACAAGTTTTGATTATGTAGACATCATGAGAAAACTAAACCTCGCCTGGGGTATTGACAAAATTACCGGCTTAAATGCTGAAGCTGAAAAAGCAAGAGCCTATTTGATGAAATTACCGGAAAGAATGGAACGTATTGCAGAAAGAATAGTTGTTCCGGACACCAATCATCAATTCAAATGGATGAATCCCCTTGTCTAAAGCCTGAAACGATTTATGTGTTTTTTACAAGATACAATCCGTCGTTGCGAATTTCGATAAGTTTCTTTTTGTAAAGATGCCCTGCTGCTCTTTTAAAAGCCTTTTTGCTAAGACCTATGGATTTTTTAACCTCTTCAGGTGTACTTTTATCTGTAAGCGGAAGAAACTCACCTGCTTTTTTGATAGCTTTTAGCAAAACATCTGTATTTGATTCCACACTTTTCTTGTACCCCAATGGTTCGAGTAAAAGATCTATTTTACCATCTTCTCTTACCTGCTTTATATATCCTTTTACCTGATCACCAACTTTTACTTCTTTATGGATATCTGATTTGAAGATTAAACCTTGATACAAATTGTTGACTACTGCATTGATTCCAAGGTTGCTCTCCCTGTACAATAAGAGGTCGACTTCATCGCCTCTTTTTACATCTATTTCATCGGCAAACACAAAATCTTCCACTCTTTGAGATCCACGGATGGCACCTGTATCTTCATCTTCAAAAACAAAGAAAAGATATGAGGAATCTTCTTTCAATTCTTCCATTTGCTCTTCCAGAGGAACAAACAATTCCTTTTCAAGCCCCCAGTCAACATAAGCTCCCTGATCTGTGAGAAACTTTACTTTCAGAAAGGCGAATTCATCCACCTGAGCAAAAGGCATCCTTGTACTGATTTTTTGTGAGCGATCTTTGTAGACAAAAACATCTATAGATGTACCTGTCTCCAGATCCTTGCCTATTTCCTCTTTTGAAAGAAAGATCTCCTTTCCTTTTTTATCCTGGAGATAAAAACCCTTTTGGTCCTTTCTCACAATGTCCAGCTTGTTGATTTTTCCATTTTCCATATCCGGGGTAAAGATATCTCTTTTTTAACAAAGCCCTAATAATTAATGACACTATGATTTTGCAATTATTATGAATATATTTACCTGCCGAATTCAGCCGCCTACTATCTTATGAAATCAATTATCTACGCTCTTGTTGTTTGTCTGTTTGCAACGGGAAAACTATATGCTCAGACGCATATTAAATATGAAATATCTTTTAAAAATGCCGTTCACCACGAAGGTGAAATAGCTGTTGAATACAACGGTGTTGACATGGATACCCTGTCGGTTCGTATGAGCCGTACCTCCCCGGGGCGCTATGCCATTCATGAATTTGCCAAAAACGTTTATGCATTTAAAGCGGTTGATGGAGGCGGAAATAAGCTCAAGGTCACACGTCCTAATCCATATCAATGGGATATTACAGGACATAGTGGCATCGTGAAAATCTATTATACCTTATTCGCAAATCATGGAGACGGAACATATGCTCAAATCGATGAGACCCACGCACATCTCAATATTCCTGCGACTTTTATATATGCCCCAAGCCTTGAGAACCGACCCGTTCAAATCAAATTTCACCCCAGGAAAGACCTCAAGTGGAAAATTGCAACGCAGCTAAAGCCCTTGAATGAAAACGAGTATTATGCACCTAATCTGGACTATTTTATGGATAGTCCGGTAGAGATCAGCGATCACCGGATCAGGACTTTTAAAACCCGTTCAGGAAATAAGGAATACGATATTAATTTTGTCTTGCATCAGGCTGACGGATATGAAGGATTTGATGCTTATTTTGAAAAGGTCAAAAAAATAGTGGAGACCGAAATGGAAATATTTGGGGACTTACCAGACTTTGATTACGGCTCATATTATTTTCTGGCCTGTTATATGACCAACGTTGATGGAGATGGCATGGAACACAGAAACTCCACGGTACTGACAAACCAGGCTTCACTGTCAAATGGCGGTGATCGACAAAATATAGGAACAGTGGCACATGAATTCTTTCATGCCTGGAATGTTGAGCGAATAAGGCCTGCATCTCTTGAGCCTTTCGATTATACGGGTGCTGACATGTCGGGAGAATTATGGTTTGCCGAAGGATTTACCAGCTACTACACGTATCTAACCCTTTGCAGAACAGGAATCATGTCAAAAGAATATTACGCTTCGAGTTTGTCTGGGCCACTTGGATCTGTGTGGAACTCACCCGGGAGAAAATATTTCAATCCTGTTGAAATGAGTTATCAGGCGCCCTTTGTAGATGCGGCCACTTCAGTTGACCAGGTCAATAGAGAAAATACCTTTATTTCATATTATACTTATGGAAACGTATTGGGACTGGCTTTGGACCTGAGCTTAAGGAACCTGGAAACCGATAAATCTTTGGACGGGTTTATGCGACTCGTTTGGCATGCCTATGGAAAAAATGAATTGCCTTATACTTTAAAAAACCTTCAAGACGCGCTAACTTCTTATACTGATGAGTCATTTAGCGATGAATTTTTCAATGCCTATATTTATGGGAGTGCCATGCCCGATTACCAATCCCTTTTAGCCTCGGTTGGTATTGGCTTTTCTGAGCTTTATGAAGAGAGACCCGTCCTGGGGGCGCAAATTCAACAAATAGATAATAAATGGCTGATCAGTTCAAATCCTACCCAAGGTGCTTCTCTCTATAATGCAGGCCTTTCAAAAGGGGATAAGATTGTTTCCATTGACGGGAAACTAACCAATAATAAGTTAAAACCAAATGAACTTCTGAATCTGTATAAGGCAGGAGAAACCGTCAAGGTGGTATTTAACCGCTACGGCCGGCAAAAGGAAACCGAACTGACCTTTACCAAAAACCTATCCTTTAAAACCTATTTGATAGAAAATCCTTCAGAAGAATTAAGACAAAGGCAAAACCTGTGGTTGGGTAAAACATCCGGCGAAGGCAAACCATAAATCAATCCCAATACATAGAAATAGCCTAGGAAAGGCTTTGGTCCTTAACTTATGAAAATCCAATTGATATTTTAAGAGGAAAAATTTGATTATTACCTATATTTGGTATAGTAATTCAGACGAATACCTTTTATGACAGAAAAATCAAAAATGCTTTCAGGAGAATTGTACAATCCCAATGATCCGGTTTTAATATCAGAAAGACACCGTGCGAGGATTCTGTTTCAAAAAATCAACCTGTTATCTGATGACAGTAAAAAGGAGCGGAAAAAATTATTGTATGAATTGCTTGAAAATGCAGGTAAAGGTCTATGGGTAGAACCCCCTTTTTATTGTGATTATGGTTATAATATATATACCGGGAAAAATGTGTTCTTTAATTTTAACTGTGTTCTTCTGGATGTTATGAAGATTGACATTGGAGATCATGTACTTGTTGGCCCTGACGTTCAAATTTATACAGCAACGCATCCTCTGGATGCAAAAACAAGAAATTCCTGGCTTGAATTTGGCAAGCCTGTCAGTATAGGCAGCGATGTCTGGATCGGCGGAGGTGCTATTATTTACCCGGGAGTAATTATTGGAGACGGAGCGGTCATTGCCGCAGGAGCAGTTGTTACTAAATCGGTCCCCCCCAACGTGGTTGTGGGAGGGAATCCGGCAAAGATCTTAAAAGAAATAGACAACTCAATTGATTAATCATACACGTGAAGATAGATAACATATCAAAACAGATCATACGGTTCAGGTGGCTTATCATACTGACGGTAATCCTGGGTACAGCGTTTTCGGCTTTCCAATTAAGTAAACTCAGTATTGACGCCGATATTTTAAGCTCACTACCCGATGATGACAAACACGCCTTACTTCTTAAAAAAATAGGTGAAAATTTTGGAGGGAACAGGATGGGTATCGTTATCCTGGAAACTGATAATATCTATGAGACTAAAGTTATTGAACATATAAGAACACTCACGGATACCATAGCAAAAATTGAAGGGATTTCTTCAGTGTCGAGCCTAACTAATATTATCAATATAAAAGGTAGTGATGAAGGGATTGAAATTGGGAGGCTCGTTGATGAATATAAATTACCCGCAACAAAAGAAGCCTTTGATGAACTTCGAAGTAATATAGCTGCCAATGAGATGTATAAAGGTTCCATTGTATCGGAGGATGAAAGTTCCTGTTTGGTCGTTTTTACACTGGAAGATAAAGCTGATGTAAATACCGTGGCACGCGAAGTACTCGATAAAACCGAGGCGCTTCAACTTCCTGAAAAACTTTATTATATAGGCTCTCCCATGCTGATTACTTATATTGCCGCATTGATGAAGAATGACCTCATCACGCTTTTGCCTATTGCATTTCTACTGATTGCTATGATCCTTTTTGTGAGTTTCAGGTCGGTAAAAGGAGTGATACTTCCTTTACTTTCAGCTATTATTGCCATTGTCTGGGCACTGGGAGCCATGTCTTTTATGGGCTACTCCATGTCAATGATCTCCAATAATATTCCCATCATCCTTCTTGCTATTGGAAGTGCCTATACCATACATGTGGTCAACAGGGTGGATCAATTACGCAGTATAGCTGATAAGAATGTCGTTAGATCTGCTTTAAATTATGTTATACTACCGGTAATTCTGGCTGCCATAACCACGATTATAGGATTCGTATCCTTTATTTTTGGGGCCTATCTTGAAATGATTGTCGATTTTGGAATTTTCACCGCTCTGGGAACCTTTATTGCCTGTTTGATGGCAGTCCTTTTTGTACCTGCAATGCTGTCAATATCCCCCGGCCCAACTAAAAGAAAGTTAACACGTAGGGATGAAAATAAATTCATAGAAAAAAGAATCCTGCTTCCTATTAAAAACCTGTTGTTCCGGAGTCCTAAATTGATTTTATGGATGTGGTTGCTGGCAATTGGAATAAGCCTTACCGGAATTATGTCTATTGAACGGAGTGTTGATATTCAGGAATACTTTAAAAAAGGAAATCCAACCAGAGAAGCTGAAAGGATCATGGTTGAAAAGTTTGGAGGAACCAAACCCGTATTTGTTCATTTTAAAGGAAATATGCAGGACCCGGAGGTCTTAAATACCATGATGCAGACCAGTGCTTATATGGAGAAAAGTGAGGATATCTATACTTCGATGTCGGTAGCGAAATTAATTTCTGAGCTTAACCTTGCCATAACAGGAAAACGGGAAGTTCCTGAAGATATAGCCATGGTAGAGCAATTGTGGTTTTTACTGGATGGTAATGAAGTTATGCAACGTTTTGTAAGTGAAGACCTGAGTGAGGGTATAATTATCTCAAAATTCAAGTCGCCCGACAACAAGGCTAAAATGATATTTTCAAAATATATGAATGACTTTATCAAAGAAAACTCCAGAGAGGATTGTCAAATACAAATAACAGGTATGCCCTTTGTCGACATTACCATGGACAGAAGTTTGATCAATAGCCAGCTGGGAAGTATCTCTATCGCTATTGTATTTGTGATTATCATCGTCGGTTTAATCCTGAGGTCGCTGATCAACGGTGTGTATGCCGCTGTTCCGATCATTGCAGCTATTATCATACTTTTTGGCGTTATGGGGCTTACAGGGATTTCACTAAACATTGCAACTGTTTTGGTGGCTAGTGTGGCACTTGGAATAGGGATTGATTACTCAATTCATATTATATCCCATTTTAATGAGATCTATAAAAAGACAGGACAATTGGAAAAATCCATAAACGATACCCTTTTGATCAGTGGAAATGCCATAATCATTAACGTCGTATCGGTTTCGGCAGGATTTTTGGTGCTCGTATTTTCAGAAATGGTTCCTTTGCAGTATTTTGGTATCTTGATTGCGATCAGCATGGTGAGTTCGAGTCTTGGTGCCATGACGCTGTTGCCCGCGATACTCATCATGATTCATAAAAAGAAAACCTAAGCATATTGTACCTATGAAGACATTAAAGATCACCCTTGCGAATTTACTTTTCCTTATTATTGCTATGCCTTTATACAGTCAAAGTGCAGCGTCTTTACTCAGAGGTATGGACGACCTGATGTCGGCTCCAAAAGACAAAGAAGCAATTGTCAAAATGGTTTTAAAAGACGGATCGGGTAAAGAAAAAGTGAGAGAGGCCATTATGAAACAAAAGGGCCAATACCATAAAATATATCGCTATACCTATCCTGAAAAACAAGTTGGCACAGCCACATTGTCACTTCCTGATGACATCATTTGGTTGTATATGCCTGCTTTTAACAAAGCCGTTAAAGTTACCCTTCTCAGTAAAAGTCAAGCTTTTACCGGTACAGATTTTTCTTATGAAGACATGAGTGGAAGTTCTTTCAGCGAGCGATTCACACCAAAAATATTGCCTTCGACCGATGATGATATCTACCAGCTGGAGCTTATGCCTAAATCGATGAGATCGAGATATTCGAAGATTATCGTTTTTCTCGACAAGACCCATCTTTATCCAATTAAAATGGAATATTTTGACGACAATAAAGTATATTTTAAATCTGCCACTTACGAATATAAAAAACAAGGTAACTATTGGTATGCTGAAAGGGTGATCATGAAAAATATCAAGAAGGACCATTCTACCGAAATTCTTATCAACAAAATCAAATTTGACCAGGGGTTGGATGATTCCGAATTTACTGTTGAGAATTTAAAACCAAAAAGTTAAGCCCTAATTTTTTAAAAAATTGTATGTGTTCCCTTTATATTTTTCTTCCTTAATCATCTCTCTCAGGCCCTCCATGGTATAAAAAGGTGAATCTGTGACAAACATATTTGCTAACCAGGCCTTTATGGAGCCTCCTGGATCAACCTGCATTTGAAAAATCACTTCTAACTTGTCTTCTGAAACAACATTAACCTGCCAATAACCAAAACCATCCAACCTCACCAAATCTCTATCAGACCCTTCCTTTCCTTCTATAAGTTCTATCTCTACCGTTAGTGTTTTGCCCTTTTTATCCCAGTCAAAAACATTACTGTAAATTCCATCCCTGTTTTTATAGGGCCAGGGAGCCTTCGCAACTGCATAATAGGTTTGACTCAATTCATCGGGGCGACTGATCAGTTTTGCCTCGGTAAGGTTGTAACCCCATTTGGTAAGGCTTCCCACATCATACAATACAGATAAAAATTCATCAACGCTTGCCCTGATTTCCATAACAGCTTTAAACTCCTTAAATGACATAATTGTATTGGTTCGGGTAAAAACCTTGATACCGTTTTTATCTTTGACCAGTTTCCATTGCTCCTGTCCATGTATTTGAAACATGAAAAACAACAAAATGAAAAAACTGAAAATATTTTTATTTTTGATCATCTTCTTTAACTTCTATATGTTTGGGAATGCCATAGCCCCACTCCATCATGGCAAAGCCCCATTCTGCTTGAATCTTTTTGATAAGTTTTGCAGTTATTTGGTGCTTGTTTTTTTTATAACTCTTTATACGGTCTAAATAAACGTCAAAATGAGGTTCACTTTCTTTATAACCAGGGAGATCAAGACTTTGATACAAATCCCTGATGCAGGCCTTTGGATCAGTTTCCAAGGTCTCAAAAGCTATTTCAACCAATTGCTTTTCAGGAATAAGTTCTCTTTGTTTAAGATAATCGTTCATAAGATCCTTATAAAGTTCAAAAATAAAGTCATCTAATTCCTCTTGGCCAATAGTTTGTAATTGCAGGTGGGGCAACATCTTAAAAAAGAAATTACGAGTGGATAAATAGACTTCAACGGGATTTCTGTGAATATGTATAAACCTTGCCTCTGGGAACATTTCGAGTAACTTTTCTATTCTTGCCGTGTTTGGCGGGTTCTTCGAAAGAAATCGCGTTCCCCCTGTATTTTTAAGGGCTTTTGATATTAATAGTTTATAATCCCTTTCCCAGGATTCCACCCTTGATTGATCAATACCCTTAAATCTGATAAATTGTTCATAAAAGAATTTCAGGGATCTTGGAAACATCCAGAAATAATAAAAACTCAATGGGGTTTTATCGCCTAATGCAAATTCCTCCTCCTGTGGCAAACTTGTACCTAGTATCACATTATCTCCCATTCTTGTTCCGGGTATCAGAATTCTTGCGAACCCCTCAAATATAAACCTTCCTGCCTTATTGAAAAGCGTGTCAGGAAAAACACTTTGGTATGTTGTCGTATAAGACATTTGAGGGTCCTGACTCAGTATATTATGCAAATGTGTGGTTCCGCTTCGCCAATGTCCAATAATAAAAACTGGGGCATTTTTAATTGCTGCCCGACTGTATTTCTTATTGATGAATATCTTTTCATAAGATCTGAATGGCCAGTTGATGATATTGATCAACACCGTCAAAATTGCCCGAATTAAAAACTTTAAGGATATTTTGTAATGACCGAAGAGGTAGAGCAATACATTCAATGAATATCCTACAGCAGGAGGTAAAAGAAACCCTTTTTTCTGACTTTTGGTCATAGTTATTATTTAGAGATTCCTTTAAACATTGAGGTACTGGAAGGCATATGCATTCATTTAAATTAATAATTATAAAATTACGTATAATTGGCCAAAAGAACCATAAATTTAAGAAGGAATAGGACTTGGAACTGACCGGCTGATGTCAATAAGAAGTATGCTATTTTTTGATCAATTTCTTGGTCACAAAGAACTGATTAGAATACACCTTGATCATATAAATACCTGAATTAAGGTCCCTTAAGTCAATTCTTGAAAAATTGTTTCGAACATCCTTGACCTGATCTCCCAGCAAACTGTAAACCATAACCCTTGTAATTGGAAAATTAGATCGAATGGTCAGATAACGCTCGACCGGATTCGGGTACATGCTTACAGCTTCATTTAAAATGAAATTATCGATCGATACAGATGAATCTTCAACACGAATGGAAGGATCAGACTGAGCCGAAACCGTGGCAAGACCAGCTAAAAAAATAAAGAAAAAAAGCAGCGTGTATTTTTTCATCATACATCAATCATTTCTGTAATAGATAACAAAATTACTAATTATTGTGTATTCTAATCAAAATTCTGAGGTAATTTTATCAACCGGTCAAATACCGGCACCCGCCAGGATTGTTCATAAGATTCCAATTCCCTCAGGACAGTATGAATGTATAAATTATTCTTTCAAAATCTCTTTGCTTTTGGTTAAGGTTTATACCTGACAAAAAAAAGAGCCCGAAGACTCTTTTTTGTATATGATGAAATTTGTTAAAAGCTTAGGATGCACATAGTTCCAAACTGTCAACATTGTCACTTGTTCTTTGAAGGATGAATTTTTCGTCATCAACCAATACTCCGTCTTCATAGCTATCCAGCTCGACTCTCAGGACATCCCCAGAAATTGTCATTGTCAGAATACCGTAATCGCCTGTTTTATCCCCGATTCTAATCTCTACCTTATTCTCTCTGTTCTCAAGGACTTCAGGAGCGCCTTCATCTGTGATGCTCTCATAGATATAGCAATCACCTGATTCATTATAGATCCAAATTTCAAATGGATTGGATACAGTGCTGTTGATCTGGGCATAAACACTAAAACCATCTTCAGGTTCACCAAGTTTCCATACCGATCCACCATGAGTTTCTAAAAATGACTTGTCTTCACCCTCATCATCTTCACTGCAAGCAATAAAAGAGAAGGTTATTAATGCCACTAAAGCAAAGGCTTTTAATTTTAAGATGTGTGATTTCATAAGATGAATTTTGATTTATTCAGGAGTTTACCTAACGAAATATATGAATTTAAATTGTTTTTTAAATGTAGATATTCATGACAAACTAACAATATTTACAAAAGGAACCATTTTTTTTATGATCCAGCAATACTTTCTGATTCATTCTGTATAGTAAAATCAGCAGTTGACACTGACCAAAAAAAAGCCCCTTGGGGCTTCTTAACTTTAAAATGTGATTATTTTATTTTTCACAAACCGAAAGTTGCTCAATTTTATCGTTACTTCTGTTAAGTGTAAATTGTTCCTCTTTAAAAAGTTTTCCGTTTATAAAAGAGTCCAGTTCAACTTTCAATTCATTTCCTTCAATAGTCAATGTAAAAATTCCATATTCTGCTGAACTTTCCACTATTTTGATCTTAACCCTGTTTTTTCTATTCTCAAGAACCTTTGTTGATCCTGATTTGGAGAATCTTTCGTACAAATAACAATCATCAATCACATCGTACAACCAGATCTCAAAAGGATCAGACTCTGACAAGTTGATTTGTGCGTATATGGTAAGTCCATCTTTAGGCTCTCCATATTTCCATAAGGTACCTTTATACGTTTCAAGAAACGATTTATCTCTTTTTTCCTTCAGGTTAAACGCACTGAAGAAAATTGCAATGATTACGAGTAAAGCAAATGCTTTTATTCTTAAAATTGGTGTTTTCATAATTTTTAATTTGATTCAATTAGGCTGTCTATAAAACGCATAAAAGACAATTAAATTGTTTTAAAACTCTTTTTTGCAAGATTTTGAAGTGCTCATCTATGCATAAAAAAACGGGGCTCAAAAGCCCTGTTTTTTTAATGTATTTATTAGCCTGATAAAGGCAACTAGTTTATCTCACATAATTCCAAGTCATCAACATTATCAGATGTTTTTTGTAAAATAAAGAAATCGTCTTCTTCAAGAACGCCGTCTTCATAATACTCACTCTGAATGGTAAGTGCATCTCCAGTCACAGATAAAGTTAACAGGCTATATTCTGAGGGCTCTTCATCTATTCTTATCACTACCTTGTTTTCCTTGTTTTCTAATACTTCAATATTTCCCGTATCGGAGATACTATCATAAATATAACATGCATCGAACAGGGAAACCCATATTTCAAAAGGATTTGATTCACTGCTGTTTATCTGGGCATAAATGGTTCCCCCGTCCACAGAAAACTTCCATGTCGTACCTCCATGTTTTTCCAAAAAAGATGTTCCGTCATCACCGTCATCACTACACGAGACAAGAAAGAGAGTCAACATGGCCAACAATCCAAATACCCTTAAACTTAACATTTTTGTTTTCATGATCTATAACTTGATTAAAATTAATAAACTTATATAACGTCAAAAAATCAATTAAATTGGTTGCGTCTAAAAAAATAAAAATAAATTTAACTGACTTCTTGTCACCTATTCTGTATTTGGCTTGATATTAGAAACCTCCACCACATGAGCAAAAGTAACGTTTCCTTCGCCTGGGCCTTTAAGGAGTTTATCTGGCCACGTAAAAAAATTGTTTTGATCGGACTTGTACTGATCATCCTTAGAAGTTTGGCCGGACTGGTCTTACCCTATGCAACAAAGAACCTCATCGATGACATTATCCCTTCACAGGATATCAAGTCACTCACGATTTTACTCGTTGTAGTTGTTGTTTCAATTATTATTCAGGCTGTGAGCTCTTTTTCATTGACAAGATTGCTGAGTGTAGAAGCACAACACCTGATTTCATTACTAAGGGCTAAAGTGCAACAAAAATTGTTAACGCTCCCTATCAGTTTTTTTGACAATAACAAATCCGGTGCCCTGGTTTCAAGAGTGATGACCGATGTGGAGGGAGTGCGGAACCTGGTAGGTACTGGTTTGGTCCAGTTGATTGGAGGCTCCCTCACGGCAATAATTTCTTTGGTTATTTTGATAAAAATCAACGCCACCATGACTTTGTTTGTTTTGCTTCCGGTAGCCATTTTTGCAATTATTGCCTTAAAGGCTTTCGGCTATATTCGCCCCATTTTTAGGGCCAGAGGAAAAATCAATGCTGAAGTAACCGGGAGATTAACAGAAACACTCAACGGGATCAGGGTGATCAAAGGTTTTAATGCTGAAGCTCAGGAACAAAAGACATTTGAAGAAGGCGTGGAACGCTTGTTTCTCAATGTAAAAAAGAGTCTTACCGCCACTGCCCTGATGACCAGTTCATCTGCTTTGTTATTAGGGCTTGCCTCTGCCGGAATTATGGGGATAGGCGGTTATTTTATAATGAAAGGAGATATGACTTATGGAGAATTCGTTTCTTTTACCTTGTTCCTGGGGTTTATGATTGCACCAATTGTTCAGATGAGCAATATAGGCAGTCAGCTCACCGAAGCCATGGCAGGGTTAGACAGAACCCAGGAACTGATGAACATGCCGGAGGAAAATGACCCTGAAAAAAGGACACTTATGGTTGAAAAAGTTAAAGGAGATATTATTTTCGATAAAGTTTTCTTTAGCTACGAAAAAGGGAAAGAAGTACTGCACGACATTTCCTTTTCGGCTCCTGCCGGAAGTGTTACGGCGCTTGTTGGTTCTTCAGGATCAGGAAAGTCAACTATTGCAGGTCTTGCCGCTACTTTTTTAAACCCGAATAAAGGTGTCGTGTCTTTGGATGGAATCGACCTTTCTCAGGTAAACCTGAGTAGCTACAGGTCACATCTTGGCGTGGTACTTCAGGATGATTTTCTCTATGAGGGAACCATCAGAGAAAATATACTATTCCCAAGACCCGATGCCAGCGAAGAAGAGTTGATTGAAGCGGTTAAGGGTGCATATGTCCATGAATTCACCGATCGTTTTGAGGATGGGCTCGAAACCGTAATAGGTGAGCGAGGAGTTAAGCTTTCAGGTGGTCAACGGCAAAGAATCTCGATTGCAAGGGCGCTTTTGGCAAACCCCAAAGTAATTATTCTGGATGAAGCCACTTCAAACCTGGATACTGAAAGTGAAACTTTTATTCAAAAGAGTTTACAGTCGCTGATGAATGAAAGAACTACCTTTGTTATTGCTCACAGATTAAGTACTATTCAACAAGCGGATCAGATTCTGGTAATTGAAGAAGGACATATTGTAGAAAGAGGAAAACATCAGGAATTACTTGACCAGAAAGGCCGCTATTTTGATCTTTACACCTATCAAAGCAGGATATAATTCCAATAAGGGTATCAGCTTTACGATCATGAAATCATGTTATCCAGGCTTCGCTTTTGGAGGTGGTTATTTTTCAGGAATTTGCAGCGGCCGGATGTGAATAAGACTTCTGTATGACATGAAGCAAAACACCAGTTTGAATGTCATATGAGCCTGTTTTACAATAACCACTCACAACCCAATTTTCACGTAAACGTTATAAAATTCCGAGACTCGATAGAATATTATATTAAGAAATTGTTAATAATTTACAAGCCATCCTATCTTTAATATTTCCTCAGAATCTGGCCGTATATTTACATCATAAAATTTCATAATACCCCCTAAACTGAAAACAAAATGATACGCAAACACGTCACAACAGCCGAGATGGTTAAAAAACTTCTTAACGTTATAGAAGTCAGAGTTGAGAAAAGTAAAGATAAAAAACTTCTCAGGAGCAGAAATGTAGAGACCACCCTATAGATAGAAATCGATTTTCTATACTTGATAAATCAGCTCCCAAAATATGCCTGAATTATAGGCATAAAAAAAGCCCCGATTAACCGGAACTTTTTCTATTAGACTAATTCTTTTTCAATTAATCTTTTTCATTATTTTCTTTCTAATTTTATATTAGGGCATCACTACTGTATCAAGTGCATGAATTACACCATTGCTTGCAGCAACATCTGTTAAAATAATCGTTGAATTATTTCCCTTTGCATCCTTGAGCATGACCTTACCATCCATAATATGGGCAGTTAATTTCTCGCCATTGACAGTGGTAATCTCAAATTTACCATCGTTATCTTTAATTGCTTTTACCACATCTGCTGCCATAAACTTCCCGGCAACGACATGATAGGTCAAAATTGACGATAAAGTAGCTTTGTTTTCAGCTTTTAACAGACTTTCAACTGTTCCCTCGGGTAATTTTGCAAAAGCTTCATTGGTAGGTGCAAAAACTGTAAAAGGCCCTTCAGAATTCAAAGTACCCACTAAATCAGCTGCCTTTACAGCAGCAACCAAGGTGCTGAAATTTTCATTTGCAGCAGCAACACCAACAATGGTGGCTTTTTCCTCGCTTTTCAATTCGGTGTTTGTTTCGTTTTGGTTCTTTTTAATAGGATCATTATTATTGGCAAATGCAATTGCAGAGGTCATTAATAATACTCCAAGCGTTAACGTCATTAATTTTTTAGTTGTTTTCATGGGATAATGTTTTTTAGTTTAGTCAAAGATACATACGAATAACAGTAAAATACGGTTTTTTTGTTTAAAGTTTTGTTAATTTTCTTAAACAATAATATGAGCTTCATATAAGGCGCATATTTTCACAGGAATCAGTACTAAAAAAAAACTCCTGATCGAAATCAGGAGGCTTTTATTGTTAATTAAATTTGAACAAAAAGGGAATTATATCATTATGCATTTACTCTGATTCTTTTCTTTTTGTTTCCATTCATAATTGTCACTTCATAAGTTTTTTTCTCAACAGAACCTTCCTTGTAAGACAAACTAAGTTTGTTTTCCACGATCGTCCAGTCTTGGTATCTTTTATATATCACTTTTGTGATCTGAGATGGAAGAACCACATTAGTTAGCCTCTTTTCTACCTTATTAACACGACCTTGACTGTCATATGTAACTTCAGCAAATCCCTTGTTAGATTTAAAAACTGTTTTAAAAGGTTCTCTTTTTGCCTGAAATTTTGAAGAGTTTCTAACATCCCATTTAGCTATAATACCTGACAAGAATTTTACTTCTTCCTGAGAGGCGTTTTCATGTACTACGGTCAAATATTCTTCATTTAACTCCATAGGGCTTTCAGACGATGACATCTCTGTTTTGTCTTTTTCGTTTTCTTTGTTAATGGGATCATTGTTATTTGCAAATGCCATTGCAGTTGATAATAATAATATTCCCAAAGTAATTTTTAAGCTGTATTTATTAGTTTTCATGGTTTATATATTTTAAGTTTCAACAAATATACAGCCACTTAAGGAGTATTTCGAATATTTTTGTTTAATGTTTTGTTAATTTTATTAAACAAAACTAAAGTGTTTAATAAATACTCGTATTTATTAAATAAAAGCTAGACAATATGGCGATGCCCTTCTCTTTTACGTCTTGAGTACTCTCAAATTGTGAAATTTCAAAGCTTGGATTTCGCAATAAGGACAGAAAATCAATTAATCTTCCATTCAATTACCACCGATTTAGACAAGGAAGTGAGAGGAGGGCTCAAATTCAGTTCATTTGAACCTGCTTCCGATACTTGGCTACTTAAAGCCCGTTCTGAGATAAAAGGCCCGGACCTGAAAGAATCCATACCATATGTTATCTTTACAATAGTTCCCAATTGAACCTCAGAAGCCTTTGATATTATCAAAGCCTTCTGTTTTGCATCTTCTACCGCATCGACTATTACAGTCTTGGTCAATACCTCCTTCTGTTCTTCGGACATAGAAAAGCTAATTGAATACAACAATTTCAAATTACCCAATGACTCCAGAACATTTTGAATAAATTCATGATTGTAATGATCAGATACCATGACGTTGACACTCCCTTTATAACCTCTTTGTATCCTTTTACCTTCTTCGTAGACCATATTTTCAGTAATACTGTAACTGGAAGTACGAATAGATTCTTCAGCGACGCCTTTCTTATCCAGATCTTTTTGTAATTTATCTAAGGAGCGGGTCATCCTATTACTGCATCCCAGATAAGTTGAATCAATGATCTGCAGCGGAACCCTGAATTCAATTTCTTCGGGTATCGCTTTTATTGTAGCTTTCCCAACAACTGTTAAGGTACTTTGATCAATCTGAGCTACCGCAGAAGTTCCTAACATAATAAGGAGTACGAAATAAATTATTTTTACCATAAGACATTTAATTTATTATCTAACGAGCCAAAGACTGTGCCAAACAATACTCCCGGGTATTTCATTTTTTCCCTCCTAATTTTAACCACTCCTAATATATGGATTAAAATATTGCAATAATGTCTATGCCTTGCTTTTTAAAACAATTTCCTTAACAATTATTTAACTGTATTCTTTGTTTTGAGACATCCAATGTCGTAAATCAACAGATAAATCAGATGTACATTCGACATGTAATTAAAATCAAGACAACATGAAAAATTCAGATTTACAGGCAGTACTTGCTATAGGAATATTAAAATTTACAGATATTAACGAAGCATTTTTATGCAAAATAGAAGCCGGAAAAATCAAAACCGAGGTTGAAAATGCCATTACAAATCTTAAAAGCGGCATCATAAACCAGTTGGAATTCCAAAAAATCATTTTTAGGAATCAACAAAAATTAGACGATGTACTGGTCGAATGGGCATAAATTAAAAAAATTAACCCCTACTAAAAAAAGAAAAATTTATAATTGAGATTAGGTTTTAGATTAGGTTGAGAACCGGCATGACTTTCATGTCGGTTTTTTTTATAAAATAATAGGCAATGATATATGCCTTTTGGACTTAAAGATCAACGCAAAGGCAAGATAGTAGCGGAAACAAAAAAACCAGCATTCAAAAAAAGCTGGCAAATCATAAACCTATGTATAATCATCATGAGTACATGGTTTCTATGGCAAATATAGTTTATTTGTACCACATTATTTTAGGATCAAATTGTCTTTTGGTTAAGAATATTTCAATTTAATGTTAACTTTTTATTCAAATCCGGATTAATGGTCAACAATAATAATTTCCTGGTATTTAATACTAAGAATTTATGCAAAGGGGCCGTTTCATTTATGAAACGGCCTTCATTTTTGATCAAAGTCAACAATATGATTGACTGAGGTCAATGAAATTTTTCTGTACAATACCTACATTGAAAAACAATCACTTATTCTAATCTTATGGGCCTCATTACAAAATATTCAGCAACCCTGTACGCAGGAGGATCAGAAAGTAATTTACAATGTAATGCCATTGTCAATTGTTTTAACGACAGTCAAATTACGCCGGTGATGACCGCGTATTTTTATCATAAGGGTTATTTTATCCCTCCGAATTCAAAACATATTGACAAGGTAAACCTTCGTTACTCCATTTCGGAATATTCGCATTTTCTTGACCTGTTGCGCAACGAAAAACCAGTTTTTTATTATTATAATGAGCATACTAAAGTCGGGTATATCCGAACCGGACAGGAACCTGTATGTGAAGAAAGCCTTGAAAAAGGAGCAATGGAAAAAGTCCTTACATAAAATTAAAGAGGCTCAAATTCATCCTGTGTACCAAAACAAGAAAAGTAAACAATTATCCCTTAAATGTTGAAACATGACTTTCGCCCTGCATCAGGGTTCGGCCATAAAAAAAACCGGCTTTTTTTATTCAATGATTTTTGGGCTACATTTGAGCTAATCAAATCTTAATTCAAATATGAAAAGAATCGCGCTAATCACAGGTGCCACTTCGGGAATCGGAGAGGCCACTGCAAAGTTGTTTGCCAAAAATGATATTGACCTTATTATTTGCGGAAGGAGAAAAGAGAAACTGGCCACACTCGAAAATGAATTAAGTTCCCTTGTTTCTGTCAGGACTTTAGTATTCGATGTAGGTGACAAGGATGCAGTGACTAAAAGTTTACAAAGTTTAAATGGTATTTGGCGGGATATTGATATCCTGGTCAATAATGCGGGAGGTGCCCATGGATTGGAACTCTTTGTTGATGGGGATGTCAATGATTGGGAAAGAATGATAGATTATAACGTCAAAGGCCTGTTATATGTTTCCAAAACTATTGTTCCGTGGATGATTGAACGTAAAAAGGGGCAGATTATCAATATTAGTTCTATCGCAGGAAAACAAACCTATGCCAAGGGAATGGTGTATTGCGCCAGTAAATCAGGAGTTGAAGCCATTAGCAAAGGTATGCGGCTCGAATTGGTGCCATATGGTATTCGGGTGTGCAACATTGCCCCTGGCGCCGTAGAAACCGAGTTTTCGGTTGTTAGGTTCAAGGGAGATAAGAACAAGGCCAAAAGTGTGTACAAAAATTTTAAACCTTTGATTGCAGAAGACATTGCAGACAGTATTTTTTACTGCGTAAATGTTCCCTCACATGTTCAAATCGCAGATATGACAATCTTTCCCTCGGCCCAGAGTGATGCAACTACTATTCATCGTGAATAAATCCTTCTTTTAAATATTTTATACATAACCCGGGAATCGATCTATTTTATGACCTGGATCAGTCAAATGACTGATGCCAGTCATTTCATGTCTCACTGTATTTCAATACCTTGAAAAACAGATTGAATCACTGTTTGTATTCAATTAATGTATCATTTTAATGCAAACATCATGAAAAATATCCTAGTTACCATAGACTTTAGCGAGAACGAAAAATTATTAATCGACAAAGCACTAGAAATGGCGAAAGCCTTTAATGCAAAGATTTGGCTGCTTCATGTTGTCTCTCCGGAACCTGAATTTGTCGGGTTTGGGGTTGGCCCCCAATACTTAAGAGACAGCCGTGCAGCCGAACTCAGGCAAGAGCATCGTTTAATAGAAGATTATACAAACATGATCAAAGTAGAAAACCAGGAATGTGAAGGCCTTATGATCAATGGAGCCACCATAGAAATGATTATGAAAGAGGCCCAAAAAAGAAAAATAGACCTTATTATCGCAGGCCATCATGATCACGGTATACTGTACAAAGCTTTTTTTGGCAGTGTTGCATCGGGTTTAATCAAAAAAGTAAATATTCCACTCTTGCTGGTACCACTTGAAAAATAAATTTATCGTGTGAAAGGAAACTCAGGAATTGATATCCTTCTGATAAAGAAAACATCTACCCGGCAGGCATTAGTATTTGATCATTTTTCTGGTAAAGGTTTTTCCTTTGTCATCAACCAGCTCGACAATAAAGAAACCCCCGGTCTTTATCCTATCAAGATTTAGTTCGTTATAGGCTGATTGCGGGTGTTCTTTACGTATTAATCTACCTAAGGCATCAAATACCTTAATGTGCTTAATTAAATTCTGAGCCTCTATAATAAGGTATTGATCCTTTAAATAGATCTTTATATCTTCAGCTATCATATCTTCATCCAAACCTAGTACTGCACTATTGAAAAGCAGGCTAAACCTGTCTTTAAAGACGCCTTTTCCATTGTAAATGAAGGTATAGGAGGAAGTATTCAAATCGTGCAGATTCCCATTTTCCTTATCAAAAAGTAAAATTTCCCGGTCTTTTAACAAACCCTCCTTACGATTGATTTCCAAAGTCATTTCAAGGCCTTCCAGCTCCGCATCGAAACCAATTTCTACGACCTTTTCTTCATCAAACGGACCTAATCCCTGAATTGACTATTCCTTCAGAAACTTCAGGCTGCTCGATCTGTTTAGGGAATACAGCTTTAATATGTACACTCCTGAAGGAAAATCAGTAAGGTCAATATTCTTATTTCCTGAAGTATCTTCAACTATTTTTTTACCCAAATAATCGTAGATTTCTATTTTTTCAAGAGCCATATTACCTTTTATAGTAAGGGTTTCACCTGCCGGGTTGGGATAAACCTGGTTTTTTACCAGGTCAAAATCGTCAATGCTAAGCGTGCTGGAGACCAGTGAATACAAAGCTGCATTTCCTAAAGCATTCTTTTCGGCACTTATATAATAATTTGAGGCATCCTTATATGTCACTGCTTCTGTTTGAAAAGATTCTGTAAGGGGAATACCCAAACTGTACTTATCAATGAGCCCGTTAGAAAATTCCCCCCCCGAAAAACCAGTCAACTCTATGGCAAATGCCCTGATTCCAGAATAACCGGTCAGGATTACCTTATTGGCACCGGGGTTAAAAGTACCTCCCGTGATCAAACCTTCGGCATCAAAATCATCTGTTTTCTGCACCGAATAAGTGCCTGCCGTTTTCGGGACCTTGTAAATATTCGTTCTTTGATCTACCCAGTTCTTTGAAAAAATATAAAGATCATTGCCAAATGAAATCAAGGCTTCAGCATCAAAATTTGTATTGTTGGGCGCCGAAGAAAAATCGTTCTGGTCCGCATAGGAAAAAGCAATAATTTCAGCATTTACTGTATCCGAGCTAAGATAATCGCTTTTCAACACCTTATATATCCTAAGATTGGTCCTGTTACCGCTATTATTGCCAAAATCACCAATGTAGATATAGTTATCATCGGTACAAATATCTTCCCAGTCAACATTAGAAGCATTTTGTATGGTCACCGTACGGGATACATTTCCATTGGATACATTGAGCTCATATAAAGCATTCATGCCTCCTGAATCGTTATGCGTAATTAATCTGTTATCAAAAAAGATCAGCCCCGAAGTTTCTGAAACGACGTCATTCAAGTTTGAGAGCTTTGATATATCCTGTGAGATCCCTGTAAAAGGGATCAAGAGAAATAACAATATAGATACAAAATATTTCATGTCGTCTTATTCAATTATACATGTTTTTTCAAAAAATGAAAGTTAATCATTTTTTCGGTTTTAAAATATCAATTTAAATCGTTCCCTGAAAAGCAAATGAAAGGTGAAACGCATTGATATCTTGTATTTTAGTTTTAAAATACCTACTGCGTCTAATTGCTGTAAATCGAGTCATCATTCAGTTTATTGCTCGAAATAAACGATCCAACACCAACAAAACAGATATTAATGTTGTGTTTTTTGATACTAATAAGCTAAATCGAACGTTATAATAAATCAAATTGCTATACATATTTATCCTTGCGATAATAGAACAGAAAAAGAATTTTGCTATATATGAAAAAGGTAAATTATAAGGACTTGCTCATACATTCCCTTGAGCTAAAAATATTCCTTCTTGAACTCGAAACGAATCTTTCAAAATTAGAAATTGAAAGCAAAAATGAATCCGGTGAATTATAAATAAAGAATGGTGTATTTTTAAGGTGTTGATTAACTGTTTGTTAAATTGCCTTTTTCCCGAAAAATGAATTTATTAAGTAAATCATGTTTACTTTGAGTTTATAAATACATTAAGGCATAAATACAATTGCTATGATACAAATACATTCCCCAAACAGAGAAGAGATCCGGAATTTCTTAAAAAAGATTGAACTCAGAATTCGAAGAAACGAGTTAAAACCAAGAAAAACTCAAAACTTTGAATCAAGGTTGTAGTCTTTCATTAAAAAATTAGTTGACAGACCATTATCCAGGTATCCATAAGAGATCCAGGAATATGAATTGCCTATATGTAAAACAAATAGCTAGGTTAGAAAACAAGTAGCTAGATAATCCCCGAATACCGGCCAGCCTGCAGCTGGCCGGTTTAAAAATTTCCCTAACTCCCTGTGACCTGACCCGACAAAGGTATCATCCTTGCTTTAAGATCGGGTAATTCCATATGTTTATCCAAGGGGAACATCGGCCTGGAAATACGTTTGTAATTCAATCTTTCTAAATCCTGATCAACACCCCCAGGGGTTAAAGCCATGATCCAATCGGCCCTCATATCATAAAGTTCAGGCACCAGGTAACCAATTTTGACCACCAGAATATCTGCTTCACGTGGCTTGAGCCCTAACCTTGTAAAATCAGCCTCCCTGTGATAGGGTTTTCGTTTTTTTGTTACAATCACAGAGACATTGCCAACCCTGACCACGACTTCAACCTCTGCATTTTTATCTCCTTTTTCAATGGCTGTTATGATCCCTTTTAACCTGACGGGAGGAGCATACCTGTTATCAACGGCTGCCCCTGCAAAACCGTCAATCTCCGCCCCCACTCCGGCATCAAGTGCTTTTTTAACAAAATCAGGACCCGGAATTGAAGCGTATATAAGTGTTTTACCATTGTCCTTGGAAAACTCAGGTTTTTTAAGGATTTCCTGAAGTGTCCAGGTCACGTCACCGGCTCCGCCCGCCGTGGGATTATCACCCATGTCACTAATGATAAAGGGATGTTTTTCACTTGCAAGTGCCAGGTCTAAACTCTCCTCCAGAGTAGCTGTTGGCGCCACAAATACAAAATCATTTCTCACCTCCCAAAAACTATTAGCGAGCTCCTCAGCCCCTTGAACAACTTCTTCTTTGATGTCGCCTGTTACCATAACCACTGCATGGTTTCTGGGTTCATCTGCCCAGGCATAACCAATCCAGATGGCAGCATCAACTATTCCATTCCTTTTTGTGATAGGATCTACTTTTGCATACAAGCTTTTCCCGGGCTCTATTCTGGTACTGGTCTTTTCACCCGGCAATAATATCGGAACGGGAATCCAAGCCTTAAACTCAGGTTTTCCTTTTCCGCTTTCAAGTCGATCCAGGAGGTTTTCCAAGGCCCGTTTTTTTGATTCCATCGCATCCTCATGAGGCGCCATTCTGTAACACGTTATAAGATCACTTTTTTCTGCAAGTCTTCTGGAAACATTTCCATGAAGATCCATGGAAGTCGAAATCAAAGCCTCATATCCGATAACCTCCCTGATACGGGATATAAAGTCACCTTCAGCATCATCCAGTCCCACCACACTCATTGCGCCATGGATATCAAAAAACAAGCCGTCATAAGGAAGATTTTGCGCTAACATATCAAGGGTTTGACCTACCAGGGATTCATAGGCCTCCCTGGTAACGGTTCCGCCAGGTAAGGCATGCCCTGTAATTGTAGGAAACCAGATAGCCCTGTTTCGATCGGCAGAGTCGATCGCCATAAAGGGATAATAATCTAATATAGCTTCCCCTGTTTTAGCATGAAATGCTTCCTCATGGGTAAGGGCAGGTGAAAAAGTACTTGATTCTATTGCAATACCGGCAATGGCTACCCGCGGAAGTTTTTCATCTTCTCCTTTTGTCGTGGCTGCGTTTTCCTTTTTTTGTCCGCAGGATATTAGAAGAATGACTTGTAAAATAAGGATAAGCTTCGTAATGTTTTTCATAAGATGATTCATTAATGATCTGAAATTTTTTTTTATTGATCTAAAGACGTATGCTGCGTCATTAGGCCAATAAAAATAACCATATTATTCAATTCTCCCATATAAAACATTGTAGCTTTTTTAAGAAATATAAAAAAAGACCCATCCTATCTATAGAACGGGTCTTTATGATTTTTCCAACCTCTTGATCAATACTTTACGCAGAAAAGTTTCAGCCCAGGACTTTAGTTGATGCGTTTAATTTCTTTTATATCCAATGCATCAATAACCTTGTCCATTTTTTTAAGGTCTACAGTCTTGGCGAAATCTGCCGGAATAACCGCGATTCTGAATATAAGGTTGTCGGTGTCGTCAGGGTCAAGTTTTCCGAAATCAACCGTGCCATCCAAAAATAACCTAACATCAAAAATCGTATAATCAAACCCGTAGAGAAGGATCCCGCTATTTCTGAAAATCGTCTGGGGAAGAGGCTCCCAAATATCTGTACCCTCAAAAACTCCCATAAGCCTGTACACTGCAATAATATCGCTTTCAAAGACCTCAATTTCGTTGGGGATCTCCACATAGTATTCAAAATCATTATTTATATTCAAATCTGCCTCAACTTCTATCACTTGCCCAATAAGACCGTCGAAACCGTCTTCCCCGGGGAATCCTTGAGGACCCGGAGGACCCGGAGGGCCTACTGAACCTTCGCAAGACACCAAAAAGATTGCAACTAAGATAAATAAAGCGTATATTTTTTTCATAATTATTGGTTTTATGAGTTAGTGACAATTATCGGGCCAAAAAAGTTGACCCCTTCCCTTTCTCGACTCGCAAATTACTTTTTATTTCTTTTCAATCGGAACACTGTAAACGAACCTAATACTGGCAATCATTCCATCGTGAAAGGAGACATTCTTTTGAATCCTGTTATCACCAAAGCCAATCAGGGGCAGGGTGAAATCCACCTTTTGATCGCTTTCATATTGTGCATAGCTTCGTCCAAGGGCATATCCAAATCTGCCTTCAAGATAAAGATTTCCTTTTAATTGATACCGGGCGAATAAAGTTTCATCTATACTTTTCCGCTCCATATAATCACCCTGATAATCAGGGTCTCCCAATCTATAGGTGGTTACAAGTCCAAAATGGCTTAACCCTGTTGTAAATCTCTCATTTACTTTGTACTTTAGTTTTCCATAAATAGGAAATAATCCAACAACTGACCATCTTTCGGATATTTGCCAATCCAAATTGACCAGAGGAACAAGATTAGGGCCAAAAAATTCCTGATTATACATAAGGCCGAAACCCATTTTTAAGCCTTGTCTAAATTTCTTTTCATAGATAAACAAGGCCCCCATTTGAAAATGATCCGAATCAATATTCTTAAAGTCCGACATAAACCGAGGAGCAAGAAAAAGCTGAAAAGCCCGGTCTTTAGAGAATTTTTTATACCAACCTGTTCTGAGAATAATACCGTGTAAATCTAAGGGGTTTGCCAGTTCCGACGCAACATCCTCGTTATTTCCAACATGGAAGTAAAAATAATTCAGGCTGTTGTACCAGATCGATTTTTCATTGATCCTGACAGGGGCCACCAAGGCTGCCATGGCTCCATATTCTCTGGCCTTGCTTTTATAGACCGAATCATAGGCCTGAGGGAAGCCATATCTTCCCGATAAGGTTAAAATATCAATTCTTTCCTGGCTTCTCAGTGAAAATGAAGTCAAACAAATTGCGATACCAAAAAAGAAATATTTCATTTGAATTATTTTTATTGATGAGTAGTGCCTTTTACTAAAATATATTTATCCAATTCGCTGCGATACTTCATATAATTATTCAGTTCACCACGGATAGGGTATTTGGACCGCCCTGTTCCAACAAGTGCACCAATTCCAGCACCAACAGGCAACAATAAAATTCCACTTATTACTGCCTTGTCCTCAGCAGTCATCGAAAAGAAACCAGGTTCATCATCTCCAGAAGAAAATCCCACTATTGCACCTGCTGCAAGCCCGGCACCTGCTCCTATGCCCATACCCAATCCTATTTTGCCTTTTCTGCGGAATTTTAATTCCTCAATATTTGCAATTGATACAGATAGCGGTTCGGTCCTTGTGTTTTCAACGATTACGATAGCAGAGTCTTTAAGCTGAATAAGATATCCTTTTATATTGTCTTTATTTTTCAATTCTACCCAAACTTTGTATTCCCTTGATTTACCTTTTGTTTTTTGTGCTGATACGCTAAAGGAACAACAAATTACCATCAAACAAATAACTGCATTTTTCATGATACTTGATTTAAATTTCTACATACTTTGTTCAAAACTATTTTAAACAAGTTGAAATCAATTCCCAAATAGTCAGAATATTCAGTATTAGGACTTTTTAAAGCCTTGATCCAAAAGGTTTATAATTGTCTTGACATCTGCAGAAAGCAATTATCAACAAGGCATCAAAACAGGCAGTAGTAGGGTTGTTCAATCATATTCTTATTTTTGATATCTTGTGGAAATCAATCAATAAACCATGGAGAATCAATTTTCTGTTGTCTCTCTCTTCAACATAATACTGTTCACAGGTGTCATTTACGGCCTTACGTTTTGTGCCATACTTTTCTTTATGAAAAGAAAAACAGGCAAACCAATTCTATTTCTGAATTTACAGGTCTTGTTTATAACACTGAACAATTTACAAGCCTGGCTTATTGATATGGGGCTAACCAGCTCTTTGGTATTTATCAAATTTTTAAAGATTCCATGGTATTTTTTATGCATGCCGATGTTTTACGTTTTTCTGATCTATTACCTTAAACTTAAAAAAAGAACTAAACCTTTCATGATGGCTACCTTAGGTGTGTTTTTCACTTTTATATTGGTGAGGCTTATTTTGATTAGTTATTCTCAGGCACATCATTATAGTGAATCTGAGCTCCGCTCTATGATGATGCGCTACGGAAACCTTGAAGAAATCATTGGATTTCTATACACTATGGTTGTTTTTATAAAATCTATCGCACTATTCAACAGTCGAAAAAGGCAATTTGAATTTGTACTGCTCTATGACGATTTGATTTGGATAAAACACTTTATGAATTTAGCGGGCCTGGTGATTCTCATGTGGGTTTTGGCTATAATTATTAATTTAAACGACCAAAACAATAACTCACCAATTGTATACTATCCATTAAGACTAAGCACAACAATCCTAATCTACTGGATTGGTTTTAAGGGACTCTTCCGATTTAGAATCATGGAAGACAGAATAGTTTTACGGGAAAATATTAAGAAGCATCTGGACCTTGAACAAAAAGATTTTGATTGGGATCAAAAAGAGGATCGGCAGGAAAAAATTATTTCAAAAAAACAGCAGGAACTATTTAATAAGATCAATACGCATGTCATTGATCATAAACTATTCCTTGACCCTTTTTTAAGTCTTGAAACCCTAGCAAATTCACTTGAGTTGAGTTCAGGCTATTTGTCTTTTTTGATCAACAATTACAGTTCGAATAATTTTTCAGATTATATCAATGAATTACGAATCAATCAGGTGAAGCAAATAATTAAAGATCCGGAATACCTCAATTATACAATCGTTTCAATAGGACTTGAATCAGGTTTCAATTCAAAATCAACTTTTTACAAATCCTTTAAAAAATTCACAGGCATGTCTCCAGTCGAATTCAAAAAGCAAATCGAATGACTTGCCTTATAGATTACAATAAAAAACTTCAGCAAAGGCTGAAGTTTTTTATTGTAATTTTAAATTGACAAATATCTAATAATTGGTTGTCTGCAAATAGTCATAGCTCTTTTTCACAGATTCAATAGGCGTGAAATTATATCGCTCCACTTCAACAATACCATATTGAAAGCCAGATTCTTTTTTATGGCTAAAGATCCTGTTAAAATCCATCTCTCCGCTTTCACCCAATTCCATTTCATCCTTTATGTGCCATAACATAAATCTTCCCGGATACTTCTCAAAGTATGCCACGGCATCTTTACCGCCTTTAGTAATCCAATACAAATCAAGCTGGAACATCATGCTGTCAGGATCGCTTAATTCAAGCATATAATCATATAATGGCTTCCCATCAAATTCGGTGGTAAATTCCTTATCATGATTATGATATCCGAATTGAATTCCTTTGGCCTTACATTTTTTCCCAATTTCGTTAAAATACGTCATATATTGTTTAAGCCCTTCAAGACTGTCATACCCTATTTCATTCATCGATGGCTGAACAATCCATTTTACGCCTGCCTCGGCATGAGCATCGATTGCAGTATCCCACCAGGCCATTGTTTTATCCCATGTTTCCGCAGTAGGCACATCCTGTCCGGTATGTGATCCCAGAAACTCTAAACTGTTATCTTCGCATAATTTTTTAAACTCCAGAGGAGTCATCTCGTAAAATTTTCCATCTTTATATCCTGCTGCCTCTACAAAAGTATACCCCATTTCCCCTACTTTTGCTACAGTTGCCTTCGGATCTTTAAGCATGTCGTCTCGCAATGAATATAATTGCAATCCGATAATTTTTTCTTTTGATACCGGTTCATTTTTTTTACAACCTTGAAACGTTAGGGACACAATACCCAATAAAATAACGCCCTTCCAGACCATCTTTTTAATTCCCATAAATTATCTTTTAAATTTTTAAAACTTTTGGTTCCTTCTCTGAAGAATCAATTTCTACTGCATTCAAAGTTGAAAGTGGAATATGATTTGCCAGATATTGACAAATTTATCAATGACAATCCGGATATTTAATAACAAATGTCATGTTTGGCATATTTTTTTACACCTTATACAGCATCTGAATTTTTATTTTTAAACCCTGACCTGTCTTTGATGTAAACATCCTGCTGTGGGAATGGTATTTCAATGCCGCATTTTGCAAATGCATTATACACCCCGATAGATATGTCGCTTTTGGCCTGCAGGCCAACTTCACTTTGTACCCAAAACCTCAATTTAAAATTAAGCGAACTTTCTCCAAATTCACTGAATAAAGCTTGGGGAGCCGGGTACTTTAAAGCATCCTCATTACTCAATGCAGTATCAATTAATATCTTAAGAATCTGATTCGGGTCAGAACTATAGGAAGCTCTTATTAATATTTCCTCCCTTTTGATATTATCAGAAAGTGTCCAGTTAATCAGATCATTGGCAATTAAATTGTTATTAGGCACTACCACTTCTGCTCCTTCAAAAGTTATGATGCTTGACGAACGAACTCCAATCCGTTTTACGATTCCCAACAGGTTATCGACTTCGACTGTATCACCCACATTAATCGGACGCTCGAATACCAAAATAAGCCCGGATACAAAATTAGAGACCACGGTTTGCAAACCAAAACCTATACCTAAACCAAGCGCACCTGCCATCAGATTGAATTTACTCAAATCTATCCCTAAAGACGATAGCGCCAGTATAATACCAAAAGCAATAATAAAATACCTTATGACCAATGAAATAGCAGCCGGAATTCCTTTGGGCAACCTAAAAAACTTGATTGAAACCTCGCCACTGTCAAATAAATAGGAGATGATACTCGTAGAAAGAAAAGAAACCGCAAGGATTAGAATAAAACTAAAAACATCCCCAATCGTAAATGTAATGCTGCCAAATCTATAAGGTTCCGAAAACACATCGGTAAAGAATTGAGTGAGCGGAGCAAGAAGATCAATCATTCCCAGGAAAAAAAGAAACCAAAGTACAAAGGCCAATACACGTATAATTTGCATTAATTTTAATTCAAGCCCAAATTTCCTTTCCTGATCGAAAGTCAATTTCATGTTAAAATTCCAGTGTATGATTCCGGTGGAAACCCCTCCGGCAATCATAAGGATTCCATAGAATATAACTGTAAAAACACCACTGTGGATGCTCAAAATTAAGGTTAGATCGGTCAGATTGGTATAACCAAGTATATTTGAAACTATTGAAACCAACAGTAAGCCGTAAATAACGGGAGTCAACCTGATTAAAAGCAATCCGAAGTTTCCAATTTTCATCTTACGCGTTTTGAGATAAGGCCTGGTAAAGGATATCAGAACACCTAAAACTAAAAGTGCCTCAAACAACAAGTATAATCGATATTGTGATGAAGTAAACCACAAATATGTTTTGACAGTGTCTAACAGGTAAAAAAGGATCACAAAGTAAATGATCTTCTTAAATCTCTTGTACATATAGGGTTCTACCAATGGAACTGATGCAATAAGAATCAAAAAAACCAGAATATTACCAAATAACACAGGAGTATTGCCAAAGAACCATTTGGCAATGATCAAAGAGATAAATATCATACTCATGACCGAGTGATTTAAAATGATATCTTTTGCATTCTGAAGATCTCCATCTGGTTCATTAAAGGGGTACTTCTCAAAAGTCTTTTTTATAAAATGAATAAGAACCACAACAAATACGACCAATAGAATATATAAATAAATACTGTGTTCACTGGTTTTGATATAATAAAAAATACCTGTAATATTCTCTGATAAAGAATTAACTTCATCTTTTTCTCCTTCATCTTTATCAGGGCTCTTAAACGATGATTTCCAAAGTGGTTCGTTTCTTAGATAAAAAAGGTTATACACCTCCGAGTCCTTAAGTGAATTCAGTTCATCGATAGTATTATTAACAAGTATTTTTTGCTTGTTAATCTTGGATTCAAGAATCAAATAATCGTTATTTTCCTTATTGACCTGTTTGTTGATTCTTTTATAATCGTTCCATACTACCCTAACTCTGGTCAAAACTTCTAAAGGAACTTTCTCCTTTTCTGCGTTTTCATAGGTCAATTGCCAGGTCTTTTCCTGGAAATTCAACGATTTCAGGATAATGATATTGCGTTCTTCCTGTTCATTAATTATCGATTCCCAACCACTTAGATGGTCATAGTATCTATTCCATTTCTTGATCAGGTTATTGACTTTATACCGATTTAGATTAGCGGATACAAAATGATCTTTTCTTTTAAGCTGTGCCTCTATGAATTTAGCATAGTCCGGAAATAAAGAGTCAATGCGTGACACCCTGTTTCCTACATCAATTTTACTATAAGAAAGCTTGATTTCCTTATTGGCTTCTTCAACCTTTTGAATGATATCCACCACCTTTATTGCTTTGGGAATTGGCGCACCGGTGGAATCTGTTTTTGTTTCAGGGGTAATTTGGGAATACGAAACAAAAGGGATCATAAACAAAATGAAACCTAAAAAGAAATTGGGAAAGGTATTTTTCAATAATTGCATATCTATTGTGCTATGGCTTTAAAAATAACAACTTACATCATTTGATGCAAGTATTTTTAATTGTATATCATACAATCCCTGTGGAAATGGAATGCATTCAGACTACTGAGACCTAATGACTTCATGTAATGAATAAATATTCATTTCCCCTTCATTCAGAAGGAAGCTGCTTACTTCTTCAAATTGAGATCTGCTGTTTGCCTCAAACACTTCTCTCCTTTTTTTAAAAACAAGGTTTGCTTTAAGCAATTTATCCATTGCCTTATTGTATTCATTTAAATCTTTATCGTTGATCTCATTAAAATTCACGCATGTAAAAAATACATCCTGTTTCTTATACATTTCCTCTTTCATATCAGTGACCGAAAACACAATTTCATAATCTTCTTCATTCACATTTATTTCCAAGGTATGACCAAATCGGGCCTCCAAAACTTCGGCCATTGCATTCCTTTTAGGATACAACTCTTTTCCAATATTTTTATACAACACTTTGGTTTCACCATTTATTTTAATTCGCCCTTTTTCAATATCAATGGTTTCAACCTTGTTCTTATCCGCATTCTCCTCATTAGTGAACCAGGTTTCAGCTCTTGATATGATCATTGATTTACTCAATCCGTTTCTTGCAAATTTTTTACTTATGGATTTGTCTCCAACCACAACTTCCTGGGCATAATTTGATCCCGAGAATAAAACGGCCAGCAGCACAACCACAGATAATTTCTTCATAGATTTAATTCCCTTGATGTTTGACTAAATTTTCCTAATAAATTTCTAATATTTATGAACACATACAATCCAGAGGCATATAAAGTTGTAAACAACTTATAAAGGTTCAAAATATCGCTTTAGGTCTGCGCTAAATTACCTTTTTATCAAAAAGCACGAATGGTTTAAACATCCTCGCCTGGTTGAATTTCAATCATTTTTAGATCGAATGAGATAAAGTAATGACCCTATAGCTAAAAACAAACTTGCCACAAATGAAAAAGGGGGTGATTAAACCATGCCACAAAATGTCAAAGAACTGAAAGAATCTGGAAAAGTCGAAGCAAAAAAGTTAAATTCTGTTTCAGTCTTATTTACAGATTTTCAAGGGTTCACTTTGTCGTCCGAAGACCTTAGTCCCGGGGATCTTGTCAGGAGTGTCGATTTCTATTATCGTAAATTCGATGAAATCATCAAGAGTTATGGGCTTGAAAAAATAAAAACTATTGGAGATGCCTATATGGCTGCGGGCGGCTTACCTTTTCCTTCTGATGATCACGCTCAAAAATTGGTCACAGCTGCTTTAGAAATAGCAGATGTTGTCAATGAAGCCAAGGCTTTATATTCAAATGATCTCAAGCGATTTGATATTCGAATCGTTATACACAGTGGCCCTGTGGTTGCCGGAGTGGTTGGTGCAAATAAATTTGCCTATGATATCTGGGGAGATACTGTGAACATTGCTTCGAGAATGGAATCGACTTCCTTGCCGGGAAAAGTCAATATTTCAGACAGCACTTATGATTTGATCAAAAATGATTTCGATTGTGAATACAGAGCTGAAATTCACGCAAAAAATAAGGGAATGCTGAAAATGTATTTTGTTAATGGCCCTAAGTCAAAAGATAAGCATCCCGGTGAAAAAACTTCAATAAAAGGATCCACCATCGAGTTTTCACAGTAAAATTTTATATCAACTTCACATCCTACAAACTGATTTCTTGATTTTTGTCAACTAAATGGTTGATCCTGATCATTTCACATGTGCTGAATTGTCTTTAATTTACGGTTTCTGAAAACTATCATCACATGTATACCGAAATAAAATCATACCGTATTTTTTTGGACTCTGGATCGCAAAAAAACAGAAGTTTTACCACCATTAATTTATATGATACGCGTGACGAGGTCTTGGGAGTTTTACAATTTTTTGAAGAAGGCACAAAGATCGTTGAACCTATTGACTTTGATCGTTTTTATATTCAATACCCTATTTCCAAGTTTTCGTATATCGTTGATATTCTGAGAAATGAAAAACCCATTTTTGTGGGTTACTGGGAAAATAAATATGGTAAATACGGCAGGATTTGCACAGGCAAAGAGCCTGTTGGCGAAGGAGAACTTCACGCCTCTATATTTAACTCTCAGGTTGTAAAAACCTAACTGTATATATGACGATCAAAAGCTTCGAATCAAAAAAGAGATGAAGTCAGAACATAAACATTTTAAATAATCGAATTAGTAATCTTTAAATTATAGCAATATGGAAAGCACAATAATCGACAAAGTAAAGGCCCGAATAATTCTGGAAAAAAAGAAAATGGAACTTTTGAAGGAAACGAAAAGTAACAGGAAAGATCAATTCGTTGTCTTAAGAATCGATAGTCACGGGGTAGTCAAAAGTCTGGATAACGACTGGAATGGAGAAGTTAAAACCTCTTTTGATACTGTAGGAGAACGAAATTTTATAACACCTGTAAGCATAGGAAAAAGGATCACATGGATAGTTATGCCAGAGAAAGAAGATGACGAAATAACCATAGAAAATATTGTGATCAAAAATTCTTCACCGAAACAGATTCTAAGAAACAGGTCATACATCAGAGCCAGTAAACACGTAGTTATCGGAAGAGTTAAGAACAGCAATATTTCACTTGGCGACACCCAGGAATACTACTTAACATATACTGTTAATGGACATGCCTATGTACTAGATCCCATCATGGAAGTACACAGATAATGATGAGCGCATAAATTGTTAACCGCCATTTTTTTTTATACAGATGCTACAACATCATGATTTATCATCTTTTATCGGGAGAAAAGCCCTAATTGTTATGGGCTTTTTTTTAATTATTAGCTACAGTAATTTTGCCCAGAATCAATCTTTGGCAGACAGTCTCGAGTTGATTTTTAAAAAAGGTGATTTTGATGAAAAGGATCGACTTAATATCCTGGAAGTTTTGGCGCAAAATCATACGGTTTATGAAAAAAGGATTGAATTTATTGACGAATTGATAGAATTCTCCAAAGATTTAGATGCAAATGACTATCTGTGGAGTGGATATCTTGAAAAAGGAAATGTACTTACTAAAAACGGAGACCTAAGCCTGGCTTTGGAAAGCTATTTAAAGGCTGCCGATATTGCCATTGAAATCAAAGAGAACAACCTTCTTGGCTCCACCTACACTGCTATCGCCGGTGCTTATTACAATGCACATAACCATCAAAATACCGTATATTATTATCAAAAAGCCATTGAAATCTTTCGGCAAGCAAAAACACTGGATTCATTAAATTTTGCCAAAACCAATTTAAATCTTGGGGATGAGTACCTCAGGGTGAATCAACCCGATTCGGCCTTAGTTTATTTCCTTCAATCTGAACCCATATTCAAATCTTTACAAAATGAGGCAGGAGAGGCCTATAATTTGGGAAATATCGGAATAGCCTATGCCCAAAAAGGGAGACATGATTTGGCCGAAAGCTATATGAACGATGCTATAGTCATACACAAGGCCTTGCAGGATTATTATCCGATCTGCCAGTATCTTTTGATCAAAGCTGATATTTACATAGCTAAGGGAGATTATGAAACAGCTTCAAATTTTGCCCATGAGAGCCTGGTTCTGGCAACAGAAAAAGGATTAAAAAAACAGATTAGTGAAGCAAACCTAAAGCTTTCGGATATTTATAATCTAGTTGGTAATACCAGTGACTCTTATCAATACTATAAAGATCATATTGCCTATCGCGATAGTGTATTTAACCTTACATCATTACAAAAAATGGCAGATATGAGAACAAATTTTGAAGTAGCTAAGAAACAATCGGAGGTGGATCTGCTCAATCAGCAAAAAACAAATCAAAAGGTGTTGATTTTTACTATGGTGGTCATTTTCGTCATGACCGGCCTGTACTACTGGAATATCAGCAAAGAAAAAAAAAGATCCGATAAACTCCTGCTCAATATCCTGCCGGCTAAGACTGCTGAAGAACTAAAAAAAAGCGGCAAGGTACAAGCCAAGAAATTTGATTCTGTAAGCGTCATGTTTACAGATTTTCAAGCCTTTACCAGATATTCACAACAGCTTTCTCCTGAAGTACTAGTGAAATCTGTAGATTATTTTTTTTCAAAATTTGATAAGATCATAGATACATACAAACTTGAAAAAATAAAGACCATTGGAGACGCATATATGTGTGCCGGCGGACTGCCCAATCCCTCAGATGACCATGCAGTCAAAATTATTCAGGCGGCTTTCGAAATTCAGCAGTTTGTAACAGCGTCAAAACAACTTCCTGATCTTAACATAGCACATTTCGAGATCCGTATCGGAATCAATACCGGCCCAGTTGTGGCAGGGGTCGTTGGAAAAAAGAAATTTGCTTACGACATTTGGGGAGATACAGTGAATGTGGCGGCTCGTATGGAGTCAAATTCAATGGCTGGCATGATCAACATTTCAGAGAATACTTTTAAACTTGTAGAAAAATATTTTGACTGTGAATACAGAGGGGAAATTGATGTAAAAAACAAAGGGATGATGAAGATGTATTTCGTGTTGGGACCTAAAAATCTTTCCAAAATAAAGAAACAGACTGGAGATAAGATAGTTTTATGTTAACTTTATCAGGAATTACCCATCAAACGAAATACAATATGAGACAAGATCCAAATAATTATTGGGAGCAATTAGAGCGATTAGAGAAACTGATCAGGGCTTCCGAATTAAAAGCTGGTATTATCTTTTCCTTCCACAGTCTTGTTATTGGACTTTTTATAGATCGCATAGAACAATTCCAGCCCATAATAACATCAAATAAGGTTTTTCTTGTAATTTCATTCTTATGGATGGCCTGTGTCTTGGTGTCTATTTATTATTGTTTTAAGTGTTTTAAACCGCAGATTGAATTAAAATATGACAAGAATGTTTTTTTCTTTCGGGATGCTGTATATGCATTTGGAGATGTTAAAGAATATACTAAAAAACTGCTGGAAGTCTGTGACAGTGAGACTGAACTGTATGAGCAATTGAGTGAGCAGATTCATATTGAAAGTAAAATTATAGACCAAAAATTCATTTGCGTTCAGAAATCGATTAAATTTTTTGGCCTGAGTTTTATTTTTGTTCTGGCCGCGCTGTCTTTCTGGTTACTGACAATTTAAAGAAATCCATTGATTTGAAAGGATATTACATACTTCGGAAACGCATTCTAGACATTTTACATACTAAATTGCCAAAGGACCTGTACTACCATGGCGTACATCATACAATGGATGCTTTGAAAACCTGTGATCTGTATCTAAAGCATATAAAAATAAGCAAACATGAATCTCAACTTCTACGCTTGGGTATATTACTTCACGATATAGGTTTTACACAGAGCACTGAAGATCATGAATTAAAAGGTATAGAAATCGCGAATAACTTATTATCAGAATTTCATTTTTCAAAAAAGGATATTGACATTATCAAACAACTCATTTTATCTACTAAAGTTCCTCAACAACCCAAAACTTTATTGGAAAAAATCATTTGCGATATCGATCTGGATTATTTGGGCAGAGATGATTATTATAAAATCAGCGATCAATTATTCAGAGAACTAAAGGTTTATTCGGGTCTTAAAGATCGTAATGAATGGAATAAATTACAGGTCAAATTTCTTGAAGCCCATCGTTATCATACTGACTTTGCCATTAAAAACCGAAAACCTAAAAAAGAATTACGCATCAAAGAATTAAAAGGGCTGATCAAAACTTGAAAAATGTAAAATCTTCAATTAGCAGAACCTGTTCAATCAGATAAATTTGAATTTACAGTACTTTTTAAATTGCGTGAAAAAATAAAATTAAAAAAATGTCATTTTTTATGTTAACCTTTCCTAATCTCCTTTATTAATAGAGTACCCCCTCATATTTTGACTAAACGCTAGTGAATAAACCCCTGCCAAAAAGTGCAGGGGTTTATCAATTTTAAGACTTGCCATAGTGTCTTTACATCTTACTTAATCATCAATAGCCTGTCCGACAATCTGCCTAAATTTCCATCCTGTTTCGTCCGATTCAATATCCTGGGTTTGTTTTAATAAAATCCCTATAACCCCCTCTTTTGGATCTGCAAAATACTGGGTGTTAAAATAACCACCCCATTGAAAACTCCCGATACTTCCTTTACCTCCTTTATCCTGGCCTTTTTGATTTAATACGCTAAAAGCCAAACCGTAATACGATCCTGAATCCCCCCATAAGTCTCCAATCTGATTGGCCATCATAAACTGTACAGTCGTTCTGCTAAGAATTCGAATTCCGTTTAACTCCCCCATGTTAAGGTACATTTGCAGAAACGAAGCATAGTCCTTCGCGGTACTTGATAATCCTGCTCCACCTGAAAAGTATGTCCTGGCTCCTTTAACAGGATAATCCGGGTCATAAGCATATGGTGCCGGAAACTTTTCCCATCTGCCTTCTTTTAATGTTTGTACCGAAACCAACCTGTTATGTTTTGATTCCGGTAAATAAAACCAGGTATCATCCATATCTAGCGGGTCAAAAATTCTAGTCCTGAAAAATTCGTCCAAAGGCATTCCTGAAATGATTTCTATAAAGTACCCCAATACGTCAAGACCTTCACTGTAAACAAACTTATCCCCCGGATGATGATGCAATGGAAGTCTGGCGAGTTTTTTAATATTATCCTTGATGCTTACAGGTTCTGTAGTAAAGAGGTCAATAATACCCGCCTTGTGATAGATTTTTTTAAACCTTTCATCCCCATCGATATATCCATATCCTATACCCGAAGTATGAGTGATCAAATGCCGAATGCTTATGGGCCTGTTTGCTTTGGTTGTTGTATAAGAAGAGTCTTTTTCTATCAGTGAATCCAAAACCTGAGCATTCTCAAACTCTGGTATGTATTTTGATATCGGATCGTCGAGCCTGAATTTACCCTCCTCCCAGAGCATCATCACAGCAGTAGACGTAATGGCCTTTGTTTGGGAGGCAATTCTAAAAATGTCATCTCTTTTTAGATCTCTCCTCGTCGCATTTTCGGCTGAGCCAAAAGCCTTGTGATATATTATTTTACCGTTTCTTGCGACCAGGGCCACTGCACCCGGTATTTCATTTTTTTGAATAGACTCGGTCAAAACATCGTCGATAAAAGAAAGTCGTTCTTCTGACATGCCAACAGAACGGGGAGTTGCTTCAGCGAGTGGTGGAGAGTTTTTAATCGATTTGGTTTGCGAAAAGACTGAAGTCGATAATAATAACAATACAAATAGCACTAATTGACGCATGGCGATATAATTTAGGTTGGTAAAAAGAACAATCTAATATAGCACTTAATTATGATTAGTTCCCGACCTCCAAATAACTTTCTGCAGTTATCGGATAACCGTCCAGGGTCAAGCCTTCAAGTTCAACATGATATTGAGCCTCCGGGTCTGCCGTATAAAATGAAACCTTAGGTTTTCCATTTGAGTTTAATCTGAGGTTTGGTTCCCAATGCAGTGTTACCCGATAATCAGACCCTACCTCATCCTCTTTGTCAGGCTCGTACATTGGTTTGTAAAATTCCTTTGCTGTATACATGCCAGGATAAACAAATTACGTACCATAAATTAAAAATATCTTATTTGCTCTTGTTCTCTAAATCACTTAAATGATGTTCTAAGGCCTCTACTGATATTTGAATTTCCCTGATCAAAAGGGCCAATGAAATAATCAGTAGAATAAGCGCAACGCCAAAAACCCAAACGGCAATCACATGTTGTTCAATGTAAATAAGAAACATGGTCAAAACACAAAGTAACAGGCTGGAAATTCCGAATATCTGCATGGCTCGAGTTAAGTAAAGACGCTGTCGAAGGTTCTTAATTTGCCGAATCAAAACTTGATTTTGATCCTTCTTATACATGTCATGCAGATTCCTTACCACTGCAGCATAAGCTAAAAATCGATTTGTATAGGCCAGCATGATTAATGAAATTGCCGAAAACAATAAAGCAGGGGTTGTAAGTGTTAGTTGTTCCATTACTCAAAAGTAACCGAAAGTTTTAAAAGATTAAAGCATTCGAATTATTTTGATAAAAATTATATTTCTATAATGTTATAAATAGCTTACTTTTAAGAAAAATGGTCAACATAAATATAACACCCATGAAAATAAAATATTTCACGATTCTTCTGGTTTTGATAGGAATTTCTGTTACTGCCCAGGAAACCATTACTTGTAAAATAAGCACCTCTATGGGAGACATATTTGTGGAATTATATCCTGAAAAAGCACCTGAGACTGTAGCTAATTATTTAAAATATGCGGAACAAAACCTTTATGACGGCTCCTCTTTTTTCAGGGTTTGTAATCCCGATAACGAAGCAGACCGGCAAGTGAAGATTGAAGTAATTCAAGGCGGAGACGTATCAGAGGAAGATCAGTTTTCACCCATTGAAATTGAAACCACAAAACAAACGGGAATCCTGCATAAAAACGGAACAATTTCTATGGCTCGAAGCGAACCAAACAGCGCAACATGCAGTTTTTTCATTTGTATTAATGACCAGCCCGAATTGGATTTTGGCGGCAAAAGAAACCCGGATGGGATGGGTTTTGCAGCCTTTGGAAAAGTGACTAAAGGAATGGATGTGGTCAAGGCCATTCAGATGCAAAAAGATAAAGACCAGTTTTTGATCAGCCCGGTAATGATCAATCACATTGTCAAACTTCAACCTTGATCATTACAGGCCAGCGAAAAGAAAAGTAATCCGCATAACCACTGGCCGGAATTATAATGCTGCTCCCTGCATCAAAATGACCCATATCAATCATTGAATTGATTAAGATCAATGTGTCATTTAAAGAATGCTGATAATTTTAATTATGGTTAGAAGTCAAAGCTGTAATCAGTCAATTTGGCTGATTAATCAACGGACTTGCCCAGGGAATTAATCAAAAAAACAGGAATTATGGAAAATAACGTTTTGGATAAATCGGTAAACGACTATGTGAATTCCCTTGAAAAGGTATTGGAAAAAAGAAAACAGTGGGCCGAATTTACCTTACCCCTCCTTTTAAAAACCTTAAACGAAATACAAACCACTTATAGCATTGGATGGAGGGTGCAACAACTTGATTGGTTGATGAACAATAATGCTGTTAATATTACTTTTGAAAGCTTCCCGAAATCAATGATCGAAAAACTGAACGGATCTGCAGATTTTGAATTTGTTAAAGGTGCCGCTTTGGTTTTTTCCCAAAAATACAACGGAGACATTTCAATTTTCATTATCTATCCAGCCGCATTAGAACCTCTTTCTGAAGAAGATATCAATGAAATGGGTAGTTATAATCCTAATGAATTCAATGAGAACTTTATCGTCAACAAAGTATCCCTTTTTTTGGAAAAGATCATTATCAAAGAAGAAAATGTATTGATACGAAAAGTTGGGTTTTAATCTGGTTAAGTGTTAAGTGGAAATGAGCAAAATCCTCTTAAAGTGGCTTTCAATTGCCTTGTTTTTTTAGATGAACCCCTCCTACCCGCATGCTAAAATCAAACATATAATTGGTTTTTAAATGAAAGTCGGCCAGTGAATAATCTATGTCATCTGTACTGTCTTTTGGGATAATCAAGAGTATGATTAGATGGGTTTTATTCAAGTGAACAGCATTATTAACTTCCGAATCGAGTATTCCGAAAATCTCAAATCCAAACCCTGCCTTCTTAATTTTTGGTTCAATCACAAAAGTGTTTCCAATACTTATTTCGATTTTCCCATCAGGTTCTATAGTTATTCTAATGGGAATTTCTCCCATCTTTTCAGAAACATCCGTATCCAGTAACCTGCCCTGACCTTGCCAAACTCCCACTAAAAAAGGGTGAGAAGCAACAATATTTTTATCTCCTTTCTTGAAGTTGTCACAGGCAAATACTAAAAAGACCAACAAAACTAATCTGAGTTTATTCATTTCTATTCAATTTTACATCAGTTTACAGGAATACTCCAACCATAAAATTTAAACTATTAGCCTTCCGGTTGATAAACCAAAGGAGCCGGATCAGGTAAATTCATGTCCCGGATCAATTTGAGATACCTGGGATCCTTTTTTATTTCATCTGGCAGAAACATCACCCTGATCCATGGGAACCAGCCGTGTTTTTGTTTATAATTCAAATATCCAAAGGTCTTGTCAATGTCCCCCAAATGAGCATACATGATTCCCAGGCACAAGGCACGATAACCATTAAGCGGAAGGCTTTCCAACTCATCAAGAACAGCCTTACCCTCTTTGATATTCCCGGTTTCCAACAAAGCCGGTCCGTAACCGACATATTTCCATCCTACGAAAACCTCTGAAGCCTCTTTAAGCAATTCCAGTCCTTCATTTATCCGGCCCTGGTCCAAATAGATCCGACCTTTGACAAACATACTATGTGCAAGATCATTTTGCATTTGAGAGGCTTTATCGGCCTCAATCAGTCCTTCCTCATACAAACCCACCCAACGATAAAGTTCTCCCAGCCAGGCAGTATTCAAAGGAAAAAAGGGATCCAGTTCCTGAGCAAGCTTATGCTCTTCAATGGCTTCATTCATTTTACCAAATAAAGCAAGGTACCATGATCTGTGATAATGATTGGATGAAAGATTTGGATTTAAAGAATTCGAACGGTTAAAGGCATATTCCGCAAGGGCCCAATCCATTCCAAAATAGGTGTGATAATGTGCAAGGGCTGCCCATCCCATCGCTAAGGTTGAATCAAGCCGAATGGCCCTTTGTGCAGCCTCTAAAGCCTTGGGAAATACATCAGGAGGAGGATCTGGTCCGTGTCCCAGGTTCACATAGGCTTCTGCCATCCAGGCGTATGCATAGGGATCTGCAGGGTTTTTATCAATCGCCTCCTGCAAATAAACCAATCCGCGCTGCCAATCAACCGGTGATGGTTTATTCAAATAGTGCTTTCCTTTAAGATATAATTCATAGGCTTCAGGCTTAACGGGCCTCAGACCCGACCATAAGACGGCATCTGATTGTTTAACTGTAATATTCATTTGTCTTGAAAGATCAGCAGCTACTTCGGCCCAAAGTATCCTGACCTCTGAAATATCTCTGGTATAATTTTTTTGCCAGACAGGTTCGGCATCAATAGATTCCTTAAGTTCAACCTGGATATTTAACCTATTTAACTCCCTTTCAATATTACCGCTGATAAAAAAATCGACCTTCTTAAGCACACTATTAATTAGGGAATTAGCGGGTTCAAATCCGGATGTCATGACCTGAGTGGAGCCCTTATTGATCACCCTTAATTGATCTACTTTTGACAATTCGCCTATAAGGGTCTCAGTCATGCCTTCTTTAAAATAACTTTCTTCTTCTTCAATATCCTGGGAAAACGGTAATACGGCTACTACTTTATTTTGAGGAACATCCGGACTTTCATTCCAGGTGGATCCTGCCCAAAAACTAATAACAACAAGTAATAAGACCGCAAAGCCAACCGAAACTGCAATGACTTTATTCAGGCGTTGATTGGTCAATTCTAAGGTTTCCTGATCAGCAGGCCGATCATCCGTTTTTTGAATACCATCGGCGGTTAAATCGTAAACCCAGGAAAAAGCGATCCAAAAAATAAGACCGACAGACAAAAAATAAATCAAGGCTTTAAGCGCATACTCCGGAGCGTCAAAGGCGGGGAAGATGGTAGCGGCAATTTGTATTACAATCCATGATATAGCCAGGTAGGCTATGGTTGATTTAAAAACATGCCTGCGTTTAAGTTCTGATATTAAGTTTCTCCATTTCATAAGAAAAACTCTTATGATTTTGCAGATCTGATTATCTAAGGAGTTCTAAGTTACGTAATTATCTTTAAAATAACCAATTATCAAAGCTCTTTACAGTATTTTAACTGGAAGTAAATTCTTTAGGGGTCAGGTGCCACATTCCTGACTCAGGCCATAACTGCTGCCTTCTTTGACTTTCTGTAAAGAAAAGAATTAAAAATATTTCTTTTGCCAAAATTATTAAGGGATCGGCTATTGGCAAATTTGATAAAAAGTTTGCGGTTCACGCCAAAATATTCATAGGTGTTTCCATCAGTAAAAGTAACCTCTAAAAGCATGCTTTTATGGAAAAAATCGGCAACTTGCGATTGGTTAATTGTATCGTGGTATTCCTGTGCATTAGCTTCTCTGGTTTCTGGAGCTATACTTACCAGAAAATGATAACCATCAATGATTTTCTGGCTTACTGCACCAGCTTCTTCCTTTTTATCTTCACACTGAAATTTATCCGGATGCCATGCTTTCACCAGTCCGCGATAAGCAGTTTTTAGTTCTCTCAAATCAATTGCTCCTTCTACTTCAAAAAGTTTTTTGTATTCATTGATACGCTTCATACCTGCTTTTTTCAAATTGACGGCAAATCTATTCATATTAGTTGACATAGAAAGAAACCTTTTTGTTTATTTAAATTGAGTCAAGCATTGTTTACCGAAGAATTCATCTCTGATATTCATAACCGCAGGGTAATGTATACTGTTTAATCAAAGGAACAGGTTTTTGTGAGCCAGGCTCTCATCTTTGGTTAACCATTATGATAGCTTGGGAAAGATATTCATACTGTTCATCCAAAATCACTTTTATGACCTGCTAAAATATATTAAGTTTATGGTCTGGCAAATTAACGTATTTCATATGCAGAGAAGAAATTTTATAAAAAAATCATCCATGATGGCAATCAGTGTAAGTGCTTTTGGAGGGATTCACTGGAATGGGGCAAACTTTGTTGGAGACTCCCCGACAACGACAGATATACTTGGACCATTTTACAGGCCCGGGGCACCGATGAGAAGTAACATTATTCCAAACAGTTCCACAGGGACTCCAATGAATTTACACGGTACAGTTTTTAATGAAAGCGGTAACATACCTTTAAAAGGTGCCTTGGTGGAAATATGGCAATGTGATGAGAAAGAACATTATGACAATGCTTCAGACGACTATTTGTTCAGAGGTGCCGTAAAGACCGGAAACAAAGGGCAGTACAGCTTTAAAACCATAGTACCCGTTCCGTATAAGGCAAATCCCAGTGATGATTCTTCCTGGCGCCCGGCACATATCCATATGAGGGTTTCTGTTCCTGAACAGCAAGACCTCATCACACAGATCTATTTTAAAGGTGACCAATATATTGATAATGATACCTGGGCTTCCTCTCCCGGTGCTGTGAACAGGGTTTTACCCATAGTAAAAAATGACCAAGGAAATCACAGTGTCGTCTTTGATATTATCATGAATAAAGAAATCCCGCTGGATGCACAGGTATACCAAAAAATTACCGGCCTTTATAAGATGGATGACAAAAGCAACATAGAGTTTATTAAAAATGATGACCTCTTATTCATAAAAAGGAATGGTCATTTATTAGAAGGTCTCAGGTATATTGGAAACAATACTTTTGAGGGAGGAATTGGCAACCCTAAAGTAAGTTTTGAATTACTGGAAAAAGATGGTACCAGTGCAACTGTAAGCTTTTATGGAAAAACGATCACCGGGGAGAAGTTTTTAAAATACGGTGAATAAGCAATCTGCTCATTTAAGAACCTGTTTCAAGGTTCTTTTTTCATATATTGAAGGCTCAACTAAACAAACATGTCCTATGAAATCTACCTGTCCCGGCTACCAAGCCATTATTCTTTTTGCATTCTTTTTCCTTTTTGGTCTTCAGACAAATCAAGCCCAAGATCGTACAAGTCAACAAATCGATTCTCTTGTAAATAAGGCCATGTCTACCATGCCTCATGTCGGACTGGCCATTGCAGTGATCAAAGATGGAAAAGTAATTCATTCCAAGGGATATGGAATGAGCTCAAAGGCTTCTGGCAAACCCGTTGATGAAAATACGCTTTTTGGTATAGCCTCAAATAGCAAATCCTTTACCGCCGCTGCTCTGGCTATGCTTGTGGATGAAGGCAAGTTAGACTGGAATGATAAGGTCGTCGATCACTTGCCCGAATTCAAAATGTATGAGCCATATGTTACGGAGAATTTCAATATTCTGGATCTTTTGACCCATCGAAGCGGTCTTGATCTGGGAGCGGGTGATCTAATGTTCTTTCCCGATGGAGCCGATTTCAAAGCCATCGATGTCATAAAAAGCTTCCAATATCAAAAACCCGTTTCAGCATTTAGAACGAAATACGACTATGATAACCTGCTTTATATTGTTGCCGGAGAGCTTATCGCCCGGGTAAGTGGTATGAGTTGGCCTGATTTTATAGAAAAAAGAATCATGAGCCCTATAGGCATGTCATCCTCCTCTGCTATTTTTCAAAATATCATAGATCACAGCAATGTGGCCAATCCTCATTCTATCGAAAAAGATAGGATCAAAGAATTTCCCAACATGGGAGGTCTTGACCCCTCGGCGGGAGCTGCCGGCGGTATCCATTCGAGTGTTAAAGACATGAGTCATTGGTTGCTCCTCCAGTTGAACAAGGGCAAATACGGGGATGGTCTTTCAGAGCAGCTATTTTCAGAGAAAAACCAAAAAATGATGTGGAAACCTCATACCAATATAGGTTTCAACCCTACTCCAGGGGGACCTATCAAAACCCATTTTGAAGCCTATGGTTTGGGCTGGTTTATAAAAGATATGAATGGCCTGGTTGTTTTTCAACATACCGGTGGCTTACCGGGAATGCTTTCTAGCACCGTTGTTATTCCAGAGATCAATGCTGCTGCCGTTGTGCTGACTAATGCTGATCCGGGTGGTTATAGTTTCTGGACCATGAGAGCCAGTATTACAGATCTGTTAATAGGAGCCAAACCTACCGATTGGATATCTTTTATGGAGGACAGGATCACACAACGTGAGAGCAAAGGTGATTCGGTATTAACCGCGACTTGGAAAAAAGCAACAAAAGTCGATCCCTTGGAGAAAGATCCGCAAGGTATTATGGGGATTTACAAGGACAACTGGTTCGGAAAAATGGAAGTTTTTAATAAGGATGGAAAGCTTTGGATGAAGTCACATCGTTCCCCAAAACTGCATGGAGAAATGTATTATTACCAGGCAAATACTTATGCCATTAAATGGGAATATCAAGATATGAACTGTGATGCCTTCGCCATGTTTCAACTTGATGAGAAGGGCAAGGGAACAGGAATCAAAATGAAAGGGATCTCACCCAATATTGATTTCAGTTTTGATTTTCAGCACCTTGATCTTAAAAGAGTAAGCCCGTGATCAAATTTTATTTTGAAAAGCTGACAAGCAATTACGAGAAATGAATTTTAATTCACCTAGACTCATCAATGTTTTGAGAAGCCTTTAAAGGAATGTTCTTGTTATTCACATGACTCACATCCCCTTATAAAAAGTTGAGCAAATAGGCCAGTGTGGTGCAAAAAACCAGTATTAAAACAATTAATTCAACAGTCAAATTTCGTTTTTCTTTTTCACAGACTTCCATAGCTTTATTTTTAGTCGCACAGTTAATAACGAAATAAGTGGTCGAATATTTTGAAATTTAGGCATAAAACCTGTTTTTGAAATGCTACAATGCGGGAATTCGTGAATGCTTGAATGCTTGAATACGTGAATGCGTGAAATCGAACATGCCTGCCCGCAGGCTGTGCTAAAATTTAATCTATAATGTTAGTTCTGGAGAAAACTTCGAAATTCAGCGTTCCCTGTTCGACATTCTTTATTCTACTGAGCCTCACCGGTGCATTATAAAATTTCTTTTGGAAGGATTTTACGCGTCCAGGTCTTTACTCTTTTAAGGTTGTTTACTTCGGAGTCAGGATTAAAATCAACTGTGGTTTCCCAGGAATTTTCAGGTTTAAATTCTTCTTCCATCCCTTTGAGGACCTGCTTTGAAATTTCTTCAGAATGGATAATGGTTACACATTCAGTATTTAAATTGGCACTTCTTGGGTCCAGGTTAAATGTCCCAATAATCGTGGTATGACCATCGACCACCATGGATTTGGCATGGAGGCCAAAAATAGGTTTATGATCCAGGGTTTTCTGTAATTCACCTGTCATCATCTTTGTGCGTTCTGCCGCATCAGGACGGAACTCAAAAATCTTAACCCCGGTTTGGAGAAGTGTGTTTCTGTCACTCTGGTAGCTGCTAAAAGCTTCAACATTGTCGGTTGAGGCCAGGCTATTTGTCAGTATCCTTACTTTTACCCCTCTCTGTACAGCTTCTCTAAAAAGTCCCTGGCTCAAGTCAGAAGTAATCAGATATGGGGTTTGGATATCAATTGATTCTTTTGCGTTTTTTACTAAATCTATCAAGGCACTCGTTGATAAACCACCTCCACCGAGGCCGTTTGTACCATCGTTTTTACCGGGAACATCCGAAACAAAATCAACCTTATCCACCCAGGCAATTGCTCCGGTCTCTTTTAATTCCCTGAATGCCATAGGGAAATTTTCTATCCTGCTTCTTACCTGGGGCCAAAAGTTTTCAGGGTTGCAGGCATACTCGTGAAGTCTGTCAAATGTATTTTCACCGGCATCAGCAGTTAGCGGGTTATCACTCAACTCATGTACATCAACGCTTAAAGAATGGCTCCAGAATTCATCAAAGGAAGCCACAACTTTATTGGTTTCTTTTCCCAGCAATAAGACATCCCTGTCTCTAAAATTATACTGATGATCATAATCAAAATACTCATCGGCAATATTGCGTCCTCCGGTAATGACAACCTTATCGTCTACAATAAAGGTTTTGTTGTGCATACGCTGGTTGGCCGATCTAAAATCGGTGATAAACTTTTTGGCTTTACTAAATAAGTTTTTACCAAGATTAACTCCGGGATTATAGATCTTGATCGTAATGTTTTTATGAGAGTCCATGGTTAAAATATCATCCAGTTCTGCATCTACCATAATGTCATCAACCAGGATCCTGACCTTAACACCCCGATCAGCGGCCCTGACCAAATAATCACAGGCAATGAGACCAATATTGTCAGTTGAAAATATAAAATATTGGATGTCGATTGTTTTTTCGGCATGTTCGGTGAGCCAGGCCCTGGCTATCATTGAACCAGCGCCATCTTCGAGTACATGAACCCCGGTTTTATGCTCCATTAAATGAGCGACATCCTTAAGTTCATCGGATAAACTAATACTATCATTTCTGTGAATACTGTCACAAAAATCAGAAGTTGGTTCTTGAGATGTCTCTTTTTGTTGCGTGCATGAAGCAAACATAAACAAGGTAATGATGATGTAGAAATTCAATTTTCCAAATTTCCTCATAATTTTTTCAGTTTTGGAATACGATCTTAAAGATAACGGTAATTAGCTGCCTTTATTTGGTTTTGTTTCTCGAGAACACACATGAGAACTTATCAATGCATTACTTTGAGCCAAAAAAGATTATTCTTTTCCATAAAAAAGGAAAGGGCTAACGGCCGTGGGAATAGCTCATTAGCCCTTTAAATTTTGTTTGTACTTATGCAATTTACACAATATTTTTAAATTACTTATCTCTCTGATTGTGTCATGCCATCAGCTACAACAATTATATAGTTGGCAATGGTTGATTTTTCGTCATCTGTCATTTCATTCCATTCAGTTTGTGTTACCGTCGTCACAGATTTTATCGACAATCCAGGACGGATTTTATTGATCCACCATATGATTCCCTGTTCATGGTTTGAATGGTAATATCCTTGAAAATGAAACAGAAAATCTCCGGGATTAAAATTCATGAGTGAAAAATGTGCCATAGTAGCATCTTTCGCAGCCTGGGCTGTTTGTATGTTTAACATGTTTGGTGGTGCGTGTTCACCCATCATATCAGCCATTTCAGCATATGCTTTTACAGTAGGGTCAAAATATTTTTCCAAATCAGGGCCAATCATAGCGCGTGCTTCCGGGCTAAGTTCACTTAAGGCCTCAATTCCTTTTTTATTGATCATTGAAGCATATCTCCTGGGAATATTTGTCGCTATAAATCGTAAACCATTCTCTTTTGCAAAGTCAAGCAGGGGTTTATAATCAGTACTATAGTTTTTCCACATCTGTGTGATTTCGGGAATCATTTTATCCTCAGCATATAGTCCACTGAGATATTCATTGATCACCAACTGATTGCCATTTTCAAACATCTCGGCCCCAAAAAACAGCTTGTCCCCTTTTATCTCAAAAAAGCTTTTGCTCATTTCCAGCTGCATCCAATGCGATATGGGATCAGTGTGATATTCACCAAAAAACACCATATCACTCTTAGCAAGGTCCTTGATCATTTTTTCATATTTCACCTTTTTCCCATCATTTTTAAACAATTGATACGCTGGTTTGTCTTGAGCTGCTGCAATATTCACAAAAGCTGTTAATAGAAAAATTGATATTCTTATTTTAAGCATAAATTTATGTTTTATCGACCCTGATATTAGGTTCTTCACTAAAAATTGATCGGTTGATTTCTTTAAAAATTTTTTGTTTTGGTAAATCTATTGAAAATATTTGACAGAAATAATTTTTATTGACCTTCACTACCCCAGCTTCCCACATTTCAAATTTAAACCTAACACCCAAAGTCTTGAGATTTCGTTAATTAACAGTGTTTTAAGGGACTTTAACATTCCCATAACAACACCGAAGGCTATAAGCTACTACTTTTAATGTAATTCATTAAAACCAAAATAATATGAAACATTTGTACAAATTTTTTGGAGTTGCCTCTATGTTAGCGGCACTCTTATTTACTGCGTTTGTTGCCCAGGCACAAATTAATACCCCTCGCGGGAGTCAACATGCAACCGTGTCTCAGCGAATAGGTACGTCAGACATTACGATTAACTATTCAAGGCCAGGTGTAAAAGGCCGTGAAATTTGGGGAAAACTAGTGCCCTATGGTATGAACAACCTTGGATTTGGTAATGCAACAACGTCTCCCTGGCGAGCCGGAGCAGATGAAAACACTACAATTAGCTTTTCTCATGACGCCAAAATAGAAGGAAAAGATATTAAAGCAGGAACTTATGGACTTCATATTGAAGTTAAGGAAGGTGATAAAGCGACTCTCATTTTATCCCAAGACATCAATTCATGGGGAAGTTATTTTTACGACCCCAACAATGACGCATTACGAGTCGATATTACAACAAATACTGTTCCTCATAAAGAATTGCTTACCTATGAATTCAATGCCCTAACACCAACATCGGCTGTTACATCTTTGGTATGGGAGAAAAAAGAATTTCCCTTTACTGTAGAATTTGATGTAACAGAAATTGTCTTGGATGAATTCAGGGACAAAAGCAGGGGGCAATTAGGCTTTGTCAGACAGAACTGGGAGCAAGCAGCACGTTTCTCTTTAAATAACGGAGGGGATTTAAATGAAGCTTTAGGATGGGTAGACGGCGCCATCTCAGGTAATTTCTATAGCCAAAAAACATTCAATAATCTTGCTCTTAAGGGACAGATTCTCCAAAAAATGGGCAAAACAGCTGAGTACACTGCACTGATGCAAGAGGCTGCAAGTATAGCTGATATGAACCAATTGAACATTCTTGGTTACCAAATGATGAACAACAAAGATTATGACAATGCTTTAAAATTTTTTAAGCTCAATGTTAAAAACAATCCAACAAATGCCAATGTACATGACAGCTTAGGAGAATGTTACAAGACCATGGGAGACAAGAAAAACGCTATCAAGTACCTGAAGAAATCACTTTCTTTAGATCCTCCAGCCAATGTAAAAGCCAATTCAGAAAAGTTACTGGCCGAACTGGACGCCATGTAGATGAAACCAAAAAAAAAATGTATAAACCCAACGCTATGTTGGGTTTTTTTATGCGTGTTTTTTTGCTAAACAGTGAAATTAATACTGAATATAGTGCCTTTCCCTTCTTTTGTTTCAACTTTCAGTTCTCCTCCATGCGCCTTGACAATATCATAGCTTAAAGATAAACCTAAACCTGTTCCCTGCCCTGTGGGTTTGGTTGTAAAAAAAGGTTGGAATATTTTATCCAATATATTTTGGGGAATTCCATTGCCATTGTCAGCCACTTGAATTTCTATTTTCTCAGCTTCTTTTTTGGAACTTACAGTTACCGTTGGTTCATAATTTTCAGCGCCGGATTTTTTCTTTTCATCCACCGCATAAAATGCATTTGTAATCAAATTCAGGATCACCCTGCCAATATCCTGGGCGGCAATATTGACCTTGCCAATGCTATCGTCAAAATCTGTTTTTAAGGTGGCATTAAAAGATTTGTCTTTTGCCCGTATACCATGGTAAGCCAATCGTAAATATTCATCGGCCAAAGCATTGATGTCTGTGGGTTCTTTTTTACCATCACTGCTGCGACTGTGCTGCAACATACCTTTTACAATGGCATCTGCCCGCTTGCCGTGATGGTTGATCTTTTCCAAATTTTGCTTGATATCCGATGCAATCTCATTTACCTCTTCGAAATTTTGATTTTCAATTTCTTCCCTCATTTCATCTATGAGCTCATTGCTTACTTCTGCAAAATTGTTGACAAAATTGAGCGGATTCTTGATTTCATGGGCGATACCTGCAGTCAGTTCACCCAGAGAAGCCATTTTCTCAGATTGAATCAGTTGGGCCTGAGTTGTCTTAAGCTCGGTATAAGCTGCTTCAATTTCCTTTGCCTGCTCAAGTTCCCGCTCACGTGCAATCTCACGCTCTTTTCTAATCGTTCTTTTCTTCATATATAAATGGGTTTGCCATCCGATGATGATCAGCAGCAAAAGATATACGAAATAGGCCCACCAGGTCTGGTACCATGGCGGTAGAACCCTTATCATGATGGCTTTTGAATCGTCACTCCAGACTCCGTCAAGGTTGCTTCCACGAATCTTGAAATTATAGTCGCCGGCAGGTAAATTGGTGTAGGTCGCACTCCCTGTAAAACCCCCTTTTTTCCAGGTTTTATCAAACCCTTCCAGCTTATATTCATAGTAGTTGCTTTTTGTACCACCAAAATGTATTGCTGCAAAGTCTAAAGAGATGGTTCCAATATCCGGGCCCACTGAAAACTCCTTCATTACGATCACAGGTTTTCGTGAAATTGAATCCAGTAAAACAGAAAGCGAGGTTCCGTCAAGACGAATATCCGTAAAAACCATTTCAGGCGGGTGAGGGTTCATAGTCATATTAGCCGGATCGAATACGTTGATACCACTGGTACCTCCAAAATAGATCCTTCCGGATGGGCCCCTGTAGTCCAATCCGCTGTGAAACAAATTCCCCTGGATGCCTCTCTCAAAACCAAACTGAATCATCTTAGCAATTTCGGGTTCAAATTTTACAATACCGTTATCTGTACCAAACCACAAGTTCCCGTCAAGATCAGAATTCATCGCTATAATCTCCGAAGCAGGAAAATTAATTTCCTTAAAATCAAACCATTCAAGTACTTTTTCATAGTTAGTGTCGGTATAACCGAATCCAGTATTGCTTGCAAACCAAACCCTCCCGAGATCATCGTAATGCGGGCCTGCGTTCCAAAAATTAATTTTGTCCGGAAAATTTATTTTTACCGTATCTATTTTTAAAATATCGGCGTCTATTATTCCAAAGGACCTATCATCCCCGGCACTCCATGAGACTACCAAATTACCATCGGGATCAAGTTGCAATGGACGTAAGTTTCCTGAAATCCCTTTTGGGGTAAAGCGCGTTATTTTTTCTGTTTTCGGTTCTATAAATGACAATTCTCCCCTGGATCGGATCCAGATTCTTCCATTTCTATCTTCAAAAAGGTCCCAAATCCAATTATTTGGCAGTGATGATATATCTTCAGGGTCATTTTTGAATATGGTGATCAAATCCGACCCTGGTCTTATCCTGTTTAATCCCCCATTTTCCGCTCCGGGAGAGCCGGTGCCTGCCCAGAGGGACCCATCGGATGAACTTAGCAGGGAGAAAACAAAAGGATGGCTTAGTTTATTACTCTGTGATTTCCCTTTAATGTTGTAATTGTCATTTGACCCTATTCTTTGCAGGATTGACTTTCCGTCCGGAGCAAAATGGATCAACCCCTTTCTGTCAGTTGTTCTCTCCCCGATCCAGAAACTTCCATCTTCCAGTTCAAATGCAGACATAACATCTCTTATCGGAAACCCTTCTTCATCTTTAAGCAAACCAAAATCAGACTCATACAAGTTCAACCTGCTTATTCCATGCGCAAATCTTGGAATCCATATCACTCCCTGGCGATCAATAAAAATGACATTCCCGGTAAATCTTCCGCTACCGGGCAGGATACTATTTCTGTTGGTGGCATTACTTTTAAAAACCGTAGTTTCACCTGATTCAATCTTTATCTTGACAAGTTTATCGATTTGACTCGACCAAAGACACCCATCTTTAAATATATTCCCGCTTAATGTCATCTCTGTTAGAGCCTCAGCAACATCGGGCTTATGAAAAGTCCAATCTGCCTGGTCATTTTCCCTTAAGGCATAACCATCTGCATTGACAATCAATGTTCCTTTTTCTAAATAAGGGATTGCTATAATTGGAAAACTCCTGTCGAAGGCTCTCTTTTCCGCATCGTTTTGATCAACAGGAAAATCCTCATAGCTAAACTTACCTTTCCCGTCGCGAAGTCCCAAAACCGCCTTTCTCCGAGATGTATCATAACTCAAGAAGTGAGATCTGCCATTATCCCCAATGCTATTGCCGAAAACCGGATTCCCATTTTGACCTTCGTCCAGTACAAAATCATCCAGTTCTTCATTGAATTTCAAAAAGCCTTTTGATGAATTCGCAAACACATTACCATCCGGATCGATACTAATTTGCCCATACCTCTCGGTGTCCAAACCTTTATATTCTTTCCAGGAATCCTTATTAGAATCGAAATAGGCAAGTTGTCCGGCTTCCTGAGATGCCCAAACACCTCCCTTGTCATCAGCTATGACATAACGGCCCTCATACAGCATTTTTTTAAAGGATATTCCATCAAATCGATAGACACCATCCCAAGTACCAATCCAGATCAAGCCAAACGAATCCTGCGTCACACCGGTTACAGAAGTACTGGGAAGTCCTTCTGCTGAAGTGATATTTCTAAATAAAGCATTAACACCCTGTGCTTGAACCAGTATAAACTGGCTCATTAAAAACAATGCCATTAAACAAATTGACTTGTTGAATAATCTTTTCACCATAGTTATTTTGTTAGTGGTAATTTTATTTCAAAACTGCTTCCTGTACCCTCATACGTCAAAACCTTTAACTCTCCCCCATGCGCCTTGACAATATCATAGCTTAACGATAAGCCCAATCCGGTTCCCTGCCCCGTGGGTTTGGTCGTAAAAAAGGGTTGGAATATTTTATTAAGCACTTTTTCAGGAATGCCATTTCCATTATCGATCACCTTGATTTCTATTTTTTCAGCGTCTTTTCTGGAACTTACAGTTACCGTTGGTTCGTAATTTTCAGCGCCGGATTTTTTCTTTTCATCCACCGCATAAAATGCATTGGTGATCAAATTCAGGATCACCCTGCCAATATCCTGGGCGGCAATATTGACCTTGCCAATGCTATCGTCAAAATCTGTTTTTAAGGTGGCATTAAAAGATTTGTCTTTTGCCCGTATACCATGGTAAGCCAATCGTAAATATTCATCGGCCAAAGCATTGATGTCTGTGGGTTCTTTTTTACCATCACTGCTGCGACTGTGCTGCAACATACCTTTTACAATGGCATCTGCCCGCTTGCCGTGATGGTTGATCTTTTCCAAATTTTGCTTGATATCCGATGCAATCTCATTTACCTCTTCGAAATTTTGATTTTCAATTTCTTCCCTCATTTCATCTATGAGCTCATTGCTTACTTCTGCAAAATTGTTGACAAAATTGAGCGGATTCTTGATTTCATGGGCGATACCTGCAGTCAGTTCACCCAAAGAAGCCATTTTCTCAGAATGAATTAACTGGTTTTGAGTGGATTTAAGATTCTCAAGAGAAACCCTGAGCTCTTCGGTTCTTTCGGCTACTTTTTTTTCGAGTTCTTTGTTTTTTTCTTTCAGCTCATTCGCCGACCAGGTATCCTCGTCCCCCTCATTTCCTGCAGCCAATGACCCATGAAAGTGCACTACCAGCCATTTTTTATCCGTATACTCCAATACCGTAGTGAGTCGGCAATTGATACTCATGGCATTCCCTTCGACATTCATCGAGATGAGAATTTCCTCCACAAAAACAGCTGAATTACCGTTTACCAGGAATTTCTTAAAGACCGGGTTTTCTCCCACTTTCATATCAAGTCCTATAGATTGATCCCGCTGGAGTTTCAGTACATCATTAAAACTTTTGATCCCAAGGATCTTTTCGTCGACATGTGTTCCATAACCCATTAAATTTTCATTGAGATAATGAGATGATCTCTCAATCGGATAATCATAAAACACCAATTGCTTAAAAATGGTATAGGTCTCGTGGAGTAAATTTTCATTTTCCAAAGTCATGCAATTCAATTTATTGATAAGGTAATAGTAAATTCGGTCCCTTCATTTTCTTTTGTTTCAACTTTCAGTTCTCCCCCATGCGCCTTTATAATATCATAGCTAAGTGAAAGCCCAAGGCCTGTTCCCTGACCAGTGGGTTTAGTAGTAAAAAAAGGTTGGAATATCTTGTCCAGTACTTTTTGTGGAATGCCGTTGCCATTATCTTTCACGCTAATTTCAATGCCTTCTTTTATCTTTTTAGTACAGACATTTACCACAGGTTCATAGCCTGGTCCCTGTTCATTTTTCTTTTCGTTTACCGCATAAAAAGCATTGGTGATCAGGTTGAGAATAACCCTCCCGATATCCTGGGGAATGACGTTTATTTTTTCAAGGTGATCGTCAAACTCAGTTTCCAGTTTGGCGTTAAATGATTTGTCCTTTGCCCGTAAGCCATGATAGGCCAGTCTTAAATATTCATCTGTGAGGGCATTGACATCGGTTAGTTCTTTTACACCACTGCTGCTTCTGCTGTGCTGCAGCATGCCTTTTACGATTTCACTGGCACGTTGGCCGTGGTGTTTGATCTTTTCAAGGTTCTGTTCAATATCATTCCCTATTTCAAGGGCTTCAGCAAGATCACCCTTGTCGAGTTCTTCGTGCATTTCCTGCATCAGTTCCTGGCTGACTTCAGAAAAATTGTTGACAAAATTCAACGGATTCTGTATCTCATGGGCAATTCCTGCAGTAAGTTCTCCCAGAGAAGCCATCTTTTCAGCTTGAATAAGCTGTGTCTGAGTTTGTTTTAAATCTACCAGGGTTTTTTCTATTTTTTTGTTGGCCTGTTCCAGTTTATTAAAATCTTCATAACGCGAATAGGCAGTAGAAAATGCTTCGGCCAGATCCTGAACCAAATTTAATTCATCTTCGTTCAACGATATTTCGCTCCCTACATACAACATTCCTTGTAAAAAAGGCAGAAAATGCAAATGCAGACTGGTTGGCTGGTTTACTGTCACATAGGTTTCGGTTGATGATATAGCACCGCGTTGCATTAAGATTTTTGTCGATTCCTTAAATGCTGATTCATCCCAATAATCTGTATACATTTCTTTTTTATACCAATAGGGTAACAATTCGTCTAAAGGTTTTGTATTTTCAAAAGGAAGCTCAAAAGACGCAATTGCCTTTCCATCGGGTGTCGACAAATGAGTTTGTACCTGTTGCCTTTCTTCGTCCATGATAAAAACACCACATCGTATAAAAGGAACGTCCAGCGCAGTTAATTCATTCCAGACCAAAGGCGTGATCCGCTTAAGATCTGTCGTAGTCCGCATAGAGGCTATTTCTGCCCGAACCCTGTCTACCGAAGCGCGTTTAATAGCCTCTCTGGCTTGATTCTCCGCCTTTTGAAGATCGAGAAAGCGGGTATAGGTTTGTTGGAAAACTTTCGTAAACCGGACTAATAATTCATTCGTTTCATGTGAAATTGGCAAATGAGAACTCAACAATAAATAGCCTTGTGAGAAAAAAGCACAATGTTGAACTCTTCTTCCTTGAATTTGAGATTCATCCAGTTCCATCTTTGCCTCCTCCTTTACATAACGGGCCCAGTCTTTTAATTCCTTTCCTTTAAGATCAACTTTAAAAGTTTCCTTCCCTTCCTTCCATGCTTTGTAAGTTTTAGAGATGCACGTAGGTTCATCGATAGAAAAATCATGTCCGTGACTAACTATTTTACCATTTTGGTCAGTAGACCACAATTCAAATATCCTTTTCTTTTCTTTATATATAGCAATGCTAATCCGGTCAGGAATGATCCCTAAAAGATCAAATTGTTCAAAGAGCACTTCGGCAGTTTCGGCTAATTGCTCACTTTTATGCATAGCCATGCTGCTCGCCCTTACTCTTTCTAACGCAAGTTCAATCTGGGCTTCCTTTGACTGGTTCTCTGCCCTTTTAAGATCAAGGAAACGTGTATAGGTTTGTTCAAAGATCCTTGTAAACCTTTTAAAGATATCATGGGCCTCAGGAACTTTTTCATAAGTGATAAATAAAAGATAGCCCTGACTGAATTTGCACAGATGATTAATCTGATAGGTTGGCAAAGCAAGTCCGGCCTTTTGAAGATCTTTGAAAGTCTCTTTAAGTTCGGGCAAGGATTTCATATAATCATAATGTTGTACCAAGTCTTTGCCCCCTAACTCCTGAACAAAAAAGTCTGCCTTGCTTTTTAAAAACTTTCCCATTTCTATAAAAGAGGCCTCCTCGGTATAATACAAGGGGAAAGGGTCCTGCAACTGATCTTCGCTGCTCATCCAGCATTTACTTTGGGTTTTATCATCAGAGAGCACATTATATCCGGCACTCCAGGCATTAATACCCAATTCCCTGATCTGATTGAACAATAAATTCGCTGCTTCAACAAGCTCTGTACTTGATTGCATGGCCATGGTTCTGGAGCGTACTTTTTCCAGTGCCGCTTCAATCTGAGCCTCTCTGGCTTGTTCTTCTGCCCTTTGAAGGTCCAAATAACGCCTGTAGGTCTGATCAAACACACCTGTAAACCTTTTAAATATCTGTTCTTCTTCCCTTGAAAGCTGAGCAGGTGAAAAGGCATACAGGATACCTTCTGAAAAGATAAAACTGTTATGAACGACACTTTTTGGCAATGATTCCAATGCTGTATGAAAAGGGTAGTCAGGAAATTCGTTAAGCGCCTTAAAATATTTTATCAGATCTTTACCTTTAAGCTCATAGTTAAAAACCGGATTTTTATCCATCCAGGATTTTTTTATGCCTTTTAACAGGGGATGAATGGACATGGAGAGAAACCCGATATTTAAAATAACTTCACCCTTCGCATCTGAAGATGCCGTCCATAATTCCATCGGTTTCTTGTGATCCAGGATCCCAATGCCACATCTTACCGATTTATCAATGCCCAATTTTACTAGTTCATCAAACATCAAAGCGACCGTCTGCCCAACTTCCTGACTATTATGCATCGCCATGGTCTTACTTCTAACCCTTTCCAGTGCAGCTTCTATTTCGGCCTCCCTGGCCTGGGCTTCAGCTTTCCTGAGGTCCATAAACCGTATATAGGCCTGTTCGAATACGTTTACAAACCGTTTTAGAATTTCCTTGTGTTCTTCCTTTAAAATTATACCGGTATGTGACGGGATCATCAGAGCAGAGTTCCTGGACCAGGCAAAGAAAAGCCCATGATCCGGTGCTTCCAGGATTTCTCTTTTATATTCCTCAGGTAAATTCTTATAATCGGAAAACTCAAATGCCTTTTGGAAAAAATCATTTTTGTCCTCAAAGGAAAAGACCTTTTCAAAAGTTGGTTCCCCACTGATCTTTGAGGCCCAGGCCTCATTGAACAAGGGACTGTCAAAATACGGGAGGTAGTAAGGTATCGAAGGGTGTGACGGGTCAAAAGAGGCAGTCCAGTGCATGACGTCCTTTGAGTCCTGAAAATAAGTGCAGATAACGGCACCCCCTACATCGAGAATTACCCCTAATTCCTTCAATTTTTCCGCCACAACCTGTACCACCTCCTGTAACTCCGATGCCGCATGCATTGCAAGAGAGCGACTTCGCACTTTTTCCAACGCCGCTTCAATTTGTGCCTCCCTGGCCTGTGCCTCTGCTTTTTGAAGGTCCAAAAACCTTCTGTAGGTCTGTCCAAAAACACTTGCAAACCTTTTTAAAACAAGAGCTGCCTCTTCTGATAACGGGGTTTTTGTGAAAGTAAAAATGATCCCTGATGAAAAGAAGAAACTTCTGTGGTACTCTATGTCTGATAAATTTTCAAGATCGATGTGAAAAGGATAGTCGGGTTCTTCTATCAATTGCTCATAATAACGAACCACATCTTCTCCAATCAGCTCAGAGCTGTATCCGTCTTCCTTGTTTTTCCATGCGGTTTCCAAACCTTTGATCAAGGGATGCCGCTTCATGTCCAGAAGGCCCACCTGTAGATCTACATCACCATTGGGATAAGAAGTTGCCGACCATGTTTCCATTTTCTCTCTGTCTTCAAGAATTCCAATTCCGCAGCGAATACTTTTGTTTAGACCCAATTTCATCACCTCGTCAAAAAAAGTCACAACGGTCTTCCCTACATCCTGACTATTGTGCATGGCCATTGTTTGAGACCGAACTCTTTCTAATGCTGCTTCGATTTCTGCCTCCCTTGCCTGAGCTTCTGCTTTTTGAAGATCAAGGAAGCGGGTATATGCGCGTTCAAATTCAACGGCAAAACGATGCAGGATATCTGCTTCATCATTTTGAAGAGCCCGTCTGATATTGATGCCGAAACAACCGTATTTCATATAGGCTTCAGCATAATAAATTCCTTCAGGAAAATAGCGTGCCTTAAGCTTTTTAGCTCCTTTAAGTAATTCCTTCCAGGTATCAAAAAACTTAGCAGTTTCTTCTGGTAAAATATTGGATTCATGAACCGGTTCTTCACTTGCCCATGCTTTATAGCAGGCTGCCGTATAGGGCTCTGTTTTGTCAAGTGGATAAACAACCGATTTGCTCAAGGTAGATGTTGATCCTTTAGTGGTTTCCGACCATGTAGCCCAAAACATATGCTCCTGTTTATCTTCCTCAGGGAGCCAGACATAAGAAAACTCCGAAGGAATATTTAAACCAATCAGTTGTTCGTGAAAAATTTTGGATAAATCTTTTATTTCATCCGAATGCTGCATCTGCATACTTTGATTCCTCGTCCTTTCTAGTGCAGCTTCTATTTGTGCTTCTCTGGCTTGCGCTTCTGCCTTTTGAAGATCCAGGAAACGTGCATAGGTTTGTTCAAATACCCTTGTGAACCTGGCCAACAAAATCTCTTCCTCATTTTTTAGTTCTGCACCTGTTACCAGGTGAAGGTATCCATGTGAAAAATTAAAGCAATAAAATACGGTTGGGTCAGGAAACTGGCTCAAAACCATTTGCTCCGCCTCTTTAGAATTAAATGTGGTAATGGCATATTCAAGATGTTTGCTCCTTACTTCACCGGCTACCTCTTGATGAAAGATAGTTTGCTGCTGCTGCCATGCCGCATAACGTTCATCAAAAGTGGCATCTCCGGTTAATGGTAGATAAAATAATCCTAAAGAATCTCCACCAGGACTGGTAACCCAGGTAATTTGTCTGTTGATTTTCTCATTTACTTCAACATAACCACAGGTAACGAAATTCGTGACACCCAGATCAATGAGCTCCTTATACAAAAGCACTACAACTTCCTTTAGCTCTTCACCCTTTTGCATTGCCATGGTTCTGCTTCTCACTTTTTCCAATGCCACTTCTATCTGGGACTCTCGTGCCTGAGCCTCCGCTTTTTGGAGGTCAAGAAACCTGGTATAGGTCTGTTGGAAAACTTTTCCAAAGCGCATGAGCGTGCTGTTATCTTCATCTGAGTAAGGTATCGCATCAAGATTGTATATCCAAAGAGAGATGTTTTTTAAAAAAACCTGAGAGATGGCCAATCCCGGTTTACTAAGGAGCTCGTCTTTTTCTGCTTGGGGATAATCACCCATAAAGCCAAACATGTAATTAAAAATGCTGTTTTTCTCTTCAAAAGAAAGGGTATTTGCCAAAAAGTCCAGCCCTTTTTCTTTTGCTGATTTATAGTAGTTGAATTGCGGGTGATCGATATAAGGCATATACATCAACGAAGGAAGTGATTCACCTTTATTTGCAATCCAAACGTTCCAGTCATTATTTTGATGATAATCGAGTGTAAAACCGGCAGCATCAATTTGAAAGTTCAAATCAATTAATTGGTCGTGAATTACCTGAATAACTTCTCTCAATTCCTCACTTTTCTGCATACCTGTGGTACGGCTTCTTACTCTTTCAAGTGCTCCTTCTATCTGAGCTTCTCTGGCTTGAGCCTCCGCTTTCTGAAGGTCAAAAAAGCGTGTGTATGTTTGCTGAAAAACCTTTCCAAAGCGCATCAGGATTGAATTTTCCTCATCGGAAAAAGGTATACCTGAGAAATTTTCAATATAAAGGCCGATATCCTTTTGTATAACCGTTGATGCTGCCAATCCCGGACAATTGAAATAAAAATCCCGTGCTTCTTTAGATAAATTTTCAATATGAGGAAGCAGTTTTTTATAAAAACTATTCTTTTCATCAAAATTCAATTGTGTTGAAAAGAAATCCTTGCCTTTCTTTTTTGCTTCAGTGAATTGTCTGTCCCAAACCAAATCGAGGTAAGGAACCGTTATCCTGGCCGGGATATCCTGATGGTCTGCGACCCAAAAATGAAAGTCTTTCTTTGGTTCATAATCTACCACAATGCCTGCATGATCAGCATTGATTTTCAGGTGAGCCATCTGGTCAAAAATCACTTTTACGACTTCTTTAAGCTCATTACTTTTGTGCATCGCCATACTTCGGGAACGCACTCGTTCTAAAGCCGCTTCAATCTGTGCCTCTCTTGCCTGTGCTTCGGCCTTTTGCAGATCAAGAAAGCGCGTATAGGTTTGCTCAAAAACTTTACCGAACCGGTAAAGAAGATCTTTCTCTTCTTTTTTAGGAGCTTCATTATTCGACTTACTTATCATGCCGTATTTGTGATTAGCTTCCAGAATTTCCAATTTTTCCAATTGAAGCTTTTGCTGACTGTTCGTAAAATATTTGGAACCCGTCATTTCATCACAGGCTTTGTAAAATTGTTCCAATTCTTCCTTATTCTCAATCGACAGGTAGGAGAAGGACACCCCATCCAACCAGCCTTTGATGGTCGTTTCCTCAAATGGTGCACTTGGCATCTGAAAATGTTGGGGTGCATCATAAATACCATCGATGGGAGAAAACCAGGTATCAAAATAGCCTTCCTCCAGATGTAAGATGGTAATCCATGCTTGAGCAAAAGCAACGTTCAGGACCTTTAACTGCTCGAAAAAAACAACAACTACCTTTCCAATATCTTCTGTCTGGTGCATGGCCATTGAGGCCGAACGCAACCGTTCTAAAGCAGCTTCAATTTGCGCCTCTCTTGCCTGTGATTCCGCTTTCTGTAAATCCAGAAAACGGGTATAGGTTTGTTCGAAAACTTTGGCAAAACGTTTAAAAACATCATGCATTTCGGGGAAAGGTTCATAGGTAATGAAAATCAAGTTACCGTATAAAAAATTGGCCACATGATCAATTTGAAAACTGGGAAACTCCAAGCCTTTATCCAACATGCCCTGAAGCATGTCTCCAATACCCGGAAGGGAATGCATATACTTATAATGGTCTGCCTGTACTTCTCCTTCCTTTTCATAGACAAAAAGTTCATCACCTCTCCTTTTTGATTCATCGAATTGCCTAAAAATGGGATGCTCTGTAAGTGGAACCTCACACGAGTCCAGAATTTCTCCATCCGGTCCACCGGGATAAAAAGTAAAATGAGTATCGCCTGTTTCCCAGATATTAAAGCCACATGTCCATTGCTCAATACCTAATTCCTTGACCTGTTGGAATAAAATGGTGGCAACATCAGCCAGTTCCTCACTTTTTTGCATGGCCATTGTCCTGGCTCGAACTCGTTCCAAAGCCAGTTCTATCTGAGCCTCTCTGGCCTGCTTTTCAGCTTGTTGAATATCAAGAAAACGCTGATACACTCTTGTAAATTCAACACAAATACGCGTTAGAATATCCTTTTCTTCTTCAGTTGGTCCACAGATGTGATCATACCCTAAGTATCCAAATGGAGTATAACCAAGGACGGAGTAGCCTCCGTTGGGAAAATCGTCTGCTGTCATACGGTCTTCTTCCGGCATGGCAGAGAAGGTTTCAGTGAAGAGGTCAAAAATTTCAGGGATAACTTCTTTTGGGTAATAAATAACTTCTATTGCATCTGAGGAATCATTTTTCCATTTGTCGAATAAGACGGTCCAGGCCTCCAAACTATCAATCCCAACAACCTGCTTTCCGGGAATTCTTTTTCCAGATTTTCCAGATGCCCTGTAAGTCGTGGTTCTTTCTTCGCGATCAAAAAGACTTAAAAACACATTGACCGGGTTTATGCCGAGAATATCGAATTGCCTGAATAAAACACTCAATACCTCATGCAATTCATCGGCAGATTTCATGGCCAGGGACCTGGCTCTCACACGCTCTAAAGACAACTGTATCTGTGATTCTCTGGCCTGAGCCTCTGCCAGTTTCAAATCATTAAAACGGGTATAGGTTTGCTGGAATACTTTTCCAAAGCGCTTGAATATATCATGCGCTTCAGGCACTGGTTCGAATGTAATAAACATAAGGCTAACAGAAGAACCAAATACAAAATGATCGTATTGGTGTTTTGGAAATTGAAATCCATCTTTCAGCATGATCTCAAATTGAGCCGGAGCAAAATTACTCAGTTGCTGATACATTCTTTTTAGCATTTCGCCTTCCACATATTGAACAAAAAAAGTATCTCCTCTTTGTTTCGCTTCTCGAACTTCTATAAAAACCGGAAATTCCGTTGTATCAACTTTATAGGGCTCAATAAATCCTCCTTTAGGGCTTGTAATCCAATCTTCATAGACATTATCCTCATCTAACCACACATTGAAACCAGTTGTCCAAACTTCAATACCCAATTCTCTAATTTGTTCGAACAACAACGATGCAACCTCTGCTAATTCACTACTATTGTGCATCGCCATAGTTCGTGCGCGCACTCTTTCCAGGGCGAGTTCTATACGGGATTCCCTTGCCTGGGCTTCCGCTTTCTTAAGGTCAAGAAAGCGTGTATAGGTTTGTTCAAAGACGTTTCCAAATCGTCGTAGAATTTCGTTTTCTTCGTTTGAGAATTTTACACCGTGATGATTAATGATAAATATACTGGTGTTTTTTGATACCGAACAAGAGCGGGTGTATCCGCCTGCCCTGTTCAGTAATTCTTTTTGATGTTCATCAGAAGTTTCTGAATAGGGAGCCTGTTTAAAAAGATGTTTAAAAAATTCCTTTTTAAGCTTATTTGAAAATGCTTCAGTAAAAAATCCCGGGCCTTTTTGAATGTTCTTTATGAGTCCAGTATAGATGCCTCTGTTTAAAAATGGAATGTGCACTCTTTCCATATAATCTGTTGTTCCCCCTGAACCCCAGCAATTGATTTCTTCTTTTATTTCATCGTTAATGGCAATAAAAACACCTCCTGTGATCGCTACTTCTAATCCTTTAAATTCTTTATGCAATAAATTAATGACTTCTTGTAATTCTGAAGATTCCTGCATCGCCATAGTTCGGGCACGCACCCTTTCAAGAGCTAGTTCAATCCGGGATTCCCTTGCCTGGGCTTCTGCTTTTTTAAGGTCATTGAAGCGGGTGTAGGTGAGGTCAAATACTTTACCAAACCTGGCAAGTATATCAAGACTGGCATCAGACAGAGGTGCTTCTCCTATGGTTTGTAAACCTCCAAAATCACTAAAGGTAAAAGAGGCAACATACTTCTTTGATTTGCGCATCTCTTTTTGAACCGAATCGGAAACTCTTTTAAACTCTGTTTCACCAAACAAATAATCATCATATTCCTTCTTTTCTTTCCCTTTCAGTTCAAAAACCCATTTGGACAGCCTATCCTGATAGGCTTTTAGCATCTCGTGATGGAAACGATGGTCTTCAAACTTCATATAATACGATTCCGGGGGTTTTCCCTTCTCGGTATTTGCACCCCAAACCATATTTGACAAAGAAGGCTCATCTATAATATTGATGATGCACCAGGAAAGCGCAAAATCAAGTCTGGTTAATTCTTCAAAAACAGTATTGACAAGATCACTCAACTCGTCAGATTTTTTCATGGCCATGGCCCTGGCCCTAACGCGTTCAAGCGAAGCCTCTATTTCCAGCTCCCGGTTTTTTAGTTCCAATTCTGCAGTTCGCCTTTTTATAGCAGTTCGCAGTTGCAGGTTTTCGGCCGTGACCTTTTCTAAACCAAGGGTTTCGCCTTCCTGGGCTTTAAGATCCGGTGTAGAGAAATGCTGGTAAAAAAATCGCCAGCCCTTTGAAGTATTTCGCATTAATGAAGTGAATCTGAACCTGGCATAATAAACCCAATTACCCTTATCGAGAATAAAAGCGTCTCCCAAGTCGGTAATCAGCACCATACCATCCAAAGTTTCAATACTTCGAATCACATTTTCCAATTTTGCCTTTCCTGCCAACTGATCGGCTGTAGCTTCAAAAAATGCTGTTGTATCTTTTCTGTTTAAAAACTCTTCCCCACCGGTTGATCCAACAAACCTGAAATCATCATCCAGATAATAATTATAGGTGTTTATATCGCCATTGAGATAGCTGTTCCACCATGTTTCATATACCTTGAGCAGTTCTTTTTCCTCTTTTTTGGATAGATTCATATACTTTAACTAATTGTATCAAAGCAGCTCTTAAAAGCTAACTTATCACCTGATAAACCATAATAGGTTTAGATTTATTCTTCATTTTAATCTCTCCTATTTTTTCACAAATAAAAGACTCCTTAATTTTTTTGTAATTGGCTTCACTAATCAAAATTTGGCCCTTCTTAGCGGCAGATTGCAATCTTGCAGCAATGTTCACCGCATCTCCTATTACGGTATAATCCAATCGTTTCAAGGTGGAGGAACCAATGTTTCCCCAAACCATATCTCCGCTGTTAATACCAATAGAGACCTCGGGTTTATATGAGCCTATCCCCAAACCAATGTCTGCATGCTCAATGGCTTTTCTGATCTCCAGGCTAGCCTCTATGGCCCTATCCAAATGATATTCACCCCTGAAAGAAGCCATGATGGCGTCGCCTAGAAATTTATCGACTACGCCCTCCTGCTTGATGATTTCTTTCACCATAATATCGAAGTAGGCATTTAACATAGCAACCACTTTGTCGGCTGTTTCATTTTCACTGATTGTGGTGAAACTGCATATATCTATAAAAACCACCGTACCTTCAATGGTTTCATTGTCAAAAAGGGCCGTTTTCATTTCTTTGCCCCCCATAAAGTTAATGACTGTTTCATCAACATACATCCGCAGGATATTGTTTTCCTTTACCGCCTGTAAGGTCTTTTTTAAGGTTTCAACATGAAGGATGGTTTTCTCTATGGTGATCTCCAAATCTTTAAAATCAATGGGTTTGGTTATAAAATCAAAAGCCCCCCGGTTCATTGCAGTTCTGATATTCTCCATATCTCCATAGGCCGATACCATCACTGATTTCAATAAGGAATTTTGCTCGCTTAATTTACTTAAAAGCGTCAGGCCATCCATTTCTGGCATATTGATATCACTTAAAATAAGATCCACATCTTTATGTTCAGCCAATTGTTCAAGGGCATGTCTTCCGTTATCAGCAAATATAAAATCGTATTCTTGCTTTCGGATCTTTTGTCGGAATCGTTGTTTGATCAGTATTTTTAGATCCTCCTCATCATCAACAACAAGTATTTTCGTCATCATGGTCTTTGAGTTTATTTAATTGATTAAATCTCTGATCTCTGCTCTTAGGGAATCAAAATCTATGGGTTTGGTGAAAAATTCTTTCGCCCCGGATTCTATAGCCTTCTCGTAATTATCTTTGTCTCCATAGGCAGAGATCATACTTATTTTTATGCTGGGGAATTTTTCCTTCACCTGATCAAGGAGTTCCAAACCGGTCATTCCCGGCATGTTAATATCCGAAAATATATAAATCACATTGGGTGGGTTGCTTTTTTCGAGCATCTCCAATGCTTCCTGACCTGAAAAGGCAAAAACCAATTCAAGGCTATTATTTCTGATTTCTTTTCTAAATTTTTGACGAAAAAGCAACTCTACATCTTTTTCGTCATCAACAACTAATATTCTCATTGTTATTTTGTTTTTTGGGGGTTAATAACATTATTTTTTAAATTCTATGAATTCTCTTTTTTTAATATCTATTTATTTTTAATCGGAATATATATAACAAATTCAGTGCCTTTACCTGGCTCTGTATTCAACTCAATGGCTCCTCCATGACCCGTTGTAACAATATCATAGGCCAGAGACAATCCTAATCCTGTTCCTTTTCCAGTCGGTTTTGTGGTAAAGAAGGGCTGAAATATCTTGTCTTTAATCTCCTTTGAAATACCGGGGCCATTATCTTTTATGGATATCAGCACCTGATCGCCCAGGTTTTTGGTGCTCACTGTAACCAAAGGTTTATAGGCTTCTGTTCTCTCCTCTTCAGGAATAGAAGTCACTGCAAAAAATGCATTATTAATGATGTTCAACACCACCCTTCCCAAATCCTGAGGAATGATCTCCACTTTTGGAAGTGTTTCATCAAAATCTGTTTTAAAATCAGCGTTAAACGACTTATCCTTGGCTCTTAACCCATGATAGGCAAGGCGCAGATATTCATCGGCCAGCACATTGATATCAATAAATTCTTTTTGGCCTGAGCTGTTTCGGGAATGTTCGAGCATGCCCTTCACAATGCTGCTTGCCCTTTTGCCGTGGTGGGTGATTTTTTCAAGATTCTGTATGATATCTTTCGAAATATCCTTGGCTTCGCTGACTTCCCCTTTATCGAGTTCTTCACACATTTCATCAACCAATTCAATGGTGACTTCAGAAAAATTATTGATAAAATTCATGGGGTTTTGAATCTCATGCGCTATCCCTGCCGTAAGTTCTCCCAAACTGGCCATCTTTTCTGATTGGATCAATTGTGACTGTGTATTTTCCAGTTCATTGATTGTTTTTTTCAACTCGGTGGTTCGTTCATTCACTCTCTCCTCAAGAATCCTGTTTTCTTTCTTTAACCACTTTGATCGATAATGTAAAATGACCAAGCCCAAACCTAAAAACAAGGATACAAATATGCTATAGGCCCACCAGGTTTGCCACCATGGAGGAAGTATGGTGAATCTCAGTTCGGCAGGTTTGCTCCAGATCCCGTTAAACCCTTTAGAAGCCACCATGAAATTATAATTTCCGGGAGGTAAATCCCTGTAATTCTCACTGGTTATTTTATCTGTAATTGGGCTCCAGTTTTTATCGATCCCTTCGAGTATATACCTGTAAACAACTTTATCCGGGTTGTTAAACTGTGCACCGTTAAAAGTGAAACTCAAATAATTTTGGGTATATTCAAGGGTCAGGCCAACAGGCATATTATAAGGCCCTTGAACCGATTCCCATTTGATCTCGTTATGGCTGAGATAAATTGAATCTTTGGCTGATTCGTTTAATATAGAGAAAGTATTATTATCGCGAACCCATAAAGTATCTATGTTTGTGGTCTTTTCCCTTATTTTCTCCCGATCGGTAAATACTTGAGGTTTGTCAAAGATATTGAGAGCAGTAATATATGTCGGGTAGGCCGTTGAATCTTCCTTAATTTCATCCATAACAAAAAGGCTTTCACTACCGATAAGTCCTGCACCGCCCCATAAACGATCATCTTTATCAAAACTAAAACTGTTTTGGGCAAAATCCACATAAGTCAAACCCTGTTCTTTTCCAAGTGTTTTGACATTCCAATGAACCTTGTCATCATCCATTCCACTTAATGGTTCTATAATAGTCAAACCATTCGAAGTGCCCAAGAACACCTTGTTTTTATTACAAATTACCTCGTAACCGTCATTTGCCGACAATCCCTCTGAGCGCGTAAAAGTTGTGAGTGTATGATTAAGTGGATCAATTAATTGTGCCCCAATATCCGTCATTACCCAGATATGATCATTTTCATCTTTAGCACTGGAACTAACATGATCAGAAACCAATCCGTTGGCACTGGTTAATTTACGTCTTGTAGCTTCTTTCGTGTCAATCAGGCTCATACCATATTCTCGACTAGCCAACCATAAATCACCCTCATCACTTAAAATGAGTCTGTCTATCCATGTGGCGTTTTCAGTAGAGTCTTTCATGACCAGGCTCCTGTAAACAGATTTATCAAGATCAATATTCAATATGCCACCTCCTTCAGTCCCCAACCAAATTTGGCCATCGTCACCCTCTATGATATCTGTAATTCTATTGGAAGGCAAGCCTTCATCTGAACTTAATTTTTTAATGGTTCCACTTTTTGGTTCAATAATGCTAAGCCCGGAAGTATTCCCACCGGCCCATATACGTCCCTTTTTATCTTCAAAAAGATTCGTATTCCGCTCATGAATCAAGCCTTGTGCAGTACCAATATGCCTTACAGTCTGACTCTTAGGGTCATATACATCAATACCTCCATGCGTTCCGATCCAAATTTTATCATCAGAAGCCACAAGTGTAGCCCAAAAATTATTATTGCCTAAGCCACTGTCAGATTGAAAATTACCTGGCCTGCCGCTATTTACATTAATCTTAAATAAACCGCCCTGAGCTATCGAGGCCCAAATATCACCTTGCTCATCTTCTATCAGATCATATACCCAATTTCCTCCCTCATGATTCAGCTCAAACCTATTTATTAAGCCTACTTTTTCATCATAAGAAAAAAGTAAGCCATCAACCGTTCCTAACCAATAAATACCCTGACTATCTTTAAAAACATATGAACTACTGAGGAAATCTCTAAATCCATTATCTTTCGTTAGATAAGAAATTTCAGACTTATCACTATTTACTATATTCACTCCACCTGGTGAAGAGATCCAAATCTCTCCTGAATCATTCTGATAAAATGAGCCCACAAATGTACCCAATAGGCCATCTTTTTTTGTGAACTGGATGTTTTTGCCAGCCTCCAAATCTATGATATTCACTCCCTGATTTGTTGAGAGCCACATCAACCCGCCTTTGTCTTGAAATGGAGTGATATTAAAGTAATCTAGCAAACCCTGTTCAACACCGAAACGTTTAATGGTTTTTGCCTCAAAATCTAAAATTCTAAAACCGTCTCTCAATGGCGCAAACCAAAAGGTCCCATCATCAGCTTCCATCATCCCATGCCTGTTAGAGCCAATTAAAGAATTTGTGATTTCATGAATAAGTTTCGCATCAAAATCAATCACAAAAACAGTTTCCACATTACCATGCACCCATATCCTTCCCTTCGAATCCTGAAATATGTTAGTTATATCTGATGCATCCAATCCTTGCTCCAAACCATATATAAATAAATTTTCAGCATCATACATGGCGATACCTTTCTTGGTACCAAACCAAAGCATTCCGTTTTTATCCTTTATAGCAGTATCCGGAATCCCCGGGAAGCCAAATTCAGAATCACCTATCATAACACCTCTTGAAGAATTAGGGGAGGAAATAAGTGCCCCGGCCTTAACTACAGTTGGTTGCCCCAATACAGTGGTTCTAATCTTTAAATTTTGAGTTGGTAACGATGCTAAATCAAAATCGGTGCTGGGCAAGCTATCCCAATCCAAGTTCTTTTTGATCATGGGTCCAATAAATTTCTCGGGAATTCCAATATCAAAGGGTTTACCCGGAAGCTTATCCAAATCAAATTTAGTGGTTGGCAGCGCTTTAATTTTTGACGGGGCCTGTGTGATCCAGGTTAAGGTATCAGGTTCAGAAAAAGAAAAACTCTTGGTTTTTGGCTGAAGGTACTCGTTCTCATGCACAGGAAAAGGCGGTACTTCCTTATCATTCCTGCACGACCAAAGCAGCATAACTTGCAAACATATAAACGCGGCAATTTTAATAAATCTTGTAAATTTCATAGTGAGTTTGGTTCATTTGGTTGTCTAAATTTCAAAGCATACACACATATATTCTTGAAACTTATCGTTTAAAAATACAATAAAGTTTTGAAGTTTTGAAATATTACCCATATCATGCCATGGCTAATCGCATGATTCATATCCATTTCAATAGAAATTTATCAAAACATTATATGTTTTTACAGGTATCTGAAAACTTGAAATCATTATGATTATGATTTGAAATCAATTCAACTTACCATCAACAGTATTCCCCTTCATTAAAACAAGGGGTCAACAACATTGTGCAAAACGACGCGCTGGCTTTTTTCAAATATGACAGGTATCCTGCCGCCATGGGCTATGTAAACACATTTGAGCTACAATGTAATTTTTCCTAAACCATAAGCTTTAGAAGGATACAGAATTCCTTTTTTGAGTTGAAACAAATCAGTAAAGGGGTCTTCGAGTAAATCAAGATGGCCGTCAAGATCGGCAAATTCAATATTTGGTCTGCTCAATGCAAAATGGAGGCCGGCCGAAATACCTAAACTGCATTCATCAATACAACCCACCATTACTTCCATTCCAGAAGCTTTTGCCACAGAGTTGATGTGTTTTGCTTCGGTAATACCACCTACTTTCATGACCTTGATATTCACCATGTCAATTAAATCATTATTCGCCATTCTAAATGCATCTTTTAGCGTTTTCATGCTCTCATCTGCCATTATGGGTACACCAATATTTTGACTGGTTTCATCTAATTGTTCTTCTTTTTTCAGTTTAGTAGGCTGCTCAAATATTTCAATGTTTGCACTTTGGGTTTTATTGATAAACTCAATGGTCTCTTCATGGGTATAACCTTGATTTGCATCAAAGCGCAATAAAAACGCATCACCATACCTTTCACGTAATTTCAAGATCTTTTCAATGTCTTCCTCTATATGTAAACCACCCTTTAACTTGATGATCGAAAATCCCTTTTTTAAATAATAGCTGGCCTGTTCGATGGTTTCTTTTAGTGAAAGAATCCCAATGGTAATACTCGTCGGGATTTCACTCCTGTATCCGCCCAGCAATTGATACAATGGTAACCTGGCCTTCCTTGCCATTATATCATACAAAGCAATATCGACCATTGCCATTGTAGAAGAAGCTTTAGGACAAAGTTTCTTTAACTCGTGATTGATTCGGGCAATCTGAAAAGGAGACTGATTTTTAAGTAATCCAATGAGAATACTTTCTATATTCTGAATAACATCCTCAGCTGTTTCGCCGGTTACTTCTGGATCCGGAGCAGCACATCCCCACCCGGTAGGCCCTGTATCTGTAGTTAGTTTAAGAATAATATTGGAGGTTTTACTCACTGTTTCGTAGGCTATTTTATAAGGGATGGCCAGAGGCATATCCAACCTGAAATATTCAATTGCTGTTATCTTCATGCTAGTATCGGTTTTGATAAAGTTTATCTGATGGAGTATTTTTAATAGTTTCTACAAAATCGGCCATTTTCCGAATCATAATATCCCACATTTGATGGCCTTTTTCAGCCGTGGCCTTTCTGGCATTACCCATAACGCCCGACGCTGTAAGCCGCTCTGTATGGACATACCAGCTCACTCCCCTGTCTGAAGTGTAATCAAGGTACTCATTGTCAAGATCGAGCGTATCATCTACTGCTTTCTCCATGTCGACCAATTCAGGACGAATAGCCAGTGTCGTGCTTGTCTCGATTTCTCCGGCATGGATATCATTGTGGGTGTCAATGAGATTATACAGGTCCACATCACTGGTTTCTCCTGTTTCGACACATACAAAAATTTTTGCATCCCGATTGATCATTTGTGCCGCGTAGGTTAAGGTAGGAACATTATCTCCATGGCCGTTAAGAATGACTATTTTTTTTATTCCGTTATGGGCAAGGCTCATACCGATATCATAGATCAGTGCCGACAATGCATTATTAGTTACTGCTATCGTTCCTTTAAAATCACTGTGGTGATAAGAAACCCCATAAGGAATGGTAGGAAGTACAAAGGGTTTTGGATCATTGCATGCCTCAGCCACTTTTTTTGCCATATAATCAGCATCAAAAAAATCAACATCCAGCGGTAGATGCGGGCCGTGTTGTTCAATGGCACCGCAGGGCAGGATTGCTGTATCTACTATTTTTAAACGCTCTTCTATTTCGGGCCATGTGAGGGTCGCCCACATATGTTTGGGGTATTTAGTTGTTTTGTCCATCGAATTTATATTTTGTTTCGGTTAAAAAATCATTATTGATTTCGGTCTCAACCCATTTTTGCCCCTGTCTTACTACTGCCCCATTGGCATAACGGCCCAGTATGGTAAACAAAGGTTTTCGAATGTGTAAAGGCATATCTTCAAGCGTGCTTCGTTCGTGATCGAATCTGAGTTTCAATATTTCAGAGTGTTCCCGGGCCACTTTGAGCGTAAATTCATTTTTTTCGATCAAGCCTTTTTCAAGAAGCATAAAATACAATTGAGCTGCGTCGCTTCCTATTTGTTTGACCGATTTATTTGCCAGCGCTTTTAATCCTTCCCTGATCTGAACTTCGCTGTAACCACAAGCCTCCGGGTTTTCATCCAAGGCCATGACCATACCAATAATTCTTCTGCATTTTTCACATTTTCCACAGGGCGACATCCTTCCATTCATCTCATGAGCAGCATGACACGAAACCTGGTGTTTTTGTAATTCAGGATAACGTTTTATCAATGTTTTCATGATCAATAGTTCACCCAGGCTTCGCAACAGGGAATATTGAAATATGGCCCAACCCTTATTCTTATAATAGCGGGTTAAAGCATTGTCAAAATATTTACTTTGATCGTACAGGCCGTTATAATGGCTGATCCCTTCAAGATTTCCTTTTAAAGTCGTGTCGTATTCATCTCCGATTAATATGTTGCCAATACCCTTTTTTCGTGCGACAGGCAACACGCCGAAAAGAAAAACCGCGACCGTCCACAACCTGACAGGATAAATATCGGCTCTGATCGTGGCATAATTTTCTTTTATAAATGGAAGTTGTTTCAACATCCAGTTAAACAGGCGATCACTGTTACACCAGGGTTTTTCAGTATGTGGTTCTATCTCTTTGTAATAGCGATGAGAATTCACTGCAGTAAACCAATGCCTTCCGGCTTCATTAATAAATACCGGATAAGGTTCACCAATTTCTTTAATGATGCCATAAGACAGCAAACTGTCTTTACCACCGCTGCTAAGAATGGCATATTTATTAAGATCGGTTTCAGCTTCTTGCTTCTCAAGACGTAAACTCCCAAACTGTGTATTGTTAAAAAATAATCTTGCCTGGGTATATTTATCCCGCTTTGCAGGTTGTAAATTGTCAAATGGTGGCTTTAAAAATTCATTTTTAACAAGCAGTTTATTTGTCAGGATTTCACGTGAGGTGTTTTCCATCATGTCTTTAAGAAACTGTTGATCTGTTTTATCGAAGAGGCCGTCAAACTCAATCGTTTCAAAAAATAAGCCGTAATTAAGTGCCACCTGAGCCAGCATCATAGAAGCCAAATTTACATCACCGGGCTCTGTTTTACGAAAGTAGGGATGCTCATACGAGTAAATCAATTCAAATATGGATGTTTCCCCTGTAAATTTTTCAACACAATAAGAGGCCTTGACTTTTCTTGGCTCAATGTGAATATTGTTTACAGAAAGCTTCTTTAAAACTTTGAATGATTCAAGGTTAATCATTTTAAATGTGCTTTTAAAAGTTCAACCAATTCATCGGCACCATATTCGAGGACATCAAATGCCGGCAAGCCGGTTTCTTTAGTTAATTCCTCGCAGGCGGGCAAAATTTCGTCTTTTGTCATTTCTTCATGATTTACTGTAATTGCAATGACTTTTTTTCCAGAAATCATCTCAATGGCATTGATTTGTTCTTTAATCGGATGCAATACATATCCGGGAAAACCATCGTATTCATAACGTTTGGGGGCATGCTGAACGATCACATAATCCGGGCGGGCCGCAGCCAGGATTTCAAAACCCCCGGGGTAAGCCGGGTTCATTAAACTTCCCTGTCCTTCTATCACTATGAGGTCAGGAGCCTCATTTTTCCAGGCTTCGTGAACAGCATGTTCAATTTCACCTGAGACAAAATCATTGATACAACTATCCATAATCATAGAATACTTTACCCCCTGCATCCAGGCGGTTTGACCCGTTCCTACCATTTCAGCCTTTAATCCGGCCTCGCGGAAAGCATGTACTAAAATCCATGCAGTAGTTCTTTTCCCGATGGCAGAATCGGTTCCTAACAGGGCAATTTTCAAACAATCAACCTCCTCAATTTTACCACTAAAGAAATGTAATTGGTCCCGGTCGGGAGTCCGACGGACGTCTCGAACCCGACAATTGTTTTTTTCGGCGAGCGCCATTAATTCATCGTCCCTGTATAGAAAATCGTGTAAACCACTGTCAACATTCATACCGAATTCCAGGGCCTGTTTAATGGTGCTTTTAGCTTCAACCGGCAGGCGGCCTCCGTCAGGAGCCAAACCAATGACCAGCGATTCAGGCTGATCACTCGAACCAAGTTGTTCCAAAGCTGTTTCCAAATCTTTAAAAACCTGAATATTGTTTTTCCTGCCATCCAACACCAAACCTGCATCCTTGCCCGCGTATTTGTGATCTAAAACGCCGACAACCTCATACCTTTCTGTAAATCTTACCAGCCCGTGTGCAGTTTTGCCTTCCGGGGTATTAAAAGCACCGTCACAATAAACGAGGGCCTTTCCATCAATCGTTGTTTTCATTAGTTAATATTTACCGGTTAAAATTGCTACATACCTGTCTCTGAGCATTTCTTCTTTTTCATGCACCTTGAGAAATGCAATCAGACCAGAAGTGGAAGCAGGCAAGATTCTATATCCCTCCTTTTTCAGCAAAAATGAACTCATGTCTTTCATTTTTTTATCACTGATATGATGCGCTTCCCCTCCCGATTGGCGAATGGCGTAAAGGGCCTCATTTCCGTCAAAACTATGCCAGTTGATCAATGGTTCATTGATTATGGTTTCTCTCAACAGTTTCGGGTCAATGTCTTTACAGGTTTCCAGGCCTGCCTTAAAAGATGATATAATCGGGTTTTTATAAGCGGCCGAACCTGCAGCAAACATAGGGATTCTCGAAGTTTTACCGCGCTTGTATAAACTGACAAAGCCGCGATATACACCTGCAAGCAAAGTTCCGTTTGACACTGGTGACGCAATGTACTTTGGGGCGTCTCGCAACTGATCATAAATTTCATTCGCAATTTCAGCATAAGCTTTTATCTGCAAGGCCGTATTTGCACCACCGGGATTTGCATCATACCAGTCATTATTTATAGCAAGCTCACTCGACGCAGTGACTGTGTCTTCATAGGTTCCGGGTAGCCTTATTATTTCAGCATCAAATTTTTCCATCTCCTTTATGCGATCCGTATGGTAAGACTCAGGAATAAATATTTTACAATGAATACCTGCAAGGTGAGCAGCATAAGCAGCAGCTACACCATAATTGCCACAGGTTGCCAGTGAAATAACACTGTAGTTCCTTCTAAAAGCATCGTGTACCTGAGCGAAAGCAATACGGTCCTTTTGAGTTCCTGTAGGGTTTTCACCCTCGTACTTAATGTATAACTGACGTATATCCAGCTCCCGCTCGAGGTTGCGCGCGCGGTTAAGCGAAGTATCACCTATCTCAAGAGAAATGATGTCTTCATATGATTCGATCCTGTCTACAATTGACAGGCTATGATCTTTAACCATATCACTGAGGTTCTGAACCTCTTTTGTGATTTTTATCTCGGCAGATTTAACGCCATCAAGGATATTCATCATGTATGAAAAATTATAAGCAACCTTGCTATTCTGATCAGATTTGATTGTCACGAGGTCGATTCCCGACTCCCTTTTGCCAATCTAATTCAATCATTAATTAAAGTAAATCTATTAAAAAATTATATCCGTATTACATCAAATTGACTTTATCTAAGTTATGATTAAATTAAGAATTAATACGCGTATTTTATATACAGATCGGATGTTTGCCTATAACTCAACGGCAATGATACTGATGCGTTTTAGCGCCTGCCATAACCGCCCATCCATACATCCTGTTGATGCTTACGACACTGCCTTTAAAACCCGGCATATCATTTTCTGCTCTCAAAAGAAACAAGACAACTGATCATTTGTCAAATCCATTGGACTACACATAGGCCTCCAAAATTTGTATCCCTGAGCTAAGGCATCATTGTCTTATTATTAAAGTCTGTTGGATTACAGTTGAGAATAGGCAAGGGGTTTTAAAAATATCCGCGTAATGTCATTCATGGCATTTGCATACTCATCAAGTTTTATAATACGCTGCCACTCAGGATGAGGGCCAAATTTAGACCAGGCCTCCTTATGCTCTTCCATGTCTTTAAACGCGAGCAAATAAGTTAAACAAGGCATTTGACTGCCCGAAATATTCGCCCCGAAAAAGACGGTATGCAACCCTACGTCTTCAAATATTGAAAACTCACTGTCGTTGAACATTTTTACTTTCCGTCGAAGTGCATCTTCATTATGGCTTTCGTAAATACGCAATTCGAATACTGTTGAGTTTTCTGCGGGTTTAACCAAATTAGGGAATCCGGAAGTGGACCGGATAAAAGAAGATTCAATGTGATTGAACGGTATTTCTTCTTGCGGTGCCTCTGCATAAGGTTTGGCATCCAGCTTAAATTGTTTGTCATTTTCGAGGGCGTCAGCAACCTCCTGGTATGCCTGCATGCTTGCATATGGAATCAGCAGGTATATTTTCTTTGGCAAGGCTTCACCCAGTTCTTCAAAAGCTCCTACAGGCTTCACCCCCTGACGGTTTAAGGCCGGAATAAGGGCTTGCTGAAAATAATCATGTAAAACCTTAGCCGGTTTAAAAAATTCCAATTCATAAACACGAAGTTCATAAATTTCAGATTGACTATACGAAGTAGTAAAAAAGCACAGTAAAAAAACAAATGGAATAAGTCTGGACATAATGTTCATATTAAATTCAAAGGATGATCTCGATAAAGATACGGTTTTAAGGAAGAAGTGAGAAGGGAGAAGTGAGAAGAACTTGGTTGAAATTATAAAAATTATTGAATTCAAACTTTTCTTCTTCCATCCCTGATCCTTAGTTCTTGAATAATCATCAAAATACAATAATACAAAACCTTGGCAAGAGATAATAATGACATATATCATTGATTTACAAGGAATAATAACGTATATTTGAGTAGAACAATACAAAAACCCAAGTCTATGAATGAAATTACTCTTAGAAACAGTACACGGATACTGAAATTTACCCAACTTCTAAAACTAGATTTTAACGAGTATAGTATCTGGAACTATTCGCGAAAAAAATTCCATCTTTCAGAAAACGACAGGCCTTCAATTGAAGAGGCTCTTGAATTCCTTTTAGCTCAGGGATGTATAGAGCGCGTCAGAAGATCCGGTTATTACCGACTTACTTCAAAAGGCGAAAATTTTATAAGCTGGGATCTTGAAAAAGTAGAAGAAAGCACTGTTGACACTGCTGAAGGGATGGAAAAAGGCTGGCTAAACTGGCTGATTCCGACCAAAATCGTAAAGGAGACATCGGCTTAAGTGTTAAGTGAAACTAACTCAATATTTATCAAATCAAAATGCTTGATAAAGGATAACTACGCTTTTTTCTGAACTTTTTAAACCCTTCTGAATAAGCAGGAAAGATCTCGTCATTTCTATGAAATCATATGAAGGGTTTAACAGGATCGTGATTAATTGAACTTGGGTATTTGCAGATGCCTCTGTTTGTTTTCTTTTCTCTGTTATATTATTTATGTACTACTCTTGGTGTGGCATCCTTTGATGTAACAACGAGCCTATGTGAATAAAATAGGGTATCTTTGCACAGGACTGTTTATCCGTTGTAATTAATCATCTCTTCACGCAATTCTTGCGACTTGTTTAGGAATTCTTTTTAAACCTTTATTTGATTGATGACACATGGGTATTCAATTAATGACCGAATACTTGAAAATAATCCTCCACAGTAATCTTATTCTTACGCTTTGCCCTTTTCATTAATCTGCGATCCGTTTCAACATAAAAAAAAAGCATATGACTTTATTGACCATGGGAGTTATCGGAACCTCAAGAAAGGAAGACGAAAGGCGCGTTCCTATCCATCCCGAACATTTAAAAAGAATTCCTGAGCACATCCGCCGACAACTTATTTTCGAGAAAGGTTACGGGACCCCTTTCAATATCGCTGATGAAGAAATCAGTGCGCTAACGGGAGGAATAGCTACACGAAATGAAATACTCTCAGATATAGGTGCAGCCATCATAGCCAAACCACTATTATCTGATCTGAAGGAATTGAAAGAGGGCGGTATTTTGTGGGGTTATCCTCATTGCGCCCAGCAAATGGATGTCACGCAAACAGCGATTGACAGGAAATTGACCCTGATTGCCTTTGAAGACATGTATGTATGGTATCCTAAAGGACAAATGGGAAGACACACCTTTTACAAAAATAATGAAATGGCAGGCTATTGTGCCGTTATACATGCCCTTCAGTTAAAGGGAATTGACGGCCATTACGGAAATCAAAGGAAGGTCATCATTTTTAGTTTCGGTGCAGTGAGCAGAGGGGCCATTTACGCCCTGAAAGCACATGGTTTCAGAGATATCACGATCTTAATTCAAAGACCAGATCACGAAGTAAGAGAAGAAGTACTTGATGCACACTATGCCAGGGTTAGAAAAGGAAAAGGAAATGAGCCGCGGCTGATTGTAGTAGAGCACGATGGGTCAGAACGCCCCCTGTCGGATTTGATCAGTGAATCTGAAATCATCATTAACGGAACCTATCAGGATACTGACGATCCGATCAATTATGTTAACGAAGATGAAAAATCGAACCTAAAGCCAGGTTCTTTAATTATTGATGTGAGTTGTGATGAAGGAATGGGATTTTATTTTGCAAGCCCCACCTCTTTTAAAAATCCAATTGTATCGGTTGATAACATCGATTACTATGCTGTAGATCATACCCCAAGTTATTTCTGGGAAAGTGCTTCGAGATCGATTTCTGCTGCCTTGATCGTACATCTTCCATCGGTGATCAACAACAGGGAAAGCTGGAAAGAAAACAAGACCATTCAGAATGCCATAAATATTGATAAGGGCCACATCGTAAAAGATAATATTCTTAGGTTTCAAAATCGGAAAAAGGCTTATCCGCATATTGTGAATTAGCCGGTGACATCATTAAATACTAGGCTTTCTCAAAAGATTGGCCCAATTGCCCCAATCTGTTAAAATGGGATACCAAGGCGTGAGCAAATGTGTTATTGTTATTATACTTCAATCCAAACTCTGAAGCGGTTTTTTCAACTATTGGAGCAATGGCCGCATAATGGATATGGCATATGTTTGGAAACAGATGGTGTTCTACCTGAAAATCCAAACCGCCCATATACCAGCTGAGCAGACCGCTTTTTTTTCCAAAATCTGAAGTGGTTTTAAGCTGGTGTACCAATCTTTTTGAGGTTATTATTCCATTGGCGGGAAGGGGCTGGTCTACGCCCATGACTACATGAGCCATCTGAAATATGGTACTCATGATCATCCCTGCCACAAAATGTATGACCATAAACCCAATTAAAATCTGTCCTATAGAAAAATCTGTAAAAAGAATGGGCAGTCCAATAATAACAGCCAGATAAATAACTTTTATCAGAATCAATTTTGTCAATTCCTTTTCAGGACTGACATTCATTTTTTTCACCTGGCCTCCCCTGTAATAGCGTATAAAAACATTGATCTCACCAAACAATTTTAGTATGGTCATCAAACCGTAAAGAGGAAAAGCATAGTACTTTTGAAATCGATGATACCTCTTCACGGGAGCATGGTCGCTTAAACGAATAACTGCCTTTGTTGAAATATCAGGATCAAAATTATAAATGTTTGTATAGGTATGATGGTTCACATTATGTTGGATCTTCCAGTTGATCGTGGTGCTCCCCAATAAGTACATACTTGATGCTGCCAAAGTGTTTAGCCATTTTTTATTTGAATAGGCCCCATGAGCGCCATCATGCATGACCGACATTCCTATTCCGGCCTCACCAATACCCATTAGTACAACCAATATCAAAGCTGTCCATTGAGATTGAACTACAAATATGATAAGAACAAAGGGAATCAGATATAATCCGAGCATGATAATTGATTTAAAGTACATGCTGCTATCCCCGTGCGTCGAACGTCCTGAATCTTTAAAGTAAGCACGAACCCGCCTTTTAAGTTCTTTGGAAAACTCAATTTCATTCTGATTTTTGCTTTTAAATCTAATATCAGCCATCTCGATCCGTAATAAACTTGATCGAAATTTAAATAATATAGATTAAAAATAAAATGATCACGGTCAATATGATATGCTAAAAATGTATATGATTCGAGCGGTTATATCTTTCATTCTTTTTTTATACTGTCTCTATAGGCTTCTTGTACCACTTTTTGAGAATGACCTTTATACTTACTGGTTTTCTGTATGGTTTGCTTCTATTGGAAAATATATTCTGTGTCGGACAGGGCTCTATCAGTCTCTTGATAATTCATTCGGGTTTGCTTTTTATTCTGTTGAATTCAAAACGAACTGATCCCGGTCAATAATTATATTGACCAAGATCAATTAATCAAAAGAAATTTTTAGGAAAAAATTAGCTTATCCAAATTCACAAGACGCCATGTCTTGATTTATGATCGTTAAACCAAATCCGACCTGATCTGTTTACCATATCTAGCCCGGACAAAATTTAAGTGCAGTCCTTTTTCAAGGCTTAATTACCAATACAATGATTATTTCGCTCCTACCGGGTTCATTTCCAGGAAATAATTTGTCATTAGAGTATATAAATGCCGGGTTGTGTTTTCTCCTTCATATATGCCATGAGAACGATTAGGGTAAGGCATGATACGAAACTGTTTGTTGTGTTTGATCAATTCATTCATCAGCATTTCAGCATTTTGATAATGAACATTATCATCTCCCGTTCCATGGATAATCAACAAATTGCCCTCCAAATTTTTAGCCTGGCTCAGCGCTGATGCCAAATGGTAATTTTCCAAATTTTCAGACTTTAATCCCATGTACCTTTCTGTATATACATTATCATACAAAAGTCCGCTTGATACTGCAGCAACAGAAATGGCAGTTTTGATCACATCAGGGTATCGAAAAATAAGATTAAGTGCCATTTTTCCTCCTGCACTCCAGCCCCAGTAAGCAGTTCTTTCAGGGTCTGTGAAATCCCATTTCAGCGTTTCCTTGACAGCCAGCGCAAAATCGCGTGTATTGAGAACACCTACCTGTTTAAAAATTGCCTTTCTCCAATCGCTGCCTTTTAAACTAGGGGTGCCGCGGCCATCCATAACAATGATGACATATCCCTTTTGTGCTAGCATAAAATGATACATACCCCTGTATTTCCATGAATCATCTGCCTCCACTCCAGCAGGGCCCCCATAGGTAAAGTAAATTACGGGGTATTTCTTATTCGGTTCAAAACCAACAGGTTTTATGAGCCTCCCATCTATTTCCACGCCTTCGGATGTGGTCACTGTAAAGAACTCCACTTTGGGCAAATTCAGCGCCGCCACACTTTTTTTAAACCTCTGGTTATCTACCAGGGTGGTGATAATTTCGTGGCTTGGCAAACTGATCAAATAGGTTGTTCCCGGCGTATTTGCATTAGAATAAGAATGAATCGCATATTTACTGTTGGGTGAAATGTTATAGGTATTTACTCCGTTATATTGTTCATGGGTAATACGCTTGAGTTTTCCTTTGCCATTAGCTGCAGTCTGGTATAAATAACGCTGGGTTGGATTTTCAGGAGAAGCATTAATATAAAGGTTTTTGCCTTTTTCATCAAGGTTGTAAAACCTGGCTACATCACCTTCAAAATCAGTGAGGTTCTTTTCTTCTGAGCCATCCATTTTAACCTTATACACATGTCTCCATCCATCCTTTTCAGTAACTCTCAAAAAGGAATTCCCTACAATTTTCATATCAGACATTGACCAATTCGCTGTGAGGTCAAGATTCATGATATCGACCCATGCATCATCCTTTTCAGTATATGACAACTCGCAGTCACCTGAAGAAGGGTCACAGATATACACCTTAAGTTCGTTTTGCTTCCTGTTCATTTGTTGTACCAGGAGTTGATCACCTACCCACTGCATTCTCGGTAAATAGTTTTGTTTTGGGTCACCGGGAATACGCATCCAGGTAATTTTTTGAGTAGCCATATCAACGGCTCCAACTTTTGCACCCGAAGGGTCTTCACCTACTTTAGGGTATTGAACCGGAATAATTCTTGAATAAACAGAATCAGTATTATTAATCATGAAAAAATTCCTGATCTCAGATGCATCCAACTGCCATAAAGCAATTTTCTTGCCGTCAGGGCTCCACCTAAACCCGTCTTTACAAAAAAGTTCTTCCTCATAAACCCAGTCGAAAGTGCCATTGATCATGTCTCGTGTACCGTCTTTGGTGAGGGCAGTTATTTTGCCTGTTTCAAAGTCTTCCTTGTACACGTTAAATTCACTTACATAAGCCACGCTTTTATTATCGGGAGAGAATTTGGCAAACATCAATGAAGAAGCCGGCAGGCTCTTGCCCAATTGCTTTAATGACTTTGATTTTAAATCCAATACCCAATAGTCTCCCTTGGTATTGGCTCTCCAAACTCGTTTAGTATTTGTAAAAATCATCATTCGATTTTGGTCGGCGGTAAATTGAAATGAAGCTATTGCAAGAGGCTTGTCACTTCCCTCAGGCGTTAAGTCACCAACAGAAGCCAAAACAGTTCGTTCCTGACTTACAGTTTTATAGGCGACTACCTCACGCACCATGCTGTTTTCTTGACTAGGTTCTAATTTTACATATGATTCTCCATGTTCAAACCAGGTAACGGGACCCAGATAATCCTGAGAAAATTCCCGGGAATTAAAAAGCCTGTCAATGGTTAGTTCTTTTGAATCTACTTCCTGGGCACTTGCCAATACCGTAAAAATCAGGTGTAAGCCTATGACTACAATCAGGTTTAATTTTTTCATTTTTAAGTTTTAAATTATTTGGTTAACAAATTCACTTCTAAGTTTATAAGGTTTACAGCGCGGGCTATGAGTGGGCATCTTACTCGAAAATGTTACTCTGCGACACAACTTCTCAGCAACTCTAAAAAATAATCATAACTGTTTACATGTGATCGCTGATCCTGTCGGAAACGAATATTCTAAATAAAGCTATTGAAAATTTTTTACACTTGAAAATGTATTGACTTTAAACCTGATCATTGCCAATGGCAAGGAATTAAAAGCCACCTATCGAAACTTAGGTGCCGAATGTCTTTAGTGGCTCGTTGACTATCGAAATTTATCTGGTAGACCACTAATAATCCTTACCTTTCTTAGATTTAAAAACGATTAATCCCCGCACATATCATCTAATGATCAACATCATCCTAATATTTGTATTGACGATGGCCTTATCGTGCGAAAGGAAAATACCAGAACAAAGTACTTTGAGCAAAACAGTATATGATTACAAGCAGGAGAAAAAGTTTGATGTCCCTGTCATGTATATAAACGACCGTAATTTTACGAGGCTGGAGAACCCATATTTTCATCACTCCTCAGGAGGCAAACCGATTGAGGAAAAAACACGGGTCGCCATAAAATATGATGATAATTATCTGTTCATCGATTTTGAATGTCATGACAATCCGCGGTTGGATCAAAATTTTTATATTGAAGATAACAGTCCAATGTTCAACCAGGAAGTTTTTGAAATATTCATCAGCCCGGGAGAGGATGCCAGTGAAAACTATTGGGAAATTCAACTCAACCCCAATAATGCCTTGTTTCTTGGAAAAGTAAAGAACCGCTATAAAAATGAGCAAACTTTTGACGTAGAACTCATCGCTAATGAAATCGCAAAAATAGAACACAGCGTCATAAAAGATCGCGAAAAGGATCTTTGGAAAGGACAAATAAAAATTCCATTGCCTTTGATCCAGGATCCCATCAATAAAAACAACAAAGTGTTCCGAATGAATTTATATCGCATTATCTCCAAGGAGGATCATGCCGACCCAAATTGGAAGAACGATGATAAAAACGCAACATTTGCCTGCTGGAGCAGCACCATGACCAAGGAGCCAAATTTTCATGTACCCGATTATTTTGGGTTCTTATATTTAGAATAACTGATATCAACTTTAATTAATTTTTTTTTAATGAGACTCGCTTCGATTGATATTCTTAGAGCCCTGACCATGGTATTCATGATCTGGGTCAACGACTTCTGGACACTTATCGACATTCCTAAATGGCTAACCCATGCCTCGGCAACAGAAGATTACATGGGGTTTTCAGATGTTATTTTTCCATTGTTCCTCTTTATTGTCGGCTTGAGTATACCATTGGCCATTCAGAATCGCCTCGACAAAAAAGATAGTCCGGCTGCCATAGCCAAACATATTTTAATACGCTCCGTTTCCCTTTTGGTCATCGGTTTGTATATGGTCAATTACGAGACGGCCCATACAAGCATGATCCTGTCTAAAAGTGTTTGGTGCCTGCTCATGGCTACGGCAGTTGTTTTGATCTGGACCAATTGGAAAAGGAGCCCGGTTGATCAAAAATGGCATTTTTACCTGCAGGCATCGGGATACCTGATCCTGGCCTTTTTAGCATTTATTTATAAAGGAGGGGAGCATGGTGAACTATGGATGACCACCCAGTGGTGGGGCATCCTGGGGTTGATCGGCTGGGCCTACCTGCTCAATGCCCTGGTCTATCTTTATGCAAAGGGAAACCTTTGGGTGATGGTGATTCTCTGGATGGTTTTAAACGGATTAGCCGTTCTGGCACATAGTGCCTTTACACCTAAACTGGATGGACCATTGGTATATTTATCTCCTGTCTTAACAGGAACTATTCCCGCTTTTACCACCGCCGGAATTGTGGCAACATTACTGTTTAAAAAGCTTAGGTACAAAGACCTGAAATGGTTTTATGCCACCTTGCTCGGCTTGGGCCTTATCAATCTCATATATGGATTGGCAACCAGGCCCATTTGGGGGATTTCAAAAATACAGGGAACCCCTTCCTGGCTGGCCATATGCACAGGTATAGGATTTATATTGTTTGCTGTTTTATATTATATCGCAGATCAAAAAAAAGTTACAGGTTGGGCCAAAATTATTGCCCCGGCAGGTACTGCAACACTTACCTGCTATATGATACCTTATTTTATTTACCCCATGCGCAGTTTCAGCGGGTTTCGGTTTCCGGATCTTTTGAACACAGCTGTTTTAGGTTTATTGCTTTCTTTCGCATTCGCCTTGCTCGTTGTTATTTTTACCGGTTGGTTAGAGAAAAAAGGATATAAATTAAAGCTGTAATTAAAATTACCAACAAATGCATTTTATCATGAAAACATCAATACCTCATCAGATGAAAAAGTTTTTTTATCCCTTTTTAGTGCTCTTTATTTTTATACTGCCATTACAGGCACAAAGTGTTTTTAACGTAAATGGACTCTGTATAGCGGCTCCTAAAACCAGCCATCTGGACGAATTCGTTGAGTTTGTAAATAAAGAATTGGCCCCGGCCGGTATCAATACCTTGATTTTAAGGGTTGATTTTAATTATGCCTATGAATCAAGGCCCGAACTCAGGGATGAAAACCCCTTGTCGAAAGAGCAGGTAAAACAGCTTGTAACGGTTTGTAAAAAGAACGGCATTGAATTGATCCCTCAGGTAAATCTTTTGGGTCATCAAAGTTGGGCAGGCACACTCAATAAATTGCTTGCGGTATATCCTGAATTTGATGAAACTCCTCATGTGGAAATTCCCGAAAAATATGAATGGCCCAATGCCGATGGCTTGTATTGTAAAAGTTATTGCCCGCTGCACCCTGAAGTACATGACGTTGTATTTGATCTGGTAGATGAAATCGTGGAAGTTTTTGAAGCCAAGGCTTTTCACGCGGGGATGGACGAGGTATTTTATCTGGCTGATTCAAAATGCCCTCGCTGCAAAGGAAAGGACCCTGCCCAATTATATGCGGGTGAAATCACCAAAATCAACAATCATCTGAATCAAAATGAGTCCCGGCTTTGGATTTGGGGAGATCGGTTAATCGACGCTTCTACCTCGGGTATCGGTATGTGGGAGGCGAGTATGAATAATACCTGGAGAGCCGTTGATATGATCCCTAAATCAGTGATCATCGCCGACTGGCATTATGAAAGAGCACTCCCGACCCCTGCTTATTTCAGCCTGAAAGGATTTGATGTGGTAGCCTGTTCCTGGAGAAAACCGCAGGTTGCAATAGAACAGGTAAGCATGATGGATGATTTGAAAAGCAACGCAACCCCCGAAATGAAAGAAAACCTTTTAGGAGTAATGCATACCGTCTGGTCACCGGCCGAAAATTTTATGCAGGCCTATAAAAATCATAAGGAAAGTGATAAAGATACAGAAAGTGACGTGGCCTGTTTTAAAGCAATGACGGCGGCAGTTAAAAGCCTCAATAATCAACAGTGATTTTAAAAAACAATAACGCATAAAATACCATTTATGAAAGTTCTGATCCATTCGCTTAGTTTAGGCCTGTTGCTTTTTCTTTTACCATATCAGAGTAAGGCACAGGTGAAGCTTTTATACAACCATATCGGTTACGAGACTCATGCGCCCAAACCCGGTGTAATCCTGACTTCGGCTGAGGATAAGGTTACTGCTTTTATCATTAGAGATTATCTTACCGGCAAAGAGGTTCAAAAAGGGCTGCCCATACATACAGGAACCGTTGACCAATGGCGCGATTGGCATTTTTGGGTATTTAATTTTGATGATGTGACCCGAGCCGGAACCTATACCATAGAATGTGAGGTAAACGGTGAGAGGGTTGATTCTTATCCGTTTCTTATTCAGGATAATTTGTTAGAGCGAAATACCCTATCGGATGTGGTCTATTATTTTAAAGGGCAAAGGTCATCAGGATTACTTGATAAAGCTGATCGCAACATGACCTTTTTAAAAGGCCGCACGGATACGGTTGATGTGCATGGGGGCTGGTATGATGCAACGGGGGATTATGGCAAGCACCTGTCTCATTTAACATTTTCAACCTATTTTAACCCGCAACAGACCAACCTGACCGTCTGGAGTCTATTTGAGACCTACAAAACCTTGGAGAAAAGGGGAGATCCTAATTTTAGACAATACAAAAGAAGGCTCCTTGACGAAGCCATGTATGGCGCTGATTTTTTATATCGCATGAAAACCAGAGAAGGTTCCTTTTTTAGGACCATCTCAGGCAAGGGAGCCGAAAAAAAAGCCGAAGACAGAAGAATCACGCCTACTATGACCGGTTATAGCCTTACCAAAAAACCCTCGGAAGGCATAGATGGAACGGATGATGAAACCTCTGATTCAGACAGTTACGAGGTGAGTTACAGGGCCGGGGCAGGATTATCAATAGCCTCTCTGGCTATAGCCGGTACCTTTGACGTATCAGGAGACTTTGATAATTCAGATTATCTGGAAGCGGCAAGAGAAGCCTTTCTCTATCTTGAGAAACATAATGTAGAACTCACAAACGACGGAAAAGAAAATATTGTAGACGATTACTGCGCTTTAATGGCTGCTACAGAACTATATAAAGCCACCCAGGATGAAATCTTTCTCAAAGCTGCGGACCAAAGGGCCACTTCATTAAAAAACAGGCTGGTTCAAAACAAATCAGGGCATTATTACTGGAGGGCAGATGAGGGCAATCGCCCGTTTTTTCATGCTGCCGATGCCGGCTTACCCTCAGTCAGCCTTATCAAATATGCAGAGATTGCATCTATTGATCATAAAAAGGCTGTACTGGAAGTCGTAAAAAAATCCTTAGCATCAGAAATTAGGCTCAGCTCCGAAGTCAATAATCCTTTTGGATATGCCAGACAATATGTTCAAAACAAAGAAGGGCAAAAAAGAAACAGCTTCTTCTTTCCTCATGATACCGAAACAGCACCTTGGTGGCAGGGAGAAAATGCGCGTTTGGGTTCCTTAGCTACGGCCGCCAGGCTGGCCAGTCAAATTTTTTCAGATGATCCTCTTTTTAAGGCTGAACTGGAAGCATACGCATGGAACCAGCTTAACTGGATCCTGGGGCTCAATCCTTTTGACGCCTGTATGCTTGAAGGTCATGGACGCAATAATGTGCAGTACCTCTTTTTTAATTCGTATGAGTATACCAATGCCCCAGGCGGTATTTGCAATGGAATTACCTCCGGCTTGTACAATGAAAATGATATCGACTTAAACCGGGGTTTTAATGAAACGGGCAAAGACAATGACTGGCGTTGGGCAGAGCAATGGTTGCCCCATGCAGCCTGGTATTTGATCGCTATTTCGTCACAATAGGCTTTGAAAGAATTAGTTTAAAATCATATGAGATAATCACTGCCGAACCGTCAGACAGGCTTCAAACTTAATCCCTATATTTATTGTATAAATCCAAACCACATTAAACGCTGATCTTTAATTATGAAACTTGATTTACAATTTGTCCGCTCACAATTTCCTGCTTTTTCTGAACCTTCTCTTAAGGGCTGGGCCTTTTTCGAAAATGCCGGAGGCTCTTATCCATGTGTACAGGTGATCAATCGCCTGACCGACTTCTATATGAAAAACAAGGTGCAGGTAAACTATCCCTATCCGGCTTCCATGCTGGCAGGTCGTTTGATGGAGGCCTCTTATAAAAGAATGGCCGATTACCTCAACGCAGAGCCATCAGAAATTCATTTTGGTCCCTCTACTTCTCAAAATGTATATGTCTTGGCACATGCCATGCTTCCCATGTGGAAAGAGGGAGACGAAATCATTGTTTCATGCCAGGATCATGAAGCCAATGCAGGTGCATGGAGAAGGTTAGCAGATCGAGGCATAAAAATCATAGAATGGCACGTACATCCTGAAACCGGGCTTTTGAGCCTGGATGAATTGGATGGTTTATTTTCTGATCGAACTAAAATGGTCGCTTTCCCTCATTGTTCAAATGTGATTGGCCATGTGAATCCGGTCAGGGTAATTAGCCAAAGAGCTCATGATCATGGGGCTCTTTCTGTTGTGGATGGCGTAGGTTATGCTCCGCATGGTTTTCCTGATGTAAAGGAGCTTGCTGCCGATATTTATCTTTTTTCATTGTACAAAACATTTGGCCCGCATTTGGGATTGATGTACGTTGATAAGGAATTGATCCTTAAAATGGAAAACCAATCTCACTTTTTTAAGGAAGGGATTACCCGAAGTATGCTGACACCGGCAGGGCCTGATCACGCACAAATTGCAGCTGCCAGTGGTATATTAGATTATTTTGATGCGGTTTATCAGCATCATTTCAATGAGGAAGCAACTCCAGCCAAAAGAAACATCGCAATAAATAAATTATTTCAGGAACATGAAAAAGAATTGCTGGAGCGTTTACTTGAATTTTTGAGATCTCGCGATGACATTCAAATCGTAGGCCCTGATCATGCAGAAGACAGGGAACCTATCGTTTCCATTATCCCCAAAAACAAAAATATTAAAAAGGTGTACGCAAGCTTAACCGATCAAAAATTGATGTTGGGTATGGGCAATTTTTATGCCCACCGTCCACTGATAGACATGAATATCCCGAGAGATCCCGGTGTGTTGAGAATTTCGTTTTTACACTATACCACTATGGACGAAATAAATCAGCTGATACAAGGCTTGAAAGTTGCATTAAACTAGCCGGTTTTATCTCCAATTATTAAGCTCCATTTGATCAAAAAACTCAACTATTATTCTTAACTTTAGGGTAAACCTTCACAAGATGAAGTTTTTTGAAGAATTAAAGAGGCGAAACGTTATCAAGGCCACCATGGCATACATTGTTATTGCCTGGGTTTTAATTCAGGTTTTAACCAATATCCTTCCCATATTTCAAGCCCCTGTTTGGGTCTTAAAAACCTTGATGATTTTAATGGCAGTCGGTTTGCCGATTTGGATGATCTTTTCCTGGGTGTATGAAGTAACCCCAGAAGGCTTAAAAAAAACGGAACATATTTCTAAAGATGATTCGGTTACGGCGACCACCAACAAGCGGCTCAATATTATTATTCTGATCGTACTGCTTGTAGCTATTGGTATCCATTTTATTGAGCCATCAAATTCAGAACTCCAGCATCAAGCGTCCAGGAGTACATCGGTCGAAGGAAATACGATTGCCGTGCTCCCTTTTATGGATATGAGCCCCAACAAAGACCAGGAATTCTTGAGTGATGGTATTGCGATAGAAATCTATGATGAATTATGCAAATACAAGGAACTTTCGGTGGCAGGAAGAACCTCTTCCTTCTCATTTAAAAATAAAGATGAACCTCTCACAAGTATAGGAGATCAACTTAAGGTCAATACAATTCTAGAGGGCAGCGTTCGCAGGCAGCAAGACAAGATCCTGATTTCGGTAAGCCTTGCCAATGCAAAAGATGGATTTATCATTTTTTCAGAATCTTATACTGATGACATGGAAAATATTTTTGCCTTACAATCAAAAATAGCCACTGATATCGCCGGAAAGATAGAATCAAATTTAGGCCTTGAGAATGAGGTAACGCATCAGGTCAAAAAAATTAACCCGCTGGCCTATGAAAACTACTTAAAAGGAAAATTACAATTTGTCAATGGCCCTATTAACATGAAGGAGGATGAAGTATTCACGCCCATGAAATACTTTGAAAAAGCCGTAAAACTCGATTCCAATTTTGCAGAAGCCTGTGCTTATTTATCACTTGCCTATTTTAATATGTCCGATTGGGTTCTGGAAGCCAATAATGTGTCACAACGAAGGATCGCCCTTGACTCGGCCAAGTTGCTGGCCAAAAGAGCTTTGTCATTAGACTCCCTTAGTCCGGGGGCACATCTTGCCATGGGAAGTTATTATTTTCATAATTATGATTGGCTAAGGGCAGAAAAGGAAAAAAGGAAAGCCGTTGCTCTTAATCCTAACGGGGCAGATGAAAAATGCATGCTCGCGTCATTTTTAAGTGGTTTCGGTCAAGTCGAAGAGGGCCTTTTACTGGATCAGGAAGCGATTAAACAGGACCCTATGGAAATAAAATGGAAAGCAGCATATGCCAGGGACTTGTATTATTCGGGTAATTATGACAAATGTATTGAATACTGTCTGCTTTTACTTCAGGAAGATCCAAATTCAGGCGGGGCGGATCAATTTCTTTGGCTTGGTTATGCGAGAAAGAAAGAATTTGAGAAGGCCAGAAAGGTTTTGGCACACTTCACAAAGGAAGATCTCAAGGACAGCATTATGTCATCATTCCTTGAACAAAATGATTTTAAAACTGCGATTAAGAAAATACTTGCTTACGACCAGGAATCAAGCATTAACTCTCTTCAGAACCCTATTTTCAAAGCAACTTTTTATGCTTTTATTGAAGACAAAGAGAATACGATCAAATACCTCTATATAAGTTACGACCGTCGCGAACCAATTATTTCTCTTTTAAGGGATTCGAGATTTGATTTTATCATGGATGATCCAAGGTATATAGAATTATATGAGAAAACCGGATTCAAAGATTACGATGAATATAAAGGGAAGCAAAAAACCGCATATAAATTTAAACCCAATAATCCACTTTGATGTTAATCACGGTAAGGCCCTGTTTATTTCTAGTGATCCCTCAATATAACAATTCAATATCATCCAGTTCCAGGGTGCTTCAGATGACACTGTTAAAAAATTGTCCTAAAAAATTAATGGGTTATTACCTGTGATAAATGAAAACAGAAGAAAAATACCGACGAAAATCATTCCTGTTTTTGAAAAAAGAAGCCTGATCAGGGCGGCCAACAGCATAGGGTTAAACCCCAAAATGTCTTTGCCAGAACCTGAATTCCCTCTTCTGTCTTCTACATTTGAACTTTGTCTTTTACCTTTCCATTTGATAAGTAAGATTGATATGTTGGAAATTTTTGAAAGCCCAATTTAGTAAATATTTCAATACCTGTAAAGTGTAAAGTGTGAAGTGAAAATTATTCTCGATTTTCTCTCTAAAACCTATCTTCTCCTTTCAGGCCAACAATAAAAGCGTCTTTATATCCATTATTTTTCAACAATTCCTTATGCTTTTCAGCCTCTTTATAAGACTCAAAAATACCTGAAAAATACCTGTTATATCCATCATTGTAAACATGATTGAACAAGCCGGATAACTTGATGTATTTGACAGTTTGTGCATTTCCTTGAAAAGCTCCGATCTGCACGGTGAAAACCTGAAGATCACTGTTGAAATTATATGATGAGCCATGATCGGACGAATTGTTATCGGGGTTAACCGTAGCCGTCTCAACTACACTCGTCTCTAACTTCAAACCGGCAGTTTTATCTATCTCAGATACCTTCGCAATTACATCATTAGTATTCTCCGGATCCGCGCTCATTTGAATTATAATTTCCAATGGATCCGAATTTATGTCATTAACGGTTTTTATATCAATTTCTCCTGTTAAATAACCATCTAGGTAGGCTTTTAATGTATAGGTTTCATCACAGGATTGCTTGAAACTAAAAGAAGCATCCGTTTCATCAGACAAAAAAGATAATAGCTTGTTATCATTATTATCGAATAGCATAATTTGTACATTTGGCAGCAATTCCTTGTTGTCTGAATCTTTAACAATCCCTGAAATCTCCTGCTGGCAGTCAATCTCAATTGAAGAAACATCAATTGAGGCGTAAAAATCCGCTACGCCCTTACCTTCTTTTGCATCATCAATGCTTGAAACTGAATTATCTTTTTGAATATTCAGGTTTCCTTTCAATTTAATAGGTGTAGAGACAGAATGATTAAATATTTTACTGGCAAAAACATCCAAATCACCGCTTTCATTCTGAACATCCGAAGAAAACAACAGTAAATTCTCTTCATCTATAAATGGGAATATTTCTCTTTCTCTACTATTGATTTTTGGTCCCATGTTTTTGGGTTTACCATAAGTTCCATCTTCAAGTAAATCGACTACAAAAATATCGGTCCTACCTAATGATTCAGGACCGTCAGACACAAAATACAGTTTGGTATCATCTTTGTTTAAAAAGGGTTGTCCGGTGGAATAATGACTGCTGCTAAAGGGCAATATTTCCAAGTTTGTCCATGAGCCATCTTCATTCACACTTGCTTTAAATAACTGAAGATTAACTGCTCTTTTTATCTTCACTTCATCCTCATTTTGTCGCTTATTCTTTTTTATTTTTCTGTTGGCACTGAAAAAAACAGTCTTTCCATCCTTTGAAAATGTAACCATCCCGTCACCAATGTATGATTCGGAATCCAGAATCAAATTTTTCTTTTTAGAGAACAGATCTTCTTCCGTGACTTCACCCATATCCGGATCCAAAAAAGGTTTGAGGTCATATTCTCTTTCAGTCAATCCGACATCCGATAATGAAATAAGTGAATTATTGTCTTCTGCATAAGCTATTTCTGAGGCAGTATAGTACTGATTGAAATTATCCTTTTTCAGCGTATTGACATTTGATGACTCCTGAGCAAATATTCCAGCCGGAACAAGTATCAAGATTAGAATAATTAAGTTTTTCATCGATCTTTTTATTTATAAGAATTATATCCAAAATGGATTAGGTTAATCATGACCACAAACTAACACTTTAATTAAGTGCATCGAGATTGCAACTTATTAGTTATCAAGAGATTTATTAACGATTGTTTTATCTTTTAAAAGAATGTGATGGGATTATGTTGGCGAGAAGCCTGCTTGCCGGCGGGCAGGTAAGAAGTAAAGAACCCCATTAATTAATTTTAATGGGGTTCTTGTTTACTTATATTTCTTGAATTTTAACCTGATGTTAAAAATCGATTGGCCTGAATTTGACACATATTTTTACTTAACCGTCATGACTCTTTCATAAATAATCCTTCTTTCAAAACCATTAGGCATCAATTCATCCATTTTGGTTTTTCCGGCTAAATCATCCATTGCAGCTGCATTGGGAGAACTGTCGGATATCTCTGTAAATCTAAGATAATCGAGTACATCGTTAAGGTTATTGAATCCATCAACCGTAAAAACTGAAAAGCGGTCCTGGTTTCCTGCAGGATAAATTACAGATGACATACCCCAATAGGTCATGGTATTCATGATGTTATTGATCCTGTCTTCGTGGACCGGTTTCCAAAGGGATTTATTTTCCTGGATAAAAGCTGTTAAATCAGTTGGTTTCGCATAATTTACAAGTGCGTATTTATATTCTCCGTCAATATGATCTTCATATTGTATATAATAATCAAAGGTTGTGGTTGTAAATGAGCTGGTTTCTATATCCTCCGGTTTTACATCACCAAGGGCATCCATATTATCTGACCACACCTTATCTGGATCCATTTTATCCAGGCTTTCAAAACTGTTGACAAAAACATAGTTTGGGGTCAACTCATCTGCACTGGTAATGCCAATTTTTCTCCAAAGCGACCAGGATGACATTTGCCCTTTATTAACAGCAGCCTGAGCAACTTTAGACCAGTGCTTCGTTTCTCGTTCTAAAAATTTTGCTTCCTGATCGGCAGGTACATGGCGGTATTGTAAATAACTTATTTGTCCGTTCATTAAACCGGCGAAGAGCATAAAAATCAAAATTAAACTTAGTTTTTTCATGATAAAAGGTTGATTAAGATTAAAAATTCCTCTTAAAGTTACATATTTTTTTTATTTCCATGGCAAACCTTGTTATCTGTCGTATCAAAACCAGATGCTTCAATTCAGATAAAAGTGTCAGGGTAAAAATGTAAAGACCCTTCAAATCAATTAATTTAAAAGGATAAATAAAAATAATACCTGGTTTATTGGTCCTCTATCCACCCCATTATGGTATTTGCCACAAACCTCGGTTCGGGTGGTAAAGAGTAAATATCTTTTTCGTAATTTTTATTATAGGGTGAAATATTCATGATCTTGCCGTCAACTACCAAGGTGCTGCTCCCACCAGGGTCGAAGCCCATAGCTTTATCCATTCCATATTTCAACAGGATATCCGCCATATCAAAATGTGTCGCACCTACAGATTCTCTAATTCTGCCGTTTACCATAAGCACCATGAGCTTACCTTCATAGGTTATCCCTACAGCTATTTTGGGTCCTCGCATATCGGTAAAATCTAATCTGGCGGCCTGGGTTTTAATCGAATTGGCTGTTTTCCATCCTTCTTCTTCCATGTTCAATATTTGCTTCCCTTTATCTATTAACATGGGGCCCGCTTCAATGGCATACGATACATCATCCCAATGATAAGGGTTGTTTTCAGGCTCCATTAACCTGATGTCTACAGGTTTGCCTACTTCAAATACTGTACTTGAAAACAATTCCACAGGAACAGACAAGGTGATTCCAACCGGAATGATACCCACAGTTTCTTTCGCTTTTGTCTTAATAATTTGTTTTACGGTATTTCCCGCTATCCTGATAATGACGTTTCCATTGCCTTGTATGGCTTCATCAGCATATGTCAAATCGTAATAACAGGGTTCTGAACTACTGTGCTTATTATAGTTGGCTGCCTTGAATACAAGTTTTCTTTGTTTTCCACTTATCGTAAAACCTGCCCTGCTATTTACCTTCCTGATGTCTACATGGCCATTTTTATAAATTATAAAAGCCGGTTTATTAAAAAGTGGCGGGCAGAACACCTTGCTGTCCATGATCAGTAAACCTAAGGGTGAGCCGATATATGTTTCGGGTAAGCCAAGTTTTCCGACCAGTTCCGGGTTGAGTATATATCCCCCGTTCCAAGCGAGCTCAATTTTATTTGAATTATTGTATTCCTTTTTATATTCATTAACCAAAGCCGGTACATTTTTTGGTTCCTTATTGGCAATATGGGCCGCAAACTTCCAGTTGTTTTCTTTCATGTCAATTTCGGCCAATACCCCACTCCAGGGTAATCCATCCTGATACACACCTCCGGCAAATGACGATTTCACTTTTTCAATCATCTTATCATCTTCCATTTGCCGCTTTAATTGCTCCAAAAGCTTTTCGATTGGAGTTCCATTTTCAATGGCATCCTTTGAAATGGCGCCCAGCAATTCCTTTTCTCCGATCTTATTCCTAATGTCATTATATAAATCGCTCTTTAATATGGTTTCAAAATCCTTGGCAGTTTGAATAGGTGTCGGATAGGCCAAAGTGGTGCGAACACCGGCTGGCACAAATTGAATAAAACCGCTGTTTTTTGGAATTCCCATAATTTTAGCTGTCATTTCATATAACACCTTTCCTATATGGAAATGGTCAATTTCAATGATATCGGTCATCATGGCTGCATACTCTCCATTGGTAATAATAAAGCCATTGGACTCTTTTATTTCTCTTAAAATCCTGATTGCCTTGGCACCCATTTGAGGGAAATGAACACCTTCTGACCATTGTTTCGTTTCAATGATTTGAACAACACCTTGCTTATATAACAACCCTAATTCCGGCTCCTTACCACTCTCTAAATACTCCTTGATATTGGCACTTGAAAACCATTTTGTAATTCTCGGCTCATGTATAAAAATATATACCTTTTCTAATTCCTGACCCCTGGCCTTAAGTATTTCGGCAGTCATCTCTTCTTGTATAGTGAGTTCCAGTTGGGCACGAATGGGTTGTAAGACAAAATATTCCAACTCATGTTTGATATAACGACCCGGAAAATAGCCTTTAGGCACATTTTTCTTTAAATTTTTCGTCAATATTTTTCTGTCGTCAATCCCTAAATATTTGCTATTGGTCAATTGAAAAAGAGCCAGTTCCCAGTCGGCAAAAAACTGTGGAGCCAAAGTCAAATCGGCTAAATTTTTAGGCTTAAAAACATCATTGTATATCATATTGACCAAACCAGTCACTTCCTGATAGGTAAAAGCCTGATAAGCATACGATTTTTTATTTCTATGCCTGTATGCCAGCGCGTGGTCATGCCTTATCGCTAATTCTCCATCAACATATTTGAAAATGTCATCAATGGCATTGTAGTACCTGTGAATTAGTTCCAAATTAGTGTTAACCAATTCAGGAATATCATTTTCCATCATTCTGGCATAAGTCATTACCATACCCCTTACAAGCTGTTCTTCAACCCTAAAAAAACTGGGATCAATTAACGATTTTAGCATTAGCATAAACCATAACCGCCCATAACCGGGTAAATAGTGTCTTGTTTTTTTATTCAGGATCGCATCAAGATCTTCATTCGCAAAATTTACCGATTTTTTGTATTCCTTTAATAAAACAACAACCTGTGGATCAACATCAATTGAATTCGCATCCAACTGTAAATGCAGCCTTTTTAAAATATACTCCATGCTTTTCTGCAAGGATTCCAGGCTATAGCGTTTGTTAATCACATTTCTGTTATGCGTTACATCTACCATCCTGTTCTGAGGATAAAACACATGGTCGCATATTTTTTCTGCCAATCGTTTCGGGATTTTCGAACCCTTGAATTCTAAGACATTCAAACGCATTGATTCGTCCAAATGACGGCCAATAACTTCATCATAAACTGCCCTTGGTTCATATTGCCTGCAAAAGATAGGTGTTCCGCAAGCGGCAGCTTCGATAATTGGCAAGCCCCTGCCCTCGGTTTGACTGGGTAATAAAATCAATGAGGCTACATCGTATAATTGCTCGATATCTAATGGCTTCTTGTGTTTTTTCTTAAATTCATTTTTATCGAACTCACTAAATAAAAACCCGAGAAGAACTCTTGATTTGAATTCATCGGGAAGACTTTTTAAGAACTTTTTAAAATCTTTTTTTAATTCCTCGTAATAATCCTGTTGCCCGTGCGGTATGGGCCCTGAAACAATCAAAGACAATTTTAGTTGCGGATTGGTCATAAATTTCTCATAAAATGAATCATAAGAAAATAAGCGTTTGATCAATTTAAAGTTAAGCTCAATCGACTTTCTGCTAATCACCCGGGTTGGCTGCAGGAAAACGATATTGTTATTTACAAAATCGAAATTGAGTATGGTTTTGTAGCCCAATAATATGGGTTGTAAAGAACGTTTACTTTTGGTGTGCTTTGCTGCTGCATGAACGGTAATGGTATCCTTTTTATTTGCAAAAATAGTAGACACCTGCATAAACGCTTTTATAATATCGCGCTTACTCATCTGGTGTGTTTTCGTATCTACGGCCGTTCCAATTAAAGCAACATTTGCCGGATTATGACCATTGATATCTATGAGGTGATTTTGTTGAATTTTATTGATATTGACGTTCATCCAGGAACGACTTTCCCAGGGATAAACCATTTCAATCAACGAGAAAAATTCACCTACATGTGCATTGTGGAAAAAGAAATCTCTGGGGCCTTTTTTTAGCCCTTTCTTTTTTATGTCCACTTTCCTGTTACCGCCTTCCCAATAAAAATCATGATTGTTATTAATCACCGGAAGCCCCAAATATTCCGAAATCAAAACGGTAGCAAGGGCCAAAGAAACATTGCCCGGATTCGAGCAAACATTGATTAAATAAAGTAACGAAATATCATTTTCTTCTATATAGCTTCCCAATTTTTCAACAAGGATCAATACTTCTTTCCAAAACTTTCCAATCAACTCGTTGTACTCCTCGCTCCCGCGTTCCATTCTAATTTTAAAGAAGTCGTTGTACAAGGGCCAGGCATCAAAAGCTTCCATCTCCGGGATCACTTTTTTAAAAGCGTCCTTAGGGATCAACTCATCTGCTTCCTGTTTGATTTCTCCGGCAATAAAATGGACAGGAATATCCGGGTATATATTTTTAAAGGTCTTGGCATACTTTTCTGTTTCTACGGTAATGCCATCTATGGTAAAATAAAATGTAACAAAGGCAATACCTCCTTTTTCAAGATAAGGGCCAAATGAATCAGCATCGCCTTTAAAGGCCGGTTTAAATTTCCTCTCTCTGAATCTGTCGATAAACAAGCCCAGATCAAACCACGTATTTATTTTTTCATTATTTAATTCTTTTAATACTTTACTGATTTTCGCATTCTTATCATCAATCATTGTTTACTTTCTTAAAATGTAAATAGTTCACTCAATTTTTCCTCAAGGACATCAAACGAGAAATATTTTTTACCCAACCGGAAGTTAAATTCACCAATTTCCACACAGCGTTTTGGATTGTAAATAATATCAGACATTTGCTGAACTTTTTCATTTGTAAGCTTGCTGTCTTCTATCATTATGGTTTCAAACCCTTTATTACCAATGTCTTGCATATATACGGGTTTGTAGTTATTTACGAATATTGGCTTTTTGGCAAGTACTCCTTCCACAAAAGCATTTCCAAAACCTTCATAAGTACTAAAATAAGTACAGGCCCGGCCATGTGCATAAACATCTGATAAATCTTTATGATCTAACACTTTATGTGCAGCGAATATGATCTGTCTTGATAGATTCAATTCATGGATCTGATCTATCAATTCATTATAATACTCTTTGTTTTCATCATCGTTGTTGTTTCCCGTAATCACCAGTTTCAGCTTTTTATCATGTAGCTGATCAATCAACGAAATAGCGGTTTCAATCCCTTTACGCCTTACAATTCTGGTAACCTGTAACAAGGCAATTTCATCTTTTTTAACACCAACGTCTCTAAGAAAAAATTGATTTTCGGGAGTTGGAACACCATAAATACGATTAAAATCCATCACATTGGGAACCAGGGTTGCTTCAATATCAAACCTTTTTTTAAAGGTTTCCACCCCAAAAGTATTGATGACCGCATGTTTTACATTGGGCAGTAACAACGGGAAATTGTCATCTACATATTGGTTCACTTCCGGGTGAACCGAAAGGTAACGCTCGCCCCGTTCCCAGTGAAAATCATGGTCATGGGTTACAACAGGCAGGCCCGTATTCTTGATCAGCTTTTTAATACCAATACCCATTGATAGTTGACAGGGCAGCGCAGAGGCGTTTTCTGAAAGTATAACATCAATATTTTTGTCTTTAACCCATTTAGCTAAAACTCCTTCAATCATATCGGACCATTTCTCAATATGATCCAGTAAAGGACCCGGGTCCTCATCGGGTTCAAAAAATGCTTTCCGTTGCTCCCATTCGGCCTCCGCCGAAAAAAAAGACAAGGCAGGAAAAAGTGTATCGTGCTGATAATCCATATTCCAGGACTCAAACTCTCCAGACATGATAAACACTTCGTGCCCTATTTTTTTTAAAATATCTATCCACTTTTCTGTTTCGAGGGCCACGCCGTCAACTCCTCCAATTCTTCCTATTATAATACCTATTCGCATGCTCATTAATTAAGGGTTCGTTCTGACTAAAGATACATTTTTATAAAAAACCTAAACAATTTTCAAGGGTAGTATTACATAATTTACCACTTCAAAAATTTTCATAAGATTTAATTATGGCTTCCGAAATTTACTGTGATTATTTTACCAAATCGATAACTCAAAAATTGACCCTATCGAATAAAATCGTTCTTTTAAGTTTTCCCAACTTCGATTGTAAGGCAAAAAAACACCAGAATAGCTTCTTTTTTTAAGCCCTTTTTTCTTGTTCACACAGCCATATCATATCATAAAGTTGGGCCGATAAAATGCCTAAGAAAAAAATTCGCTCATAGGGGTAAACGGCCCGTATCTCCCTGGTATTAAATCCCTGACCAGGTCGCCTGCAAGGTTCCTTCTGCAGCCTTAACATCAACTATAATCCCGGTTAAATGAGCCATTCCGGATATTTTATCCAACCTGTCGGGACCATCAGCGGCCAGTATATTTACATTCACTCCCGCGGTTTTATTGGCATGATTTAATCCTTTGGCATGTTGGTGTCCCCATCCATGAGGAACCGCAATGGTTTTTGGCATTAAGGTGGATAAACTTTTTACGGCAATACGGATACTTGCTGTTTCTGAACCAACATCAATTAAATCCATTTCCTTTAGATTCAGATCCTCCATGTCGGATGGGTGCAAATAGGCATAGTTGGTCGCCCGGCCCTTTGATGTCATCCGTTCAATATTGTGGGTCCAGCTGTTATGAGTAGTAACCGCACGTTTTGTAATCAGTTTAAAACGATGTGCATTGATTCTTTCATTTTCAAAATGCAATTCAAGTTTTTTCGATTGTTCCAATAAGGATTCCGGGGCCAAACATACTTTTTTACCGGGTGTCATGACCCTTTCCGGAATAAAACTTCCCGGGTTGTGCCCTTTGCTTAAGATACCATCTTTATGCTTCTGTATCTTTTTAAATGACGATTGCCTGGTAAGGCGCAACAAACCATTTAGCAAGGCCTCTTGTGGCAATGTTGGAAAATCTTTTTTATTCTTCCTGGTATGATATTGCTGTATACCTGTAAAGAATGACTGAGCCATCTTTGACCCAAACAGGGGCATTCCGCTTGCTCTTGCCAGGTCCAGGTAAATGGAGCTTTCGTCTCGCTGTTCCCCCTCAGGATCCACCACTGCTTTTGTTGCCTGTATATAGGGTTTCTGCTGGAGGCCAAGCATCAGTGGAAATATAAACGGAAGATCAGGTCGTTGTAAAGGATCGGTGCAGGGTAAAACGTAGTGGGCCTCGGAGCTTGTTTCGTTTTGGTAAATATCCAGGGTCACCAAAAGCTCCAATTTTTGAAATGCCTTTTTCAATTTCTCTGAATTGGGCATGGTAATCAATGGGTTTCCACCGGTAACAAACAGGGCTTTCAATTGTCCTTCTCCAGGCGTGAGGATTTCGTCTGCCAATAAGCCTCCGGGAAAAGCATCATTTACAGAAGTCATGCCGCCAACCCGGCTTTTATCGGTTCGCATCAGGATGCCATTTTTAACACCGAATTTTATAAAATCCATCACCCCTTTTCCTACAAGGGTTCCGCCTTTTCTGTCTAAATTTCCAGAAACAGCATTTATAACTTCCTGCAGCCAAAAAGCCAATGATCCGTTTCCGCCCATATTGACTCCGGTAGAGCAATACAATGCTGCTCCATCTGCCTGTATATAATCACGAACCATTTCCTTCAAATCCGAAGCCTGTATTTGGGTAACTTCTTCTGTTTTTTCGGGAGACCAATCTTTTACCAGGTCTTTGATGGAATCCATTCCGACGGTATGGTCCTGAACAAATTGTTTATCTACGCCGTTTTGATTGATAAGTTCATGAAGAAAAGACAGGTAAAAAAACACGTCGGTGGACGGCCGTATAAAAAAATGATTCCCGGCAACCCTGGCGGTTTCGGTTTTCCTCGGGTCTATGATATACAATTTCCCACCCCTTCTTTCGAGGTTTTTTAATTTTTTACTGGGGTTAGGCACCTGTAAAAAGGACCATTTTGATACAATTGGGTTCGCTCCAACGATGATCAGGCAATTGGTCTGATCCAGGTCGGGAAAGGGCAATGTGAACGGAAAACCGTAAACAAGTTTTGAGACTGCAAATTTATTGGAACAATCCTGTGTAGACGAGCTGTACATACTTTTAGAGCCCAATCCGGTCATAAAACCCTGAGCAAAAACCGGATGTAAAACACTAAACCCGGCAGCTGTGCCAACATACATACCAATAGCATCGGCACCGTCATCTTTATGTAACTGTTTTACCTTATCACCTATTTCCTTTATGGCCTGTGGCCATGAAACCCGGGCATAAGAACCATCTTCTTGTCTTTTTAAAGGATATTTTAAGCGGTCAGGCGATTGATACATCTCATGCTGATACAGGCCCTTTACACATGAAAATCCATCAGTAGCAACATGGTTCTCATTGGGTTTAATGGCAATTACCCGATTGTTTTGCGTTTGCACCTCAAGTCCACATAAAGACTCGCATATTCGGCAAAATGTATGGTGGGTTTTAATATCTTTCTGATCCTGTTGCATGTTTATTTGAATAATTACGGATTATCGTCAATTCGAAAATACGCATAAAACCCAGTATTCACAAAATACAATCACAAAGAAATTAATTAAAACGAGTGCGGCCTGTTTCTACATTTTAACTTTTGCTCAATTATCTTATTCATATCTCAAAGCATCTATCGGATTCAATTTCGCAGCCTTCCGGGCAGGAAAATAGCCAAAGGCCACACCTACCAATGCTGAAAATCCAAAACCAATCATGATAGAATACAAAGCAGTGGGTATAAAAAAACCAGTGGCTCTGTAAATGATCTGATTGCCCAGGATCCCCAATGCAACACCTAATATACCCCCTGACAAACTCAATACAACGGCTTCGATTAAAAACTGAGTGAGTATATCATTTTCCCTCGCGCCAATGGCCAGTCTGGTGCCTATTTCACGGGTTCTTTCAGTAACAGAAACCAACATGATATTCATAATACCAATACCCCCGACGATCAACGAAATACTGGCTATGGCACCCATTAAAATTGTCAGGATCCCTGTTATATTGCTTGTGATCTCCTGCAGTTCAATTTGTGTCATGATCTCAAAATCATCCTCATCACCTTGCTCGATCCTGTGCGATTCACGCAACAACTCTGTGGCTTCGAGTTCAGCATCAATAATATGATCTTCGCTTAAGGCGCTTGCCACAATCATGGTATATCCTCTTTGACGGCCATACAACCTGTTTCGAATCGTTGTATAAGGAGCAAGAATAATGTCGTCCATATCCTGCATGCCACCTGATCCTTCTTCTTTTAACAAGCCAACCACTGTAAACGGGACTTTATTGATGCGTATCTGCCTTCCTATGGGGTCTGTGCCAGGGAAAAGTTCTTCTCTTATCGTTTCTCCTATAACACAATATTTTTTAGCCGACTTCACATCGTCTTCAGTAAAAAAACTCCCGGACTGCAGATCCCGGCTTGATATGTAAAAATAGTCAAAAGCAACTCCGTAGACCATAGTTGATTTATATCCGTTTGGTCCAATGGCCTGTGCACCTATAGCCAGCATGGGTGATAATTTTGGCATCCAGACCGCATTTTTCTGTAAAATTTCAAAATCCTTTTTATCGATGGGCCGTCCCATTCTGACATTGATCCCTGCTTTATGCTCCATCTTGGTCTGTATCATCAACAGGTTCGTCCCCAGGCCCGAAATCTGATTTTGAACCTGTATCGTTGCTCCTTCTCCTGCCGAGATAGTCATGATCACGGCACCAACACCAATGATAATACCCAATACCGTTAATAAACTTCGTGTCCTGTTTTTATTAATCGACTGAAATGCTACTTTGAATATTTTTAACAACCGTTTCATAAGCCATCATTTTCAAATCCTACGGGTTTTTCTAATTCCCTGAACGCCTGTTCCCTGGTATTTCTTTTTTCAATGGGTTTGTCGGATAAAATGCGCCCATCCCTCAAAAAGATCATACGCTTTGCAAATTGGGCAATTTCAGCTTCATGCGTGATCATTACAATCGTTTTACCCTTGTTATTCAACTGCACAAAAAGATCTGCAATTTCAAAACTGGATCTGCTATCCAGGTTTCCGGTCGGTTCATCAGCCAAAATCAAGGTTGGATTATTGACCAAGGCCCTGGCAATGGCCACCCGTTGTTGTTCGCCTCCTGAAAGTTCGTTGGTTTTATGGTAGATACGGTCAGACAAACCTACTTGGTCCAAGGCTTTTTTAGCCAATTCCTTTGAGTTCCTAAACTGCCCGGATCTGTTATAAATTAAAGGTAGTTCCACATTTTCAAGCGCTGTGGTCCGTGACAGCAGATTATAACTTTGAAATATAAAGCCGATTTTTTGATTTCGAATATCCGCCAGCTGATTTTTGTCTAAGTTATTTACCACTACATCGTCTAACTTATACTCCCCTGACGTAGGCCTGTCTAAACAGCCAATAATGTGCAATAGTGTTGATTTACCCGAACCCGATGCTCCCATGATGGCGACAAAATCTCCCTGATTGATGAGCATATCCACATCGCTGAGGGCCCTGACTTCTATTTCCCCGTTTTTGAATACACGACTCAATTTGTTGGTCTCTACGACTTTTTTTGGAGGTGTCATTTTCGTTTTTTCGATTTAATGCCGTTAATAACTTTCAAGTTTCCGGATATATCAGAGCCATCCAGAAAACGTTTTATTTCAGACTGTAAACCTACTTTGATCCCCACCTCGACAAACTTAAAATCCAATTTTCCCTGGTTGTTTTTATAAAAGAATCCATCCAAGCCAGAGGGTAAACTTTTTTTAAAGTTTGCCGGAGTAAAAAGCTCTTCATTGTTCATGGACTCCTTAAATATCGTCTGAAGCGAATCGGGCAATGTTTGAACGGCATTTTCTTCGAGCATCGGTTTGATTTTTTTTAGCATGGCCAGATCGGGCCTAAAACGCAAAGCCGAATTATTGATCAGCCAAACATTGTTTGCCCTGTTCGTAATAAATTCAATATTGGCAGTCATCCCGGGAAGCAGCATTCCTTTTTTATTCTCAACTTCAATAACAACCTTGTAATTTACCACATTGTTGATTTCTACAGGCTGTAACCTAATCTGGCTCACTTTTCCCAAAAAGTGTGCATCCTGATAGGTCTGAATGGTAAAACGAACAGGCATACTGTCGGTTATATAACCAATATCACTTTCGTCAACATCAGCTAAAATCTGCATTTTTGACAGGTCTTCGGCAATGGTAAACATGGTTGGGGTGGCAAAACTTGCAGCAACGGTCTGGCCTTCATCTACCTTTTTTTCGATAATAATTCCGTTAATAGGAGAGGTTATTTTTGCGTAACCGATATTGGTCTGGGCGTTTGTCAGCGCAGCACGTGCAGCTTCCCTGCTGCTTTTAGCCTGCTGGTAGTTGTATTTTAAATTGTTGTATTCCTGCTCCGAAATAACGTTCTTTTCGAATAGGATCTTGTTTCTTTTATATTGGTCTTCTGCCTGATTCAGCCTTGACTCGCTTACTGCCAAATCGGCCTTGGCAGACTGCAGCCTCGCCTGAAGCATTCTCATATCCATTTCGGCCAGAGGTTGCCCCTGTCTTACCTTGTCATTGAAATCAACATAAATTTTGGCGATGGTACCTGATATTTGGGTACCAACGTCTACGGTATTTATGGCTTCCAATGTCCCTGTACTTGAAACACTGGCCTCAATATCGCCCTGGAATAAAGATGTATAGGTATATTCAATGTTTTTAGCTTCAATTTTTGGCTTTAAATAAAAATAGCCAATTGCAGCTATCAATATGACCAGCAACCCTATCAACCATCTGTATTTTTTCATGCCGTGAAATAATTCGCGTTCAAATTTCCTCCAAAGCCCGTGCTTATGAAATTCAAGCTCAGATTAGATTTAAATGTAGGCCGAAGAATTGAAAATAACAATGATATATATCAATGAGGCAAACACCTTTTAAGTAAGAATCGGCTTTTATATTTTTTGATTTCGCAGGTTTCTTCACACAGAAAAAATAATTTTTTCCACAGCAAACCGAAATACCTAATCCTGTGCATTTACAACCGGAACCTCTTGAATTTTGTTCTTTACATATTTTTCCAGCCACTGGTCTTGTTCCCATAGCACATGAAGAATACTTTCTTTAGCTCTGTATCCATGACTTTCTTTGGGTAAAACAACCAATCTGGCCGTAGCGCCCAATCCTTTCAGGGCATTAAAATACCTTTCGCTTTGCATGGGGTATGTCCCTGAATTGTTATCCGCCTCTCCGTGAACAAGAAGAATCGGTTCATTAACCTTTTCAGCATGCATAAACGGAGACATACCATTATAGACCTCCGGAGCTTCCCAATAATTCCTTTCCTCACTCTGAAACCCAAATGGCGTAAGCGTTCGGTTGTAGGCTCCACTGCGCGCTATTCCTGCTGCAAACAGGTCGGAATGGGCCAAAAGATTTGCCACCATAAAGGCCCCGTAACTATGTCCTGCCACAGCAACCCTGCCCCTGTCGATATAACCCCTTGCGTCTACAGCATCAATGGCTGCCCTGGCATTGGCAACCAGTTGAGGCCTGAAGGTATCGTTAGGCTCATGATCTCCTTCTCCTACTATAGGAAATGAAGCATCATCAAGAACAGCATATCCTCTCGTGATCCAGTAGATCATCGAGCCATAATACGGGTAAGTAAATTCATTTGGGTTCTGTGTATTCTGCCCGGCACTTGACTTATCCTTATATTCTCTTGGGTATGCCCATATCAGCAAGGGTAATTTTTCCTTTTTAACCATGTCATATCCTACTGGCAAATACAAAGTTCCTGAAAGTTCCAGGCCATCATCTCTTTTATATTTGATCACTTCTTTATGTCCTCCCTGAATGCTCTTAAACGGATTTTCATTATAGGTAAGTTGGGTGAGTTTATCATTTTTTAAGTCCCTGAAAAAGTAATTGGGATACTCTGTTGGAGACTCTATCTCAACCAGGAGCCTTTGCGTTAAAGGGTCAAACTCCTGCAGCGTTTCTTTCTTTCCTTCGATCTCAGAAATATAAAGCCTGTCTTTATCCAGAGAACTTAAGTGAATTTGATCTAAAAAAGGAAACTGCCCGGTTTCTGTAAAACCTTCTCCGAGTAAGTAAGCTGTTCCGTTGTTCAAGGCCAATACTTGAGTACCCATCTCGCTTCTAGTCATTACAAAATTCCCCGGATCACTGTATTTATCCTGATAATTGCGATCGAATAGCACTTCGGGATTTTTTGAATTATCCGAAGGGTCTATTACATAGGTCTTCCTGTTTCTTGTATTCCACCAATTATCAGTTACAATGGCCGTATTGTCATTACCCCATGTAACTGATGAAAATCTATTGATGGTTTTTACCATGCTTTTTCCTTCTCCTTTAAAGGGCGCTTCAAGCTGAAAAACTTCATCTCTGTATGCCACTTTACTTTCAGGATCACCCTTATCCAGGGCAGCCACATAAATTAGGGTAGCGGATTTGTCATTTCTCCAACTCAGTTCTCTTCTTCCTTCGCGCACTGCCATAAATCCTTTTGGCAAGTCTTCAATAAGCGGGACCTCTGAAATGATTTCAACAAGCTTGCCTTCATTATCATAGATCCTTGTGGAGGAAGGAAACCTCCTGTAAGTCACTAAATAGGAAAAGGGTTTGTCAAGACTGCTGACCAACACATAATTTCCATCCGGGGAAAAAGAGATTTCATTGTACATACCGCTACCGAGCCATTTGTTATGGCTGCCATCCAAGCCGACCTTAAAAATTTCGGAATGTGCCAATTGCTCAAAATTATATTCATCATTCTTATTTTTCAATAAATCCTGATAGGTTCTGTTCTGTGCCTTCTTGCCTTCATTAACTGATATGGTTGGGCCTGATGGAACTACTGCTTTGGTATCAATGAGATCTTTTCTGTTCGAGGAGATCATTTTTACAAGCAGTGAATTTCCATCTTTAAACCAATTGATTACATCCCCAAGATTGGCATTGATTTTAGCTTCAGTCAACTTTTTTACAGAAGCAGTTGCCAAATCCAGCACCCACAATTCCACACCTTCTTTAACCGTGTTGGTCATGGCTAATTTGGTCTGATCGGGAGACCAGGTAAAATTTGAAAGACTCGGATCTGCCGGAAGCCCTGTTACCTGAACTTGTTTGCCATCTTTTTTGATCAGATTTTTGACCTGTACATTATTATAATAAGTTGTCCTGCTTCCGATATTGGTGCCCGGATCAATTCTAAGTCCTGCAAGTCTCAATTCATCCTTGGAAAGTTCTTCAATGGATTTGTATTGATTTCTGTAGACCAATACCATAAATTCCCTGTCGTCGTTGAATAAGACCCATGGAGCTCGCTGAATATCTACCAACTTAAGGATTTCCTCCGGGGGTTTTTGATAGTCTATATGCTCTTGACTAAATCCAAAATAGTTGAACAAACAGAATACAATAATTACTAATTTCCTCATGATGAATCAGGTTTTAACTACATACGAATATAACCAATATTGTTCTTTCAATCTTGTATTAGCACAGTGAATTGTTACAAAAATAACCTGATTTAAAAGAAAGAGATGGGAGGTTTAAAATTGAATATCGAATACCCCTCCTGCTGGCGTCTCAGGTCGAATTCGGAACCCCTGAATTTCGAAGTATTACTCTATTGAAACGTGTATTATTAAAATTCAGTTAGTTCGGTTTCGGATCTGAAGAGAACTTCAAAAAGCCTCTGTAAGCCCCAATGAATATGCTATTATTGGGTCCAAAAGTATAGGTTGCCCAAATATTGTTAAAAACTTTTTGGTCATAATTCTTTAAACCCAATGAAAACCATTTCATCAGGAATGAAATATTATCATTGAATTCCCCCTTTTCAAATTCAGGGCGCAAGTAAAAAACTTTCCTTCCTGTTTGGTAATCAATTGCGGTAAGTTGCCAGTCAGGATGGCCGTCGTCTGATTCTTCCTCCCGATTATAAACATAGATAACACCTATTTCGGTAGACATCTTAGGCGTCGCGGTTTTAGCATCAATATGTTCTACCGGCCAGTTCTTGATCCTTTCAAATTTTCCTGTTTTTTCATTATAATCAAAGCGGTCAATACCACCAGGGGTATCATTAAAGTCAAATGGATCTGTATAATTCGAGGTATTCCCTATAAATAGACTGTTTTTATAGGCTACGATAGAGTTTTCGCAAGCGCTGCTGTCTTTAGCGAACACACTGTGCCGGCCAACAAGATGCCCATCTTCCTGTGAATAGATGTTTACGTTAATTTGCCGGGCATCATTATCTGCAATAATAACAAATCGGTCATCCATCAATGTAGGTGTTGTTCCGCTACCATCGTTAAGCTGTCTTTTTTTTTGAGTGCCATCATTCGGATAGATCAGGTCTCCGGTTTCATTAAAATTTTTCTGCCACTTGGTATCCAATTCAATGATTTTCTTTTCATCGTTAAACCTAAATTTGTACAAGGCAATGTTTGAAACAATATATACCCCATCTGGTCCTATTGAAAATGAATTCTGAATTTCTTCCCTTGTTTCAGGTTCCAACATAAAAAATTCCCTGAATTCCTTTCTGTACTCTACATCAGACATCCCTTCTCTGTAAAAGGCCACGTCTTCAAGGCTTTCGTACTTTTCTCCAAAGAAATACTCGATCTTTTTCAATAATCCAAATTCGCCTATATAAAATGAATAGGTTTTCGGGCACAATCCCTTTTCTTTAAAGTCTCCCTTTTTAAACCCCTGCAAATCAATGACCCCAATCACACCCATTTTCGAAGTATACCAGACATTACCATGCGCATCGGGCATTACCGCTGTTAACTTGTTACGCCCCTCCTTGTCTGATAAGCCTTCGACAAGCAGGTCGCCTTTTTCGATTTCTTCGAGGATATCAAAAGACACAGTCCTGTTTCTTACGAATTTTTTATTTTCAATAGGAATGTAAAAAATACTGTATTCAGGTCCCGGTATAATGACCTGATTGTCTTTGGAAAGGAAGAAATAGGCCCCTCCGGAAGTGTTTCTAAATAAAGCCATACGTGCTTTTTTACCGGCAAGCTCCATGGCTTTATGTCCCCGACCCGGTATTTTAATGGCGTCGAGAACTTCAATCTTATCTTTTATGTCAATTAGCAATAAGGTGGTGTTTTTCCTGCCAAAAGACAAGGTAACCATGGTGTATTCATCAATAAATGCAAAAGAGGGGCACAGGCCCCTGTAAATTACTAATGTCCGAAGCATAGGAATCCTCATGCATAGCACTTGGCAGGCCTTCCTTCATATAAGGGTGTTTCCATTTGACCAAAGGATCAAGTGCATCGGGATATACAACTTTACCCTGATGATATTCAATCCAGCTGGGATACCACCCGGCCTCAACCTTTACATATTTCGATTCTGCCTCAAAGTCTGTCTCGATAATTTCAAATGGCACGCAATACTGGCTGTATATATGGCCCATTTGAAATAGTACTAAAATTGCCAAAGAAATGATAGCTGTCTTTTTCATCATCTTATATTATTTTATTCATGTTTTCATTGATCTTACTTCATCTTTATCTATGACCTCTTGCTATTCTATGTGCCAAATAGACTTGTCTCAAATTCATTTTGGCAGATAGAAAAACCCACTATTTGTTTTTTTCTTTTTTACCCATTGGTAAGAGAATTTGTGCCTGAAAACGCCATTGCCACTCTGGCCCAAAATCGGGACGCACCACATTATAGAAGATCTGGGATTGCAGGTTCAAGGGCAATTTACCTCCTAAATACATGAGCTTACCACCTCCCAAGCCAAGGGGTACAATCCATTTTTGTCCATCAGCTGCCTTCCAGTCAGCAGTAATAATAGGTGAGCTGTTGACGTACCAGTCATTTCCCAATTGCTTGACGATAAATAGATTGATCAACATATGATTTACATCTTCTCTGTCTGAATTGCCGGCCACAGACCAGGCATTATTGGCCAGGACCCCAAAGGTCCAGTCACCGGGTTGTATGAGTGCCACAACAGATGGGCCGATACTAAGCTTTTCTGAACCTCTTTTTGAACCGCCGGTTGGCAGTTCCATCACAGGGCCAATACCCCAGGTAAAAATTTGGTTTCCAGGCACATAAAATACAGTCAACACAATATCTGAAAGCCCTGAGGAATACGTGCCGCTTTCTCGCGAAAAATCAGGAATCCAGGTGATTGGAAAGATAGTTCTTGTAATCAGTTTACCCTCAAAAAAAGGAATTACGGGCTGGATATTCAAAACACTCAAATTCCTGTTATAAGGACCGTAATTCATATTCAAATTGTACTGAAACGGAAAACTCATCAAATTGGCAATGGGGTTTACAACTTGCTGTTTAAAATCACTGTCTTCAGCATCCTGGGCATACAAACTCATTGTACCCAAAAACGTAATAGCCACAATTAAAAATATACTTTTCATCGTTATTAATAAGGTATCTTTTTTGCCAAGGTCCCCATCCTGATTTAGAATTACCGTAAAAGTTAAGCGAAAGAGTCTGTTCTTAATCATTACTATTTGCTTTTAGTTGGTTTTTCTAAATTTACGGTAAATACAATTCATTTATCCTAGAAAATTAATCTATGTACCTGATATCGATCTTATTAATTTTCCCATTAAACCTAAAAGGCGCACGGTCATAATAATCCAATGCTACCGGAGAACCCAGATCCAAGCCAACATCAAAAGTTTCAGAGGCGGTATGGGCAGCAGGTACGGAGCGTTCAATACGCCCCTGGCCAACTTGTTTCCCATCCACTTTTAAAGTTACTGTGGCCGGGGCCATCCTCTCTTTAATGTCGTAAAGGGTTTCAACTTCAATTTTTACTTTGCCGGCTGGAAGGGCTGATTGAGATGCAATTTTGTAGCGGTTCATGGTCATGGCGTTGTATTCTGCCTTTAAAAAACCATTATCCATGTATACTGTAAAGCCTGAAGAAATTCCGCCAAGGGCAAAAAGCACTCCTTCTGCATTTTTACCAATTTCAGCATCAATAACAGCTAAAGTAGACCGCCCACTCGCAAATTTAGGAGCCATGGCCTCAGGGATTCGATCCTGGCCTTCATAAAACGACCATTTTGTAAGTGGCGAAGAGGGTAATTCTTCGGGATGAAAAAACACCGTGTACATTGATGCGCCAATTGGGTATACGAGATTGTCAGTTGCCTCTTTATCAAAAAGTGATTTTAGTTCAGCTAGTTTTTCAGGATTTTCAGCAGCCAAATCCTTTGATTGAGAATAGTCTTCTTCCAGGTTGTATAGCTCCCAAACTTCATTGTCAGGCTCCCAGTTAAATATACCTTCCATATCGGTCGACCATGGGGCTCTGGGACCAAAAGTGCCAGCAAACCAGCCCTCATGATAGATTCCCCGGCTGCCGAGAATTTCAAAATATTGTGTTTTCTTATTTGATTTTGCTTCCGGCTGATCAAAGGTATAAGCCATGGAAACCCCGTCAAGGGATTGTTGTTCAAAACCGTCAACTACAGCTGGAGGATTAATATCAAGAATATCGTAAATAGTGGCTGCTATGTCATTTACATGATGAAATTGTGAACGAACCTTACCATCATGCTTGATTTTTTTTGGCCAGGAGATAACCAATGGGGTCCTGGTTCCTCCCAGATGAGCAGCTACCAGCTTAGTCCCCTGAAAAGGGGTTGATCCCGTGTAGGTCCAACCATGATGATACATGTTTTCCAATTTCGGTCCGCCTAATGCCTCCGGTCCGCCATAAACTCTGTTAAGCACTTCAATTTGCTGATCAACAGTGGAAGGCATGGCATTTTGAGCCAATAACTCAGAAATTGTTCCATTCATACCTTCAGCCGAAGGGCCATTGTCAGAATTGATGTAAATAATCAGCGTGTTTTCAAGCAAGCCCTGTCGCTCGAGTTCATCTACCACCTTTCCATATTGGACGTCGGTATGCTCAAGGAAACCGGCAAAAATTTCCATCAAACGGATTTGGAATTCGCGCTGTGATTGGGGAACATCATCCCATTTTTGCATCCCTTTCGCCAATGGATTCAGAACGGCATCTTCGGGAATCCATCCCATTTCTTTCTGCTTTTCAAAAGTCAGTTGGCGCAGGGCTTCCCAGCCTTCATCAAACCTGCCATCATATTTATCGGCCCATTCCTTAAAAATATGATGTGGACCATGCACTGCCCCCGGGGTGAAATACATAAAAAAGGGTTTGCCGGGGTTGATGGTATTACTGGTTCTTAACCACTCGATAGCTTTTTCAGCCATGTCTTCTGTTAAGTGGTATTTGGGGTCATGAGGTGCCTGCACCGGATTGGTGTTCTCAAACAATGCGGGTTCATATTGTGAGGTTTCTCCGGCCAGGAATCCATAGAAATAATCAAAGCCCAAGCCTGTTGGATAACGATCAAATGGACCCAATTTGGTGATATCTGTTACGGGAGTATTGTGCCATTTACCAAAAGCAGCCGTATTATAACCATAGTATGAAAGGACCTGAGCAAAAGTAGCTGTTGATTTAGGTATTAGTCCCACGTAACCATCCCAATCAGAAGCCAGTTCAGCAATTTGGCCTGCTCCTACACGGTGATGGTTTCGCCCCGTTAATAACGATGCTCTTGTAGGTGAGCACATGGCTGTAGTATGAAAGGCATTGTATGAAATACCCGCTTCTGCTAAGCGCGTCATAGTGGGCGTATGAATGGGTCCGCCAAAAGTGCTAGGGTTTCCAAAACCAGCATCATCGGTCATAAAAATAACGATATTAGGAGCATCAGCCGGAAGATGGTTTTCGGCTTTACGCCACTGGTGTTTGGAATCGGCAAGGGTTTTGCCGGTTACACTTGCGGATGCAGGTTCCGGAAAGGGTAAGACACTTCCATCAGATGGATAATCTGATTTTTGAATATCTCCTTGCTTTAGTGTGCAAGAAACTAAAAACAAGACCATTAGTCCTAATAAGTAAATTTGATTTCTCATTTTGATACGTTTTAAGTACGTTGCTTAGTTATGATAGTTTTAAGGTCTACATAATGAGAGCCTCGTCACCTTCAATCCACCGGGATAAAAAGAATTACCGGATCTTCTTTTAAATAGGCTTCATCGGTGGCTGCAAGCTGGTTAACATTCATGATTGACAATATTCGTTTCATCATTCACTTGATTATGTAAAAAATAGTCTGCTTACATTTTCTCGGCTACCGGTGCCTTCCATGATTCCATTTTTTCCATATCAGGAACATATATTCTCAATATGATATCAATTTCCTGGTCCTGACGGTTAACAGGCAGCCAGTTTTCCTCAGGTACATTGCTCGGCTTATCAGCAGTTACATAAATTTCAATTCCGCCGTCAGCATTAAGCTTGAATCCCGAATTTTCACCCACGCTGTATTTCTTGCTGTCGTTAGGGATAAAAAATCCGTTAGCCTTATCGTAAAGGGTTAAAGACCAGAATGCGCCTGCCGGAGGAAGTTGGTCCTTTGTCATTTTTATCACATAATCATTCATGCTATTCAAGGATTCACCATCAGCGGAAGTCACATTAGGATACATGGCTTCTTCCATAGGTAAACCAATAGGCCCGATGATGGAAACTGTCAGAATCGTTTCCAGATCTGTCAGGCCCTTTGTTTTGAACATCTTAGGAGACATTTCCTTTATCAGGTTTGGATCGTTAAGTTTTGCGAGGTATTCCTGTTGAATTTTCTCAGCAACAGTATAGAATTTTTCACCATCAATCTTTATACCCTCAGGATTAAATTCTTTTCCAGGCATAATGCCCAAAGGTTTATATGCTTCGAGTACCGCACGGTCTTCTTCATCACTAGTATCAAATGAAATATGATTAAATATAAATTGCATGACTTCCAAAAGATTATTCTTAAAAACATCCAGGTCTGTTTGGCCCGTTTTCGGAAAATCAACCTGTTCAGGCGTAATTGGTTCTCTGCCTTGATATTCAGAGAGCGTCTGTATTTTAGTAGTCTTTATTGTTTCAACTATTTTTTTAAATCTTTCCGGTTCATTGGCATGGGGCATGATACGTAAAACAGCAGAAACAAAATCTCCTGTAGTTTTGTAAATCAAATCCACACCATTCACGGGTTCTCCACTGTAATCCTCTGTTCGGTCAGAATAGAATAAGATTTTCTCTGGCCTTTTAAAATCACCATTCCGCGTTGCTTTTGGGACATCTACATAATGATCATATGACGTTACCATAAGAGAAACATATTTTGAGTCAAAAGCAGGTAAAAACATTATGACAGGTTCCGCACGTAAATCGAGCAAGGCAGTGGTATAGAAACTGTCATTATTCGGGCGGGCAATTTCGGTCATCGTATGGTCCTTTAAATTTGTGTCGGCCACCAAGGTGTTCCAACCTCCCTGGCCTATGGCAAATTTGTTGTTCACATTGTACATGGCCACATATTGAAAAGAGCGTTTAACAATGTTTTCGACCTCCTGATCTGATAATATGGCGTAACCGTTTTGATCGATTTCAATTGACTTTTCCTTTTTAGGTGGCTGCTGACAAGCAGAGATCAAAAATACAAGGGCAATAATAATGTAGGTAATCATCTTTTTCATGGGGGAAGAAATTTAAAATTTAGTATTGATCATTGTTCAAAACAAAGTCTTTTAAAAAAAATTGATAGTCAAAACATACCAACAGAAATTCAGATGAAAATCAGCATGTGATTTTTATATTCTGATGGGTTTCTATGCAACTTTTTACTAACGATCTGACAGGAAGTAATAAGTCTGCATTATACCCTTAAAGTTAATGAATAAACAGAAAAGAAAGGAATCAAGATATAATTTATATTCAATCTAAATTGTTGATTTACAAAGGCTTTATAAAATTGAAGGAGGCCAGAAACCCACTTAAGGCCAAGACCAGTTTTAAGAATATCAATCTTCGAAAATTCAATTCTGGTGCTTTATTAGCCCTTACAATCAAACTCAAAATCTGATGAAAATAAGAATCGCAGTAATTAGTTTCCTTGCACTAGCGAACCATGTAGTAATCGTTTCGCCATTTCAACAGAAGCCAATATCGTATCCGCATGGAGATAAGGGTAACACTTTTGCTTCCCAAGATGAAAAGTTACCTCATGTATTCCACTACAATAAGTCAATGGTAACTCGGGAATACACCCACCTTTTTAGAAGTATGGTGGACGACAGACTCAGGTAGACCCAAGAGATATGATCAATACAAAATGGACGCGTTTTTGACCTTACACATCTCCTGATGCCAAGCATTTCTTGTTTTCAACAAGGTACATCAAACCTCAAACAGCAGCTGTTAAGGTGCAGTTAAAGCTGAAATACATAAGTCAGACGAGCTGTCAGTTGTGATAAGCAAAGATCTTTTAGTCCTTCTGATCTTTGGAAAAAATCCAGGCGCCTCCGGCCAGGGCGATATCTTTCAAAAACATGGTTGTCGCTGTCTGATCTCCTCCGATTGCTCCCGGCAACCATAATAACAAAGCAAAAAGCAACAACATCAATCCTAATAATTGCAGGGCCAGTTGGGCTTTTTTATTGAGAATGACCGCTGCCACCGCTGCGATAAGGGCAACTCCCGTAAGGTAGACCCACACTATTTTTGCCGGTAAAAATTCCGGTACCATTCCAGACATGGCTTCTGCGTTCATAAAATGGAACAAACCAAAAATCCCCATGGGAATCAGGTACATGTATTTTCCGATAACAGGTAAATATTTCATAGTAAAGTTGATTTAAATTTAATAAATGTAACAAAATATAGTAATGAAGCAAAATTTTGTTTCAAGCTAAGTTATTTATATCCTGATTATTAGTCTCATATTATCAATGAAATTCACCAACAAAAGGCTTTAACAGTAAGCCCAGCGACTTTATAGATATTGGTAACCAGCTTTCCTTTTAACACTCTGAATTATGATTCAATTATTCTGTTGATTACATCTTTTCAAAGGTTAAGTAATCGGCACCTCCGTTTCCTCCGCTAATATCAATGAGTTCTATTTTTGTTGAAGTCTGGGAAATAAAATCCCAGTCATCGTTTAAATCTTCAAAGTCATTCGTGAGATTAAAGTTGATATTAAATTCCAAATCATCCTGACTGTCATCATTGCTGTTGCTGTTAGTAATGCTCCAATTACCATCATAATTATTGCTGCCATCACTGGCATTTAAAACACCTGAACTATTAAATTTAAAATTGTAACCTGTAAAATGGTTGGTCTCATCAGTTCCAGAATCTATAAACTTTGTAATTTGCCAAACACCATTTTCAACATTTGACTGAACTTTATTTATATCATTAATTGGTACATTATCGTCATCCTGATTACAAGATATAAAACCGATGAGCAAAACAAATACTCCAATTATAAAATTTGATTTATACATATCATTATTTTTTTTTATAAACAATTATTAAGTTCAAACACACCTTTTTAACTCTGAATATCCTATTAAAATTGATAAACTACACACATGAACCGAAAGTTAAAACCTGAAACCTTTGAGATTCCGGCCTTAAAATAAAGGATCCAAACAAGGAACTTCCAATACAGCGATGACGCCATGTGTTGATTCCGCTTTTTTATAGAATTTTCAAATTACTCATTCTTTAAACCCGCCTGTCTCCCAGTCTTTTATGGTTTTTATTTGTGTGCTTGTTAAATCACTGCCGGTTGGCGGCATTGAACCATCCTCAATCCGTGCGATCAGGTTTCTGTCAGTTACTGCATCCTTAACATTGTTGTATGATACCAAAGGCATAGGCGCACTATTTACAGGAGGATTATTATGGCAATTGATACAACGGCCATCAATAATCGGTTTTACATTTTTTGAATAGGTAACATCTGTGTTTGGAGGTGTAATAGGACCATCATCCTCTGCGCTATCAGAAGAACATGATACAAATACTACCAGAAAGAACAACATCGTAAAAATTTCCAGTTTTTTCATAATGAATGATTTTAGTGTTTATATTTAATTTGATTTTTTTAATAATTATTTTCCCCGTGATGATTTCTTCACTTGAAACGACCGTGAGATATTAAAGCCAAAATGTATATCTCCGTCAAAGAAGTCACCCGTAGTCTCGGCAATAAATCCTTTCTCGATCATCGGTCTTGAATTTGTAAAAACCAATTGAAACACATGGCCCCCTGTTTCAAATTCGACCCCGACAGAGAGTGAGTTGAATGTCTCAAATGATTCAAACTGATTAAAATTATAATAGTACTCTCCATTAATCGCCATCCTCTTACTCAACTTGATTCTTGCCCCCAAACCAAGTGCAAACATGCCATTTGGGTCGGCAGTTTTTGGTACCTGGTTAAAGTGGATATAGGTAGGCATTATTTGTAATGAAAAATTTTGACTGAACCTTCGCGCTATTAAAATTTGACTCGCATAAGACAGCTTGTCAGAAAAACTCGGTTCATTATCAGGATCAAAGTCTTTTAAAGTCCTTATTGCGGCGCTTCCAAAAAGCGTAATCCCAACAGGAAAGGGCTTATCCCCTTCTTTTTGATGGAACAACCTATATTTTATATAACCATCGTAAGTTTTCTCATACGAACTCCTTCCCAGTGCAAACGTAAGATCATCCGTCAAAGCATATTCAAGTGCCAATCTGATATTCGCCTCATCCAGACCCCATAACTCATAAGCTCCGGAATTCAGCGTACCGAAACGATGCGTGATTAAAAAGTCTAAAATGCCCTTCTTTCTGGTTTCAATCGAATGTCCGTTCGCTATTCTTGTCCCTTTGAAAGTCTCTGCGACGTTAAAAGATGTTTCCTGACTTTCCTGTTCAAGAATTGATTCCAGTTCCTGAGCGTAACCTCCAAAAAAGAATACTAAAAAAATAAGACTGCAAATAAATGTTTTCATTGCTTGTAAGGTTTATGTTTTAATTCAAAAGAGACTTCGATGGTTTTAGCAATATTATTGGCAACTATCGAAGGTATTTTTATATCAAAATCTGCAACTTCCACCATAAAATGACCCGTTAAAATCAACATTTCATTTTTTTTCGTCACTTTCACCATGGTACTTACTTCTTTTTCCCGGCCGTGAACTAAAAGAATTCCCTTTATCTCTGTTTCAAAATCTCCTTCAACTAATTCATTAAGATTCAGTATAACACCTTTAAAAGTAGCCTTTGGATATTTATATGATTCCACATAATTCTCATTAAAATGCTCCTGCATGAGCGCTTTTTTAAATTGAAATGAACGCATTAACAACTGAATGGCTATGTCACCGGTTGTCGTATCAACGATGCTCAGCACCTGTTGATTATCAGCTTTTATATCCTCAACAATGGTATGAGAGAAGAATGAAACATACCCTTCTTTTGTAAAATATTTATCCTGTGCCATACTTGTCTGAACAAAGAATAAAAAAGCAAGAACTATATTTAATTTATTCATTTCTTTCATTTATAAGTACGCACCTGATCATTATAACATCTAATAAAAACCCGCTGCATTTTCCTTTTAAAGTAATTTTTTGGCCCAATTGAAGATTCAATCGTTTTAACTCCTCCCCTGATTCCAAATGACAAATAACACTCGATTCAGATCCATTGTCTTTAAGCGTTATAATTCCGGAGTCATCAGATGTCTGTATGTCAGATATAACCCCTGTTACTTGAATGATTTTTTCAGTATACAACCGGGTGGCTGTAATTTCATCTTTTTCAAATGCCTTAATTAACTCTCCCGAAGCCATAACCATTTCAGGCTTGGAAACCCTGATATTGTCATGAGGCTTATTATATTGCTTCAATGCATAAAAGATGCCGATTACAGCTAATATACAGACAAAAATTATTATTTTAAAAAACTTGCTTCTCACGATTAATTATTTTTTATCTCAGTAATTCTGACCCTATATGATTGGTCATCTTAAGGTGCTGAACATATTAGAATTTTGATGATGCATTGTCGAATTTTAAGGTTAATAATTTATTCTATACATTTGATGCATATTGTGATTGATGGCTTTTTTTCCTTTAAAAAAACAGTATAATAGCCTAAAAAGCCTGAAAGTTCATGACAATGCTTTATCACATGTCATAAAAATATGAATCATATTCAATCCGTTCAAAAAAACATTGGCGAAGTGGAAAAAATACCGCCTGAAAAGGAAAAACAAGCTTTAAAAATTTCAAGACTTTGAAAAAGGAAACTTTATATGGACTTACCATCATCATAATTTCTGCCATAGTATTTGGTACAGGATATTTTGGTATGAACTATTTGATAAAGGTCAGCACAAACCAGTATCTGGAGGCTCAAATGATGTCGAGCAAAAGAGAAGCACAGGAATTTGCCAAATTGATCTCCCTTCAAATTGATTATGGCATACCGCGTGAAACTGTTATCAGGAATGTTCAGAAAAGCATTGAAGGCACCAATGTTGAATCTGGATTTCTTTGCATGTTTGACTGGTCGGGCATTGAGATATGCCACCCTAATCCTGAAAAAATTGGGCAGAAGATTGGGCAGAATCAATCATTTGTCAAACCGATCAAGGACGGCATTGATACAGAAGATTTTTACAATTTAATTACACAAAAAAGAGAAGGCACAGGAGGCATAAGAGATTTTACAGATTCGAACAGGGCCTCTGAAATTATATATTTATACCCGGTACAGAATACTGACTGGATCATCGCAGCCCACGCCAATATTGCAAAAACCAAAAGTCATCTGGAGGGTCTCAAAGTTAATTTCATTTTAATTTATTTGTTGACCAGTGTTGTTATTGTTTTACTTTCAACATTCGCTATGAGATATTTAGCCAATTATTATGAAAAGGAATTTGAGAAGAAAAATAATATACTGGAAGAAGAGGTAAAAGAATTGACCAAACTGAATATTAGCCTCACCCTTCACAAGGAAAAAGTTTCAAAGAATTTCAATGAACAGAATATCCCTGTAGAAAATTCAAACGAGAAAACAGTTAAAAGCAGGCTGATTACCTACTCCAAAGACAAACTTGATTTCATCAAAATAGATCAAATCTCTTTTATAAATACTGAAAATACCGTAACAACTATAACTTGTCTGGATGGGAAAAAATACTCCAGCAATTCAAGTTTAGATGAATTGTACAGCTCCCTGGATCCTGTTATTTTTTTTAGAGCCAACAGGCAATATATACTCTCTGTTAAAGGCATTGCCGAAATCCTGAGATTTGGGAATAGTCAGCTTAAGATAAAGATGAAACCCGAAAACAGCATCATTATCAGTAAGAATAAAGCGTCAGAATTTAAGAAATGGCTGAATAAGTAACTTCTGTCATAAGCAACATTGAACAATTCAGCCATTCTCAAGTTTTAGTCATAACCTAAAATTGCATGCCAATTCCATCAGCCTGATGCCGACATTTTTTTGCCAATGTGATCCATGACTTGTTTGAATTCCTTTTGTGGGCTGAACTCGATAAATTTTATATCCTCTTCAACAATCCCTGTATGACCGGCTGGCCAGTAATATACATCCCCGGCCCGGCTGACCTCTTCTGTATTATCGTCGTAAAAAATTCGAATAGCGCCTTCAACAATATAGCCCCAATGAGGGCAATGGCAACTGTCATTGTTCAAACCATTGAGCAGGGGCCTAAAGTCGGTTCCTTTAGGCAATTCATTATAGGCTATGGCCATGCCTCCAAACCCGCCCTGGTTGCGCAAAACTGTATCGGGTGCCTCCATGACAACCGGAAGATTTTCTTTTTTGATATTCATAATTAAAGGTTTTAAGGTTAAATTTATAAGGCTTTTAAATGAAGTATCAAGATACATCGCATGACGGTCAGCCGGGTCTATTTTTGATTCAAATAGCTAAAGGATTCGTTCAAAATTCTACAATGCTACAATGCTACAATGCTACAATGCTGAAATACTACAATGCTACAATGCTTCAATGCTACAATGCTACAATGCTGCAATGCTGCAATGCTACAATGCTACAATGCTGAAATGCTACAATGCTGCAATGCTGCAATGCTACAATGCTTCAATGCTGAAATGCTGAAATACGTGAAATCGAACCAGCCTGACGGCAGGCAGGGATTCAGCGAAGCTAATGCGTGAATGCTTGAATGCTTTAAAAGTCAACAATCTTCAAAGCTGACGATGAGTCGTTAATAAATATATTAATAACTAATAAGTAACGGATAATCAGATGTATAAATAATTTATTATGTTGTGTAAGAATTAATCCGAATTCAAATGCTGATTTGATTTCTCTAACAAAAAAGATCGATGAAAAAATTAATGACCATGATGTTGGCAGCAGTTCCATTCGGAATGTTTGCCCAGAGCTCTCAAGATGTTTATGCGAGTGCAGATAACATTTTAAACACTTCTTATGCTGATTTGGGAGATATTTTTACGGATGATGACACTGAAAGAACAAGCCGCACAATTGTGCATGTTCTTTCAGAAAACGTTTCTGATGAAGATATGTTCAAAGTGGATGATTTATTGCTGGCCGACCCTGATTTTGATATTCAGGAGAATATGATTTCCTACACAAAAGATCATAAAACCGTTTTCTTTAGTGCCAATAGAAAAATAAGGGCGAAGAAAGGAGATCAGTCAGATATAAAGATCACTAAGTCTGTTCAGCTTCAGCTGTTCAAGGCGAAGGTTAAGGAAAATGGAGACTGGGTTAACCTGGAAATGCTTCCTTTTAACGGCAAGAGCCATTCTACCGGACATCCTGCCCTTAACCAGGACGACACAAAACTTTATTTTGTTTCTGACGGACCTGAATCAACTGGAAAGACGGATATTTTTGTAGTTGATTTACTCGAAGATGGAACCTATGGCAAGCCGGAGAATTTAGGCTCAAAAATTAATACAGAAGAACGCGAAGTCTTTCCTTTTGTGGACGACAGAAGCGTTCTGTATTTTGCCTCAGACATTGAGACAGGTGGTACTGAATTAAATGTTTTTGCCTCAGAGGTAATCAATGACGAACCCTCTACTCCTGTTAAACTGGATGTAAAAGCCTCTGGTTCTAAGGAAGATTACGTCGCGGCCTTTTTCGAAGCAATGAAAATGGCCGAAAAAGAGGCTAACCTAAGGGATCTGGAAATTCTTTTAGAGGCCGAAAGCTTAATTGAAATTGCACGTATTGAGCAGGCTTTTGCAGATGATATGCCTGGTTCTGCCTATGATTTTAGCAGTAAAAATATTATGTATACAGTACAAATAGGGGCTTTCGTGGAAAACATAAAAACGGGCACCTATAAAGATTCATCGGGCTTGTTCAACCATCGTTATGATGACGGGTATAATCGTTTTTATTCTGGTGTTTTTGAATCATATGAGGAGGCCCTTGCTCATTTGGAACAAATGAAAAAAGACGGCCACAACGATGCTTTTGTTCTTGGCCTAAAAGGTAAAAAGAGGTTTTTGCCTTAAATTACTACAGCTTAAAAGGCTGCTTGTAATGTCTTTTCCCTGTGGCCTTGTACAAAGCGTTGGCCAAAGCTGCGAAAACCGGAGGAAATGCAGGTTCTCCCAGGCCCGTCGGATCTATGCCGTTTTCTACAAAATGCACATCAATTTCTTTAGGAGTTTCCGACATCCTTATCATTCTGTATTGATCGAAATTACTTTTGTCGGGCACGCCATCTTTAAATTTTAATTCGCCAAACAAGGCGTTTCCAAGAGCATCTACTATAGCCCCCTCTGATAAATTGATGGCCGCATCAGGGTTAACGACAATACCGCAATCAATGGCACAACATACCCTTTCAACGACAGGGGCTCCGTTTTTGATGCTGACATCCAAAACCTGTGCTGCATAGGTATTATGACAGAAATAAGCTGATACGCCACGGTGGACACCATCAGGGGTATTGTCCCAATCTGATTTCTCTCTGACCAATTCCAATACCCCGGCATAGCGGGCAGCATCGTAGTCATTGTTTTCACCCACCGGGGAATTCCCGGCCCGCTTCAATAATTCCAGGCGGAAATCTATGGGGTCTTTACCTGTTGCTTCGGCAATTTCATCTAAAAATGACTGTTCGGCACAGGCCATAAAATTTGACCTGGGGGCCCGAAAAGACCCAATGGTTATATTGGTATTGACCGACCAGCTTTCTGCAAGGTAGTTTTCAACCGCACCTGCCGGAAATCTGTTGGCGAACAACGGGCTTTCGGGCACACCGCCGGCATTGATATGAACCGCGGTAATCTTATTCTCCTTATCGAGAGCGGCCCTGTAAGTGGCCCTGTAAGCAGGTCTGTAAATTCCTCCTGTCATATCGTCTTCGCGCGAATAAACGAGCTTAACGGGCAGGTTCAGACGCTGTGATATCAGTGCTGCTTCGATCAGCCAATGGGCGTATGACCTGCGACCATATCCGCCTCCGAGACGGGACATTTTGATGTCAATTTGTTCAACTGGCATTCCCAGTCTCGCTGACAAGGTTTGTTCTGTAAGTTCAGCTTTTTGAAGAGGACCTATGAGTTCAGCTTTTTCTGATGTCACATGTGCAAAGAAATTCATGGGTTCCATACAATTATGAGCCAGGTGTGGCCCTATATAGGTACGCTCGATGACCTGAGCCGCATTTTTAAAGGCAAGTTCGGGATTTCCGTCTTTACGCACCACTTTTTGCGGTTTCATGGCTGCCTGCTCCATATCTTTCATGTGCCCGTCTGTACTTTCAAGTCCGGCGGGTATGGTAAGCGTTTGCCTTGAACTTCGATAAAATGTCCTTTCTTCTGTATAGGCTTCAAAGGGCTCCCAAAGTACATTAATTGCTTTTTTGGCATTCATGACCTCCCAGGTGGAATTACCGACAATCGCAACAACTTCCAAAAAAGTACAGGTGTCAAAATGCTGTCTTTCAAAATCATCGTTTAATATCTTGATCGTAAAAACATCCCTGATCCCGGGCATAGACTTAACACTTGAATCGTCAACCGATTTTAATTTCAAACCAAAAGCCGGAGGGTGCACGATCATCGCCGTAAGCATCCCTTCCTTGTATGTATCAATACCAAACAAAGGCTTTCCGGTTACAATCTTTTTACCATCCACATTCTTCCGCGATGTTCCAATGATCTTAAAATCTTTGCTGTCCTTTAGCATGACCTCTTCAGGAACTGAAACCTTGGCAGCAGCTGAAGCCATTTCACCATATCCGGCTGATTTGCCGCTTTCCACGTGTTTTAAAACACCTTCTTCTGTTGTAATTTCATCTATTGATACCGCCCAGGTGCTGGCCGCGGCCTCCCGAAGCATATGACGGGCCGAAGCTCCTGCCATACGCAGCCCATTCCAACCCTGTCGGATGGCCTGGCTGCCACCAATAAACTGACGGCTATACAGATCTGTATTTAAAGGGGCTTGTTCCACAATCACTTCTTTCCAGTTGATATCGAGTTCATCCGCCACAATCATGGGCATGGAAGTCTTTACATTCTGCCCTCCTTCAGGATTTGGTGACATGATAGTCACCAGGCCGTTATCCCCTATTTTGAGATAAGCATTGATCTCAAACCACTCCTCTGGCATGTCGACTGCAGCCATTTCAGCAGCATTATTGGGCTTACAGGAATTCAACCATCCGAATCCAATGATAAGCCCGCCACCTGCCAGGCTGGAGTTCCTGATGAATGCGCGCCTTCCAATTTGTGTTTTTACGAGTGTCATTGTATGATAAGTTTTAATAATATTAAGACTCCGAAGCCAGTTTTATTGCTTTTTTAATACGGGTATATGTACCGCAACGACATATATTTCCATTCATCACCCCGTCAATCTCCTCATCAGAAGGTGATGGATTGTGTTCCAACAAGGCAGCAGCGGTCATGATCTGTCCTGCCTGGCAATATCCGCATTGTGGCACGTCTACTTCGAGCCATGCTTTTTGAACAGGATGCTCTCCATTTTCGGAGAGGCCCTCAATGGTTACAACTTCCTGATTCCCTATTGCCGAAACGGGCAAGGTACAGGAACGGGTTGCTACCCCGCCCAAATGGACCGTACAGGATCCGCACTGAGCTATGCCACAGCCATATTTGGTGCCCACTAATTTCAGATGGTCCCGTAATACCCAGAGCAGGGGCGTTGCCGGGTCAACATTTACTTCCTGTTGTTTTCCGTTAATGTTAAGAGTGATTGTTTTCATGATGATAAAATACTAAGACTTCTATGGGTTATTTTATATAAATTCCAGTTGCTGTGTTACTTTTTACTTATTAGTTTTGAGTTATTAATTCAATCCTTTTTCTTTAAGCCACTCCGACATTAAATCCGCAATCTCCAAATTGTTTAAATCCGAGAATGGAAAATGCGTATTTCCGTGTATTCCTATTTCGGGAAGATGCACCACTGTTACGTCTCCTCCATACTTGTTTACGGTGTCTCTCCATAATCGCGCCATCTCAAGACGAACGCGCCAGCCATCAACTCCGGGATTTGGGTCCGGATTCTCCGGGATGTTGTCTCCGTAGTAAATGATGATTGGAATCTTTGTCAACATTAAAAATTCTTCCTTTGAAATGCCTGAGGCCTCTAATGGACCCGATGAACTTTCAATGGGCTCAGGTACTTCTCCTTCGGGAAATAAAAAACCACTTCCCGGCTCATAAGAAACAATGCCTCTTATATGCTCATTTTTAACAGCCGTTAGCCAACCCATTCCCCCGGAGTGTGAATGAGTGACGAGAACCGAAGAACCTATTTTATCAAACAGTACCGATACTGCTTTTACATTGACCTCTATATCGATTGGCCCTATGTTAGGTGTCATTTGCCTGAAATATTGATTTAATGTTTCTTTGTCCCTGGCAAATTGCACGCCTGGGAAATAATCCGGCCATACCCCGATCCTAAAAATATTGAACCAAAACTGCTCATCAGGTGTTGGTTTTATAACAGCCTCTTCTGAACTACGTCCCGCATTTCCGCGTCGTGGCTGATCAATGACATACACACCAAAGTCCCTTTTTAAAAATATATTCTGAAAACCGTCCCTTCCATCCGGAGTAGTTTCCCAGGTTTTCGAAAACTGCCCGAATCCATGCCACATCACGAGAGGAAATTTGCGGGCATTAACAGGAATTTGATAAAAAACATAGGCATGATCAGCGTGGAAGGTTTGCCCTTCAGGACCGCGCCTGATGGCATCAAATTGCCCGGGATTGGTTAATACAGTTCCCCCCACGGTAAAACTGCCCTGCTCCTTTATAAGCATTAAACCACTGCTGGTATTTTTTTCTGCGTCGTTACAGGATGATCCAAAAACCAAAATGAAAGTAAGGCCAAGTACAAAGAAGTGATTGCAAAAACTATTTTTTGGCGCATTCATATTAAGAGCTTGGATTTCATGTGGATATAAATATAACACAATTTTGTTTTCTGCAGGATATCCAATAATCTTTACCCCTTTCCCAACTTTCACCATGGATTTAAACCTGTCAGGTATGCTCCCGGGAGAATTCCCATACGATTTGTTTTAAACCAAGCCCATCATCAACCTGTATTTCTCAAACCTCCTGACAAAGAATTAATCACGTGCAATAGTTTAAGCAACATCGTGTTCTTTTCGGGATCGTTTTCCTGGTTCAGCTTTCTCCATTCCCTGATCAAATCAATCTGTAATTTGTGTAAAACCTTTAATTCTTTTTCCCTAATATTCAGGGCATTAAGCTGCCCTGTTCTTCTAATATCAACAGGATCACCCAATAAATACCCGATATGTAATTTCCCTGCCTCGTAATCGGATAGAATCAGGTCTAAAAATTTGTTTCTTACTTTTTCATCCGTAACCAATTCCGCATACATTTTCATGATTTCCGGGTTGGCCAATAAAAGATTTGTTTCTATTTGTATCAATAAATACCTTAAAAAAGGCCAGGAAGAAATTGATTTTTTTAATGCTTCGTAACCATCATTATCCTGCTCCTTTAATTCCTTTAGGGCTGTTCCTACTCCATACCATCCGGTTAGCATAAACCTCGACAGGTTCCAGCTAAAAACCCAGGGGATCGCTCTTAAATCTTTTAGCGTCCGTTTTCCTGTTCTTCGCGCAGGTCGTGAACCAATTTTACTTTGCTCCAGAATATCAATTGGTGTTGCCTGGCTAAAAAATTGCATAAAATCTATATCGGTAATCACGCTTTTATAGTGTTGCATTGATTTTTCCGACAACCATTCCAATGTTTCGGCGGGATAGTCACTTTCATTACTTTGAGCAGAAGGCAAGGTATGTTGCGCTACTCCGGAGGCTAACATTTCTAAGTTATATGTGCCTGTCAAGAGGTTACCAAATTGCTGAGATATAGACTCGCCTTGTATTGTTAGCTTTATTTTACCGTTGATCGAACCGGGTGGTTTACTTTCGATAAAGCGATGGTATTTCCCACCTCCGCGGCTAATGGTCCCCCCTCTGCCATGAAAGAAAAATACGTTGATATTGTGTTTTCTTCCTACTTCTGAAAGCGCTTTTTCGGCTTTATACAGGTTCCACTTGCTGGCCAATACGCCACCGTCTTTGTTACTGTCACTATAACCCACCATCACTTCTTGGGCGTCTTGCAGCAATCTTTGTCGTTTTCTTGTTAGGGGATGATCCAGGAATTCATCTAAAATTTGTGCCCCATTATCTAAATCTTCTATGGTTTCAAAGAGAGGCGCTACAATTAAATCGGTTCCTAAAAGTTGGGTTTCCTTCATAAAAAGGTACACCATGAGTAAATCACTCACACTTCTTGTCATACTTACGATCAATGATCCGATTCCCTCAGAGCCATAAAGAATGTTGTGATCTCTTAACACCCTAAAATAATCCAACACGTTGTCAGCTTCCAGTCCATATGATATGGTTATATTTGTTAAGAGCTCCGGTGAGGCTATTTCTTTATTCAAAAATGCAAGACGCTTCTCTTCATCCCAATTTTGAAAGTCGGTATCTGTCAATGTCGATTTTTGCAAAATCTGACTGATCGCTTTTTCATAGTACTCGCTATTCTGACGTATGTCCAGCTTTGCCAAATGAAATCCAAAACTCTGGACGATTCGCTCTAAAGGAAACAATAAATCTTCTGCAATTTTCTCAGCTTTAATTTCGATCAACAGCTCCCTGATCAATTTTAAATCTTGTTGCAGTTCGCTACTGCTTCTGTAGAAAAGCTTGGAATCACTATAGCTTCCCAAAATAGTGTTTTCGAGCTTGAGTTGTATCAGGTTCACAAACTGTCTCCAGGGCTCATAAGGATTCCTATTTACAGCCTTTTCCCCCTTATCTCCCAATAATTGAGCATACTCATTAATAGTACGTATCAATATGTTTGGCGTGGGGTTGAGTTTTGAAGATAGCGACAGTTTAGCCGCTAATTCTAAAACATGATTATAAATGATCTGTAAAGCCTCTTTGCGATGAATCAGAAGCGTATCTTTTGTGATTTGAGGTGTAACAAAAGGGTGGCCATCACGATCTCCCCCGACCCAACTTCCAAAACTATATTTTGGAAAGTGTTCTATATGTTTCAATTTACCGGGATCGAAACCCATTTCGAGCCAGGAGTATCTTATTTTCAAGTCACTGGCTTCCAAAATCAGAGGGAATTTTTTGCTTAAATAATGTACTACATTGGCTCGTTCATCTCTTAAATCCGGTTTTTCCAGATAAATTTCACCAGTTCTCCACCATCTTTCCAATAAGCTTATTATTTTATCCCTAATCGCATTTTTCTCTGTTTGAGAATAGGTAGAATTTTCGTTTTGTACGATTAACAAATACAATTCCCTGTGTATCTCCAATATGGTAACCCGCTTTGCTTCAGTAGGGTGTGCTGTAAGTACCGGAGAAACCTGAATAGACGATATAATACTGATCATTTTATCCTGATCAATGCCCTGCTCCTTCCAACCTTTAAATGTTTCTCCCCAGGAACCGCGAATGGCAGATATCCCATCATTTTTTTCTAACTGCCTGTTAAACTGTATGGCGGCATTTTCTTCAATGAGGTTCATCAGCTGAAAATAAATACCAAACGCCTGTATTATTTTTTCGTCTGATACGGCATCTCCTTTATCGTTTACATTTAGTGATTCAATGAATGTACTAAGACTGTTTTCTTCAATACCCGACAGCATTTCTTTGAAGCAGGATAGTATATCTTTTTTATCTTCTAATATCTTATCAAATCCTTTTGTGCTTGTATTTGTAGGCATATATATTTTTTTTGTTAGCATTTGTTCTCGCAGCACAAAAATAACGATTTAATAGAAGAACTTTTGGGAAATCATTAATTGGATCGATTCTTTTACAGATGTATAATTTGAAAAGCAAGTTAAGGATTATGGTTTTTAAAAATATTCATACATTCAAGCATTGTAGCATTGTAGCATTACAGCATTGAATATCGAATTTCGAACAAGGAACTTTGAATGTCGAATGTGGAAGTAAGTTATTGATTTGACCTGCCTGCCGGCAGGCAGGGATTTAAGATTGGAGATTTGAGATTTGAGATTTGAGATTTAAGAAGTGAACTCCCCAACGAAATTGTTGATTGGATCGAAGCTTTTACAGATGTATAATTTGAAAAGCAAGTTAAGGATTATGGTTTTTAAAAATATTCAAGCATTCATGCATTCAAGCATTGTAGCATTGTAGCATTGTAGCATTACAGCATTACAGCATTGAATATCGAATTTCGAACAAGGAACTTTGAATGTCGATTAGGCTCTTGATTTGAGATTTAAGATTGGAGATTTGAGATTGGAGATTTAAGAAGTGAACTACCCTACGAAATTATTGGTTAAATCGGGGCACTGCACGCCAGCAATAATAAACGAAGCAACTGAAGTGCGTTCGACCTGAAAGGAAGAACATGCATGTAGTTGCGGAGTGAATGATGCGCAGCAACTGCGAAGCACATCACGAATACTAAAACAATAAAAAAGGGATGAGTAAAAATGAATACATAATATTATTTCACGATGTTCTCTTTCAAGAAAAAAGAACTAAAAAACTTAATTCATGCATGAGCTTCGCTGAATCCCTGCCTGCCGGCAGGCTGGTTCGATTTCATTCATTGTAGCATTGTAGCATTATTGCATTGAAGCATTGTTGCATTTCAAGGCTTATTTCCTGCCTACCTCCCTGGCCCAATCACCTCTGTAAATTATTTTTTGGTCGTGAATTTTAAAGATAAACTTACCATACTGAACTGAAATCCCTGCAGAGGCATTTACGATCCAGCAATTTTCAGGGATGTTAAAGAAATTTTCAGAAGTAATTGTCTTTTTATCCAATTGGTCGTTGATCATAACTGATGCCTGTGGCCCTATGTCCCATCCCAGATGTGTATTATAGCTTACCTTCAGATCACCAACCAATTTGAAATTTTCACTGGTTTCTATTTTGGTTTTGATGCTCGCTATTTTACTTTCGTTCAAATCTTTTTCGGGTGTCACTTCTATGGTTAACCTGGGTAATTCGAATGCTGTTTTTGAGGCCAGGATATTGATGGATTCATTTTTTATGACTTGATTGTCTTTATCATAAAATTCGAAAGCAAGTTCCATATCTTCTATTCCAACCGGGTCTATGGTGAGCGTATCGGCAAAATAACCTTCCTTTGATATATTTTTAGCATAGATAACCTTATCCCTGTATTTTACAATAACCCTTTTTACGTCCTTGTCGATATAAAGCTCTAATGGAAGGCTTGTATTGGTATGTATTGATTTGTTTTTTGGGCTAATAATCAATCCTTTCATATAATCCCGCATTGTAAACCAAACCGGTCGGGGTGATCCAAATTTGTCGCTTAAATCACTATAGCCCCAGAAACCGAACCATTCTTCAGGTTGTTCCAAACTATGATCACTTTTATCACCACCTTTCCACCAGCCATCTGCATAATAAAACGGGCACATACCCACAGCACCGGCATCAATCAGGTCACGATAATTTGAGATGAGCCCATCGCTTTGTTGCTTCAGGGTGTTCGATCCATAACGGCCATTGCCACCTCTGGGTGAAACGGAATACCCAAATTCGGTTGTTATAAAAGGTTTGTCCAAGCCATTCAATTCATTCAAGCCTTTGATATAATCTTTAAAGCCCATTGTGGCTGTTTGACCCTCCCCATGGTCATAACAGTTATACGCATACACATCAAATATACTTTCATCCATATAATCGCTAATCATGGCATTGGCCGAAAGCGTTACCGGAATACCGGGATGATTTTTGTGAATGATGTCTGTCAGGGTTTTCATCAGGTCTACAAACGCCTTGCCCGTAACACTGTAGATGTGATCTGTTTGAGGTTCATTGATCACCAAATACGTAATAATGCAATCATAATTTTTGGCATAATCCAAAACTCTTTTTAATTCTACCTCGCTCTCCTTGATAAATTCAGGATCGCCATAATCCTTATCAGGTTTGATATCTATTCCCATAATAAGTTTTAAACCCGATTCCTGAACAAGTTTCAACTGAGCTTCAGAATATTGGCTCCAGGTCCTTATCGTATTATAACCCCCTTTTTTAATGTTTTCCAGGTCAAATTTCATCAATTCAAGTTCGTCTTTCTTTTCATCTTCATAAGGATGTTGTCCCGGGCGTGCTCCTATTTCATAACCGATGGCTTTGATAAAAAACTTTTGTCCGTCAAGGTAGTACCAATTGTCTTTTAATTCAATTTTGGTTTTCGATTGTGAATATCCGGAGAAAATTAAAACATGACATAGAATGACTGTTGCTGCTAAAATTCGTTTCATATACCTCTTTTTTTTTGGTTTGCACATAAGGGTTTGGGTCTGAGCATTCTATCTGCTCAGCTGTTGTTTCTATTCTAATTGTGGTTTTCGACTTTGATTTTTGTTGTAAAGAGTATCTAAATTTATGACTGTATTGACACCTTTATTAAAAGTTTAAACCGGGCACTAATATCCTGAATTTTTTCAAAATGATGCCTGACATTCATCATGTAATCATAATCCGGCCTTGTTAAGGCAAAGAGGACGGCCTTTGCGGTTTCCCTTAGGATCAGGGGTAAGGGAAATTCCTTTTCTAAGGATTCATTTAAAGGCTTTTAACCTAAGCAACCCTTGCTGTCTGTCGGGTTTAAAAACAAAAAACGGCATAGTTTGGTACTGCCTATTAGGGCGAGTAAAACGTATGCCGAAGTCATCTGGTTTTGTCCTGACTTAGCCCTGAAAACCATAAATATCAGTGGTCAACTTTATCACTTTTTTTAATATCCTGGTCATCTTTAGCGTGTATATAATGCTCGTTATAACTCAATAAAGGAATCCTGGTATGGAACTCCATTTTCCAGACAAGATCTTCATTAAACAATTTCTTGACGATTCCGTGGCGTTCTTTTTCGAGCATGACCATCATGTCATAGTCATATTGGTTCTGGTACGTATTGACCCTTTCAAAAATAGTGTCAGACAGCAATAATTCAAATGAAATGTTTTTATATGAAATGTTATCCTTAACCAGATCCTTAAACCATTCCATTTTTTCATGGCCTTTATATTCGCTCTCGGTGCTAACATGTATGATCCTGATCTCGGGTTTATAAGGCTTAACAAGTTCAATCAGTTGCTCAAGGGCTAGAAGGTCAACCTCTTGAAAGTCTGAAGCATAGAGCACCTTATTGAAATCTTTGTACTTGGAATTTTCAGGGATTGCCAAAACTGGTGCAGGAGATTCTTTCACCAGTGCCTTGGTCGTGCTACCCACGAAGATTTCCTTTAATTTGCTTTTTCCTTTGGTACCTGTAACGACAAGGTCTGGCTTGTGTTCTTTAATCATCGAAAGAATACCTTTAACCGTAGAGTTGTTTTCAACCGCGATAAAAGCAGGTTGCATTCCAGACTCAAATTGTTCAAAAAATTCCTGTAATTTGCTTTCATAGCTTTTAATGGCCGCAATTGCCATTTCAGCAGGATCAGTTATATAAGGATGCCCCCAGACAGGAGGAGTGTCAAATACGTGCAGCATGATCAAATCAGCATGATGCTTTTCTGCAATGTTTAAGGCAAAATCAAAAGCCTTTTCAGCATTCTTAGAAAAATCTGTCGCATATAATATTTTTTTCATTTTGATGTCCTTTTAAATTACAGAATTAAAAATAGCAAAATAGGTACCTCTAAACATTGACCGCTGTCAATGATAAAATTGATCCTGAGCATATAAATTCTTCCGGAACAAAACGCAGATATGTAAAAAACCTTGCTTTACCCTTACGAATGCTTCGTTGCGTTTTATCTGAATTTCAGGATATCAGGCATATTTTTGTATCTTTCAAAAATTAAACCAACCAACTTCCTGCCATGCAAAACCATTCTATCCAAAAAGTATACGGACTATTATTATGCCTGATTTTAATTTCCTCCTGTACCAAAAAAGATCAGCCGAAAATCTATGATGACGAGGCAATCGCCAATGAAGAGCAAATTTCAGATTGGCTTGCATACGGAAGAACCCATAATGAAAGAAGGTTCAGCCTTGCAGACGACATTAATATCGACAACGTTTCGACACTAAAAGTCGATTGGTTTATGGACTTGCCCAATGATGTGGGCCTGGTATCTACACCTTTAGTGGTTGACGGGGTGCTTTTCTTTACCGGGACGATGAATATAGTAAGGGCCGTTGATGCGGTGAACGGAACGCTACTTTGGGAATATGATCCTGAGGTAGGTAAAGCCGTGGCAGGAAAACGCAAAATTGGATGGAAACACAATCGTGGAATATCTTTTTACGAAGGAAAAATATTTGCTGCTACCTGGGATGGGAGACTGGTTGCCCTTGACGCTAAAACAGGAAAGGAATTATGGATGGTGAGAACCTTCGATATGGAACGGTCATTATACATTACGGGTGCGCCTAAGGCATTTAATGGCAAAGTCCTCATAGGAAATGGTGGCACAGAAAACGGGCCGACCAGAGGTTGGGTAACCGCTTATGATGCCAACACGGGTGAAGAAGCATGGAAGTTTTATATTGTTCCCGGGAACCCCGCTGACGGCTTTGAAAATGACGCGATGGAAATGGCCGCCAAAACTTGGACCGGCGAATGGTGGAAACATGGAGGTGGTGGCAATGCCTGGCACGGCTTTACCTATGATGCTGAACTGGATGTACTGTATATCGGGACAGGCAACGGTTCACCCTGGAACAGGAAAATAAGAAGCCCTGAAGGGGGAGACAATCTGTTTCTGTGCTCCATTGTTGCCTTAAAGCCCGATACAGGGGAATATCTTTGGCATTACCAGACTACACCCGGCGAAAGTTGGGACTACAACTCAAATATGGATATTGTTTTGGCCGATTTAGAAATAGATGGCAAGACGATTAAAGCGCTTATGCATGCGCCTAAAAATGGATTTTTTTACGTGATAAACAGGGAAACCGGGAAACTGGTTTCGGCAGAACCCTTTGTTGAAACGAGTTGGGCTTCGCACATTGATATGCAAACAGGAAGGCCTGTGGAAATTGAAGGGGCGAGATATGAGACAGCGCCTGCTCAGATTACGCCTAATGCCTGGGGTGCGCATAGCTGGCATGCCATGTCTTATAATCCACAAACAGGCCTGGTGTACCTTCCCGTGATCCATCAAGGGGCGGTATACTCTGATAAAGGAATAGATCTCGATACCTGGAAATCGACAGAGTTTCAAGGTGGCATAGGCGTTTCTATGAGTAGCCCCGAAAAAGACCCCCGGGAATATCCGGGTTCTTTAATGGCCTGGGATCCTGTAAAGCAAAAAGCCGCTTGGATCATTCCACAAATGAACATCCATAACGCGGGAACTTTGACCACGGCCGGTAATCTGGTATTCCAGGGAAGGCCGGATGGTAAATTACTGGCATATAATGCGAAATCGGGAGATATTTTATGGGAGTTTGATGCCGGCTTAGGAATAGCAGCGCCTCCGATCACATATAAAATAAATGGGCGGCAATACATCTCAATTTTAGTCGGCTGGGGCGGAGGATATGCCGGTCTTGGTGGAGAAAAAGCAGCAAAACTTGGCTGGGCCTACCGCGCTCAGATGAGAAGGTTATTGACCTTTTCATTAGATGGAAATGCAACGATGCCTAAGTTGGCGCCACCCTATATACCCAAAGCCATTGACGATCCTGATTTTGTGATCGACGAGGCCTTGGCCGAGATTGGAGAATCAAAATTCGGTAACTGTACTGCCTGCCATGGACGAGGTGCCGTTAGTGCCGGTATGGCCCCTGACCTGAGGGCTTCTCCGATACCTTTTGACAAAGGAGCGTTCACCGGTGTTGTAAAAGACGGTACCAGGGTAGGTATGGGTATGCCGGCATTCCCAGATATCACGGATGAACAATTGGATGGCCTGAGAAACTATATTCGATTGGTGGCTCGAAATTCTTTGGAAGAGGCCAAACCTTTGGGTAAAGCAGAACAGACGACGGGGCATTAATTGTGATTGATTTTAAATGATCAAAATCCCGGGGTTTCAATACCCCATCCAAATGGCCAAAAAAATAGTCAGAAAGGCAATGACCATCAGGATCAAAAATAGCGGCAACACAAAACGAAACCATTTTTCAAAAGGAACTGCCGCCAATCCTAACATGGCCATTAACACCCCGTTGGTAGGAATAACGATATTTGAAATACCATCTCCCAGTACAAAAGCCAGTACACCCGTTTGTCGGGAAATTCCCAAAAGATCAGACAGCGGTGTCAACAAAGGCATGGAGACCAGTGCCTGGCCAGAGGCAGATGGAATAAAAAAGTTTAAGGTCGATTGGAAAACAAGCATGCCTTCTCCGGCTACAAATTTTGGAAGCTGGATTAAATTATTTGAAGCTGAGGCTAAAATAGTATCAATGATATAGCCTTCCTGCATTACGACAGATATGCCGCGGGCAACCCCAACAACAAGCGCCGGGACGATCATTGTCGCCAGACCATTCACAAAAGCCCTCATCGCAGCATCACCCGACAGGCCACTGATCAGAATGACCAAAATCCCTATGCCAATAAAACCTCCGGTCATTTCGATCAGGCCCCAGCCAATAGTCTGTACCGATATCATAATCATGGCATAACCGACCACCAGAACTGTTAAGATCATTAAATGCTTAAAAGTGAAATTCTGTTTTTCGATGCTGCCAATTCCTTCAATATCATCAGAATAGTCTGGCATCAAGGAATTGATTTTATTTTGTTTTACCCTTTTTCCATACCTCATCATGTAAGCAAAACCAATAACCAAAAACACGAAGAAAAGGACTATCCTCAATCCCATTCCACTGCCCAAAGGCAACTCTGCAATTTGCTGGGCAATGGTTACGTTAAACGGATTTGTAATTGCCGCGGTCCAACCTATAAACATAGGTAAGGCGATCAAAGCAAAACCAAACATTCGATCATAACCAAATTCTTTCGTGAGTAATATAAAAATAGGAATCAGGGGGATTAATTCAGAGGCTATGCCCATAAAGGAACTTGCCAAGGAAACGGTCAGGTAGATCAAAAAGAAAAGCGTGGTTGGAGCATGCCGGAACTTTTGAATTAAGAAAAATAGCACGGCGTTGATGGTTCCGGTATGCATGATTACATTAAAAATGGCACCTGCTATAAAAACAAAAAATATCAAAGCGGCTGACTGTTGCATACCTTTTGGAATAGCCGTTAATAAGCCTATTAGCGAAATCGGCGAAGCTTTTCCTGCTACCTTTTCGTTTATAAAAAACCCTTTTACGGAAAAATGCTTGGGCAGTTCTTTATAGCTTCCCGGCACGACGACACTTTGTTCAATTTTACCGTACTTTCTGGTTGTGCGTTCAAAAGATCCGGAAGGTACGATATAGGTAAGCATAGCACAAAACAGAATAATGATAGAGAGAAAGATAAAGACATGTGGAATCTTAAATTTCATATAAAAGGTTGTTAGTTGTACTTATTTTTGAAAACAAAACGATTTTTAACTGCATGTTGTCGACTAAGATAACAAAATTGAGCATCTAATGCCGTCTTAAAGATTTTGAAGTATGGACATAGTAACTTCGCTGAATCCCTGCCTGCCGGCAGGCAGGTTCGATTTCTCACATGGAGGCATTGAGGCATTGAGGCATATTCAAAAATGAATATCGAATGTCGAACAGGGAATTTTGAATATCTAAGTAAGTTTTAATATACCCTCATCAGGGTATGTATTGTATTTCAGGGATTTAAGGTTAAATCCGTTGGATAAGTTTATCTGCATTTTCGGACACTATTTACCTCCTTTCGTCCTGAGTTCCAATTATTTTTCTTGAAATAGACTTAACTTCATCAGGATGAACAACTAAAACCTTTTTATTATGAAAACAATTGAAAAACGATCGGTATGGTCGGTCCTTAAGCTCGCCTTTCTGGCGGTGCTTTTGGTTACGGCATCCTGCAGCCAGGAAATGGCTGAGCTTGAAGCAAACCAGGAGGGAGTGCAGGCCAAAAACTCAAAGGCTGTATTGAAAACATTAGCCAAAGGCGCTAAAATTCATGGAACCAACGGAATTTACTTTGGCCCTGATGACAATTTGTATATTGCAAGTTTTTACGGCCAGGAAATTGTTGTGATGGACAAGGAGAGTGGTAAGATCATCAACCGGTTTGGAGTAGGTGAAGGTGTATTAGGTCCGGATGACCTTGTGTTTCATCCTGACGGTAAGTCATTTTTCTTTACCGATATAGTCACCGGATATGTGGGGGAAATGAATTTGAAGGGAGAAATATTGCAATATGCTGAGTTCAAGGCAGGAAATAATCCAATTACCTTTTTGGAAGATGAAAATGATCCCGAAAACCCGCGGCTGTTTGTGGCGCTCGATTTTCAGGGTGAGGGACTCTATGAGCTTGATCCAGAAGATCTTAGCATATATCGAGCTATAATAGAACCCAGCGGTTCAAATCCCTTCCCACTTGGCTTTTTCAACGCCTTTGACTTTGGCCCCGACGGGCGCTTATATGGGCCTTCATTTCTTTTTGGCAAGATTATTAGCGTTGATGTTGGTGAATGGGGTGACCCTCCAGCCGATCCTAGTACTTTAATAGAGGAAGTGGTAGGTGGATTCGACTTTGCCGTAGCTGCAAAGTTCGGGCCTGACGGATTGCTTACCGTACTGGATCAAAACGGTAAGGTTTATAAGGTAGATATTGTAAATAAAACAAAAACATTGTTTACAACGCTTCAGCCCGGGCTTGATAACCTGGCTTTTGATAAGGATGGCACCCTTTATGTCTCCAATGCAGATTTTGGCTGGATTGTGGAAATACTGCCTAGCAGACAGGCACGTACCATCAGCACGGGTGGTATGATAGGACCAATGGGTGTGGCAGTCTTGCAGGGAGCGAACAATAAGGATGACGTATTTGTGGGCGACTTGTTTAGAATGTATAATTTTAACGGTCATACAGGCAATGAGAAAGAAGTTTATAAAGGTTATTTAGTACCTGAAACTGATAAACTCACCATGCCTTTCTCGGTCCAGGCAGATACAGATGGAGAAAACCTTATCGTCACTTCCTGGTTCAGCGAATTAGTTCAAGTATGGAACCCTGAAAGTGAGTTAGTCACTGAGGAATACCCCATGGTGTATCCAATTGATGCGGTTAGGGTCAATGGGGAAATCGCAGTTTCAGATCTCGGGCTTGGTGGCGTGGTCTGGGCAAGTAATCAAGATCCTATACTTCCTATAGATGACGCAACTGTATTCGCGCCTGGCGGATTGGCAACTGATGGCGTAACTTTATGGGTAGCTGACTGGGGCTCAGGCATTGTATGGGAAGTTAATTTTAATGGCAGTCCACCTTTTCCAGTTGCAAACAATCTCAAATCACCGGAAGGGTTGGCCTTTGAAAAAGAAGGCAGTTTGGTGGTAGTTGAAACGGGTGAATCTCGTTTGTCCCGGATAGATTTGAACAAAGATGCAGGGGAAAACGTAACCATTATTGCGGAAAATCTCGAACTCAGCGCTCCCGCTCTTCCTGGAGGGTTGCCAACCTGGTGGTTTGACGGAGTGGCCGTTGGCCCATCCGGTGATATCTATGTTACGGGAGGCGGAGCAAATGCTCTTTACCGCGTATCTCCAAAATAAAATTGATTTAACAGAAGGATACGGCCCTGAAAGTTGGGGAGTAATTCTTCTAAAAAAAAAAAGGTTTCAGCATGATAAATGCCGGAACCTTTTTTATTTATTAATGTCTTTTATTAAAAGAATCGGCTTCGTCTATTTAAACTCTCCGGCGTCGACATCTTTTATAAATTTGATCAATCCGCTGAAATATGTTTCAGGGTCGTCAAACTGAGAAAGATGGCTTCCGTTTGTAGTGACACTTCTTCCGTTTTGAACCTCTGAAGCCATCCACTCCATGTATGTTGGGTCCATCGTGTCGTATTTAGCCCCAAGCATTAAGGTAGGGACCTTAATTTCACTGAGCCTGCCGGATACATCCCAATCTTTCAGGGTAGCATTGCCCGTCATCCCGAATTCACTATGACCCTGCATATATACATAAATGTTTGGATTCAGATGCTCAAAAAGCAAGTTTACCGATTTAGGCCATTTTTCCAAAGGCATTCTCAAAATATGTTCTGTATAATAATGATTCATCAAGAGCTCGCTATATCTCGGATTGTCAAAATCATGGTTCGCCTCCATGTCCATAATTTCTTTTAATACATCGGGATCCATTTGAGGGCCCAGGACCTCATTGGCATATTTGGTATAGGACGGTGCGCTTGCCACCATATTTGAAACGATCAGCCCTTTTAGATTTTCCTGATATTTTAATGCGTATTCCATAGCGAGAATCCCTCCCCAGGATTGTCCGAGCAGGTAAAAATTGTCTTTGTTGAGCTGTAAGGCCTTACGGACCTGCTCCACCTCTTCCACAAAATGTTCGGTGGTCCATAGCGTCGAATCGTTGGGTTTATCGCTGTAATAAGAATCGAGCTGATCGTAGTAAATGTATTCGATTTCCTCTTTGGGCAGAAAGCCGTCAAAATTGCCAAATTCCTCATGGGTCCCGCCAGGGCCGCCATGAAGCAGCAGTACCCGTATTTTAGGGTTGTTGCCCATGCGCTTTGTATAGACATTAAAAGTGCCTATTGCTGTTTCGACCGGAATCATTTTAATGCCTCCTGTAATCTGGTCATCGCTGCCGGAATAATCTAAATAACTGCTCTTTTCAGGGCTTGTTAGGTTTTCTTTCTGATTATTTGTGCAACTTATCATTAGGAGCAGCATAATCAGGACAGGTGCTGTTAGATGTTTCATGATTTCTAAATAAATTAATTAAAAAAGTTTAATGAACCAAAATGGATGGTTCGTGACATCTAAGATAATACTAATTCATTTTATATTGGCCATAAAGAAGGTGCCTTACAGGCGTTCCTTTCATTTCCCTAATTTCAGAATTCTCAATGCCCCCTGGATTACCAAAATAAAAACGATAGTCCCAATGATCAAATCGGGTTTTCCAGAGTCAAGCCAGTTCACCAAAACCCCTGCCGTTATGACTCCTAAGTTGATAATCACATCATTTGAAGTAAAAATCATACTTGCTTTCATATGTGCTTCTTCCTTGCTTTTAGATTTTTGCATCAAATACAAACATACACCGTTTGCCAAAAGGGCAAAAATTGATACGATGATCATCGTCGTAAAATCAGGTAGCTTTTCATGCCCAAAGAAGCGCCTTAAAATCTCTATAAACCCTATAATCGCCAATGTGATTTGAAAATATCCTGCAAGTTTTGCAATTCTTTTCTTTCGGGTTAAGGTTCCTCCCACAGCAAACAAGCTCATCCCATAAACAAAACTGTCGGCAAGCATATCCAGGCTATCTGCAACAAGGCCCATTGATTTTGAAATCAAGCCTGTGGTCATTTCGATAATGAAAAATGCAAAATTGATTCCGAGAACTGTCCAAAGCAGCTTTTTCTGGTCATTATTTACAGCAAAATCTTTTTGGTCAGTTTCTTCGGTTGAGATTCTTTTTCCTCCCAAGTTTAATTCTCTAACTGATTTCTCAATTTGATCTGTTTGCCCCTTATGGAAAACAATCAATTTTCTGTTGGGAATATCAAAATCCAGTTTTTTAATACCCGAAATTCCGTCCAGTTTCATACGGATTAAGTTTTCCTCCGAAGGACAGTCCATTTTTGTAATTTCAAATATTGTTTTATCCATTCAGTTTATATATTATTTGTAGCAACTACCATAATCACGTGGGCCTTGAGATTCAAATTCAATATTTTTAAATAAAAAGTTCATGATTCGCAGATTTTAATCTGTATTAAAAATGAATGCCAGTCCTTCAGCGAAGGAAACAGGATAGGTGTTTTCGTAGTTGCTATTGGTGTATTCCTTGAATCTGAACTGAAGCCAGGGATAATTGGCCTCATTAATCCGGCTGATCAATGTATTGCACTTTGAACGATCATTGCTTGTTGAAAAGGAAAAATGGAGTTTTTTATTCGATTTATTATTTGGAAAATCATTGTTCTCGATCATTTTAATCATGGCAGAAGCATAGAGGGGTGAAGGATCGGTTGCGATGAAATTATCAAATACAGAATTTTCACGAGTTTCAAGAAACATAGACATGAGCACAACACCAGCTTCACTTCCTTTTCCAATAAATGTTCCGGACGAATTTTTAGTGTATTTAGCGGTCACATATGCTGCCATGTTTTTAAATAACTGGTAATGTTCCTGATATGTTTCGGGCTCTGCATCAATATCGGCAATATGCTCCAATGATACCACCAGCGCATCTAAATCCCTAATCTTTTGAACACCCTCAATTACCTTTTCAAATTCGTCGGTAGCTAACTTAAAATGCTGTTCCCTGAAATCTATCAGATAGATCGCAGGCAGCTCTTTGTTGGCCTTATATGACGCCGGCAGAAATATTTTCCCCTTTGTCGGGATCCCATTGTTTAAAAATGTGAAAATCTCCGTTTTCGACTGACCTTTTCCTTCCAGTTGCTTTTTTTCTGCTTCGGCTTCTTGCAAAGGAGAGAATGTAAAAACTGTTAAAAGGATACTTAAAATGGCAAATGTTTTCATTATAATAGGATTAAATTATTATTGGTTGAGATCGTAATCGATACGTACTCTCACTTTTTCTGAATAATACTACAAACAAACTCTGCTGTTTTTTGTAATTTCCGGGTGATTATAGTAACGGTTTCGATCTTATAAAGTTAAGAACTTAAAATCAAGCAGACGATTGTTTCTTATTTGCCTCTCAAAGAATCAATTTTGCTATCTTTAGGCCTCAGCAACCAGGCCCATGATTTCATTCTTTAGAAAAATCCGAAAAAAAATGTCAGATGATAATAAGCCCATGAAATATGCCAGATACGCCCTTGGCGAAATTTTACTGGTGGTTATTGGTATTTTGATTGCCTTGCAAATCAACAACTTGAATGAGGATAGAAAAGAAAAGCTTCAGGAGAGCAAAATACTGTATAACCTAAAAGATGAATTTCAGGAAAATCTCCAAAATTTAAGATACAAAGACTCCATCTTGAAAACAACCATCAAAAATCTGGAAAAAGTGTTTGAAGAACTGGAAATGGAAAAAAATCTATACAAGGGCAAGGAATTTGATAATATACTTTCCCTTGCCCTGGGCAGTCCTACCTGGGTTCCAAGTGAATTTATTTTAAATGACCTTAAAAGTTCAGGAAACCTTACTAGGCTAAGCAATGACAAGCTCAAAAAACTGCTTTATGAATGGTCACGGTTTTTCAGTGAACTTGATGAAATACAAAAAATGATTGAAGATTCCAATACCCAGCTCATCAATTATATAAAAGTTAATGGATCACTTCGAAATATTGATATTAACAACCCCTCATTCAATTACAACAGGAGCAACCTGATAAAGAACAATGACCATTTACTCAAGGACCATGTATTCGAGAATTATGTCGACGACAAGCTTTATGTTTTAAAAACTGCCCTTAATCAATTCAGGGAAGCAGAAACTTTGATCCTGCAAATTTTGGATGCCACAGCAACCAACAAGGAACAGTAGCACAGGCATTTTGTATATTTTATGAATCGATAATACTTATTTAAAATGATTTATAAACTTCGTTATTTATATATATCATTATTTTTTATCGTTTCGATGCATGCTCAAAAACAGCCTGCATGGTCAGTTGAAAAAGATCCAAATCCTAAAAAAATAAGACTCATTATCCGTGGTGATGACATTGGGATTACCCATGCGTCAAATATGGCACTTAAACAAGCATTTGACAAGGGTTTAATGACATCAGCAAGTGTTATGGCCGGGGCTCCATGGTTTACAGAAACTGCACTCCTGATAAGAGATAACCCCGAATGGAACATCGGGCTTCATTTAGCCTTGTCAAGCGGGTGGGATAAATTAAATTGGGTGCCATTGGCTCCAGCCTCTGAGGTTAAAAGCATTGTTGCTCCGGATGGTAATCTTTTTTTAAGTTATCCGGGAGCTCCTCTTTCTCTGCATTATATAGAAGAGGCGCCCTATCTATATTCTTCTGATACAGAAATGCCCATTAAATCACTTGAAAGACGCAGATTATTAACTTCAGATGCTATTCCTGATATCAATGAAGTAGAAATTGAATTTAGAGCACAGATTCAAAGAGCTCTTGATCTTGGAATTAGAATTGACTATCTGGATTGTCATATGGGTGTTGCATGCAATGAACAACTCATGGAGGTAATGATAAAACTTGCAGAAGAGCTATGTGTTCCAATACCTGAAAGAGGTTGGATGGGAACCATCGATTTCTGGGAGAATTATGATGGTGACGTCTCTTCCAGCGTCGATAAATTAATACTTGCCCTTGATAAACTTAAGCCCGGAACGTATCGTCTAGTCCTGCATCCAACAGTTGATAACGAGGAATCACGAGCGATTGATACTTATTTTGGAATAAAAAATGCCAGAGCTGGCCAAAACGATCTACATATGGTTTTATCCGCCAAAGTGAAAGCTGCTATTGAAAGAAATGGTATTGAACTGATTGGTATAAATGACCTGTGGGATGATGAAAAATGTCAAATGCGTTAAATAATCAAATGATTATTTAACTTAATACCCAAACTAATGATCTCCTTCTTCAGAAAAACCCGTAAAAAAATGGCAGATGACAACCGACCTTTAAAATATGCCAGATATGCTATTGGTGAAATCATACTTGTGGTGATAGGGATATTGATCGCCCTGCAGATCAATAACTGAACCGAGGAGCGGAAAACTGAAAAATCAACTTTAATCTACATAAATAGATTGATGGAAGATTTCAGATTTCAGATTGGAGATTTCAGATTGAAGATTTTAGATTTTAGATTTTTGAAGTATTCTCGCATTCCAGCATTCCAGCATTCTCTCATTGTAGCATTATAGCATTGTAGCATTAAATAAAATTCCCTTTGAGCAAGGACCCAGGGCATTCACAGTCACGGTAAATATGAAAAGCTTCTCTAACCAAAACAAACTTATTTAGCAGCACTGCCGAGGATTGCGGAATGCGGAAAAGAATAGCCTTTTTCAGTAGAAAAGGGCGCACAATTGTTAATAAAATCGGCCTTTATCCTATCTTGTTTGTCTTGTGGGAAAGCATGAAGGTTGCCCCAATCCCACCAACCATCAATAAGGGGTTGTAAGGATGAACAATTCCAAACAGTCTTATGATGCGTCAGTTCAAAATTTTTGAGATTCGCCCCTGAAAAAAGAGGCTCAAAAGTCTCTTTATCAGTAATGCCAAAAAGCGGACCATGCGGTAATTCTGACAATTCATGATGACTGCTAAATGCCGGGAAAAAGGCTCCGACAGAACTTTGCTCTTCACGTGGACCCCAAACTGCAAATACAAACCTGCCTCCAGGTTTTAGGACCCTTGTAATTTCTGAAAATACTTTGTCAGGATCGGCAAAGTGGTGAACGACATAATTGGCGACGACTACATCAAATGAGTTGTCTGGTTTTGGTATGTTTTCGGCATCGGCCTGATGAAAGGAAATATCTGAGTAATTGGCGGAGGCTTCATCTACCATTTTCTGAGAAAAGTCAATCCCAGTTACTTCAGCTCCTGTGTCGCTTAATATTTTTGAGGAATTCCCGGGGCCACAACCAATGTCCAATACCTTTTCACCTGATCTGATATGGGCAGCTTTTATGAGTTCAGGAAGCATTTCATTTGTTAAATTACCCCAAGTATTTAAATAACTTCCTGAACATCTTGTCCAGGTTTCACGTTCGTAATTTCTAATAAAATCATCATTGCCCATTTTGAATTGTTTTTGGTTCGTTTTTTGTAAGATAACGAAATTAACTTAGAACTCTGATTACATAGCACCGGAATGCTGAATTTCGAATTTCGAATAAGGAATGTCGAATTCCACTCCTGCCGGCGTGGCGGGTCGAAGTAAGTTATTGATTGGAGATTTCAGATTTGAGATTTCAGATTTCAGATTTCAGATTTGAGATTTCAGATTTCAGATTTCAGATTTCAGATTTGAGATTTTTGAAGTATTCTCGCATTAGCATAGCAGAATCCCTGCCTGCCGTCAGGCTGGTTTGATTGCACGCATTCTAGCATTATTGCATTGTATAAATTGAATACCACTCTCCTGCCGGCGAGGCAGGAATTTAGCGGTTTTTAAACGGTTTTTAGGCGTTCGATAGAAAAGACTAAAAAGCACATCTGACTATTTGCGTTTTTACAAGGGTTATTCTCAGATAAATTAAATTCGTTTAAAGTTTTGACTATTTAAAATGATTTCTACGGAAACCCTATTTACTAAAGTCATTGATAGGTCAAAGCCAATTAGGATTTAATTCATGTCTTACAATTCTATTGTCCGGGTTTCTTTTTCACGTAGGGTTGAATTTTTAAATAGGTCAATGAACGCCAAAGCCATTCCAAAGGCCCATACAAATAGTATTCCAACCAGTATTTACTGATGATTCCCTGGATTATATAAATAACAATTCCAAAGGAAAATAATGCTGCTGCTCCCCAGCCACCGAATATGGAACCAAATGCCCAAAGAGAAAAAATCAAGCTTCCGAGAGCACCTTGCATGATGTAATTAGTTAATCCTGTGCGTCCATATGGTGATAAAACCTCAAGATATTTCTTGTATTTTCCATTTTGATAAAGTAATATAAACCCTAATGTCAGCGCTGCCGAGCTCAGCACCATGCTAAGGTCTGCCATGGCTAGTGCTGTCAAAATTGAAGACGGCAATATTTGACCTTCCGGCCTAAATAGCATACCGAAATCAATTGAAGGCAGTGTGTTTTTAATCAAAATAGCAATTAGAGTCGCTAGTAGAAATCCAATAAAGAGCTTTTTATTTTGCTTTTTCCGCCGGGCCAGCTTTTCAAAAAAGCGAATCCGGCCAATTAACAGTCCCAGTACAAATAAAGCGAAAGTAATATATCCTCGTCCAATTAGACCAAATTGATAGTTTAACTTTGCTGGCAATCGTTCTTTGTAATTAAACTTTGCAGTGTTTAAAAAGGTTGGGTTTTTAATATGTTCAGGCAATTCACGTGGACTTTGGAAATCGTTTCTTTGCTGCTCTGTCTTTACCTGATCTTCAGTACTTTTTTGATCTTCAATATGTGCCAGCTCTATTGCAGTTGTATAGTTATGATGAATTACATTGATCGTACGCGGGCCCCCTAGTAAAAAAAAGGAAAAAATAGCGATCAACAACCAATTCTTAACCTTAAATAAAGGGATCAGCAAAAGACCAAAAAATGCATAAACTGATATAATTTCCAGATTGTAAAAAGATTGACATAACAAGCCCATCGCCATTAATATGATCATTCTCCAGACAAAACGTCCGCGAAAATCAATGCCTTTTTTAGCAGCTCTATCCATTTGGATGAAAAAGCTTAACCCGAAAAGGAAGGCAAAAATATTGATAAACCGTCCCATGATGATATTATTCCCAATCCATTGTACTGCTTCATCTAATACCGGGAACCTATGTACTGCTTCTTGTGCCCCTCCATTCCTGATTCCGAAATGTTGCAGCATATGCATAATTATAACCCCAAATAAGGCAAATCCTCTTAAGGCATCCAATACTGTTATTCGTTCTAATGGTGCTGATAATGATTTATTATTTTTCAATTTTTCAATTTATAGTTACAACTGCCTTCTTACTGATCTACCAATGCCGTTTCAGGGCCTCTGACTCCAACCAGGCGTATTTTTTCCAAAACCTCCCTAAATTCCTTGAGTTCATTGTTTGTAAATTGGATGTTAAGAGCGCCCATGTTCTCTTTTATATGATGCAATTTTGTAGTGCCTGGAATAGGCACGATATGGGGCTTTTGGGCCAAAAGCCAGGCCAGTGAAATTTGTGCCGGCGTCGCGTTTTTCTTTCGTGCCCATTCACGGACCAAAATCAACACTTCCATGTGTGCCTTAATGGCCTCAGGCATAAAATACGGGACAGCTGCAAATCGGGAGTCATCAGAGAAACGGCTGTATTCATTAAACTTGTCGCCCAAAAACCCTCTGCACATGGGGCCCCATGGCACAAAACCAATACCCAGCTCATCACAGGTATCGATTACCTCGTTTTCAAGGGCACGCTGAATTAGGGAGTATTCGCTTTGCAGCGCCGAGACCGGCTGTTCGGCATGTGCCTTTCGAATCGTTTGCGGGGAAACTTCGGATAGACCAAAATGAAGTGCCTTTCCTTCTTTTATCAATTCTTTAACGGTTCCGGCAACATCCTCAACAGGCACATTAGGGTCCAGGCGATGCAGATAAAGTAAATCAATCCGGTCTGTCCTTAATCTTTTCAACATCCCTTCAACAGCCTTTCGGATATGTTCGGGGCGGCTGTTACGTCCAGCCCTCTTGCCATTGGTAAAATCGAAACCAAATTTACTGGCTATGACAACCTCGTCGCGCACTGGAGCCAGAGCCTCACCAACAAGTTCCTCATCTGTAAAGGGTCCGTATACCTCTGCTGTATCGAAAAAAGTAACTCCCAGGTCAACAGCTCCCCTTATCACGGGAATCATGTCCTTTTTGTCACGCGGAGGGTTATAACTGCCACTCTTCATACTCATACACCCCAAACCTATAGGCGAGACTTCGAGGGTTCCCAACATACGCTTTCCTTGAAGATAAGCAGGTTTATTTACTATTTCTTGGCCCATAGAATTATTACTGCCGGCAAAGGCTAAAGGTGCAGTCGCCAAACCTGCTCCCAAAAGGGTTGATTTTGAAATAAAATCTCTTCTATTAACCTGCTTGTTTATCTCCTTATTAATTTTTGAATGAGCGTTCTTTTTTTTCATAAATATTCATTTGAATTTTTCAGGTTTTCATCATAATTTATTTGATCATCAACATGGCATTAATCCCTTGTAAGGAGTTTGCTGAATGTCAAATCGCCCAATTTCCATGTATCGTTTTGTTTTACATATACCTCCGTGACCATAAAGGGGTTGCTTACTTCATTGCCCCCAACGACCGCCAGAAGTGTAATCCTGTTCCATAAAATGGCTGTTTCACCCATGACTTCAACCATGACTTCATGGATCTCTGCTTTTTTGTAATGGATGCCTCCGCTTCTGATGATGTCAACCTCCCGGTCTTTTCCCCAGGTGCCACCCATATGTACAAACTTGGCCTTATCATGGAAGAGTTCGGCCAGGCTGTCGGCATTTTTATCGGCCATCCATTCCCATTTTTTCTTGGAGAGTTCGGTGATTTCCCTTTCTGTTCCTGTCGATTGGGCCAAGGCTATCTGTCCGCTCATAAATAAGAAAAGGACTCCTAAAATTATGGATTTTATATTCATGATAATTATTTGGGTTTAAATGTTGCTAATGCTCAATTTCATGGGTGTCACGTACTTTGCTAAAAGTCAAATCCAGTAACTTCCAGTCTTCCCCTTCCTTTTTATAGAATTCGGTTACCGTAAATTCATTTGTCACATCATTACCCCTAACATGGGCTGTTAGCGTAATGCGATTCCAGACTATAGCGGTATCGTCTCCAAAAACTTCTACGGCGACATCATGAACATCAGCGTCTTTATACCAGATGCTTCCTGTTTCAATGATTTCCAGCTCCCTCTCCTTTCTCCAGGAACCGCTCATGTGCACAAATTTCGACCTATCATCGAAGAGTGCCTCCAGCTTGTCGACATTCTTATCGGCCATCCATTGCCATTTTGCTTTTGAAAGCTCCTTGATTTCCTTTTCAATACTTGCATTTTGCGCAAAAGACTGTGCGCTTATGGCAAGCAAAAACATTGCAATTGATAATATTCTCATTTTTAAGTTTTTAAAAGTTTATCATCTACATATCTTAATTCAGATCTGCTGTTCCTAATTTATAGTTTGTACATTTTCATTTCTCAAATTTATGGATATTTAAGACCAAAATACTTACCCTTTTTAAGGATTAACCTACCATTTTTACCGATTTTGGATCGCCATATGGTTTATTTCAAAACATTGACTAAATTCGAGAAAAGAATTTAAGATGTCCATCATAAAAGATTTGGTAAAGGTCGATGATTACTGCTCCAAGTTTAATTTGTCAACATTGCATCCCCTGGTTAGTGTGCACGACCTGTCGGACGGAACGTGGGAGTCGCAGGACCATGCTGATACTGTCATGTATCATTTTTATGGCATTTTTCTTAAGCAGGGAGAGGCCTGTGTTTTAAAATATGGCCGTCAGAACTATGATTACCAGGATGGTACATTGGTCTTTTTAGGGCCCGGGCAATTGGTGAATGTGGGGCAAATCCCCAAGAATTTTAAACCGGCGGGCCATGCGCTGTTATTTCATCCTGATTTGCTTTGGGGTACCAACCTGGGAAAAACAATGAATGATTACAGCTTTTTTTCCTATCAATTCGCCGAAGCTCTCCATGTTTCACAAAGAGAGCGGCAATTGGTGCTGGACTCCTTTGAGAAGATACGCTCCGAGCTGTCACAAGGGGTTGACAAACACAGTAAAGAATTGGTTGTAGCGAATATTGAGCTCTTTTTGAAATATTGTATGCGATTCTACGATCGTCAATTCATAACCCGGGAAAAAGAAAACCTCGGTGTTATCAAAAGGTTTGAAACTTCATTAAATTCCTATATTCGAACAGGAAAAGCAAAAGACCTGGGGACTCCTTCGGTAAGTTATTTTGCTGATGAACAGCACCTGTCTTCCAATTATTTTGGTGATTTGGTCAAAAAAGAGACAGGAAGAAGTGCCAATGAACATATTCAGGCCAAGATTATCGAAATCGCCAAGGAAAAAATATTCGACCCCGATAAATCATTAAGTGAAATTGCCTATGAGCTGGGGTTCAAATATCCACAGCATTTTACCCGGCTTTTTAAAAACAAAGTGGGATATACACCTCGTGAATTCAGGAATCTTAATTGATTCAACGCCTAGATTTTGTATTTTTACTGTACCCGTCATTCCAGTAGTCGTTGGCATATTGATTGTACTTCAAATCAACAACCTGTAATGAGAATAGTAAAAGAAAATAGAGTTTCTGTTAAGTAAAGTTCAATATGATGAAGAAACCAGATAACGATTCCATAGCAATTTATGTTGTTTCCGGAGGTAAAGGCGTAACCGGGCATACCATAGTGCAAACCTTAATTATTCAATATCCTGAAAACGCATTAAAGGTTGAATTAATCCCTGATGTACGTACAGAAGAAAAGGTAATTGATGTCGTTAAAAAGGTTAAAGATGTCAATGGAATACTTACGCATACCATGGTAAATTCTGATTTACGCACGTTCTTGATTGATCAATGTGAAAAACAACAGGTAAAACAGGCAGATCTTATGGGAAGCCTTGCAGATATAATAGAAAATGATTTTGGATTGCAATCTGTTAATACTCCGGGTCTTTATCATAAAATAAATGCCCAATATTACAGGAGGATTGAAGCCATGGAATATACCCTCAATCACGATGACGGACTTAATGCACAGAATCTGGGTGAAGCAGATATTGTCGTTACAGGTGTTTCGAGATGTGGAAAAACACCCTTAAGTGTATATATGTCAATGTTTGGGTGGAAGGTAGCCAATGTTCCGCTTATAACGGGTATCGATCCTCCAAAAGAGTTATTCGAAATCGATAAGAACAGGGTTTTTGGGCTGAATATTAACTTAAATCATTTAGTTATCCAGCGACAGAAACGCTGGAAAAATTTTGGGAACTTGCCAAAAATGAATTACGTCGATTCAAAATCTGTTGGCAAAGAACTTCAATATGCCAATTTAATCTTTAGAAGGGGAGGGTTTACAAAAATAAATATTTCAAATAAGGCCATTGAATCTACTTCAAATGAAATCCTTGGTATGTTGTTTGAAAGATTTGACAAAGAAAATCGTCATAATATGCCTTAATATCATAGAGGCTGCATAAGAAAAAGTGGGGTTCTCATCCCGTCCACTGCCTACTCCCCTATTGTCTTGAGTCAAATACGGTGTCATTGAAGAAAACCTTTGTTTTAACAAAAGATTAGAGTAATTCATGTTGAAATTAAACAGGAACCAATTATTTTTACAACATAAATCTTAGCTATGAAACAACTGCTGCCAATATTTGTATTTTGTATAAGCTTTTTAGCTTTTTCTCAAGATATTAAACGTGAAAATATAAACGGAAAAATTGTTGTCGAAGGCAGTGATATTGAAGGAATAACCATTTACAACGCTTCATCAAATACAGGAACCATCACCGATAAAAATGGTGAGTTTATCATTGCAGTAGCCTTGAACGATCTTTTAGAAATCAAGGCCCTGGAATATCAAAACATTGATGTCAGGGTTAATAAAGCCATTTTTGAATCAAAAAAAATAAGTGTTTTTTTAATTGAACAAATGAACATATTGGATGAAGTTGTCATCACCTCCAAAATACTTACCGGTAACATTGTAACAGATGCGAAAAACGTAGAAAAATTTAGTCCAAAGCAAAATGCTATTTATTTTGGTATAAAAAATACGGACCCTTTTGAATTAGGTGATGATAATCAAAGCCAGATTAAAAACCTGGACATGAACACCCAAGGTAAAACTATGGTAAATGGTTTAAACGTTGTAAATATCGTAGATCAATTATTGATACCGCTTTTTAGGTCTGAAGTAAAAGATAAAAAAGCAGCAGGAGTTCCTGAAGTACCGGTAAAAACTATTAAATATTATCTTGGCTCATCCTTTTTAATAGATAATTTTGATATTCCTGAGCATCGTGTAGAAGAATTTATCAGGTATGTTGAAGACGACACGTTTGATTTTGACCTTTTAAACTATGGTCATGAAATAGAATTCCTCGATTTGCTCAGTAAAAAGAGTAAAGAATTTTTAAATACTACAAGTGATACCGATTAAAAAACCCAGATTCGAAATTAGTCCCACTTCAAGTATTTTTGCCAGGGATGCTGTTCTCTGAACCCCAGAACTTCACGGATTTTTCGATTAGAAAACAATGCTTCATGCTCTCCTAATTCTCTTGTAATCGGAACATTAGGAAAAAACTTTTCAGCTAATTCTTTGCTCGGAATAACAGCTCCATTTTGATCGTTTCCGGCGTTAAAAACCTGATAACCAAGGCCGTCTTTTTTTAAACATAAATCCACAATCTGGCCAAGGTCACGCGCATCTATATAGCAGAAGGCATTCCTGCGGCGCACTTCAGGATTTTTAAAATAGTATGGAAACAGTTCTGCGTATTCATGAGGTTCAATCACATTTCCGATCCGAAGGGCATAAATATCAAAGCCCGAACGTCGCTGGAAGCTCTCTGCAGTTTTTTCATTGACAACCTTCGATAGCCCGTAGCTATCCATAGGGTCAACCTCATAATCCTCCTCCAGCGGCAACACTTTAGGATCAGTTTTGCCATCTGAAAAACAGATACCATAGGTAGTTTCTGATGAAGCAATAATAATCTTTCTAATCCCCAGTTTAACCGCTGCTTCAATCACATTGTAGGTACCCATGGCATTCACCCTAAAAGTTTCATTATCCGGATTGATCAAGATCCTTGGCACGGCTGCAAAATGTACTACAGCATCAAATTTTGGCACGCCGTTCCCTGGTTCCAATTCATCTAAGCCGGTATAGGAACTCATAGCATTAAACATTTGTCCGGAATCTGTAATATCGGCTATCAGATTATCCAGCCCCGGATAATCAAAAGGCAGCAGATCTACATTCATCACTTTATGTCCCTGGTCAAGAAGGTAGGGAATTACGTGTTTTCCTGCTTTTCCTGAGCCCCCGGTAAATAATATTCGCTTTTTTATCATAATTTCTCCTGTTTACTAATGACTTTATATGTTAGCAGCCTGATAAAGTATATGCTACATGTTTCATATATTTTTGATGTGAAATTTTGTTTCATTTAAACTCACAAATCTGTCTGCCTTTTGAGAAAACATCCCGATATGACTATTATAACAAAAAGTGAAAAATATTTTTTCATGGCTCAGGACTCTCTATTGAGGCTTAAAAATAATTTTTTTATTAGAAATTGAGGTTGAAATCATCACATTTTTCATTTTAAAATGATCACAATCAATCATTAGCTTGATGCTTATCATTTCATTTGTTGTCTGCAAAAGCGTAAATTCAAGATGTCAATATAGCTATTTCTTGCAGTTCTTTAAAATCTTGTCATTATGAGAAAAAATATATTTATCCTGATCCTGATTCTCATTTCGGCTGTCACATTAGGAACCTGTAGCTCTGATAATGAAGAATTTAAAATCTGTGCCAATAAGTGTCCGGAAGAATCTCCCTGGAAAGTAGAGAGTTTGAATTTAGGCCTGCCTTGTTTCTCAACAAAGGAGGCGTGCCTGGAATGGGCTGCCAAAAATGGATACGGTGATAAACCATGCATTGAATGCGACTAATGTTTAATCTGAATCAACATCCTGACTCATGGACAGAAATCCGGGTGAATCATCATTTTGGTTTTACCAGACCAACATTTTAAGTCAAAAAATTGTATTTAAAATAGGTGTTCAGAATCCAAGCAAAAACTTCTAAGAACCAATAAAAACAGAATTTACCCACAACATATTGTAAAAGAAATTGAATTTTTTATACCTTTAAAACATTATCCTTGTATAAATTCATGAAGCAATTTTTATTTCTGATCATCGCTCCTGGGCTGCTGTTTTTCTCTTTATACAAGTCCGGAGAATTCCAGTCACGATCGATTGAAGAATCAGAGCTTCAGGTTCTCAGTGACATTATACAGGCAGATAGTGTCCCTACTGTTTATTATAAAACGATCATCTCTGACATAAATCAGCCATTATCCAGGCACTTGTACTATTTAAATAGTTTTGAACTCTGTACGTCACTTGAGAATTTGGATTCCTTGAAAATGGACAGAGAAGAGAAAGACTATCTCGTTGAAAGGTTTACCTCCATGGAAACCGAGAATATCAACAAACTGATACGCGAACTTAAAAATTCTACCCTAAAGGATCTTAAAGGTCATGATTGGTTGATAATTTCACTTCCGGTGATATTCAGGGATGGAAAGTACGCAATCTATTATTCCATCAGGGCATACGGGGGCCAATTCAATTTGATGAAAAATATAGACGGCAAATGGAAAAATATATGCTATTCCTATGTCTGGACCGCATAGCAGGCTTAACGGGAGGCAATAAAATACACTTACGCAAAAGATCCTCTCTGATCAAATTAGCTGTTGAGAGTTCAGTTCTAAATTCAGAGTTCCTTATTCAAACTGCTGGAGGAGTTAAAAATAGATTTGACAGAAACTAAAGTCGATCTTTTGACTGATCTCGAAAAAGCGGATGAAGCATTGAATTCCACAGACTCATTATATCAAATGATATCAGTAAACAGAAAGCGAAAAGACCTTCTTCATCATCAACTGGGTTGGTAAATCCCTAAAGCAGAGTATGTAATCCATCTTATTAGTCCTTCTGCTCCTAACATGGCCAATATTACAATGATAAAAGTCAAAATTCCATGAAAGGCTCCAAGGAACATTATTTTATCACCAAATAACACTTCCAAGACCCAAAGAATGGCAAATTTAGATCCGAACAACAATGCCCAGGCCGAGACAATTCGCAGGCCCTTTCTGCCTTTTTTCAGAAAGTGTGAACCAACACCATGCTCAATTTTAAAAGTGATCTGTAACATAAGCTGCAGCACAACTGCAGCAAGGAGCGAAATAGTAAAAGAATTTATCTGGACATTGTCTGAGTATTCATTAAAAAGGTTTAGAACAGTAAGATCAATCAAAATAGCGGTAAAGTAGCGTATGAACAGTATTTGCCGTTTAGAAAATTCCTTGGAATCAGGTGTAGCAGTTGTCATTTTTCTAAGGGTTTACAATCAGTTTACTAAAGTAATTCATCTTTTTTAAATGTCTTGACAACAGAACAGGTGATTTTTGTAAGTAAACAATGAAACAGGTTTGCGGTCACTTAATACATATACCAAATTAAAAGGTTGGCCTCATCTGCATAAATACAAACCAGGCTTTAATTAATAGATCTGCCTTGTTATACCTGTTTTTTGTTAACCTTGTTTTTCCCCATAGGAAGCGGAAATAATTTTGGAACTTCTTTTCTGTATTTTGCAAAGGCTTCAGGTCTGTTTTTTTCCATCTGCCTGTCTTTCATGGGGATGGAGGCAAAAAGAAACATCAAAAGCATTCCTATTGAACCAATGGCAGTATAACCCGGCGCTCCAAAAGCCAGTCCCATGCCTAACAGCCCGAACCAAAACAAGATCTCTCCCAAATAATTTGGATTTCTGGAATAGGCCCAGATGCCATTCCGTAATATATCTTCTTTTTTCTTGTTATTCCTGTTCCTAAACCGATCCAGTTCCGAATCGGCTAGAAGTTCGAGTATGGCGCCTAAAAATGACAAAAACGCTCCAAAATAAAACAACATAGGACTCTGGATCTCACCAAAATCAAATACCCAAAACAATCCCCACATACCCAAAAATACGATCAGGGTCGGATATAGATGGATAGCTAAAAAATTAATGGGCTCGAAAAACTTTCCAAACTGTTTCCTGAAATTTACATACCTCCAATCTTCATGCTCCCATCCCGGCCATCCTCTTGCCCAGCTCCACGTCAATCTCCACGACCAAAAACTTACTGCAACCGCACTGGTCCATTGATAGATCCCCCATTCGCTTCCTCCAAAATAAAAGTACCACAACAGAATAAAACAGAATGGGATAACGCTCCAATAGGCATCATACACACTGCTGTTTCGCCTTAAAACTGAAAACAGGTAGGTTACAATAGTCATGCTCAGATCGGCATAAAGAAATCGCAAAACTACATCCTGGTTTTTAAAAAAGTAAAAAGTTGTCCATCCGGCAAACCCTACAATAAGGTAGATAAGAGCGATTTCTGCTAAGGCTTTTACTTTTTTATTCATGATATTTTAATTTTTTGATAATGATTTAATTCCAGATAACGATCACCGAGCCAGGGAACTTTTTGAAGTGCTTCTGTGGATGACGGGCGAATAACCTTTGCCAATTTAGAAACCAATCCTTTTGCATGTTTGTCTTCATCATGTGTTGCAATCACCTTTTTTGGATCCAGCACCTCACATAAATGCTTTACCCCATCCATACCGGGAGAAACCACACCTCCCAGGAAAAAAGGCAGTTTGTAATAGTTAAAGGGATTTATTAAAAGCTGGCAGTCCGAAGCTTTTTTTATTTGCTGGATCTCTTTGTCACCCGTTTGGAAACCATGGGTAGCCAAGAACACGCTCTCTTTTCCATCGTCTAAGATAAACGCATCATAAATCGGGTCGATTTTTCTTTGCGTAGGTAAAAAGGTGACCTCGACATTATTGACCATAACTTGATTATCGATTGAATCCAATGTGGTCAACGATGCGGCAGGAAGCAAATGTTCTATTTTTCCCTTTAATGATGTGGGAGCTATTATATGATCCGGTTTTAATTTTTTTAGGGTTTCAGCGTGAAAATGATCCGGATATTTTTGAGTGATCAAAACAGTGTCAAAAGCTGGTATTTGGTCATAGGATAAAGGAGCCGTTCGATGCCATTGTGTATTAAACCAACCAAAAAAGTCAACTTCAGTTCCTTCCAGCCAAGGGTCGATCAACACTTTCCAACCACTGATCTCCAGAAACAGTGAATTGTCCATATTCAATCGTTGTACCTGAATCATAAAATATTTCTGTCTTTTTGATGAGAATTAATGGCATAAGCATTCGTTGCTAAATTTAAACAATAACCACCAATTGATCACTATTTTCCTTTAGGAGATCAATTTTGCACCTCCTTTGCTCTGCTAGTGTTTATTGCCGCTTTTGGGATATAAGTTTATATATAACAATAAAACTTTACTCCTATACCTCATTGAGGCTGAAGTGAGATGTGAGATGTGAGAAGTGAGATGTGAGATGTGAGAAGTGAGAAGTGAGAAGTGAGAAGTGAGAAGTGAGAATAATATTTTTTCTAGTACTTAATCCTTTATACTGCGCGCTTCTCTCCCTTATAAAATACTGTATTACTGTATCATATAGAAACATAGAGACTCCTATTTTAGTTGATCAGCCGTTTTATATCGCCAATTTACCTATATTTATTGCTCAACAACCATATCTACCTAAACGATGTTTCATTATATAACCGGTGGTCCTACCAGTAAAAATAAAGTCTTCAAAGATTGGTTTAAAGAATTTTTGAATGAATAAAACTTCAAGCCAACGAATCATTAGCCTTGATATTTTAAAAGGACTGGTGATGATCATCATGACACTGGATCACGTCAGGGATTATTTTCATTACGATGCCTTTTTCTATGATCCGACCGATCTTTCCCAAACTAGCCCCGCATTGTTTTTAACCCGCTTTATAACACATTTCTGCGCGCCTGTATTCGTCCTGCTGGCAGGAACTTCTGCATACCTTGTGGGCCGCCGGATGAGTAAAAAAGAATTGTCGGTCTGGCTGCTAAAGCGAGGGCTCTGGTTGATTTTTCTTGAAATCACGGTGATCAGATTCGCCTGGGTCTTCAGCACCAATCTTACGCCAATATGGTTAGGAGTTATCTGGGCCATAGGAGCAGGTATGATTTCACTCGCCTTGTTTATCAGGTTGCCGAAGTTTTTTTCTTTAAGTGTTGCAATGCTGATGATTTTCGGCCACAATGCGCTTGACGGATTTTATCCCGAAGGAAACGAATTCCTCGCTTCGGTATGGAAACTGTCACATGTCCGGAGCCAGATTCTTTTAGGAAACTTAGAGATCAAAGTCATTTATCCTGTGATCCCCTGGCTGGGTCTTATAATCGTAGGTTATTATTTTGGCAGCTTATACCAACCCGAATATAACAGGAAGAAAAGACTCCGGATATTGCTTTATTCAGGCATCTCCTGCCTTTTGCTTTTTACGGCACTGAGATTTGATAATTTATATGGAGACCCCTCTCCCTGGACAATACAGTCTTCACCCGTATTCAGTTTCTTGTCTTTTATCAACGTTACAAAATATCCGCCATCACTTCTATACCTTTTGATCACCATCGGGCCATCTCTGATTTTTTTATACCTTTTTGAAAGGTTAGATTTTAGCTGGCTAAAGCCTGTCGTTACAATCGGAAGGGTTCCGATGTTTTGGTATATTGTACATTTATTTGTGATCCACTTTGTGGCAATGATCGCAGCTATGCTAACAGGATACAAGTTTTCTGACATGATCCTCACAGATTTTGTAACTCTTGAACCGCAATTAAAAGGTTACGGTTTTCCACTATGGGCCGTCTATCTGTTCTGGATCGGGATCTGTTTATTCTTATATCCTGTCTCCAGGTGGTACGATAATTACAAAAGGGCAAACAGAGACAAATGGTGGTTAAGCTATTTGTGATCTCGCAGATAAAGAAGATTATCAAATAACCCTCTTAAAAAACAAGCTTCGGTTATTTTGAAAAATACGATTCAAATTAGCCAAAAAATATCAATTTTTCAATTATTACCGATATGCCATTGGAGAAACTGTAATTGTGGTAATCGGAATATTGATCGCTTTTCAGATCAATAGAGGTGTCGAAACAAGAAGTATGCAAAACCATCACGGATTGCCACCATAATGGTTTTGCGCTTTATTGTTAAGTTCTATAATGTCGCAGGAGAATGATGTTCGTGAACCATTTTCCATTCACCCTTTGTTTTAACAAATAATAGTGTTATCAGATTATTGACCGTATATTCAATTCCGTCAATCTGCAGTATAAAATCTGAGATAAAGGTTACATTGGCAGCATTCCCGAAATATACCGCAACTTTCAAAGTTCCATCTACAGCGGCAAATTGTTTAACTCCTCCGATGTCCACTGTTTCACCAAATAAACTACGTTCATTCTCTTCGTTACCTGCACTATCGAAAAGTTTTCCATCATTGAATTCAGTAAACTTGGGTCCATAGGCATGAAAAGAGATAAGTTGGTCCATATATGAGCTATCATATCCTTGTCCGGCTCCGTCCGTTATAATTTGCCCAATCTCGCCAAAAGTTGCTAAGACTTCTGCTTGTGCCTGGGGATAAGTTTGGTCAGTTACAGAACTCTTGTATCCGGATGCGCTCTTGGATAAAAAATCTTTAGAAGCCAATCCTGATTTTGCAAAACTGTCTTCATTATCAGCAGCAGAATGATGTTCGTGAACCATTTTCCATTCACCCTTTGTTTTAATAAATAATAGAGTAATCAGATTATTGAATGTATAGTCAACACCATCAATCTGCAGGATAAAATCTGAGATAAAGGTTAAATTGGCAACATTCCCGAAATATACCGCAACTTTCAAAGTTCCGGGGACAGCGGCAAACTGTTTAACTCCTCCCGGGTCTACTATATCTCCAAATAAAGTACGTTCATTAATTTCGTTACCTGCACTATCGTAAAGTTTTCCATCATTGAATTCAGTAAACTTGGGTCCATAGGCATGAAAAGAGATAAGTTGGTCCATATATGGGCTATCATATCCATCTCCGGCTCCGTTCGTTATAATTTGCCCAATCTCGCCAAAAGTTTCTAAGACTTCCGCTTGTGCTTGGGGATAAGTTTGGTCAATTACAGAACTCTTGGATTCAGATGCCTTAGAGGCCAATCCTGATTCTTCAACACTGCCTTCATTATCCGAACACCCATATAAAAGGAATAGGGATGTAATCATTACTGCTAATACTCGTTTTGCTTTCATTAGAAATATTTTTAATTGGTTTATATTCATGTTACAAATATTGTCGAATTCACATCCTGGTCTTTTTAAATTGGAGCATTGTAACAACCTGAAATAAAACTAGTTATAATTGAACTGTAAGGGTATAAATAATAAACTTTTTAATTGTAATGCTTTATCAAATGATGGTAATTCCGAATCATTGATAGTAATTTTGAATCATTTTGATTCAAAGGAATTCAATTCTTCATCAAACCTGACCTAAATAAAAATTGTTTATTGAACTCATGACTGATCCTGGTTAGGCAAAGCCTGAAACCAGCAAACAAGATTGTACGCATATCTATGGTGAAAACACTTCTCTTTATGGGTTAAAGAGTCTATGTTGAAATTGAAGCCTATTCGATTTTTGAAAACCCGATTTTATGGTAAAGATCCATATATCTCTTATCATTTCGTATAGGAATTAAAAGGGGTTCTTCACGTAACCAGGTCATCTCCACTTCATGACGATCAAATGATTTTTGCAACCATATAAAGGTCTTTTCGTAATCTTCGAAATAGCAATAGTATAGAGCAATAAACCACGCCGGACTTCCGGAACTATGCTTGTCATAAAGTTGCATCAGTTGATCTAAATAAAAGGTAGCCATTTCATTTTCTCCATCAATTCTGGCAAAAACCGCATCCAGCCAGATTAAAATTGATGGATTATCATTTGGTAAATTCATTCTGATTTTTTTCAATTGGTCTCTGGCCTTTTCATGTTCTCTGAGGTAGAAGTACAATTTTGTCGATGATCTCAAATAATAAAAATCATCGCTAAACAAGGGGTTTTTTCTCTCTAATACCTCAAGTGCAGCATCCTTTTTACCAAGGAACATTAAGGCCTCTGCTTTAAAAGTATACAAATGGCTGAGTTTCGGTGATTTTTTTATATACCTCTCATTGATAAGATATGCCTCATTATAACGACCTGTTTTTATGCCATAGTCCAGAATAACACCCGTCAAATTATCAAAACTGGATTTTGTCAATCTCTTTTGATAGTAAGCTTCCATCGCTTCAAAATCCCAATCATAATAAAAATATCCCAGGTGTAAATTATATTCTAACTGAGTGTTTGTGCTGTCAATAGTCCTTGCTTTAAGTAATAATTGTTTGGAATTATTCCAGGCTTCCTGCTCATCATACAAGCCCCATACCAATCCGCCGATCTGCCATATTTCAGACAAACCCATATAGGCTTCAATAAAACTGGAATCTAATGCGATAGCTTGCTCATACAAGGGGATTGCCTTTTTAAAGGCAATTTTATTAAACAAACTATTTTGATAGTCCGCCTGAAGAAATAAACTATAAGCTTCCTTATGATCAGTTGGGTATTTATCAATGTTCTTTTTCTCTTCGGGACTTAAGGTAATATCAAGCTGTTCCACAATGCGTTTAGAAACATCATTTTGTAATTTTAATGAGTTTTCAATGCTTTCATCATAGGTATTTGACCAAACATGTTTGTCTTTCAAATTAATTAATTGTGTAATAATTCGAACAGAATCACTATTTTTTGATTTGGACACACTTGACTCCAAAATATAATTTACACCAAGCGCTTTTGCTATTTCGTCAATAGGTAGATCAGAGTTTCTAAATTGTTTTACTGAGGTACGGGAGGTTACCAACAAATCATTAATGCCGGCTAGTTTTTCAATAATTTCTTCGGTAAGTCCATTGCAGAACCATTGTATATCTGATTCAGGGCTGTGATCATCAAAATATAAAACAGCAATGGATATTTCTTGAGATTCTTTTTTACCTGTAAAAATTGAAAGTATTCCAACTATGAACAAAAGCGTTCCAAGCACATAAAGAATATATTGAAATTTTCTAATTCTTGAACTGGCGCTAATGAGATCGGCGTCATTAATTGAGGTGGTTTCTGTCTTTTTTATTTTATAATCCCCCGGTGTAATACCATAGTATTTACTAAAACATTTATTAAAATAGGATGGGCTGCTGAAACCCACTTTATACGATACTTCAGAAGCATTAAGATCGGTACCTGAAAGTAATTTGGCAGCTTCCTGAAGGCGGGTTTTCTTAATAAATTGATTTGCAGAAACACCTGTAATCGATCTTACTTTTCTGAATGTATGAGATTTACTCCAACCCATTTCAGAGGCTAAATGGCTAACATCAAACTTGTCATCATCCAGATGGTCTAAGATAATCTGTCTAAATTTGTTTGTAATAGCGTTCTCCATTGGCATAAATTCTAACCAATTTAACGATTTATTTTTTTATCGCTTCCAATTCGAGCATAATAAGTAGTTTTAATTGAACATCTTAGCCATAACTCAAGCATCCATTGTTCTGCTTTAGGATGCGAAGCAATGTCACGTTTTTTTACCTGTAAGAAATTTGCACCCGATAGTTTAATGGGGGCCACATTTGGTTGAAGTTTAATTTATAGGTAAATTTATGTATTAATGAATATTATTTGAATCGTTTCAATCACATAGACCCTAAGAAACCTCCTGTAAAAAGTAAGGGAATCCTTACAGATATACTTTATTTTTTTATACACAAACCAAAGTATCCTACATTGATTAAATTTAATTCATCTGAAGAGAGATATGATTATAATCAGGGTGTAATTCAACGAATTGGGATTGATACCAACCAGTATTCCATTTTAAATATTAATAAAATTGGCATAGATGCGCCAGTGAACCATATTTTTAATGAATTAATGCATTTTAATGGCAGTCCTTCCTGCTGGCCAAATCATATAGCAAAAGTTGATCGAATTAGTAATAATCTTGAGAATATTCGTATTCTTCCATTCGGATGGAAAAGATATCCTTTCAAGTTTATGAAAAGTTTTTTTGGACTACCAATGATCCCGCTGTTCCTGCTTACTGCCATCCGGGTAAAAGATGCTCCCGATAGTTTTGATTTTGACAATGCCCGATATTTATTATACGAATGTTCAGGTGGTTATCCTATCGGAATATTGGCTATCTATGTTCGTTCATCTATTCCAGAATTGGGTGAGACAAGTAAATCGCAGTTAGTATTCGGAGTTGGATTTAATTTTTTCGGCAAGCAAAAATGGCAGGAGAAGCGCAAATTTGTGAGTGTTATCTGGGAACGGGTACACAACCGTGTTACAGCCAATGTGCTGAACCGGATAAAAGAGTTAAGTGAATGGCGTATTGAAACAATTGAGGAAAATCGACTCCAAAATAAGACATAACTTTAGTGATTCTATTTTCGTCTTGTTCAGGATTGAAGCTATCGGTCATACCCGACACTGGCAAATGATTCATCTTCAGCTTCCACTTTAAGAATTCTTTGGTCTACTATGAATGTAGCAAAGGGAAATAACGATGCAGCCAGACAAATAAGTGTTTTCATGAGACTCCACTTATTTTTTATGGCATAATAGACCACCCAAACGCTATACAAGATAAACAATAGACCGTGAATGCTTCCTACAATCTTATTTGGTAGCCCTATCTCAAATCCATATTTAAGAATAACAGTTGGGATTAATAAGAGGTAAGAGATTCCTTCCAGAATAGCAAGGATACGTAACTGACCAAGAACAGTGTTTAATTTCATTCTATTTGGGTTTGCATTGACTGGTTTATTCTGTCAATTTTCAATTCATAATTATAAACGGGGCAAAGATTACATATTTCCTGAATATTCTCGTATACAATTCACTAAATCTCATTCGAAAAGTTTTTGGGTAATTGTTCATATAACGCAACATCCGTGAGATGGAAGGGAAAGGTGAGAAGGGAGAAGGGAGAAGTTAAATTAATTATTTATAGATGGTTACGTCGCTTTGCAGGTGTACATTTTCTGCATTCTTTCCTCAAAAATGATACCTGTACGATACAACTTTTGACGACTCAAAAGAGCACAAAGGATTAAAATTTAAATTGATCCAATATTCTATTGGAATGTTTATGCCAAAAATATTACTTTAGCAGCAAACAAATTGAAATTACTGACTGAATAGCGCAGAATCAATAATGTATTTTTCAAGCTATGATTAAATCTTCATTGTTGTTCATGTTTTTGTTACTTGCGTTGACTTCTGTCGCCCAACAGCGACATGAGTTACAATGGAAAAACATTGAAACGCTTGAATTTGATTTTCCAAAAGAGGATTATACAAGCGAAAGTATTTTTTTCTATCATTCTTTGCTCAAAAGAACTGCGAATGAGGAACCTTTAGGTAAAGCATCTTCTTTCTCCTTTCCTGAACATGCAAAACCCTTAGACCTATATGATTATTGGGAACATAAGGGTAAAGAACAGTATGATGTCTTGTTGACTAAAGTAGCCTATGTTTTAGATAAACCAATTTATTTTTTTTCAGAAGAACGATTGGCTGATCCGGGCTATATTTCACGAACCATGCCAGCTGCAAAAATCAACAGAATTGATAGTATCTATCATATTTCTGTTGGTTTTGGTGCACCGGAAATAGACTATACTTTACATTTTTATTCACCTGAAGAATTTGAAAACCAATATCCAAAACTAAAAAACTACTTCAAAAAATATGATGGTTTAGCGCTGCCTCCCAACCTCATCGTGGTACAACATAATTATCAATATGGAAAGGTCATGTTTCAGGATACAAGTAAAATGTCAATATCGATATCGAGATATTTCCAATTGAATAAGGAGCAGACTTTGGCATTTAATTACACTTTAAATTACATCCATAATATTCCTCCTTCATTTATTGGTGGCAGCGACTTTTTGATCCAAAAAATCAAGAAAGGGATAAAGGCCTTGATCGACGAAACCCAATATGTCTCGAGAACGACAGACATGATAGAATAGTTATTTAAAATGTTCTCTCTTATGTGTTTTTGCTCAATGGTTTTATTGCCGTCTGATATCTACATGTTCTCCTCTCCCACTTTTCTCTGCATAATCTTTCCATAAATTTACCGGGTAGCAGCTATTTTTAAAAATCTGCAATCTCAAATCCCTGACGAGCCGGCAGGCTGGTTCAATCAATTTTCCTATATTTATTATCTAGCAACAGCTTAAAATATGATCCCCTTCTTTAGAGGACAGAGCGTCAAGAAAATGTCTGGTAGACATTTTTATCGCATGGGCCAGATGGCGCGGGGGCATTGATATTAACAACTATGATAAATTTTTTTAGACAAATCCGTAAAAAAATGGCAGATGAAAATAAACCTATGAAGTATGCAAGATATGCTGTTGGAGAAATAGTACTAGTGGTTATTGGGATATTGATAGCCTTGCAGATTAACAATTGGAATGAGGACAGAAAGGAGAATATTATTGAAAATAAAATTTTAATAGAAATTTTAAATGGGTTAAGGGAAGATTTACTTGATATAAGATCTAATATGAATGCACATAGAGAAGGTCTAAAAGCATGCGAATATTACCATGACGTCTTCACCCACGAGCAAGTTCATGCAGATTCGATTAATTATTATTATGAATATTTAACCAAAGGTTATATCTCAATCCAAAATAAATCAGGTTATGAATCATTAAAATCCAGAGGCCTGGAATTAGTTAAAGATGATTCTTTACGAAATGACATCATTAAATTATATGAACAGGATTATCCATTTATTATGAAGTTGGAGGAACAAGATCCTGAAGGAAACTTTTACGATAACTATTACAAAGAGATTAACAATCAGATTTCGCCCAATCTAATATTTAATAAAGATGGTGAGATAGAATCAATTCAACTTCCTTTACATGTAACAGAAACTGAACAAAAAAAGATATTAAGCTATTTGTGGAAAATTAAAAATGATCGAATGATTATACTAAATATCTATGAAAAGGTACTGAAAAATCTGTTACGGTTACAATCAAATATAGAAAGGATACAAACGAAAGGCTAACAATTGCATATTTCATCCGGATATACTTTCTACACTCACTACTATTCTCAAGCATCCATTTTAAAGGTTCAACGCAAGACATTGATCAGGTTCACTAAGAATTCTTTTTCTTTCTGGTGAACAGAACCATCCGACTCAGCCATTTTATCAATCATGATAATCAGGGCCTCCTTTTTTTCTTTTGTCATGCCCTGAAGTGCCTGCAACGCCTTCTGTGAACTGAGTTGCCTTGCCTTTTCCATGTATCGGGCATCAAATTCCAGGGTAGTCATCAGTTCATCTAAATACATGAGTTCTCCCACTTTGTATTGGTCATCCAGGTCTATGGTTTCGGCAATCGCCTTGACGACTGCTATTTTTTCCGCTTGATCAAAATGCATTGTTCTATACTATTATTAGATTATGGTTCGACTAAAGTACAAAAAAACTATCTGCATAAAGAAGTTTCCATATGGCATTTGGAGTGAAAGCAGTTGCCAATAAATTTGTTATCTTGTAGGTAACCGACAGGATAAGCCATGAATACAATGCCTGAACCATTTCTTAAAATTATTGATCTTTTCTTTATTGGATTCCATACTAGTCTTATTCTTTTCAATGTTTTCGGGTGGCTGGTGCCCCGATGGCGTTTTGCCAATTTTATTTCACTGTCCCTTACTGCTTTTTCATGGTTTATACTTGGTATTTGGTTTGGCTGGGGTTATTGTGTTTGCACAGATTGGCACTGGCAAATAAGAGAGATGCTTGGCTATCAAAATACAAGTTCTTCCTATATCCATTTTCTTATCCTTGAATTGACAAATATCGATATCCGGGAAGAATCGGTTGATATATATACGGCTATCGTATTCGTGGCTGCATTTCTCATCAGTTTCTATCTGAATCTCAGAAAATGGAAGGCAAAGAACATAAGGAGGTCCGTCTAGATTCAAGACTGAACAGTACTCGATATTGCACCATAAAAATTATATTTCCCTATCTTTAAGCATCAACAACCAAATGTATAATCCCCTTCTTCCTTTAATCCATAAAAAAATGGCCTCTTTTCTTATATAGCGAATAACAAAATTAAACTGCGATCAATTACTCTTATCGCTATTTTAAACAGCGTTTTGGTGGCGCCCAAAATGGGAGCACGGAAATTTAGAGAAGACCGGATGATCTCTCAATATAGGTTCTCCTTAGCTTTTTATGCGCTCCTAAACTACTCAATAATAAGGATAGTATTTGGTTGGTGGTACAATGACATGATATTCCGATTGAAGAAAAGTAACCAGATCAATAAGTTCCTGAACAGTCATAACTTCATTGTAATTCTTCATCTTTGAAAGATCTCCTTCGGTAGCGGTTTTTACTTTGTAGCGCGGTGCGACTTTGTGAGAAGGGTTAATTACTGAGGTGACCAGGTCTCCATAGGATTTCTGAGTTGATACTTTACCTCCAAGATGTACTTTCAGACTATCTTTTCCGCCCTTCCATTCAATATTTGAAATACTATGACATTCATTACATGCCAATCTCTTATAGGTCGCTTTTCCTTTTTCAATGTTGCCTTCAGGTAACGCAAATCCCCGTGCCTGTTCATTGCAGCTACTTATAAGTAAGCCTCCACATAACAAGACAAACACTATCAAGTAATTCGGCAGGTTGATTAAAAATTTATTTTTAACAGTCATAACCGGGTGATTTAAATTAAGGATTTAATGCACCATTGTACATTTGTCAAATCGAAGGTAGAGATTAAGTAAAACAAAGGAAATGATCTTCATCAGTCCTGGCATTGATTTTTATCACGAAGGGGCGTCAAAAATTGCAACAGATTATGTTTGGAAAAGATGACTTCACAACCTGGCATAAACATGTAAATCTGCAGTAATAAGGAACAAAAAATCTCAGATTTCAATACTATAATGAGGCAATGCTTCAATGAGTGAAATCGAACCAGCCTGACGGCAGGCAGGGATTCAGCGGAGCTAATGCATAAAATCGAACCCGCCTGCCGGCAGGCGGGTTAAATCATTATCCTTATCTTTAACATCCAACAAATAAACCCATAATCTGCTTCTTCAGAGGGCAGAGGGTAAAGAAAATGTCTGGCAGAGGGTTTATCGCATGGGCCAGAGGAAGCGCGGGCATATATAATAATAACTATGATAAATTTTTTTAGACAAATCCGTAAAAAAATGTCAGATGATAATAAGCCCATCAAGTATATGAGATATGCGGTTGGGGAAATTTTTCTCGTGATGATTGGAATTTTATTAGCATTACAGGTTAATAATTGGAATCAGGAAAGAAAAAACAACAGTTTAAAAGAATCGTATTTAAAGAATTTAATTGTTGACTTAAATAAGGATATTGACAATTTAGAGCAACTTAATGCCATAAATACATTAGCCGAATCCGAAGGATTTTATCTCGCTGACTTTTTGAACAATACTTTAGTCGAAATAGATACTTTAAGACTTACTAACTCCATCTTTTATGTTGGATATGTTCCAAATATCACCATTATATCCTCAACCTATAATGACTTAATAAATGGTAATAATATTCACTTATTTAATGATGTTGAGTTAAAAAGACTGTTAGATGACTATTATATTCGTAATAATTGGATTCAACTTTTTAATAACCGGATCCTTAAAACAGCCTGGTATGATTATCGTGATGAAATGTCAAAATTTCATAACCCTCTTCTCTATCAAGATTTTTACGCTTCTGATAATTCAGTAGAATTAAATTATTCATGGAAGTATGATGTAGAATGGAATAATATCAAGAAAAATAAGTATTTAAAAACACAGGTTGGAATGATGGGAGCCTATCGAATATCCATAAGGAATGACTTGGTAAGTTATATTAAAAAGGCTAAAACAATTGTGAATTATTTGGAAAATTAAACTAACGAAAGCACTACAATGTATATCAGCCATTTATACCCTCTACTTATAATAAATGTAAAGCGCAATATTATTTCCAAAATTTCTTAGGAAGAAATACAGTTTTAAAAGGAGAAACAGGTATGGTATCAAAGAACGTTGATCAAAATGATTTTAAAACAGCAAGCCCCAAATATTGGGTCGGTTTAATAATAACGCATCTCCTTATACCACTTGTTCTCTTAATAAGTGGATGGGATCTCGGTTGGTGGCAGGGTTGGCTTTATTCAGTGCTGATAGTTACAGCTGGTATAGGTTCGCGTGTGTGGGCCGAAAAAAGGCATCCTGGGTTGCTGGCAGAACGAGGAAAATATAACAAAGCTCAGGATGTGAAATCATGGGATAAAGTGCTGTCTCCATTAATGGCAGTGAGTATGTCTTTCCCATTAATGATTGTAGCGGGACTGGATCACCACTTTGGGTGGTCAATTGTATTTCCTGCATGGCTGGTGATCTTGGGCTTTATCTTGATTGTGCTTGGATACACCTTTGCCGGTTGGGCTTTGGTAGAGAACCGTTTCTTCTCAAGCGTGGTGCGTATTCAGACGGACCGGGGGCATGTAGTATGTGACAGCGGTCCATATCGGGTTGTAAGACATCCGGGTTATGCCGGAAATATTCTGGCACTACCGGGAATTGTGCTGGCTTTAGGCTCTGTTTGGACAATCATTCCGGTGATCGTGGCGCTGATCATTGCAGTGATAAGGACCATATTGGAAGATAAAACTTTACAACAAGAATTGCCAGGATATCGGGATTATATGCGCCGTGTGCGTTATCGGTTAATTCCAGGTATCTTCTAAGGAACATCATTCAGTGGTTGAATTTGTTATGTTCCATTGATAGAAATGGCGCAGCGCCTAATAATCGATATGACGATCAGCCTCTCCTTATAGTCGAGGCCGTCGCATATCGTAAACATAGAGAATTAATGTAATATAAGGTAATCTCTAAGCTCCCTGAGTTACTATTGATAAAATAGAAGCTTTTTAGCAATACCTTCGACTCGCGCCAAAAATACTTCTGGAAAAGCGTCGACATGATGGTCCTTTTGACGAGTAAGTTGTGTAGTTTCCATTGGTTTTCAAAGTTTCGTTTTTTGAAGTTCCTTTTGTTTCCATTTTGTGAATTTTTAAATTAATAATCACAACCAAGACTCTTTATAAGGTGAAAAGACGCAAAATATATCAATTATTTTTTTGAATTGGTTTGCAACCTGATTTGATTTCAATGGAAATGAGGTTTCCTTTTTTATCTAATTCCAAATTACTGCATTCAATAATTTTCTCTTTTAATAGTTTTCTTGCGCGCTGAATTCTACTTTTAGTAGCTGTTAAAGTAAGATTCAATCTTATTGAAACTTCAGATTGTTTTAATTGTTCAATGTCAGAAAGTTGGAGAGGTAAAGCATATTTATCAGGCAATAACTTGATAAGAGGCTCCACTAATTCCCCGGCTTCTTTATATGAGTTGTTGTCATCGATCTCAACAATTTCCGGAATCTCATATTTGAATTTATTTTCCTTCTTTAAATAATCAATAGTGGTATTATGGGCAATTTGAAACATCCATGATCTAAGATTTCTTATTTCATTTCCTGAACAACATGAATTATAAACCTTCATTAATACCTCATGGGATAATTCATTTGCCAAATCTTCATTTTTTACTTTTTTAAGAAGATAAAATTTCAATGCATTTTTATATTCGAGCCATAGCTTAGAAACTTCCTCATATTTTTCGATTTTCTTCATTTTACTTAATTCTATGTTAGGGTTGGCATAAGATTAGCTGGTTGGTTTAAACACCTAATTTAGCAATTAAACCACAAATAGAAAGTCAGCGAGGACTTTTATAGGGAGGCTTACATGATTAGTTAAATCCATTGTTGACGCAATTGAAAAACCTTTTTTTTTGCCTGTTATGACTTGAGGCAAATACAATGCAATCCATAAAAAAAACTGCCTTTCGGCAGTTTTCGTTTTATCTTTATCGTTAGTGATATCTGTTTAATCATCACAGGTCCCTATGAAATCTTCTTCATGATGTTCCATATGTCCCCAAATGGCATTTACACTTACGCAAATAGTTTTGCCTTTATGACAGATGTAAACCTTTTTACCATTCTTGTCGCAAAATTTAAATCCATTGTCATTTTGGTTATCACTTGTAACATTGTCATCATCGGAGTCATCATCGGAGTCATCATCGGAGTCATCATCGGAGTCATCATCGGAGTCATCATCAGAGTCGCCATCAGAGTCATCATCAGAGTCATCATCGGAGTCATCATCAGAGTCGCCATCAGAGTCATCATCAGAGTCATCATCTGATTCGTCATCATCTGATTCGTCATCAGAGCCATCGCCTGAACCGTCACTTAAACTCTGACAGGCTTCGACTGCCATTTGCAAAGTTCCCTCTAATTCCGTTAAACTGTACAGAGCTGTTTCAACACCATCTGTATCCAGCAAAGTAATTGGAAAATAAATATACATCTCATAATTAGGAGTGGAAGCAACTGTTGAGTTTTCAAAAGTAAATGTCTCTATAAAAGCAATTAATTCTTCATCTGAATTGATTTCCTTTATTTCCGGAATCGGGTCATCTCCAGAGTAAACTTCAAAAGTCATGGGATATAAAAAATAAGTACACTGACTACCATCTTCGGTGGCTGTACTTTTGGATAACGCACCTTTATTTTGTGTCAGGATTTGATCTGAATCACTTTGGATTGCGGATTTCATTAGCGCAAGTACTTCTGCGTCTATAGTCAGTCTATTATCTGAACCGGCAAAAGGTTCTTCAAATTCACTTTGACAAAATGAAAGCGCCAATAATGGCAGCACTAACAGGTATTTAAATATACCCGGTTTGATTTTTACAGTTTTCTTTTTCATAGCATTTTATTACGAATTAATATTGATTTTTGTAGCCCGATAGGGCATGCGCCAGTTATAAAACTAATCCATGCCTACTGATGTCCATAAAAATGTTGACCCTTTTAATAGCAAATTAAAAACTCGTTTACTGAGTTTATCATATTCTTTTTCAAAGATTAAAACGAATTAAATATGGAGATATTGTAATTTTCCTTCTTATTATTTTTATTGAACTGAATAGAAGCAAACAGGGATATCCCGGGTACATCAGAAACAAAAAAAACCTCAGTGTTTACTTCGTAAGTGAGAAGTGAGAAGGGACTCAATACTTTGGCTATTAATAATTGTTTTTCAGGTCATTACGATTATATTGAGATGCACTTCTTCTCTACTTAGCCCTTTATGATGTGAAATTTTGTACCTTGAAGCAGTAACAACTAAATCTTCCTTAGAAATTTATCATGAAATCAATTACCAAAATCTTACTTCCTGCAATTCTAATTGTTTCGATTCACGCAATGGCTCAGGAATCATCTGATGAACTTGCTACCAAAATTGAAGCGATGGCAAAAGTGGGTGCATGTTACTCCCCATCGTTCTCGCCGGATGCTAGTGAAATAGTTTTTATTTCTAATATGAGCGGAACTCCGCAGTTGTGGAAAATGCCAAGCTCAGGAGGTTGGCCGGTTCAACTTACAAACTTTAATGATCCCGTTTCCAATGCAAGTTGGTCGCCCCAAAGGGATCGAATCGCTTTTCAACTTGCTCCGGGTGGCGGCATGAATAGTCAAATTTATCTGATCAATTCTGACGGAAGTGAACTCGAGCAAATTACAAGTGGAGGAAAGTCAAATAATTGGGTTGGCGATTGGAGTGATGACGGGAACTATTTATCGTACTCTTCCAATGAAAAAAACCCTACTGGTATGGATAGTTATCTCTACAATGTGCCTGCCAAATCGATTGAATATTATTTTAAGAACCAGGGCATTGGAAGGATCGCGGATATAGGTAAAAAGAATGACCAGTTCCTGGTATCAAGACTTGCCAGCAGAGGCAGCAATGATTTGTATCTAATAGACAAAAATTCAAACGAGACTTTATTAACTGAGCACAGTGGGCCAGGAAGTTTCTACGGTAAATTTGCGCCAAATGGAGAAATTTACATGGGATCAAATTTGGACCGAGATAAGATCGCCTTTAGTAAAATAAAGGATGAAAATATTAAAATCTTAAGCGAAAGAGAAGATTCAGAATTGGAGAGCTTCGTTATAAACAAATCCGGATCAATCGCCTTGCTAATCTGGAATGTTGCCGGTAGAAATGAAGTATCCGTTTTTGATATGGAAAGACAAAAGGAATCCAGGACTTTGAAAATGCCGGTGGAACTTATTGGCGACATTGAGTTCTCTTTCGATGACCGTTATTTCCTCTTCACAGGCAGCGGCTCAAGAGAGCCTGCCAATATTTGGCAATATGATATGGAAAAGGAAAGTTTTAAGAAATTGACCGAAAGTCCGCACCCAGGTATTGTCTTAGATGAATTGGTTGTGCCAAAGTTGGTCAAATTCAAATCATTTGATGGTTTGGAACTCAGTGGTTGGTTATATGAACCCAAAACAGGCAAAAAGCCTTATCCCACGGTAATTAGTTATCACGGCGGCCCTGAGGGTCAGTCCAGACCGTACTTCAGCTATACTTTTCAGGCATTGTTAAGTCAGGGAATTGCTGTCTTTTCACCCAATGTAAGAGGTTCATCAGGTTTTGGAAAACAATTTGTGAATTTAGACAATGGCCCATTACGCACAAATGGAGTAAAAGACATCGAAGCGTGTTTCAACTACATTGTTGATTCGGGTTTTACCGATAAAGACAGAGTTGGAATTATGGGAGGATCATATGGTGGCTATATGGTGATGGCCGGAATTACAGAGTATCCTGATATGTTCGCAGGTGCAGCCAATCTATTTGGTGTTGTTAATTTCATCACCTTTTTCGAAGAAACAGAACCGTGGATGGCTGAAATATCCAAAGTTGAATATGGAGATCCTGATAATGAAGCTGACATGCTGATAGCCCTCTCGCCTATAAACAAGGTTGATATTGTCAAAACACCAACCATAGTTTTACACGGGGCAAATGACACGAATGTTCCGGTAGTTGAAGCCGAACAAGTGGTAGAGAATCTAAAACAAAGAAATATTCCCGTTGAATATGTCCTTTTCCCTGATGAAGGTCACGGATGGAGAAAAACTCCCAATAAAGTAACCTCTACGGTTTCAATCGTAAACTGGTTTAAAAAGTATCTGGTTGATCAATAACACAAGTACCCACAATGAAAAAAAGGGAAGAACAAAAAAACCTCAGTAAGGGTGTTAAGTGAGAAGTAGGAAGTGAGAAGTGAGAAGTGAAATCCATAGATATATCTATGTCTCTTGGTTAGGCATTAAAAAAATATAAGGTGGCTTTCAAATTATATGCTTAGTAAGATTGGGAAGCCTGCCTGCCGGCAAGGCAGTTTCCGGAGCGGCTGCGAGGAAATCACCCAACCACAGTGAGGAGTTAAGTGTTAAGCTTCTTAGTCACTATATCCATTGAGCTTACAGACAAAACAAGTTTTAATTCTATAGAGTTATATATAGTATTTTAACCTCTAGCAAGCCTTAGTTTTTATTCCATTCATTATTTTCTCTGTTTACATCGGGTAAAACATTTTCGGGGTCAAGTATTACCTGATCAACTTTAGTTGAAGAAGCGTATTTATACACCCACTTTCCACCTCGCTGCCATATTTCAACAGGAAGCTTTATGGTTGCTGATTTTCCATTTGCTTCAATAACTTTTACAATTACTGGCATAATCATTTTCCCTTTATTTTCTATGGTAATCAATGCGCCATTGGATGGATCATTATCAACATAGCTTAAGGCAGTTACAGCCTGATCAAGTTTCCAAGTAGTAAAAAACCATTCTTTCCAAAACCAATTTAAATCTTCACCTGTTGCATTGTTGATGCAATGAAAAAAGTCGTACGGGGTAGGATGTTTAAATGCCCATGCTTCGGTATATTTTCTGAAGGCATAATCAAACCGCTCTTTACCAACTATAACGGTCCGAAGTAAGTTGAGTCCGTAAGCTGTTTTGCCATAGAATTGATAATGTTGCTCCTCATCCATGGCATCCGATACAGTCATTAATGGATCTTTGTACTGCATAAACTGGGTATAATCCCTGGATCCAAAAAAATCTTTTTCAAAATAAGAAGGATCGGTTTCATACTCCCCATTATTGAAAATATCATTGGCTATATAGTTTGCATAGGTATTTAAACCTTCATCCTGCCACATATATCTTCGTTCATTTGAGCCCACAATCATTGGGTACCAGTTATGTCCAATTTCATGAGATATCAGAAACCACAAACTTGCATTTGTCTCTTTATAATGATCGAAAATCATTCCGGGATATTCCATTCCTTCAGTGATCCCCGCGCTACTTACTGCATTGTTCCAGGGATATTCATAAAAATGTTCTGAATAGATTTCTATACTGGCTTTTAAATATTCTGTAGATCTTGCCCATGCCGTATCACCTGCACTTTCAACCGGGTAACAAGACATTGCAAGGGCCTTTCGGCCAGAGGGTAAATTGATCCTTGCTGCATCCCATATCAATCCTTTTCCAGCGGCAAAGGCAACATCTCTTGTATTATTCATCTTAAAATGCCAGGCTAGGTTACCTTTGGAAGTTGGGCGCATAGCTGGTTTTCCTACTTCATCAGCAGCAATAATAGCAATTGTTTTGTCACTTTTTAAAGCTTCGGACAGTCTTTTTATCTCCTCTGCTGTCAACACATCTTTTGGATTTTGCAAGTCACCAGACCCATACACAATCATTTCTGCTGGTGCAGTAATGTAATAATCATAATTTCCATAGTCACAATAAAATTCGCCAAGACCTACATACGGCAGCGTGTTCCAGCCTACTACATCGTCATATACACACATGCGCGGATACCATTGGGCTATTTGATAAATAACCCCGTCTTTAGTGTTCTGTCTCCCAAAGCGAGCTGCCCCGTCACGTGGAATTACAAAACTGAAATTCATTTTTATCGAAACCTGATCACCTTTGGGCTGCATTGCCTTGTTTAAACGAATCTGCATTCTGGTATCTGAAATAATCGGTTGTACTGAATATGATTTCTCTCCTTGGTTAATAGTTACATTCTTTATTTGGTAACCACCATTTGTTTTTCCAAGAACACCGGCATAATCACCCGGGTAACGGGTAACTGCAACAGCTCTTGAATCTGGCTTAAAAATATTTTGATCCAGTTGAAGCCATAAATACTCCAGTTGATCAGGGCTGTTATTGGTATAAGTTATCGTTACATCGCCTGTAACCGTGGTGTCTTTTTCACTCAAAGTAGCGTGTATGAGATAATCGGAACTGTTTTGCCAATACATTGGACCAGGGATACCTTTTGCAGATCGATATACGTTTCCCGCAGTTGGGCTAAATGTTGATACATAGAAATCCTTGGGATTGTAGGATGAACTTTCATTTGCCGGGTTCTGGGCAAGTAAAAACCCAAGGTTTAAAATTGTTATAAAGAGTAATAGTATCTTTTTCATTGTGTTATTTTATAGAATCTATAATTATATTTTAATCCGAAAGTTTCACTCAAGCCTTACTAACTTACTCTTGGCGATAAGGCCTTTGCAAAACTTGCTTAAGAATTTTATCATTTATCAAAATAAATATTTTCTTTATATTCCTTGATAATATTATGGTCAATTGAATAGACTTCATGAGTGTTTTTCTTTCCTTTGAGGTCATATTTACCGAGGCTTATAAATGACCATGGTTCTTTGGTACTTTTTTTAAGTGACTCTGAAAAAACCACTGAGTATTTAACTTCCCTTGTCAATTTTTCTAATCGGGCAGCAAAATTCACAGGATCACCAATAATGGTATAATCTGTTTTAAATTTAGAACCCATATTCCCTTCAATTACCTCTCCTTGGGCAAGCCCGAAACCAGAATTAAGTAACTTTAGAGGCGAATTTTCATCAGCATTTTGGCCTTAGTCAATCTTATAAACATGATACTTGCCGGACTTGTTATCAGTCAAAAAATTTTTTGAAAATTTTCCTGAAGAAATTAATAATTAGTTAGTTGTTAATCACCAATATAGTTAAATTAACTTAGATTCTCTATAAAAAATTAAAAGGAGAGCCTTTCAACCCGCCATCGTCGGATCAACCCTTGCTCTGAACAATTTAACTTTTGTTCCTTCAAAAAGTTGGGGATTCGAAGGAAGCTACTGGCTACTCATCAAAGTTTGTTTGATGAAATTAAGAATGACTTAAAAAAATGATCCCCTTCTAACAAATAAGCAATCACCAACTAATAAAAAAACCACCCGTGACTACCAGCAACTACCCCTGCGGTAGTGATCAAACTCAAGATTAATAGAAACCAATGAAATTTATGCATAATAGAAAATGTCTTCTTGGGGTTATTTTCTGCGTATTGCTTGAATAATTTATGCAATACCAAAGGTTCTAAGACATATAAGACTAGTGTAAAGAGTATCCACACGAGGGTCATGGCATGCAACCACCAAAACTTAAAATCAAAATACCTATCCCAGCCATCTATGGCATAGAGCATGTAAAATCCGGTAATTCCTGTTAATAAAGTTGTGATTTTAGCTTGAAGTGCAAACCTCCCTTCTATCTGTTCAAAAGTCTTTATCTGATCTTCTTTTGATTTCAGTCTCTTAACAGCTGGTATGATCACTGTAGTGACCATGGCCACACCGCCAATCCATAAAATAACGGCAATGACATGAATTACCCTTGCCAATACGTAATGATATTCCATAGTTTATTCAATAGTCTTTCATATGTCACGAACTCTTTCCAAATCGAATTCTAAGACCTCAAGTTCAACCTCAAAGGAAGGCAAATAATTCATAATCTTAGTTGTAAATTTATTTTTAAAATGACATCAGATCCCTTCCGCTTCTAATTTGCTTTTAAAAACTGACAATTCTGATTCAAAATGTGCTTTTTTATACATACCAATCTAATACAATGTGAAGTTTAAAAGTCAAGGTGAATATAAAATAAAATCTATTAATTTGTTAAATGCACTTGAAATTGAGTTTACTAAAAACCTAACCCAATTAGACCTTGTACTAAAATATTACAATTTGGTCGTTAAAAGCTCTTTTGAGTTTATGAAAATCAATAGTAATGATTCCATATTAAATGACCGTTACCATATGAGGCTTCTTTTACAAAATACAAGTTGGAACTGGACTTTCGGCCCACAAAATGGTGCATTGCAATCTGGTAAAGCTTCAGGTGAAATCAATCTTATTGAGAATGCAACCTTAACTAATATGCTTTTTAGCTGAGGAGATGTGGTGGCAGATGCCCAAGAAAATGAAGAAAGAGCCTTATATACACGACTGGAAGGAGACCATGTAATTGCAAAGCACATACGAAATATAGACTATAGAAGCACTGACAGAAGAGAGTTAGGTAAAAGTAAATTTAATTCAGATTATAAGGGATTAGTCTTGGATCCTTTGCTTGAAGATTATATTTCAAATCGTTATGCAAGGATGTTGGATGCTGTCAATGAATTAAATGATGTGAGAGATCTTAATGTAAGAATTTTACAGCTGATTGAAAAAGAGCTCAATACGAACTCATAAAAAATAAAAGCAGCGAAACCAAGTAACAGTTTTTATAAGTTGTTCGTAACATGCTAAAACAAAAGAACCTCAAATTTCCCTGAAGTTTTTCTCATGATAGTTATCGGGAAACTATCTAAGAACTTGTCCTGCCCACGGTGGATAAACTCATAATGATCGCTTATTCTGAACCGGAACATAAGGCCAGCACTTCATGACTATCTTAAGCAGGAACAGGAGACATTTGTGAATGGAAAGATGATTTTGAGTTTGTTGATCTATCCAATTAATGCCAACATTTGGTCCATGAACCTTTTTAATGGCTCATGGACAATGTTGTGTGCATTTTTTAATGTTCTTCAACAACAATAAGATCATCCTCTGTGAAATACCTGTTTTTTTCGTAATTGGCTTTGCAGTATTCCAATGCCTCTTTTCCTTTTTCAACCTCCACCTTGTTGTCAAGAGAAAGTTTGGCGATATGGTAGGTGATGCCTAAATAGTATTCTTTTGAAAGCGTCTCCCTGCTTTTTTCGAGAAATGCGATCCCTTCGGCAATTTTACCTTCATTTTGGTATGACTCGACTGCCCTGAAAATATTGGCGTAAAATACCCTAGGTTCTACCCTTTCAAACTCCTGGAACGACTGGTTATAAGCTTCTATAGTTTCTGGGTACATACCCATGAGAAAGTAGCCATTGGCAATGTTAACAGGGTCGAAGCCTCCATTATTCCACATCTTGTGTTCTTCAAACAAAGCCAGGGCATATTCGTACTGTTCTTTATTTTTATTATTTATAATGCCCATATAATAGCCTTCCAGGTCAGCTCTGCTGATATGGCCCTTGATTCCATAATTCTGCTCGATGTTCGCCAAATAGTTTTCGCCATAATCAACTACCGTAGGATAGGCTTCCATGTTATTGTAGTCGTAAAAGATAAGTTTTAATCCATCGATCAGCGCGTTAGGTACAACTGTTATATGGTCAGCCTGATAGGTTTGCTTTGAGAATTTTATTTGAGCGTTAGGGGTGCTCTGATACAGACTTTCAAAAGTATTTCCCGCCTCAATTCTATCCGGAGAGTCTAGGGTCGCATTGGCTATGAAATTATATATTTTTTTGCCCTTATAGCGCTCAAAAAACCCGGTCAATTCTTCTTTGCATTCAGGCTTTGAGATAAAGGAAGTTGAAAGGCTGATAAACCCTCTGAAAGGATTGTCTTTATGTAACAGCAACATATGGTTGTACTCAGCACCGTTCGAGTGACCTATCATCGTATTGAAGCCGGAAGTACTATAACTGGCATCAATAAAAGGGATGAGCTCTTGCAATAAATAATCGGTGAAATACGCCCCGCTCTTTACGTTATAGAGCTCTTTATTTCGGTTTTTATGAACTATCGCTACCAAAATGGACTCGGGAATAACATTGAAACTGTTTCGAGAAAGCGCATTGATATAAGACTTAGCTACTTGAAAGTTATCGGTGGAACCATCCGTCATATAGATAACGGGATACTTCTTTTCGGGCGTGTAGTTATCCGGAAGATATACATAGAACATTCGTTTGTCTCCCATAAGTTTTGACTCAATATATTTTATATCGTAATCGAGCCCAAGTTTGTCACTTTCTATATTATCCATCCAGGTTTTTACCGTGAAGGTGGTCTCAGACCTCTCATCCAGAATTCTGAGGTTTGGATTATCTGAGAGGCTTTTCATTATACCCTCCTTGTCCCAACTGCCTCTGGTGAATTTAAATTCTGCAGGAAAAGTAAGCTTAAGTTCGATTTCTCTTTCCCGGTCAGAAATCTTCCTCATTTTTATTTTATCAGGTTCCCAGTTACCTAAAGCGTCTTGATTACCTACAATATAAACTTCGTCGGTTATATCTGGTACCGATACTTTAATTGTGGTTAACTCCTGTCCAAAAGAAATAAAAAAAAGCAGTGTAAAAATGAGTGTCAATAATGTTTTCATGTAATGTTTTGTTTTAATCGCACACAACGGTTTGGGTATGAGTTAGCCCTCGACAACGGATTCATTGTTATTTAAAATTTTTACCGGTTTTGATGTTCATGATGGGGCAATTGTGCGTAACCAATGTTGGCGCTAAATTTTAGGTTCGTTTTAACTATGACGAATTACGGACTGTTCTGTTACATTGTGCCGACGGTTAGTGGTATGGTTAGTTCGGGATTAAGGGCTTTTCCCTATCGGGTTACAGTATATTTTGGAGCAGGCTAATACACTCCGAAAACTAATGAAAACCTTATTAACTATACCAAGTATTGTATGTTCCTTTTTTATTCAATTATTTTAGCAATATCATTACCTGCTAAACTATGCACATTCTTTGTGATTTTTTCTATTTTCCAGTCCCACCATTTGAGTTCCAGCAGTTTTGCAATTTTGTCTTCTGAAAATCGCTTTTTTATTTCGATTGCAGGATTTCCTCCAACAATTGAATAAGGTTCAACGTCTTTAACAACAGTGGAATTTGTTGCAATTATTGCTCCATCTCCAATCGTGACTCCTGCCATAATTGTTGCATTATATCCGATCCAAACATCGTTTCCAATATTTATGTCTCCTTTTTGGGGATAAGATTTTCCGTCCATTGCTTTTCCCCATCCTTTTCCGAAAATCGCAAATGGATAAGAGGTAATCGCATTTGTCAAATGATTCGCTCCGTTCATTATAAATTTAACGTCTGAAGCAATCATACAAAACTTTCCAATTATTAACTTGTCACCTATGAAATCAAAATGGTATTTTACATTTTTTTCAAAATTTTCAACATTATCGAAGTCGTCATAGTATGTGTAGTCACCAACTATAATGTTAGGATTTTTTACAACATTCTTCAAAAAACAAAGTCTGTCGTAATTATCAAGTGGAAATTTTGTGTCTTTATTTGGTTCTGCCATAATTCTTTATCTATTAGCTTTGTCTCTCATTTAAATCAAGTACAACGGTGTTGAATAAGATCCAATGCGTGGATTAAGCACCTAATTTAGCAAATACAAACTGAACCTGCCTGCCGGCGGGCAGGTAGAAAATCCCCAAGGACTTTCATTAGCAGGCTTTAAACAGCAATTAATTTTATACGGTGCTGGGATTAGTTATTGTTTATTTCAGATTCTATATTGACCCATTTAACTTTCCATTCTTTTTCTAAATGTTCGCCAGTTATAAAAAAAAGAAACCTATTATTAGGTGTTACATATGGATTTCCTTGTCCCTTATTGTTGGTTTTCAATTAATTTTTTACCCGAGTGAATCATCATTCGGGTTTTTTATGGTCTCACTGATAAAGATCATTGCTTAAATTAATTAAAGGGCTTATATTCTGCCTGATGTTAAAGACGATCAATTTCCATTTTAGAAAGTTAGCAAATTGACACAAGCAAATATTAATGAAACTTTATAAATGAGTATTATGAAAACTTTAATAATGATTATTTCGATTTTAGGGTTTGTAAATTTAAGTAGTTGTACCCAAAAAACAGACGTAAGTAAACTGCTTGATAATTCCGAAACGAGAAGTGAAATTTTTGAGGCAATTGCGAGCGACCATGACTATATGATGTCATTTATGGAATCAATGCAAAGTAATGAACATGCGATGCAAATGATGCAAGGTAATAGGATGATGATGGGAAACATGATGAAGGGGAGTGGTATGCATATGATGATGAAAGATAGTATGATGATGCACGATATGATGGGAAACATGATGACAAACAAAAAAATGATGGGGAATATGATGCAAATGATGAACGATGAGGGAATGATGAGCAACGAATGTATGCAAGCCATCATGAAAACAATGAATGGTAAAGGTATGAATGGGATGTGAATGATCAACCAAGATGAAGATAATAAGTAATTATAAAAAATATTTAACCAGTAAAAGATTAGTTTAATTATGCATCACGGTGACGGATATTTTTGGGGAATGTATTTTTTATGGTGGATTGCAGGGTTATTTGTGCTGATTGGAATTTTCTGGTTTCTTTATCAAACATCTTTGAGAAGGTCAAAAAAAGATGACTCTTTAGAAATCCTTAAAAAACGATTTGCTAATGGTCAAATCTCGAAAGAAGAATATGAAGAGTCAAAGAAAATTTTAGAAGAAGATCTTTAATTATTTAAAAACTAAATAAATCCTCTGATTATTATACAGTTAACTCTTTTTGCATCTGGTGTGCAACGGTCTTAACAAGCATCCTCGAAGAAATTTTTAGCTCAAAATTAGTTTTTCACCAGTTGACTTATATCATTGTTTAAAGCCCTGTTGTTACCTACATTTGATTGCTTAATCAAACATCATTAAATTATGAGACATCTTATTCTAGGGCTTTTCTTTCTCACACTTGTGTTTATTGGTTGCAGTGAATCTAATGATATGGAACTTGATAAGCTCTCAGGAACCTATGTGGGAGTCATAGACGGTGTAAACCTGGCAAAATCATTAGATGTAAAATCTCAAGGCTCTTTTACAGCAGAAGTTAGGGTTAGAGGGAACCTATTGGAAGTTAATTGCATCGGACCAGAATTCAATGCAGAGTTTATGCTCGAATATTATGAACATAATGGCGGTTATATGGTGTGCCTGGCCGGTGAAGATTATAAAAATCTTTACGGCTCCGGACACGGGGCAATGAATGGGAATCATATGAATGGCATGCAAACAAATGGTACTCCATGGATGAATCATTTAAATAATGCTCATCAATCAAATGAAAATCATTCTAATGGAAGTTTCGATCTAAATCATCATACTTTTGTTTGCACATTTTCATGGAATGGCCAACCAGTGACCTTCAATGGAATAAAACAATAATAAGGTTTATCACTACTTTTTATAAAAGGTATACTTCAGGAAATTTGCGTACCCAAAGCTTTGCCTTTCAAGGGATAAATATGTTATATGACTGAATAACCTACTGAAAAAAAACTTCAGTAAGGGGCTAAGTGAGAAGTGAGAAGTGAAATTCGTCTTTTCTTAGTCCTTAGTCCTTAGTCCTTAGTCCTTAAAACTTAATACTTATTATTACGGTCTGGACCGGACTCTTTCCACCCATTTAAAAAATTGTATTACAGCAATATATCTTAACCTGACGATTCCAATTTCCTTTAGCTAACCTCAACATATCGTCAATTTTACTATATTTAGACTTCAACATCCTATTTATAGGTTTTTGCTGGATAAGTTGTTATTGTCGTATCAAATCCTTTATTTAGGCTTTTATTTATTAATACCAGTTTAGAATGAAGATAGTGAAACGAATTGTTATAGTATTATTGGTCATTGTCCTTTTAGGAGGAATAGGCGGCTTTTTTTATTTCAAAAACAAATTCATGGGGGCCGGGCCTAATGAACTCACGTTGTCAAACCTTGGTGAACCCTTTGATTTTGTTTGGGGGAGCTCTAAATTCAATGGTAAGGAAGAACCAAATGCATTCATGTTTGTCCCTGTGACTATTCCCGGAGTAGACCGCACCTTTCATATGCAATTTGATACGGGTGCTCCTTCCACGGTACTGTTTTATGAAACAGTGCAATCCATCAATGAAAAATATGGAGATATTTTCCAGTTAGATACGATCGACAACCAATTACTGGTAACAGATGTATCTATGAAGGTGGGGACTGTTCATCTTGAGGCAAACAAAATTTTTTTTAGAGGTCGCTCAAACAAAATTGATTGGTCGGATAGCACTTCAATTATTAAGATAGGATCTATAGGATCAGACTTTATGGAGAAGCATCCTTTAGTAATGGATTATAAAAATCAGAAAATTACCCTTGCTGAATCGGTTCCCGCAGACATTGAAGAAAAGGCGGATTTCTTACCGTTTACCTTCGATGGCAGAAAGGTGTTTTTGTCGGCCAAACTAAATAATGAACCCGCAAGTTTGTGGTATGATTCAGGTTCGAGTGCATTTGAGTTGATTGTGGAAGAAAGTACATTTTTGGAATTAGCCAAGCCCGGGGCTGAGAGGGAAACCTTTGTTGGAAATTCATGGGGTAAAGGGGTAACAGTTCATAATATTGCCAGTAATGGAGTGTTTGAATTTGGTTCAGTTTCAGTGCCTCTTACTTACGTTACCTATATGGAATGGCCCAACAAACTGCAGGCGTTTATCATAAAGGCCTCTAATATAGGAGGTGATCTAGGGGGCATGACAGGGAATAAATTATTTTTAGGAAAAACGTTGGTTTTAGATGCTCCCAATTTGCGTTATACAGTTATTGAGTGAGTTTAATAGGCTTTTGAAAGTTTCCAATTTTATTTCCACAATTCTTATTTCTTAGCATACTTTAGAAGTGTTCGGTATACGTCTCTTATATCTGTTGTGTCGTTTTCTGTATCAGATGTATTTGCGAATACAATAATTCCAATTCCATTTTCCCTTAAAAAATAAGCATGAGTCAGCACACCCAAATCACTGCCACTATGACCAATTTTTTCTGAATCTACAGTCCAAAAAACACCTTTTCTAAAATCAGATGAAATGGGGTCTTTCATCATTTCTTTGTAACTCTCAGGGGTTAACAAATTGCCTTCACCTTCATATCCACGAATCATAGTACTTAAAAAGGTACTGTAATCGACTATGTTTGTCATCAAATTGCCATCAGGATAGGTTATTAAATCAGCATGTGGCATAGCATATCCAAACCAGTATAAAGTTGAAGCATTCTTGGGTTGGTAATTTTTTCCGCCCCAACCTGAACTATCCATTTGAAGCGGTTCTATGATCTGTTTATTTATAAACTCGGCATAATTTTCTCCTGTTGCTCTTTCAATAATATAAGCGGCAATATTTGCTCCCATATTACTGTACTTATAAGTGCTTCCCGGGCGGTTGGCAGAAAAATTTTGCGCTGGGTTATACCAAATTTGACCCTCTACATATTGCTTTTTAATAAATTCGGCTATCGGCATCATTTCATTTTCATTAAACAATTCTACCCATGTTTTTACTTCTGCCTTTAACTCGTTATCGGTAAAATCATTATAAAAGGGAGGGATTTTATTTTTGAATATATACGTTCTGTCATAAGAATCTCCATCAAGAATACCTGAGGTATGGTTTACCAGTTGTTGTATGGTGATGTTTTCATTTGGAAAATTAGGATTGTATATTTTAAAAGGTAAATAGTCATTTATATGATCATTCAAATGTAATTTTTCCATTTCCTGAGCTTTCATTACTGCAACGGCAAGCAATGTTTTAGAAATAGAAGCAATAGGTTGTACCGTTTGAATCGTGTAAGGAGATTTGGTATCCTTATCGGCATAACCAAAACCTTTTGCGAACATAATGCCATCTTTATTTACAATAGCCACACCAAAACCAACAAGATTATTTTCCTTACTTAATTTGTTCAACTCAATAGTAATGGAATCATTAATACTTTGTGCTTTGATTGATGTGTTTATAGCCAGGAGTAAGACCAGCATCATTGTTTTTTTCATTAATGTCTGTTTTGTTCAAAAGATGACGAATAGAAGATTCTTTTGTTACGCTATTCTTACTCGTGATTAACGGGTTTGTATAAGATTAGTTGCGATTTTGTTTATCTATAAAGAGCCAAATCAGCAGCTTTAGCTATGCCACAAGTTAGCAAAAACATTCATATCAGAATCATCGCCCTATTTGCCTTACATAATGTTGGCAACAGTTTGAACTATAAAATCAATAAGTATGAAAACTGTTATTGCATATATATTTAATCGATATCTTAATAGCTAAAGGGTGTTTAATTAGAAAAAAGATCAAAAAAATGTTCTGAATCCTTTATGTCTTGTAACCCTAAAATCCAACAAACTTCAGACAAGTCTGAGAAGTCCAATCCCCCTGCCGCAATCGCCTCATTGAGGTAACGCCCCTCTTTTCCATTGTATCTATTGGATAAATCAATGGCAAGTCGCCAAATTTTCTTCAATTTAGGATTTGTAATTTTATCATCCAAGCGATTGAAATCAGGAGAACGAAATCCAGGGGTTCCGTTCCCGACACCATTGCCATCAGGTATTTTGATATAGCTTGTATTTTGTTTAACGAAGTCTAACTTTTCAGGGGTGGTTACCTCTTCATTCCAATCGGCATGTTGAACCACATGTATTCTTTTCGAAGTTTTTATTTTAGGCAGATCCTTTTGAACGGCTTTAACAAGTTCAGCCGAAAAATCAGATTGTCCTGCATCGGCGATCCAAACATGACCATTTTTAGAAAGCGTTTTTATAACCAATGGCTTTACCTTTTCAACAGCGCCTTTCATATTGTTGTGAGCATCTGTCCAATGGTCTCCAAAAGCCAGTTGAAACAAATCATTTGGAGGAACATAAAGGCCTTCTTGCATGCCATAAGTACCCGCAACCGCATGATAGTTTATGTTAGTGAAATTGGAATCAGATAATAAAGTGGCCAATGCAGCCGCAGTTTGAAGGTCATCCACATCAGTCTTGCAATCAAATTGCACAAGCAGCAGGTCTTTCCCTTTATTGAAGGTTCTGAGCTTTGAGTCCATATCAATGCTTGTGTAAAACGCTGAAATAGAAAATATTATAAAAAAGAAGAGTGTTTTCGGTATCATATTTTTACAATTAAAATTATTTCTGGCGCTCTTCGATGACCTCCTGAGTAGAAAAGCGATAGCGTATGTTTCTGTAGACAGCTATATCTGTGATGTCCTTAGGAGTTCCATCTGGGATAGCTCTGGCATTCGCAGAGACGCGGTATTCCCCTTTGATGGGAAGCACCCGATGCCAGCAGTGCCCATGTATGATGACAAGCGTTCCCTTTTTTGGGGAAAGAACTATTTGATTTTCCAAATCCTCATGTGGATTGCCTGCCGGTAACTCGCCCATTTTGTGAGAGCCAGGGTACACAATCGTTTGGCCACCCGTTTTCATATTGATGTCATGCGTATAAAAAAGGCGATTTAGATTAAATCTGCTTGAGTTTTCCGGCGGACTATCCTGGTGCCACGCCTGACCTTGGGTCCCTTGTTTTGAAAACATAACCATCAGATAAAGCGATTCCCAGCCTTTTCCCAAAATTCTTTTCGTGAGGTTTTTAAGCAGTTCGTCCTTTTCAATAGGTTGAAAGTTTACATCGCCTTCCCGTAAAGGAAACCAAGGAATCACTTCTGTTGCTGATTTTTGAATGAAGTCATCCGAATGTTCCCAGTCAGGATTTCTTCCAAAATGTGCCAGAATCACCTGATTCAAATGATCCATCAAACCATCAGTGAAAAAGTTTTCTATCACAAGATATCCTTGCTCCCAGAAGTCTCGGGCGTATTGTTGATCATTCATGGTTTGTCTTTTTTAGGTTCCATTGAAGATTTATATTGCAATTTGCTAGTTTGAAAAAAAGTCAACTATGCGGGTGGACCATACCCTAATTAACCCTAACAGCTCGTATATGCGGCGTGACCAGTTTTTGCCGGGCATGAAAGTCATATACTTTGTTCTAAAGCGTTATTTAATAGCTATTTTTTTATTCCTATAATCAATAATAATAGTATTGCTCGAAAAATAGGCGTTACCGGTTATACCCCAAATGCCAATTTGTTTAAAGCCAGTATCAAACTGTGGATTATCAAGGTAATAAACAAGTGCAGTAGGAAATGTTTTGCCTCCAAACTTCACATCGGTTGTAATTTTGCTTCCATACACTGGTATATCAGTTCCCCAACTATTTACGCTAAGCGAATCAGCTACTACTCCATCCGATATTTGCTTAGCATTATTTTTTGTTGTCAGCAGTGAAAACATGCTCGACCCAGTATCGAACATTAGCATTTCTCTGCGTTCATTGATGTTGAAAGGAATCTTAATACGTCCGTTCTCCATTACTAAATCCTGAAAATTCAAATTGCTATATTCACTTGGAAGCTCTTCTGAGAGGCAGATTCTATTATTTGGATAGTCAATTATTAATACTTTATCTAGAAACAGGTCTGGGGCAATTGTCCCTATATGTTTGGAAGTTGTGGTTTTTACTGAATCAGCAGTCATTGGAGTTCCATATCCTGCGAATAAACCTATGTCCATGTTGCTAAATTCTACATCACCCATACTCAGTCTCATTCCTCCGAACATGATATTCTTCTCATTCTGTATCATAAAAGTCTTGGTGGAGTCAATTTTATCTATCAGTGAAGGGTATACGTCCATAAAGGCCTGGAAAGAATTCCCATATAAATTGGTTTTTACGGCACCAAGATCCAATTGCATTGTAAATTCATGCTGCAAGCTATCAACAGTTACAGGAACATTCATCGCGATCTTGGGAATATATCTACCTGAAACTGTGGCTCCCTCCCATGTAAAATCAAAGCAGCCATATTGCTGACCAAAGGTAAGGCTCGTTGTTACTAAAGTAATTATCAAAGAAATCGTTATTTTTTTCATATTCTATTTTATTTAATGCTATGGAACGGTTTGTATAAGCATAGTTGCGAGGTTAGGAGCAATTAGCGCTTATACGTTGTTACCTACTGGCTTTATTCATTCAATATTTCGGTTACAAATTTTATCCATTCGTATTTTGGGATTTCCTTATCAATATAAAAATCAGGCTGGATACCCTTATCGTCAATGGTCATTTCAGGGATTCGCATACTTTTAGAGAGACTGTATCCCAACTCATAATCTTTACAAGGCGACTTTACAAAATACATGTTTGAAATATCAAGAACTCCCAAAGTAGTTGTTCCAAATAGTTTTACCTTTTTACTTTGTTTAGCAGCAAGTAAAAACTGTTCAGTGGTACTGCCAATCCCTTCATTTATAATTATTCCAATATTTTTAGGGTTTTCCAAAACAGTGTCCAAAGTGGTCACCTCAACTGGTTTTTCATCTAAATTCACAAATTCTCCAATGTGCTTTGATAAGGTATCATAAGATTTCTGAGCCCATTTTTTACCTTCCTCATCCAATCCATATAAATCTTTATTTATGATATCCAGCATCCTTTGATTATTCAATGGAGTCGATAAAAATTCAGCGCCTACCACTCGTATTGGATTGGTATACAAGATTGGAAGAAGTTCTCGGTAATTTCTATCACTACCACCACCATTGTTTCTAAGATCTATTATAAGATTGGGGCTTGAAAGTATTGTCTCTTTATTAGCACTAATTACACTATCAATTTTATGCTTTACCGGGCCCCAAAATCTTGGTATTCTTAACAGTGTAGTTTCATTATTTATTTTTTCAAAATATGGATTTTCAGCTGATATAGCTTTGAAGTATCTTTCAATTTCCGGTTCAGTAGTAGTGCTTGGGAAAAGTCTTTTAAGGGTAATTATCCCAGTTTCTATATAATTATTACCTATTAACTTCACTGACTCGATATTTTGAGCGGAGTGGTCTCTCATATAATAAATGGAAGAAAAGTCTTTATTTATTATGAATTTTACCTGACCTGGAGTCCAATACACTCCATCAGCCTCAATGATAAAACCAAAGTATTCATCTCCTTTTTTTATTATTCCTATAGTGTAAGACCCTGTAAACCATATACCTTCAAAATCATGATGTTCTTTATTTGATAAATACTTTTTAAACTTATCGAGGTCAATTTCTATTTTTTGCCAGTCTTTATAACTATCAATAATCTCCTGGTTACTTGGTTCATTTCCTGATTGAGATTGTACAATGTTTATTCTTTTAAAAGATATATGTCCTGAACGAAAAAAAGCAAGCCATTCATTAATAGCATCTGCACATCCATCAGAGTTTTCTAGTTTCGATACTTTATCTTTAATTATGCTGCTATGCTGCTCGTATGCATCTTCCCCTTTTTTGTCTATGACAAATTGAAATCCAGCATCATTTTCCTCGATAGTTTCCTTTACCCATTCAAAATTTGAAGTACAATCACAATCCTGGCCATAAGCTACTATTTTAGAAATGAGGGTAATTAGAAATAATATTTTTTTCATATTATGTTTTTTTTCGCTTGTAGGTAACGGTCTAGTATAAGAATAGTAGCGGATTAAGTGACAGTATCTTTTCAAGTTACAAGAATGTTTATTAGTGCTAAAGACTATTAATTCATACTGTCTTGGCTATTATTTTTATACATTATTACCAATCGTATTTATTCGTTATTGCCTAAGCTTTCTATCCTCATTTTGGCATGTTCATTATTAGGATTTAGCTCAAGTGACTTTTTATAATTTTCGATTGCTTTTTTGTTATCTCCCAGAGATTCATAAGTTTCTCCTAAGCTATCAAAAGCATTAAATGAACTTGGGAAGTTTTCTGTATTTAAGATAAAGAAAGCCAGGGCTTTAGATTTTTCATTTTCGTTTCTACTTCGTAACATTCTATAACCTATTCGGTTGACAAGAGATTCTGGTGGACTAAAATTCCAAGATAGTCGCTGAGAAAGAGACTTGAAATGTTGAGTTAGTTGCTCTTTGCTTTCCACATCTCGATAGGAAATCCCATAGTCTTCAAAAATACTTGAAATTCCATTATAAAAAGCTATTGGAGGAACAGAACCGTGGTTTTCATTTTCAAAGTATTCCAATTTTGCAGGAAACTTACCTTCACATTTACTATTCAATGCCTCGTATAACCTAACATGACGGTCACGATTTCTGATATTTCTTTTGCCCCAATTTGCAGTGGCTATGTAGATGAATCTTTCAAATGATTGCTCAGTCACGGCATCTAATTTTTTATCCATGGTTTCTTCGTCCCATGTGCCAAAGCTTGGGTCAACGGCAATGAATGCATTGAAAAGAGTCTCTTCTTTCATGTAGGCATGAACAGCTAGTAATCCACCTAAAGAATGTCCAAAAAGAATTCGATAAGGCTCTGTTCTATACTTTTTATCCAATTCGGGAATAAGTTCATCTTCCAAAAAGCTTAGAAAAGCTTCTCCTCCACCTGTATTATTCTCTCTTACCGTAACAACTTTGTCAGGTGTGTAGTCTCGTCTTCTATCAATATTTTGAATGCCGACTATAATCATCTCTGGAATTTTCCAGCTTCTGTATGAATCGGAACTCATATAGTTTACCATGCCTGTTATAGGCTTAAAATGTACATTTCCATCAAGTATGATAAGAATAGGATACTTTTTGTAGGATACTTCTGCCTTGAGGTAAGATTCAGGAAGATTCACCCAGTATTCTCTATCTTCATCCAAAATATTGGAATGGAGTACATGTTTTGTGCCGATTGCTATCTGTTCGACATCTTGTGATTTTACTTGATTAATTCCAATTAGTAAAAATAGTACTGCAATAATATTTTTATTCATTCTGATGATATGTATGATTGGTAACGGTCTCTTATAACCGTCAGTTACGGGTTTATATGCGTTAATATTCGGTTTGGCACTGACTTTAGCAAATCGAAGATTCAGCGGAGCTAATTCCAAGCGGATTCGGACGTAGTCGAATCCACCGTAATTGCGGTTATACATTGTTGTGCTTAGTACTTTTTATAATTACTCTTTTTATAATTCTTTATCATTTTGCCAAAATCCTTGTCTTTTTTGCGTTTTTCAGCAATTGTTGATTCAAAGTTCTCTTTCTCTCTTTCCATTTTCAAGAAGTTTTCATAAGATGATTTATCTATTATACAGCTTTCAACTGCTTTTAAAACTGCACAATCAACTTCGGCCATATGCGTACAATCTTTAAATTTACAGTCTTTAGAAAGTTCAATTATTTCATTAAATGTGATTTCTAATCCTTCTTTTGAATCTGCAATTCCAACTTCTCTCATTCCAGGATTATCAATTAGAATTCCGCCATTTTCGAGAATAATTAATTCACGATGACTTGTAACGTGTCTCCCTTTATTTGTGCTTGTACTTATCGTATTAGTTTTCATTAACTCTCTACCTGATAAATTGTTCAATAAGGTAGATTTTCCTACTCCTGATGAGCCTAATAAACAATAGGTTTTGCCTTTTTCAATACTCTCTTTGAGTTTTATCAGTCCTTTTTGAGACTCATTACTTATGGGAATTATCGGAACTTTTTTAACTCTTTCTTGAACTTTGTTAACCAATATTGATAGCTCATTGTCAGTTATCAAATCGATTTTATTGAGAACAATAATCGGACTTACTTTAGAAGTATGACAAATGGTTAAATACCGTTCAATTCTATTAATGTTGAAGTCTCTATCAACTGCTTGAACAATAAACGCATAATCAATGTTTGTGGCAATAATCTGTTTTTCTCCTTGTTTTCCAACTGCTTGTCTTTCAATTATGGTTTTTCTTGGAAAGACAGAATGAATAAGAACTTTATCATTGTCATATTCAGATATTGCTACCCAATCTCCAACAGCAGGGAAATCAGATCTGTGATGGGCAGTAAAACGTAAATTTCCGATTATTTCACCATCATATTCTCTTTTATCTGTTTTTACAACATATCTTTCTTTATGCTCTGAAATAATCCGCCCTACTTCAAAAACATCAAGATTCTGGCTTTTTCTGTATTTTTCCAGTTCTATGTCATATCCTAAATCATCAAGTGTCATCTGTTTCTTTCAGTATTAAGCACAACTAGTAAATAAACGTTATAAAGTTTATCTGTAATTATCCCCACCTTGTCTTACACCCTGTTACCACTCATTTTTGATTCAATTAATACGTCAAAAAGACGCTTTATTTTTGCAAAAAACAGCAAAGTATTATTTAAAATTAATCCAGGGTGGGTTGCTGGCAATTTTGTTCAAGGATAAATCTATGTAAAAAATAATAATGTTCCTAGAATGATTCCAAATAATCCAGAACAGGTCCAAACAAAAAAACCTCAGTAAGGGGTTAAGTGAGAAGTGAGAAGTAAGAAGTGAGAAGTGAGAAGTGAGAAGTAAGAAGTAAAATCTACACTTTTTGATTCAGTATTCTGAGATATGAAATCCCTGCCTGCCGCAGGCAGGGATTTCAGATTTGAGATTTCAGAAGTAGACGCACCTGAACACGTCATTTTTGAAAATAAATATCAAATAACTGATTTCGAATTTCGAAGTAAAATCCATATATACATCTATGTCGCTTGGTTAGGCTTTAAAAAAATATAAGGTGGCTTTCAAATTATATGCTTAGTAAGGGGTTAAGTGTTAAGTGTTAAGTGAAATTCGTCATTTCTTAGTCCTTAATCCTTAAAACTTAATACTTATTGTTGCGATCCTTTTCATCTCCCACCTAGCTTACTCTGCACAATCTTCCCATAGCTTTGCTGCCTAGTAGCCATCCTGGATTGTCCCAGTATCTTCAGTCTAGGCAGGGCCACAAATCATGGTCAAAATGTTGGGTTTCGGTACCTCTTTTACTTTGTAAAACCTCAAAAGTTATATCCCAGGTTCAAACCTATCAATGGATAAAAACCCCTGTCTCCCACCATGTTTTCCTCATCAAATCTTAAATACCCACCACCAAAAAGCGTATCTACTGTGATACGGGGAGAAAAAACCCATTGGTAGCCTCCTACAGCACCAATTCCAAGATTGTTTTGGTCATAATCAAACCAGCCATCATTATAATGGGTATTCATATAAGTACAATAAATGCCTCCATGCCATCCCTCCATTAGATCCTTCTTTGTAGAAAAATAATACCTGCCTTCAACATACATACCTAATCCAGTCGAACTTTGCATACCTATGATATCAAAAATCTCCGCATAACCAATTTGGCCCAGTACAGAAACACGACTGGAAACCGACCTTTCATATTGTAACCCCAAATTCGCTCCTCCCGAAGCTACAAAACCACCTTTCAGAATGTTTTTTTGAGCAAAAACAGACATGGAAGTCAATAAAACAATTACAATAATAAATCCCTCGTTTTTCATAATACAGGTTTTATGCTCACTATAAACTCGTTTTGTTAAACATTTAAAAATTATACCCCAGGTTGATCCCAATCAGGGGAAAAAATCCCTTGTGATATTCAGGCAAATTCGTTGAAGTATCCATCCATCCCCAGCCAAACAGGGCGTCAAGGGTAATGTGACGAGCAAAAACCCATTGATAACCTGCAACAGGACCAAAACCAAACCTTTCCAGGTAATTCTTTTCAAAGTCATCTTCAATGGTCGTGTTGATATAATTGAAATTGACACCTAGGTGCCAGCCTTCTAGAAGATCTTTATCCGTGGTAAAATAATACCTGCCTTCAGCATAAAAACCGTCTCCAAACAAGATGGTTTGGGACCAATTAAGGGTTACAGCGACACCATACTGAACCACTAGCGAAAAATGGCTGGAAATCGATCTTTCATACTGCACCCCGTAATTGGTTCCTCCGAAAGTTATCGTCCCCAGCTTTACTGCATTTTTTTGGGCAATAGTATTCATGGCAAATAAGGATAGCATAAGAAAAACAGAAATGTGTTTTTTCATATTGAACATTTTTAGGATAAGTAACTTGTTTCAAGGAGAATAGATTCATGGTATATTGTCCCTTTTTAAAAATATATTCGTTCAACTCAGGCTTTTTTCCAGTGAACAAAAGTATATGCCTGTTGATTTGAATGATTCAAAAAAAAAACGGGATTCAGAATTGATCCTATAATACCAGAACACACGTAAGAAACTTTAATTTATAAACTTCAAATGATCCTTATCACCCGGGAATTCTTTTCTGGACATTCTTTACTGGAATGTCAAATCTTCCATCCCTGATATTTACTCGTTCTCCGTTGTTCACTGCATCAAACCAAAATGTTCCTCCAATTACATTCTTTACCCGATCAAAGTACAATACTTTCAATTCACCTGTATGCATTGAATTTGTTTTGTACTTGCTGCTGCCGAACTGATACACCCCGTAACTTTCTGATGTTTCCTTACCCCCCATTAAAAAAACGACCCCCTCAAGATTATCCGTATCAATAGCATAGGCCTGCAAATCAATAAATTCAAAGGTGTAATTATTAATGTCATCATCCGAAAAACCCAATTTAAGGGCCTGAATTCCATCATTTAACAAGACAAATTCACAAAAAGTATTTTTCGACACATTGTTCATGACCTTGCCGTCAACCAAACATGACATGCCGCCTGTACCATTGAATTTTATTTCAGTTAAATCATCTTCTTCACAACCATAAAACAGTACTGGCAAAGCGAAAAGCAATATTTTTATAGCATTCATAACCATCTGATTTTAAGATTTCACTCATAAAGGCACTACCACCTGTCTTGTGAAGATTACCATATATAAAGAAAGATTAAATTTAATGATTTTTTTCGTTGAACTGAAGCATATGTCTGTCAAACAATAACATGTTGCTGTTGATCGGGTTATGCAAAAAACAAAAGAAGGTTAATTGTTCGTAAAGGATTTTAAAAAATCCGCTTTGAATTTTAACCCTACTGGTATCAGATGCTTGTTAATGGCTATTTGATTCCCATTCAGGGTATTGATTTTTTCTAAATTAACCGCATATGATTTATGGGTTTGAACAAACTTATATTTTGGTAACATCTCTAAAATATTGGAAAAAGTGCTATTGGTCAAAATATATTTATCTTCTTTATCTTCCACGTATACTTCAACATAATCCCCGTAAGCTTCAATGAACAGGATGTTATCAGAAAATATTTTATGGGTTATTTTGTTTGATTTAATCAATATCGAGTGGTTCTCCTTAGCGTTGATTTCCAGGGTTGATCTTTTCTCTACAATTTTGTTAACTGCAATAAAAAATCGCTCAAAGGAAAAGGGTTTTAACAAGAAATCAATTGCGTTAACGTCAAAACCATCAATGGCATACTGAGGATAAGCCGTTGTAAAAATAACACAAGGAGGGTTTTGCAAAGACTTGTACAATGTCAATCCTGAAATCTTAGGCATATTTACATCCAGAAACAGCAAATCAATAGTACTATTGTTTTTTATCGCTTCCAAAGCTTCAACTGCATTGTTTGCAACCCCGCATAATTGCAAAAAATCCAGGTCTGAAATGTATTTTTTCAGCACAGCCTGAGAGGTAGGTTCATCATCTATGATCAAACAGTTAATTTTCATTTGCAAAAAGTTTTAATGAAACCATAAATTTTGTTTCGGTTTTGGTAATTTCGAAAAAATGAGATTTTGGATAAACAATTTTTAAATTATTTTCAATGTTTTCAATGCCCAGACCAGAATATTCCTTGTCTTCATCCGATCCATTTTCAGTATAATTATTTTCAATCAAAAAATGAAACTTATCATCGTCCTGTGTTATATTTAAATTTATAAAGGTATTTTCAATATCTCCTTTAACTCCATGTTTAAAGCTATTTTCTACCAAAGGCAATAATAGCATCGGATATATAAGGAAATCATCATTGGCGATATTGTACATAAATTTAATTTGGTCAGAATTCTGATGCCTGAATTTCTGAAATTCAAAATAATTTTTCAGCAAGATTATTTCATTTTTTAAAGAGACTTTTTCTGTGTTTGAATCGTAGATCACATACCTTAAAATATCCGATAATTGTACAATTGCTTTAGTCGTATTTTCCTTTTTTTCCAATGCCAGTGCAAAAATTACGTTTAAGGAATTAAACAAGAAATGTGGATTGATCTGCGAGCGCAAAGCTGATAATTTCGTTTCAACTTGTTGCTTTTCAAATTTTAACCTTTGGTTCTCCCTACTGTTAAAATAGATTCAGTCTTCGGTTAATTTAATTAGCGTGGTGCCAACTAAAAATATACCGAAAATAGTGATCAATTTGGTGCTCGAATGATAAGATATAAAGTAATAATCAGGAAATATATAGTCAATTACATAACTAAAAAACCAAATATTCAATTGTGTAGAAACAATGATGGTCAATATAAATGCAATAACAAATGATACGTATTTTTCTTTTTTTAAAAAATAAGGAACAAGAATGTACAGGTTAAAAACTACCGGCATTATTACTGTGACTAAAAAACTGATGGTATAGATATAATCAATTTTTTTAGGATTGCCATAGTCAGAAAAAGTAAACAGTAATATGAAGAAAGTACAAAACCACAACACAATATTGAATAGAAGTGCATTGTGATTATTGCCATGAACAAATTGGGTCTTACTATTTTTCATTAATTCTGTTTAAGTTAAATTCTACATCGGTGGCCCATTTGTCTGCATCATTTGAGTTCAAATATTTTTTAATAAACTCCTGTAATTCTTCTGAGGATGCTGTAAGTAAAATAGTCTCTGCAAACCCAACTCTTTCGTGTTTGATTTTTATTTTATCCTGTTCCAAAAGCTCCATTAGCTTCTCTGAAGAAAACCAATTGATATCTACTTTATTCTCGTTTAGGAAATCGACCTTTGCCAAAGTATGTGCACCTATTAAATGTATTTTATATAATTCATTATTTGAGTTGTCTATTTCTTTATCATCAATAGGAGAGAAATCAAAAAATAGCTGCTCGTTTATTTTAAAAGGCATGGCCAAAAAACTTGATTTTGTTTCGTCTTTTTCGAAATACACCACATAAGCATTTTTATATTTGTCATAGATCCTTAATTGGTCCTGACCGAGTTCAGACGGTTGGTCTTTTTTGTTTTCTTTTAAAATAACTTCCTGGCATTTTAGAATTTCCCAACGCGCATTTTCTGTATCTATCCATGTACCAATAAATCTTTTTTCAAAAAATATGGTATTCTTGGTATAGAACGGATATAAAGATTTTACAATACAAGAATTTAACACTAAAATTACCAGGGATAAAGTAAAAAGTTTTGCTTTGAAGGTTTTCATCTTACTCAAATTTAACTATTTGAAGCCAAAACAAAGCCAAAAGCGAATGCAAACCAAAAATATTCGTTGAGTAAGATCAAATTGCAGTCATATAATGGTAATTTGCGAAAATGAGCATGAAATTTAATTGAATTAACAAACTTATCATTTTTAAGCTTTTTCTTCTTCAGTTTATATTTATTGGATGAAGCACTTCAAATCATATGGATCTTGATAAGCTCTTAGAAACCTGCTCCAGCAGTTAGAGTTCTGTTAACAGGGACTTTCATACCCACAACAAACCCATGGATTCTTTAGGCTACAGGTTTTTTTATTCATTCAATTAAGCAAACGCTTTATTTTGTATCTTTAAGTAGACTTAAGGAAAAAATTCCTGAGCATACTTTATGTTTAGTAGGAAAAACATCAGTTCGTTTATTTTTTTCATTATCATACTCGTACTGTGGCAATGTAAATGCAATGAGGAAGAAGATATCCGATTAATTACTTTTAAAGGATCAAACGTTGCACGTTTTCTAGATTTTAATACTAGTTTTTCTGCATTGGACAGCCTTGGATATGTTAGCCTTTTGACGCATAAGGGAGACTTGCTTGCCACCGACAAGTTTGTTATCTCTGTCAGCAGGGATTTGGCAGACACTCTGAGTGTTCACCAGTTAGATTCATTATTGTTTATTAATGGGAATTTAACCGGGATTTCCATCGCTAAGAATAGTCCGTCACTATCCTTTTTTAATCAACTTTCAGAAGAAGAAATTTCCCATTTAAAAACCATGCAATTTGAGATGCCTATTTGGGATTCCATGAGGCCATATTTGAAAAAAATGGCGCTTATAAATCCTGATGTCGACATAGTTTATTTTTCTGAAATGGACTCAGTAGCTGATTTAAATAGGGATTTGCTTTGGGTTTCCCAAAATTTTAACCCGAGGGCTTTATTAATTGAAAATGAAGCAGATTCTATTTCCTTTTCCATTCTTGCCAAATTTCCGTCTTTGGAAACCCTCATGATTACTGTTCCAACAAAAGGTAATGGTTACTTTCCGCGTCTTCCTCATTTGAAAGAGATAATTCTTTTAAATAACGGAGACAGTACTTTCATTGGTTCCGGTTATTTTAGAGAAAACCCTGATTTAGAGAGTTTAAAAATTATTGATTACCAAGGAGTGGATATTGATTGGACTTCATTAAATATGTTGAAAAAGCTAAAGAACCTTTACATTGAATCGGATAGCATAAATCTCAATGCTATATATGAGTATCATCCCCAACTTAAGTTCCTACATTTGGGACTCAATAAGCAAGGGGTTTCCAATTCAGGTATCTTTAAGAAAAATAAACTTAAATGGCTTTCACTTTATCCAGCTGATGATCCTTTTATGGGGCAAAATCCCAAAGTGTTTAAGGATTCATTTCCTGAATTGGAATATCTTGAATTTGAAAATAATGATAGCCTATTGGATTACAGCAATTTCAAAAACCTTAAAAACTTAAAATACCTTATTGTTTCAGGTAAAGTGGGGTTGGATTCAACGCTCCATAATTTGGATCATCTTCGTTACCTCTCTCTTTCTGATGATTTTTTAAAGGATTCTGTTAATGTAGCGAAAGTAAAGAGGGCAATGCCAAACACTCTCGTTACTCCAAATTCGGGAGTTTGTTTGGGTTCGGGTTGGTTGCTGCTTATCATTCCTTTGGCTGGTCTCTGGTTTTATTTTTTAAAGCCCAAAAAAACATAGGAGTCAATGATTGAAAAATCTAAAAGAATCCCATTTAAATCGCTTGCTCTTACTGGTGCTTTATGGTTTTTTTCTTTGTTTATCAATTTTGATTTTCCCATAAAAACAATTGCTTTATTTGCTTTGGTAATGGCAGGTTTCTGGATGCATTCTATTTATAGAGACATCCCAGGATCCGTTTTTTCTCCCTTTTTATGGCGTTTTAAGAAGTCATTTAACTGGATTTTGATTACAATTATTTTATCCTTTATGCTTGCCATTTATTCACGAATAGAAGATGGCTTGCCGGCAATACCATCAAAAATAGGTGCATTTGTAATAGTGGCTGTCCTAATCGGTTTTATTGAGGAAGTGGTCTTCAGGGGATTTGTACAAGGAGGAGCGCAGCAATGGAACCAAAGAGGAGCCATAGTGCTGGCGTCAGTTTCCCACGCTGGCTACAAAGCGCTGTTATTTGTTTTCCCATTACAGCACCTTAACAACAGCGCATTGGAATTATTTGGATATACATTTTTGGCGGGCCTGGTTTTGGGCTATTCCCGTCATGTTACAGGATCTTTGTGGCCTGCGATTTTGGCACATTGTTTTTTTGACTTTTGGTTATATATGGAGCAATCTTCTGCCCCTTGGTGGGTGTGGTGAATTTAATAGAATATTTCATGTTGTAATTCCTTCTGGAACTACCGGGATTTATATGCTGTAATTTTAATTCAAGTGTAATTTGAATCTTCAACTTACGTACAACGTTTAGTATAAGAATAGTAGCCGTTTGCGGGCATTTTAATTTTCAAGCTACAAGAAAGTTTATATGGGTTCAACCTTTGAATTTACTATCAAACCGGCTATTCTTTTTATACATTGTTGGCGGCTGGCATTTACTTATGTTATTGCTGAATGTGCAAACCCTATTTTATACATTTTTAAATTTTAGTTTTTATTTACCAAATCTAAGTATACTCTCAACAGATGCAAAAATCGCTTCTTCACTACTTCTAGGTGGCCAACCTAATAGCGTTTTTGCTTTTTCATTATTTGAATTCTTAACTCTATTTAATTGCGGCACTATATCTTTTGCCTCAGGTTTAAAAAGTGCCGCAATTCGTACTACCCAATTGGGTAGTACTTTAGTAGTTACATAACTAGCTTCTTCACCAAATTTATGTTTTATCATCATTGCGACATCGTGAAATTCGAGTGGGACATCATTTGACGCTAAAAATCGCTGTCCATTTGCTTCTAAACTCTCCATGGCACGCACGTGTAGGTCTGCAACATCTCTAACATCAATAATGCTGAAGCTGATTTTAGGAGTTGCTTTTATTGTGCCGTCTAACAACTGTTTTATAGCTCGAACACTACTTGGCAAACTGGGGCTAAGAACAGGACCTAAAATGAGACCAGGGCATATTGTTGTTAATTCTAATCCATTACCTTTACTTTTTACGAAATCCCAAGCAGCCATTTCTGCTAGTGTTTTGGATTTTATATAGGCTGATAGATTTTTATCATTGGGGTCAGTCCAGTTTTCTTCTGTTATGAGTGTGTTGGCATCCTTATGACTGTATCCTACTGCAGCAAATGAGGAGGTCAGTACTACACGTTTAACCCCTGCGCTTTTTGCTGCTTTTAATACTCGAAGTGTTCCTTCCACTGCAGGGCTTATTACCTCATTTTCATTTTTCGGCATGTTTAATGGAACAGGAGAGGCTACATGCAAGATATAATCGCAGTTTTCGGTTGCTTTATCCCAATTATAATCTTGAGATAAGTCTGCTTCAACAAAGGAAAGATTTTCAATGTGTTCTACTTTACCACTGTTTTTAAGCATTGTAATGACCTCATTTTCTTTTTTAAGTGAACGTATTGAAGTTCTCACCTTAAAACTTTTATTTAATAGTTGTATTATGCAATGCATACCGAGAAAGCCTGTGCCGCCAGTTACAAGTATCAATTTGTCAGAATTATTATTCATCATTTTGTATTCTTTTACTGTCCATTATTTTACAACAAAGTGTTGTTCAACCTTTATTTTTAGGTTTGTAGGCTTGCCACCAACGTTTGGGTATGAGCAGCAGCTCTCCCCTAATGTTGATTTTATTTCATTTGTTTGTTCTTACGTTAATCTTCCTTGTGATGAAAACTATGTGTCGAATTTAAGCTAATTTCCTTTGGATTTTAACTCAGTTCGTTGTTAGGCACAGTTATTTCAATTTTAAAAATCTTGCTGCATTGTCGTAGAAAATACCTTCTTTTTCTTTTTCAGTAATGAAATCCAGACTATTAAGAAAATTAATTGATTTTTCAATAGCATATGGCCAAACCATTTGGTCAGACCCAAACATCACCCTGTCTAAATAACCTGCATGTTTTGCGTTCTTCAGAAATTCGATAACGGTTCGCTGAGTATTGGGCTCAATCCATAGCATAACAGCTACATCAGTATATAATTGGGGATAATAGGCCATGAGTCGCAAAGCATGTTCGTGCCACTCTTCTCCACCGTTATGCATCAAATAAATCCTCAGTTTCGGATATTTTACCAAAACATCTTCAACCAAATAGGGGTCACCCATTTTCAGCCTTGCTTTAGGAGACCATGAATAAGTTCCTCCCGGATCGCCTCCACCTGTATGCACTGCAACAGGAATATCATATTTTTCACAAATGCGTAAATAGGGCTGCCAGATAGAATCGCTTAGTGTTGTACCACTATAATACGCCCCAATTTCTCCAAATACTTCAATTTTCTTGTCTATTACCATTTGCTCAAACTTAAGACTGTCCAATCCATAATCATCAGGAGAAAAAATCAATATACCCCTGATTACTCGATTATTGATGTCCTTTGCAGCCCATTCTTCCACACTTTGAGGATTACCACTTACCATAGCTTTCACAATGTTCCATTTTTTAAAAGCTGCGAAAGTCTCAACTCGATGTACTTCTGAATTTGCAGCACCTTTCTTTCCATAGTGATCGCTTGTTGGTTCACGTTCACCAAAGTCAGCTTCTGAATAGGAATGAATGTGCATGTCAATAATTTTAGTCTGAGAGAATGCAAGTGACAACTGTACTAAGAAAGCAAGTATGACAAGAATAGTTTTATTCATAAAATGTTGTTTTTAATTGTGCCTAACGGTTTAGCTAAACTCCTTTTTTATGCTGTTTAGCTATTGTCAGGCAAAGTATTTATATAGTCCTCTAAATATTGGTGTAATCCTTTTTCTGGATTATTGAGTAGATCTTCTTTATACTCAATTTTCAGTTCATCTAAAAGGCGCATTATATTAAAACCAATAGTGTAATGATAGTCGGTTGGACCCGCATAGACTAAGTAATTAAAAGCGCTATTTTCCAAATCAATTTCTTCAAATTCCGAAAAAGATTTAAACTTTGGATCGTTTAGGATCGTTGGAGCATCAGTATTGTTGAAGTAGCTTTTAAGGATAAACATACTGCGATACTCAATGTATCTAGCCGATCCTTCCTGGATGACATAATAGTTTTCTACCTGTTCAAGATGTGGATGTTCTGAACCGTATTTAGTAATCCGCTTTTCTCTCTGTCCCAGGAATGATGTAATTAAAGAGTCGCGATTATCTTTATTCCCCTCTGAAATGGCTTTCATTAGAATTTTGTTTTCATTTTGAATCAGGGTTAAGAATTGCTCGTCTTCCTGACACAGGGCTACCAAGTTTCTGGAGTCAAAAGGCAAAATTCCAATTACAGAATTAGCGTATTTTCTGTAATTCTTATTGTTGTATTGATAATGATGAAACATTTCGTGAATAACCATGGTAGACCACATTTCTGTGCTTTCTACAGAAGGAATGTATTTACCAATTTCTTCCACAGAAGAATATTGTTCTACAGGATTTTTAAAGAAGAGCTCTGAAGAATCCTTTTCGTTGAAACTGATCATTACTTCCATGTGATAAGGAATGCTGTCAGTTCTTCCTGACAGCCAATAATTATCACTGTATTTTTTGGAGTTGTGCAATTTATTAATCACAGATGAATCCGGAAAGAATACTTCGGCCCGGTCTTCATTGAAGTAAATTAGAGTTCCTTCATTGTTTTTAGCGCCAAAGTCTGACCAGGTATTTTCAGCAACAGATTTTTTCAGGTTTAAAACGAAAGAAATTCTTCGGGTCGACAAACTATCAGGTAAATCAAAATGATTCTCTGATTTACTACTTTCAATACTTGTCTGAGAATCATTTTTTTGATTCTGGCATGCTGTTGTGAGAATGCAAACGCCAGCTATTATTAAAAGTTTTATTTTCATTGAGTTCTATTTTACCTAACGTCAGTATATGAGCCGTTTTAATGGCTTATATACAATGTTGTAGTCAGTTTATTTTTTGTTCAGTAAATAAATTGCATCTGCAAATTTTTCTCCTAAATCTATGTAACCATTGCTGTCGTAGTGCCAAGCATCGTAGTAATTATATTGTTGCGTACTCCTCACAATCGTGACGTTTTGTTCTTTACGTGCAAATTTTTCTTGAGCATACTGAACAAGTTCACCATATTTGTACATCTTTCCTGTCTTATTATTCCCCGAGTCTGATATTTTACCAATAACTATTGGAAGATCATCTTTATGCAGTGCGGCACGCACAAGATCCATTAAACGTTTTAAATTCCCGTAGTATCGAAAAGCAATCTCCTCCCTTAAAGCATCACTTTCACCTTGCATCCAAATTATGCCGGATGGAATAAAATAATCCTCAACTCCATTATTATCAATGTCGTTGACATCCATTGCCATATCAACAGTTCTCAAAAAGTGATCGTATTGATTGATTCCGTTTTTACCTTTAAAATCTGGTTCCCATGAACCATATCTTCCTGCTGCTAAGCTGTCTATAGAAGTACCACCTCTTGAATATTTTATTATGGCAATTTTCTCATTTGGATAGTATTCTTGGAGTTTTTTTGCAAAAGAAAGTTCCACTCCAAAAAAGTCTGACAGTTTTTTTTCTTTCCCGTCGGACGAGAATTCCCAACCATGACCAGGAAGCAGTTTAGTCCATATGCCCAATCCACCAGTTTCATCTCCATCAGGGGCAGGGTTACCATGAAAAATCCATACATTGTTGAGATTAGAGGTTATTGAATCTGGCAATTCAGCATTCTTGCCGAACCCATCCATGTTTGATTGACCTCCTAAATAGAAAACTCTAATTGAATCCCTTTCGGTTTGCTGACAAATTCCGATCAACGGAAAAAGTAATGCGATAAATGTTAATGCTGTTCGGTTCATGATTTTTTAATTGGTTATAACGTTCAAGTATAAGCGCAGTGCGGAATTTGAAATACTTCACTTCCGCTCTAAGCCCCATGTTTGTTAATACTCTGTTCGTTCAATTTAAGCAATTTATTCTGCGTTATGCTTATACAGTGTTGTGCAACGTTTTATTTTATCATTTAAAATTTCCATCTCTGGGTTCAGTTTTAATGCCTTTTTGTAAGCCAAAATAGCATTTTTATAATCTTTCAACTGCTCAAGGTTTTGCCCCTTTAAATCGTATACTTCCCAATCTTCCGGTAATTCTTGTACCATAATATCACTTAGCTGTGTGCTAATTGAATAGTTACCTTTTCCAAAATGATAACGCTCTAACCAGTATATGTCAATTATATTGTTAGGATAATTCTTGCTTTTTAAATTATCAAATATACTGACAATACTATCTTTATTTCCTGCATCTATATCGTCTGCTAATTCATATGCAATTGTACGTTCAGGACGATTTAGTTTGAAAGTAGGATAAAGGATATTAATTCCAAGATCATCAACCACATTCACCGAGTTAGAAAGCACTACAACTCCAAGCTCTGTATTTCTATTGTAACCAACAAATGATATAAAACCGCCTGTGCCACCATTATGCAATAAAATTTTAGTTGTGCTATCTGGTTTTAGTACAAACCATCCTTCCTGATAAAAAAGCTTATCCTTTCCTAGGTCAGGTACTCTTGTTTGAAAGGGTTTTTGTAAGGAATCTGAAATAAATAGTGGGTTATTTTGCTTTTGGTACATTAAATAGCTTAAAAGGTCTCTAGTATTACTAACTAAACCACCAGCATACCTGCTAGGGCCAGTAAAATCCCAATTACTATTTGAAGTACCAATATTAGTGGGTTGTGCAATCTTCTGGTTTTCTTCAGTTGGTACTGAAAGTAACGTGTTGTCCATCCCTATATCATGCAAAAGTCCACCCATTAAATTATCATAAGTTTTTCCTGAAACTTTTTCAATGGTTCGACCAAGTATTGAATAGCCAAAATTAGAATAGCTCCAAAAGTTGGAAGTATCCGGATTTAAATCCTGCAATTCTTCTTTTAAAATTTCATTGGAATAGCCATTAAAAGGGTTTAACCAATTATGAGGGGAAAACTGATTGGATAATCGAGGAACGCCAGCAATATGATTTAGCAAGTCATAAGGTGTAATACTATCTAATTTTGGATTTTCGATGTCAATAAAAAAGGCAGATAAAGGTTTTTTCAAAGAGTCTTTCAGGTAGATACTTGCAAGGTTGGCTGTGAAAGTCTTTGTAACAGAACCAATTTCGTAAAGGGTTAAACTATCAGGTTGCTTTTTATTATTATCAAAGTAACCGTACCCATAAAACTCGGTAGTTCCATCAGGCAATAAAATACCAATAGAAAAGCTCGGGTTTATTTCAAGTTCTACTCGCCTTTTAATCTCACTTTCTAATTCTTCTGTTATTACTTGTCCAACAAGATTATTAGAAATCAAGATCAGTAAAACGCAGTAGATATATTTCATTTTTTTCTCTCTAATGTTGCACAACGTCCCCGATATGGGGCGTGCTGACTGAACAGGAAGCATGATCGTCATATCGATTGTTGTACATAGTTTTAAACTATTGATTAACTTTTTTCTGTGCCTTGTTTAAGTAAATAAACACACCTAAGTAAAACAAAAAGAAGAACCAATCATTGGGCCCATAAATGGTATAGAAAATTCCAGCCATGGTATCTTGTTCATAGACACTTGAAAGGTCATTATCCAACAACCACTTAGTCCAGACAAAACCGTAAATGAATTTTTCAATAACAAATGCTCCAATAACCCATTTAAGCTTTTCCCATTTAGGAGCCATTGCTATAAATACCAAACCCCATACAGTTAGCATGAGCAATCCAAAATTAGACATAACAACAGGGTCAGCTTCATTAATAACCTTATTGCTGAAAAATTTAGAAAAGATTAATACGCCACCGATGTTCATTATCCCCGATAAGTACATCCCCTTTTTAATAAGTCCTTTATTCAATTTCATTATTATTTATTTTTTTAATTATGTACAACGGTTTTGTGTATAATGCGTTGCGTGTTTAAGCAACTAATTTAATAAATAAAAGCTGGCTTTTGCTGTAGCTAAATCTGGATTGCCTTATGATGAAACTTATGTATCGAATTTAAGTTAATTTCCTTTGGATTTTAACTCAGTTCTTTGTTGTGCTTTCGTTATTTTTGATTTAATTCTAGATTGATTTTATCGATCAGTATTTTGGATTCATTTTGAAACTCTTTTAATTTTGGGGCATATAATCGAAATAGTGTCATACGAAATGTCGCTACTCTATTTCTGAAATCTTGAGAGCTGATAGCGTAGTCCACAAAATCTTCAGTTATAACGTCATCGACATAGTCTGGCCACCATGAGTAAGTAGATTTCCAATGGGTATAGTTCTCTTTTAATTCCTCTGAAAGGAAATCTTGATCTAGTTTAATTTCCAAAAGGTTGGTCTTGTAAAAATTTGATATTTCTGAATCTAAATCGTTTGTTAGATTATTTTCTGTTAAGATGATGTTTTTCAGCAATTCATATCCGCGGGTTTGTATTGAAAAATCTGGATAACCAGTCATCATATTAGTAGCAGCTGGATGAGTTAAAAGATATTCCTTAGTAAGGGTTTTCGATATTACCTTATCCAAAACACCTTCTCTTTTTTTAAGATTGAACAAGATGGAATCAATCTCTATATAATCTTTTTCTAAATCATTAATGATTATATTATAAACTACTTTAAGATTTTGTTTTTGTTTTCGGCTTTCGTTCCAATTATTAATTTGTAATGCAATCAAAATTCCAATAACAACAAGTACTATTTCTCCAATTGCGTATTTAAAATACCTGCCTGCCGGCAAGGCAGGCTTCCCAGTTTTACCTTCCGCGAGTAAGTTTTGTCTGATGTGTCTAAAGAACTTGATCATACCTTTTGTTTTTAGTCATATTTGATTTTTTATTGTGCCTAACGGTTAGTATATGAAAAGCAGGCGATTTCGTAGCACTAAACTTTCGGTTAAGGACAACGTTTTATAAGAGTCATAATGCTTTATTTTAATGATACTTAGCCTGTTTTTTTATACACATCTTATGTTTGTAATATCTATATTCCATTAATTGTATTTTACATCTATATACTCCAGAATTATTTCTGCTTTACTTTGGACAGAAGTAAATTTGCCTTCAAAATAATAAGCTGTGCTTCCAATAAATCTGCATAATGGTAAAATTCGGCTGTCCTCAAAAATGGAATTATACACTTCTGAACCAGGAGCATTCGGTGAGTTAGTCGGAAAAAATTTGCGGTGTTCTGTGTCACTAAAGAGTTCATATTTTAGCTTTCGAAGCTCTAGCCTAGCAGGGTTTCCTGAATTTGTGAAATTAGTTACTACATCATTATAATTTTTATAATAATCTTGAAGTAATTTTAAAAGCTTAGAATCAGGAAATTCAGATACAACTCCAGAGGAATTAAGAAAACTCCAAGTATTTGAACTTTCGGAAATAATTGGAGTAGTAGTAAATGAATTAAAATCCATTATAAATTTCAGCGAATCATCAATGAATTTATTTTCAGATTCCAATATTGGTATTATGTTTTTTGCTGCCGCAATCTGATTATGTAAAGACTTATTAACTTTTTGAATATCAAAAATATCGGCTTGAATATCTTTTGCAATTGATTTGATATTAGTAATCAATAAAGCCTTTTTCTTATTCTCCTCATTCCAATTATTAATCTGAAGCGCAATAAGAATTCCAATCACCACCAATAGTATTTCACCAATAGCATATTTAAAATATTTGCCTGTTTTATTTTCCATAAGCAGGTTTTGTCTAATGTGTCTAAAGAACTTGATCATACCTTTTGTTTTTTCAGCCCACACACCGCCTGGCTCCTCACTATCAAAGGTCTGGCAGACCTTTGCTTTCCGTTCGGCCCTCTAAATAATTTTATCATTGGTTAATGGTTGGTTATAATGATGCACAACGTTTAGAATATTAAAAGCAGGCGATTTGTAAGTACCATACTTTCGTTAAACCACAGAGTTAGATGCGAGCCAAAAACTTTATTTTATTATTGTTTCGCCTATTTTTCATATACATTGTTGTGTGCTGCCTTTTTTATTTATCTGGTTCAATGTGTATCAAAACGTGTCCTAAATTTGGTATTTTATTTCGCAAATAGTCCTTTAAATTATGTGCAATATCGTGTCCTTCCTTAACGGAAATTTCTCCGTTAACTATTGCGTGTAAATCCACGTGGTATTTCGTTCCAGCTTTTCGGATAAAACATTTTTCTGTTCCAAGTACACCTTTGACTTTTATTGATCCTTCTCGAATTTCTTCCAATAGGTCGTCATACAGATGTTCATCCATAATTTCTCCTAAAGCTGGTCTGAAAATCAAATAGCTATTGTAAAGAATAAAAGCAGAAGCGAATAAAGCTGCCCAATCATCAGCCGTTTCATATCCTTTACCAAAAATGAGAGCGATAGAAATTCCGATAAATGCCATAATAGAAGTTATTGCATCACTTCTATGGTGCCAAGCATCTGCTTTAAGTGAAGAGCTATTGGTCTCTTTACTTTTTTTAAGAACTATTCTAAAGGAGATTTCTTTCCATAAAATGATACAACCAAGCACAATTAACGTCCAGGGTTTAGGAACTTTATGAGGTGTTTGAATATTTTGAATGCTTTCGTAGGCAATAATGGTTGCCGATGTTACAAGAAAAGCAACTACCAAGAACGTAATTAGTGGTTCAATTTTTCCGTGGCCGTATGGATGATTTTCATCTGCTGGTCGTTTGGCGTATTTTAAACCAAATAGAACAAGTAGAGAAGAGAAAATATCAGTTGTTGATTCTATTGCATCCGCAATGAGTGCATATGAATTACCAAAGAAACCTGCAAGCCCTTTAATCAAAGCTAAACTGGTGTTTCCAATTATGCTAAAATATGTTGTTCGTATTGCAGATTGTTCGTTAGTCATTCGGATTTTTAGGTTGCACCCAACGTTTGGTGTATGATTAGTTGCGTGGGCAGCAACTAATTTAGTAAACAAATACTTGCCAGAGAAAATTCCGAAGGAATTTTCCAAATAAGCAACGACCAAAGCAATTAATTATACACGTTATTAGCCTTTCGTTATTTCTTTATTGATTAATTCAACCACTTTTTTGGCCCTTTGTTTATTTAATTCATTGTAATTATTGATTTGTAGAGCAATTAAGATACCAATTACTACAAGAATTATTTCGCCAATTGCGTAAAGCAGATACTTGCTGAATTTATTTTCAGTTAAGGTTTTTTGTCGAATTTTTCTAAAGAATTTTATCATTGGCTAGAGATTGGTCATAATGAAGGCTAACTAGTGTGTAAAGTGTAAATAGTGTTTATCTGTAATTACCCTCACCTTGTCTTACCCCTTGTTACCACTCATTTTTGATTCAATTAATACGTCAAAAAGTCGTCTTATTTTTGCAAAAAACAGCAAAATATTATTTAAAATTAATCCATGGTGGGTTGCTGGCAATTTTGTTCAAGGATAAATCTATATAAAAAATAATAATGTTCCTAGAATGATTCCAAATAATCCAGAACAGGTCCAAACAAAAAACCTCAGTAAGGGGTTAAGTGAGAAGTGAGAAGTGAAATTCGTCTTTTCTTAGTCCTTAGTCCTTAGTCCTTAAAACTTAATACTTATTGTTGCTGTCTGGGCGGGACTCTTCACTACCATAGTTAAAGCTTATTATTATATAGTTCCAACTTTGCGAAGGGTCACTTCACCTCTTTTCTTACCTCAATAATCAAACTTTTTATTCCGTGAAGCTTCCATAGCTAAACGGTATCGAAAAAATTTCAATTGACCAATCCCTTCTTGAAAAATTGAATCCATGACATTTGTCATTTTTATTTAGACTAATTATAAATAATATTGTTTCGTAATTTATTGCATATGCAATTATCACACATCTGTTTAGCGATCTGTTTCTTATATACAGTTTCAGTAAATTCTCAAACAATAGAGTCATCAAAAGCAATTGAGAAAAGGAAATTACAGTTTGAGTTGGAATCTTTGTATCTGATTGAAAAAGAAGGTGCCGATAAAATCAATTCTTGGACAATCCCTAGTATATTGATTCGATATGGTTTGAATAACAAAACAGAATTACAATTGAACACCCCCTATTTAAAGGAATCAAAGTATGAAAATGACGATAAGGTGAGTTCCCGTACTTTTCTTGATAATGTTCAAGCTGGAGTATCAATCAATCTTTGGAAGGAAAAAGGTATTATGCCCGAAGCTGCCCTAATGATAAGAGCTCTTATACCTGTATATGAATACCAGCCAAATAAGCTAGGATCTCTGGTTGCCATAAATTTATCAAATACGCTGTCTAATCAACTCAGTTTAAATTATAATTTGGGTTGGGTGGCTGATGCTCAAGGGAATTCTGGCTATTACATTACAAACTTATCCTGGGAAATTTCTTCAGTAGTTCATTCATTTATAGAATTTTTCGGAAGTTCGTACAACAATTTAAATATGCACCACAATTTAAATACTGGAATCGGATTTAATTTGGGTAATTCATTTTGTATAGATCTATCAATGGCAAATGGATTAAATCATGAAATGATCTTTTATGGAGGAATTCTGACTTATCAAATTTCTATTTGAATCATTATGTATCATATAATGGTAAACCTTCTAAAAGAAGAATTCCAATTGTACTTCCTATAGAATTTTAAAGATCTACGAGAATATTATCATTATTCAGATACAATAAGCTTAGAAAACCCCTAAAAACAAAAAGGCCAGATTTCCCTGAAGTTTTTCATGATCTAACTATCTAATAACCCTTAATGTTAACAACACAACTATTTTTTACTTTAAAAAGTTGCGGTCTGGATGGGACTCTTTCCACCTTCGCAAGAAATTGTATTACAGCAATATATCTTAACCTGACGATTCCAGTTTCCTTTAGCTAACCTCAACATATCATCATTTTCCCTATATTTAGAGTTCAACAACCAGCCAATGATCCCCTTCTTTAGAGGACAGAGCGTCAAGAGGGCAGAATGAAAAAGCCAACGATTTGGCTTTTGAATGATGAGCCAGATGAGGCGAGGCAAAGTAGATATTTTTAGCGCATGGGCCAGATGGCGCGCGGGCATTGATAATAATAATTATGATAAATTTTTTTAGACGAATCCGTAAAAAAATGGCAGATGATAATAAACCCATTAAGTATATGAGATATGCTGTTGGAGAGATCGTTCTTGTAGTAATTGGGATATTGATTGCGTTGCAATTAAATATTGCGAACGAGTTAAGACAAGAGAAGAAAGTAGAATTAAATTTATTAAATGATATAAAATCAGATTTAATAGAATCTAAAAAAAATATTAATGAGACCTATAAAATTAACCAAAATCAAATAGTTCAACTTAAATACCTCGCAACCTATGTTTCCAAGGATTTGCCTTACACGGCCGAATTAGATCCCATTTTTGGCTCATTCCCCACCTGGAGTTCACCCTATTTAACCTTTACATCATACGAAACTTTAAAATCCAAAGGCGTTGATTTCATACAAAACGATGATTTAAAAAAGAAAATTGCAGCAATATACGAGTCTGATTTTGCAAATTTAATTAATGACTGGGATAAATGGGAGTGGAATATAAATCAAGACGTGGTGATGCCTTTTTTTGCTGAGAATATGAGATCAGATTTGTCAAATTTGGATATGGCCGTTCCCAACGACTTCGAAAGCCTTAAAAAGGATGAAAAATTCTTAAATATCTTGTCTTTAATTGTAAAGACAAGGTCATTAGGCGTTGAAAAGTGCTTGAGGATTGACAAAAAATTAGATTCTTTAATTGGAGATATAAATAAAGAATTGAATAACCGGAAATTCTAAAAGTTTGCGCAAAAGGCAAAGGACATAAATTACATATCATTCAAGGTTTTCTTTTTAAACCACTCACCCCATAATACCATCAATGCCATTGCTTAAGTCTTCCCCGGAACAAGAAATAAACAGCAAAGGAACAGCTAATAATTTGTTTTATAGATGTATACTGATTAAAAAAAGAATTAATCTTCATTAATTCAGCTCACCTTATCGTCCTTTTCTCTATATTTAGACTTCAACAACCAAACTAATGATCCCCTTCTTTAGACGAATTCGTAAAAAAATGGCAGATGATAACAAACCTCTAAAGTATATGAGATATGCTATCGGTGAGATTGTCCTGGTTGTCATTGGGATTCTGATTGCGCTTCAAATTAATAATTGGAATGAGGCTAGAAAAACAAAACAATTTGAACATGATATTTTATCGGATATTTTGATTGCAATAGATGAAAATTTTGCCCGGCTTGACAGGTCTTTTACATGCAATAAAATGGCCATTGAATCTGCCGATATTATTCTAAATGTGATAAAGAAAAATTTGCCTTATAATGATTCGCTGGATGTTCATTTCTCGAAATCTTTGCAATGGTGCAGCCCTTCTTTTCATAATTCTGGATATGAAAGCCTTAAAATCTATGGAAGAAATCTTATAACAAATGATACCCTAAGAGAAAATTTGGGCATTTATGATGCAGGCTGGATGGAAACTTTGGCACAAAGACAAGAGGACTTTTTCTATTACACAGCGTCTCCCATTTTAGTGGAATATTTTGAAAAAGTTGCCATGCGCACCGAAATGAAACCTTTTGACTACAAAGAGCTAAAAAATTCTAAAAAGTATATCAGTGTCCTCAAAACATCAAAGGCTTACAGAGAAGATCAAGTAAAATGGCATGAAGAATGGAAAGAATCACTTGAAAACATTTATAAAATGATTCAAAGAGAATTGAAAAACCAATAACCCCATAATCCCTTTCTTTAGAGGACAGATCGTCAAGAGGGCAGAATGAAAAAGCCAACGATTTGGCTTTTGAATGATGAGCCAGATGAGGCGAGGCAAAGTAGACATTTTTAGCGCATGGGCCAGATGGCGAGCGGGCATTGATACTAATAATTATGATAAATTTTTTTAGACGAATCCGTAAAAAAATGGCAGATGATAACAGACCTATTCAGTATATGAGATATGCTGTTGGGGAGATTGTATTAGTGGTTATTGGAATACTTTTAGCCTTACAAATTAATAATTGGAATGAAAACCGTATTGACCAACAAAAAGAAAGGCTTATTTTAAAGGAACTTCATAAAGAATTTATATCCAACAAAACACAATTAGATACTGTGCTTCATATCAATAGAAGATCATTTCAATCGGTAAAGTATGTACGATCAGAATTGCCCATTGATATTGAAAACGTAAATTTAGATTCTTTAGCTTTTCATTTATATTTTATGGGTTATACATATACCTTTAATCCTTCAAAAGGGGTTACCAATGCATTAATGAATAGCTCAACATTTAATCTTATTTCAAATGATAAATTACGTCAGTTATTAATCCGCTGGGAGGATATAGTTATAGATTATCAGGAAGAAGAAATTAATGCGAATAACAATTATGCCAATCAATTAAAATCATTTGAAAAGAAACATTTTTATTGGGATGACCATAAAAAATGGTTAACAGACCCACGTGTAGACTTAACTATTCTTGAAAGTATTGAATTCGACAATTATGTTTTGGATAGATATTCTGATTTGAAAAATATCTTTGAAAATAGTCAAGGAGAGTTAGAAAATATGACAAAGACTATAGATGAAATCATTGAACTATCTAAACCAAAAAAATAGACTAACTCTCAAACCACTCATCAAGCCAATGAACATTAGAAACAGGATTCAGAATAGTCCTATCAAGACCACAATAACTGCGTAGCCTGCCTGTCCGGCAGGCAGGCACATCACGAATACTTAAACCAATAGCATGGCATGAGTAATTAGAGGTAAGTGCCCTATTAATAGATGCCTACCTCCTGCCACTTCTGATACCACCCTTTAATGAACACTTACCTATCGTCAAATTAACTATATTTAAACATTAACAAATCAACCTATGATCCCCTTCTTTAGACGAATTCGTAAAAAAATGGCAGACGATAACAGGCCTATTCAGTATATGAGATATGCTGTTGGGGAGATCGTATTGGTGGTTATTGGGATATTAATCGCTTTGCAGATTAACAATTGGAATGAAGCTCGAAAAGACAAAATTATAGAACAGAAAGTTTTAAAAACGCTTAGATCGGATTTTAAATCAAACAAAGCACAGTTGCAGGATAATATCGACGAAACTGAAAAAATGGTTAGTGACATAAGCCAACTATTTGAATTATTTAGGATGACCCAATCTGAATTAAGTTTAATTCCAAAAGATAGTATTAGAACCGGATTTGGAGGTTATGCCACTTTTAATCCTTCGGATGGCGCTCTAACAAGTCTTCTATTGTCAGGCAATTTAAATATTATCACTAATGATTCATTAAAAAATAAACTTACCAATTGGCCAAATTTGGTAAATGATGCAAAAGAGGATGAGAATATTCTGGTTGAAAAAATTACAAAAGATTTAGCTAAACAGGAGTTAGAGTACCAATCCTATATTAATAATCCAAAGTTCAAGCTAAATAGATTAGCAATGTTTGATGACCTTATATTGCAAAACACTTTTTTTGATATTCGTAGTGGAGCAAACTATCAGATTTATCTTTATGGGGAGTTGCAGAATGAAATAGAAGAAATATTAAATTTGATTGATAATGAAATTCGTTAGTGAAATAAAATAACGGAAGCCTAACAAAAAATGAGTTCAAATATACTAATCTCTTGATCCCCTACTTTAGAGGACAGAGCGTCAAGAGGGCAGAATGAAAAAGCCAACGATTTGGCTTTTGAATGATGAGCCAGATGAGGCGAGGCAAAGTAGACATTTTTAGCGCATGGGCCAGATGGCGCGCGGGCATTGATACTAATAATTATGATAAATTTTTTTAGACGAATCCGAAAAAAAATGGCAGATGATAATAAGCCAATGAAGTATATGAGATATGCTTTTGGAGAGATAGCCCTTGTGGTGATTGGGATTCTTATTGCACTTCAAATTAATACCTGGAATGAGGAGAGGAAATTAAAGAGCAAAGAAAGAAAATCTCTAACTGAACTACGAAAGGATTTAAATCAAAACTTAAATGATATTAGTGTTAATATTATAAATCTTCGGGAATGTAAAAAATCAAACGAGATTATAATTTTTCATATTGAAAACAACTTAGCGTATAATGATTCTCTAGATTATCACTTTTCAATGTTATATCCATTTATCTCATTCACAATTAACCAAACTACTTATGAAACCCTCAAGCAGGGTGGAATTGATTTAATTTCTAATGACTCCTTAAGAAATTCAATATCTAATTTATATTCGGTTCAATTTAAAGCATACCAGACATTCGAAAATACATATATGGTTAATCACTATCTTGATTACATAAAGCCTATGTTTATTTCTGAATTTGTTACCTATAAATTTGGTTCTTCAGCCCATCCAAAAAATTATGACCATTTCATTTTAAATTCAGGATATAAGCAAGTTCTCAACTTTACTATTGACATATGCAATAATTATATACGAATGCAATCGAACTTAAAAACTGAAGTTGAGAGAATTATTGATATAGTTGACAAAGAAGTTAATGATTAATTTGGAATTAGTTAACAAAGGCTATCAAAGGGAAGAAATCATTCAGTTTTTTCACGGTCTAAGCCAGACCACAAAAACTGCGAAGCAATTGCTAACAAGTCCGCCTCTCGGGATTTTTCCGTCCCTTCCAAGCACTCCTTTTGATCACTACAAAGCTGATCAACTATTCTCATAGAGGTAATCTTAAACCACTATAATCAAAGCAAATAAGATGAATTATTCAGTAAAAGCACTAAATCAGTTAGGAAAGTCTATAAAACAAAAAAACCTCAGTAAGACTGAAGTTTTTCATTAGCTAACTATTCAAGAGTGAACTCTTAATGTTAAAAACACAACTATTTTTACTTTAAAAAGTTACGGTCTGGACGGGACTCAATATTTTCCTGATGAAATTTCATTTTTTCATGGTTATGGTTCCCTGCCAGTGGTGACTTGTGTGCGGTATGCCATCTTTGCCTATAAAATTGTAGTCGTTGGTCATACCACCTCCAGTAGCGCCTTCAAAACGACCGGTTCCTCCAGTAATTTTAAACGGATCTTTAAAATACGATAAGGCATAATTTGGCATGCCAGGCACTCTTCCCGGTATAACCTCGCCCGCTACTTCTACATTAAGTCTATCTCCATTTTCATCCTCAAAATACGCAACTAGATATCCTTCTGGATAGGTACCTCCTCCTGGTCCAGTTGGTTTTACACAAAATTCAAAATAGGAAGTAACCTTTTTAAAATGTGTTCCTGTTCCCTCACCCGTATTTATCACTTTGCCTAAACCAGGACAATCATCGTTTTCAGGAACTTCTTGGTATGTTCCATAAAGCAATATGTTAAACCCGAGAGTGACCATTTTACCTTCATGGTGCTTGAAGGAATCGACATTGTCCGTTTCGAAATCATCCGAACTGTTACATGCTGTAAAAAATCCGATCACAGCGATTGCAAGAATCATTTTTAATACTGTTTTCATAATGTTTGATTTAATTGATTGAATTTTTCAACCTAAAAATTCGTTGATAAAAAAGCAATGACCGTCGTCAATAAAAAAATTGACTGAGATCATAGGATGCCATTATTTACTTTCGATAACTTAAGGGAATTAATTTATTGCGCTCTCTGCGCAAATAAAAAATCCAAATTTATAACCCCTAAAAAACAAACCTTATGAATTTAAAGAATTATTTTATGGTTGCTGCTATTGGATTAGGAGCAATGAGTTGTCAAACTTCTGATTCAGATGTTGAATTAGATACTAATCTTGGTAAATCGTCTACGCCACGAAGTATGCAAAAAACGGAGGCGGTTCATTTGAATCTGAATAGAAAGCCTGCTACAAAAGGAGAATCTTCTCCAATGGACTTCATGGTGGTCATCAATCAGGCCCTTCAATCACAGGGAATATCAGTACAATTATCAGTTATTGAATCTTATGGCTCCGATGGAACCGGTAATACGGTTTATTTTAATGACAGAGGAAACAAACAATTAGCTGCAGATTTTGTTCCATTTGATCCAAATAGAGGTGGTTTTTCTGATATTGCATATGCCCGAGATGGAACAGAAGGCTTTACATCGAGCGGACTCTCTCAGATCGATACCGACGGAGCAATTCTGAATGCCATGAACACTTGGAATAATGTTTCGTGTAGTAGTGGTTTGGTATTGACTAACTTAGGAGCTTCCCCTTTTGATTTAGGATATGTACAAGCTATTGTAAGTGGAGGTGCCAGTGGATCATTCTTTTTTACTGATATTATGCACTCAGGTTTTAACACTGAGGTTACTGATGCTGTTTTTGGACCAGGCAGTAATGTCCTTGGAGTTACTTTTACATTTATTTGGGGTGATTATGATGAAAACGGCGATTTTATTCCAAGCGATATAGATAATAATAGAAAGAATGATGTTGCTTTCAGAGATATTTATTATAATGACGCCTATCCTTGGTCAGTTGATGGAAGTGGAATAGATGTAGAAACAGTAGTTCTTCACGAATCAGGTCATGGATTAAGCCAAGCGCATTTTGGAAAATTATTTCAAGGTGAAAAGAATGAAAAATTTCATTTTGCTCCAAGAGCTTTAATGAACGCTGGTTACACTGGTATCCAAAGAACCATTGGCGAATCTGATAACGCAGGACATTGCAGTAATTGGGCTCAATGGCCAAATAACTAATTCTAAATATAATACAAATTTCAACCCGAGTGATTCTTCATTCGGGTTTTTTTATGGTCTTATCCAGACCACAACAACTGCGTAGCCTGCCTGTCCGGCAGGCAGGCACATCACGAATACTTAAACCAACAGCATGGGTGAGTAATTAAAGGTAAAAGACTGTATTTAAGATAAATATAGAAACATGCACGGTGTTGTACTTTCGTTTTATATTTTAGTTTAATCAATTTTTTTATTAGTTCCCAAAGCCCTCAAGTTGTATTTTTTATAAATATCTTACTCGTAAGCCAATATTGTTTCGTCAAGCATTGGAAGAATCTCCTGAATCTTCATTGCCCCATTCTTCAATACTTCTAATGTGCTTTCTTCGTTTTTGATGCTTACTTTGAGAGAAGTAAGAAAATATTGATCGGACTTGAGATGCTCGTAATCTGCTGGTACACCTCGTTTACTCCAATTCCAATCGAGAAAATGGTTGCGAACATAGGGAAGGAATACTGTGCGGAATTCAAAGTCGTCGTCTGCGGTATCATCATCTATCTTTTTTGTAGAATTGGTGTAGTAGTTTATCAATTCATTTCTTAGTTCTTTATTCTTTAACCTTTCTAATCCGAATTTTTTCATCAATTGATAACCATTGTCGACAAGAACTATTCGTCTGGCTATCATTACCCTTCCAAGATGATACTCAATAGAGTCATATGGAATATTTCTACTTTCTAATTCATGGATGACTGTGTACTGGATATTGATGTCCTCCGACTTTTTGATACGAGTTTCACGAATGCTTAGACTATCGCTAATTAGATTACTGCGTATCTCTGTGAGTGTTTTCACTATTTCTCTGTCAACTTTCCTTTGTTCGTTCCAATTATTAATCTGAAGCGCGATTAAGATTCCAATTACCACGAGGATAATTTCTCCGATTGCATATTTAAAATACTGTCCAGTTTTTCCTTCTGCAAGTAAGTTTTGTCTGATGTGTCTAAAGAACTTGATCATACCTTTTGTTTTTTAAGCCCACACACCGCCTGGCTCCTCACTATCAAAGGTCTGCCAGACCTTTGCTTTCCGTTCGGCCCTCTAAAGAATTTTATCATTGGTTAACGGTTTGCCATAATGAAGCACAACGTGTTTGTATAAGATTAGTTGCGTGGTTAAGCACCTAATTTAGCAAATAAATCACAGATAGAGAGTCCGCGAGGATTTTCGTAAACAAGCTCGAACTAGCAATTAATTTTATACGGTGTTGTGTACCTTTTTCTTTGCTTTCAATACTCCTCTCTTAAATCTTGTTATTCTTTATTCCTTTAAAATTGTCAAATAGTCCGGTACTTCGAGTGGAGAGCGAGTTTCCAAACTAGAGTTAAACATATCTGTTTGCAGGTACCATTTATTATTTTCATTTCTATAGATTGCGATAAACTTACCAATATCCAGAATTTCATTTTGCTCATTTCGCATGGAATATTTACCATTCGCAATAAGTAAGTCACCCGAAATCTCTAAGTCTACCAAATGCAGTTGCAAAGAATGCATCCCTCTTTTGGATACGGTTTTCCAAAAAGTAGCAATCGCATTTCTACCTATGATAGGAGGCGCACCTGGGGGATAAATAATGCCATCGCTCGTGTAAAGCTTAGACATACCTTCCCACTCTGATCTGTTCGCCAATCGAACCAGCTCATTTTCTACTTCAATAACTGCAGCTCTTGCCCTTAGGTAACTAGATTCTTTCAAATCATCAGGTAAAATAACTCCTGCGCCAAATGCATCCATGACCGATTCATCTGGTGTATTTCCTTTTAGGAACGTTTCAATAGCTAAGAAAAAGGCAGTAGGCTCATCAGCATTCGGAAGATGGCCAGCGCCTTTAAAATTTAGTAAACTACTATTGGGCAAACTATTGTTCCAGTGCTCAAAAGAAGCAAAAGGTATAGCGTCATTGTCTCCTGCCAGTATCAGTACCCGCGCTTTAACATTTGCCAATTGAGAAGTAATGTCCCAGTTGCCAATCGATTTCATCTTGTAATAACTAAATGGGCTGGTTAGATTAGCCTGATTGCAGTTGCAAATGTTTCCCCAAATGTTTCTAGCCTCTGCATAGGAGGCTGCAAATCCTCTTATCCAAAGGGAATAGTAATCCCAACAGGCTTTAGTAGAATCGACTGGCTTGTTTTCATATATTTTTTTATTTTGTTCAAGAAGAAGTGCCGTGAGACTATCATTCTTGTTTACCCAACCATTTGTCATAGCGGCTGCGGCTGGTAAAGGAGCTATGAGCATCATGGATTTCACTTTGTCTGGATAGGTGGTAGCATAATAACCACAGATTAGACCACCTGTCGAGTGACATAGTAGGTTCAGTTTTTTCAATTTAAAATGCTTACGGATTTCTTCAATATCCTTAATGGTATTGTTCATGGAATACCTGGTCGTATCTTTTACGACAGTGGAGTAACCTGCACCAGCCTGATCATAAAACAAAAGCTTATGATGCGCTGCTAAAGGAGTGAGATCAGGAACTAAGTAAGCAGAACCAAAAGTTCCTCCACCGTGTACCACTACAAGGGTGTCACTTCCTTCACCAAGTAATTGGTAATGGAGTTTTACATAATCATCGGTTTGTACAAATCCTTTTGAAGATTTCAGTTTTACAATTTGGGCATTTCCAACAAAAGAAGTTGTACAAAAGAGCAATAAACCAATTAAGAATGTTTTCATTTATCGTTTGTTTTTTATAATTGGGATTCTAATTAATGGGCCACAACGTTCTCGGCTATGAGTAGTTGCTTGGTTTAGCACCTGACTTTGCAAGTACACACCAAACTGACACGAGCGGAGCAAACTGGCGTAAGCAAAATCCGCGAGGGTTTTCAGAAGTAGGCAATAACAAGCAATTACTTATAGCCATCTTAAGTTTCTTTAATCCAATTTGGTTTTTATATTATGGTGTATCTGTATTTATCATATCCTTATACATTTTCCATATACCATCTTCTTTTTTCCAAATTACTAAAGACTTTCCTATTAGCGTATCTTTCCCATTGCTTAAAGTCCATTTTTCAGTATCTAGTAAATATTCTCCACAACCTTCAGCCCAAGTTGATTCTACGTTTAGTTCAGTAAATCCGCTTTCAATGAATCCTTCAAACGCTTTCTCAATATTATCTCTTCCAGTAAAAATTGTGCTATTATGTGGCATAAATACACCGTCTTCTGTATAATAATTGGCAACAGCTTTTGCGTCTTTTTTAGCCAGAGATTCTCTCACTCCTTTAAATGATTTTTTCAATTCTTCTTTTTCTTTAGCTAAATTGAAAACCGTCTCGTTTTCTTGGTTTTTATTTTTTTTAGATTTGTCTAAATTATTACAGCTCGTTGAAATGAATAATAGTAAAATAATTAGCTGTAGTACTTTGATTCGATTAAGATTCTTAATAGCGTTTTTCATTTTTTTTTGTTTTTTAATTAATTGTGTTATTTAGTTTTGTGCATTACAGACAACGGTTTGGCTATGATTCCGTTGCGAAAAAATTCGGTAGAATTTCGGAGTAGGAATCATAGCTGGTTAAAGATTGTATTTTTTGGTTAAGGTTGGTTGTGAGCAATGGATTATAGCCAGTGTTGTGCATGGGCTGTTCATTACCAACAACACAGCAACATATTTTATTTTTTTATTCAGTTTTGTTTTCAGAAGCCTCTTTAACTATTTTTTCATATTCTCCGTTCGTATAACTTCCCTGCGATTTGGTAATGAGCCCATTTTCTATTTGCATTACTTCGTGACCTGTCATTTTTACTTTAACACCTTTTGTGTTTGTTCCTTCAAGTAACCAATGGAACTCAACACCATTAATAGCGTCTACCATACTATCCAAGCTTACAACTATGTCTGGAATTTCGTCATGAAATATCTTTGAAATATATGCGATTGAGTCTCTGCCCGTAACAGATATTCCGTCACCATCGAGTAAAATCCCATCAGTTGTATAAAAGCTTGCCAAGTCATTAGGGTTTTTACTCGACCAAGCAGCAGCATATCTCTTTCCAAAATTTGTGAGGCTATCCTGTATCATTTGTTTGTCGGTTTTGACTCCTGTTTCTTGTTGAACTGAAGTGGATTTTTTGTTTTCTTGTTTACAGCCCATTGCAAGTGTTAAAACAACTGCAATCATAAGTGTGAAAATTTTAGATGTAGTTTTCATTTTGATTAGATTATTATAAATGCCTACTCTGTTTGGTTTTCGGCTATCCCATTACTTATTTATTTGATCAGTTTCTTGTATTTAGTTTATGCACAACGGTTCTCGGCTATGAGTAGTTGCGTGGTTTAGCGGTTAACTTAGCAAGTACATACCAAACTGACACGAGCGGAGCGAACTGGCGTAAGCAAAATCCGCGAGGGTTTTCAGAAGTAGGCGAGAACAAGCAATTACTCATAGCCATTGTTGTGCGTTTGTTTTTATTTTAATCCAAATTTTTTGTTTTTAAAGTCTATAATAATTGTACTATCCCAAAATAACGCATTCCCTGTCATCCCATCAGTACTTTCATCTATACCATAACCTGTATGATTTTCATAGGCTTCTACATTAGTAAATTTTCTCCCTGCGATTTCGAAGGTGTCTGTTATTATTCTACTGTGCACGGTATGTTTTTTGCCCCAGGAGTTAATTTCTAAACTATCAATAATAGGGTTTGTAGTAAATTTATTGATGTTTTCTGAGGTGGCAATAATTGGAAACAAGCTAGAACCATTATCAAATATAATTTTATACTCGTTTGAATTCATTTTTAATGGTAAAATCGGTCTACCATTGCTATTGATCTCAATATCTATCAATCCATCTTTATATCTTCTTGGTACTTCATCAGTAATGGCAAATTTTAGATTGGGATAATCAATGATCAAAACTTTATCCTTAAATATATCAGCTCCTATAGTACCCAAGTGAATAGTATCTCCAGCAATTACACTTTCTTCTGATGTTGCTCTGCCTAGATTAGTCATCACAGAGGCTCTTTCATTAGATATGGTATAATCACCAAATTTTATTTTTGCATTCTTAAATACTTTTTTGTCGGAAGCCAACTTATTAATAGGAAATTTCATTTGGCTTACCTGCTCTGATAGTTTTTCATTTTGAAAATAAAACGAACTGAGCGGGTTCTCATAAATCATAGTTCTATTGGATCCTGTATCAAATTGGAAAGTTAGGTTATTGTCAATTCCCTCCATCTTGCAAGGGATAAACATTGCAGTTCTCTCAAAGTATTTTCCGTTGATGGTACGATTGGTCCAGATAAAATCTGCCCAATTAATTTCTGTTTCAGCTGGTATTTCAGTTTTCCAATCTCCCAAACTTGATTTATAAGCATAATAGGCATAAAGACTGAATAGGATGTATACAGTTATGACTGCAATTAGAATTTTATATCTTTTTTTCATGTTAAATTTCGGACTTTTAATTATTCGATTTAATAACGCACAACTAGTTAATAAACGCTATATAGTGTTTATCCGCAATTATGATCACTTTCTTGCATCCCTTGCTATTATTGAGCTTAGACCCAATTTAAACATCAAAAAAGTTATTATTTTTTGCAAGAGATTAATACTTATTGGTAATTCTTATTTCTTCCAACACTCACGTAATGATAAATCACAACAGGTAACACCAACCATTCTATAATCCAACAACATTAGGGGGCTTCAGCAATTTATTCAAGGCTAAATCTACATAAGAAAAACCAATAATCAAAAAGTTCATGTAATATTTGAGATGGGTCTAGCAGATGATACCGTCTTAACAACACAACTATTTTTACTTTAAAAAGTTGCGGTCTGGACGGGATTCGAACCCGCGATTTAAATTATTGAATTACAAATATTTAATGTGTTTTATTGAAAGTAATCAACCCTAATAGTGAGATTAATATTTCCTTGTCATACGAATTGAAGTTAATTTCCTTTGGATTTTAACTCAGTTCTTTGCTGTGCTTTCGTTATTCATCTAATATTCATTAATCATTTTCTGCAAGTTCGTCTGAAATCGAACTAATTAACCTTTTAATTTCTTTAACGTTTTCTTGGGTAAGGAAAGTATATTCAATATTTCGCCCATATAAATAGTCTAATTTTAAAACAAATTCAGGACTTTCAATATATTTCCAAGACTTTAATTTCCAGCTGGATCGATCAAAATATTGATCTCTATCTAAATCAATATTTCCTATAACTCCATCTAGTATTGCACCATTATAAACTAGCCGCTTATAATAATGATTGTATAAATTCATAATATCGTATTTCAGTTTGTCATTCTTTATATTTTCTATTTTTCCTGCAGATAGACCAGAATCATAAACACCTGTCGTTGGAAAAAAAGTAGTTTGAAACAGCGTTAAAGAATAAACTGAATCTATTTTGGATTTTTCTTTAATTGTGGCTGTATTTAACAAAGATTTCAATTCAATACAAGCATTGCCTACCGATTTATGCCTATTATTAATTTCCTCCAGTTGATTAAGATTTACTTCTAATTCATTTTTTAAATCAATTAAGAAACGGTGTTCCCATTTATTCATTTTTTGAGACTCGTTCCAATTATTAATTTGTAGAGCCAACAGAATACCAATCATCACCAATACAATTTCTCCAATAGCATATTTAAAATACCTGCCTGCCGGCAAGGCAGGCTTCCCAGTTTTACCTTCCGCGAGTAAGTTTTGTCTGATGTGTCTAAAGAACTTGATCATACCTTTTGTTTTTTCAGCCCACACACCGCCAGGCTCCTCACTATCAAAGGTCTGCCAGACCTTTGCTTTCCGTTCGGCCCTCTAAAGAATTTTATCATTGGTTAGCGGTTGGTCATAATGAAGCACAACGGTGGGTATAAAGGGCGTTTTCATACCCTTTATACAGTGTTGGCAATTGTTATTTATCATTCATATTAAATATCACATTGGCATCTACCCAATAAACTTCCCCTTTGATAACTCCTGCCCATCCACTTTCCGGAGGATCACTGTATCTCCTGGAAAAGAAAAAATATTTGTTATCTGGCGTCATGTATGGACAAAAGTCAGTCCACTCTGAGTTGATCGGTTCCTTCAGGTAAATAAGAGGTTGCCACTCACCATCCTTCTTGAATGACACATATAGTCCAGAGTTTTTAGGAAATCTTTTATTACTGATTAAGTAACTTTCATCAGGGGCTACATACGTATCTCCAGATCCCAAAGAGGTATTTACTACTGGGCTAATACTTTTTGGGGTGTCAAATTTACCATCACCTAAATATTGAGCCCGGTAAACATCTTGTTTCCCAAAACCTCCCGGACGGTCTGAAACGAAGTATAAACTTCCATCAGCAACAATTACAGGATACGCCTCACTATATTCATCGGTAGATATAGGGTATCCGACCCTCTCAGCCATTTGCCATTTGCCATTCACTTTTTGACTTCGAAAAATATCTGAGGGTGCGTCCAATGTTTCATTTTCATGAAGGACCCCAAGGAAATACATAGTATTACCGTCTGGAGTTAGTGACATATCAACAGCTGTAGTATTCTCAGTATTCTCAGGAAACATCGGTATAGCATTTGCTACTGTCCATTGATCATCAATTAACTCAGAATGATAGATAACATAACTTCCGTTTATAATTCGTGTAAAGAAAACTTCTGTCATTGAATTATTGAATACAGCATTCAATTCAATACTATCGGTATTAACAATGGATGGTGCAAACAATTCCGGGGATGTGCCAGGTGTTTTCTGGCCTAAATAAGATACTTTTGGCTTGCCACAGCTAACTACAAGTATTACTATTATAAGAGTGCTTAGATTTCGCATAATATTTTTCAATTTATTACTAATTTCGTTTTATACTATATGTTACATATTTAGCATGAACCCACCTTACGTATAGCCGTTGTTGTCGGCAGTTTTATAATTGGTCAAAAAATCAAAAATTCTATATATTTTTAAATACTTTACATCCAACCAAGTTCTCGTAATGCCCACGAGGAATTCCAAATTTTAGTCATACTTTCTACCTTATCCTCATCATTCATTTTTATAGCATATACATAATCTGTGTTCGTAGTTTTATTACTTGGTGGTATTGGTCCTCCATCACCAGAATGTGTACCTGTAAAAGTGGCGAAAAATATTGCAGTATTAGTTGTTTCATCATAAGCAGAAGAATGCACTTTATACGAACAATCAGGCATTGTAATGGTCCCTAACCCTTTCATCCAATTAACATAATCCTCAAGTTTTGTAACATCAGTTAGGGGCTCACTTTGAGCATTGAATTCAGCATTTTCTATTGCATAATCTTTACAGGCTTCCCATCCTTTTGCAGATTCACAATTGTGGAAAAATGTTGTCGCGTTTTCAAAAGCTTTCATAATCTTATGGTTTAAATGAATGATTAATTAATACTCTAATTTATATTGTTATACTTGCAATAATTTATTCTGATTTATTTGTACTGTCGTAACCAAATTACCGCCAACAACGGTTTGTGTAAGGATAGTTGCGTGTGCAAGTAACTAACTTACTAAAAATGGAACGAACCAGAGGAAAACCATAAGGATTTTCTAATAGGCGAGAACCGAGCAATTATTTTTACACGGTGTAAGCTACATTTTTTATTTCTTCCATTTAACTTTACTAGGTTCAACAGAACTAGATTCCGTTTTTGAAGGAAAATTATCAGGATTTTCAATACTCACTTTCCCAGTAGCAGCCCATTCGGCTCCTCGTGCGAAAAGCGTTTGAAAACCAACAGAGTAAATAGCCTCATTTTTATTTTCGCAAGAATTTATTCCATTGATGGCATTCTCGTATTCCTGTTTCATAACATGTCCAAGAACAGTTACAAATACCCTTCCTTGCCCATAATTTGTAGTCCATGCTATAGGTTCATGGTCTCCAGAACCCCAAGTAATTTTGTCTGAATATGCAGTAGCTATAATTGTTATATTTTGAGCTGGCCCTCGCAAGCCATGATATAATTCATCTTTTGATTGTATCCACTCTACTGGAATTCCTTTAGAAATGGGATGTTCCGTATCTCTCATAGTTACAAGAAATTCATGTTGTTTTCCATGACCGACTCCGACTCCGTGGTATAGAGGAGTTCTGATAAAATCACCGATGGTTTCGTTCCAGAAAATATGTTCTCCCGAATCTGATCCATACCATCCTAACCCAATTACTTCATGAAATTTTGGCCAATCATAAAAAGAACTGACGCCTTGATGAGTTATGACTAAATTACCTCCATTTGCTATGTAATAAACAAATTCATTTCTTAATTTTTCTGGCATATCACCACCAAGTCTTGATGATATTATCAATTGATAATCTTTGAAATTATAGTTGAAATTCTCCCAGCCTTCATTTTCTTTAACAAAGAACTTGTCAATCGAATAATTTCCCGTGTTATTCAGTACTTCCTCAAATACATCTGTTATAATATGCACATCGTGGGCATACTCGTTTTGTAGAATCAAGACATTGATTTTTTCTTGACTGAATAATGGGAAAGAGAAAGTAATTAATAATATGGCTATTGTTTTTTTCATGTTTCTGATAATTGTAGCTAACGGTCTCGTGTATGAGCAGTAACGGATTTCAACCCACTAAACTGTCAGATAGCACCGACCTTTGATTTATAGTTTTACATCTCAAAATAGCACTGAACCCGCTATTGCTTATACACAATGTTGTGCTTTCGTTTAAATTAATTGACATTATTGGATTAATAAATATCCATTAGTTTTTGCTTGGTATTTCTTGATGCATTCTCCGTGAAATATTATTTCAAGAATTGAATTTTCTTGTAAACGTTTAGACACGGGATTAATAGTTAGTTCGCCAGGTTTTATTTGAATTTTATTTTTAAAAGTATTGTCATCATCTTTCCATTGAATACTTACTATATTGTTGGTAGAATTTAATATGGGAATATATGTAGCAGGTTCATCAAAATTGCTGATTGATTCTTTCGATTCATTGCAGGTTTTTTCAGAATAAGGTGTCACATTGTACTTACTAAAAAGCTCATTTATGTCTTCTGTATTAATTTTCTCCCTTACTCTTTTAATTTCAGCTAAAATTACAAGGCAAGCACTACGAACACCTATCATTTCTCTAAGAGAATAGCTGTAGCCATAAATATAGTTTGATAGGTAGTTTTTATAAATAGGATTTTTGAGATAAAATTCAACCTGTTCATTAATTGCTATGGAATCCACAACCTTGACATAACTACTGGAGTACCAGGGTTGGGTTTCTATTAAATAATTTTCATATTCTGTAACCTGTTTTCCGTAATCAAGTTGATTTTTATTATACCGACTTTCAAATTTTAGATAATTTTTTAAGTGAGGAATTAAAACCTTAAAATTCTCTGGAAATTCTTCTTGCCTATAAACCAGAGATCTGATATCGTCTGAATTAATGTCTAATCTATTCATTTCTATTAAGCTTCTAAAATTTCGGTCTTCTAGAAGTTGTTTATGTGATATTTTATTTGATAGAATTTTTGAAGCCTTTAATTGAGTTTCTCGATACACCTCAATCTCATGATTCGCTTCTTCAATATTTTCTATGATTTCATTTTCAAACGCATCAATGAGTTTGTCAAAATTAGCATCTTGACTTCTTTTTTCATTCCAATTATTCAAACTCAATGCTATCAGAATACCTATAACAACAAGTATAATCTCTCCAATAGCATATTTAAAATACCTGCCTGCCGGCAAGGCAGGCTTTCCAGTTTTACCTTCCGCGAGTAAGTTTTGTCTGATGTGTCTAAAGAACTTGATCATACCTTTTGTTTTTTCAGCCCACAAACCGCCTGGCTCCTCACTATCAAAGGTCTGCCAGACCTTTGCTTTCCGTTCGGCCCTCTAAAGAATTTTATCATTGGTTAATGGTTGGTTATAATGAAGCACAACGGTAAAGTATATGAGCCGTTTTAATGGCTAATATACATTGTTGTGCATTCGTTTCATTTTTATTCTCCTTTCACTAACAGGAATTTCTGAATTTTATGCCCTGCGATGTCTCCAACAAAGATTGTTCCTTCATCATCAATCGCAATGTCGTGATATCTTGTATTTGGGTTATTAAATTGCATGTCGAGATTCAAATCTAAATCAAAACGTAAAATTTTGGAGGTCTTTGCAATTGAGTCGTAATCAATAGCTAAGAGATAATTGTTTTTGTGGTCAACAGCAACTGAATATAACTGGTGCGCTGATTTATTTTGCCATACGGCTAAAAACTTACCTTCTGAATTAAATTTTTGAATCCTGTTATTTTCACGATCAGCAACATATACATTCATGTTTTTGTCTAAGTCTATACCATGAGGTGTGTTAAACTCCCCTTCCTTATCACCTTTGTTTAATTTGTAGTCTGGACCATTTTTACCCCACTCAAATAAATATGAATTGTCCTTATCATATTTAACAACCCTGCTGTTTCTGTAGCCATCGCTTACATAAAACGAGCCTTCTGGGTTAACCGCAACATCTGTTGGTAAGGCAAAGTGGATGGAATCATAGCCAAGAATAGTTTCCTCACCAAGCATGTTAAGGAGCTCTCCGTCTGAGTTAAATTTTAAGACTTGTTGCAGACCAACATCTGTCACCCAAATATTATTGTCCCAGTCAATTTCCAACCCATGAGGCATTAAGAATAAATCTGTCCCCCAAGATTTCAATATTTTGCCTGTTTCGTTGTCAATAGTTATAATGATGTTGTTTTTGATTTTTTCTTCTGGGGGTGGAAATGACCAAGGCCTTGTCCTGTTAAACACTACGATATTACCTTTCGAATTTATTGCGAGTCCGGTGGGCATACCTACAATATAATCTTCAGGTAAATTTGGCCAGTCCTTTACAAGTGCATAAGAATCATGAATTACGTTTTCTGTTACTATCCTCTTCTCTTTCGATTGCTTGCAACCGATGAGCAGAAGTATTGTACATAAGCACAAAAATCCTAATTTTTTATAGCTCATATTAATTGGGTTTGGTTAAAATGATGCTCAACGGTCTAGGCTATGAGTAGTTGCGTGTGTTAGCGCTTAATTTTGCAAGTACGCACCAAACTGGAAATCCGAAAGGATTTTCAGAAGTAGGCAAGAACAAGCAATTACTTATAGCCAATTTTGTGCTTTCGTTTTCTAATATAATATTTTATGTGTTATTCTAAATTAGCCAACTCTTTATCAATACTAATAATTAGGCTTTCTAAATCTTTTATTATGTCAAAGTAATCACCATATAAAAGGTATTCTGCGTCTCTTTTCATGGTTCTAAGCAATGACTTATATAAAGTGTCTGTTTTAAGCTCATCATAGTTGTTTGGTTTCATAGTGCCTAGATTAAATTTACCATCTTTATCAAAATTCCAGGGATCAACTTTATCAAATCTTTTCAATATTTCATCAAAATATATCTCTCTATTAATTTCGTTTTCCCATGTTTTAATAGATGTGTATTCCTGACCATGAAAATTTAGAATTTCATTTCTTAGTGAATCGTTAGAAATAAGGTCCAAACCCTTCGATTTTAAAACATCGAATGAATTTTTGTTTATGATTGAGCGAGGCCAGCGTATAGTGCCGGCAAAATAAGAAGCTAATGAGTCATTATAAACATCCGAACTTTCCAACTGCTTCAGAATAACATCAGCTGAGCTACTAATACTGTTATAAAACCAAATATTTAACTCAAAATCTTTAATGTCTGACTGAAAATCTTTTTTAAGTCCTTTAAGGATATCGATTTCTTCACTTCTTTTTTGGTTTTTTAAGTTGAGATTATTCAACCATAATGCAATCAAAATCCCAATAACAACAAGCACTATTTCCCCAATAGCATATTTGAGATACTTTCCAGTTTTTCCTTCTGAAAGTAAGTTTTGTCTAATTTTTCTAAAGAATTTTATCATTGGTTAGCGGTTTGTCATAATGAAGCACAACGGTCTCGTATAAGCGTAGTTGTGAGAGTACGAGCAATTAACGATTATACATTGTTAGCAAAAGTTATTGTTTTCTCACTCCAAATTTATTGTTGACCAAATCAATTATGATCACATTGTCTATGAAAAAGTCATTTCCTACTAGCCCGTCAATCCCAACCTGATTCAAGGTTTCTACAATTTTTTGCTCTTGGGTAAAAAGAATATTCTTATTTGCACTTAACTTCATTTCCCCCAATTGGATAGGAGATTCAATTTTTGATTTTTCAAAAGTGGCTAATGTCCCCCAACTATTCAATTTCACTGTGTCCGTAGGAGTTGAATTACTTTTTACTTTATTAAAAAAAGCTTTATCAATTGTAGTGATCGCAGATATGGACACTCCCGTGTCATAAATGAAGTCATAGCTTTGTCCATCAGCTGCTAAAGAAATAAATATTTTACCGTATTTATATTCAAGTGGGGCTAAATGATATTCTGATTTGTCAAATTCGCTCTCCTCGTTAAGAATGGCAAGAGTAGTGTTTGGAAAATCAATGAGAAGAATTTTGTTTTCAACCTCATTAGCTCCAATTGACCCAATTACCGAAAGAGAGTCGTAGCTTTTTTGGTCTCCATGATCTTCGTAGACGAATAATGTATCAACTGAAGAACTGTAGTTCCCAATTCTGGTATTTACTCTCAATATTTTGTAGTCATTTCTGGCAACGATCTTTCTTTTTAAATGGGGGTGTTCTGTAAGAATTGTCTGAAGTGGGTTCTCATAAATTGCCGAGACATTTAATCCTAAATCAAACTGCATTTTATATTCTCTGTCAATTGAATCGATATAAACAGGTAAGAATAACGCTCCGTGCTCATACTTGATACCATCAAGTTCAAAGCTTTGCCATTCGAATTTAATTTCATTTTGCAGCAATTCATCAGTGTTCGCTCTTTCAGATTTTTGATTCCCTGAGTTGCAAGAGGACAGGGCTAGTGTAAGAATGAAGCAGATTTTTAGGAATGATTTCATCTTCTATAAAGGTCTGTTTTTGAGATCGATTGTAATTTTTGCTAACGTTGAGTATAAGAAACGTAAGTGATTTCGAAGCTCCTACTTGTCAAGTTGCACTGAGCCAAATTTGAGTTTTGACACAAATGTACTGTTTTAAAACTAACCGTCAAATCGCAGATTTGGCGGAGCTGATTAAATGCTCCGAACTTCCGTAAACCACTGAACCACTTATGTTTTTTATACATTGTTATGTGCCTAATTTATTCAGGTTTCATCTCTCTTTTTTCATATCCTGCTATTGATTCATTTGATGTTTTAAACTGAACATTATCATCAATAATCAGGTTGAATTTAATATCATAATATCTTTGGTCTATAAACATCTTTTTTTCTGGATTATCAATTGAATAGCTTTCACCTTTCATGCCAATTGGGTAGAATATTTCCTTATCAATGTAATATAATGTATTCGAAATGCTGCCTTCATTATTTTCAAGTTTAATTTTAAATCCAGGCATAGTCATTTTATTTTCCAATTGCACTTTAATTTGGTAGCAATCCTTGTTGTTAATAATCGTATCGTTTAATCTGTTAATTATGAATGAATCAGTATTATTCAAGATAAATTTAAACTCATGTTGCATGCCATACAATGTATTATGTCCCCAAAAATGTTTCTTCTTAAAATCTGGATATTTAACTAAATCATAAATCATTGCAGCACTATCCTGATTATTTTTACGAATCAGTCTATTGCCATTATATATATCTTCAAAAATCACATTTTTCTTATCGTCTGAATACATGTACCAGTGTCCTTTTACACCAACAATCGAATCCGTAGTCAGTCTTTTAAAATACATCTCTCGATATCGGAGAATTACATCATTTAAATTTTGAGGATTTGTTCTTGACATATCTTGTTTAAAGTAAACTGTTTCAATTGTATCTATTGAGTTTACAGTTTTTTGTAAAATCTCTGAAGCAGTCTCTTTCTCATTGCAAGAGGTTATTATTATCAAGGAGGTTAAAAAGCAAATAATTCCAAATATTTTCATTTTTCTATCAGTTTAGGTTTCTCGCAGGGCACTTTTTTATTTGGCACATAACGGTTTGGGTATGAGCAGTTGCGTGGTTTAGCGGTTAACTTTGCAAGTACACACCAAGTTGGAAATTCCTGAGGAATTTCCAAAGTAGGCGAGAACAAGCAATTACTTATAGCCATTGTTGTGCTTTCGTTATTTTTTTATTCTTTATTTATGAGTTCTAAGGTTTTGACGCAATTATCATATGCATTTGATGTGGCTGTATATTGGGTATACAGATAATTTAGCAGCATCTGATTCTTAAAAAAATTGTCATTTAAAAGGAAATGGATTTCTTCACTAGTAATGGAATTAATATTATTGACATACTTACTCAAATGGGCATATAGTATTTGCGATTTTTCTGTTCCTAGTTTAAGTTTGAGAATTAAGTCGTCATAACAGTTGTACAAGGTTACGATTTGTCGTTTTAGTTGAGGATTTGAAATAAGATTAAGACCATTGCTATTTTTTAATTCATCAAAAGTTGAAGAGTTTGGAACAAAGTCGGTTATAAGATCTATTTGATTGTTTACATAAAAAATTAAGGAATCATTTGTCGTGTATTGCTCTTCTATTATTATTTCAAATTTTCTTTTTGATTTTACAGCTAGTTCAAAATCATTTTTAAGTTCACTAAGTCTTAACGAATCTGCTTTAAGATCTTGTTGAAGGTTAATTAAATAGCCTCTTTCTTTCTTTTTGTTTTTATAATCTTCATTCCAGGTATTTATCTGTAAGGCAATTAAAATTCCTATTACCACAAGAATAATTTCTCCAATTGCGTAAAGCAAATATTTTCCAAGCCTACTTTTGGTCAGTGTTTTTTGTCTAAATTTTCTAAAAAATAATATCATTAGAGGTTTGGTTTCTCTAAAGATATAGTTTTTTGGTAATTATCTTGATAAAATAATGAAGCACAACTATATATAAAAACAATATAGTGTTTATCCTGCTAAAATAGGGAGATAAAAACAATGATTAGGCGAAAATCAAAGTGCCTTTTACAAAAAGAGAGTATCTCAAACTGGTCAGGTATAATAAATGATGCCAAAAAAGATATACAGATTGCAAATAACCAGCTATAACCATAAGTTAAAGGTTTCATAAAGCTAGACTGTAGCTTTAAAATAATTGCTAAATTTGCAGCATGATACACAATCGTATTCTACAATTACTCTCTGTGGCCATGGCCGTTTTGGTGTTATTTTCAACGCTGTCTATCAGCATTGAAAAACACTACTGTGGTGAGCATCTTGTAGATGTGGCTATTTTTACAGAGGCAGAAAAATGTGGAATGGAAGCAGCTGACATGGGCCAGGAAACCTCTGGTGAAGACAGCTTGTTTATGAAAAATTCCTGCTGTAAGGATGTGGTTGATTTGGTAGAAGGTCAAGATGAGCTTAGTTTAGAAAAAACAAAGGAGCTCAACAGCCATCAGAAGGTATTTATCTTTTCTATTGCCTATACTTTTAGTGGCCTATTCGAGCTTGAACCACAGGATCACAGCCCTTTTGAATACTATTCTCCACCCAACGTAGTCGAAGACATCCAGGTCTTGAACGAAGTTTTCTTGATTTGATTTGAACTCATTATCAGTACGATGCCCTAAAACCATTGGGTACATACCATAATGATCAATCAAAAATATTCATGCTACACATATATCAAATAAAGATGATCGTCTTATTCCTGGCCCTGCCGCTGTTTGTTCAGTCGCAAGAATCATTGAAAGGAAAGGTTTTCGAGGTCTTAGACGGTAAAGAAATTCCGCTGGAGGGCGCCAATGTTTATTGGCAAAACACTACCATAGGCACTATGACAGCTGCCGATGGTACATTCTCAGTTCCTTATACCCAGGAACACAATCAACTTGTCATTTCTTTTATTGGCTTTACAACAAAGACCCTGACAGTCAATTCTAATAGAAACATCAGACAGGTATTGCAATCCACTTCTGACCTTGATGAAGTGACGCTCGCTTCTCAAAAACAGACAACGGCAAAGTCTTACTTAAAAGCCGCCAACACCTTTACGGTGAGTAGCGATGAGTTATTAAAAGCGGCCTGCTGTAATTTGTCTGAGAGTTTTGAAACCAATCCTTCTATCGACGTCAATTTTGCAGACGCCGTGACGGGTACCAGACAGATTAAAATGCTGGGGCTGAACTCTCCATATATTTTAATTGCCACCGAGAATATACCCGCCGTTCGTGGCGCTTCTCAGGCACAGGGGCTTAGTTTTATTCCGGGCACTTGGATAGAGAGCATACAAATTACCAAAGGTGCCGGAAGCGTTGTGAATGGCTTTGAAAGTATCACAGGGCAGATCAATGCAGAACTGGTCAAGCCGACCAAGGACCACAATTTTTTCTTAAACCTTTACACCGCTTCCAGCGAACGTTTAGAACTCAATACCCATTTCAACACCCAGGTATCTGAGAAATGGAGCACCGGTATCTACCTTCACGGTAATACGCATCAAAAAAAGCATGACGTGAACGATGATGGATTTCTCGACATACCGCTGTATAACCAGATCAATGTGATGAATCGCTGGCAATACACCAATCCTGAAAAAGGGATCGTCAGTTTTATCAACCTGCGTTATTTAAACGATTCGAAGCAGTCAGGTCAGGTTGATTTTGACCCCGACACAGACCGGCTCACCACCAATGCTTGGGGCAGTGAAATTGACACCGAAAGGATGGAAGGTTCTTTTAAACTAGGTTATGTAAATCCGCAAATTCCCTATCAAAGTCTCGGCTTTCAAATGGCCTATAGCCATCATAAACAAGACTCTTATTTTGGGCAACGGATCTATGACATCAAGCACAATAGTTTTTATTCTAACCTGGTATACAATTCGATTATATCAGATTCGAGGCATAAAATTAAAACAGGAATCAGCTTTACGTATGACCACTTTGACGAACTGGTTGAGACTACTGATATTGAAAGAAACGACAATTCATTTGGTGGTTTTTTTGAATACGCTTTCGACAATCTCGATAAGTTTACCATGACGGCCGGAATCCGCGCAGACCAGCATAATCGATTGGGCTTTTTTATCACGCCCCGTTTACATATGCGCTATACGCCCTGGGAAAAATCTGCACTACGGGCCTCAGTGGGTCGTGGAAAACGAAGTGCCAATATCTTTGCTGAAAACCAGAGCCTGTTTGCCAGTTCGAGACAGATTAACATATCAGATGCTGGCGGTGAGATCTATGGCCTGGATCCTGAAGTTGCCTGGAATTATGGGATTAGTTTTTTACAAGGCTTTAACCTTTTTGAAAGGAAGGCTGACATCACCCTAGATTATTACCGTACTTCATTTGAAAACCAAGTGGTGGTTGATTGGGAAAATCCGTATGAAATCAGCTTTTACAACCTCAAAGGTCAGAGTTTTGCCAATAGTTTTCAATTTGAATTCAACTATAATATTGCCAAACAACTTGATTTGAGAGCTGCTTATAAATACTATGATATTCAAACCGATTACACGTTGGGAAGAAGAATAAAACCGCTGGTTCCTAAGCATCGGATATTTGCCAATTTGGGCTATGAATTACGCGGTAAAAACACTGAGGCGCCATGGAAGTTTGACGCCACCTATAATTATCTTAGCGAGCAGCGCTATCCAGACACTTCTTTGAGCCCGGAGCAATACCAACTTGATGAATTCTCACCAACGGTAGGAACGCTCAACTTGCAGGTTACTAAGGTTTTTTCACCTAAATTTGAAGTATATTTGGGAGGGGAAAACGTGACCAATGTGAGACAGGCTGATCCGATTGTGAGCCCAGAAGATCCTTTTGGACCTAATTTTGACACCAACTTTGTCTATGGCCCCATTTTTGGAAGCATGTATTATACCGGATTACGATTTAAATTAAACTAAAAACGATTTTTAAAAAACCAATAGATATGAAACAGATCATCACCATTATAGCACTTTTTTTGATGAATATGACCTTTGCTCAAGACAAGAATGCCAGAGCCAGCTTGGAAGTTGATGGCGTATGCGGCATGTGTAAAAAACGGATCGAAATGGCTGCCATTAAAACAAAGGGGGTCAAATCAGCAGTTTGGAGTATTGATACGCATCAGTTAGATCTGATTTACGATGCCCGTAAAACCAATTTAGATAGTGTTTCTAGGCATGTAGCGGCGGTTGGTCATGATACCAAGGCGATCAAAGCTACTGAGGAAGCGTATCTTTCGGTCCATACTTGTTGTAGGTATAGGGATGATGAGGTGCAAAAGGAGCATCAAGAAAAGAACTGATATTCTTTTCTTCTTTTAGTTTAATGCAGTGGTTCTTATTGAAATAAGGAACTTAATATCATTGTTTGTTCATTTTTTTGCTCCTCCAAAAAAAGAACCAAATAAAAGAGTCACTGCACGAGGCAATTGCTTCGCAGCATTCACTCCCAAATATTCCCAATCATCCAATGCTTATGAGACAATAATTTAGAACAGTCCTGCCAAGACCACAACAACTGAGAAGCACATCACGAATACTTAAACCAATCGCGTGGTTAAGAAGATAATTGCATCAGGAGGAAATTATAAACAAGAAGCTGTAAAAATAGGTCAATAGTTCAGTTAAAAATCCTTGATAAAAGCATTTTCAGAATGACTCCCGTCAATGCTTTGAATGATTCAGGTCATTGCGTATAATACGCTTTCCACTCTAATTTCACTGATTAATGATAATTAGGAAACGGAAAGTCTTTAATAGGCCGCTGACTTTTCTGTTCTGCTGAAAGAGCATTCCTATATGCCCTGGTTTTCTCTACAGTTTCAAATATAGACAAGATGAAGGATTTAGATCTATTAATGACCGAAATATCAAAACTCACAGCCGATATTGAGAACAACTATCCCGAGTTGTATCGATTCCTGGATGAAAACCCTATGACCATTCCTGCCATGGCACATCCAAATATAAGTAAGGAGATCATGAGAGATTATCTAAATAGTCTAAAGGAGCTCTTAAGACAACATATCGAAAAGCACACTGAAAATAGTAAAAGATAAAAGTGAAAAAGACGGAATAAAGCAATAATAAGATTCATCAATACACTTCATAAAAGGTCTACCTCGGGAAATTTCCATACCCTCAGACTTACCTTTCAAGGGGTAAATATATTATATGATGGCTCACCTTCTGAAAGAAATTGATTGGCTATAATCCTTTATAAAACAGAGGATTCACAAGAAGATTAAAATTATAAGGTGGAATAAGGTTAGGAAATCCCTAAAAACAAAAAAACCTCAGTGAGGGGTTAAGTGAGAAGTGTTAAGTGTTAAGTGTTAAGTGTTAAGTGTTAAGTGAAATTCGTCTTTTCTTAGTCCTTAGTCCTTAGTCCTTAAAACTTAATACTTATTGTTCTGGTCTGGACGGGACTCGAACATATGGATATTACTAAATATAAGGTATGATAACTACCTAATTAATATTTATAGTTTTCAAAGTCTTTGACTGACCATTAATAGTCAATCTACAATAGTATACTCCAGTGAGCAAATTCAATTCATTCAGTTCTATCGGGATACTGTATTTACCATACCCCATCTCAATATGATCAACTATGCTATGGATCAAATTTCCATGTTTGTCAAATACTTCGATATTAACAATGGACGGCTCACGCAGTTTAAATGAAATATAACTCTTTTTATCTACCATAGGATTTGGATAGAGTTTCACATTTTCAATTTTCTCTGACTGAATATCTTTATACGTTGATGGAGTTCCGTTGAAAGGAGTTACATCTGTCCAGATACTTAATTCGCCCTCATGAAGTCTAGTCCAGATAGGCCTGACAATATTATTATGCACTGTAATATTCGTATAATCTCCGAAAAAAACACCTTTGTTTGGAAGGAACGGACTTTCACTAACTCTTTTATTCTTAAAAGATCGACCTCCATTATTGGAAAATGCCAAGTAAACATCAGTTTTATCATCACTGTAATTTCTACGATCGTAAAAAACAAAATGGAGGTTCCCATTCATTTGATCGATATCCATCCATGTAAAAAATTGCTGCCTGTTAGATTTGTCCTTATTGACTTTTGACCTGGAAGACCAAGTGTTACCACCGTCTCTTGATTTTGAGAACCAAATATCCGTGTCATGCTCTCCATTTCTTTGATCTGACCAGTTCACGTAAATATTACCGTGGTTCGGACCTCCACTAAGGTCACATTTAGTTATTGGAAATCCATTGGCCCTAGAAATTCCCGAAATTTTTTGATCCCATCCACCGGGCATGGTATCAATTAATATTTCTTCTTGAAGCCAAGTCTCTCCCTGATCCAGGGATCGATTAAAAAGCAATCCTTTGGGCCCCGCCCAGGTGACGTAAATTTCACCATTTGGTCCGACAGCGGGAACCGCTCCTCCAACAGCATCATCACCATCCAGACAATCTCCTTCAAATTGGTTTATTTGAACCGGAGTTGACCATGATACTCCCCCGTCTAAAGATTTTGAAAATAAGATGACACTGGCGCATAATGGATCTTTACTTCCATATTCATCAAACTGAGTCCATGTTAGATAAATATTGTCATTGTTTCTGTCGATGACACTCCACTGTTTGTCCTGATCTTTTGACCCGTTGAGCCCAGTAAACGTTCCATCTGACCACGATTCACCATTGTCTGTTGATTTTTGACAAACGATTCTATCTAACCAACCATCCCCTCCTGACACATTTGACAAATGAAAATAATAGAAATTCCCTTTGCTGTCAACGTCTATAACCGGATCTCCCCAAACTCCGTAAGGCGATGTTAATTCGCCAATTTCCCAGGTTCGACCCCCGTCATTGCTAAAATGATAGTTATTAAGAATACTCCCGGCAACTAAAACATCCAAATTTTCAGGATCCATCATGATCGAAGGCTCATTCGGTCCATATCGATTACCAATATTATCACTTATCAATATATTTTGGCCTTGACTGTTAACTTTGATTAAAAGAAAAACTAATAGTAATATTCTTTTCATATACATTTGCGAATTGAACGGCAAGATAAAATTATTCATCGATAATTTGAATACCCTTAGGAGGGTAAATTACCCTAATACATGAATTTAGATCCATTGTAATAGTCTTGCCCAGACCACAACAACTGCGAAGCAATGCCAATCACCCATCCGTCCCTCGGGATTTTTCCGTCCCTTCCAGCGCCCCTTTTGGCTATTACAGAAATCATCAATTATTCTTGCAGAAAGAACCTTAAACAGCTTAGCAAGTGTTAAGTAAAATCTACACTTTTTGATTCAGTATTCTCGGATATGAAATCCCTGCCTGCGGCAGGCAGGTTTATTCTTTTAATATTATTTAAATACATTTTATCGGAAGAAATGGCCTCAAAAAAATAAGGAGGGGCTTTAACTAATTTCAGATTGGAGATTGGAGATTGGAGATTTCAGATTTCAGATTTGAGATTTGAGATTTCAGAAGTAGATGCACCTGAACACGTCATTTTTGAAAATAAATATCGAATAACCGATTTCGAATTTCGAAGTAAAATCCATAGATACATCTATGTCGCTTGGTTAGGCATTAAAAAAACCTCAGAAAGGTGTTAAGTGTTAAGTGAAATTCGTCTTTTCTTAGTCCTTAGTCCTTAAAACTTAATACTTATTGTTCTGGTCTGGACGGGACTCGAGATGTCGCGTCAGTTTACTGATTAACAATTGATTAATTCAATTTGTCAAGGCTTATTAATTTTAAAATGAGACTTAATTTTAATTTAGATATTCCTTGTATTTCGAATTGAAGCTATTGATTATACCCGTCTTAAATTGGAATAGTTATTTTTATAAATCGTACGCAATGATTGCAGTACTTATTACTCGAAAATCAGCAGTATCATCAGTTACATTATCAAAAGCGGCATAATCAATCCAAACAAATCCATCATCACCCCAAGCTTCTCCCCAAGAATTAACAACCTTAAAAGCGTTAAATATATCTGAATAACCAACAATAAGCATAGCGTGACAACCACCTGCTACTGAATAATCGACAGTATGTGCTCTATATGCTGTTAAACCAAACTCATCTATTAATCCAAATTCAGAGTCTAAAAACGATGAAATCAATATTGGTGTTTGGCCATTAAGCAAAGTTTTCATTTCTAAGGCCATATTCTCACCACTTAAATATTTGTAGTCACTTATTTTATTTGATTCTGCTTCTGCATTTTGAGTTTCAGTAGGTTGAATATTACAGGAATAATCAAGATAAGGAAATGACTCTATTGAGGCAGCGCCTTTGTTTAACAATATGTCCAATGTACTTTTAAAATCTGTTCCTTCACAAATACCTTGTGTTATTTGATTGTATGTGTATGCAGGACTCATAATCCTATCAGTAGAATAGGGTAAACCGGTTTCTATTCTCTCTTGAAATGATTTTAAATAATAAGTAGTAGCCCAAGAAACACAAGAACCTTGTCTGCCTTGATTTCCAATTGGTGGTAAAAAAGATGATAAATCAAATTCATCTGGCAAATCTGCAGGGATTGTTAAGTTTTCTAATAGTTTATTTTCATTAAAACGGTAATCCCCATTTTCAGTACATTCATTACAACCAGTAAAATAAGTTATTGCCTCCTGAGTTGTAAATTGAGTTTCTGTCGTTTCATAGCTTTCTGAGGTTTGTCGATCTACTGCAGTTCTATCATTAAAATCATAGCTACACGATATAAACAAAAGTGTGAATACTGTAAAAATTATAAATAGCTTTCTCATTAATCTTAGGTATTACCGCCATTTAGGCATGAGCATTAGCTCTCCCCGGCTGTTAATTCTATTATTATTAAGTTGTATAGAAACTAATATCATCATTTTTCTCTACTTTATATCTGATATTCATCAAATAATCACAAAAATACCCTCACGAGGGTATAGGGAGAATGTCTCAGACCTTCTTATTTACTCATCCCTTTTTTATTGTTTGCTGTATTTGTGACATCGAAGATTCAACGGAACTAAATTGCTCTTGACAAACCAATTCATACTGTCAATTTCCCTATATTTAGACTTCAACAAGCAATCTCATGAGCCCCCTTCTTTCGAGGACAGAGCGTATAGAAAATGTCTGGTAGACATTTTTAGCGCTTGGGCCAGATGGCGCGGGGGCATTGATATTAACCACTATGATAAATTTTTTTAGAAAAATCCGTAAAAAAATGGCAGATGATAATAGGCCTCTAAAGTATATGAGATACGCTGTTGGGGAGATCGTATTGGTGGTTATTGGGATATTGATTGCCTTGCAGATTAATAATTGGAATGAAGAACAAAAGGTCAATCGAGAGAAAGAGCGATTGATTGAATCTATGATTACAGATTTTGAGTTGTCTAGAGTACGCCTAGAAGCTAGTATTTCTTTAATTGATCAACTTATCTACAGAACAGAAACGTTTTTAAGTCATTCATATAAGGATAATAGGCATATACCCATTGATTCATTAAAAAATCTAGCCTCGGCAGCGTTTGACATTGTTACTATTGAACCTGTTCTAAGTTCCTATAATGAAGCCATAGCTTCAGGTAAAATCGGTTGGATATCCAACAAACAAATCTTAGGCTCAATTGCAGAGTTTTTACTTGCATTTTCAGACTATAAGGTACATTATGACATCAGTGGTCAAAACTATTATCTTGGTTCAGTCTGGGAGTTAAGGCGTGAAATTGGAAACTTAGGAATTTTTCTTATTCCCGGAGCAAAACAAAGTTTAGGTTATGTGAATACAAAGGCCTACCAATTAAGCGAAGAAGATTTCAGATTATTTCTCAAACGACCCGTTGTTTATGCAAGTTGGGACAATCAACTTACTATTTATTATAATATTAAATTAAGTTTTGAGAATATGGACAAAGCTGCTCAGTCGGTAATTGAAAATCTGGAAGCAATGTAAGACCTTATTTTGGCGGAAATGTCAGGTTTTGTATCGAGAGACTGCTATTTCTCTGGACAAACCTTTTCATATTGTCAATTTCCCTATATTTAAGAACCAACAACCAAACACATGATTCCCTTTTTCCGTAAAATCCGTAAAAAAATGGCGGACGATAACAGACCATTAAAATATGCCAGATATGCCATTGGAGAGATAGCTCTTGTGGTAATAGGAATTTTAATTGCCTTGCAGATTAATAATTGGAATGAAGAACGGAAAAGAGCTAAACAGGAAAAAAACATTTTACTTGCCCTTAAATCTGATTTCATTGAGTCAAAATTGCGATTAAACCAAACCATAATAGTTCAAAAAAAGTGTATTCGTCAGAGCATCACCTTAATCTCAATTTATGAAGGTAAAGTACCATATCCTAATACCGATTCAATTAAGACTTATTTGCAATATGGTGCCTTTTCATGGTACAGAGCCGAAATAGTTACTGGCGCTTACGATGCCTTATTAAATGCTGGAGATTCTGAATTAATTAAAAATCAAGATCTTATACGTTTATTAGCAGAATATTTCTCCATACTAAATTCTGGATTTGAAGATCAGGAAACAAGTATGAATCTCTTAAATAACATGCAAATAGTAGCAGCACCTGCATTACTCACACTTTCTGTCTCCAATTGGAGAGAACGGATCGGTTTGGACCCGGTTTCAGATGCCGGAAAAGAGGGACAGGCATTAAAGCACTTATTTGAACAAGACGCATTTTTTAGTTATTTATATCATAAGACGGTCATTGAAGAATTACGATTAACAATTCAAGAAGACTTACTGAGTCGAATGTCAGAAATTTTATCAATAATTGATAATGAATTAGAATGACCCTTTTTTTTATATAATTTTTCAGATGTTAAAAACAGTGATCCAAACATCTAGATGATCCCCTACTATAGAAAAATCTGTAAAAGTAAAGCAGATGATAATTCCACTCCCCGGAGGAGCATGGTGTGATATTTTTAATAATTCTTTTGCCTTGATGCAAATGAGTGTTAACGAATTCACGATTTCTTAAAACCATATAAAAGAGGACTAAAAGAACGAAACCGAAGAATGAGGTTCATGAAGACTTTTAAAAATAATAAGGAATAGTGAGTACAAAATCAAGACTGACATTCTTTGTTCGAAATCCGTTATTCAAAATCTTCATTCTCCAATCTGAAATCTGAAATCAATTTTTCCCTATATTTAGACTTCAACAATCAGCCATGATCCCATTCTTCAGAGGACAGAGCGTCAAGAGGGCAGAATGAAAAAGCCAACGATTTGGCTTTTGAATGATGAGCCAGATGAGGCGAGGCAAAGTAGACATTTTTAGCGCATGGGCCAGATGGCTCGCGGGCATTGATAATAATAACTATGATAAAATTTTTTAGACGAATCCGTAAAAAAATGGCAGATGATAACAAACCTTTAAAGTATATGAGATATGCTGTTGGGGAGATCGTTTTGGTGGTTATTGGGATATTGATTGCTCTGCAGATCAATAATTGGAATGAGATGCGAAAACTTCAGAATACAATGAAAAGCATTTATTCAATTATTAAAACAGACCTTCAATCTGATGTTAAAAATATTGATTTAGTAATTGCCGAAATGGCGCCAAGAGATAGTATATTCAAAAGAGTTATTAATAATGATATGACCAAAGATGATTATCTAAATTGCGAGAACTGTTGTTTTATTTTATATGGATTCCCAGATATAACATTGAATATGCGTGGTGTAAAGTTATTAGAAGATAATGGCGCTGTTTTTGATTCACATCAAGATAGCCTTTCTATCGAAATTAGTAATTTTTATGCTTATTTCAATACCGAAATTGGCGTAGCCGTAGAAGAAGTAAATATTGATTTTGAAGACAATTATTCCTATTTTAAGAATAACAAAGCCTGGTTCAAAGACTATATAAAGAAAGTAAAAAGTGATGAATTAATAATTTACCAACTTACATCAAGCGATTATATTAATAGGGTGAGTTCCTTTTATATGTTATACTATGAGAATTATCAAGGAGAGAGTTATCTAGAGCATTTAAGAAATTACAAGGAAAATGCTCTTTTTTTGATAGAAAAAATAAATAAGAAAATCAAATAACGAAAGTAAAACAAGGGTTATGAGTAATTGCTTGTTCTCGGCTACAATGGAAATTTCACTGGAGTTTTCAGTCCAAACCACTCCCCAATATTCTCTCTCATCCGATGCTTATAAGACATATGATTCTGAATGGTCTCGCCTAGAACACAACAACTGCGTAGCCTGCCTGTCCGGCAGGCAGGCACATCATGAATACTAAAACCAACAGCAAGACATGAGTAATTAGAGGTAAGCACCCTATTATCAGATACCTACCCCCTGTCACTCCTTATACCATCCCTTTAACCACACCTTTTACCCTATAATCTGGCATGTTGCGCAAAGCTGTAATACGTATCCTCAGTAAGAATTAGATGGTCAGGCAATTTAATATCCATAATCTCAGCAGCTTTCTTCACCTTATCAGTAATAGCCTTTTGACGAGAATCAATCGATACAATGTCTAAGGTCATTGCCTGAAAATCAGGCCTGCGATAACTTCGTTCATTAAACCACCCCATCCAAAAAATCTTGTAAATAAGAGACTTGGATGGTATAAAACCTAACAGCATGAAAAATGTAATACGAGCTATGTGCGTCGTGATATTATTGCTCTTTGCCTTGAATTGTAATGACGACGACCCGATTCAATACCGGCTGAGAACAGAGGCGAGTCCTGAAGAAGGTGGAACTGTAAGCCCAGCCTCGGCCACCTATAACAAAGGAACAGAAGTGGAGATCAAGGCCACGGCCAACGACGAGTATGTATTTAAGAACTGGTCAGGTGATACCAGTGGAGACGAAAACCCAATGAAGATCATGATGACCGATGACATGGTAATCACGGCAGTTTTTGAAAAAGTGCAATACACCCTGAATATTGAGATCGTTGGAGAAGGAAGCGTTGAACAAAAGGTAATACAGGCTAAGACATCAACTGATTATGATTCAGGAACTATTGTAGAGCTTACAGCTGTACCCGAAGAAGAATGGGTATTTGTTGGATGGAGCGGTGACCATCAGGGAACAAGTAATCCTTTGACAATAGAGATGAATGAGGCTATGAGCCTGACGGCCACCTTTAAAAAAGTGGAATATACTTTGAACATCGACATCGAAGGGAACGGAACGGTGCAAGAGGAGATCGTTCAGGCCAAGAGTTCCTCTGACTATGATTCGGGAACCCAAGTAAGGCTCACAGCACAGCCAGCAGATGAATGGCAATTTGTAGAATGGTCAGGCGACCTCCAGGGAAGCGAGAACCCCATAACCGTAACCATGGACAAGCCCATGAGCGTAACGGCTAAATTCATGCCAGAGAACTTAGAAAAGGTCTATGTTCCTGATAATAATTTTGAGCAGGCACTGATCGACCTCAGATACGATTATACATTAGACAATTATGTTTATGCTGAAAGCATAAAATATGTTGAAGAACTCATTTTGGGAAACAAGCAAATCAAGGATCTGACAGGAATTGAAGGGTTTGTGAATTTGCAAAAACTCGTGGCCAATAACAATGAACTGACTTCTTTAATTTTCACAGGAAATGAATTTCTTGATCAGATAATTCTTAATGATAACAAACTAACTGAATTGGATCTTTCTGCGCTCGGATTCTTAAAAGAGTTAAACATTGCGATGAACTCTCTAAGTTGCGTGTCGGTAAATGTTACGCAACTGAATCAAGAGAAGTATTCAGACAAGGCCGTCTGGTGGTATGACAATGGTGTCTATTTTTCTTTGGATTGCAATGGGTCAGATGATCAACTTACATATGTACCCGATGACAATTTTGAACAAGCCCTGATTGATCTGGGAATTGATGATGTTTTGGACGATTATGTCAAAACAGTTATCATTATAAACATTACAGAACTGGATTTATCCAGTAAAAACATTTCAGATTTGACAGGGATAGAAGAATTCAGGTCGTTATATACACTGGATTTCAGCGATAACAATATTTCAGATGTAAGTGGTTTGGAAAATTTAAATTTATTAATCCTTCTGAACTGCAGTAATAACGATATTTCCTCCATTCCACTTGACTTTGGTGTTAAGTGGGGGCCTTACCCTCCTGCTCCTTGGTTGGGAAGTTTAAATCTTTCAAATAATGAGCTCAGTGAACTTAATATTTCAGGATTGAATTTTTTCAGGACCCTTGATGTAAGAAATAATCCCCTAACTTGTATTGAGGCAAATGAAAATCAACTCTCCTATTTTGAAGACTTCATGGAAAATATCGAAGTGGACGAAGGCGTCATAATTTCCTTAGATTGCGGAAACTAGAACAATATTAGTCTAAAAATAAAACCCGGGTGAATCTTCATTTGGGTTTTATTTCCACCACTCACCAATATTCTCTCTCATCATTTCCATACTTCAGGAGGTGAAGCATCATATAGATCAGCTAATTCTTGTAAAGTAAGTCCTTGCATTTCTACCATAAGCCAAAGTTAGAAACTGATATTGACTTTTAAGTAAGGGAAAACATTACTATTTGGAGAGTCTTTCACGCTGATAATTCTTACCATACATACCCTCAAAATTGTATTAAATTAAAATATACTATCTTTAATCTATTATAAACCAAGAGGTTGTTCTTATTTTGCCCCTCCTTACCTGGAGTAGATTTTATCAGATACCTTTTTTTATGAACCCAAAAAATTAAGATTGGCTTGCATTACATAGTCAGTCAATAGATATTTTATTGCTAACATTTAAAACCAAACTATTATGAGAAAGTTATTATTACTATTATTACTATGTACAGGCTTTATGGCTTGTGAAAACGAGAGTATTGAGCAAATGGAAACTGCTATATCAAAAGATGTGACTCTAAGAAAAGGCGCTCAATTTAATGTATGCCATAAAAATGATGTCGAAATTGTTATCAGTGAATCTGCTTTAGCTACACATATAGAACACGGCGATGCCGTAGATGCAGATGGTGATGGTTATTATGATAAAGAAAACCCATGTTCTGAAATAGATTGTGATGATACAACATATTCAGAAGATAATTCATGTGTTAAAACTCCTCTTGATAATGATAATATTTATGCCGCTGTAGGATTATGGATCAATGACGAATTAGAAGCAATAAGGACTTATGGCGATATAAAAGATTGGGATGTGAGCAGTGTTACGGATATGAGTTTTTTGTTTGCTGATCGTAGATTATTTAATGAAGATATTAGTGGTTGGAATGTGAGTAGTGTTACGAATATGTTTGGTATGTTTTGGAGTGCACACGCTTTTAACCAAGATTTAAGTGCTTGGAAAGTGGGCAACGTTACGAATATGGAACGAATGTTTTATCTTGCCGCAAAGTTTAATTCAGGAGATAGTGAAGGCTTAAAAAATAAATTAAGTCTTTGGGAAGTGGACAACGTTACGAATATGGGACAAATGTTTTTATTTGCAATATCATTTAACCAAGATTTAAGTGGATGGGATGTGAGCAGTGTTAAGAATATGGCAAATATGTTTTCTGGATCATTTAATGGAGATATAAGTGGATGGGATGTGAGCAGTGTTACGGATATGCGCGGTATGTTTTCAGTGGCAAGATCATTTAACCAAGATTTAAGTGGTTGGAATGTGAGTAGTGTTACGAATATGTTTGGTATGTTTAGTAATGCAGACTCATTTAACCAAGATTTAAGTTCGTGGGATGTGAGTAGTGTTACGGATATGGGTGGTATGTTTAATAATGCAATATCATTTAACCAAGATTTAAGTGGTTGGAATGTGAGTAGTGTTACTCAATGTCTATACTTTAGCAATGACGCTATTAATTGGACAGCACCCAAACCCAACTTTACAAACTGTGATCCATCTGATCTGGTGATTTAATAATAAATAACAAGACTCCTCATTGATTGGGGAGTTTTTGTTTTATATAGCTTTGTTCTTAATTATTCACCTGGGGCATCTGTTCACCTTTGACTTGCAGCATTAAAAAAGCCTTACTGATTTTGTTCTCAATAAGGCTTAGTTGCATGTTGGTGGTTTCTTCCTGATCTGAATGATCAAGGAGTCTTTGTTTCTTTGGATCCCAATGATCTGGATTGACTGTTATCCCAGTGGAAAAGTCCTTTCTGTTCTTGTTGTAGGTTAGTCTTCATCTAATGGGTGCAAATCCTTTCTTTGTTAGCTCTGTTGATTTGACAATGAACCTAATATATAGTTGTATTGTACTCATAATAGTTGATTTTTAAATTAATAATGATTGCACCCCTTGAGATTTTAGCACACCTCAGTGCACACCTTTCAAGGGGTAAATATGATAGCTCTTCTTCTGAAAGAAGTTGATTGGATGTAATCCCTATAGAACAAAGGATTCATAAGAAAATTGAATTGAAAAGGTTGGAATAAGGTTAGGAAAGTCTATAAAACAAAAAACCTCAGTGAGGGGTTCAGTGAGAAGTGAGAAGTGAGAAGTAAAATCTACCCTTTTTGATTCAGTATTCTCGGATATGAAATCCCTGCCTGCGGCAGGCAGGTTTATTCTTTTAATATTATTTAAATACATTTTATCGGAAGGAATGGCCTCAAAAAAATAAGGAGGGGCTTTTACTAATTTCAGATTGAAGATTTCAGATTGGAGATTTCAGAAGTAGATGCACCTGAACAGGTCATTTTTGAAAATAAATATCGAATAACCGATTTCGAATTTCGAAGTAAAATCCATAGATACATCTATGTCGCTTGGTTAGGCATTAAAAAAACCTCAGTAAGGGGCTGCGCGTTAAGTGAGAAGTGAGAAGTGAAATTACATTTTTTCTAGTCCTTAGTCCTTAAAACTTAATACTTATTGCTGCGGTCTGGACGGGACTCGAGAAAAAAATACCTATCCTTAATTTGAGAATAATACCCTGACAAAATGATTATTAACTCCCTATGAATTTCAAAGCCATTTCGTCATCAGGTTTTATCTCTAAAGCTTTTTGAGCATAATATATAGATTTTTCTCTCATGCCCATTTTACTTGCTAAATTTGACATGCCTATCTGAAATTCGTACGATTTTGGATTATAGGTAGCCATAACTTCGCCCAAACTAAATGCCATTACCGGGTCAACTTGGGCTAAGTTTAAAATCAATGAGCCTATCCAATTCGGATTCTCCAAATGATTTTCGATTTCATTTGCCTTTGCAAAACAAGTATTTGCCTTGTTCAAATCTTTTTGACTTAATGCTTCGAATCCTTTCAAAAACTCAGTAAAAAAACGCCCGGAAAAATAGGTATCCGCAAGGCCTGTAATTTGAGAAATTTCGTCATATTTTTTATTAAAAAGCAAATTTGAATAGGTGTAGTCAATCAAATCACCATAAAAATCAGGATAAACGCTATACTTTCCCAATTCATTGTCCAATTGAATCGGTACTTGATCCCAATCTGTGTTTTTATCAAAGCGTGTCAAGCTAGGATCTAGTGCTCTTGTAACTTGCCAATCTTGATAATATTTCTGCACAGCATTTTCAAAATCTTTTGTAAAACGGTACGAAATGGATTTATCTTTTTTGTACAAACCAATATACGCCTTGAAAAAAGCTAATGCGCCTTCTTGGAAATAATTTTGATTTAGTTGGCTTGCCATGTATCCGCCTACTCTATCCCAAATTAAAGATTTTTCAGGTTGCATTTGATGACCTGCCTTGATTTTTTCCTCAACTTCTTTAGAATTGTTTCTGATGTATTTTGGATTAATATACCGATTGAAATACTTAAAATTCGAAGCTAAATTTTTATCACTTTCAACTTTGGATTTGCCCATTTTCTGGTAATACCCTTGCCCAAAATTATAAACTTCATTTATGGCATCCAACATCAATTTATCTTCGGCTTTTTTTGCGGTGACTGTTTTCGTGTCAATTCCTGATAGGATTTGAACCAAACTAATCCCTAAACTTTCTACATCCTGCCGCCCAAGGTTAGACCCGATAGACAAAGATAAATTATCCGCAGGCGCAGCAATAAACAAAAAACTGGTTTGAGGCATACCTCCACTATGCATAATGATGTGTTGCCCCAAAAATGGACGTACCGAAATTCCTAAGGCATATTCATTCCAACCCTGGTCACCCAAAGGTTCTAGCATCAATTCAACGGTTTCAGGTTTTAGAATTTTTCCATTTTTCAAGGCAATTCCCATTTTAACAACATCCTGAACGGTCGAACGCACCCCGCCCGCTCCAAATCGGCTACTAATGTCCAGATATTCACCATTTTCGATTTTGCCTCCATTTTTAAAATAGCCTCGAACTCGATTCGGAACAATCGCAATCGGATCATCCATCATGGTATTTTCCATGTTTGCGGGTCCCCAAATGTGTTCTTTTAAAAAATCTTCGTACGATTTCCCGCTTACTTCTTCAATTACCCCACCCAATAGGTTGTAACCATAACTCGAATACCTCCAATTTGTGTTTGGCTCAAAAATTAATTCCCAATCTTTAAAAATATCAATTGCCATTTCTGTAGAGTAAGGTTCTTTGATATGTTTTTCCTCTTTACTGTCGCTTTGGTAATGAGAAATCCCCGCTGTGTGAGCTAAAATTTGGCGAATGGTAATTGGATATTCTTTCTTCGGAAAAGACGGATAATATGTTTGTACTTCAGCATCCAAATCGATTTTTCCCATTTCCCAAAGTTTCAAAATTGCCATGGCAGTCATGGGCTTAGTCGTTGAAGCAATTTGATACGAAGATGCGGGTTTTGCTTCGACTTGATTTTCAATATCCGCCAAACCCCACGCATTTTCATAATAAAAATCATGGTGTTGGAACGCTACTGAAACAGCAGGGGCTTTGGTTTGCTTTTGCCAGGCCTGAATTTTTGCTTCGATTTTGGCTAATTTTTCCCCAACAATAGCATCACTGGTTTCCTGGGAAAAAGAGATTAATGTTGAAAAAGATATGAAAGTGAAAAATAGTACTCTAATAGATAAGTTCATTTTATGACTGTTATATTGATTGATGATAAATAAATAAGACTGCGTATTTTCCATTATGTTACAATTCTTTTCAAATTGTCCCCATGGTCTTAGTTATAATTTTGTTCTCAATAAGGCTTAGTTGCATGTTGGTTGTTTCTTCCTGGTCTGATCAAGGAGTCTTTGTTTTTTGGATCCCAATGGTCTGGGTTTATAAAAATACCTGTTGAGAAGTCTTTACGTTGTCTATTATAAGTGATTCTGCACCTGATAGGAGTTAACCCTGATTTATTAAGTCTTCCTGTAATGACCAAGTATCGTATGTTTAGTTTTAATGTATTCATATTTGTAAAATTTAGTTAGTTAAAATATGTGTACCTGATAATAAATGCACACCTTATTGTGCACCTGCAAAGCTTAGAATTGACATATGATGGCTCACCTTCTGAAAGAAGTAAATTGGATAGAATCCTTATAGAACAAAGGATTCACAAGAAGATTGAATTGAAAAGGTGGAATAAGGTTATAAAAACCCTAAAAACAAAAAAAACCTCAGTAAGACTGAAGTTTTTCTCTGTGAAGTGTTAAGTGTTAAGTGTTAAGTGTTAAGTGTTAAGTGAAATTCGTCTTTTCTTAGTCCTTAGTCCTTAATACTTATTATTGCGATCTGGACAGGACCCGAACCCGTATTTTAAATTACTGATTAACATATGGTTACTATATTTTTTCAAAGCTAATTAACTTGTTTTATTCTCCACTTTGTTTTCCATTAAAACTTTTGGATCCATCTATCAGCACTAGTTCTTTCTCAGTTATATTCACTTTTAAATCTTGCATTCCTCCATTTTGATGCCCATTGATGAAAAATTTATTTTCTCCAATTGAAACTAAAGAAACCTTTGAAATATGGCTCGTTTTTAATTCATCATCCATAAACATGCCTTGTATTTTATGTGAACTGTCAATACTTAAAACAATCCCAATATCAACAGTGTCAAAATGAAATCTTATACTAACGTTTTTAACTTCCTCACCTTCAATTTTATAAATATTAAATGAATGAAATTCACCAGCGTGTTGCAAGAAATTGTTCCACATTCCTTTCAACTGAGATATACCTTCATCTGAGCCTAGAAAAGCTTTCATATCATTATTCCCGTAAAAAGAAAGGCCTTCAAAATTTTGTTTACTCATAGCATTGGCAAAAAAGATAGCCGTTTCGCTAGCAGGATTATTTTCTTTTGCATCTCTTGAGAATGTATAAGAAAAAAGAGACCAAGGCTCTTTACCTTCAGTTTCTAATACATACTCATTCCCTTCTTTCTTAAGTCTAATTGAATGATTACTATCAAACTGATACGTATTGTTCACGTACATAAGGTTTTCGCTCACCTTGCTTGCTAAAGGTAAGATATCAACGCTTTTACCTAGCAACAGTGAAATGATTTTATCTGTAATTTCTCCTTGTACAAAAGATATTTCACCTTGAAATTCATCAACTAAAGGGTTTATAGAAGTTGCGTTGGACAGGATGATTACTTTAATGTTTTTTGATGGCATTGAACCCATCATAGAAGCATAACCTGGAAGTAAACCATTATTATAAATCCACTCTTCGCCTTCTTTTTGGCCTATCACCCAACCCAAGCCAGATTTCATTTCATTAACTCCTATGTTTTGAGTAAGACCATATAGCTTATTTAGTGTTGCAGGTTTTAATATGATTCCTTTATCTAAAGCCTGTAAAAAATTATACAAATCATCAGTTGTTGAATTTATTTCAGCCGCACCCATTAACCAGGAAGTATGCAAAGGAGCGTCCACCTTTTTTAATTCATTCATTCCTAAACCTAAATGCGGAAAGGTTCTCTGATCTATATCTGTAAACGAAGCAGAAGCCGTGTTTTTCATATTAGCTGGCTTAAAAACAGCTTGTTCCATATAGTTGGCATAAGGCTGTCCGCTTGCCATTTCAATAATGTTTGCTAAAAGAAGGTATCCGAAATTATTATATTCATATGAAGTTCCAGGTTCAAAGTTCAATTTATAATCTTTAAATTTCGCTAAAAGTTCATCAAGAGATATTAGCTCTTTTTCTGGCATAAGTCCATTTCCATTGTCGTCTATTCTGCCAATATTGGCCTCCATACCTGAACTGTTGTTTAACAAATGTTGTATTGTTATGTCTTTTGAATAATCAGGCATAAAACCTGGAAAATAGTTTGAAATAGGTTTTTCTAATGTCAATTTCCCATCTTCAACTAATTTCATGATCCCTACAGCAGTTAATGATTTTGTAAGCGATGCGATGCTAAAGATAGAATTGCTAGTATTTTTTTTTACTTTTTCAAGATTGGCATAACCAAAACTTTTTTGATAAATAATGGTATCGTTTTGACTAATTAATACATTGCCAATAAAACGGTTATAACTTGAATAGCTTTGAAATAAATCATCTATATTTTTCCTGACTTCTTTGTTAGAAACTGATTGTCCGTATCCGTTCAATCCTATGATTAAAGCAAATATTACTGTTATTATTTTTTTCATTTATTTATATTTTAATGATGAATTTTAAGCAAGATTAAAGTGTAAAATCAGTACCGCAAAAAGAATGTGATTATTAAGTGTTTTAATGTGGTCGTTTGACTAATTTAAGTGAAGAAGCTTAAACTTCACACGATTTCACAAATTGGTCACTAGAATAGCGCGATTTATAACTTGGTTGACTTTAAATCATTTTAATTTCCTTATTTTGATGAAGAAAGAGATGCATATGAAAAAATATTGGGAGCCTATAATTCATATTGTGATATGGGGAATTGGGTACTTATTAATTTTAAAGTATACCTCAACAATAGGCGATTTTAGGAAAGACACCGGGCCTTATTGGTTTGCCTTATTATTTGGAATGCTTATAAATCAAGTTATTTTCTATACAACTGCCTTTTATCTTGTACCAAAGTTTTTACGCTTAAAAAAAACAAAGACTTTAATAAGTCTATTGGTAATAGGACTTTCTTGTATTACTTTATTTGAGAGTTTTATAGACTATAATTATCTGGTGAATTTTTTCTCGTCTGAGAGTGAGTCTTTTTCTGTTTATTTTTCCTATAATTTTTTTGTTGGATTCATTATTTTACTGCTTGCATTATCTTATGCATTAATCAAATATTGGATACAAAATGAAAAAATAAAAAGAGTATTACTTGAAGAAAAATTATCTACAGAAATGGCTTTTTTAAAGTCTAAAATTAATCCTCATTTTTTATTTAATGTTTTAAATAGTTTATATGCAAAATCTTTAACGAGTAATGCTCCAGAATTGGCTGATGGAATAGCTAAATTGGCTGAGTTAATGCGTTATATGGTTTATGAAACGAATGATGACAAGGTAGCTTTAGAAAAAGAAATTCATCATTTAAAAAACTTCATTGAAGTATATCAATTAAGAATTTCCGAAAATGATGATGTATTTATAAATTTAGTTACCAAAGGTGATACTAAAACAGTTAAAATAAGCCCGATGTTACTTATCCCTTTTGTTGAAAATGCGATTAAGCATGGTGTTAATCCTAAAACAAAATCTGTAATAAATATTTCAATAGAGACTCAAGAAAGCAAACTATATTTTAAAGTAACCAATACTATACATAAAAGTACTAATGGCATTACAGATACTTCTTCTGGTTTTGGACTTGATAATTTAAAAAAGAGACTCTCTATTCTTTACCCTGACACGCATACTATAGAAACAAAAGAAGAGAATGGCTTTTTTATATCTTTATTAAACTTAAAACTTGATCAAATTTTATGATAACCTATGTAATCATTGATGATGAACCTGCTGCAATTGAAGTTCTGCAATTTCATTTGAACAAAATACCATCTATGGAGTTAAAGTTATCTTTTAGAGATCCTTTAGAAGCACTTGATTATTTACAGAAACATAAAGTTGATCTCATTTTTTTGGATATAAACATGCCTGAATTATCAGGAATTAGCTTTCCTAAGTTTTTACAAAACCCTCCGTTAATTATTTTTACCACAGCGTATTCAGAGTATGCCTTAGAAAGTTACGAACTTAAAGCAGTAGATTATCTTTTAAAACCTATTAATTTTGATAGATTACTCCAAGCTGTCATTAAAGTAAAGCACTTTTTAAATAAAAATAATGAAGCAATAATAACTAGTTCTAAAACCGCTAATGATAGTCTTGAACAAACCATTTTTATTAAAAGTGGATCAGAATTTCATCAAGTATCCATTCAAAATATAAAATGGATAGAAAGTGATGGTAATTATGTTACATTTCATACCACTAAACGCTCCATCCTCGCACGCTATAAACTATCAGAAGTAATAGACATCATTCCTAAGCAGCTATTTGTGAGAATACATCGTTCTTATATTGTGGCATTAAAACATATAGAAACAATCAAAAAACATTGTATCGTCATTAATGAAAAGGAGATACCTATAAGCAGTAAATATAGAGAAGGCTTTTTAACCATAATACATGGATATAGATCAGAAGAATAGAACTGTCAAGCCCATATTAATTATAGGCAATTCAAATCACATTCGTACCTCGGTATTTTTCCGTCCCTTCCAGCGCCCCTTTTGAGCACTACAAAGCCGATCAACTATTCTCATGGAGATAATCTTAAACTACTATAATCAAGGCAAATAAGATGAATTATTAAGTAAAAGCACTAAATCAGTCAGAAAAGTCTATAAAACAAAAAAACCTCAGTAAGACTGAAGTTTTTCATTAGCTAACTATCTAGGGTTTAATCCTTAATGTTAACAACACAACTATTTTTCCTTTAAAAAGTTGCGGTCTGGACGGGACTCTTTTCAGCCACGTTATTGAATGATGTGTATCATGAATTATTCAGAGGTCATTAAAAAATGCCAGTAATTCCCATCAGCTCCTATAGTTCGCACCATAAACTGTCTTTTGGAATGCCACATAATCTCATACACATGATCTCCTCCTACATAACTTCCTATAAAACCTTGGTCACTCATATGTAAATTCCAACCTTCTTTACTTGGAGAATACATCCAACTCGCAGAATAACTTTCTAATGGATAATCTTCATACTCATTATCATCATTGACTTCCTCATCAACAGCGCCAAAATCTTGACTCAATGAATTTACGTTTCCCACAATATGACCATTTGTTTCATGAATTAATGAAAGATACCCAAACTTATAGGTATCATCGTACATAGCATCATATTTTTCATTCAATTGGACCGTATGTGATATGACTTCCCCGGAAGGAGTCCTTGTTGTAACTGGTCTGTCTACACTTGTATCAATCCTCCATTTTTTATTTCCTACCATCAGGTTTGCAAAAAGGTTTTCAGGCACTGGATAAATCTTATTCACTTTAATATTAACGAATTGACTTCTAGAAAGATTCAATTTTGTATTAATTGCTTGAATCTCTAATTCATACTCATGAATCCCTGGCTCCTTAGCATAGAACCCATAATCATAATATTCAGAAGTACTTCTTATGATTTCAGTCCCTTCATAAATCACCTTAAATTGATTAGTATTTTCTGCTTTTACCCGAAGATAAACCACGCCACTTCCATCACCAAACAGATTCCCATCGTGAGCTCCTTTGATTTCAATATCAACTTGAATGTTTTGCGGCCCAATGGCTTGTTCAGTTTTACTCGAATCATCAGAGCATGAATATAGTAGAAACAAAAAAATCGCTAAAATTGATAATCTATTCATAACAATAAGATTTAATTTAGGCATCAAAATTAAACAAAATCATACTATTATGAATCTAGTGTTTCTAGTGGTTTTTCATGAAAACATTAATTTATAAAAACTCTAAATAGTCTCACCCAGACCACAACAATATGAGGTAAAGAGCTGTATTTCTGCTAGTCATTTTCAAACTTTAATATTTAACATCCTTCTTTGGGTTCTAGCCTGGACGGGACTCGAAAACGTGATCTAACAATCTGTTTTATAGTCATTTTTATATTTTTTCAGACCGATCGATCCTCCATTTACATCTCAAAAACTGAATTTTCCTATCTTTAAACATCAACAACCCAGCCTATATTCTTTTATTTAGTAAAATAAGTTGGCAACCTCCCTCGAATAATCAATAGCGTGGCAAACCTACCTCTTCAGGAATGTATTTTAAACGGGAATCCTCGAAATATTTCCTAAATTCAGGTATCTCGAGGGCATAATGTATGTCTATGTCACGGTTTTGAAATCCTTTTTGAAACCAGGCTATTGTTTCTTCATAATTTCCCAGTCTGTGATAATAAAAGGCAATGTAGAGGTCTTGGTTTACCATCTGTTCAATCATCTGTTTGCACAACGACTCCAATGCGTCCTGATATCCCTGGTTTTCAAAGATCCCAGTTAAATTTACGTCCAAGCCATAAATATCCCCATAGATGATCTGCAGAAAATTTATTGAACTTGATTCATTTCCTGCCTGGTAACTACCTCCTTCCATGCCTCTTAGAATGAGAATGCTTCTGGGATTTAGCTTGTAGGCTTCAGCCTGCAGGGCCCCTGCTTCAGCAAATAAACCGTTGAATACATAAACAACAGCGCTCAGAGACAGTATCAGGTCATTCTTGGGGTCGAGTGCAATGGCCTTTTTGCAGTAGGCTAATGCCTCCTCCTTTCGTTTCGTCAAGATGAGAAGATGAGAGAAAAACGCATTGGCCAAGGCATGATTGGGATATGCATCAAGGAATTCTCTGTACCTTACCTCGCATGAAGTCCAGTCATACTCATACCATTTTATAAATATCTCAGTAAATAAGGCCTCCGGTAAATCTGGATCAAGTTCAATGGCCTTCTTGTGATATTCATATACTTTTGGCATTGCCTCGTGATAGCCCAGTAACCGCATTTGAAGCATGTACATGTAACTAGTGGCTATTTCGGCATAAACAGATGCAAACCCGGGATCTATGGCTATGGCTTGTTGAAAGTAGTTCTGGGCCAGGTCAAAGCTTTCAGGTGAAAGTTTTTCCATATGATATTTCCCTTTCAGATAGGCCTTAAGTGCCTCTGGGTCAATACTCCTTGAAACACCTAATTGTTTCTTTTCCTCTGGGCTCAGTTTAAGATGGATCTTACTGGCAACCGTTTGGGTTAGCTCGTTGAACATATCGAGAACATTGTTGTTGAATGGTCTGTCAAAGACCTCCGCCCAGAGATGTCTTTCTTTTGGAAATACCTGAATCAGTTGAATGTTGATCCTTACTGTATCACCGACATTCAAAACGGAAGTTTCAATCAGGGCCTGGACATTAAGTTCCTCCGCTATCTCTTTCATGCTTTTATCAGTATCCGCATAGCGCAGTGTTGACGTCCTGGAGATGACCCGCAACGCACTCAACTGGGAAAGTGAGGTGATGAGGTTGTCATGAAGACCGGCTACAAAAGCCTTGTTGTCATCCGCCGATGAAAGATTGTCAAATGGAAGCACGGCCAAAGACATAACTTCCTGCTCAGCACTATTTCCTATGCGTTCCGAAAGGTACCATCCTCCTAAAATGACCACAACAACAAAAACAGCAAAAAGCCCAACTGACCTTGTCGAAGGCATCTTTTCTTCCGGGATGTGCTCCAGATCTTCAGTTTTTTGCCAACCTTCTGAGGTCCAATCGTAGAACCAGGAAAAAACAATCCACAACATCAATCCCAAAGCGAGGACATAAATCAGCACCTTGATCGAGTAAGCTGGAAGATCAAAGGCAGGAAACATGACGGAGCCAACCTGAAGCAGCAACCAGGCCACCGCAAGATAGGCAATGATCGCTCGAAGGACCTTACGCCTACTCAATTCGTAAAAAAATCGTTTCCAATTCCTCATCCTTAAACGTAAATTTCTTGAATTCCAAAAATTTGACTTATGAGGCATTATTCAAGAAGATCGAAGATCTTTTCCTTGTCTTAGTTTAAGATAAAAGATGCATACTTCATCTAAGTTACAACAAATTTTGATCTCCAAGACAGAGCCAAGATCAAGTATGGTTAATTTTTTGTCATTTAAAAATACGAAAAAGATCAATCCAAAATTTGTGTGGCTTTATTTTTTTGAAACAAAGCCACACTAGCTTAATGGTCTTGACTAGATCACAACATTTAGAGGTAAGCACCCTATTATCAGATACCTACCTCCTATTGCTCCTACTACCATCCCTTTAACCACACCTGTAGTGATTATTGATTGAAAATGTTAGATTTTTGAATTTTGAATGTCGAACAATGAATAACGAATTTCGAAGTAAGATTTAAACGAAATCCTTATAAAACAAAAAAACCTCAGTAAGGTGTTAAGTGAGAGGTGAGAAGTGAGAAGTGAGAAGTGAGAAGTGAGAAGTAAAATTACATTTTTTCTAGTCCTTAGTCCTTAGTCCTTAGTCCTTAAAACTTAATACTTATTGTTGCGGTCTGGACGGGACTTTTCACCACCACTTAAAACCTTGATATTATACATGATATATAAAAACAGAAACTCCTATTTCACTTGACAAACCATTTCCTATTCTCAATTAACGTATCTTGAAGAACCAACAACCAATCACATGATCCCTTTCTTTCGTAAAATCCGTAAAAAAATGGCAGATGATAATAAGCCTCTAAAGTATATGAGATATGCTGTTGGAGAGATTGTGCTTGTAGTGATTGGGATTTTGGTGGCATTACAGGTTAATAATTGGAATGAGAATAGAATAAAATTAAATGAGTCCATTATACAACTAAAAAGCCTGAAATCTGACCTCGAGGTGGATACTATATATTTTAATCAGCAAAAGAGGGAAGCTCAAAAACAAGTAGATAATTATCTCATCTTTTTTAAGAAAAGTTATGAAACGCAAAATAATATTGAAGAAGTAACAGAACTTATTGACCTTGCCTATCCTTTCACCAAGTATTTACATGTACAAAATTCGACATTTTTAGAAATGGTGAATGCTGGTAAATTAAATGATTTGGCCAATGAAGAATTAAAAAGTAGTATCGTTGCATTATATAGAGATTATGAAATAGCCAGATTAGGCAATCGAGATTACAACGAATATACGGTATCGCTTATGGAAGAGATACAATTTAACATATGGAAATTCCTGTCGGGAAACAGAAAAATTTTATTTGATGAAGAGTACATGTTTCACGACAACGATTGGAAGTTTTTAAATGACTATTCTTCACCCAAATTTCAACAATTTGAGAACATGGTTACACAATATCATGGTAAGCAATTTGCTGCGATTGAAATGTTTGACGAATTAAAAATTAAAGCGAGTTTACTGATAAAAGAAATTAATGATGAATTGAACAGTCATTAATTGATTCATTGATGTTTCCTTTATATTAATTTTAATAAAGAACAAATAAATCAAATTTTTAATCTTGTAGAAAAAGAATTAAATAAAAAATAACGAAAGCATAAAAATGGCTATGAGTAATTGCTTGTTCTCGCTTACTTCTGAAAATCCTCAAGGGTTTTCAGCTTGGTGTTTACTTGCAAAGCTAATTTCTAAACCACGCAACTACTCATAGCCGAGACCGTTGTACTTCATTATAACTAACCATTATGAAAAATCGAATCTTCCTTTTATTGCCCTTTCTTTATTTAACTACTCTAAACATTACAGCTCAAGAGACAAATGGAGGGGTCCGTTCAGATACTATTGTAGAATATACCACAATGATTAACTGTAATGGCAAGATGGATGGTGAAGTAAAAAAGTATCATAAAAATGGGAAGCTTAAATTTAATGGATTTTGCGAGAAAGGAAAACAAGTTGGTCTTGGGAAAAGCTATTATGAAAGTGGCAAAATAGCGAGTATATATAATTTTAAAAATGGCTTACCTGATGGTTATATTGACACTTTTTATGAGAATGGTCAATTATCAAGCAAAACTTCTATTAAGGAGGGGGTACAGGATGGTGCTCATACAGATTATTTTGAAAATGGAAATAAAAAGAGTGAATTGTATTTCGTAAATGGTGTTCCTAATGGATCCTCTAAGGTGTGGTATGAAAATGGCAAGCTACAACAAGAATTATTAATAAAAGCTGGCGTTCCAAATGGTATTGCTAAACAGTGGTATGAGAATGGTCAACTAAATACTGAAGGAACAATGAAGGACGGAAAAATGAATGGGCTCTGGAAAGGTTGGTATGAAAATGGAAAGTTGAGACGCAAAGTAACATTATTGAATGGTAAAGAGGAAGGAATTAGTCAAAGTTGGTTTGAAAATGGACAAATAAAAGACAGGGGAAGTTTTAAAGGCGGTAAAGAAGATGGTATTTGGGAAGAATTTGATGAACTAGGTGAGTTAAAAGTAAAGATTACTTACAGTTTTGGGATCAAGATAAAAGAAGAAGTTTTTGATTAAAAAATAACGAAAGTATAATACCCTGTATAATTAATTGCTAGTATAAGCCTACCTACGAAAATACTAGCAGATTTTCAGTTTGTGAGTATTTTCACGGTCTATAGTTGTATTGCATTCATGATTATAAAATGTTTATGATTAGTAATTTGCGCACCTTGAGATTTTATCGCACCTCCTTGCGCACCTTTCAAGGGGTAAATATGATATACGTTGGAACACCTTCTGAAAGAGGTTAATTCAATATAATCCCCATAGTACAAAGGATTCACAAAAAGTATGAATTGAAAAGGTTGAAAATGGTTAGGAAACTCTATAAAACAAAAAAACCTCAGTTGGACTGAAGTTTTTCATTAGCTAACTATTTAAGAGTAAACTCTTAATGTTAACAATACAACTATTGTTACTTTAAAAAGTTGCGGTCTGGACGGGACTCGAACCCGCGTTTTAAATTATTGAATTACAGTGATTTAATGTGTTTTATTGAAGGTAATCAACCCTAATAGTGAGATTTATATTTTCGTTGAGTCACGAATTGAAGCTATTGCTGATACCCGTTGTTGGCGGTTCGTTTATTTTTTAATCTCTAATACACCTTATCGAATATAGATTACCTTCATGAAAAGTCACAAACCCTATGCTCTTATGTCCGCTGCCTGTTGTACTTATGTTAAATCTAGAATCATTTAATCCTGGATCAACTAAACTTTCAGATAACCACCAATTACCTTCACTGCCTAAAAAGCCAAATCGGTTAAATGTGAAATTATATTCACCTCCAGGAAGTGCTGTAAAACCAGACTCATTTGTTGCATCAGAATTTCCGTTAATCCAATGAGTTGATCCTTTTATTTTTAATTTTTCACTTCTGTTTTCAACATAGTTAAGTAATACGAGCCATTCTTTACCTGAAGGAACATGCCACCCCTTTGGTGCAATTTTTCTCACATCTCTTGCGGCATTTTCATTGTATAAATATCCATAAGTTTTCGCCAGGTTCTCATCATTGTTGTAAGAAGCGAAAGAGCTTATTTCACTATTAGATTCATCCAATTCGTTAATCAAATCCCCATTTTGAAACCTTGTTGTCCTCAAGTTTTCCACCAACCATAACTGAGTTCCAATTCTCACAGTATGATAGGTATTTCCATCAATATCGGTAATTGTAGTAGGATCATCTTCTGTAACTGTTATTACTTCATCGTTTTCTTGTTCGCAACTTGTGATTAATAAGGTTGCCAATATAAAAAAGTGTATGATTCTCATTTGAAATTTTGTATTGTGAACAATGTTCGTTTTAATGATTTATTTTTCGTAGTAAATTATTAATCAATATTTCACTTAAATACGGTAATGACCGCCAACGGTCAAGTATAAGCGTAGTGCGGGAATTGAAGCACTTCACTTTCAATTTACCTATATCCTTGTTAATATCCAATTCCTTTAAATTTAGCCCTTTAGGCCGCATTACACTTATGCAATGTTATCTGCTTTTTATTGTTTTTTAGATGAAATTCCATTGTTATGTGCTACAGCACTCAATTTTTAAGACCCACTGGTATTTTTATGTAACTGGTCTTTTCTGGAGAATGATAAATGCTTATTTCTGCTTTTTCAGCATCTTCTCTGGTTTCAGTAGAAACATCTTTTCCTGAGTTATAATTTTTTTGAAGATAAGGAGAGTTTATTGCATTGATGACTAAGACAAGCCTGCTTCCTTTCTTTGCTTCAAGGGCAGTGAAATAGGGAGTATTAAATTTGCAGAAGAAGACTTCACCCGGTACTGCTAATTTTGGTTGGTTCAATCCTTCGCGATATCTTAAACGAAGCATATCAGTTCCTATATATTTTGTTTCCCCCACTTTATTGATTTCATACAATGATACTTGCAAATCAGTATCAGATACATTTAAAGATAAGTAAAGTGCCACTTCAAACCTTCCGACTATTGGCGTATCGGCATCCAGTGCATTTGAGACATAAACCACCCTTCCTTTTTCTTCAATTGGTATTGGAGCGGTATAATCATCCGACCCAGTGTAACTTACCCAATTTGCTGTATCCAAAGGGTCATAAAGAATTGTATCTGTATCGGATAAGGAAGGTTTGAGAGAAGAAAGGTGTCCAGGATTGATGAATAATTTTGCATCGGAACTTGGGCTGGAAAGGTAATAAGTTATAGTATCATTCGAGACGTTACCAATTTGATTAGCATACTTCCACTTATTTTGATCCATCATATAATAACTAACCCGGTCCTCCAGAAATTCTGGCTTTTTACCATTTTTTAGTGTCCAGTTGAACCATTCCAGATGCAGTTGCATCATATCCAGTTTAGAATTACCTCCAAAACTTAATCCTCCTAATTCTATTGCAGGATTACGAGTGCCTCCATGAGACCATGGCCCAAGAATGATATAGTGGTTTGATTTGCTATTTGAATTACCATACTTCATATGATTTTCATAATAGTTCATTGCACCTGGCTGGTCACCATCAAAATAACCAGTGATAGTAAGAATCGGGATGTCAAATGATTTATAATCTTCCTTAGAGGGATAAAAGTTTTGCCAATAACTATCAAAATCAGGATGGGATATCCAAGTCTGAAAGATTGGATTTCGTTTACCTAAAGCTAACACATCCCAATCTTTGAACGGAATAGACTCCTTGTATTTTTTAAGGGATTTGCTATTCCAATAATCTTGATTAACAAATAGACTCTTATTCATACTTACGCCTCCGGTTAAGTTTAACCACCGTAAAGCATAATCCACGAATATGCCATCTTCTTTTGGGAAGTCATCACCAGGGCCCACTGCAGCAGTAGGAACGATTGTTTTAAGCGCTTCAGGCTTGTTCTTTAATGTCATCCATTGGACCATTCCCCTGTAGGAGCCTCCCATCATCCCAATTTTTCCATTGCACCAATCTTGCTTCGCTATCCACTGTATAGCATCATAGCCGTCCACCCCATCTTTTTCAAATGGTCTATATTCTCCTTCTGAATTTCCTCGTCCTCTCAAATCGAGCGTAATAAAAATGTACCCTTGCTTAGCAAAGAACATACCTCTTTCAACGGCTTCATCGTTCACATAAGGTGTGTAGATCAATATTACTGGGTAGGATTCAACTTCACTTTCAGGAAGATAGATGTTTGCAGACAGGTTTATCCCATCTCTCATTGGGATTTTCTGATAGAGTTTTATGTCAACTTCCTGTGCGAATGCTAATGTCCAACAAAAAAATATCAGACTGGAAATAATAAAAATTTGCTTCATGATTAGTTGGTAAATTATTGCAGATAACTAGTTATATGTTTTAATACAATGCTCTATATCAGAGGTTTTCCTGTGGTAACGATGTAAAGTTATCATTGGTATAGAATTTAGATAATTGCTTTATTCAACACTAACGTAATGGTAAATCACAACGGGTGACACAAACCAATTTATAATCCAACAACATTAGGGGTCTTTTAGCAACTATCCTCAAAATTAGCAATTAAATGGTTTAATTACTCCATTTAACAAAATTAAAAACTACCTGTTTATAGGTATTTTACGTGAATTACATAAAGGATTTTTATAGAATTAATGGTCTCACCCAGACCACAACAACTGCGTAGCCTGCCTGTCCGGCAGGCAGGCACATCATGAATACCTAAACCAATAGCAAGTGATGAATAATTAGAAATAAGTATCATATTATCAGACCCCTACCTCCTCTTGCTACTATTACCTTCCCTTCAACAGCACCTTTTGCCTAAAATTTGGTATTTTCAGCGAATCTAAAGTAACTATCTTCCGCAAGAATTGGTGGAACGAAGTCCATCAATCAGATTTTTCCCATCCCTTCTTTCGTTCTTACTAAGATGAAATAACTAATGGAACTATTGAACTCTACATGCAGATAGAACTCTTATCATATGAGATATATAAATAAGATTGCCTCAGCCAGACTCTGGGAACCCGACAAAACTTGATTTTTTTGTATCTTGTTTATCATCTGTTAAGTCATGGAATATTTTGTCGAAAAAGGATCAGTAGTCAGAAATATATGGGGCAGGAGTGACATCATCCTATTTATCTTTGCAGGAGCTTCTGCCGAATTTGCACTGAACAAGGCCGTCGATTGGTTGTACTTCACAGGCAAACTCCCATCCGATCCATTGGGGAGACTTTTCTCAACAGTCGGTTATGCAAGGAAGATTGTCTTTTCTTCCATAAATGATGCACTTCAAACCATAGACCAGATACATTCCATACACCAGGATGTTGAAAGAAGTAGAAAAGACACCATACCAGATTGGGCTTATCGCGATGTATTATATATGCTGATCTATTATTCCCAAGCCGCTTTTGAACTGCTTGAACGAAACATGAACCATGAGGAAGAGGAGGAATTATTTCAAGTATTCATCAGGGTTGGTCACAGGATGGGCCTTGAGAAACTTCCAAATAATTATTCTGAATGGGTAATATCGAGGCAATATCACCTTAAACGAGACCTGAAAAAAAGCCACTATACCCTCGATCTTTATAAACAATATCGCAAACACCTGGGATCCATTCGCTACAAGGCTCTGATTGAGGCACAAAAATTAGTGGTTCCCATTGAGGTAAAAACAATGCTAAGATTCAGAAAATTCAACTGGATGAGACCCCTGGTTCCCTTTTATCAATTCAGCAAGAAACTGAATATGGACTGGATGGTAAAAGAACTCCTGCTACCTTCAGCCTATAAAGACCAAATCAATGCGATGGATATCAATGAAGGATGATTGAAGATGTTAGATTTTTGAATTTTGAATGTCGAACAATGAATAACGAATTTCGAAGTAAGATTTAAACGAAATCCTTATAAAACAAAAAAACCTCAGTAAGGTGTTAAGTGAGAGGTGAGAAGTGAGAAGTGAGAAGTGAGAAGTGAGAAGTAAAATTACATTTTTTCTAGTCCTTAGTCCTTAGTCCTTAAAACTTAATACTTATTGTTGCGATCTGGACGGGACTCTAAGAGGATCTAAGCTTCACCAGTAGCAACTAATGTATCAGATGAAACTAGTTCAAGTTTCAAACCTAAGGGTTTCGGTGGTCTCAGATAAATCAGTACAAATAGCAATATTACCTGTAATGCAAGTACAATTATTTTTGGGTTGATTTCTTGGTAGTTAATGAAAAGTGCAGCGTGCATTGCAAGATATATCCAAAGCAAAATGAACCCCCATCTTCTGCGAACTATTGTGCCAACTGCTCCTATTGCAAGTAATATCCCCATTACTAAAATATAAGTAAAATATCCTGTTAGAGTGAAAGGAATTATCTGCTCACTTGCCCGGATATTTATAAATTGTTTTACTTCCAAGGTCGCTTCATTTAGTTCTGAAAAGTTTATAATTTCGAATATTTGGGCAAGCAATACTCCTCCAACACCAATTCGAATAAGTCCGTACCCAAGTAAGAGTAACGATATTAATAACCCTATTTTATTTTTCATATTAGATTAATTTATTTATCTACTTTCATTTTTGGACAAATTTGAATTATCCATTTTCAAGTTTACCAATTAGACTATATTTCTCAATGAAAGGTTACAGTCCTTTCTTGTTGCGGTCTGGACGGGACTCTTTTCACCCACGTAAGAAATTGTATTACAGCAATATATCTTAACCTGACGATTCCAATTTCCTTTAGCTAACCTCAACATATCATCATTTTCCCTATATTTAAGCATCAACAACTGAACCTATGATTCCTTTCTTCAGAAAAATCCGTAAAAAAATGGCAGACGATAACAGACCTTTAAAGTATATGAGATATGCTGTTGGAGAGATTGTATTAGTTGTGATTGGAATACTAATAGCCTTGCAGATTAATACCTGGAATGAAAACAGAAAGGACATCAACAAGTCAAGAGCCATTTTGGGAGAGTTTAAAAAGGACCTTGCCAGTGACACAACGGGTATAAACCGGGTTGTTACACTTCTCGAACGCCAAACAAGTTATGAAGTGTGGGCATTGAATAGAGTCGTTTATAACACGAGCCAGGTTGACAGCCTGAAAAAGGCTTATTTTGGTCCTATTTATCGGGAATTTGTTCAGGATCGAACCTACAACAAGCTACAGGTTTCTCAAAACCCAAACCTTACTGGATTTCTTGACCTGCAAAATACCTTGACCGAATATTATACGGATACCAAGTTCCTTTTGGATTACTACAATCAGGAGGAAGAGCGTTTTTACATAGAGTATAATACAGGCAAAGTATTAAGGGAGGAACTGGAAATGGATCTGGCTCAGTTTCCCACCCTTTCCTCCGAATACCAACAAATCGAAACACTTATGAACTATGCACAAAGTATTGAAGGGAGGAATTTTATAAAGGCAAACTATTCTCGCAGAAGTAGAATGATAAAATATTTCAAAAGGGTCAAAGAGGAAGCGATCCAGTTAATTCAACAGATCAATACCCAACTTGAAAATCAAAAGTAAAGTAGTCTCAAGTTTGAATACATCGGCTTAAAATATTGCCACCCTAAAATTCTTCATTAAAGGCAACCGAAATCCTTCCAGAAATCTAGAGTTTGTAGTCTTTAATAGACCACAACAACTGCGTAGCCTGCCTGTCCGGCAGGCAGGCACATCACGAATACTTAAACCAATATCATTGAATGAGTAATTAGAGGTAAGTATCATATTATCATAATGTTTCTCTGTTGCGTTTCACTGTCAGATAACTCAGGTGAGGTATGTGGTATATCGTTTGTTATGCGTCACTCTAAAAATCTGCCCGGCGTTCATCAACGCCTTGCAACAAGACACCTGCAAACATCTACTCAGACGGCACGGCTAGGTGTCGGTCAAAGTATTCGATTATCTTGCCAAACAGGTAGCGATTGTAATTCCGCTCACGGCTCCATCCATGCGTCGCACCAGGTGCAAAAGCAAAGTCGAAGTCCTTGCCCTGTTTAATCAGTTCTTCAGCTAACACGGCCGTAGTCTTGAATGGTACCACATGGTCCTGGATGCCGTGGATGAACAGGAGTTTATCCTCCAGATTCGCTGCATAGTTGAGCGCCTTTCTTTCGAAGATCTCCGGGTGTGTCTGTGGGCTTCGAACAATTGCAACGTCGTCCGTGCCAAAGAACACCGGGTCAACAGCCGCCGCTGCAGCAACACCCACCTGGAATAAGCCCGGCTTCATCAACAGCGAATAAACGGAGAGTGTGCCACCGTAACTGCTGCCCCAGATGCCGATGCGATCGGGATCGACATAAACCAGTGACTCCATGTAGGCAACGGCACTCACATAATCCTCAATGTCCTGGCCGGCAAAGCCCAGCAGGAACTCTTCACGGAATGCCCGGCCATAACCGTTGCTACCACGTGAATCCACCTGCACGATAATATATCCCTTCTTGGCCAACAGATGCTGTACGAGGCTGTAGTTACCGGCCCAGCGGTTCCTCGCTGTATTCGAATACACGGGCCCAAACAGCACTGGATACTTCGTACCGGGCTGCATGTTGGTAGGTTTTAGAATCCGGGCATGCAGCGTGTAGTCATCTACAAGACTGGGGAAACTAACGTATTCCGCAGCCGCCCAGGTTCGCTCCGTGAAGGCGGGCAACGGCGACTGGGTTACTCGCGTAGCGTCACCACCCTCGCTGCTTACCACGTAAAGCTCGGGCGGTGATGTGTCGTTGCTATGCATGAACACCAAGTGCCGGCCATCCGGCGAGGGGTAGCCAACGTTCTGGCCAGAAAGACGCGTCACCTGCTCGGGATCGCCACCGGACATATTCAGGCGATACACGTGTTGTTCGTAAGGATTAACGCCGTTGCCTGCATAAAACAGTGCATCACCAGCAATACTTGGGGCGGACAGCACATCGTAGGACGGATCTGTCAGGAGCTTCGGAAGATCCCTGGACGGTGAGGCATCGATGGTATAAAGGCCGTAGCGATCACCCATATCGCTTAAGAAAACGACCTTCTTTCCATCCGGATGCCAGGTGGATCCAAACGATGTGTACATGCGGCTCTCTCGAACACCTCGCCAAATCTCGCGCAGTTGGCTTTCTCCGGGTGCAACGACGAACAACTTACGTTCAACCGCCGTGTCGGATGCGGTATCAACCAGCAGATCACCGCCTGGTGACCAGTTGAAGTCGATGACCTGGTTGGCGTGCGGGTCTGGCAAATCGAGGTACATAATGTTACCGCTTTCTACATCGAGCAGGCCAACCCTGCGAATCTCGTTTGGATCGCCCGGGTAACTTCGGCGTAACTCGTTGGGATTGGTTTCGGCAGCGAGGTAATCCGGGAACGGCACCTTTCGCATCTCGCGTCGGTCAACAACGTGAAACGCGATTGTCTTGCTATCCGGGGACCACTTGTACGTTGGCCCACTCCAGATGCCTGGACCAATTTCACGTTCCGGTCGGCTATAGCGCCCCTTCCGTAAGCTCGAGAGACTGGCGATGCCGATCTCGGTGAGCTGGCGATTCTGTTTGGAAGGGAAGTCAGCAAGCCACAGGTCACCCTTCCGTATATACGCCGCTTGGTTGCCGCTTGGCGATATCAACAGGTTACGTGCACCTGCCTCGACGGGCATAAACTGGAGGTCGACTCCTTGGCTCAGCGATGTCTGCCATAGGTTGTTACCTCGCAGGCTGACGATTGTGTTCGCGTCAGTCCAGACAATATCGCGTACTGACGGGGATGCCGTATTGGAACTGAGGCGCACTTCCTTCCCATCGCTGGTGGATACCCAGAGGCCACGCCCAGGATTTCCTGGTTCACTCCAGGAAAAGGCGAAGTGCTCGCTGTTCGGTGCCCACACAGGCCGGGACGGGGTTGTTCCCGTCAGTTTTGGCGTTGCGAACAGGTCATCAAGAGTGAGCTCACTTTCCTGTGCTGTGACTGTTGCGGGCATCGCCATCAGTAAGCCTGCCACTACCCATGTTTGCCAAAAAGAGATCTGTTTCATGTGTTTGCTTTAATAACTGTCTAGTAAAATAATCTTTGACTGCTCAAATAGCGCTCTAGTCATTGGAGCGTGCGCTTTCTGAAGGTCTTCCAAGTCGGATTTTTTTGGTTTTCTCATCACCTCTTCCCTGGCGCACAACGGTTAGTATATGCGTAGTGCGACAGAGGAAGCATTATCGCATATACCTTGTTAGCATTCGTTATTGATTTATTCTATTTTGTACAGTTTAGGTTCTGTAATTCCCCTTTCCTCATGGAGTTTTTTGTTCACTTCAAAGTTTATAAGTGTCATTTCGTTTAAATATTCCTCCAGAGGTTCCATCCCTAGAGATTTTCGTCTTTTATTCACATTGGCACTATCCGCTAAATTCTTTGGAAAAGCTCGTGCAATATCAAAATCGTACTCTACTTGAGTCCCATATAATTGAGCCTTTCCCGTATTTATATTCACTCGATCAACAAGAAGTCCATATTCACGTGGATCTGCATTTTCTTTACCAATTTCAATTTTCATTTTTCCCAAAACTTCTTTTTGGAAATCTGGATTATGATCAGAATGTTGTACCATCATCCAATAATCACTAGAACCATCTTTACCAACAAGGTCAAACCCAGGATAACCGTATTCTTGGAGGATTTCAGCCAATCTTTTCTGGTGACTTCTATATACACTATCCTTAAAATCTTGCCACTGTTCAAGGTCAAGATGTTGATAGTTTTCTGGTGGAGTTGCATTCCGAGCTGCTAATTGATCTGCTTCACCCATTTTTTTTAGTTCATTGACCAAGTCTTGATTGAATTCTACTTCTTGGATTTCTTTTGTTTCAGATGTTTTCTCTTTACATCCAAATAATATGAGTCCAATGATTACAATCCCTAATATTCTTTTCATTTATTCGTATTTTTTAATGAATGCGAACGGTTATGTATAAGAATAGTGCGATTTTGTGTGCGAGGATTTTCCGATTGAAAATCAGAAGCTAGCACAAGCGCACTAACCTTTGAATAAGTACTAAACTACGCATTATTTTTATACGGTGTTACCTGCTGGCTATTTTCATTCTTTTAAGGTTGATTTCTTAGAAAGCCATGTCGCATATTTATTTTCTAAAAAAGTATAGCCCGCCATTTTATACTCCAAATAATTAAGAGTGAAATGGTCTCCAGGATAGTATTCAAATACAAAATTCGCATTTAATATTTTCATTTCCACTTCCAATAATTCAACCGCTTGATTGAGAAAATAGTTATCGTGATTACCTGCCGACACTCTTATTTTGTTGTCTAAATTAGGTTTGAGTTCTGGCCAATGATTTCGTATCAGTAGGGATATATCGTATTCCTTCCAATGAGCGACAACCAAGCTATCAATTTCTCCGGTTATTATATCACATATTTTTTCAGGGGAGCCATCTTTTGCTTTTTTACCCCAGACCGCATTCCAGGAAACATACTGTTCGCCGCGATAAATTACATTTTCAATGCCATAATCATCTCTCAGGTAAATCCATGGAATACGTCCGGCTATAGTTGCATCTAACCTTAATTCATTTTTCTCATCGTAATACATATTTTTATCTGCATACAGATTCACTTTTTGAAAGTTTCTGAAATCTACAGGGTCAGGAGAACTTGACCAACAACCGGCAAAAGTGGTTGGGTAATTTGCCTGAAGCCACAATACAGTCCAACCACCACTGCTATGACCAGATAAAAGCCTTGCTCCATCGCATCGGTAATTCTTTTCTAGTAATGGAATAAATTCATTCACTAGAGCATCACCCCACGGACCATTATTGTCACTGTTTGCATAAGTACTGTGTCCAGTAGGACAGTTCCCGTCAAGAAAAACTGTAATGCAGGCAGTAGTATCAAGAGGCTGACTCATTTGCTCTTTATCTGAATAACGATGATAATCTCCTCCATAACCTGAAACAATAAAATGAACAGGAAATTTTCGACTTGATTGACTGTAATATTCTTTGGGAAGCAAAACTGCTGCATCAACGGTAGTGGGTTGTTTATAAAATGCAGAAAGCAAAGGAGAAGGTGCTTTTAACTCTTTGGTGTATACTGTTTCTTTAAATATAGGGCCTGTGATTTTTTCACTACACAGAATGGAAAATTCTTTATTTGGATCCTTGGTAAAATTGAATTTTACAGCTTCGCTATACATATTACCAACACTGTTGCCAATATTCCTGTTCCGCCCTCCAGTGTTGCGGTCCCAAACGGCTTGCACATAGTATTCACCACGTTCTATATCAGAGAGTTTCACTGGATATGAAATGGCACTATCATTAAACAACACGCTTGTGTTTGGTTTTATTTGATTGACCTCAATGGAAAAACAACTCAGGGTTGGCAAGCCAATTCCTAAGTCTTTGGGAGTTTTGCCATCCTTTGAAAGGTATAGCAATACTTTCCCGGAAAAAACCCCATCAAATGCGCTGGAAGAATAAGAAACCTTAATTTGCTGTGCTAGAATTGAAGTACTTAGTAAGAATAAGAAAATAAAAAAATTAAGTCTAATATGCATGTTATATTATTTAGATTGATAAATATTTAGTGGCCTACATTGCGCTTGCAGGTAACGGTTTTGTGTATGGTTAGAGGCGGATTCAGAAGTTTTTGGTTTTCGGTTTAGCACATATTTTGATACGAGACAAAAGCCTTGGAATTCAGCACATAACCGCCATTAACAATACACGTTTTTGCCAGTAGTTTTTTATTCAGTTGGAATTAATCCAAGTTGCTGATAAAAAGACAAGTTGTCCAAGAAATCTTGTTCTTGAGCTATTTTCCCCTCTTTCATTTTAACAAGCGTTACTCCGTCAATATCAACTTTCTTTCCAGAAGCAGGAATTCCGAAAAATTCGCCTGTATGAGTTCCTTTAAAATTCCAATGTTTAACAATCTTATCTCCTTGTCCAAAAACATCAATAATGGTAAACGTCACATCTGAAAATCCAGTCAGATAATTTTGGTAGTAATCCTTAAAACCCTGAATGCCAACTACATTTTCAGGAGCAGTAATTAAGGTGATGTTATTGTCAAAATTGGTTTCGTTTATTTTGTCAATTTCTCCTTTGTTGATGATATCATCCCATACAGTTTCGTACATTTTTAGATTGTTGGATAACTGTTTATCAGCTTTTTCTAAGGCAAGATGTTCGGTTGATGGTTGATTTTTAGTTTCATTGTTACAACTCACCATCGTTAATAAAAAAAGTAGTGCAAAAAATCCGCTTAAAATGATTTTGTTTGGTTTCATAATTATATTTTTAAAATTTATGCCTACTATAATTCGGTTTTCGGCTTATCCGTATTTTTTTAAATTACTGGCAACGGTTTGGGTATGAGCAGTTGCGTGGCTTAGCGGTTAACTTTGCAAGTACACACCAAGTTGGAAATTCCTGCGGAATTTCCAAAGTAGGCGGGAATAAGCAATTACTCATAGCCATTGTTGTGCGTTCGTTTTTTCTTTCTTGATTATTTCGTCAATAAATTCATTTATATTTAATTCTTTCAATTCTGCGTATACTTTTTTATTCTGATTTGCTTTTTCAGCTAGTTCATATTTCATAGTCTGATATTTTATTCTAGCCCAATCATTTTTTCTTAAAAAATTCCGCATTAGAATATGTCTTTCTAAAGCTTCGCTATCTATCGGACAAACGTATAAATGATGAGCAATTGAATCTAAAATATTATTTAAAGAAATTCCATCTCTTTTAAAAACTTCTCGTTTTTCAATTCCTTGATTTCCGTTGTGATAATATCCGAGTTTAATTAATCCAGATTTGATTTTTTTAAATTCCGTTTCATTATCATAAATAATATCAATGTCAATAATTGGTTTGGAATCCAAATTCTGGACAGAAGTACTTCCAACGTGTTCGATACTATATTCAAGTCCATTCAATTCATTTTCAATTTCGCGTTTTAAATCCGCAAAATAATTTGTCCAATTTGATGTATATTTCTCGATTAGCATTCTGTTTTTCTCAAATGACGCACAACGTTTCCTGTATGGTGCGTATCCCAAAGGGTATATACTATACACATTGTTAGCCGTAGTTTTATCATTTATATTTCAGTGATTGGTCTTGCACATATTTCAAATTTAATTTAAGTGCGGTTTCGGCTTTGGTGAGTTCAGCACCGAGATAACCTGCGTGGCTCATTTGTGATACCAAATTTTTTTCTAAAATAGCCAATAAAATTGATTCGGAAGAATGACCCTTGATGATAAATCCCGGTTGGTTGTTTTTGAAATAGTGTTTCACTGTAATTTCTCGTTTATTATTCTCGACTGTAATGACAAAAAATCCTTTTTGGTCATAATCAAGCGGAACCCTTTTACCTCCGGGTTTTAGTTCGTTGAACAATTCTTTTTCTGTCGGATTTTTTAATTTTAAGGTTTTAAAAGTTTCAGAATTAAGGTTGATTTCCGCTATCTTTTCATTTATCACTTCAAATTCCCTTTCATTTTTGATATCAATGAGTTCTATCTGATTCAGAAAATGAGTGATTTTTTCTTCGGACAGATTTTTCAGGACAGGAAAATGTCCATCGGCATTGATGATGCGCTTTTCTTTATCAATGCCGTATTTAAATAAACATTCAATAGCTTGACCTGCTTTAAAAATGGGGGAATCTTTTCCGCAAAGCACTAAATGACGAATATTAGGGTTGGAAATTGTATTCAGGATGATGCGCTCAATTCCAAGATTTGGTGTTACTACGGTTCCTATGATGGCAATTTCATCAGAAAAAATTTCACTCATTAGGTTATCTGAAGTAAGTGAACAAACCGCAATGTGCCCTTGTGGATTTAAAACCCTATAATTTCCCGAATATAAAGGCCATTGAATTTTTGACGACTGCTTTACTCGTTTGAAGAAATGTTTTACAGCATTCATTCTATAAAACATTTTTACTGCAACAGGATTTTCTCCTGTTTTAGAATTTGGGAAAATTTTAGCTAAAAAGTGCATTAACTTTTTCATAGCTGTTTTACTTCATTTTTTCTAAAATTAATATAACAAGATGTGATTTTTTAGATTACGGCTAACGGTATTGGCTATGGCAAGTGCAGATTTTCAGGGCAATTACTTACCTGATTATTAGTTAGTTTATTTTGTGTAATTACTTTCATTTTTAATCATTCAGCCTGCATTTGCTATAGCCGATGTTAACTGCATTTTTCTAATGAAACCGTGATTCATAATATTCTTTGTTTTCAAATATTTCGTTATTAGATATTATTTTTTTAGCCACCTCTTGGACAAATTGCTTGTCTGTCAGGTTGAGTCGATCATAAACCTCATCAAAAAAAAGTAGGTAACCGGTATTCATTTCCCTTATTCTTGGCAAGAAAGTATTAAACTCTAAGTCGGCTTTTAGATAATCTAGAATCAGCTCACCCTCAAATAGCTTTAGGTTACAGTCTGGTTGAGTTTTGAATGTTCTGGTTAAACCACTTATTTCTAAGTCATTCAGAAATGGTTGATACCATTTCTCGTATACGGTTAAACCTATATGAATCGGCCGATCTCCCTCATAATGAAATAAAAAATGTTGCACTACATTTTCCCAATTGGTTTCGTATTCATTGACATCAATCTTTTCTAAAAGGAAAGGAGGGATATTCAATTGCTTAAAAATAGTGTCTCGGTAGCCGTCAAATAACAGAAAGTCAATATTAATTACCAGTATATCCGTACGCATATTCTTTGCATCCTGAAGCATCCATACTGGATAAGTATCATTGTCGTGTTGGGTTAGTAAAATGCCGTTTTCAGCCACCGACCGCAACGTATTATACGCATAATTCATTAAGCTAATTGGAAACTCACGTTTCTTAAACCACTTTTCATTGGCTTCTTGTCTCAGAGCTAAATTATGGGTGCTAGTGGCATATGTTGCTACAGTAGCTAGTAAACCGGGAAAATCCGGGTTCATCCGGTACGCTTTCAACAGATATTTGCCCTCTCCAGGATAAACAGCAGCCGTTGAACCCCTCACAAAATTATAAGTGAACGCATCAGGTATATGTTCACCCATTATCTTAACAATGTCTTCCCCAAGCATCAAGTTAGGCCCTTCCTTAACAAAATCTGTACTCCAGTTAGCAGTTCCTTGAGCGTTACGGTTAGCTCGGTAATAGTTGTACCAGCTTTTTTCGTTTTTTAAATCCTTTTGTAGTTCGTTCCACCATAAATCCGCTTGAACTGCATAATACGCTAGAGGTCTATCTTCTTTCGCAAAAGAGATTTGTTCCTCTGGCTCAGACAGGGACTGAGAAAAACCCGAAAGGTCAAAAATGAAAAGTAGATATAGGAGGACAATTTTTTTCATCGAATTGCAGTTAACGTTTAGTATATGCAAAGTAGGCGATTGCGGGTTTCAAACCTATCAAACCGTTACGAATTTGAAGCGGGCTACAACTGTTGAATTTACCACTATCTCGCCTATTTTGTATATACATTGTTAGCGGCTGGCATTAAAGCTCTTTTATGTATCTTTTCCATCCATCTATTATCTCTAATTCATTCGTTTCTAAAGAATTAAGCACTTCTATTAAAGTATTATGTTCCAATAAACTTGTTAATTTTTCTCTACCGTATTTATTGTCAAGATACATCACAACTGTTCCTGAAAGTCCATATCGTAAATTACCAGTCCAAAACTTATTTAAGCTCTCTGGAATTTTATTATCTAATAACGCTTTTTTTACATCTAAGATTCTAATCGAATCACATTGACCAGATGCGTAGGTTGCTAAACCCTCTACAAACCAATCAATTCCAGTAATATCACTAAAATCAGGGCTTTTATTTTGCTGTCCGTGAAAAACGTGAATTAGTTCGTGTGTGATTAGATTTTGAGTTTTAATTGTGTCTGAGTAAATGTGTTCACAAGCTAAGTTGTCCCACATTTTTGGTGAGATTATGTCAAATTTGTCAGCAATACCACTTGCAACCATCCAACATTGCGATTTAAAATCAGGCATATTCCAATCTTTCTGCCAGGCACTGTCTAATGATGCACGGGATGTATGTATATAAATATTAAAATCATGCTTGAATGAACTTTGAAAGAAATTTTCTACAGCTTTTTTGCCATCTTCAAAGTATGTTTTGTATTCAATAATATTGTGTTTGTCTGATGTTGTGTAATACAGAAAGTATCCGTTTTGTTTTTCAACTATCCATTTATCTTGAGAAATTGTCCAACTAAAAATTACTGGTACTAACAATACGGTAAATAAAATAAAAGTTTGTTTTTTCATAATCTTATCTAATTTATCATTCTCTCATTGGACGCTAAAATTCCTCAAAATGTTACTTTTTTGTTGCTTGCCGCTAACGTCTCGGCTATGAGTAGCTGCGTGTTTCAGCAACTAAATTAGCAAATACAAACCAAACCTGCCTGCCGGCGGGCAGGTAGAAAATCTGCGAGACACGAGCGAAGCGAACTGGCGCAGCAATTTTCAAAAGTAGGCGAGGACAAGCAATTACTTATAGCCATTGTTGTGCGTTCGTATTTTATTGTCTCTTAGTAGAAACTTTTTTGAATTTATGTAATTTTGTAGTTACAGTTCCACACACAAAAATATTTTCCTCATTATCTATTGTAATATCATGTAAATCCAAAAAAGGCCAAGAGGACAATCCTGATCTTCCCGCTCTTCCCAACATTTTCATTTCAGGATCAAATTGAATTATATCAGAACCTTTACTAACGGTATCATTTAGAGTAAGTAAATCAATAGCGAATAATCTGTTTGTTCTTCTATCGGACACTATAGAGTAAAGTTGGTCACCTTCATTATTTTTCCATTCCTTTAAATATCTTCCGGCGCCATCAAATTTCTGTATCCGGTTATTTTCTCTGTCAGCCACATATACATTTCCGTATGAATCTAAATCTATCATATGTGGAATATTGAGTTCTCCATGTTTATTGCCCATTGTACCCCATTCAAAAAGATATTTTCCCTCCTTTGAAAATTTCACAACTCTACTGTTTCCATAACCGTCACTTACATAAAAGGAACCATCATCAGTTACAGCAACATCTGTAGGTAGATTAAAATGCAAAGAATCATTCCCTGCAATTTTTGCCACACCTAATTTCAATAACAAGTCGCCTTCGTGGTTAAACTTAAAAATTTGATGTAAACCAACGTCTGTTACCCAAACATTATTTTCTTTGTCTACCGTTAACCCATGGGGCATTATAAATAGATTGGAGCCCCAGCTGTTTAAAATATTTCCTTTCACCCTGTCCAGTAAAAAAATTGTATTGGATGAAATCAAAGAATCAGGAAAAGGTTCTGTCCAGCCCCTGTCAGTTCTTTGAAATATGAAAATATTTTGCTGATTATCCACTCCCACGCCGGAAACAGGACTTAACAAAAATCCCGGTTTTAATTGTGGCCAATCTTTTACCAATTCATATGTTGAAAAATCTTTCCGCGGGCCCTCTTTATTTGTATTTCTGGAATTATTGCATGAAAAAAAAAGTAAAATAAGCATTAGCAAAAGGCAAGTCTTAGTTTTAATAATTATCATGATATTAAAATGTTACGTAGTTAATATTATAACGCACAACGGTTTGGGTATGAGCAGTAGCTCTCCCCCTAATGTTGTTTATATTTTATTAGATTGTGCTTACTTTGATTTTCCTTGTGTTACGAATTGAAGCTATTGCTTATACCCGTTGTTGTACACAGTACTTTTAAATCCACTTTCTTATCAATTCATTTAATCCGAGTAAAACTCCATCGTAGAAATTTTCGTTTTTAAATTCAGGAATCATATTCTCATCGATTACTTTTTGGCAAAATTCGTCAGACAAATAAAGGTTTTTGGTTATCCCAGTTGTTGATATTCTTACTTTTCTCAATGATTTACTTAACACAATTGTGAGTCCGTTTCCATCGCTATTTTTTCCAACATTCCAATTGTCTGACATTCCCATTGCGTATTTGTCAAAGTCAGTATTTTCTGGAATTGAATCTATGGTTATTACAGCAATTTCACGGAATGAAGTTTCTTTATAATAAGTCAGGAATTTAGTCAGTTGGTCTTTTTGTTCTTCTGTGAAAATATTTTCAAAGTCGTTGACAAAACCAATTTGTTTAGGAAATTCAGATAAAGTTATTTCATACTTCTGCTTTTCAGTTTGTGCCTCCGCTTTTGTTGATATACAAGAAACAAAAATTAAAATCAGGATTACAAATATTTTTCGGAATGTCATTTTTCGTATTGTGTAGAACTATATATAAAAACAATATAGTGTTTATCCTGCTAAAATAGGGAGATAAAAACAATGATTAGGCGAAAATCAAAGTGCGTTTTACAAAAAGAGAGTATCTCAACCTTCCCTTACCCTCTTCATTTCCTTACCTAGATTTCCTTGATGAGTGTAATTAATTGACAACTTTGACAACTTTATTATCCATATTACAAGGAGGATCCTATTCAGATCCTCCTTCATAATATAAAAATAACTGCATGATATATGTAGCAAAAAAAGTTATCAAACTTGTCAATCTTCATTATTTCCAATTTTCCACATCTCCTCACCAACCTTTCTTTGCACGACCTTCCCATAGCTCTGTTGCGTAGTAGCGATCTTGGAATGACTTGGGAAATCTGTTACAATTTCTTTAGACTAAAAAAAAAGTTAGTTTTTATTCTTAAAACTGTTCTGCGCAAATAATTTTGAATATAACAGCATTTCATCAAGCTGAGAACGGTCAAGGTATATCCCCCTAATGAATACAGCTCTAATTTTAGTTGTATTTCTAATATCATCTAATGGGTTTTCATCAAGTAAAACTAAGCTCGCCAAATATCCTTCATCAACTTTACCCAATTCCGATTTCTTTCCCATAAATACAGCTGGGTTGTATGTTGCTGTTTTTATTGCCTGAGCTGATGTCATCCCTCCTTCAACCATCAATTGTAATTCGTCATGCAAACTGAAACCAGGATAACAATAGGGATTAGGATAATCAGTGCCAGCAATTATCTTAACACCTGCATCGGCGAGATCTTTCATTAATGAAATATTGAATTCTATATTATTCCTGCCAGCTTCAAATTCTTCCTTTTTCGCTTCCAAAGTTTCTTTTGGAGTTCCCCAAAATAATTGAATATTCTTTGGCATATATTCAAGCCTTAGGTTATTAATAAATTCAGGGTTGTCTCTATTGTAAAAGTTTTTCCAATAAATATTTGTAGGACAAAGCCAAGTGTTACTTTTTGCCAATGATATTGCAAGTGAATCAAACAGCTTTCTGTCAAAATGTTCAACTAAAAAATTTAAGGCTTCTGCTTCCCTGTCCCCCTCCTTGATAATTTTTTCGTATTCATCTGGATTAGAGGAACAGCTTACAAGAAAACGCATCTGATGTTCAATACTTTGCTGATTAGCTTCTATTGCCTCCCAATAGTTTATGGTATTGGGCATATGTCCAGCAAAAGGAATATTAAGCTCTGCACATATATCAGAAATCGCAATATATTTATCTTTTGTGAAACGATTATAAATTTTGATAAAATCTACACCTTCGTTTGCTTGTCTTCTAATCTCATTAACAGCTTCCTCCTCATTGTTTACTACTTTGAATTTCATCCAGCCTCTTTCTCCATTTATTATATTACCTGAGCTATAAATATCTGGAGCAAGTATATGTCCTAATTTTGATTGTTCTCGGATGTAATTAATAGTATCCATCTTGCCCCACATCTCTCTTAATCCCATGATTCCATTTGCTATTAGTAAGTTGGTAGTATATTTGTAATTGGAATGGTAATGTGCATGCATATCCCATAAACCAGGAATTAAATATTTTCCTGAACCATCAATGACAAATACAGAATCAGAAGTTGGTAAATCATGGTCATAAATCAATTTAATTTTACCTTCCTCAATTGCTAAATATTTGTTTGGTATGACCCCCCCAAGCTCAACATCAACTATGTTTACGTTTTTTATTATTATATCAGCCATTAACATTTCTTGTGCATGCCCAGATATAAGAAATACAACAAAGAAAACTACGCAGAAGTATCTCATAATATTGAATTTATTAATAGCAAATAACTCAAAGCTAAACAATTCAATATTAAATATACGACAAAAATCATTCTTGAATTTTACTAGCTTTTGAACTTGTCATTCAACCTACTCATCTCCTCACCAACCTTTCTTTGCACGATCTTCCCATAGCTCTGTTGCGTAGTAGCCATCTTGGAATGTCCCAGAAGCTCTGAAACCACCTCCATTGGCACATTATTAAACAGCAGCACCGTAGTGGCAAATGTTCTCCTGGCTACGTCATGGGTAAGTCTCTTCTCTATCCCTACCACATCAGCTATTTCCTTGCCAATAAGTCTCTTCATACGCTCATTATGAAGGTCCCAGACTTCCAATATACCCAGCTCCTTTTCTAGGGTTTTACCCTTGTAGGCGTCATAAATATCCTGAACTGTAAATGGTTCTTCTTTGACCTGGAGCATTAAAAAAGCCTTACTGATTTTGTTCCTAATAAGGCTTAATTGCATGTTGGTGGTTTCTTCCTGATCTGACTGATCAAGGAGTCTTTGTTTCTTTGGATCCCAGTAATTAGGGTCTACATAAAGTCCTGTTGCAAAGTCTTTACGGTTCTTATTGTAAGTAATCCTACATTGAATTGCAGCACAACCTTTTTGGTTTAATCTTTTGGAAATTAATCCGAATCTTATAAATATTTTATGTGTTTTCATGATATATGGTTTGGTTAATAATTATGCACCCTTGGAAAATAATGCTCCCTGGGCAGCACCCTTTCAAGGGATAGAATTGTTATATAGTGGAATACCTTCTGAAAGAAGTTAATTGGATGTAACCCTTATAGCACAAAGGATTCAAAAGGATATTGAAATTATAAGGTGGAATTTGTTTAGGAAACTCTATAAAACAAAAAAACCTCAGTGAGACTGAAGTTTTTCATTAGCTAACTATCTAAGATTTAACCCTTAATGTTAACAACACAACTATTTTTACTTTAAAAAGTTGCGGTCTGGACGGGACTCGATAAGATTAATTTTTCATCCTGTTTTTTTAAATAATATTTTTCTTTTGGTTATTCGCTAATTACTCCTTTTCCTCTAACCAATATTTTCAATTCTTATACCCTTATGAGGGTATGTATCTGATTATCTACAAATTATAATTCGATAAATATATCAGCTTATTCGGACAGTATTCTATATCATTCGTCCTTAAATACTAACAAGCCATTGTTTATTGCGTAAATTTATGGTTATCCCGAGTAAACAACTAAAACTAAACTTTATGGAACGATTAAAACAAAACATTGTAAAAGAGATCTCTAAACTGGTAATGGTAATTCTGATCATATTTGCCTATTCCTGCAGCGAGGAAACAATAGTCCTGCAGGATGACTTAGAGAAGAAGAGTGGTAAATTAAACACTTCCGATTTAAAAACCCTAGTGCGCGGTGCTGCTCTTAATTCAGCCAATGGTATAGACATCGGACCCGAAGATGGCAATCTTTACGTTGCCAGCGTACAGGGGCAGGAAATTGCAGTTATAGATAAGAATAATGGAAAAATCATCAGTAGGATCATGGACAAAAATCCAAATGGAGCCGTTAGGGAGGACATTACAAGCCCCGATGATCTTGTTTGGTCGCCAGATGGAAAGGCATTATATTGGACAAATATTCTGACAGGAGAGGTTGGGCGATTGAAAGATGGAGAATTTAAAAAACAATTTGTAGCTTTTGGGGTAAATCCGATTGCCTTCAATGCCGAGGGACGACTTTTTGTAGCACTCGATTTCCTTGGTGACGGGCTTTATGAAATAGATCCTGAGCTTGATGCAGGCCCAATACCTATTATCGAGTGCCCAACAGGATTCTGTCTCGGTTTTTTCAATTCCTTTGACTTTGGTACTGACGGATACTTATACGGTCCTTTATTTGCTCTTGGGCAGGTAATTAAGATGAATGTCGACACTGGTGAATATACTACAGTGGCAACAGGATTTGTGAATCCAGCAGCTGCAAAATTTGGTCCGGATGGACTGCTTACCGTGATAGATCAAACAGGTGAAATCTGGAAAGTAAATCCAAATGCAGTCGATGATAAAACTCTATTCACAACCCTCCAGCCGGGCCTTGACAACATCGTCTTTGATGAAGACGGCAGTCTGTATATAACCAATGCCGATGAAGGATGGGTAGCTGAGATTCTACCCAGTGGGAAATCACGTTTACTGAGCCCGGGCGGAATGATCGTTCCTCAAGGAATAGCTGTAATGACAGGACCTAATAGCAAAGACATGATATTTGAGGCCGATCTGTTCAGTTTGAGATCTTTCGATGGCAGCAACGGTCAACAGGAAGATAAATTCAAAGGCTTTTTGGTACCTCCACCAGGCGTAACAGATCCACTGACCTTACCTCAGAACGTGTCAGCATCTGGTAGCGAACTTGTAATTTCTTCATTTTTTAATTCCATAGTACAGATCTGGAACCCAGAAGAAGGGGTTACAGAAGAATTTGAAGACCAAGTGGCTGCTCCCATTGACGCCGTTCGACTCAACTCAGGTGAAGTCATTGTATCTGATATAGGTAGAGATGGCGTGTTCAGCATGAACGACCCTGCTTTCAATATACAAACATTATTTGCAGCGAGCGGTTTGGCCACAGATGGCGAATCCGTATGGGCCGCCGACTGGGGATCTGGCGTAATTTATAAGATCGATTTTGCCGGAGTTACTCCAACTTCCGAACCTGTATTTTCGGGTCTTTTTGGTCCAGAAGGTTTGGCTCTTGATAACGAAGAAAGACTATTGGTATTTGAAACTGGGGGTCCTTTATCCGGCGATCCTCGTCTTTCCCGTATTGATTTTTCACAACAGCCACCTGTTAGAACAACAATAGTAGATGGTCTTAAACCCAAAAAGGGGGGTATCGAGGGCTTTCCTCCCATGTGGTTTTTCGATGGTGTAGATGTTGGTGCCAACGGTGATATCTATCTTACCGGAGGTGAAGACAATGTTATTCATAAAATCCCGCAAAGTAAAGTAAAGTAAAGTAAAATCTTTGAAATAGAGCTTAACAAGCATCAAATTTGTAACATTTCACCTTAAGAAAGAAAAGTATTCCAAGGTTTTTATACTTTGGAATATTTTTTTGATGAGGGATATGTGGTCTTTGCCAGACCACAACATTTCAAGCTATTTCTCTGATTAAGTTATGCTTATAGCTATTTCTATGTGAAACATCCCTTACATTTACCCTTTTACATCCCAAACCAATGAAAAAAGCAGTGCATTTTAATTAGTATTACCTGTTCGATGGTAGGGATGGAGGAAAGAAGGATTGCGCCCCTCGGGATTTTACCGTCCCTTCCAGCGCCCCTTTTTGGTATTTCAGAGCTCACTGCTAATTCTTGTAGAAAGGGCCTTAAATAACTGTATTCAAATACAATAGGATAAATTATGTAGTGAAAGCACTAAATCAGTCAGGAAACTCTATAAAACAAAAAAACCTCAGTAAGACTGAAGTTTTTCATTAGCTAACTATTTAAGAGCGAACTCTTAATGTTAACAACACAACTATTTTTACTTTAAAAAGTTGCGGTCTGGACGGGACTCTTTACCTACACATAAACTACTGTATTTCTGCACAATATATAAACACAGAGACTCCTATTTCCCTTGATAAACAATATCCTATGCCCAATTAACGTATATTGAAGAACAAACAAATCAATCTATGATTCCCTTTTTCAGAAAAATCCGGAAAAAAATGGCTGATGATAATAAGCCTTTAAAGTATATGAGATATGCTGTTGGTGAGATAGTGTTGGTTGTAGTCGGTATATTGATTGCATTAAGCATTAATAATTGGAATGAAGATAGAAAATTAGAGGCCGTTGAGATCAATATTTTAAAAGGAATTAAACAAAATATCCTAATGGATACTATAGATTTAAATCATAATACAAGGCGACATAAAGAAATGTCGCAAAGGGATAGTATTATCATGTGGCATCTTTTTGATGAAAAACCATTAGACTCTTTAATTGAAGTAAAATTAATAGATTTAGAATTTTCAAACATATTATTAATGCTCCACACTTCTTATTTTGAGGAAGTAAAGGCTAAAGGGTTATCTATAATTTCAAATAAAACATTAAGAGATAGTATAGCCAGATTGTACGAGTTTAGATACGAGTATCTAATACTTGTTGAGAATGAATCAAATCAATACGATTATCTCTCCTTATATGAAGACCTTATATCTGATTACGTTTATCTTGACCCAGAATTAAAAGCCTTTAAAATTGGAGAGAAACACTTTCAATTGATATTAAACGATGAGTTTTTCACAAAAAGATTATTTAACGCAAGAAATAAAAGATATATGTTAGAATATTTTTACGAAACAACTAATAAAGCAGCTCTAACTGTTCTTGAACAAATAGATATTGAGTTAGCGATGCGTGAGTGAATTGTTTAATATTTAAAAATCGAAAGAACAACAACGCGCATCATTCATTCAGGTTTTTCATTCCACAATTGAACATTCTTATGCATATATTGTTGGACATCTAGAGTTGAAACATTATTTGGGTTTTTTACGGTCTTCCTTAGACCACAACAACTGCGTAGCCTGCCTGTCCGGCAGGCAGGCACATCACGAATACGTAACCCAATAGCAAGGGATGAGTAATTAGAGGTAAGAAGAAAATTACATTTTTTCTAGTCCTTAGTCCTTAAAACTTAATACTTATTGTTACGGTCTGGACGGGACTCTAAGAGGATCTAAGCTTCACCAGTAGCAACTACTGTATCAGATGAAACTAGTTCAAGTTTCAAACCTAAGGGTTTCGGTGGTCTCAGATAAATCAGTACAAATAGCAATATTACCTGTAATGCAAGCACAATTATTTTTGGGTTGATTTCTTGGTAGTTAATGAAAAGTGCAGCGTGCATTGCAAGATATATCCATAGCAAAATGAACCCCCATCTCCTGCGAACTATTGTGCCAACTGCTCCTATTGCAAGTAATATCCCCATTACTAAAATATAAGTAAAATATCCTGTTAGAGTGAAAGGAATTATCTGCTCACTTGCCCGGATATTTATAAATTGTTTTACTTCCAAGGTCGCTTCATTTAGTTCTGAAAAGTTTATAATTTCGAATATATGGGCAAGCAATACTCCTCCAACACCAATTCGAATAAGTCCGTACCCAAGTAAGAGTAACGATATTAATAACCCTATTTTATTTTTCATATTAGATTAATTTATTTATCTACTTTCATTTTTGGACAAATTTGAATTATCCATTTTCAAGTTTACCAATTAGACTATATTTCTCAATGAAAGGTTACAGTCCTTTCTTGTTGCGGTCTGGACGGGACATCTCACCTCCGCATAAAACACTGTATTTCTGCACAATATATAAACTTAGAGAATCCTATTTCCCTTGATAGACCATTTCGTATCGCCAATTTCCCTATATTTAAGCATCAACAACCAAGTATATGATCCCCTTTTTCAGAAAAATCCGTAAAAAAATGGCAGACGATAACAAACCTTTAAAGTATATGAGATATGCTATTGGGGAGATAGTATTGGTAGTAATTGGGATTTTGATTGCTTTGCAAATTAATTCTTGGAATAACAATAGAATAGAAAAAAATAGTATTACAAATTATTATGAGAGGATAATTTCTGAATTAGATAAAGAAATTAGAAGGGTGGAAATTCAAAAAGTTAAAATAGACTCATTGATCATTAAAAATAGAAGAGCTTTAAAAATAATCGATTCTAAAAACACAGACTCTATACATGTGCTCAATAATCTTATGGGAGCGACAGCAACAACTTGGGAAGTAAATTATGATTTTCCGATAACAAAAGAGTTTCTTAATCATGGTTATTTATCAAAAATAAAGAATGATTCACTTAAAATGATGTTTGTAGATCTTGCAGGTTTTTTCGACCGGGTTAAAGGAACTGCAGAATATAATTCAGCTCAATATGTGAATACTATAGAGCCATTTTTCATTAAAAATATCAATTATAGTCAAGCTGCCTTAGCACTTTATAAAAAAAAATTAATTAATGGAGGTCCTCCAACAAATTACGAGGCTTTATTTTCAAATCTTGAATTATGGAATGTTGTAACATTTAAGCTTGAATTATTGAATTATGAAAGTGATGTAATAGGATATGCAATAAGGTTTTTTAAAGGAATTAGAGAAAGGTTATTGAAAGAATTAGAGCATTAAAACCAGTTACACTTAACTATCCTCTTGAAGTAGGAGAATAACCTGTATAATTCATTCGGGTTTTTCTTTTCCTAACTCATCAATCATTTCATCTAACTCCATATTCCAAAAATTATAATTCACCAATTTCCTTATTTCTGAATGTGAAGCCTGATACAAATCTTTCAATTAAAGGTGCTACCATTAGCCACTTTTTGCATTTAAAATGGATTTAGGTAGTAGGTGTCCATTTCAGTATTATAATCGTTAAAAGCATGATTGGGAGAAACACCACTGCCGAACATTATTACTTTTATCTGTTTGATGCTTTCGGTAAGTATATAAGTGCTTCTGCAAAAGTTTTCTTATCATTCGTCCTTACTTGTTCTTTCATCTAAACTACTAATCATATATTTAGTAATCAAAACTATTAGATGATCCCCTTCTTTAGAAAAATCCGTAAAAAAATGGCAGATGATAACAGGCCTTTAAAGTATATGAGATATGCTGTTGGAGAGATTGTGTTGGTTGTGATTGGGATATTGATAGCCTTGCAGATCAATAATTGGAATGAGGAAAGAAAGGATAATAATAATAAAAAAGTATTTAAACAGGCGCTAATTGAAGATCTAAAAAAAGATACAGCTCATTTAAATATTCATATAAAAAATGCTGAAATATTTATTAAAAATTTCAAGGAAACAACCGTTAAACTTGAAAAATCAGATGTAACTATTGATACTGTTATTAAACTATATACAATTCGGGGAATTCATCAGATGGGGTTAGAACCCCCAAACAAGACTACCTTTGAATCATTGATGCAAACTGGAAATATTAAGGTATTCAATGAAGATGAGATTGAAAGACTAATGGCTTTTTATGATGAAATTAAATTACGTTATTTTCTTGTTGAATATGGTTATAATTATTCATGGGAAAAATATCAGGAATTATCCGACATGTTTGGTTTTCTCGGCAAAAAAGAAAAAGACAGCCCTGTGTACAGAATGTTAAGAGAAAATATGAATGAAAGTGAATTCGTTAGAATGTATGATTTGGCTCTCTATAGATTTTTGGGTGCTTCAAGAAATGGCAAACGTCGTTCTGAACAATTATTGATAATGACCAATGAACTCATAAATACACTTAGTGATAGTCATGACTGAATTTACTGCAAATCTTTTATAGTCCTATTCAGACCACAACAATTAGAGGTAAGTAACTGATTCAATAATGCTTATAGCTATTTCTATGTGAAACATCCCTTACATTTACCCTTTTCCCTCCCAAACCAATGAAAAAAGCAGTGCATTTTAATTAGTATTACCTGTTTGATGGTAGGGATGGAGGAAAGAATGATTGCGCCCCTCGGGATTTTTCCGTCCCTTCCAGCGCCCCTTTTGGGTATTTCAGAGCTCATCACTTATTCTTGTAGAAAAGTCCTTAAATAGCTGTATTCAAATCAAATAGGATGAATTAAGTAGTTTACACACTATATCAGTTAGGAAACCCCTAAAAACAAAAAAACCTCAGTAAGACTGAAGTTTTTCATTAGCTAACTATTTAAGAGCGAACTCTTAATGTTAACAACACAACTATTTTTACTTTAAAAAGTTGCGGTCTGGACGGGACTCGAACCCGCGTTTTAAATTATTGAATTACAGTGATTTAATGTGTTTTATTGAAGGTAATCAACCCTAATAGTGAGATTTATATTTTCGTTGAGTCACGAATTGAAGCTATTACTTATAGCCATTGTTATCATTAGTAATGATTTCTATTTAACGGAAAAATTAAATTCCTCTTCGTACTTTTTTAATTCATCTATTAAATAGTATCGATGCGTATTTCCAGTTAAAACCACAATCCTTTTATTGGGATGGCGTTTAATTTGTTTTAAGATGTTTGCCGTCATTGCTTTATTTCTGATATCCCAATATTCCATATGTAGAGGCGCAAAATCTTTATAGTCTGCTAACTCTGGTCTTGCTTTTACAATTTCTGGTACACGCTTGTAAATATAAAATTGTCTTTCCCTTATAATGCTATCCGTCTTGGCATTATTGAGATCATAAACGACTTTTGCATTCCGGCTAATTTTATAATACTCTTTATTTATCGCTGCGAACGTATCCATAAGCTCCAAATGGTTACCAGTCAGAAGATCTTGTCGGTAGGAATTGTATACTGCCCCAATCATTTTTGAAGATGTGGAACGGTAATTATGTTTTAGATGAAAAGCATCCCTTTCTTCCCATTCGTAGCCCAAAACCATAGCTTGAGGGTGCTTGTCTAGATATTTAAGAGAAACAAAACTTTCTACCTTATTCCCTTTTTTAAAAGAACTCATAAGTTGGTTAAAGAAATCCGTTCTATTCACCATACGTTCCACGGTATTAGTATCACTTTCATATAAAATGACATCCGGGGAAATACTGTTTATATAATTGTAGATGTCATCTCTTTTAATATTGTCGGTTTCAAAGTGAACAGAACCAACGACATATACTTCAGTTTCCTTACTTAAGGAAATATTTGTATTTCTGTTTTCCTTGGGTTCTTCATGATCTATATAAGTGTTTAGATCAATATTGTATTTAATGATTCCTCCTACACAAATTAAAAGTGTGAGAATTAACCATACTATTACAATGTATTTTAGATATTTAAGGATTTTCATTGGGCTTATTTATTGATGATAACGTCTCGGCTATGAGTAGTTGTGTGGTTTAGCGGTGAATTTAGCAAGTACACACTAAACTGACACGAGCGAAGCGAATTGGCGCAAGCAATTTTCAGAAGTAGGCGAGAACAAGCAATTATTTATAGCCATTGTTGTGCTTTCGTTATTAATTTCTATTTTCAAGTTCGTCATTAATTTTAGCAACAAGTTTTTGAGCAGCTATTATATTTCGATTGTAGACATCACTTCGGTAATCAATATTATATTCCTGATGACGATTTAAATATGTTATCACAGCTAGATAAGTAGGTGATTTTGGATTATTTATCCAAGTGGTATCAATTGAATTTAAATCCACTAGTGGGTTTTTCAATTGAGAAATAAGGAATTTATATGCATTCATTTCAGGCGTTTTAACGTATAAATGACTTTGCTCTTGAACGACTTGTCTGATGTAATACTTATCAGCTTCGGCATTTAAGTAATAGTCGATTATATGTTTTTGTAACATTTCATTCTTAATGTTATACATATTACCTGAACTAATCATCTCATTATATGTATTACGATTTATTTTTAAATCGTCCCATTCTACACTGATCAATTTACTTACAGAGTATATATCCTCAATATTTTTTGCATTTATAAATAGATTTATTCCATTTTTTGTAATATCTCCAATTTTTGAGAAAATAGAATCTTCACGAGATAGGGATTCGATGTCTGTATTAAGGTCTTTTTTTAGATTTACTAGTAATGCTAGTTCTTTTTTAGATTGATTATTTTCTTCATTCCAATTATTAATTTGTAGTGCAATCAAAATTCCAATAACGACAAGGATAATTTCTCCAATGGCATAAAGCATATACTTGCTGGCTTTATTTTCTTTAATCACATTTTGTCTAATTTTTCTAAAGAGTTTTATCATTGGTTGGAGGTTTCTGTAATAAAGCACAACGGTTTGTATAAGAATAGTGCGGTTTTGTGTCCGAGGATTTTCCGCAGGAAAATCGGAGTGACCAAATACGCACTAACCTTTAGATTTAAGATTAAACTTAAGCATTATTTTTATATATTGTTAGCAGCTTTTTAATTTCTTGTTTTATCTTTCAATTTGACAAATCTTATCATTAAAGATTTTTTAAAAACCATTCTGTAACCATTTCTGCATATTCCACAGGTGGCTCGTGTTTCACATTGTATTCCACAAATTCCTTTCTGTTCAAAGGGATTAAGTCGAATAGTTGATGAGCGTCTTTCATTGTATATACTGGATCCTCATTCCCCATAAACATGAGAAATGAATTACAACGTATGCGGGTTGCATAGGTTGAAGGTAACCATGGTTGAAATGCAGGTGCTTTCCAAACTGGTGTTAATCCAGCAACTGCAGTTTTGATTCGTGAATCGATACTGGTCAGTTCAAATGTAATTACTCCGCCCATACTTAAACCCAAAAAGCCAATTCTTGAAGAATCAATTTCATCTCGGGTAGAAATATAGTCCATAGCTCTTCTGTATTCTACTGCTGTTTGTATAAACATTTGTCTGGCTTTGTAAGGAAATGTACGAGGCCATGGTGGACGTTTAAAGTCATTTTCATAAGATCTCTCACCGTGATAAACAGCATCAAGTGTCATTACGGCAAAACCGCTATTAAGTAATGCCTTTGTTACCAATCCACCTTTTGGCCAACTGTCATCTTGTAACCATCTTTCTTTGGATCCAAATATACCATCTACCAAAAAGACAATAGGGTGTTTATCTTCTCCATTATTTGGAATAATTAGATAAGCAGGTACTTTACTGTTATTAATTCCAGTGAAAATAATTTTCTCTTTATTATTACCTTCAAATTTGTCCTTGAAAATTATGTTGACATCAAGAGGGATGTTTTTATCATACTCGAAGAATTGAGCAACGGTTTTATAAACCTCATTGCTTGCTATAGGTATTGGAATCATTGAATCTACCTTTTTAACTTGAGAAAAGCACTTTAGTTGGGGTGCTAAACAATAGACAAATAAGAGAAGTAGAAACAGAATTTTTTTAAGGTGCATATTATTTATTGTTTTTGATATCATAGTTAGGTGATTTAAAGGTTTTACATATTAATTTCTTTAGGTATTTATTCTGGTCTCAAAGGGTTAATTGCTGCTAACTAGTTAATAAACGCTATATAGTGTTTATCCGCAATTATGATCACTTTCTTGCATCCTTTGCTATTATTGAGCTTAGACCCAATTTAAACATCAAAAAAGTTATTATTTTTTGCAAGAGATTAATTTTTATTGATCATTGTTATTTCTATCAACACTAACGTAATGGTAAATCACAACGGGTGACACCTACCAATTTATAATTCAACAACATTAGGGGTCTTTCAGCTATTTATTCAATGCTAAATCTACTTAATAAAAACCTATAATCAAAAGCTTACATAAAATTTGAAATAGGTCTACATTGATCATAGAAGAACTGGTAAATAATACGGTCTGCACTTTACTGAAGAGAAACCTTTCTTGTTAGTTCTGGCCATTACCAGATTGAATCTTATATGTATTTTATTTGCATTCATGGTTGTTAAATTTAAGTGGTTAGTAATAAGGGACACCTTTGAAAATGTGGACACCTGAGGGGACACTTTCAAGAGGCACATATGATATATGATGGCTCACCTTCTGAAAGAAGTTAATTGGATGTAATCCCTATAGAACAAAGGATTCATAAGAAAATTGAATTGAAAAGGTGGAAAAAGGTTCAGAACCTCTATAAAACAAAAAAACCTCAGTGAGACTGAAGTTTTTCATTAGCTAACTATCTAAGGTTTAACCCTTAATGTTAACAACACAACTATTTTTACTTTAAAAAGTTGCGGTCTGGACGGGACTTTTCACCGCTACTTAAAACACTGTATTTCTGTATAATATATAAAGAGAGAGACTCATATTACCATTTTCCAAGCGATTTTAATTTTTTGCACTTGATCAAAATCAATTAAATAGATAATTGGAATCATTGCATTTATTATTCACCCAAAATAATTTTGTTATCAACAAAATAACAATCTCTTTTGGTCTAACAAAAATTGGGGAGATTTATGTTTAATACTTAACCTAAAATTATAAATCATGAAAACATTTAAATTTATGCTGATGAGTTTATTATGCTTGTTCCTTTTTACATCCTGTGAGAGTGATGATGTAATTGAAAATTCAGAGTTTCTCAAATCCAGTTTTGAGAAAAATGATGTAGTGAAAATGATTCCTTTTAAAGGGGACTTTCTTTCTACACCAAATGATGTCGAGCCGATCGATTGCTCAAATGGGGTTGCAGTCATGAAAACTAATGCCGTAAATGGAAATGCCTCTCATATTGGTTTGATTGACAGAAGCATAAGCCCATTAATAGTTGAAAATTGCGACTTTGATCCCTCAACTGGCATCATTACTGCTGAACTTAATGTAACCGTTAAAAATTCGAAAGGGGATGGCATTCGTTTTCTTGGCACATCCAATATGAATGTTACTGGACCTTCTTCAGGTAATTATATTATTGTTGAAGGATTTGGAAAATTTGAAGGTGCTACTGGAGAGTTATCCACCGTAGGTTTTCTAAATGCTGCTGAGGGAAGTGCTGAATTCAAAGTAGAAGGTATTATCACTCAACCGAACAGGAAATAGTGGTAATAGATTTCTTTATTATGATGTCGAAAAGTAAATGAAACGCAAACCAATTATATCCTTCTGCTTTTCCCCAGAAAACATATCGGTTTGAAAATGAATTCAAAATTACTCAAGCTAATTTTAGAAACCCGAGTGAGATTTCATTCGGGTTTTTCACGGTCTTCTCTAGACCACAACAACTGTGCAGTAACAACAATAAAGTCCGTCCCTCGGGATTTTTCCGTCCCTTCCAGCGCCCCTTTTTGGTATTTCAGAGCTCACCGCTAATTCTTGTAGAAAGGGCCTTAAATAACTGTATTTAAATTAATTAGGATGAATTATGTAGTGAAAGCACTAAATCAGTCAGGAAAGTCTATAAAACAAAAAAACCTCAGTGAGACTGAAGTTTTTCATTAGCTAACTATCTAAGAGCGAACTCTTAATGTTAACAACACAACTATTTTTCCTTTAAAAAGTTGCGGTCTGGACGGGACTCGAACCCGCGACCCCCTGCGTGACAGGCAGGTATTCTAACCAGCTGAACTACCAAACCGTTGCTAAAATAGCGTCGCTTATTGCTAAGCAGGGGCAAATATAATTCTGTTTTTTGATTTGTCAAAAGGAAATCGAATATTTTTATAGAAATTTACTTCTTCTTACCATATACGTGGTCAATACCTGATCAAAGCCCTTATGAATATCAACGGGCACATAGTCAATCTTGTATTGCATACACTTGTACTTGAGGTTTTTAAAATACCCTTCGACCTTCAACTTATAGCCTTCCCTTACATTACCGGCAAACAAATTGATCTGCTCTCCTGTTTCAATATCAACATACTTTCTGGGTTGATCGTCAAAATCAAAGTTTAATTCGCGTTTTCCGTCGAAGGTATGAAACAAAACCACTTCGTGCTTGTTATACTTTAAATGCCTTAAGGCAGCAAACAGCTCTTCTTCCCTTTTGTCTGATTGAAACATATCTGTAAACAAAAATATCAAAGACCTTCTATGGATCTTTTCGGCAATCTCATGCAGTACCTTGTAGGTATCTGTAGTGCGCTCAGATCCTTTTAATAAGACCTGCTGCAATTGCTCGAGTAACATTCTTCTGTGCTTCTCATTGCCCTTAGCCGGAGCAAAATATTCGCTTTCTTCTGCATAGATGCTCAAGCCAAAAGCATCTCGCTGCCTTTTTAGGATCTCCATCAAAGCAGCTGCTGCCAGCACTGAGAAACCAATCTTATTGTATTTCTCTAAGCTAATCTCACCCATTTCAGGATAATGCATCGAGGCAGAATTATCAATAATGATATGGCTTCTTAAGTTCGTCTCTTCCTCGTAGCGTTTAACAAATAGTTTTTCTGATTTGGCAAACAACTTCCAGTCTATATGCCTGGTGCTTTCCCCTTTGTTATAAAGCCTGTGTTCAGAAAATTCAACCGAAAAGCCATGAAAAGGGCTCTTGTGCATACCGGTAATAAAACCCTCAACCACCTGTTTGGCGAGTAGTTCAATAGTGGCTGCAGCGTTAACCTGGCTCAAATCTGCTTTTGTCATAGTTCAAAAGTAAGGAGAAATGTTCAATTGGAGCTTATCACAAGCTCAGTGAAAACTCTTTTAAAGGCTTGTAGAAATAAGGGCACAAAAAAAGGCCTGATCTTTCTAAGATCAAACCTTTACTTTATAAAAATGCTCGAACTTTTTTACAAAAGCGCATTCAACTTTTCAGTATAAACATTCTTAGGTGCTACACCAACTTGTTTATCAGCAACTTCTCCTCCTTTAAAGATCAATACTGTTGGAATGTTTCGAACGCCGTATTTAGCGGCAAATTCCTGATGAGCATCAACGTCTACCTTTACGATCTTAGCCTTGCTGTCAAAATCTTTGTCCAACTCTTCAACGATGGGAGCCAACATTCTGCATGGTCCACACCAAGCTGCCCAAAAATCAACCAAAACTGGTTTGTCAGAGTTCAATACAACCTCCTCAAAATTAGCGTCTGTTACTTCTATTGCCATAATTCTTTAGTTTAAATATTTCCTATCCTGTGAATAAGGCACAAAAATATGAAATTATTTCCCCTTATAAACATTTCAAAATCTATTTTTCTTATACATTCATATAAAATAGTGATGCATTGAACAAATGCTATCATGATTCCTTGAAATAATCCGAGCCTGATTTGAGATTGGATATAGGGGTTTGGGAATTTTGAATATCGAATTTCAAATAAGGAATTTCGAATACCACTCCTACCGGCGTGGCTGGTCGAAGTAAGTTTTTGATTGGAGATTGAAGATTGGAGAATGTTGATTTTTGAAGTATTCTTGCATTCAAGCATTAGCTTCGCTGAATCCCTGCCTGCCGGCAGGCTGGTGCGATTTCACGCATTTGAAAATTAAACTCCCCAGCGAAATCATTGTATAGATCGAAGTGGCATATTTTGTTTTTCGTCTTGCATCCTGATAATTTTAGCATGGAAGAAGCAATAGCCCCGGAAGCGCAGCGGCTTGGGCTATGGTGGAGTAAAAATTATCAGATTGATGCACAGAAAAATAAAATCAGCCTTGATCTTTTCGTTCTTTTGCATCAAGGCAAAAGGACAGAGAAGAATATTTCACGCATTCAAGCATTAGCTTCGCTGAATCTTCGATTTCACGCATTGTAGCATTGTAGCATTGTAGCATTAATACTAAAAAACCTCCTTTGCAATAGCCTTGATATTATCAGACTTCCCCATGGAATAATAGTGAAGCACAGGTACTCCTGCTGCTATAAGTTCTTTCGATTGGGCAATGGCCCAGTCAATTCCTACTTGCCTGACTTCTTTATTGTCTTTGCATTTTTCAACTTCAGTAACCAAAGCATCGGGCAGGTCAAGCTTAAATACCTGGGGCAGGATGCTTAAATGCCGGTTCACGGCAATGGGTTTGATTCCCGGGATGATAGGTACTTCGATCCCAATGGCCCTTGCAGCTTCAACAAAAGTAAAAAACTTTTGATTGTCAAAAAACATCTGGGTCACCACATACTTCGCCCCGGCATCGATTTTTTCTTTTAACCTTCTAAGGTCTGCCTGCATACTGGGTGATTCCATATGCTTTTCGGGATATCCGGCTACGCCAATACAGAAATCTGAATTATAAGTAGTGTCAACAATATCATGCAGGTAAATACCTTTGTTCAGATTAGAGATTTGTTCAACCAGTTCACTGGCAAATTTGTTTCCTTCATTTTTTGGCATAAAATAGGCCTCATCCTTCATCGCATCGCCTCGCAGCGCCATCACATTGTCAATACCCAAATAATGACAGTCAACCAAAACATATTCGGTCTCTTCTTTGGTAAAGCCTCCACACAATACATGAGGCACCGTATCTACTTTATACTTATGCATCAATGAAGCGCATATACCAACGGTTCCCGGTCGCATGCGGGTGACCTTTCGTTCGAGCAGCCCTCCCTTTTTCTGGATATAAACATGTTCCTCTCTTGAAGTAGTCACATCAATAAAAGGGGGTTTAAATTCCATCAGGGGATCAATATTGTCATATAATTTTTGAATGTTCTGCCCCTTTTGAGGTGGCACAATTTCAAATGAAAACAAGGTTTTCCCTTTGGCATTTTTTATGTGATCGGTAACTTTCATTATTTCTTTTTTCGTTCTGTGCTTTTAAACTGATAAATTTGGTTGTAACCATTTCATGGCCATTTCTTTGGATATCCCCTTTCGGTCGGCATAATCCACAACCTGGTCTTCTGTGATTTTTCCCAGACCGAAATAGCGCGCCTCAGGATGGGCAAAATAATAGCCCGATACTGCCGCTGCAGGCCACATGGCCCTGCTCTCGGTGAGTTTGACCCCGATGATCTTCTCCACTTGCAGCAACTCCCAGATGGTATCTTTTTCCAAATGGTCGGGGCAGGCCGGATAACCCGGTGCCGGACGGATACCGGTATAGGCCTCCTTGATTAATTCGTCGTTTTTTAAAGATTCGGCGGCGGCATAGCCCCAGTGCTTCATTCTCACCTGCTTGTGTAAATATTCTGCAAAGGCTTCCGCAAAACGATCTGCGAGAGCCTGGACCAAAATAGCATTGTAATCATCATGGGTTTCCTTATACGACTGAGCCAGTTCATCAGCGCCAAAAATGGCCACGCAAAAAGCGCCCATATAATCCTGTGCTTCACGGGCGGGTGCTATAAAATCGGCCAAAGCATAACTGGGCACCCCTTCTTTTTTATGCAATTGCTGTCGCAGTGTTCTGAATCTTGCGATTTCCTTTTTGTTTTTACTGATCAATATATCATCCTGGTCCACGGTATTAGCCTCAAAAAGCCCAAAAACAGCTTTGGCCTTAAACAGTTGTTTTGCGATGATTATTTCGATCATCTTTTGTGCATCTTCATACAAATGAGTGGCCTGTTCACCCACGAGCTCATCCTCTAAAAGCTGAGGGAATTTTCCGTGAAGGTCCCAGGAAATAAAAAATGGTTGCCAGTCAATAAAGGGCAAGAGTTCTTTTAAACTGATCTGCTTCAAAACCTGTACCCCCAATTCTTTGGGTTTATGAATGATCGAACTGCTCCAGTCAATTTTAAACTTGTTGGCACGCGCCTGCTCAATCGGGATGTATCTTTTGGTTTTACCTCTTTTTAAAAATTTCTCCCTAAACGCCTCATAATCCTTCTTCAGGTCACTTACATACTTGTCGGCCGTTTTCTTATTCAGCAAATCTCCTACCACGGTAACGGCCCTTGAGGCATCATTGACGTGTACCACTGCGTTTTTGTACTCAGTGTCAATCTTTACCACGGTATGTGCCTTGGACGTTGTAGCACCTCCAATTAATAGAGGGATGTCAAGTTCCCGTCTTTGCATTTCTTTTGCCAGGTAGACCATTTCATCCAATGATGGGGTGATCAAACCCGAAAGCCCGATGGCATCAACTTTTTCTGCTATAGCCGTTTCAATAATCTTCTCGGGAGGGACCATGACACCCAGGTCTATGATTTCATAGTTATTACAACCCAGAACCACACTTACAATATTCTTGCCAATATCATGTACATCACCTTTTACCGTAGCCATCAATACCTTACCAAGTGCTTTTTGCGTTGCCCCTTTCTCTGCCTCGATAAATGGATTGAGATAGGCTACCGCCTTTTTCATCACCCTGGCAGATTTCACCACCTGGGGCAAAAACATCTTTCCTGAACCAAAAAGGTCACCTACAACATTCATTCCAATCATAAGATGCCCTTCAATCACGTCTATCGGTTTTTCAACCATGGTTCTCGCTTCTTCCACATCTTCAATGATAAAGGCGTCTATTCCCTTAACCAGTGCATGCGTAATCCTATCCTGAACCGGTTCGCTTCTCCACAGTTGCTCTTCAACCGCTGTCTTTTTTGTTCCTACCACGGTTTGAGCAAAATCGAGCAATCTTTCCGTGGCATCCTCACGCCTGTCGAGAATCACGTCTTCGACCCGCTCCAGCAGGTCTTTTGGAATCTCATCATATACTTCAAGCATGGTCGGGTTTACAATACCCATGTTCATTCCTGCCTGTATCGCATGATACAGGAAGACAGAATGCATGGCTTCCCTTACGGCATTGTTGCCCCTGAAAGAAAAGGATACATTGCTAACTCCCCCGCTCACGCTTACGTTGTCAAGGTTTTCCCTCACCCATCGTGTCGCTTCTATAAAATCAATGGCATTTCTTTTATGCTCATCCATGCCTGTGGCTACCGGGAAAATATTCAGGTCGAAAATTATATCCTCACTGGGGAATCCTACTTTGTTGACCAAAACGTCATAGGATCTTTTGGCAATTTCAATCCTTCTTTCAAAATTATCCGCCTGACCCACTTCGTCAAAGGCCATCACGATAACAGCCGCTCCATATCTTTTGATGCGCGTGGCTTCCCATATAAACTTTTCTTCTCCTTCTTTGAGCGAAATTGAGTTCACGACACATTTGCCCTGAGCCACCTGCAAACCCGCTTCTATGATCTCCCATTTCGAACTGTCGATCATGATCGGTACCCTGCAAATATCAGGTTCTGCCGCAATCAGGTTCATAAAGCGTACCATGGCTTCCTTGCCATCGATCAGTCCGTCATCCATATTGATATCGATGATCTGTGCCCCGCCATCTACCTGATGCCGGGCAATATCAAGTGCCTCATCAAACTTTTCTTCCTTGATCAGGCGCAGGAATTTTTTAGATCCGGCCACATTGGTACGTTCACCTACATTGATGAAATTACTGTTCTCATTGAGTACCAGGGGCTCGAGGCCCGACAGGTGTAAATATTTTTTCTCTTTCGTTTTCATTCTTTATTGATAATACTCTACAAGCGGAAAAGGCTCATAAAAATGATGTAAAAGCTGCTTCCATTCGCTATATGCCTCCGATTGTCTAAATCCTGTTTCATGATCTTCTATGGTCTCCCAATGTACCAAAAGGATGTATTTATCCTCCTGCTCAACACATTTCTTAAGCTCATGTGACAAATATCCCTTCTGAGTGGATATGATTTTTGCAGCCTTGTCAAAGCTCTTTTCAAAGGCCAAAGCCCTGCCCTCTTTTATTTGTAATATGGCAACTTCCAATACCATTATTTCACAAGTGATTTCATTTGTCTCGGTTTATAGTTTGAAGCCAGGTCTGCAATGGCCCTGATGTGTCCGGGTGTTGTGCCACAACATCCTCCAACAATATTGATCAAATCCCTCTTTAAATAAGATTCTATCTGTTCGGCCATTTGTTCCGGGCTTTCGTCGTATTCTCCAAAAGCATTGGGCAAGCCTGCATTGGGGTGGGCAGAAATTGCCAGGTCTGTTTTTGGCGCTATTGCTTCAAGATGCGGCTGCAATAAATTGGCTCCCAGTGCACAATTGAATCCTACCGTCAACAAGGGAATGTGTGATACTGAAATCAGGAAGGCCTCAGCAGTTTGGCCCGAAAGGGTTCTTCCGCTGGCATCTGTGATCGTTCCGCTTAACATGATGGGGATATCAATGCCCCTTTCTGCTTTGATCTCTTCAATGGCAAACAAACCTGCTTTGGCATTGAGCGTGTCAAAAACGGTTTCTACCAAAAGGATGTCTGCCCCACCATCGAGCAAGGCCTCTGCCTGCTGTTTATAGGCTATTCTGAGTTCGTCAAAAGTAACTGCCCTAAAACCCGGGTCATTCACATCAGGCGACATACTTGCCGTTTTGTTTGTCGGACCCATTGATCCTGCCACAAATCTTGGTTTATGAGGCTCCTTTGCAGTAAATTCATCTGCAGCCTCCCTCGCCAGCCTGGCTGCTTCATAATTCAATTCATATACAAGGTCTTCCATGCCATAATCTGCCATGGCAATCGTAGTACTTGAAAATGTGTTTGTTTCTATGATATCGGCACCCACGGCCAAATATTCTCTGTGGATCTCTTTGATAGCTTCGGGTTGGGTTAGCGTTAAAAGATCATTGTTGCCCTTCAAAAGAACCTCATAATCCTTAAATCGTTCACCCCTGTAATCCTCCTCACTAAATTGATAGGCCTGTATCATCGTACCCATGGCACCATCAAGTATCATGATGCGCTGTTCTAGAATTTTTTCTAATTGTTTTTTCATATTCCTCTTTTGCCCCATTTTATCATATTCCATATACGCTCGTGAAAGAAGTATAAAAACATTTTCGTAAAGATTTCTATGCCTCCGATCGAAACTGCTGTTTTGATTTCTCCTGTAAGAACAAATGCGATCACAATTGTATCCAATGTTCCTAAAGTTCTCCAGGTAATAGCTTTAACAATACTTCTTCTTTTTGTTTCTCCTCTTTTGTAATGGTCTTTACTCTTGGTTTGAAATAGTACCATAGTTTCAGTAGTTTAGTGCTTGAGACAAGTCATCTACAATATCTGAAATATTTTCCAATCCTATTGATACTCTTATCAGTCCGTCCGTTATGCCAACAACCGCTCTTTCTTCAACAGAGAGTTTGCTGTGTGTTGAAGACGCAGGATGTGTTACAATTGTTCTCGTATCCCCAAGATTGGCAGATAACGAACACATTTTGATCCTGTTCAGAAAATTACGCCCAGCTTCTATTCCTCCTTTTACTTCAAAGGCCACAATATTTCCTCCTTTTTTCATTTGCTTCACGGCAATAGCATATTGCGGATGTGTTTTGAGAAAAGGATACCTGACAGACGACACCCGCTGATGTTTTTCAAGAAATTCAGCCACCGCCAGTGCATTTTCACAATGCCTGTCAACCCTTACGGCTAAAGTTTCAAGGCTTTTAGACAATATCCATGAATTAAAAGGCGACAAGGATGGCCCTGTGTTTCTTGAAAATAAATAGATTTCCCTGATGAGATCAGCCCTTCCCACCGTTACGCCTCCGAGTACACGTCCCTGTCCATCGATCAGTTTGGTTGCCGAGTGCACTACCAGGTCTGCTCCGTATTGAATGGGTTGTTGCAGATAAGGCGTGGCAAAACAGTTATCTATAACCAATAAAATGCCGTGCTTTTTTGTGATGTGCCCTAAATACTCCAGATCCAGTATCTCCAGCCCGGGATTCGTGGGTGTTTCCGCATAGAGTATTTTGGTATTGGGCTGTATCAAAGACTCAATATCATTGGCTTCACTGATATTAAAATAAGTGGTTTCAATACCCCATTTCGGAAAGAACCTGGTAAACAGGGCATGGGTTGAACCGAATACCGAACGAGCCGAAAGAATATGGTCTCCACTGCTCAACAAAGCACCAAAGGTTGAAAATATAGCAGACATTCCAGAGGCAAAGGCGTATCCGCTTTCTGCGCCTTCCATGGCTACAATCTTATTGACAAACTCGGTATTATTCGGATTCGAAAACCTGCTGTAGATATTTTTTTCCTTTTCTTCGGCAAAAGAAGCTCTCATATCTTCAGCATCATCAAATACAAAGCTCGACGTCACATACATGGCACTTGTATGCTCTCCAAAGCCCGATCGTTCTATTTGATTTCTGATTGCATCTGTCTCAAATTCTCTTTTTTTATCCATAGTATCATGTCACAGCTTATACTTTATTCTTGAAACAAAAATCTAAACTGCTTTTTCTGTTAATCTTAAAATATCTCCAAATACACCTCTGGCAGTGACCTTGGCCCCTGCTCCTGCTCCTTGAATTACCAGGGGCCTTGCCCCGTATGATTCGGTATAAATTTCAAATATCGAATCAGATCCCTGAACCTGCCCCAGGGAACTATCCTTAGAAACAGAGACCAGCTTTACCTCCAGCTCTCCCTTGTCTTTAGAAAGATCTCCTGCCAATACCCCCACATACCGCAAAACATGGTCAGCCTCCTGCCCGTCCTTTGTTTTTTGATACTGCTCATCAAGCTCAGGCAATCTACCCAAAAAATCAGCCGCATTACCTTGTCTTAATGTTTCGGGAATCAAATTTTGAATAGAAACATCTTCCAGTTCATTTTCAAGATCCAGTTCCCTTGCCAGGATCAGTAATTTTCTGGCCACATCATTTCCACTGAGATCCTCCCTTGGATCAGGCTCAGTAAATCCCTGATCAACTGCCTCTTGCAGGATCTCACTGAATTTTTTATCCTGTTCTGAAAAATTATTGAACAAATAACTTAAAGACCCTGAAAAAACACCATTGATTCTGGTGATATTTTCACCAGAATGATGTAATAACTTTATGGTATCCACAAGGGGTAAACCTGCTCCCACATTGGTCTCGTACAGGTAGTTCTTCTCGTTTCTCTTAAGTGAGCTTCGCAGTTCCTTATAAAAAGAAAAGTCAACTGTATTGGCAACCTTGTTAGAAGACACCAGGTCAAATCCATTCTCAACCAATGGAATATAATTCTTGATAAAATCCCTGCTGGCAGTATTATCCACGGCTATCAGGTTTTCGAGATGTTGGCTCTTGGCGAAACCGATAACATCGTTTATGGTAAAACCTGATTTGTCTTGTCCCAGTAATTGCTTTTCCCAGTCAGTTCCTACGCCATCTTTATCCAAAAGGAGTTGTTTCGAATTGCTCAGGGCAAAAATATTGATATTGATATTTCTTCTTTTTAGGATATCCTGCTTGCTGTGAAGAATTTGTTCAATCAAGGTTCCTCCGACCAATCCAACACCAAAAATAGCCACATTGATATTGGTAGAAACACCAAAGATCTGGCCGTGAATGACGTTTACCGCTTTGTTGAGATCCTTCTCTTCAAGTACGAGGCAAATATTGTCTCCGGTAACCGTATTGTTGATCAGTAAAGGTTTTATTTTGTTTATAGAGAGCGCATTATACGATCTGTGGAAGTTTGAGAGATTCTGTCCGATAATTGACACTATTGACAAATCATCCTTGACATAAATCCTGTTGACATCCTTCATTTTTATATCCAGGGCAAATTCCTGTTCAAGGATTTCCTTGGCGCGTTGTGCGTCATTCGATCCTACCACGAATCCGATACCTCTTTCAGATGATCCCTGAGAAATAATATTTACATTGATCCCCCCTTTGCCAAGCGCCGTGAAAATTCTGGCATCGACCCCGATTTTTCCAAGCAAGCCTCGTCCTTCCAAATTGATCAGTGATACATTATTTTGAACAGTAACCGATCTGATTCCCTTGCTGGTGGCATGTGATTTGATAAGGGTTCCTTGGTTTTCTTTATCAAAAGTGTTTAATAAACGTAAGGGAATGTTCTTTTCAACCAAGGGGATAATGGTCTTGGCATGTAAAATATTTGCCCCAAAACTGGCCAGCTCATTGGCCTCCTGATAAGTAAGTTCCTCAATCATCTGCGCATTGGAAACAAGATCGGGGTTGGCTGTATAAATTCCATTCACATGGGTGTAGTTCTCCAATTCTTTTGCATCGAGAAAATTGGCAATCAAAGAAGCCGAATAATTGCTGCCGTTTCTGCCCAAAGTAGTTGTTTCTCCTTTACTGTTGGAAGCGATAAACCCTGTTACCAGTTGGAGCTCATGCCCATTCTTGCCAAAGTGTTTCTTTACGTTCTCCTTAGACACATCCTCCAGGATTAAGGCCTCCCCAAAATTACTGTCGGTTTTCAATAAGGTTCTGGAGTCCAAAGCATTTGCCGGAATTCCTTCCAAATTCAACAAATGACTGAGTAATTTAACCGATAAGACTTCTCCCTGTGCCAAAACCCGGTCCTTTATTTTGAGGCTGTAATCGCCAAGCAAGGCCACGCCTTCAAAGATCTGATCCAATAAGTTGAACTCATGTTCCATATCCATTTCTGGTGCCGGGGCCTTTTGATAGGTCTTGAAATCTTCAAAATCCTCCTTATACGGCTCTCCTGATTTTGCTTTCTCAAGAATGATTTCGAGCCTGTCGGTAGAATCACCTCTGGCTGAAAGTACCACTGTAAAATTCTCTTCTTCTTTTACTTTATTACTGATGATATCGATGACCCTCCTGAGCCCTTCACCATTGGCCAGCGATCTTCCCCCAAATTTTAAAACCTTCATCTCCTTCTTCTTCAGGCTTCTGGTCTTGGGCTGTGTAAAAACAGGGCTAAGGATTTTTTCAAGTTGTTCAAATTCAATTAAAAATGCATCGTGCCCGTGTATAGATTTGATTTCCTGATAACTGTTCTCCACACCCGCTTCATTCAGGAGTTTTTGAGTTTCCTTGTTCTCTTTAGGCACAAAAAAGAAATCGGAATCAACCCCTACCTGAAAAACCTTTGCCTTGATCTGGCTCGCCACCTGATTAAAAGTCCCCCTGTTTCGCGTAATATCGACCGAACTCAACAGATGGTTCATCATTTTATATGTGGGCAGTGAAAACCTGCTTTCCAGTTTTTGACCGTGATGTAACAACCAGCTTTCGGTGTTGAAATTCCCCTGTTCTTCATTCCTGGTCCTGTTGAACTTCTCTTTGAAAGAATCGGCAGTCCTGTAAAACAACATGGCCATCATTCTGGCATCGTGCACAGGTTTGCTTGAATTCGACAATATCTGTTGCTGGGTTTTATTATGCGCCAAAATCCAGTCGGAGGCTTTCCAGTCTGAGGCAACAGGGATCAAATGGGTTATAAGATCAGGAAACAGCACGGCCATTTCCCAGGCAATTCCACCCCCCAGGGATCCGCCAATGGCAGCGTATAATTTATGAACTCCTATTTCTTGCAGTCCAATGCCAAACAACCGGGCAATATCTCTGGCCGTAAAATCTTCATAGTTATCGATACGATTTGCTTCCACATCGTCATACCCGTTTCCCGGAATGTTAAAACCAATTACGGTATATTTACTCGTATCGATGAGCCGACCCAATCCAATCAGTGAGTTCCACCATCCCTCATCGCCGGCAACGTTTGAATTGCCTGTAAGGGCATGATTGACCAACACAATGGGGGCATTGCCCAAAGGCTGTCCGAATAACTGATATGACAGCGCAAACTCAGGATAGAAATATCCCGATTCCGTGGTAAAATTTTCCAGGTTTATATAATGCAAGTGCTTTGACTTCTTCACTATTTCAACAATTGTGTTTTGATCCAAACATCATATGGATCAGATTAATGTATTACTTGTAAGAAATTGCGATAAAAAAAGGAAAAGGTATCAGTTCAAATGGTCATGAGTTATCTTTCCTAATGGGTAGAATGTAGCACCTTCTTTTACCTGTCTTGACAATTAAAAGGGTTGCTAAGGCTTCAACGGGTCTAATCCCTCCGCCTTTCTTTATAACAATATCTTATTTTAATGAACTTTGTGCAAAGAAACATAATATTTCAATTCTGTACAAGAGTCCGGATGTAAAACTTACCAACCCATAAAATGGGCCGGTAAGTTTATTTCTTTATAAACTTTTAAAGGCATTCTCCAGGTCTGCCTTCAGATCATCTATGTTTTCTATCCCTACCGACAACCTGATCAGGTCTTGTGACACCCCGGCATCAGCTTGCTGCTCTATCGTAAGTTGCTGATGGGTTGTGCTTGCGGGATGTATGATCAATGACTTGGTATCGCCAATATTGGCCAGGAGTGAAAATATTTCAGTGGCATCTGTAAACTTCTTTGCTGCTTCAAATCCACCTTCAATTCCAAAAGTTACAATGCCGCTTTGACCTTTAGGCAAATATTTGTCGGCCAAGTCCTTGTAGGGGCTACTGTCTAAACCTGGATAATTTACCCAGGCTACTTCCTTTCTGTTTTCAAGCCATTTGGCCAGATCCAGCGCATTTTCACTGTGTTGTTTGATCCTTACAGGCAATGTTTCCAGGCCCTGTATGATCTGAAAAGCATTAAAAGGGCTCATTGCCCCTCCAAAATCACGCAAGCCTTCAAGGATAAGTTTAAACGTATATGATGCATTGCCAAGCGCCTCGTGATATACGAGTCCATGATATCCTGCTGAGGGCTCTGTAAATTCAGGAAAGTTACCGTTTGCCCAGTCAAAATTACCTGCATCAATGATCACACCACCCAGAGAATTACCCTGTCCGCCAATGTATTTTGTCAGTGAATGAATCACAATATCTGCCCCGAATTTAATTGGGTTTAAAAGAGCCGGTGTCGCGACGGTATTATCAACAATAAACGGGACTTTAGCCGCTTTAGCCTCTCTGGATATACCTTCAAGATCAAGAACATCCAGTTTCGGGTTCCCCAGAGACTCCACAAAAAAGGCTCTTGTATTTTCCTTTACCGCTCTTCCAAAGCTTTCCGGATCAGAGGCATCCACAAAAGTTGTGCTGATTCCTAATCTCGGCAAGGTGACATTCAAGAGGTTATAAGTGCCTCCATAAAGACTGCTTGAAGCAACAATATGGTCTCCTGCTTTTAAAAGGGTTAACAAACCCGTTGAGATGGCTGCTGTTCCCGAAGCAAAAACCACTGCACCTATACCGCCTTCAATGGCCGCCAATCTCTTTTGCAAGATGTCATTTGTAGGGTTATTTAAACGGGTATAGATAAAACCCAGTTCTGCAAGGGAAAATAAATTGGCCGCATGATCTGTATTATCAAACACATAGGAGGTTGACTGGTAAATGGGTACGGCCCTGGTTCCTAAGGTCTGTGTGGTATCATGTCCGGCATGTAATGCTTTTGTTGCTAGCTTTTGATCGCTCATAATAAATGGTATTAATTTTTAGTGTATTATCTGTAAAAAATTGTCCTTTTTAGTTAGGTATTGCCAAGGGGACACAAAAATAAGCTATTTTTCATCAACGTAAATGGCAATACCTTATCATTTTTTTAAAAGCATTCATAGTGCGTATTTTATAAATTAAACATATTTGTTTCTGTTTGGATCAAAAAAAAAACCCCTGAATGAATTCAGAGGTTTTGTATTTATGATCAATTAAATTTATAGCATAAAAATCCTCTGCACCTGATCGTGCATCATCATTTTAACCATATTTAAGTTGTTGTTTTTCATTTTTTGTCTCAGGCAAATATAGAAATTAATTTTAAATACCAAATTATTTTAACTCAGCATGTCCAAAACTCACAGAAAAGTCAACGCACCATACCACGACATATTTATAGGTGCTCAAATCGGTACTGGCCGGAATAGCATAGTTAAAATCTCCTTCAATCCCTTTGAGGTCACCCAGGTTCACAAAATCTTTTGAATCGACCTCTATTGACAAATACAACAGTAATTTTGGACCACCATCTGTTTTAAAATTTGTTAGAGACAAGGTTGATTTATCAGAACTTACAGAACTGGAACCACTTGTTGGATGCGCATCACTTACAAAATCCCCCTTTAGTTCTTCGCTGGAGTTCCCTCCCGAATTCATCACCTTATCCGTTATTTCTCCATCACTTGAATTATATCCTGCCAACAAGAACAAACTCATGAACAGCATCATTATATCTTTCATAGAATTTAGATTTGATCAAATCTGTCGACATAATCCATAATCCTTAAAAAAAAATTAATTTGACGAAATCATGATTTTTTAATTTTTATTTTCCTTATTTTTGTGGCATATAATTCTGAGGAAAAATTTGAACTGATTGCAACCTCTATAAAAAATGCTAAAGCAGTAACTACTACTTTAGCTTCACAGGTCATCAATTCTTCTTTCTCATCTAAAACCGACAATTATGTCTTATTTATTTACGTCTGAATCTGTGTCTGAAGGACATCCTGATAAAGTGGCCGATCAAATCTCTGACAACCTGTTAGATAACTTTTTAGCATTTGATCCAAACGCAAAAGTGGCTTGTGAAACCTTGGTGACTACCGGCCAGGTTGTTTTGGCAGGTGAAGTAAAAACCACTACCTATATTGATGCTCCTATCATCGCCAGGGAAACCATAAAGAAAATTGGCTATACCAAAGGTGAGTATAAGTTTGAAGGAGAAAGTTGCGGGGTCATTTCGCTGATCCACGAGCAATCTCAGGATATCAATCAAGGTGTTGACCGTGGAACCCCGGAAGAACAGGGTGCAGGTGACCAGGGCATGATGTTTGGTTATGCCACTAACGAAACCGAAAATTTCATGCCGCTTGCCTTGGACCTTAGCCACAGGCTACTTAGAGAACTTGCAGTGATAAGGCGTGAAGGAAAAGAGATCAAATACCTTCGGCCTGATGCCAAAAGCCAGGTGACAATTGAATATTCAGATGAAGGGGTCCCGGAAAGAATAGATACCATAGTGCTTTCTACCCAGCATGACGAATTCGATGAGGACGAAAAAATGCTGGCTAAGATCAAACACGATATTGTGGGTATTCTTATTCCAAGGGTAAAGGCCCATCTGCCCAAAAATATTCAGAAATTATTTAACGATCAGATAAAATACCATATCAACCCGACTGGAAAGTTTGTCATCGGGGGGCCCCATGGTGATACAGGATTAACAGGAAGAAAGATTATTGTCGACACCTATGGAGGAAAAGGAGCCCATGGGGGTGGCGCATTTAGCGGAAAGGATCCCAGTAAGGTTGACCGCTCAGCAGCCTATGCTGCCCGGCATATTGCAAAGAATATGGTAGCTGCCGGAGTATGTGATCAGGTACTGGTGCAGGTTTCATATGCCATTGGCGTAGCCGAACCGACATCAATAAATGTAGAAACCTATAACTCCTCAAAAATCGATAAAAACGATGGTGAGATTTCCATGATCATAGAGAACTTATTTGATATGAGACCCGCTGCGATAGAGAAAAGGTTAAAACTAAGGAATCCAATATACAGTGAAACTGCTGCCTATGGTCATATGGGAAGAACGCCAAGAACGGTGACAAAACATTTCTCATCGCCCTATTCGGGAGATAAATCAATTGAGGTTGAATTGTTTACCTGGGAAAAGCTCGATTATGTGGATAAAATAAAACAGGCCTTTGATTTGTAGCATCAGTTAATTGATTTTGGGCCTTATACTGCAAATGACTTCTGGTTATAAGCAAATGTTCGTTCCCTGCATCCAAATTGGATTTTGACATGGATTCACTTGTTATTCTGCCTTAAACAGAGTAAATTTCGAATTACGGGGAATCGAAAATTCCTTTGGGTGCTAACTTTGAACCTTTAATCTCCTGAATGAAAAGTATACAATTTTTTTTTATGCTGCTGTTTTGTCTTTCGACAACGGCTCAGGAACTGGCAACAATGCTCGACCAGACTATTCCACTTAAGGCGGAAAAATTTATCGGGGTTGATGAGTTCGAAAGTATGTATTATACCAACGATAATATTCTTTACCGCAAAACATCAAAAAAAACATTCTCCTACAGTAATGTGGAACTGGGCAGATTGAGCGCGGTCAACATTCAGAATCCCTTTAAAATAATTCTGTTTTATGCTGATTTTAATGCAGTGATCATCCTTGACAATAACCTCAATGAGCTATCCGAAAGGATCGATTTCACACAGGAAACTTTGTTCAACAATGTGATCTTCGTCACGGGGTCGTCCCAAAACAATATATGGCTCTACGCTGATGACAACAAACTTCATCTATATGATTACCGTCATCTCAGCGAGGTACTTCAAACCCAACCCATTACATTTTATGATTCAGATTTTCAGCCAATCAAAGTGGCCAGTACCTATAAAAAAGTATGGATCCTCTCTGAAAAAAATGTAATGGAATTCAATGAATACGGTATTTATACCAGGTCGTATCCTGTGGAGAAAGCCGATAACATCTTTCCTTTTCAGAAAGGTTTTATCTATACGTCTGAAGGTTCCCTTTTTTATCAGTATCAGGATGAGAACATTCCTGTGCTGTTGGATTACAAAAATGACCTGAAATCAATCTATATAAACAAGTCCTCTATTTTTATTTATGACGGAAACAAGGTTTATGGATACCAAATAAAGGAGTGAAAAATTCGATAAATACCGGATATGATCTATATTTTTTTTAATTTCGCTAACCATTGCTAATCACTAAATCAAACTATTAGACCTATGCACATTGCTATAGCAGGAAATATTGGAGCAGGAAAGACAACTTTGACGAGTTTATTGGCAAAACATTATAAATGGGAACCTCATTTTGAGTCTGTTGCAGAGAACCCATACCTGGACGATTTTTACGGGTCTATGGAAAGATGGTCGTTTAATCTACAAATTTATTTTTTGAATAGCCGCTTTCGTCAAATTCTTGAGATCAGGGAGAGTGGGAAAAACATTATCCAAGACAGGACCATTTATGAGGATGCGAATATTTTTGCTCCAAACCTTCATGCCATGGGTTTGATGACGAACAGGGATTTTAGTAATTATGAAACCCTGTTTGAATTGATGGAACGCCTTGTTTCTCCGCCCGATCTGCTGATCTATCTCAGGGCGAGCATACCGACTCTTGTGGGTCAGATTCACAAACGCGGAAGGGATTTTGAAAACTCCATCAGTATTGACTATTTAAGTCGCTTAAATGAGCGCTATGAGGCCTGGATCTCAACCTATAAAAAAGGGAAACTTCTCATCATAGACATTGATCATCTCAATATTGTTGATAATCAGGAAGACCTTGGATCAATAATTGATCGGATTGATGCCCAGATTCACGGCTTGTTTTAAAGGTGCATTTGATTGAGTCATTATTGACTTAAATGGATTCCAAAAAAAAACTCTCAATATTAAATTGAGAGCTTTCCATTAAATTATAACTAAATTTATTTTATATTATCCATTACATCACCCTTTAAGGTTGAGTAATTGATCTTAAGGGCATTGATATTTCTTAATTCCTCTTTGATATCAGTAATGGTTCCCACATTTGATTTAATATCCGCCTTAATCGATGTTGTCAAAAGCGGGATTTCATCTTCAGGATGGGTCTCTCTTTCAGCAAAAATAAAATACTTTACATCTTTGATATCAGCTATTCGATCGTTCAATTGGATCTTATCTCCATTTTGATCTTTCACCTTTCCTACATAAATATAGCTTACCAAGCTTTTACGCTCCAGTTTTTTAATTTCTGTTGCTTTTGGCAATTGAGGCTTCATAATCTTCAATTCAGTCTCACGCATTACCGTTGTAACCATGAAAAAGAACAAGAGCATAAATACAATATCGGGTAATGATGCTGTTGAAATACCCGGCATTCCTTTTTTCTTCTTTTTAAACTTCGACATAAGAAATTACTTTGTGGGTTCAGCCTCAGATATGATCTGAGGGTACTTTCCCTTAATTATATTAATTCTTTCCTTCAGTGTCTCATTATTCGGACTGTTTGATTGGTCCTTTAACATCTGTGTATAAGAAACACCATACATTTTTTCAGACAATCGGTCTCTCAGATCTGTGTAGGCCCCTACCAATTCATTCTGAACAGATATATAGGTTCCATATGAAGTTCCACGATCACTTTCCAAGGAGATGACCGCCTTGTTCGGGTGGTCAGATGATGCCGGATCCTTAGCTCCTTCACACCAGTCACATTCTGCCGGTTCAGCTCCATCAATTGGATTTCCCAGTCCTCCTCCATTATCGATAAACTTTATAGCTTCCTCACGAATCTGATCGATAGTCATAAAAGTTTCTCCTTCTACCAAAATATCATTGTTGCGGTTAACTGTCACCACGAACACATTCTTCTCTTTTAATTTTGGTGGTTCAGGGGCATCTGGCGGTTGTTTTTCAGGCAACTTCCTGCTAATCCCGGTGTCCACATCCATTGTAGTTGTTACTAGAAAGAATATGAGCAACAAGAAAGCAATATCGGCCATTGACCCTGCATTGATTTCCGGTACATCTCTTTTTGCCATAATATTATTTTGTTGATACTAACGATTTAACAAAATCCCATAAAAAGAAAGCAAGGCCAATTCCTCCGAGGATCATTGAGTACCATATTCCGGTACTTACCCATTTTGAGGTACTTCCGGCTTCACCGTCTTTAATTATATTTCCAGACACATTTGTTACCGCTGCGTCTGAAGCCATCGCATATGAAATCAATAACAATAATCCTAAACCTGCCAATGAAACCAAGGTTTTCTTAAGAAGTTTAGGTTGTCTGACTAAATTCCATAGTGAGAATACAACGGCAATAACCGTTGTGATGATCAAAATCACATTTGCAAATGACACAAACGGAGATACCAGACTGTTTTGCAAATCCAAACTCTCTTTAACAGCATCATCGCCTTCCATAATTATCCTTACCAGAAAGTAGATGGCAATTAAACCAATCAGTCCTGAAATAAGTGATAATATTTTAGATACTTTACTATTCATAATTCTCTTATTTATTTCTGATCAAAAGATCCACCAACTTAATAGAGGCATCTTCCATGTTATTTACAATACTATCAATTTTAGAAATGATATAATTATAAAAGATTTGAAGAATAATCGCTACTACTAAACCAAATACAGTTGTCAAAAGAGCCACTTTAATACCACCCGCTACAACCGCTGGAGAAATATCACCTGCCGCCTCAATCGAGTCAAATGCAGAAATCATACCAATTACAGTTCCCATGAAACCGAGCATCGGAGCAAGAGCGATAAATAAAGACAACCAAGAAACATTTTTCTCTAAAAGTCCCATTTGAACACCTCCATAGGCGACAACCGCCTTTTCAGCAGCATCAACCCCTTCATCCATTCTATCCAGACCTTGATAAAAAATTGAAGCAACGGGTCCTTTTGTGTTTCTGCATAATTCTTTTGCAGCTTCAACACCACCTGATCCCATAGCCTCTTCTACGTCATTGACTAATTTTTCTGTATTCGTTGTGGCCATGTTCAAGTAAATGATTCTCTCTATGGCAATAGCCAAACCTAAAATCAAGGTTACTAATACAATCCCCATAAAGAAAGGACCACCTTCAATAAAACGCTGTTTTAAAACTTGATGAAAAGTTTTTTCAGCTACTGGTTCTGTTTGTGCATAAATGTCTTGAACTGAGCTCAATAACATCAATCCTGTCATTGCGAGGATAGTAAATACTTTTTTCATTTTTGTAAATGTTTGTTATTTAAATTTAGTTAACGGGTTTAAAGATATAAAAATTTTGGAACATATGAACATCTTCCGCGGAGAGAAAGGGATTCGAACCCCCGTTACGATTTCTCATAAACACGCTTTCCAAGCGTGCGCCTTAAGCCACTCGGCCACCTCTCCAAAAAAGTCAAAATTAATATGAAGGGCAAGTAACAAAAAATAATTTAATTGTAAAAACTTTTAATTCAAAACTAATCCAATTCTCCCCTTAAGGAATGCTCAAATTCTCTTTTAAATTTTTTAAAGGGAATTTTTAGACCCAGGAGTAATTTTAACTTGGCAATTGCCGATTCTGTTGTGATGTTTTTTCCGCTGATAACTCCAGCATTCTTAAGGTGTACACTTGTTTCATAATGTCCCATTAAAACACTTCCGCTTATGCATTGGGTTACATTGATCACCGGTATGTTTCTTTCAATGGTTTTGATAATAATATCTGTAAACCAAGTATCTGTCTGAGCATTCCCCGCGCCATAGGTCTCAAGAATCACCCCTTCAAGATCCGGGCAATTCAATATATGTTCAACCATATTTTTGTTAATTCCCGGAAAAAGTTTCAGAATTACTACACTGGCATCAAAATTTTTTTGGAGCCTTAATGGTTTTTCCGATTCAGCCTTTGCAAGCCATGGATCATTAAAATTCAAATGTACGCCGCTCTCCCCCAAATGCGGATAATTTGGCGATTCGAACGCTTCAAATTGCTCCGAACTCACTTTTGTAGTTCGGTTGGCACGATACAATTTATATTCAAAATATAGTCCGACTTCCTTGATTCTGGGCTCACCGTTTTCCTGGGCAGCAGCTACCTGTATCGCTGTGATCAGGTTCTCTTTCGCATCTGTTCTCAAATCTCCAATGGGTAACTGAGATCCGGTAAAAATAACCGGTTTACCCAAGTTTTCAAGTATAAAACTGAGTGCAGAAGAGGTGTATGACATCGTGTCAGTTCCTGTTAGTACAACAAAACCATCTATGTCCTGATATCTTTCTTCAATAATCTCAGCAATCATTACCCAATAGGCTGGTGACATGTTTGAAGAATCAATAGGGCTCGAAAAACCGGTTGTTTCTATATGACAATCCAATAATTTAAGTTCAGGTATCTTGATCTTGATATTCTCAAAATCAAATGCTTTGAGTGCATTTGATTTGTAATCTTTAACCATCCCTATGGTTCCTCCCGTGTAGATAAGTAAGATCTTTGGCACTTTATTTTTCATAAAAACAAAATTAGCATGCTTTTTGCTATAAAAGTATTAATTAATACCTAAGATACATTTGATATGACTGGTTCTTTTTTATTGATTATCATAATCGGGATTTTGGGCATGCTTGTTCAGGGCCGGTTAAAAAGCAAATTTAAAAAATATTCAAAGCTGCATCTTCACAATGGAATGAGCGGAAGGGAAATTGCTGAAAAAATGCTGGCGGACAATCATATTTACGACGTTAATGTGATCTCCACCCCTGGGAGCTTAACCGACCATTACAACCCACAAAACAAAACAGTAAATTTAAGCGAATCTGTTTATTCTGAGCGTAACGCGGCGGCGGCGGCTGTGGCAGCACATGAATGCGGACATGCTGTACAGCATGCTAAAAGCTACGCCTGGCTTCAATTGAGGTCGAGGCTGGTTCCCGCCGTGGGAATTTCATCCAAGCTTGCCTCTTTTCTATTGATTGCTGGGATTTTTACCGTAGAGGTTTTTCCTCAGTTATTACTTCTGGGTATTTTACTGTTTGCTGCCACTGTTTTATTTACCTTAGTAACCCTGCCTGTTGAATACGATGCGAGTAACAGGGCTCTGGCCTGGCTCGAAGCAAATCAAATGGTGACCAATAACGAACATGATGCTGCTAAAGATGCGCTCAAATGGGCTGCAAGAACTTATGTAGTCTCTGCGCTTAGCTCTATTGCTACTTTGCTGTACTATGTAAATATTTACAATAGCAGGAGCTAGTATAAAAGATCCTGAGGCGATCGGAAGTGAGGTGATCGGAAGTGAACCCCTCACTTCCGATCGCCTCAGTTTTTAAATCTTCAACTGCCTGTCAATCTGCTGATCCAATGAAATAAATGTTTCTGTTCTGGCTACTCCTTTGATGTTCTGTATCTCATGGTTCAAAACCTGCATCAAGTGCTCATTATCCCTACAAAGAATCTTTACAAAAATAGCATAATTTCCTGTGGTATAGTGACTTTCAATAACTTCATCAATGTCTTTAAGCCGTTTGATGGCCTCTTTATACTTACTTGAACTGTCGAGGAAAATACCCACAAACGCAAGTGTCTTAAAACCAAGAACTTTTGGGTTAATGATAAATTTTGATCCTGAAATCAAACCTGATGCCTCCAATTTTCTCAAACGCTGATGGATTGCCGCACCCGAAATACCCACTTTTCTGGCTATACTAAGAATAGGCGTTCTTGCATCTTCCATAAGCTCATTTAGAATGAGTTTGTCAATGCCATCTATTTTTAAGTTGTTCTCCTTCATCACGATGAGCCATTATTTTTTATGATATTACAATTCTTGGTGCTGAACGTATATTTTGATTACAATCATAGTTAAAAGTAAAAAAAAAGATATGAATTTATCATATCTTTTTAACTTTTTATTTTAATTCATAACGATCATTCAGTCTGCATTTTAAAACTATCCATAAATGCCGTTGTATAATTTCCTGACACATAATCCGGATCATCCATTAACTGTCTGTGAAATGGAATTGTGGTTTTTATACCCTCTATTACAAATTCATCAAGCGCTCTTTTCATTTTACTAATAGCCTCTTCCCTGGTCTGCGCTGTAACAATAAGCTTAGCGATCATCGAATCGTAATTGGGAGGAATCGTATAACCGGCATAAACATGTGTATCAAGCCTGACTCCATGGCCACCGGGTGCATGGAAAATTGTAATTGTTCCCGGAGAAGGCCTGAATTTGTTAAAAGGATCTTCCGCATTGATTCTGCATTCGATAGAATGCTGTGTTGGATAATAGTTGATTCCTATAATCGGAACACCGGCAGCCACTTTAATCTGCTCACGGATCAGATCAAAATTCGCTATTACCTGTTCTGTAATAGGGTGCTCCACCTGAATTCTCGTATTCATTTCCATGAAATAGAAATTCCTGTGTTTATCAACCAGGAACTCAATGGTTCCAGCACCTTCATACTTGATGTATTCTGATGCTAAAACAGCAGCATCCCCCATTTTTTCTCTTAGCTCGTCTGTCATAAAAGGAGAAGGTGTTTCCTCTGTAAGTTTTTGATGCCTCCTTTGAATCGAACAGTCTCTTTCAGACAAATGACAGGCTCTTCCTTTTGAATCACCAACAATTTGAATTTCGATATGTCTTGGCTCTTCAATAAGTTTTTCCATATACATCCCGTCGTTACCAAAGGCTGCTTTAGATTCTTGCCTTGCGGAATCCCAGGCATCTTCAAGATCTTCAGGCTTCCAGACCGCTCGCATACCCTTGCCTCCGCCTCCGGCAGTAGCCTTAAGCATCACAGGGTAACCAATTTCTTCAGCGGTTTTCTTGGCAGCAGAAAATGAAGGTAAAATTCCATCAGAACCAGGAACAGTAGGAACTCCTGCTTTTTTCATGGTTGCTTTTGCCGAAGCCTTGTCTCCCATCAGGTTGATCATTTCTTCAGAAGCTCCGATAAACTTGATACCGTGTTCTTCACAAATCTTTGAAAACCGGGCGTTTTCTGATAAAAAGCCATATCCTGGATGGATAGCATCTGCATTGGTAATCTCAGCTGCGGCTATGATATTGGATATCTTTAAATAGGAATCTGTACTTGGCGGCGGCCCAATACATACGGCCTCATCAGCAAAACGAACATGCAAACTTTCAGCGTCAGCTGTTGAATATACAGCAACTGAACTGATACCCATCTCACGACATGTACGTATGATACGAAGAGCAATTTCTCCTCTGTTTGCTATTAATATTTTTTTAAACATAATTTTATCAAATTACATTAGTACTGAATAGTGATCAGGAATTTACTGATCTTTTATAGGATAGCTTGATACTAGGAAGGATCAATCAGGAACAATGGCTGATCAAATTCAACAGGAGACGAATCTTCCACCAAAACTTTAACAATTTTACCAGAAACCTCTGATTCAACTTCGTTAAAAAGTTTCATGGCCTCGATGATACAAACAGTGTCCCCGGCTTCAATAGTATCCCCAACTTTAACAAATACTGGCTTGTCCGGTGAAGGTTTTCTGTATAATGTTCCAATGATCGGAGATTTAATCTCAATATATTTCGAGGTATCTTCTCCACCTTGATCTTTTGTTTCTGACGCTTCAGTAGCTGCTGGCACTGGCTGTGGTTCAGTCGGGTGAACCTGCGCTGGCATCGAAACCGGGGCAGCCTGCTGGAAGTAATTCGTTTCATGTCTGTCAGATCCGGTTTTGATCGTTATTTTGACATCACCCATTTCCAACTTCACTTCATTAGCACCTGATTTGGCTACGAATTTAATTAGGTTTTGAATTTCTTTTAATTCCATAATGTTATTGTTTAGAATGTTTTTATGAATTATAACACCACTTAAAATAAATAGATCCCCATGAAAAACCACCACCAAATGCAGCGAATATTACATTGTCTCCTTTTTTAAGTTGCTTCTCATAATCAGCTAAAAGCAATGGTAAAGTAGCTGAAGTAGTATTTCCGTAATTTTGAATGTTCAACATTACTTTGGAAGGATCTAGTTTAATGCGTTTGGCAGTTGCCTCAACAATGCGTTTATTCGCCTGATGAGCTGCTAACCAATCCACATCCTTGTTGGAAAGATTGTTTCTCTCCATGATTTTTTCAGTCACATCCGCCATATTGAAGACGGCATTTTTAAAAACCGTTTGTCCGTCTTGTTTTGCAAAATGCAATCTTTTCTTTACTGTCTCCTCCGTTGCAGGCATCACCGACCCTCCGGCCGCAACATTTAAAAATTCTCTGCCTGAACCGTCAGATCTCATGTATTCGTCTTGCAATCCATTTCCGTCTGTAGTAGGTTCAACCAAAACAGCTCCTGCTCCATCACCAAAAATAATACATGTGGCTCTGTCAGTATAATCTATCATGGAGGAATTCTTATCGGCTCCTATAAGTAATATTTTTTTATACCTTCCTCCCTCAATATATCCGGCAGCTACAGATAATCCATACAAAAAACTAGAACATGCAGCTTCAAGATCAAAAGCAAAGGCATTGACCGCACCTATCTCAGAAGCTACAAAAGCACCCGTAGAAGCGGCTTGCATATCGGGAGTGGCTGTACACAAAATAACCATTTCGATTTCTTTTGGATCCAGCTTGGTTTTGGCGATCAGATCTTCAGCAGCTTTGATAGCCAAAAATGAAGTTCCTTTTCCTTCTTCCTTTAAAATTCTTCTTTCTTTTATTCCGGTTCTCGAAGTAATCCATTCGTCATTGGTCTCAACCATAGTCTCCAATTCCTTGTTAGTAAGAACATAATCAGGAACATATTTGCCAACAGCGGTAATCGCAGCAGTAACTTTACTCATGTCAGTTTATTTACTGTTTTAAGAAATAAAATGTTTGTAATATGATAAAACAGAGGTCAAAAGTAATAAAATTAAGTTTGCCCCTTCTTTAAAAAAAAACATTTTTTGTCAATTTTCAATTAAAATCAACAAAAAAACCCTCAAAAATGAGGGTTTCGAGCATAAATATCAAATCTCTTGACTATGCTTGGTTTTCTTGAGCGTCAATTAAAATCTGGCCTCTATAGTACAATTTACCTTCATGCCAGTGGGCACGATGGTATAAATGAGCTTCGCCAGTAGTAGGATCTTTTGCAATTTGAGGAGATACAGCTTTGTAATGCGTTCTTCTCTTATCTCTTCTTGTTTTTGACGTTTTTCTTTTAGGATGTGCCATCTCTATTTATTTTTATCTATTAGTAATTTTTTCAAATCATCCCATCTGGGATCTGTTTCCTCTTTATCTTTCTTCTTTTCCGGGCTCAGTTCATCAAGTTTTTTCAATACATCCGATTTTAGGGAACCATCAGCGATTCCAGGATGAATTTTCTTCAATGGAACAGCAAGAACGATCATTTCATAAATAAATTGAGAATGATCCAATTGATGTTCTCCATGCGGCAGGATTAACACCTCCTCATTATCATCATTGTATTCCTCTCCAAACTTAACTACCAGATCAAGCGCTCCGCTCATTGGAAGTTCAAAAGCTTCATTAGACAGATCACAAGTAACTGTTGCCTTCCCTTCACAGGTAAAATACAATTCCAACAAGGTACTTTTTTTAACAAAATCAAGTACTATCGTAAAATCGGCATCCAAAAATTCATCGAACGAATAAGACTCAAAGAACTGTTTGTCAATTCTATATTCAAATTTGTGCTTTCCTTCTTTTAATCCAAAAAACGACAACACAAAATCATTTGACAATTTCATCTGAACATAAATTTGAGCGCGCAAAGATAGAAAAAAATTAAGTATTTAAAAACAATTTATTTAGAATATTGTTTTTTCTTCTCTTTTTGAATTTCAAGTTTGTTCTCCATCAGGTCATAATACTCTTCCCTGTGCCTGAACAATTTGATTGCCATAAAGATAGCTTCCATGAATGAACTGAATTCAGCTTTTCCTTTTCCTGCAATCTCATAGGCAGTTCCATGATCAGGAGAGGTCCTTATCTTTTGAAGCCCAGCAGTGAAATTCACCCCATTACCAAAAGCAAGTGTTTTAAATGCTGTAAGCCCCTGATCGTGATACATCGCCAAAATTCCATCAAAACCCTTATAGCTTTCATTTCCAAAAAAACTATCAGCGGGATAAGGGCCGTAAACAATTTTTCCGTCCTTTTGTATGTCAAGTAAAGTCGGCCTTACGATCTCATCATCTTCCGTTCCGATAACTCCATGGTCACCGCAATGCGGATTCAAGCCTAAAACGGCGATTTTGGGTTTGGCAATATTGAAATCTTCTTCCAGTGACTTATACATGATATTTACCTTCTTCCTGATCAATTCAGCGCTAATTTCCTCTGCTACTTTACTAATAGGTATATGGCCAGTTATCAAGCCCACCCTTAAATCTCCGGAACAAAGAATCATCAGGGCTTCTCCTTCTAACTTACTTTCTAAAAACTCAGTGTGGCCTTTAAATGAAAATGTGTCAGACTGTATATTGTTTTTATCTATTGGTGCTGTAACCAATACATCAACATCTCCTTTTTTAAGTGCTTCCGTGGCATTTTCTAAAGAAAGTAACGCATATTTTCCCGAGTTTTTGGTCGGTTTCCCCAATTCCACATCGACCATGTCCTTCCAAACATTCAAAAGATTTAGCTTTTGGGGGACCATCTTATCAATATGATCTATTCCATGGATACCCGTATTCAATTCCAACGCTTTCTTATGAAAACTCACTACCTTAGATGAAGCAAAAATCACAGGAGTACAAAAGTCTAGCATTCTGCTGTCTTCAAACGATTTCAATATGATCTCAATACCAATCCCGTTTAAATCACCAACCGAAATTCCTACTTTTATTTTATCCTTTTTTTTCATCCACCTCTGTAATAATTGTTAATTTTGAAAGGTAATTCAATTTTACCGAATCACAAATTTAATCAATAATTTTACAATATGTTTACGGGAATCATAGAAGAATTGGGAGAGGTCATCGAATTAAACAAAGACAGGGATAATTTAAATATTACAGTTAGAAGTGAATTGTCTAAAGAACTCAAAATAGATCAAAGCCTGGCTCATAACGGCGTTTGTTTGACCGTGTTTGAACTTGGCGAAGGCACTCATACGATTACTGCGATAAAAGAAACGCTTGACAAATCGAATATTGGAAATTTAAGTATTGGTTCTAAAATTAATCTGGAAAGGGCCATGCAATTGGGTTCAAGACTAGACGGCCACATTGTTCAGGGGCACGTAGACCAGATTGCAGTTTGTTCTGAAATAAAAGCTGAAGAAGGTAGCTGGATCTATACCTTTACTTATGAAGATACCTATCAGAATTTGACTATTGAAAAAGGGTCTATCACGGTTAACGGCGTAAGTCTCACCGTTGTTAATTCGAAACCGGAGCGTTTTAGTGTAGCCATAATTCCCTACACGTATGAGCACACTAATTTTCACCAGATTAAAATTGGTGATACTGTAAATCTGGAATTTGATGTAATCGGAAAATATGTAGCCAGGTTATTGGGGAAGTAGCAAATAATTAATGCAGCCGCTAGTTCTTAGCGTTGTCATATATCTTTTTAACCGCGTATCCAACACCTAAAGCGAGTAATCCAAAAATACCTCCGTCAATAGGTACCGGTGGTGGTGGTGGTGGCGGTCCTTGAGCTAGTGCCAAGTCAGAAACCAAGATAAAAGTAAAACACAGTATTACTTTAAAGTATTTATTTGCCATAAAAAATTACCCTTTTTTTTAGATCTTTAATATAACGTAAATAAATCTAATTTGTTGCAAATATATGAAAACGATTAAAAAATATGTCAATAACCATTAAATTATTTAACATTAATTCAATTGACAACTCAAACGTCAACATCAAATTTAAGAACTATAGATTATATTTAAATATTTAATTCAAAATATTAATTAAATATTGCTAATTATTTTTCTTTTATTGCTAATTATTTCTCTTTTTATCCTCTTCATGAACAAGCCATGAAAAAAGCCCGAACAGCACGTTCGGGCTTTTCTGTGGACCCACCAGGGCTCGAACCTGGGACCACCTGATTATGAGTCAGGTGCTCTAACCAACTGAGCTATGGGTCCTAAATTTGAGTGCAATATTAATATTTTTTTACGTGATGCACAATAATTATCTTTGATTAATTTTTTGAAAAGAGTTAATCCAGAAAATAGTTAAATATGCTGAAATACCTTAGTACAACTGTAAGTTTTTTATTCTTTATTTTCACCGCAATGGCTCAGGAAAAAGAAGTGATTGAAAACAATCCAAATTATCAATTTCAATCAGAAAAAAGACAGGAAACCCAAAAAACAGCTCCGGTAAAAAAAGTGTATACCTACAAAAGAAGCTGGAGCTTTGGTGGTAATCTTGGCTTGTCATTTTGGAATGGGGGAACGGATATTCTTATCGCACCTAAAGCCTATTACAACGTTTCGCCCAAATTTCTAACCGGATTTGGTTTAACCTATATCTATTCAGGGTATAAGGACGATTTTGGCAAGTATAATCAAAATTCATTCGGGCCAAGTATTATGGGGGCTTTCAGGCCAGTTCCTTATTTACAGCTATCGGCTGAATATGAAGGTTTGCAAACCAATGGCAATGGCACGGTTTATATTTTGGGTAGTAACAATATCAAAAACAATTACTCCTACTGGAATAATGCCATCTATTTAGGAGCATCTTTTGTGTCAAGAAATGTGTCTTTTGGCGTTCGATATGATGTTTTATACGATGCTTCCAGAAGCGTATACAGCTCAGCCTGGTCTCCCGTTATTGGTTTTTATTTCTAAAAAACACCTTTTGCCATTCTCTTTTTAAGACCATTAAGGTAATTACCTGAGCAATTTTTTCAGGATCAGTGTCGACTATTGACTTTATAGTCTGCTCCGAAATGTCTACCCGATATAGAAAATTCAGGTAAGACCCAAAATCGTTGGCCATTAAATGTAAAAGCAAATGGTATATTTCATTGAGAAGCTCCTTGGCGGACAAGCTCTCAGCGCACATAAAATCAATTCCTGAAAGAGCAGCATCCTTATTCAGTTGTTGAATCAATTTTCCAAGAAGATGCCGTGATTCAATTTTTTCGACAAGAGCCAAACTTTCATTAAATTTCAAAGTCATCATGTTTTGCGTTTCATCAAACTCATTCCAAAATCCTTCAATACCGCTTTTTTCAATTTATCCAGTGAGAGTGATTCAATATCATTAAAAGCTTTTAAGGTAAATCTTTGAATTTCATCCTGCAACAATTCAGGAATCCCATATTTTATAAAGATGGCTTTAACTTCGGAGATCTTTTCATCTTCATTATGTGCACCTGAATAAAGATCAAGTAATTTGATTTTATCCTCCGAATCGGCAAGTTCCAGGGCCTTGATATAAAGAAACGTTTTTTTACTCTCGACGATATCTCCCCCAATTCGCTTTCCAAAATCCTCTGAACCAAAAGTGTCGAGAAAATCATCCTGTAATTGAAATGCAATGCCCAGGTTCAATCCAAAATCATAGATCTTATTTTGATCTTTAGAAGAGGCTTTAGCAACGATGGCTCCCATTTTCATGGAGGCCCCTACAAGAACTGCTGTTTTAAAACTGATCATTTTTATATATGCATTCATGGGCACATCCAACATGCGCTCAAAATCTATATCCAGTTGTTGTCCTTCACATACTTCCAGCGCGGTCTTATTATATAAGGAAATTAACTTTTTAAAAGTTGTTCCCTCATAATGCTCCAGTCTTTGGTTCGATTGAATCATAAGTGCATCACCTGAGAGTATTGCTGTATTCAGATCCCATTTGCTGTGAACTGTTTGCTTTCCTCTTCTCAGGTCAGCACTATCCATAATATCATCATGGATCAAGGTAAAATTGTGAAACATTTCCACTGATAAAGCGGCTTCCATAGCCTCATAAAAATCTCCGCCAAACAAATCACAACTCATCAAAGCAAGTACGGGCCTCATTCTCTTACCACCTAATGACATGATATAATCAATTGGCTGATAAAGGTTTTCCGGTTCCTTAACAAGGATGTTTTTTTCCAGATAATTCAAAAAAGCCTCTCTGTAATTCTCTATTCTCAAAATTTTGTTTTTGGTAAAAATAATTAATCTGCTTGAATAGCCTCATTTGAAAATGTAATTTTCAATAAATCCGAATGGAGCCAAATGTAACAAACACGTTTTGAGTTCGACACATATGCCCAATGTTAATTTTTGTAAACTTAGGAAACTTTTTTTGTTTTTAAAGTTTCCAGCATTTATCTTTGTCGGCCATGAAAGACAGGATTTTACATAAAGCGGCTGATATGTTTTTAAATTTAGGGTTTAAAAGCGTTACTATGGACGACATTGCAAATGAACTTGGGATGTCAAAAAAAACTATTTACGCTCATTTTTCGACAAAGTTAAAACTTGTTCAAGCAGCCACTTTTCATGTCCTGGACAAAATCAATGAAACAATCGACAAAGTTTGTTCGGCAAATCACAATCCCATTGAAGAAATATTTACCATTAAATCCATGGTACATGACCAGTTGAAAAACGAAAAATCATCTCCCGCTTATCAGCTCCAAAAATATTATCCCAAGGTCTTTCAACAGGTCAAGGAAAAACAATTTGAATGTGTCAGTGTCTGCATCGCAGATAATTTAAAAAGAGGAATCCGAGACGGCTATTACAGAAATGACATTGACATAGATTTGATCACCAGGTTTTATTTCAGCGGAAATATGAGTCTTACAAATAATGAAATTTTCCCTTTAAAAGTATATGACATTTCAATGCTGAAAGATGCCTTTCTCGAATATCATGTTAGAGCAATTTCAACTGAAAAAGGATTAAAAATGTTATCAAATATTCTTAAAAAATGAAAAAAATATACGCCTTTCTGGTATTGACGATTTTTGTTTTCTCTGCAAAAGCACAGGAAACACTTGCCTTCACACTTGACGAAGCGGTCCAATATGCCTTGGAGCACAACTATACGGTTAGAAATGCGGCGCTGGATATCGATGCTGCCGAAAAGCAAAAATGGGAAGCAACCTCATTTGGGTTGCCACAGATCGATGGAACTATTGATTATCAAAATTGGATAAAACAGGCTGTTACCTTCCTGCCCGCAGAGATTGTAGGCGGTCCGCCCGGAGAATTTGAAGAGGTGGTTTTTGGGGCCAAACAAAATATGAATGCAACTGTAACTTTAAATCAAATCCTTTTTGACGGCTCTTATTTAGTGGGCCTGCAATCTGCCAAAACCTTTTTGAAAATTTCAAATCTGGCAAAGGAAAAAACCGATCAAAGTATTCGAGAAGCAGTCATAAATGCATATGGAACGGTTTTGGTTTCCAAAGAAACCATAAAAATTCTAATCAAAAACAAGGAAGTATTAGAAAAAAACCTGCTTGAAACAAAGATGCTATTAGAAAATGGTTTCGCCGAAGAACAGGATTTTGAACAACAACAAATTACTTTATCAAAGATCGACAATGCGTTGAACAGGTCTAGAAGAGAGGAATTTATCTATAAACAAATGTTTAATTTGACTCTGGGCATTCCCATCAACGAACCTGTAACACTGACCGAAAACCTGGAAGCACTTGCTTTGAGAAGTACTGACATGAATATGATCACGACTGATTTTAACCTTGAGAACCATATTGATTTTAAAATTGCAGATAACAAGGTTGAATCTGATGCCTTATTGGTAAAATATGAAAAAACCAAAGGCATGCCTTCCCTGAATGCATTTGTGAATTATTCACAATTTGCGAATAACAATAATTTCATTTTCTTCGAAAGTCAGGATAATTGGTTCGACTCGTCTTTAATAGGTATCAGTTTAAAAGTTCCCATATTCAGCAGCCTGCAAAGAAGTGCCAGAACACAACAAGCCAAGATCAATTTAATGCAATCAGAAATCGACCTCAATGAGAAGTCTGAGGAGCTAAAACTGCAAGTGTCCACCGCGAAAAATAAATACCAATTTGCCTTGGATCAATTTCAGACTTCAAGTAAAAACCTCGTATTGGCAGAGCGTATTGCAGATAAAGAACAAATTAAATTCTTTGAAGGCCTGAGCACCAGCATAAATTTAACAAACGTTCAAAATCAATTATATAGCTCACAACAAGATTATATTCAATCAATTCTGGAAATCATTCAGACAAAAGTAGAATTAGAAAATGCACTTAACTTATTTTGATATGAAAAACATATTACCCCTGTTTATAATAGCAATCCTTCTTGCTTCCTGCGGCAATGGAGACAAAAAAAGCGTAGAGGCTGTTATTGAATCCCGGAACCTTGAATCAATTCGGGCTAAAAAATCCGAGTTGGTTAGCGAACAAAATCTGATTAAACGAGAAATTAAAAAACTCGATATCGCCATTGAAGAACTTGACGCTGGTAAAAGAATCCCTTTAATCACTTCTTTTAAACTAGAAGAAACTGAATTTAGGCATTTTCTGGAATTACAGGGAAACGTGACGACTAAAAATCTCTTGATGATCTATCCTGAATTCTCTGGGGTTCTCTCGAATGTTTATGTCAAGGAAGGTCAAAAAGTGGAAAAAGGACAAATACTTGCTAAAATAGATGACGGAGGATTAAGTCAGCAACTGGCTCAGTTGAAAATCCAGGCCGACCTGGCCAAAACGACTTTTGAAAGACAGCAAAGGCTTTGGGATCAGAAAATCGGAAGTGAAATGCAATATTTGCAAGCCAAATCAAATTATGAAGCACAAAACCAGGCCATTGCTCAATTAGAACAACAAGTTGCAAAAACGATTGTGCGAGCTCCTTTCTCGGGAACTATTGATGATGTATTAACCGAACAAGGAAGTGTCGTTATGCCGGGGCAATCAGAACTGATGCGAATAGTGAACCTCGACAACATGTACATAGTTACCGATGTCCCTGAAAAATACATTACAACAATTACCAAAAACAAAAAAGTGGAAGTGGAGTTTCCAGTATTGGGTATAAAGATTGAATCTAAAGTTCGGCAAGTAGGAGATTTTATCAATCCAGATAACAGAACGTTCAAAGTGGAAATATCTGTACCCAATAAGGAGAAGTCTATAAAACCCAACCTAACTGCCAAACTAAGAATTAATGACTATTCTAACGAAAAAGCCTTACTCATTCCTCAAAGCGTCATTTCTGAAAATGCCAGTGGCGAACAATATGTTTATGTCGTTAAAGACAAGACGGAAAATAATGAAGCCACAGCCGAAAAATTGATTATTGAAACGGGACTTACTCAGGGTGATTATATTGAAGTAACCAAGGGCCTGACATCGGGGAGTGAAGTGATCATGGAGGGTGCCAGAAGCGTGAATGACGGTCAAAAAGTGAAAATAATCAACCAAGACGCATAATTATGGTCAAACAGAAAAAAGTACTCGACAAAGAGTTCGGTTTGTCGTCATGGGCTATCAATAATAAAACGACTATTTACGTTATTATTTTGATCATTCTATTTTCCGGTCTGTCGTCGTATAACAATATGCCGAGAGAGAATTTCCCCGAAATTAAGGAAACCAAAATATACGTGAGTTCTATCTATCCTGGAAATACAGCGGAGGATGTTGAAAAATTATTGACAGATCCGATTGAGGAAAAGCTTAAAACTGTGAGCAATGTAGTCGAAATTACGTCTACTTCCCAGGAGGATTATTCGATGGTTGTGATCGAGTTTGATGAGAACATCAATGTTGATGATGCCAAACAAAAAGTGAAGGATGAAATTGATTCTGAAACGGCAGGAGAAGATTGGCCAACCTTCAATGGTGCCAAAGTTGAACCTAACGTTTTTGAACTGACGCTTTCTGAAGAAATGCCCATCCTGAATATTAATATTACAGGTGATTATCCAGTTGAAAAACTCAAGGAATATGCAGAATATCTGGAGGATGAAATTGAAAACCTGCAGGAGATAAAGCAAGTTGATATAAGAGGTGCCCAGGAAAAGGAAGTTGAAATCGCCGTTGATATTTATAAAATGATGGCCGCAAAGGTTAGTTTTGATGACGTGATCAGTGCAGTAAACAACGGGAATATAACCATGTCGGCAGGAAACCTTGTTTCAAGTGGTCAGAGGCGCACTATTAGAATCATAGGAGAAATTGACGAACCGTCGGATCTTGATGATTTTGTTGTAAAATCGGAAAATAACAGCCCCATTTATTTAAAAGACATTGCTAATGTATCTTTTAAAGAAAAAGAAAAAACAACCTATGCCAGAAACTTTGGAGAAGTTGTTGTGATGCTCGATGTGAAGAAAAGAAGCGGCAAAAACATGGTGGCTGCAGCTGAAAAAATACAAACCATTGTTTCGGATGCCAGGATCAATGTATTTCCAAGTGACCTAAGGATCTCCATTACAAATGACCAATCTCCCAAGACTTTGGGTCAGGTCGATGATTTAGTGAATAATATTGTTTTTGGAATTATTCTGGTGGTCACGGTCCTGATGTTCTTTTTAGGATTTAGAAATGCGCTCTTTGTAGGGTTTGCCATTCCTATGTCTATGCTTATGTCTTTGATGATTTTAGATGCTTTGGGATATTCCATGAACACCATGGTGCTGTTTGGATTGATCATGGGACTTGGAATGCTGGTGGATAACGGTATCGTTGTTGTGGAAAATGTGTACAGACTCATGGATGAAGAAGGTATGAGCAGGAAAGAAGCCGCTAAAAAAGGAATTAGCGAAATTGCCTTTCCTATTATTATTTCCACGGCCACCACCATTGCTGCCTTTATACCTCTGGGGTTATGGCCTGGTGTTATGGGGGAATTTATGATTTATCTGCCTATTACGCTATCGGTGGTGCTTGGTTCTTCGCTGGTTGTAGCGATCTTTTTTAATTCAGTAATGGTTTCTCAATTTATGAGTATTGAAGATAAGGATATGTCGCGTAAAAATATTTTTACCATAACAGGGATATTGGTGCTGTTTGGGCTTCTGATCTTTTTTATTGGAGGACAATACAAGATTTTCGGGTCTATTATGCTGACCACAGCCATCCTGCTTTGGGTGTACAGGTTGGTACTGAGAAAGATGGCAAATTATTTTCAGACAGAAATCCTGACAAAATCGGAAAAAATTTACGAAAAGACTTTAAAAACCTCCCTCAGTGGCTGGAAACCTTATGCCATTACAGCGGGAACCATCATCTTACTTTTTCTGGCCTTTGCCGGTTTTGGAGCCTCAGTGGCCACCCAAAGAACGAAAGTTGAATTCTTTCCTGACAACGTTCCAAATCAAATCATAGTATATATTGAATATCCTCAAGGGACAGAAATTGAAAAGACCAACAATATTACAAAAGAGATTGAACAACGCGTTTATTCATTCTTAAATGCTGAAGAATATAAAGATGGTGACTATAATTTTATGGTCGAAAGTGCAGTGGCACAGGTTGGTGAAGGCGCAGGGAATCCTCAAACTGATGGGGGATCAGCCGCAGAGATGCCTCATAAATCAAAGATTACTGCATCTATGCGTGAATTTAAGTATCGAAAAGGCAAAGATAGTGAACAACTGAGGCAAAAAATTCAGGAAGCTCTTGTAGGGATTTATCCCGGGGTAACCATCAGTGTTGAAAAAGAAGCCAATGGACCACCAGCCGGATATCCAATCAATATTGAAATAGAAGGTGATGACTACATTGAACTCATTCATACTGCAGAAAAAATGAAAGATTTCATCAATATGCAAAGTATCATGGGAATAGATGAATTGAAAATTGACGTCAACCGTTCTAAACCCTCGATGTATGTTACTGTTGACCGCAGAAAAGCCGGTGAGCTTGGGGTAAGTGCCGGACAGGTAGGCCAGCAACTGAGAAATTCAATCTTTGGCGCAAAAGCAGGTATTTACAAGGAAGATGGAGAAGACTATGACATTTATGTAAGATTCAATGAAAAAGACAAGTATAATAAAAGTGCCATTTTTAACCAAAAGATTACCTTCAGGGACCCTGCAACCGGTAAGATAAAGGAGGTACCGGTGTCTGCTGTAACTGAACGGAAAAACAATTCTGCCTTCAGCGCAATCAAACACAAAGATGTAAAAAGGGTGGTTACCTTGTATTCGGCTCTTTCTCCGGGCTTTACTGATGCAGGAGCCATCGTCAACAGAATTCAGTCTGAAATGGAAGGTTTTTCTGACCTGCCGGCCGGAGTAAAAATTGACTACACAGGACAAATTGAGGAGCAGAATAAACAAATGGCGTTTTTAGTAGGAGCCTTTATATCGGGTCTCGGACTCATCTTTCTGATCCTGATCTTTCAATTTAACTCTGTATCGAAACCAGGAATCATTATGCTGGCCATATTTCTGAGTTTGATAGGCGTATTTAGTGGTCTGATCATTACGGGAAATTCTTTTGTAATCATGATGACCATGGTTGGTATCATTTCCTTGGCTGGTATTGTGGTCAACAACGGGGTAGTACTGCTGGATTATACCCAGTTGCTGATCGATAGAAAAAAAGTTGAATTGGATATTGATGAAGATGCATATCTTGACAATGAAAATTTGCTTAAATCCATCGTGCAGGCTGGAAAAGCCAGACTGCGCCCTGTTTTGTTAACGGCTATCACAACCATATTGGGATTAATACCTTTAGCTGTTGGCTTCAATATAAATTTCTATACATTATTTACAGAGCTTGATCCTCAGATCTATATAGGAGGGGATAATGTAGTTTTTTGGGGACCATTGGCATGGACAGTGATTTATGGCCTTCTTATAGCTACTTTTTTAACGCTAGTCGTAGTTCCCATACTATTTTATTTAATAACCAGGTTTAAGATGTGGTTGAGAACAAAAACGCGACCGTCTGTAAATGCTGTGGATGACTGATGTCCATTGATAAAATATAACAAATGAGAAATGAACTTCATTGCTAAGAAGTTCATTTCTCATTTATATTTTAAAAAAACAGCCCAATGTTGTAAAAGTGAGTTCTCTTTGGGTTTAATACAAAGTTCTTACAACCTTTCTCCAACTTAGAACCAGAAGCCGACATTGATATACCAGTGATTCTGGTTGTTGTCTGGATTCCACGAATACAATAATTCTATGGGTCCAATGATCGTATTCACACCGTAACCTGCAGCATAACCGCTTTTTGTGTCTTCAAAAATTCTTCCATCGTTCCAGATATCGTCATTAATCCGTCCAAAATTGCCAGTAAAGGAAAGAAAGTTTTTTCGAAATATTTCAAACCTGGCAGTGAACGCTGTTCTCAGATAGGCAGATTCGTTAAATTCGGCAAAGCCATAGCCGTAAAAAGGAACAAATGTATTGATATAGTTTTCATTAAAGCCTCCGAGATGATAATCTAATACTTCATTTTCATTGTTGCCCAAAGTTATCCCGGCTTGAGAAATAACCTGAAAAGTGAGTTTGTCAAAAAAGGTATAGGCTAAGCCAACCTTCCCTGATAACTGGGAAAAGGGCGTAAAATTCTTGTAATAATCACTTGAATACCCATAAAGCACATAATCAGCATCAAGAAATACACCTTTTTTAGGGAAGTAATTGGTGTCATAAGTATCCAGCATAATTTTCCCAAAAGCATTTAAATAATGACTTCGATCAAAATAAATCCTGTTGGTGTCGTCATTGACGACTTCATCGGTAAACGCATTGATGAATTTATGCTCGATACCCACTTGAAATGCCCACTGATCTTTTACCGTTGATTGCAGGAAAAGTTTGGTCGTAAAATCGACATAACGCAAGGGAACAAGTAATCCGTTATCTAAAGGGCCTCCGGTTCTAACAATGGGGAGCGCTGAAGAAACTATATCAGATTTAAAGGTATTATATCTTGTATTGAGGCCAAAGCTCCAGTTAAAACCATTATCATAGAAGTAATCAATATTGTATCTGATATTATCTCCAACTACAAAATCTGCCGAAACAAAATCATTTTTAAAGAATAAATGTTTATTGGTTAGGTTGATGAGAATTCCGGTTTTATACAAATCGTCATAATGTGCCCCGAATTGAATCAAGGTTTTTTCCTTTTTCTCAATGATTTCAAATTCTACATTTATTCCCTCATCTGCAGGGGCCAATTTGTAAAAAACACTTTCGAAATTGCCGGTAGCCGTTAAAACATCAATCCCTCTCATAAAATCTTTCTGACTGATCCTTTTATTTTTTTCAAGTCCCAATTTTTTAATACAATATTTATCAGTAAAGTTTCTGTTGCCTTTAATGGATATCTCATTGATCAGGAATTCATCACTAAAAGAATAAGCCTTAATAGATCTTTTGGGAGCCGGGCCTTTTTGACGGGCCGCTAATGCCATAAGCTGATCCTCCACTTTATCCACTGCGATTTTACCTCTTCTCATGATCTCTTCACTTTGATCGAAAGAGAAGGTAGAAAACTCATCTAATTCGGGCCTGATGTATAAGTCTGATTTCTGTATCTTTTCTTCCCATTTATTATACATCTGAAAGCCGGCAATCTGCATTAAAATTTCAGGTAATGTTGTGAGGTTTTCAATCTCCTTAAGGCCTGCTGAAACGTTGACCCCAATAATATAGTCAACCCCTTTTTCCCTCATTTTTTCCACCGGAAAATTATCTACGATCCCGCCGTCCACCAAGACCTTCCCATCGACTTTTACAGGTGTCAATAAACCCGGAAACGAACCACTTGCTCGAATTGCTTCAGGAAGGAAGCCTTTATCCAACACCACTTCTTCGCCGGTTTCCAAATTGGTGGCAATACAAAAGAATGGTACATTCAATTTGCTGAAATCATCAATTCCGTGAACATGTTCGGTAAGCCTGGAAAACACATTAAAAGCACTTTGACCATTTGAAACAGCCGAAGGTAATTCAATCTTTCTTTTAACCAGGGGCAAAGAAACGGCGTATTTACCACCATTCTCCTTTTGATAGAATGACGAAACCTCTCTCGGCAGCTCATCTCTAACGAGACCATTAAGGTCATAAACCCTTAAAACTGAATCGAGTTCTTTCGCACTGTAACCGGAGGCATAAAGACCTCCAATAATAGCACCCATACTTGTTCCTGCAATATAATCAATCCTTATTCCCGCTTCATCCAGTTTTTTTAACACCTCTATATGAGCAAAACCCTTGGCGCCTCCTCCGCTCAAAACCAAGCCGATTTTTATATCTTCCTGCTCAGGAACTTCTTCCTGGGCATGCAGAACAGGCAGCGATATAAAATATAAAATGAAAAGGAAATATCTCATGAAGTCGATTTTGGGGGCTGTTCGATTTTAAATTGACGGCTAACTTTTGCAGCCTTATCCTTACCTATAAGTTGCTCTAATTCTTCAAAGGTTGCAGTTTTTATCCTTTTAATTGACTTAAATTTTTTTAACAAGGTTAAAATGGTTTTTTCTCCAATTCCATCGATGTTAGAAAGCTCACTGTTGATAGCTCCCTTGCTCCGTTTATTTCGATGATGTGCAATACCAAACCTATGTGCCTCGTTTCGCAATTGTTGAATGATTTTAAGGGATTCCGATTTTTTATCAAGGTACAACGGAATGGAATCACCCGGATAATAGATTTCTTCGAGTCGTTTGGCAATACCTATAATGGCAATTTTACCTCTTAAACCCAACACCTCAAGACTTTTCAAGGCTGAAGACAGCTGACCCTTACCTCCGTCAATGACAATAAGTTGAGGGAGGTCCCTTTCTTCCTGTAAAAGCCTCTTGTACCTTCTGTGAACGACTTCTTCCATAGAGGCGTAATCATCAGGCCCATCAACAGTTTTAATATTAAAGTGACGGTATTCCTTTTTGTCGGGTTTCCCATTTTTAAATACCACGCATGCTGCCACAGGATGACTACCCTGTATATTGGAGTTGTCAAAACATTCAATGTGCCGGGGTTCTTGTTTGAGCCTCAGGTCTTTTTGCATTTGGGCCATTATCCTTTTTGTATGCCTGTCGGGATCAATGATCTGAATTTGCTTAAATCGTTCCTGCCTGAAATATTTGGCATTGCGAATAGATAATTCAACAATGCGTTTTTTATCTCCTTGTTTCGGCACCGTTACTTTAACCAGGTCGCCCATATCAATCGACATTGGCGTGAATATTTCAGGAGATAAAGAATGGAACCGTTCTCGTATTTCAATGATGGCCAATTCCAGTAATGACTTGTCATCTTCATCCAGTTTCTTTTTGATCTCTACGGTATGTGACTGGATGATTGCTCCGTTCACGATCTTGAGGAAGTTCACGTAGGCAAAAGACTCGTCTGATACAATACTAAACACATCAACATTTGTGATTGAAGGGTTTACCACTGTAGATTTGGCCTGATAGTTAGACAACAATTCTATCTTATCTTTGATTTTCTGAGCTTCTTCATATTCGGCCCGTTCTGAAAAATCGAGCATTAACTGTTCAAATCGCTTTAAAGAGGATCGAAATTGACCTTTGATGATATTCCTGATCTCTTTGATGTCCTGATCGTAATCTTCTTCTGATTGCAGCCCCTCACAGGCTCCTTTGCAATTCTTGATATGATATTCCAAACAGACCTTGTACTTTTCATTTTGAATGTTCTCAGGAGAGAGGTTATAAGCGCAGCTCCTCAATGGATATAATTCCTTTATCAAAGATAACAGTGCCCTAACTGTTTTTACTGATGTGTATGGGCCATAATACTCCGAACCGTCCTTCCAAACATTTCTTGTTTGAAACACTCTGGGAAAAGCTTCCTTTTTAATGCAGATCCATGGGTAGGTCTTATCATCTTTCAAAAGCACATTATAACGGGGTTGATACTTCTTTATCAGGTTATTCTCAAGTAAAAGGGCATCTGTCTCTGTTTCTACAACGATGTGCTTTATCTGAGCAATCTTCTTTACTAACACCCTGGTCTTCCCGTTTTCATGATGCTTTGTAAAATATGATGCCACCCTTTTTTTCAGGTTCTTGGCCTTGCCTATGTATAAGAGTTTCTCGTCCCGGTCAAAGTATTGGTACACTCCAGGTGAATCAGGCAGGGATTTTATTTGAACTTCTAATTCCAATTAGGGGTCTTTTAATGGTCATTTGGATCCTATATATCCATGAGTTCAGTGCTCAAAAACAATATCCTTGTCAACACAGTCTCTTCTTTTTCGAAAACTTGTTGAAAGTTCATTTGGATTTCCGTATAAAATAAATCAAAATCTTTGATTTATCACAGTTAAGCTCAGTCAAAAACTACAATTGAACAATTTAATTTTAAATCTTTACGATTTTAATAAAATTTTAATTCGCCTCCAGAAGCCCTGTTTATCATGGCTTTATACAGGCAATATTCGTATTTTTACACATCCAAAACAGATCATAAAAATACGTTTTTAAAATACAAGGAAATGAAATATTGGAAAAAACTTACCCATCATACATTACAATTGAGAATTGAAAACGCCCTGAAAGAAAATGTTGATTTTGAGAATGACACTTCCCTGGGTTATCCTGCCTCTAAATTAGACGACAAGGTATTTTACAGTGATGCTCCTTTTTTAAAGGATGCACCAACGCTCAAAACCTATGTAGCCAATCCAAATCACATAGGGTGTCATACTTTTGGTTCATCTGAGAGTGCCTTTAAGGGAACTCAGGAAATTGAGCGAGAAGTATTAAGGGTTTTAGCAGTTGATTTCTTTAAGATGGAAGACGAGCAATTCGATGGATATATTGCTCCTGGCGGTACTGAGGCAAATATCCAAGCCATATGGGTCTTTAGAAACTACTTCAATAATCATTTTAGCGCCAAAAATAATGAGATAGTAATTCTGGCTTCAGAAGACACACATTATTCTATACCCAAGGCCTCCAACCTGCTAAGTCTGGACCTTCTTAGTATCCCTGTAAACTTTGAAAACAGGGAAATTGATCCTGTTGCTTTAGAAGGCGTGGTCAACGGGGCCATTGCCAATGGGAAAAAATATTTTATCGTTATTGCCAATATGGCCACAACCATGTTTGGTTCAGTGGATGATCCTGATGTGTATACGGAGCTGCTCGAAGGGCTAAACCTTGAATATAAATTACATATTGATGGTGCGTACGGAGGTTTTATTTATCCGTTTAGCAACCTGAAGTCAAAAATAAACTTTAGCAATCCAAAGGTTTCGTCCATTACCATCGATGCCCATAAAATGTTGCAGGCTCCTTATGGGACAGGAGTCTATTTAAGCCGAAAAGGCCTTATAGAAAACGTGCTCACCAAGGAAGCTGAGTATGTTGAAGGAATGGACCTTACGCTCTGCGGAAGTCGATCAGGAGCCAATGCGATTGCCGTTT